>NZ_JBIWFD010000004.1:0-494259 GCF_044762875.1 Peribacillus sp. NPDC096379
CCTATCATTCGCTCGACTTGCATGTATTAGGCACGCCGCCAGCGTTCGTCCTGAGCCAGGATCAAACTCTCCAAAAAGTGTTTGACTTGCTCATTGTTTTTATAGTGTGTACTCACTTCAATTAAAACGTTGGCGCTTTGTTTTGTTCAGTTTTCAAAGAGCATTACTTGCCGTTCCTCTCAGAAGCGACTTCTATAATTTATCACAAGCTCGCATACCGTGTCAACAATTATTTTGAAAAGTTTTTCATATTAACTGCTGTCGGCGTTCGTTACTAGCTTAGCGACAAGAAATAATATATCACGGTAAAAACATGATTGCAATACTTTTTTAATCTTTTTCTAAAAAAAGATTACATCACTTATTAATCACTTTTTATATTTAACCATCTCTCTTATTTATTTTCAATTCATTTCTTCATAAATAGTAAAGAATTCACTACGAGTTCGATTCGTCTATTCTTTTATAAGCCTAGTGCTGACGGAATAATTCATTTATTTCCACATATAACTTATTACTCCTTTTGTTTGAGATGGAACAGTTGAAAGTGAGACTTCGACTACGAACTCTACCTTCACTCTTATTTTTTCGTGGGTGGCTCTTGTTTTCAAATAGTAAAAAAAAGCAGTAACACTACACTGCTTTTTTTTCATGAAGATAAATAGGTTGGAGTACGTTAGCTTTATTAAATCCCCCATAAAAGATGATGACATTTAAACACTGTCGTTTTCTAAGTCGAACGCTCTTTGTTTTTTTTACCGTCATTCAGAAAGTAAATTAATCCTGCAAAGATGATAACCCCACCAATTATTTGTGTGAGTACAACCGTTTCATCAAGAATAAAGTAAGCAAGAATAGTTGCACCAACCGGTTCTAACAAAATAGCCATTGAAATAGTTGTTGTACTGAGCCATTTTAGTGACCAATTTAGCAGAGAATGCCCTAGTAGATTTGGGAAAATAGCTAATAGGATAAATAGAATCCAGTCTGTTGCCGGATATGGACCGAGTGGTTCTCCTTTTGCTAGTACATAAATAAATAAAGTAACCATGCTTATACCGTATACAACAAAGGTGTATGTAATAGAGGAGATTCTTTTTCTTACGGTTTGTCCTACTAATAAATAGGCCGTTATTAAAGCACAGGCTATAAGTGCGAGCATATCACCAAACAAGGCCATTCCACTAATCTTGAAATCTCCCCAGCTAATAACAAGGCTTCCACCAATTGCGATTACACTACTTAAGATCGCTCGCACTGAAAACCGTTCCTTAAAAAAGAAATAGGCGCCAACGAAAGCAAATAACGGTTGAAGTGTTACAAGAACCGTCGAACTAGCTACGGATGTGTAATTTAACGATTCGAACCATAAGATAAAATGAAACGCTAGAAATATTCCAGCGATACTAGAAAGTAGCCAGTCTTTCTTATTTATACGTTTCAGTTCGTGACGATATTTCACCAGAAAGAACGGTAGCATGATTACTACTGTGAAAAATAATCGATAAAACGCAATAACGCCTGATGGTGCTGAGGCTAATTTGACAAATATAGCTGACAATGAAATAGATGTTACTGCAAGTAATAATACAAAATAAGGGTTTATTTTAGGTTGAAGCATAGTAATTCCTCTTTTCAGACTTATAATAGAAAGTAATACTGTTAGATTGTACGCTTTTTTAACAATTAGAGGACCTATACGTTTAAGAAACCTTGTATAGGGTATAGCCCACCAAATACATAGTAACAGAAAATTTCATATGAATGGTGATGATATGGCCATGGATTGGTTTTTAAATTTAAGTTCAGAAGCACAAATTTTAGTAAAGCTCGGGGTATCGGCTTTACTGGGCTTAGTAATCGGTTTAGAACGGGAAATTAAACGAAAACCTGTTGGCTTGAAGACGAGCCTAGTTATCTCCATTATCAGCTGTTTGCTTACGGTTGTCTCGATTGAGTCGGCTTATACGTTTACAGGCAGCGATCACGTGAATATTACGATGGATCCACTTAGACTTGCAGCACAAATTGTTTCAGGCATTGGTTTTATCGGGGCAGGAGTCATTCTCAGACGCGATAATAATAGTATTTCCGGGTTAACCACCGCTGCAATTATTTGGGGGGCAGCAGGGATTGGGATAGCAGTTGGCGCAGGATTCTTTATCGAAGCAACTGCAGGTGTCATTTTATTAATCATTAGTGTCGAACTTATCCCTTGGCTAGTTTCCTTAATAGGACCAAAACAGTTTCGGCAAAAGGAAATTATGTTAAAATTGATGATTCCAAACAAATATGATATCTCCACCGTCATGAAAAAAATTAAAGAGGATAATATTTTCGTTAAAAATATTCGTATTAACGATCTTGAAGACGATCTTCATTATGTCCAACTTCTAGTCCTAGTAGATACAAAACGAAAAACGACTGACGTCTATTATTTTGTGTCGACATTTGAAGAAATCTCAAAAGTAGAAATTGAAAACTTATGATTGAATAAGGAAAAGCGGCTGTCCTAAACAAATGGACAGAACCCGCATCTTTAAGAACATCCGCTTTTCCTTATACTGAAATATATTCTACTTCTATTCGAAATGGTTTTCCTACTTCTTCTTCTACGTAAAATTGCGCAATATCGACTCTCTCAATTGGAGTTACTTCTGGCAAGGTTTTCCCTTCGTCTGCCGCCATGTCTATCGCAATGGCCAATAAATCCTGGGCTGCCTCTCTTGCATCCTCTAGATCATTTCCAGCTGTAGAAGCCGATAATCCCACTGCTTTCAGATCCGGAAAAACCACATGAATTGTATAATCTTCTTTCATCACTCTTGCTTCATAATAATAAATCACTGGATATTGTGTCATAATTATCTCCCTTCAACGCTCTAGTTCATTATTGTAGCAAAATAAACTTACCACAACATACTTGATATTGATTTTTTTCTCAAATAGCTTTTCTTCTTTACTTATGATACCATTTATCTTTATTAAATAGAGGAAGTGACTGTTCATGATTAATATTACAATCCCTACAGCAGATCTAACCATTAAACAGCGTAAACAAATCGTAGAAGGGGACGAGCCAATCATTCCTGATATTTACGGTTTTATTGACTTTCACCTGATTCCAAGAGATAAAGGTGGAATCTTTACGTTCTTTAACAACGAGGGACAATTACTTTTCGTTGGGAAAGCTAGAAAGCTACGCCAAAGAATCAAGAAGCACTTCGAAGATTCCGTTTCACCGATCAAACTGCATAGAAACGAAGTATCCAGAATTGAGATTTGCTATGTGGAAGATCCGACAGACCGTGAAATTTATGAAACGTATATCATTAATAAACTTGAAGCGGCATATAATGTAGATAAAGTTTTTTTTAGATAAAATGGATAAAAGCTGATTGCACTTGCACTCAGCTTTTTTTGATATAATCAATTATTAACTTACTTTAGAAACGGCGGGTTACCTTTGTTTGGTTGATTAATTTCTTGAAATATATTTGATTCTTCTTTTTTAACAGTTTCATTTTCAGAAGATGGCACGGTGGGATTCTGAGTAGCAAAGGTCGCCATCATCTGTTTAAATTGCCCGACTGTAAGCGGCTTGGCATCATCATTTAACTCATAGCCCAATTGCCCATTCGGTTCAATCGTTCCTATTTTAATATCATGATAATTCGTGAGTCCTTTATTGCGCATCTGCATTTCTAATTGGTCCACCGTAAGTCGAAGCTTCTTTAAGTTATCCACTTTCACCATTCCATTTTCAATGACGACCCGAGACTTTCCAGTTAAAAATTTTTCTAAACCATTAAATTTAACTTGAAGATATTCTATTATTACAAGTGTCACAACAAACACTCCACCCACAATGATCGCTTTTATTACGCTATGCTCAACAATCGGATGAGCAATAATGGTTCCGATCGAAACCATGACCATCGTCTGGGATAATGTCATATGTGCAACTGATTTTCGGCCCATTACCCTCAATAGTAGTATACCAGTTATCACCAGAACGACCGCTTCCCAAACAATTATTAGATTCATGTATGTCCCCTACCTGTCAGATTCACGGATAGTGATATGATAACCATGTTAAGAATTACTATACTGTTCATTACTGGAACAGCCTGTCCTAACCCAAAGAGCCAGACGCTTTTTAGGATATACTCATCCACTAATATTGTTAAAAATCAAATGGTCGGATAAACTTCATCTGGATTTGGACCTCTACGACGACCTTTATTTAATCCATCAATTTTCTTCATATCGCTTTCTAAAGGGAAAGTCTTAAAGTGCTTGTTCAAAAAGGATGATAAAAAGAGCCAAGAAGTTCTGCGAGCGATAGTCTCGAGGACCAGAGAGACAGAGCTTTGATTCAATTCGTAAGCTTTTTTACCGGACTTTTTGAACATCCTCTTAAAGCGAAAAATCTAGCAATGGAAATATAAAAGCCTATGCAATCGAGATGATTTTTCACTAAATTTTTCAGATTTCTTCCTCAAAACCCTTTACAAGGGTGATTCAATTCAACTTAGTTCCAGAAAGATAAACACAAAGAAATTTTTCTAGTAAAAACCCATTGACTTTTTCAGAAAAATAGATAAAATTATAAATATACTTTAACGGGGGCTTAGCTCAGCTGGGAGAGCGTTTGGCTGGCAGCCAAAAGGTCAGCGGTTCGATCCCGCTAGTCTCCATAATAAAAGAGAACAAATGCTCAATCTCATGGTAAACAAGAGATTGGGCATTTTTTTGCTATTTATCTGCTTCAACCTAAAAGATCACAAATTGACCACTAAAAAAATCATTTCTCCACCAATTACATTCATCATTTGCTTTTCAACTTGTATAATAGAAGAAGATGGAAGGAGGGGTCACTTTGAGCAAAAAGGAAATAACGAAAAAACAGTTTGTTTTTCTTGAACACGAACTAAAGTACCTTGAAACTGGAGGTATTATCTCCAAGAAAGATCAAGAGAAAATTTTAAATTCCTATGATGTAAGGGTTGGATTAAATTTCATTACTATTTTATTAGCTATCGGGGCACTTCTTTTAGGTCTAGGTATATTAACCTTCGTAGCAAGCAACTGGATTTATATAAGTAAAGGTGGAAAATTGCTGATTATTATCGCGTGTCTAATTGGGGTGAATTTCACAGGGGTAAAATGGCAGACACGCTTTCCGAAAACAGCAAGAAGTTTGCATTATGTCGGTATTTTGATATTTGGAGCAGGTATTTTTCTAATTGAACAGATGTTTAACATCAGTATTAATTTTAACAGCTCCTTTTTATTATGGGCCATCGGAGCGATATTCATTGGCCACTATTTAAAGGATATCGCCATACTTCTTTTCACTTCCGTCCTGCTTTTCATTTATCTAAACGGAAGTATATTCCTTGATGAAACGTCCTATCCGCTTGCCATTCTTGTGTTTTTACCAGCTTTATACGTCCTATTAAAAAAATTCG
The DNA here is from genome assembly GCF_044762875.1 of Peribacillus sp. NPDC096379. Classification (NCBI taxonomy): domain Bacteria; kingdom Bacillati; phylum Bacillota; class Bacilli; order Caryophanales; family Bacillaceae; genus Peribacillus; species Peribacillus sp. NPDC096379. The sequence goes on from NZ_JBIWFD010000004.1 coordinate 5,475, forward strand.
ATTACCCTAAGCTCTTGACCTTTTTGATTAACGTTTTAGCCATCAATACCATCGCCTTATTCCTAATAGAATTTATACCGAAGTTCATTTTTCACAAATCGGATACAGTCATCCTTGCCACCCTGTTTATACTGGGCATAGTACTGGTATATATTCCAGTTCCATCTAAGTTACAAAGAACCACACATATACAGGGGCATCTTTTGCACGGGATTACAGCTATATTTCTTACCTTTGAATTTTCTTTATGGTTCCCTTTAGCTTATTTTATTTTTCTTCTTTACCTCATCCATAAAGGAAGTTTGACTAGTATTGTCATAATATGTGCGTTGATTTTTAGATATTATCTTGACTCCTTTGACTTCCTACCGAAATCACTTACCTTTATCATCGGCGGTATGATTCTGATCGGTTTTGGCTTCTTTTTTGAAAAACAACGAAAAAAAGGAGGAGATCGAATTGAAGAATAAGCGACTTTTTCAACCACTCATCGTATTTTCCATTCCGGTCTTGATTTTATTAGTTTTGGCGACTCCTCCCGTCTGGACGACTTTGACCGGAGAAGAAATCAAACTACAAACCGCTCCAGTCGATCCGACAGATTTATTCAGAGGTAACTATGTAAATTTACATTACGAGATAGAATCCCTTAAACTGTCACAGCTAGATGACTCGATTGTATCCGATTTCAAAAGGAAGAATATTGGTGATTACAAAAAAGTGTATGTACGGCTAAAACAAGATAGCGATGGCCTATACAAGGTCGACCTTGTAACAAAAGAAAAACCTAGCAACGGCATGTATCTAAACGGAAAATTAGAAATTCCATACGAACTAGAAAAAGCTGCAACTATTCAAGTGAGATATGGTCTAGACAATTATTACGCTTCTGAAGAAAAGGCAAAAGAAATGGAAACTGCCGCCACTATTAAACCTGCAGTAGCCTTGGTAAAAGTGAAAAATGGGCATGCAGTATTGACGAAGATTACTGTTGAGTGATTGAACAAATTTTCAAATTGGATAATACTCGTTATCACTCCCTAATTTAACACCTAATATAAGGTGAATGGTTGATGATATATGATCATTCATTATGAAAATCCTGAAAGTCAACTACTCCATTCATTGTAACTAGCAAAAAGAGCATCGGATTCGATGCTCTTTTTGTCCTTAATAATAGATGAACCTTGGTTACACCTAACTTGACTTGTTGCCCCACTATATATGAATATATATCGAACTTTACTTAATAATCCGTTTAGCCCCCATATATCGATCCTTCCAGTATTTATCGCTCATTTTAACAATTTTTACACCTTTTGTAGTGCTCCCGATAAATGCACCATCACCATTATAAATGCCAACAAAAGAGACTTTTCCTTTTTCTCCTGTAACATAGAATACCAAATCACCTGTTTTTAAGTGTTCTTGCTTAATAGATTCCCCAGTCTTATATTGTTCAGCACTTGTTCTCGGAATCTTCATCTCTGTCGCTGCATCTTTATAAACATACTGAGTAAACCCGCTTGCATCGAATCCTTTAGGAGTCGTCCCACCATATTTATAAGGACTTCCCACATAAGTCTCTGCTACAGCCGCAACTTCATCGCCATAATTGATAGATGCTGATGCATTAGCTGGTCCAAAAATAAACGCTACGATCAAAACCACAAATAATAATACTGCTACAAGCCACTTTAAAACTGGTAAACGAAAACTCATTCTTTTTCCTCCCCAACCTTAAAATAAGTCACAACTTTAAATATATGATGAACTTTCCCTTTGATACTTAGATTTTCCTTTTCTCTCTTCAATTTTTTATGTACAAAACTTCTAAGGTCCGATGGATTATTTCTACTTAGTTCGTTCTTTCTACTACCCTATATAAAAATTCTTGTTCTTCATTTAGTTGAACTTGGGTAACTGACTCTTTATTTAGTTGTTTCTTTACCTTTATTTGTTTTTAATTAATTAGCATTGGCTAGTTGTTTTTTTAATTTGCATCAGTTTCAGTGAATAAATCACAATGGAAAATTCCGCTTTATCACATTAGGGGCGTCCTTATACACAAACGTCGCTTCTATACCAGAAGCGACTGTTTTTTGTACACTACTTTTTCTCTGATTTATTATCCTTACTTTTTTTCGACTTTTCATCCGATTTATTATCCTTATTCTTTCCTGACTTTTCATCCGATTTATCATCTTTGTTATTCCCTGAATTCCCCTCCTCTTTCTTTTGTTTTTCTACTTTTACCCCATAACTAATACTGCGAATATGAAACATTGCCAAGCGAATAACTTCTTCGTTAAAAATTAGCGTAACGAATTCATCATTAATATCAAAAAGCACACCTTCAAGCCTCTCAGGTCCGCCACGGTTAATGTTCACCCATTGAGACTTCAGATCGCCTAGTAAACTTTTAAATGTAGGAGCAGTTTTATATGAAAAACCTTCGGGGATCTCTAGATTAAAATCTAATCCTTTTTTCACATTTTCTGTAATACTCTTGATATGATTTGTTTTATAGTATACAACTCCTTCTTGCTCTGTTAATATCGCTAAATGGTCATCTGTAATGCCTAATAATATTCCTATCCGAGATTCCGGCCCACCTCTATCTAACCTGAGCACTTTACCAATCATATGAGTAAACAATTCCTTATTCATAATGTTGCCCCTTCCATATAATCATTTTCACTGTATTTATATGTATCATGCAATGACATTGTGCCATGTTAAATATCTCTATTCTTAGAATATGAATAGGTAATATGTATAGTCCCTATCCAAATCCGTTGTATATTTAAGAATTTCCTGTAGATAGATGAGTGCAATAATGACCGAACAAAACTATGGCCCAAATTCGGGATAAAATAAAAAAACCAGACTCTAATTAAAGAGTCTGGTTTATATATTGTCAATATTAAGCTTTTTGAACGTTTGTAGCTTGGGGTCCACGTTGACCTTGTTCTACTTCAAAAGTTACTTTTTGACCTTCGTCTAATGATTTGAAGCCTTCACTTTGAATAGCAGAGAAGTGTACGAATACGTCGTCTCCATTTTCACGCTCGATAAATCCAAAACCTTTTTCTGCATTAAACCATTTAACTGTACCTTGTTCCATTTTTGTTGCCTCCTAGTGTGAAAAACACACAATGTATTACTATCCCTGCCCAAAGTGATCATTAAGACGAAAAGTTGAACTTATACAATCCTTTTCACCGAACAAAAATAATTCTTCTTTATCATAACAGGTAATGTAAACAAATGCAAATCATTTCACATGATTACTCATTCTACTCATAGTTGTTTAACATTTATTCGGAGTATTGTTTTCTATTTATTTCTGAAGGAAACGGTACCTTGGCAAAATTATGGATAAAAACATAAAGAACATCAGCAATCCCTTCCTTATCCATATTCCTCTGTGAGCCATGTAAGCAAAGAGATTCACTGTTCAAACGGAATTCGGCAAAAATATTTAAACTTTACCTATAAGTTTAATCGGAAATAATGCAAACTGGTAAACGATTATGCCTATAATCATCATGGCAAATCCCTATTCTTTTGCTTATTTTTCTTTTACAATCATTTTTCAAATAATTAGTTTCATCTACTTGTAGAAGCTGCAACCATTTGAATAGGTACGATTACTTTGTTTCACGCCCTAATCTCCCCTGAACCATTTTGGATGGACACTATTGTTCTATATGTGCATAGCAGGAGCATCTTATTACGAAACTACCTTTTTGACTGTCGTATTCCTTTGCACACTTAGTCATCCATCATTTTACTATCGAGAAAATGTATGCTGAATGTTGTTAAATCACCATTAGACACACATTTCATATAACCATCATTACTTTCTATAATTTTCTTACAAACGTAAAGTCCGATTCCTGTTCCTAATTCTTTCGTTGTGAAAAAAGGCTCGAAAATTGATTCTGTGATTTCACTAGCAATGGCAGGCCCGTTATTTGATATGCTTATCACCAATTCATTCCGCTCAGTGAAGGCGTGTACAATCAATTTTCTCGGCTGTTCTTTATTCTTTAATGCATCGATAGAATTCATAAAAAGGTTTAGAAAAACTTGCTTTAACCCATTCCTGCTCGCCGTTACATACAAGTCCGGAAAAAATACGATCTCTACATTTATGTTAGCATCGATTATACTCGCATAAGTTAGTTGTTGGATTTCTTCGATTAATTCCATAACGGAGATCTGCTCTCTTTGTCCTTCGTTAAAATCAGCTCTAGAGGTGTGGAGGAATTGCGTAATTCTAAAATTCAACTGATTTAGTTCATAATCTATAATATCTAAATATTTAAGATTGGGGTTCTCCTTTTTCAGGAGTTTATTAAACCCCATCACAGCCGTTAAGGGATTTCTGAATTCGTGAACAAAACTGGATGATATTTGGCCCAAGACCGCTAATTTATCTTTGTGATTTTCGCTTATAAAAGTATCTTTTTCGTCTATCACATCATCTTTTAAATTTGTATATCTTGTCACGGCATGATAGCTGAATGTATCGAAGTGTTTGTTGATGGCTTCAATGAACAATTGAGTATCATGAATAGGAAGATTTGCTCCAAAAATATTTCTGACCATAATATTTCTCCCTAAATTAATATTGTACAGAAAGTCTCCAATATTAATATTTGCTTCAAGGCGTTCAGTTGCAATCTTGTATGCCAATTTCCTAAGTACTTCTTCGGACAATGACCCTTTAATTGTATTCATGACCAAAGAAAACATCTCATACCCATTTTCTTTAATCGTTTCTTTGTATGGGTCAATTTCATTGACTATCATGGTCTCGTTCCATTCATTTAAAAACAATGATTGATGTTCTTCTAAATATTGGAGTAATACTTTTTTAGTCTTCAATTGGTCCGATGACGATTCCATATTATTGACCACCACATCCTATTGTTAAATTTTAAGTTTCCTGATACTAAAATCATTCGACACAATGCATCAAATTCCTGCACTTTTTGCGACATAATAATGTATATTCCTTTGATGTGTCATTTTATTCCTTCTATTTAGCTGAAGGGGTCTGTATACATAATTTTTTTTAACCGCTAACTCTTAGCTTGGCTGATTAATTTATACAAAACAAAGACCTTCAACATATTGCTGAAGGCTCCATACGTTCATTCCATTTCTATTTACTAATAATCGTTTCTTCTACTTCTCCTACTTTTGTCTCTTTCATACGGCTGAAAATCGTAGCCAGGATCGGTCCGGAGATGTTATGCCAAACGCTAAAGATGGCACTTGGTACGGCTGCCATTGGTGAAAAGTGTGCGGTTGCGATCGCAGCACCTAAGCCAGAATTCTGCATACCCACTTCGATTGCAATGGCTTTTTTCTTAGATAAATTCATTTTAAAGAGTTTACCGAACAAGTACCCTAGCAAGTAACCAAGTAAGTTATGAAGAATAACAACAGCGAAAATGGCTAATCCAGTTTTGGCAATTTGTTGCTGGCTAACAGATACAACGGCTGTCACAATAGCTACGATTGCAATAACAGATATGAGAGGTAGCGCTTTAGCACTCGCTTGTGCTTGTTTATTAAATAATTTTTTCACAATTAAACCTAGCACGATTGGGAGTATGACAATTTTAACAATTGAAAGAAAGAGTCCGCTTGGATCTACTGGTACCCATTGGCTGGCAAGTAATAAAATAAGAGCTGGTGTTACGATTGGTGCAAGAACAGTTGTAACCGATGTAACTGCAACTGATAATGCGACATCTCCTTTTCCGAGATATGTCATAACGTTTGACGAAGTGCCCCCTGGGCAGCAACCGACTAATATTACACCCACTGCAATTTCCGGTGGTAGCTGCAAACCTTTTGCTAAAGCAAAAGCAAGACCCGGCATGATGATAAATTGGCCTATTACGCCGATAAAAACATCTTTCGGCCTTTTAAACACTTCTTTAAAGTCGTTACCAGAAAGAGTTAACCCCATGCCAAACATGATAATTCCTAATAAGATCGTAATGTAAGGTGCAATCCATGTAAATCCAGATGGTGCAAAAAAGGCAAATGCGGCAAATACAAGCACCCAAATAGCAAAGGTTTTCCCCACAAATTGACTGATTCGTTCTAAAGTTTTCATAATAACCAAAACCCTTCCGTGTATTTAATATCTTGCTATAGTATAAGTCAAATAACAAATAAATACAATATTCGAAATAATTAAATTTGCATGAATATTTGTTAGCGGTTTCATTCATTAGACAGACATCTTCCTTTGAAACACTATTTATTCAAGGAGCGATAAGCTATTCTGGGATACTTTTTTTGAGATGGTGCAAACTAAAGAAGTCAGTATTGAAAGGAGTGAATAAGTATGAGTCGCGGTAAACATTTTAATCACAAAGAAAAAGGACATCCTGGAAACTTCCCTGCAAATAGCTTGAGTGAGGAGAAGGAGCACAGTCGACAGTTTGAACAAGTTGAAGATATTGTTACACATGAGGCATTTAAGAATCGGGTAAAAGAGGACGAAATGCCTTAGATTACTACGTATATACAAATCGTAAAAAGGTCATAATCGTCACTCACGATGATTGTGGCCTTTCCTTTGTTTATCCTCGAAACGTTAAAGAACCAAGACATTATAGAAATATCTTGGTTCTTAATTTAAACGGCTTTACTTGTTTTCCGTTTCATCTTTTCTCGTACCTTCAGCTAATTGCTCAAAAGAATTGACTTTGCCATGTGGATTTTGCGATTGTTTTCGCTCTCTCCATTGTCGTTCTTCTTGTCGTTTAGATTGAGTCATTTTGATAAGTCTCCTTTACATAAAGTGAAGGCATCTTTATTTCATGTATCAGGCCTGACAAATGTAAATCAGTGCATGCCTTTCCACTCACCTTGGTTTTTGGACGCTTTTTCTTTTTTCGCTTTATTTTTATGTGCTTGATTAGCGTTTGCACTGCCAAATTCTTGAGAGAACTCTGAATCCGTTTTGCTTGAATCAAATCCTTGTTTGTTCTTTTGATCCGCATCATTTTTCTTTGTTCGTTTTGCCATGGATACCCCTCCTTCTTGTCTTTAGTATGAGAATAGAAAGAAGAAATATACCTTGATTTAAAACAGATAGCTTTACTATATACTCCATATATGAAGGACATTTCGCGAAAAAGAATAACATATTTTAAATAGGTGAACCCCTAAATAGTTTCTCAAATGGGTTGATTTCTAATTTATTGGCTCCCCCATATAAATTACACAATTACAGTTAGTAAGTCTTCATTAGCCCGAACAGTCGCGTTGTTTGTATGCGTCACATCAAGATATTGACTCGTATTAGTTATGACAACAGGAGTCGTTATTTGATATCCTTCAGCTTTTATTTTTTCTATGTCAAACTCAATCAACAGATCGCCATGCTTCACTTTATCTCCGAGCCGGACATGGGATGTAAAATATTGACCTTTCAAATTCACTGTGTCAATGCCGATAAAAATTAAAATTTCTGCTCCATCTTCTGACGTGATTCCAATCGCATGCTCCGTTGGGAACAATGTAGAGACAAACCCATCTACCGGCGAAACTACCTCTCCTATTTCCGGCTCAATCGCAATTCCTTTCCCTACTGTTTCAGTTGAAAAAAGTGGATCATTAAACATGCTTAAAGGAATAATTGCCCCACTTAACGGACTTATAATCGTTTCTTTTTTTACACTAATTAAATCTGTTTCGAATATTGACTTAGTAGAAACTTTTTTGTTTTTATCTTCAAACCCAAAAATATACGTAAATATGAATCCTAACACTAAAGCAACCATAATACCGATTACATAAAATCCGATCGGTGTAAATGCCGGAATAGACAATAAACTTGGGAGAGCAAAAACGGTCACTTTCGCTCCAAGAGCACCATTAATAGCGCCTCCAACAGCTCCTGCCACTGCTACATAAACCATCGTTCGTTTATATCGTAAGAGGATTCCATAATTGATTATTTCTGTAGTACCAGCCAATGCACCAGGCACGATTGCTGAACCAGCGAGCGTTTTCAATTTCTTATCTTTTGTTTTTAATAACACCGCAGTTGCCATCCCAATTTGGGCAAAAGGTGCTGCTGCAGCCATTCCGATAATTGGATCAGGGCCATTCGCAAGATTTGCGATGGCAATAGGAATAACCGCCCAATGAAGACCCAAAAGAGTAAGGAAAGTCCAAACGGCACCTAATACTGCCCCTGTTAAAAGTCCACTTTTTGAACTTAAAAACTCGATAACTGCCCCAATACCCTCTCCGACAAACATACCAAAAGGGCCGAAAACAAGCACCGTTAATGGAACAATAATAACTAATGAGATCAACGGATTGATAAACATTTGAATATCTTTGTAAATAACCTTTTTTAAGAATTTTTCTAATACCGCATAAATAGAAACAGCAATGAAGATTGGAAAAACAGTAGAGGAATAGTTCATTAACACTACAGGGATTCCAATAAAATCTACATGTTCTGCTTTACCTATTAAATCAGTAAAATGCGGCTCCAAAAGTGCCGCCCCAATAGTACCACCGACATAGGCGTTGGCACCAAGTTTAATTGCTAGCGTAATTCCAAGAAAAATAGGAAGGAAATAAAAAACCGCATGTCCAGCTGCCGAAAGAATCGCATAGGTACCGCTTTCAGTAGACACCCACCCTAGCATAGTGAGCACGGCTAATAACGCTGATAACAACCCTGCACCAGCAAGCACGCCCAATATGGGTCCGAAGCTTCCCCCGATTATTTCTAAAACCTTATTCATCACAGACTCCTTTTCGTCATCTGAATTAAAATCCCCCAATTTGTTGATTTCCTTATATAGATTTTCAACAGTGCCCTCTACTTTTACTAAAAAATGTCCGTTTCTTTCTTCTACACTAATAACTCCCTCCGTATTTTCCAAGGCAAGTTGATTTGCTTTTGTCTTATCTTTCACCTCAATTATGAGCTCTGTTGCACTGGTGACAAGACTTGACACATTTTTTTCTCCCCCAATTTGTTGAAGGATTTTCTTAACAAACTGTTGATCATTCATATGATGCGCCCCTTTACTTACTCTATTCAAAAAAGAAAACCTTAAATCAATCAGTCAAACTCTACAATAAGCCACTGTTCAATAAGTTTGCTTTACCAGTAAAAATTCCGCCTTAAATTTTTCTTTTATTTAACTTACCTAACCTAGGCTTTTAAACAAAAATCATCATTCTTTGGACATAACAAGTAATCTTGACCACGCAATTTTCTTACTAACCAAGCGAAAACGTTTTCTATCATTTGACTGACTATTGAAATATTACAATTTATTATATCTTTAATTTGTTTATTAAACAAACAAATAGAAAGCGATTTCCCACTTTTATTTTTTCTTTCCCCCATAGACTGCACACATGCTGGCACATAAAAAAAAGAAGTGGAATATATCCCACTTCGCTTTTCACTATTATTACTTCATAGAAAGATTCCCAAGAAATGAGGTTCCTCGGAAAGAAAGGACCCCATGTCCCAAAAGAAAACCTCTTATAAATTGTTTAAGAATTCTCTAACTGCGTCTGGCGTTTTGGCGTTAGCGCTGTGCAAATGAGACAGCTTTTCGCCATTTTTAAAGACTAACAGTGAAGGGATTCCCATTACACTTTGTTCCTCTGAAATTTCTGGGAACTCGTCGCGGTCAATTGTAAACCATTGTTTATCTTGATGCTCATCTGTAATTTCATCAATGAACATATCTAAACGTTTGCAGTCTGGGCACCAAGTTGTCGTAAACACGCCAATCGTTACTTCATCTTGTTTGATCTGTTCACGATATTCTTGCTCAGTTTTGATTTGTTTCATGTTTTCTCCTCCTATGAGTTCCTCTATCTTATTATACAATTTTTTCTTTCTTTACTTACAGAGTTTGCTCAAAAAGTCCGGTAAAAAAACTTGCGAATTGCATCAAAGCTCTGTCTCTCCGGTCCTCACGTATTATTATATACGCGAAAGGTCTCAAGGCGATCGCTCGCAGAACTTCTCGGCTCTTTTTATCTTCCATTTTGAACACGCACTTACGGTCTGTTAGAAAAATTATTAAGGCTTATTGACTGATGATATATTCATGTACCTACTATTCGGTACATTTAGTAGTTTATCATGCTAATTAAATGTTTAGCAAGGAAACGAGTATGTGTTTGTAGATACTTTGAATCTCGCTTGTTCTGATCATCGAAAAGAACTATTGCTAGATTCATCTATACTAAGATTCCGTCTGGATTCTCTCTGTTAAATGATAAAGTTCTAACCAATGATCTGTTCATATAGTAGTTCGATGGGATCTGGCTGATAAAGTAAAACTTCCATCAGTGGGAGGTTTTTTCATCCCCCACTGATGGTTAGTCCCGTTCTACTGTCGCTAAATCTCCGATAAAGCGACACTACGAACCCGATTGGTTCAACTAAACCTCTGCTTACGCATCGGTAAGTTTCACTGTATCTCACCAATCGGGGATTTACAGGCTGTTTATCCCACACCTATTTATTTCTTGATTCTCTCACAAAAATTGAGGTGGGGGTTTTACAGCCTGTTAAACCGGGATAAACAGAAAAAAGAAGCATCATTTTCGATACCTACGTTACATTTAGCCCCTTTTTATTCGACTGTGATTTCTGATTTTTCAAAAGTGAATAGTGTAAGCTGCAAGGTTCTTAATATCTCGTAAATAGACGTAGTCCAAAAGGGGCTATCCGTAACTCTACACACTTTATCATTAAAAATAGTTTAATAGTGTCCCCGAAGCCATTCTTATTTTGAATCTACCTGTTTCACATAAATAGCCTGCGAAAAACTTTTGCTTATGCAGCCTGCTAAATCCTCTTCACTCAATAAACGTAGATGTATGGCAGATTTTATCTTCCCTTCATCCGGTTTTTTCTGAATAAGATCTGTTAAATTCAACTCTTCTAATCTATGAACTGTAACTTCTTGATCAAACTTTTCTGTTGTTCTTATTTGTCTTTGCACTTTGTAATCACTTATCATCAGATCACCTTTAACAAGTTTTCCGACTGATTGATCAAAGTGTTGATTAAAGTCATTTTTTAAATCATCTAATTGAGTTTCTATTTCCTTTTTCTTGCGACTTAGCTCAATGAATTGAGCCAGCTTGTCTCTTGTAATCAAGTTATTCTCGCTATTTTTCAATTCTTTCCCCTCATTCCATCTATTGATAGTTCATCATATTGTGTTAGGAGGGGAGATATACCTTAACTTGATCATTTTGTTTAATAAAATTTCGTGTGAATGATTTATGTCCTTTTGTTCATAATTCTTCTATTGGATCAACTCATGGCATTTGTCCAAAATAGATATCATAATCCACCTCATCTTTAAACTCAATGGGTCCTACATCCATACGGAACTTTCCATTTTCATATAATACTGGCGAAGCTTCAGAATGATCTTTTGAATAGCTTTCAACATGAGAGATCTTCATTTCCTTCGGATTCGTGAAATCGATATGAGCGATGCACACCCAATATGCATTGTCATTTCTTTCTAATAAAGGTGCAATAACTACATCTCCCATATGGTTGTCAACAACCGCTTTCGCCCTCAAAGAGAAGAAACTGCCAGCACCGTTACTAACCGCGCTATAGGCAGCAAACATTACATACCGTAATGCTTCCGGTCGAAAAATACGAATCGTTTCTTTCCCTGACTCCTGTGAATCTCCATCAAGAACGATATAAGGAGCCACAGAAGAGGAACCTAGATCTCGGTAATAGACTTTACCCACACGTCCATTGTCCGTTACATAATAGCAATAAAGGTCCAAATCTTTGTCTGTTTCCCATTCAAGTGTTGCAGTTACCGTTTTAGATTTTTTGATATTAACGGATTGCTTTTTCTTTAATTCTATTTTAATCGGTTTAGCAGCTGGTATTGGTTGAGATTTCGGCGATACTTGCTTTTGTTCAGCAACCAGTGTCGTTGTTATTTCTGGTTCCACATCGATACCAAAATCCTGACATAAAGCTGTTAATCCACCAAAATATCCTGCCCCAACGGGATTAAATTTCCATTCATTCGAGTATCTATACAAATCCGCTACGATAATGGCACTTTCATCCGTAAAGGAGTAAGTAATCGGAAAGCGCAAGAATTCCATTTTTGTCTCATCATTCACTAGGCGAATCCACATATTTGAGACTGCCTGGAAAAAGTGTTTTCTATCTTCAGCATGATGAATCGTCAGCGAAAAAGCAATTTTTTGTACATGGGTGGATATTCTATCCAAGTCAATCAGGAATTCTTGTTTATCTGTCCCTGAATTAGATTGTCGTAACGTAACAGATCCACAACTAGACACAGGTTGTCCATAAAAAATAAAATCTTCTTCCTTTGTTATTTTTCCATTTTGACCTAGAATAAAAGCAGAAGCATCGATCTCCATATTCAATTGAGCATCCCAGTGTAATCCCACGCTTAGTTTTCTCAATCCATAGTTATTCTTCGTTACATCAGCCTTTTGCCCTCTAATTAAAGTAGGTATCATATTCACAACTCCCTAATCACAATACTTTATTCCTACTATCAATTATACTGTGTGGCTATGATTTTCATAGCATCAGGAAAAATTGGATATCTAATGTCAATTCTCTTCTATTCGAGTTCTTCAAATTCTTCTTTCTATTATTTAATGTCGCGTAGTTGCCATCACTAGTTGCTGCCACACGTTTTAGCTCCTATTGCTGGTTGTCATCTTCATCAAAGCTGATGATGTTCCCAGCACAATTGCCAGGTAGACATACTCTATTTCCACATCCGCACATATCATGTATGGAATTCTAAGAAAGAGAAGGTGGAGAGATGGTATACCCTCAAATTCAATATGTACAATTTCCCGGACAGTATGATAGGAATTACTGGAATCCCCATCAACCTGGGCATCATCAACAGTGGAACCCTTATCATCACATGCATGAGCAACCACATTGGCACCCTCAGCATAATTGGCATCAAGGACATCATTACAATCACGATGGATATCATCACGGCTATCCACAGATGCAAAACCCCATGTATGGACATAATCCAGGAGAGTATCATACTCATTGATCCATAGTAATAAATAGGCTACCAAAGGCAGCCTATTTATCTTGTTCGTATAGGAAAGAAATTCTGTACTCAAAAAGATTTTACCTGAGAGCGAAATCCCCACGTCTTCTAGCACGAGCGACAAAATGGTATCCTACCCACGATTGCATCCTCTTTCTTTCCAGATGTTCATTCATGATTTTTAAACCTATTAAGCATGTGTACCTACTTCCAATCTAAGGTCAAGGAACCCTTGCATAACTTCCACCATATACTCCGCACTTGTCAGCTCTAGTCCCAAATGATACGAATCAACAGCCAAATTCCAACGTTCTATTTTTTCATGATCATTGAAAATACTAAACAGTTGCGTTTCAAATGATTGTTTATGATCAAGTTCGAATACAAGCGACGAGTCTTTTAAATAGCGTAGATTGATTTCCTCTTGACCAGGAAGCATCGAATGAACAAAAATTGGCAGTCTTTTTCTTAATGCTTCACTAATGGTGACACCACCAGGTTTCGTAACGATTGCATCTACCTCTTCATATAGCTTGTTCATTTCTGATCTTGATGATATATAAGGGAATGGTTTAATATGGTCTAAATCCCAAGTAATGATTTCGTCATACAGCTTTCGATTATTGCCGCAAAGCACATAGAAGTCGAGTCCTTTCGATTTCTTTAACTCTTCAGATAGCTTTAATATCCCTCCAAGGCCGCTATTTCCCCCAGATATTAGGATCTTTGGTCGACTTACGCTTTTCGGGATACAAGCGGTCGTCATAATTTCTTCATGTACCGGAATCCCCGTAACAATCATGCTTTGATTCGGAATTTGATGCTTCCTTATCATGGATTCTTTCACTTCTTGACTAGGAAGAAAATGAACATCAATGCCTTCCTTTCCCCATATATTATTGATAAAAAAGTCAGTGTACACGTTAATAGTCGGGATGTTACATTTCCCTTTTCTTTTTAACTGACTTAGTAGATAAGAAGGGAAGCCATGTGTACACACAATTAAATCAGGCTTTTCCTCTGATAACAATCGCTTCATTTTGTTTAAGAATATATGTTGATACCATTTAAAGAAATGTATTTTTGTAGGGGGTACATAGAAAAAATTCTTATAAGCAAGATTATACGTTTCAGGCGCATACCGAATCCAATTTAGATAACCATTGGAAATCATTTTCTCTAACGATTCGTTTGTATAACTTAACAAATCTATTTTTTTAAGAACAACCCCAGTTGTCCTCATTTTTAACATATCCATTAACGCGTCTGCCACTTGGTGGTGTCCAGACTGCATTCGTAAGAGAGGTAAAAACAAGATTTTTTTCATATATGTCATCTCCTAATTTCATAAACCATCCATCCTATTATACATTTACCATAAAAAGACGATCTACATTTTTTAGGACATTCTCCTCTTACAATGTATCATTCTTTAGGGCATGCTAAAATGAATTTTTAATGATACTAGTAGGGTATTTATTCGTTGAATCGACTACCTATTTCTGGATTTTAGCTTCTTTTTAACAAAGTTAAATGAAACATATAATAGAAAAAGAGCTAAGAACAAAACACCTAAATAGGGTACATAGGCAGGATTAATCGGAAAAGTACCACCAATATAATACCCAGCAACGATGAATGGAACGGTCCAGAGAATCGAGCCGATCAGCGAAAATAAGAGATATCCGCCAAAACGTATATGGGAAATACCCGCAAAATACGGATTTATTTGACGTAAACCCGGAAGATAAAATCCAAACAAGATTGTTTTGTATCCATTTTTCGTAAATTTACTACTCGCTTTCCCTAGTCGTTCGTTGGTTATCCCCACGTACTTGCCGTATTTATTGATAAATGGGAGACCAATGTATTTGCCACATACATACGCTGTAAGCATGCCAATAAACGCACCAGAAATGGAACTTACTACAGCCCAACCAAAACTAAGTTTATGGTGAACAATCAGAACGCCAATTAAAAATAGCAATGATTCTTCGGGAGCAGGAATCCCTACAATTCCCAAAAATAAAAACAGAAAAATAATCAAATATCCGTATAAATCTATATAATGTAAAATCGTATCACTATTCATATAACCCTCATCTACTTATAATTCGCTTAGTGTGATAAAACGCCTTCCCTTTTCTGTCATTTCCTTAAGATAAATTTCTAAGTTTTCGAGCATATAGTGCGGTGCTTCTTGATCTGCACCAAATGTTTCGCCACAGTCATGAAGCAGAAGAATAGAGCCTCCGGCCGTCGTGTTTCGTAATTGATCGAGCAATTCTTGTTTACACGTCTCTACCTTCCAATCGCCAAAAATATTCGACCACATGATGACCTTATACTTCTTACTTCCCCATAATGTAAACAGATTAAAATGCCCCCAAGGTGGCCGATAAAGAGTAACCTTCTCATGTGTGCATTCATTTATTACTTTTTCCGTTCTCATAAGCTGGTCCTTTAATTTAAATGGGGACATCAACCAGCTTGAAATATGATCGTAATGATGGATCCCAATTGCATGACCTTCTTCATGCATTCGTTTGATGATTTCAGGGTTTCTTTTCACCTTGCTGCCCACTACAAAAAAAGTTGCCTTCACACCATAGCTTTTTAATATATCTAGTAAAAGGGGCGTATATTGAGGATTAGGCCCGTCATCAAACGTTAGAGCTATCCTATTTTCCTTTTGGACTGTCTTTATTATTCCTAAGTTGCAGATCCGAATAAGTAGCGTCGGGAGCACTGAATAAACAAGAACAAGTAACACAATAACAATAAAACTAATGATCAAGATCTTTATCACGAAAAAATACCGTTCCTTCCCATTACTATTTATTCATTCTAGATAGCCTTTTTACGTTTTTTTCCTATTATAATGTTTTATTATATGTTTTTCTATAGTCTCCTGAATCCTAACTTTTTGGGCTTAATCTATGGTGACAGAAATGCTTGGTTATATGAAGGACTTGATACCGCGTGATCTGGCGGAGGATGATACGAAGGAATTTCTGTATGTAAAGTAGTCAAGGTATAGTTCAATATTACTTTTTTTCATATATCGAATATTGTCGTATGATTGAATTTGTGTTTCCTTAACCTGAACTGTAAAGGAATTCAAGTGTTTTTTTTATGAATGATCTCGGTTTGACGCATATTCTCCCATATGATCACAATATCAGGGGGAAGCCACTTCAGTTAGAACTGCTTTCCGAGGTATCCATTATCATTCTTTAAACTAGAAAAGAGGCTGTAACGTAACGAAAGGGTTAGATCTTTTTTTAGATAACCTCTGTTCTAGCAAATATTATGCAAATAACTCGTTCCATGTGTTACGCCCTGCCATTCCATCTTGTGTAAGGTTTTTCGATCTTTGGTAGCTCTTTACGGACATTTCCGTGTTTGTTCCAAAAATGCCGTCTATGCCTTGTGGATCAAAACCTCTGAGGTAGAGTGTGGATTGAAGAATGTAAGTGATATTGCCTCTTGCCCCTTTTTTAACAACTCGAACGGCAGCTTTTGTTTTTGACCCCCAAATTCCGTCAACCGTAAGCCCTGCCTTATATTGTTTGTTTAATTCTGTTTGGAAGCCTTTTATAAGTGCCTTTTTTGTGGCAGGCCCATATTTCTCATCCATTTTCAGTCCGGTTCCGTACCAACTATTTACTGTTTCTTGTATGTTCATAATTGTTTTGCTTCCTACATTTATTGGACTTGGAACAGTGACTGCTTCTTGCCCACTGCCAAAAGGATCTGTGCCGTATCCTCTATATTCATATTGCAGATGGACCTTATCGACAAGTGTCGTCCAATCTCCGCCCCACGTAAACCTTAGTTGCTTCGCCTTTGCGATGGCCTTTTTAATTTTTGGCGAGCCAAATCCATTCCAAATAGTCTTACGGTCTTTAACTGGTACGAAGTCCAGCGCTTGCCCTACTAAATGATAAGATCGCATTGTTTGTGAAGCGCCTGATCGATAGTTCCTTGCTTGATCTTCCAATGTTCTTGTCGTTTCATAAATTAACAGGTCAATTTCCTGTTCACTACAGTACTGGTACCATTGTAAGGCGGCTTTTTGTGTGTTGTTTGCTAGTTTGTTAATATTAGCCAAATTCCTTTGATCATATGTCATTTTAAATACCATTCTTTCCCCACCTTTCCCACTATCCTATTTAAAAATTGAACAACCGGTTCGGACTATTATCTATGAATTACAGCAAATAGCGAGTGAAACTAGTTATTCAACTACTTTATAAGCTGAATAGTCAAAGTCGGATAGACTAGATCAAGAAAAACTTTCATCTTTTTATTGGCTTCTTTCTAAAAACGCAAAACAGGAGCGTTGTCCCAAAGCAAAGGGTCAGACCCCGCAACAACTAAATACAGTAAAGATGCGTGTATGCAACACTTCATACTGTTTTAGAGTGCGAGGTCAGACCCTTATAAGACCCCCTCCTACTTCTACATATACAAACCAGCGAGCAAAATCCCGAGTGCATCTTCATAAATTTCATCGAACTGTGATAGTGGCAGCGGGTTGATCCCCATGCCAAGCTCTACGGTAAATCCCGGTCTACGCCAATCTTGAATAAACCAATCCTTGAAGCCTGCATAGCTATCAATGGTTTGAACTGGTTCGTAGCCGCTTACTCTGCTAAATGCTTTCACGATGGTTTCCGATTCAGGCGGTTCTAAATTTTCAAATCCCCAATAAATCACTTTACCTTGTGTATGAAAAGCAAGGACTCTTTGAAAGTCCCGCTTCCTCGTCAAAGCAGCCATCGCGATTGCTTCTTGCTGTGATAAGGGGGATTCGCCCGGATAGTCTCGTGGTCCAGGACTCTGCCTACGCCGTGCTTTTTCTTTTTCCCACTCTGCTGGAAATTGATCATTCAAGTCGACTCCATTTATATTCGCTTTCCAACTTTTAAAATCAGTATTGCCGTTATTATACTCAACTACTTTCGTTTGATATGGTTCAATGGATGGCGGTCCTTTCAAAACAAGATTCACTCCATCAGGATTCACCATCGGCACAATGGACAACATCGTTTCCTGATAAAGCGGGAATGTTTGAAGCCCACGAATCGATACGTTGTTTGTCAAAGACAGTAAATAGTCATTGAGAAACGTCATAATAACAGGTGTCGTGATCCATTCATTCGCGTGAAATGCCCCATTGTAGTGAACCCGCTTATTCCCACTCCCAACTAACACTTCAGGAATTTCATTTCCCAGCACCGAATTTCCAATCGAGGGCATCTGTATGAAAGGATACACATTCTGCAGCCTTGTCAGATCTCTTTTCATTGTTTCATAGTCATAATTTTGTTTCCCTTGCACAAGCCGCCAAGTAATTCGTAATGGAACAAGTATCACCTGGCCGATTTTCAAGGCATTCGGATTTATATTTGCATTCACAAGCTTAATGGATTCAACCGAGATATGCCGCCGATTTGCAATCGACCACAATGAATCACCAGCAACAACACGATAATCAACCGTAACATATCCTGGTATCTTAATCCTCTGCCCAATCGTAAGTTGGCTCGGATTCACATCTGGATTTGAATCAACAATTAATTGGACGTTCACACCGAATAACTGACTATAACCCCAAAGGGAATCTCCCTCTCTCACAATAACTTCCATAGCTCTCCTCCTCGTTTGACCAAGGCTGCTATATACACTATATGCAATGAAGGAAGAATCAGAATTAGTTTTGAAAGAAGGAACCCTTTTATGTTCCCATCAAATTAAGCGGGAAAATGGAATCTTTAGATCTATTCGAGCTCAAATATGTACACGTCGTCTAGTAGATTAAAACACCATTTTCACTCACCACTTGTCCAGTAGCATTAAAAGAATGTTTATTAAAGTGAAACTTCAATCAGTGAGGATTTTCTTCATCCCCCCACTGATTGTTAGTCCCGTTCTACTGTCGCTAAGATCTTCGCTACCACT
Organism: Peribacillus sp. NPDC096379; assembly: GCF_044762875.1. NCBI lineage: Bacteria > Bacillati > Bacillota > Bacilli > Caryophanales > Bacillaceae > Peribacillus > Peribacillus sp. NPDC096379. The sequence continues at coordinate 24,575 of NZ_JBIWFD010000004.1, forward strand.
TCGATCAATCGACAGTACGAATCTGATTCAATGATTCACAGACTAAGTGCGCCCCGTCCTCATGCCTTCGTCTGTGTGACCCACATCCTGTGGGCCTCAACTAAACCTTTGAAAACCACAAAGGTAAGTTTTCTCACCAATCGGACTTTTACTTCAAAAAGTGAGGCGACTGGTACAAGGAACGTCTCCTAAGATCGCTCACGTCCTGTGAGCAACAGAGACGCCATCACATCCTGTGATAGTCCGACAAGCATAAGATGAGATGGAATCGGCGTGGCGTAGTTCGCCACAGAGTATTACAGCTTATGACCTCAGAGGGGCTAGGAGCCGCAACTAGATTGGGCAGTTGTCCTCCACCTACGCTTCTTCGATTCCTCTAAGCCTTGAGGTGGGGATCTTACTGTCCGTTAATGCGGGATAAAATTCCTTAAGAAGTAAGCATGGATAGCAATTTTAATTTTGTTGAGAATTAAGTTTTTTTTTAAGAGGATTATAAGACAATTATGTATAAGCTAAATTGCGTAGAATAAAAGAAGTGGATAAATACAAAGGGTCAGACCCCGCTACAACTAAATACAGTATAAGAGACGTGTATGAAACACTACTTACTGATTTAGAGTACGAGGTCAGACCCTTCTTTGTTTTGAAAATCTTCAAAAACGATGATACGTTTCAAAGATTTCATCTATACAGATTTATTAAGCCGTCACTGCTGAAAGATTTTTTGCTACATCTGCAACTTTTGTTAAACCTTCAGCGATAATTGTTTCAGCTTGACCTGGCATTGCATTGTGACCTTCAATAATAACTTCTTGTTCGATCGCCATACCGAATACGCCACCAACAACATTTTTAATATAGTTAGCAGCCATTTCCATAGGTGCTGCTTCTGGTGTTGAGTACACGCCACCACGTGCACTTAGAATAACGGCTTTTTTGTCAGTCATTAAGCTTACTAATTGGCCATTTTCGTCATATTTGAATGTGAAACCAGCTTGGTATACATAATCGATAAAAGTTTGTAATTTAGCTGGGATTGTTAAGTTCCATAATGGGAATGCGAATACAACTACGTCTGCTGCAGTTAATGCATCCATTGCTTTTTGTTTGGCAGCTAAAATACGTTGTTCTACGTCTGTCATTTCTTCGCCTGATTCTAGTTTACCGAAGGCGTTGAATAAATCTTGACCAAAGTAAGGCATATCTTCTGCAAATACATCGTAAGTTGTTACGTTAACACCTTCTACGTTCTCCATGAAAGTTTCATACATTTTACTTGATACAGCATCTGTTGCTGGACGGTTATTTGCTTTTACTACTAATACGTTCATTATATTGTAACTCTCCTTTTTTATCGTTAATTTATTTATCTCGAATTAATAATATATTAAAGTAGTGTAAATGTCAACGAAACACAACTCAACCACAAACTACAACCCAAAAGACACGAAATCGGCATCTCATAAGCATTGTTCATTCGTTGTGGTCGTTAACACTTTTATGCCGCTTCATATAGTGAAATATATTTGAATTATATATCTCTCTAAATATAATTTTCCACTTGTTTATACTTCCTTTATTTGCTAAACTAACTAACGAACGTTCGTTAGATTCGAGGTGATAGTATTGAAAACCAATGAAATTAAGGAGGCCGCTTTAAAATATTTCACAATTCATGGGTATGAAGGGGCATCCCTTTCTCTTATAGCTGAAGAAGTCAGCATGAAAAAGCAATCCATTTACGCCCATTTTAAAGGTAAGGATGATCTTTTTCTTCAAGTTTTACGTGATGCGAAACAGACAGAGCTCTCTTCAAAACGGCAATATTTCAGTGAAATTGGTTCAAACAATCCTGAAAAAGATTTATACGGATTTCTACAATTGGTCATCGAACTTTTTCAACAAAGTGAGCAGTTAAAGTTTTGGCTGCGCATGTCTTTTTTTCCGCCCGCACATCTTGCTAAAGCAATCGAAGTGGAAGTAATCGATATTGAGGAGAAGTTACAGGCGATGCTGGAAAGTAAATTTCAAGATTGGATCAACGCTAAATTAATCGTTTGTGATGCAGCAATAACGCCGACCTTTGCTTTCTTAGGAGTAGTCGATTCCATTATGCTGGAGCTTGTATATGGCAATGATGACAAACGGCTGAAGGCTAAATTAGCTGCCTCTTGGACAGTATTTTGGAGAGGGATCTCACATCAATCATCCATACAGAAAGAGGTGTTCATACATGAAGAAACCAATTAAAGAACAAAAGATGGTCCTAATGATTCTTCTAAGCAATTTATTCATTGCCTTTCTAGGAATTGGACTCATCATCCCCGTTATGCCGTCTTTTATGAATATCATGCATTTATCAGGAAGTACGATGGGCTATCTTGTTGCCGTTTTTGCGATAGCACAGCTGCTTATGTCACCATTCGCAGGACGTTGGGTTGACCGTTACGGCAGAAAGAAAATCATCATTATCGGCTTATTTCTTTTTGGTGTTTCAGAACTTATCTTTGGTGCAGGCACGAACGTATCGGTGCTTTATCTATCAAGGATTCTAGGGGGATTTAGTGCTGCCTTCATTATGCCAGGTGTTACGGCATATGTTGCAGATATTACTTCCATTCAGGAACGGCCAAAAGCGATGGGCTATATTTCTGCCGCCATTAGCACTGGCTTTATTATAGGACCTGGTATCGGTGGCTTTATTGCAGAATATGGTATACGCGTGCCCTTCTTTGTTGCGGCAGCCATTGCTTTTTTAGCATGCATTTCATCAATATTTATTTTAAAAGAGCCGCTAACAAAAGAACAGCTTGCAGAAATCTCTGCTGATACTAACCAAACAAACTTTATAGGCGATTTAAAAAAATCACTTAATCCGCGCTATTTTATTGCCTTTATCATTGTATTTGTACTTGCTTTCGGTTTATCAGCATATGAAACGGTCTTCAGCCTATTTTCTGATCATAAATTCGGCTTCACGCCAAAGGACATTGCAACTATTATTACGATAAGCTCAATCTTCGGAGTTGTTGTGCAAGTATTTATGTTTGGAAAAATGGTAGATATACTCGGTGAAAAGAAACTGATCCAATTATGTTTAATTATAGGTGCCATATTGGCGATAGCGTCCACCATGGTCTCTAGCTTTGTAGCCGTACTGGCGGTAACTTGCTTCATCTTCCTCGCATTTGACTTGCTTCGTCCGGCATTGACGACATTTTTGTCAAAAGCTGGCGGGAAAGAGCAAGGATTTGTTGCTGGGATGAACTCAACCTATACGAGCTTAGGTAATATCGTCGGGCCATCCATAGGCGGAATACTATTTGACGTAAACATCCACTATCCTTATCTTTTCTCTGCTGTTATTTTGGTCGTCGGCCTCGGTATTACAGTTATGTGGAAAGAAAAACAAATGGTAGAAGTCTTAGTTGAATAGCATTGTAAGAGTTTTAAATAACTTTATTGTAATGACCATTCAACAAATTCAGGATATTCAAAAACCAATAGTCCTGATCAAAGAATTCGATTACGTAAGGGGAATTTGTAACAGCACTCTTTTGTAAAAATTGGGACTAATGATATTCTTCTCTATCTCCATTATTTATAGTATAGTATTCTCTAAGTTAGGAGTGAGACGATGAAGAAGTTCTTACTATTCATTGTAGTGCTAGTAGTCTTTGTAGGTGTTGCTGGGTATGCCATTTATTATTACGGCACAAACATGGCCTCTCAAAAATTGATGGATGCTGTTTCGACTGAGCTAGAGAATAATGGACAAACAGAAGAAGTAAAGCAATTTATAGAAAATGACCCACAGCTGAAAAAATTCATAGAAGAAGCGAAATCTGTTGACGAAAGTTCATTGCCTTTCACGACAAAAGAAGCAGCGACACGTGTTCTTGTCAAAAAGGTCGGCATAACTAAACTTCTGGACATAAAAGTGCAAGCTCAAGATGGAACACTATCTAAAGAAGAAGTGCTTACAGACCTTCAAGGAAAGTTATCTGAAGAAGAACTACTTGCTTTAAAAGTTATCGCTTATAAGGAACTTTATCGTAAATGAGCATGGAGATCTGATTAAGGTCTCTTTTTTTGTATGAGCGACATAGGGACGGAGCTTTGCGCCTTCTGAATATAGCCAATCTATTTATCAGGTATACTGATTTGAGAAGGCATCCCAAATTCAGGCTCCGCACGGCCACCTTTGAGATGAGGTGAGTATAGCATGCTTCATGATACATTCTTCATAGCAAATGGTGGCGTTTTAACGCCATATTTGTTTTGTATAGTAATGATGACTTTCATCCGATCACTTGCTTACTTTTTTAAAACCACGCCTTTTTCAAAAACAAAATCCCCTCTTGCAACTCTTCATGTGATAGTCCCCCATAGCCTAATAAGACAGTTGGTTCATGACTGTATTTGCCTTTTTCATAATACAACGAAGTAGGATAAATCTTCACGCCTACTTGCGATGCTTTTTCCACAAGCTCAGCTTCAGACAATCCATTATTAATTTGCAGGAGAATATGCAACCCCGACTTCTCACCAATTACATTTACGCGATCCCCGAAATGCTGCTGAATTACTTCGGTCAAAATATGGTTCTTTTTTCGATAAATGGTTCTCATTTTGTTTAGGTGTCGTTCCCAATGGCCATTCTCGATAAATTGATTAAGTGCTTCTTGGATGATGCGCGGGACGGTATGCTTGTACCCTCTAAATTTTTGATGATATATCTTCAGCAACTCAGGTGGTAAAATCAGATAACTGACTCGAATGGATGGTATGAATGCCTTTGAAAACGTCCCTAAGTAGATGACCCTGTTATCCGAATCAAGCCCTTGCAAGGAAGGGATTGGTTTACCGACATAACGAAATTCCCCATCATAATCATCTTCAATAATATAAGCTTGCTTTTCTCTCGCCCATTTCAATAATTCCATTCTCCTTGAAATCGGCATGATTGTGCCGGTTGGAAATTGGTGTGAGGGTGTCACATAGACAATGTCAGCATGAATGCGAAGTAGATGCTCGACGATTAACCCATCTTCATCTAATGGGATTCCTTCAATTTTCCTTTCAAAATCTAGAAATACTTGGCGAACTCTGTGAAAGCCTGGGTTTTCCATCGCGAAGGTTCTATTCTTACCAAGGAGCAAACAAAGGAGCTGCATCAAATATTGTGTACCTGCTCCAATAATGATCTGATCAGGCGAACAGCGTACTCCCCTTGATTGAAAAATAGAATCAGTAATAGCCGCACGAAGATTTCGTTCACCTTGAGGATCTCCATTCATGAATAACTCATGCTGGCAGGACGTATTCACAAGTAATTTCCGCCAGACAGTGAAAGGAAAGTGTGCCATATCCACTATTCCATGATTAAAGTTAATCTTATATTCCGGCTTTACTTCTGGAATATTGGATTGCTGTGAAGGGATCGGGTCCTTTTTCGTTATAACATCCTCTTCAAACTCGACCACAAAATATCCCTTTCGTAACTTACTTTCTACATAACCTTCTGCGATTAGTTGCTGATAAGCCGCATCCACCGTATTCAAACCGAGGTTCAGATGAACAGCCAGCTTTCGTTTTGAAGGCAATTTCATTCCAGCTTGAATCCTTCCCTCTTGTATTTCTTGTTTAATATACTCATAAAGTTGAAGATACAAAGGGTGTTTTTTTATTTTTTGAAAATGCGGGGTCATTTCAAACATCTCGTTCTCCTAACTGGTTCTATTAAATAGACCAAATCTGATTCTTATACCAGAACCAGTTTTTTATTACAATGCTAACATACTTGCTAAAAAAAGGAGAAGAATCGTATGGAATACATCAAATTAACAGGGAAAACCGTTACACTCTTGCCTTTATCTGAAGAACATTTCGAAGGATTTTATGAAGCGTCCAAACCCATTGAGATATGGGACTGGTTGGTGACGAAGATTTATTCTCGTGAAGATGCTGTTGCTTATATGAATCAAGGATTGCGTGCGATGGAAGAGGGGAAGCAATATCCATTCGTTGTGATTGAAAACGGAACAGGCAAGGTTATTGGAAGCACTTCTTATCGAAACATCCAGTTGGATAATGGAAGCTTAGAAATTGGATCAACCTGGTATCATCCGTCTAAATGGAGAACAGCTGTCAATACTGAATGCAAATATTTACTTTTGCAACACGCTTTTGAAACATGGAAATTAGGCCGAATAGAGTTTCGTACAGACGAACGAAATGCTCGATCACGTGCGGCCATTCTTCGCTTGGGCGCTATGGAGGAAGGTAGATTACGTAGAGAAAAAAGATTAACAGACAAAACGATGAGAAACACCATGGTCTATAGCATCCTAAATGATGAATGGCCAAGTGTGAGACAACGATTACGTGACTTTTTGTCAGAGCATGAAAAGTGATAGTCCTTTTAAAGATCTTGTAAAAGGGGTTCCTTTTTCAGATGTTTAGTTAATTATAGAAAAAGTTGCAAGCAAAATTAAGAAGCTAACGTAGAATTAACAAAAATTAGTCAAAAAAAGAGTAATTTAGTCTATATTTAGATTACTCTTTTTCCCCATTTTCCTTGGTTCAAAATAAAGTATGAAGAAATGACAACATCACTTATTTTCTATATGTCTGTCACTTGTAATGATGGAGAGTAGGTAGCTATATTCCTGATTTTACTTCTAAGATTAGCTCTTGCAAATTCCGATAAGGAGTAACTGCACAAAAAAAGCTATAAATTTTCATTCAAAATGTTAAATAATATTCTGTTCTTGTTCAGCTATCCATCTCCGAAAAGTCAAAGGGGTAGCCCCTTATGAGATACCCGCTTGTTTCCTATCCACTCGATGAAATTTGTATATCCACCGGTATCATTTTAAAATTTTTAATTGTCTATCTAACTAGGTCGGTGGGCACCTTTTTCATTTAGACAACTAGTCACTCATCTTTATAAGATATTTTTACTAGAAGCACAAACGCACATTTTAATAAATCTAGTCGCATATCCAGCTATTAATCAGTAGAGATGAATATACATATGAGTAATCGGACATGTAGTATCTAATGTCCAGTCATTGAAGGGAAAGTAAATTGTTCATCCATAGCTGCTTTGGTGTTCCTATTGTCAATGTTAATTATATTATAGAATCCAAGAAGGGTAAATGTTTGTCCAGCATCGTTTGGATTAGGGATTATTCTAGTAGGAGTACAGACAACATGTCGAAAAAATGAACGTTAAGGCTACAATCTTTGATTTAAAAGAAAAGAACCAAGGTTATATATTCTCTAAAAATCGAACCATAACTCGCTCATAAAACAAAGCTTCATCCATCTGATTTGAAACTCTTTTAGGAAGGACTTTGCGTGCAAGCTTTCTGTAATGTTGGTAAGATCCCAATTAGTTATCGCTCAATTAGATACTAAGAGATTTTAGAAAGGAAGGTGTAATACTTTACAATGGATATTCACATCATGATTTCAGTTTTTGTGTTCCTTATCACAACGGCAGTAATCTTATGGAGACCTAAAGGCATTAATGAAGCTTGGCCAGCATCAATTGGCGCAACGATGATTTTATTAACAGGCGTTGTATCAAGTGCTGATGTTCTAGACATTATCCATAAGATTGGCGGCGCTTCAATCACTATTATTTCAACAATAGTTATGGCAGTTATTCTAGAAAGCTTCGGTTTTTTTCACTGGTCAGCAGCACGACTTGCCATTTTAGCTAAAGGTTCAGGCTATCGGCTATACTGGTACATTCAGTTGTTATGTTTTTTGATGACACTATTATTTAATAATGATGGCAGTATCCTAATCACTACCCCAATTTTAATTCTACTCCTCAAAAATCTGCAGTTAAAACCCCATCAGCAAATTCCCTACCTTTTAACTGGAGCACTTATTGCCACAGCTTCAAGCGCACCTATCGGGGTAAGTAATATTGTGAACCTAATTGCATTGAAAATTGTTAACATGACGCTTTACATGCATACTGCGATGATGTTTATCCCGTCATCGTTAGGATTATTGTTTATGTCATGGTTAATGTATGTAGTGGTAAAACGGAAATTGCCAAAACAATTACCAAAGTCAGCATTTGACATTGAACACATATTTTTCACAAAAAACTTTCATCCTTTAAAAGGACAAATTTCAGTTGATTCCAAACGTCAACGCACAAAATTCATGTTAAAGATCTTGCTGTTTGTCTTTGTCATGCGCTGTTCACTCTTTGTTGCATCTTTCCTTGCGATTCCAATTGAGTTTGTTGCGATATCGGGATCACTCGTGTTGCTTATATGGAGATGGTACCACTTACGTACAAATCCTATTGATATATTGAAGAAAACGCCTTGGCACATCCTGATTTTCGCTTTTTCCATGTATGTGCTCATTTATGGCCTTCACAACTCAGGATTAACAGCCCTACTTTTATATGTATGTGAACCGATTGTAAAGGAGGGATTATTCCATGCAAGTTTCATCATGGGGGGATTAGTTTCCATATTATCTAACCTTTTTAATAATCATCCCGCCTTGTTGATTGGAACCATTACGTTAACAGAAATGAACCTGGATCCTATCACGCTGAAGACCATATATCTTGCAAGTATTATCGGAAGCGATATAGGATCATTATTACTGCCTATTGGGACACTTGCCTCCTTAATCTGGTTGCATATCTTAAAGAAAAATAAGATCAAAGTGAAATGGAAAGATTATCTAAGCGTATCATTAATTGTCATTCCACCAACAGTGATTGTAACCTTATTTTTGTTATATAACTGGATACAACTCGTCTTCTCTTCATAGAGGTACAGACAACATGTATATTAAGACTACAATCGTTGATATAGGCTCTTTTTGTAAAGTTTGTTGTTATTAGCAAAACAAATTCAATCAATTAAAAATAGGAGGAGATTTTGTTGGGCAGTATGACGGAATTAATTGGAGATAATGTTTGTATAGAATTGACAAAGAAAAGCTATTTTAAAGGTATGCTTATAGATGTAGGTTCAGACATACTAATCTTATATGATGGTCATAAGTTTTTTTATATCCCATGGCTTCATGTCCGTAGCCTCCAACTTAATAGTAGTACGGATGACCAGGTTGATAAGCCGACAGAGTCGTCATTAGCTGAAGAAACGGAATCCATTTCCTATCGTAAAATATTAACGAATGCCAAAGGAATGTTTGCCGAAATTTCTGTGATTGGCAATCTGACTTTCCACGGCTATATTCTCAGCGTCTTAAGTGATTACTTTGTTTTTTATTCACCAGTTTTTAAGACGATGTACATTTCCCTATCACACTTGAAATGGATTACCCCATACAATAAAAATATTACTCCTTATACTCTCAGTAACACAAGCCTGCCTGTTAATCCTTCAAACGTCCCTTTATTGCGCTCCTTTGAAGACCAACTAAAAAAGGTAGAGGGAAAACTGGTGGTGATTGATGGTGGAGGAGATCCAATGAAAATCGGATTGTTAAAAGGTGTAAAAGATAACCTGTTGAAAATAGCCATTGCAAGTGGAGAAACCGTGTATTTAAAACTTACTCATGTTAAATCCCTGCATTTTCCTAATACTGATTTTTAAATAGAGATTTTTCATAATTCTAAAGGTAGTCGTATTCCGTTTCAAAATATCTAAAAAGCCATTCGAAAAATTCGAATGGTTTTTTAGATATTTAAGTAATCAGCATATCTTTAAAGGTGTTGTTCCACAGGCGAAGGGTCAGACCCCGCAACATTTAAATACAGGATGAGATACGTGAATGAAACACTACATACTGATTTAAAGGGCGAAGTCAGACCCTTACTTCTCAACACTTATTCTAAATGACGGCGCTGGAAATCCGCAATGCGGCCATAATCGCTTTCTAATTGACGGCTGACTGATAAATAAATCGACATCAGCTCTTCATACACTTCAACGTTTTGTGCAATTGGTACGAGCTCGTTTGTCTCCCCAATCATTTCTGAAACCACATTTAAGCTATCAATTTCACCTAATGCATACAAACCAAGTACAGCAGCACCTAAGCTTGGGCTTTCAAAGCTTTCGGGTATCGTAACGTTTTGGTTAAACACATCAGCCATAATTTGACGCCATAGCTTTGAGCGGACAAATCCGCCACTTGCATGAATTTTTTTCGGTAGTCCAGCTAACTCTTGCACCGCAAGCAGCACGCTGTATAGGTTATACATCACACCTTCTAGAACCGCTCTTACCATATGATCTCTTGTATGATGAAGGGCAAGACCGAAGAACGAACCTCTGGCATTAGCATTCCATAACGGTGCTCTCTCTCCTGCCATATAAGGATGGAAGATGAGACCGTCCGCTCCAGGTGCAATTTTTGCAGCCATGTCGGTTAGGATTTCATACGGATCTTGGCCAGTCTCTTTAGCTGCTTCAATTTCAGCGCGGCCAAATTGATCTCGAGCCCATCTAAACGTAATCCCGCCATTATTAACAGGACCACCAATCACCCAAAGATTATCCACTAAAGCGTAACAAAATGTTCGACCTTTTGGATCCGTCAACGGTCGGTCACTAACTGTTCGGATCGCACCGCTTGTCCCAATTGATACAGCAAGTACGCCTGGTTCAATCGCATTTTGCCCTAAATTTGCCAAGACTCCGTCACTTGCACCAATGACAAATACAGTATCTTCTGCAATATTCATCTGTTCAGCAAGGTCCTTATGTAAACCTGACGTAGTATACGTTGTCGGTACAAGCTTAGGAAGTTTCTCCTCATCGATTCCAGCTATGCTTAATGCTTCTGCATCCCATGTCAAATCGTTGATATTAAACATGCCTGTTGCAGACGCCAGCGAATAATCCATCACATACTCATTGAAAAATTTATAGAAAATATATTCTTTAATCCCTAAATATTTACTCGTTTTAGCAAATATTTCCTGGTGTTCATGACGAAGCCACATCAACTTCGTAATCGGAGACATTGGATGAATAGGCGTTCCTGTACGGCGATATAATGCATGTCCTTGTTCCGTTGCTCTTAGCTGCTCTGCATATTTGACACTTCGATTATCCGCCCAGGTAATAATGTTCGTTAGCGGCAGTCCATTAGAATCAACAGCTATAACACTGTGCATCGCAGAACTAAACGATATAAACCCTAACTCTTCTTTCTTAATCCCGCCTGCCTTCATTACTTCACCAATGGCTAATACAACTGCTTGATAAATTTCCTCAGGATCTTGTTCTGCCACCGAGGGAGTCGGACTATGTAGAGGATACCCCTTTGTAAAAGAAGTAATCACTTCTCCTGCTCTGGAAAAAAGAACAGCTTTTGTGCTCGTCGTTCCCATATCAATTCCTATCATATACTTGGTCTTCAACAATTTCCCACCCCAAACCTCTAGAAGTCATTTACTTATCTATCTTACTACACTTATATAAAAAGAAAAAACAAGCCAGCTTTATTTACTGAATTGTTTTTCTTTAAGACGCGCAAGATACGAAAATGTTAGCTCATTTTTTATCCCGCATCAACGGGCAGTCCCCCCCACCTCAAGGCTTGAGGAATCGAAGAAGCGTAGGCGGGGGATAAACTGCCCGTAAAAGCCCGATTGGTTCAACTAACAATCAGTGGGGATGAAGAACCCCCACTGATTGAAGTTTCACTTTATGCGCGATAACAATGGAGGAGTTGATATACTTTCGGTAACACCTCTGACAGATTAAGTTTTTGAAATATCGATAAATCCTTCTCCAAAAACATCACGGACATCGTGAATGGCTATAAATGCACTCGTATCAGTCGACTTAACAATCTTCTTAAGCTTAACGACTTCTTGTTTGCTAATGACGATATAAAGAATATCCTTGGGTGTTTTTGTATAGTAGCCATGTCCAGAATAAACCGTAACCCCTCTGTCCATCCGTTCATTAACTTGTTTGGCAATCTCATCTGGTGCGCTCGAAACAATCGTAACGGCCTTCTTTGGATTGACCCCTTCTATGACAAATTCCATCACTTTGGTTCCTACGTACAACATGATGATGGTCATCATCAATTTCTCTGCTCCAATGATAAAATAGGAAGAAAATGCAACAATTAAATCAAAAAACAAAAGACCATAACTGATACTCCAACCTAGATATTTGTTCGTAATTCTTGCCAATATCGTAGTCCCAGCGGTTGTGCCGCCAACCCGAATAATCAAACCAATCCCAACCCCAGCAAAAACTCCTCCGAAGATTGCATTTACCATCATTTCATCCGAATCAATACTCCAGTCCTTCGTTAAATGGAGGAAAAGCGAATGGAGGATCACCGCAATAATCGTATAGACAATTGTCATTTTACTTAAGAACTTATATCCGGCAATCAGTAAGCAACTGTTAAATAGTAGACTCACAAGACCAGGGGACCATTGAAAAAGATAGTATAAAATGATTGTAATCCCAACAACTCCGCCTTCACCCATTTCATTCGGAATCACGAATAAGTTTACTGCTAAAGCAAAAAGAAAAGCACCTAATAAAATGATAAAAATGTCTATAACTCTTTTTTTCATACCCTACCTCACTACTGTTAGAGAATCGCTGTTAATCCACGTTCATAACAAGCCTTCCCCATTATACTCTGATGCTATAAGGTAGACAACAACAGCTTTCCTCACAGAATTCACAGTTTATTTTATTGCATATTACCGACCAACACCATTATCATAAACAGTACAGACTATTAGTCCAACAAAGGTTAGGGTAATATACGTTAAAAGACCAATTGTCCAACGTGGGACGGAGGGGACCAATATGAACAGTCGGAAACAGCATACGATCAATGTAGCCCATCGGCTTTTTATCGAAAAAGGGTATCAAGCTACATCTATACAAGACATCCTTGAAAATAGCGCCATTTCGAAAGGAACATTTTATAATTATTTTTCCTCTAAAAGTGAATTAATGATTGCAATCTTCAATAGCATGCATGAAAAGTTGGAAAAAGAACGTAATGAGCTAATGATTGGGCAAAGCACTAAAGACACGGATATCTTCATAAAACAAATTGAAGTTCAGTTAATTTCCAACAAAAAAAACAACATATTCACATTGATTGAAGAAGTACTCGTATCAAATGAACTTGAATTAAGACAATCCATTCAACAGATGAAACTGTTAGGTATGTGTTGGTTGTATCATCGCTTCATCGATATTTTTGGTGAAGAAAAGAAACCTTATTTGTTAGATTGCGCAATCTTGTTTGAAGGGATGCTCCATCATATGATGCATGTTAATTTTGTTATTAATCGAGGGCATGATGGGTACCAGGTTTCAAATTTGATTCGCTATAGCTTTAACAGAATTTCTAATATTGTCCAAAATGTTTCTACACAAGGTGAACAGATATTCTATCCAGAATTATTAAAGCAATGGCTACCAGATCATAAAGAGGGGCCGTTGTCTCTTCAAGAAGAGCTGCTTTTGACAATCCATACCTTAAAAAGCACCGCTCAGAAGTATATCCAATCTGAAAATGACAACTCGAAACTTTTCGAGTTGCTAAGCTTCCTTGAACAAGAACTCATGCAGGAACAGGCTCCACGTGAATTTATCATTGAAAGCGTACTTACTACTTTACATTCATACTCTCATCCCAAGCTTTTACACTCTATTAAGAAATTAAGCAGTCTTATTGAGACTCATTTGGGAAAATGAAAACCATGTTAACGACAGGGGGATCATGATGTTTGCGAGTGGACATTCGTCTTGCCCTCTAGTTAGTTTCAACGCAGGAAGAGGTGAGTAAAGGCGTCGAACTCACCCTTTGACATTTTCTTCACGGAGAAGTCTATAAGAAATAATGCGCAGAGTTAGACAATTAGAATAATGACGTGTATTCTTCTAAAAAGGGATTTTGCTAATAGAATAGTAATAATGATTGAAAGAAAGAATTCCAACGTTAAGGAGCTTATCACATGAATTTCTTTATACGCTTTTTAATAAGTGGCCTAGTTTTACTCGTAATTGACTGGCTATTTGACTCCATATCCATTGACTCCTACGGCAGTGCTTTATTAGCGGTCTTTATGCTCTGGATTGTTAATTTTCTTGTCAAACCTATTTTGCACCTCCTAACATTCCCCATTACCATTTTGACATTTGGGCTGTTTTCTTTTGTGATTAATGCGGTAACGTTTACCCTCGCCTCCCTGCTTGTAAGCGGATTTGAGGTAACATCCTTTTGGGGAGCGCTTGTCGGTTCGGTGTTGTTAGGATTTGCACAAAGTTTGTTAGAAAAAAAAGAGTAAACCTGCGATTATGAAAGGTTTACTCTTTTTTCATCTTGGGAAATAGGATCTGACCCCTTCCCCCCATCCTGGAAACCTTGATACCACTAGTTTCCAGAGTCACAATAAAGGCCGGGAAATGGAGTCTGACCCCTGTACATACACATAATAATCCTGCTGGTGATAGCTTCTGAAACCACAAGATTCATAAAGTTTTAACGCTGCTGGATTCGTTGCCTCTACTTCAAGATAGATAGGATTTCCCTTCTTCTGCTGTTTTAGAATCACTTGCTTAAGTACCTTTCTGCCAATACCTTTTCCTTGAAAGGCAGGAGCAATGGCAAACCCATAAATCCAAGCTTCCCCATCACTTTCCTCAACGCGAATTTTCCCAACAACTTGATCTTCATACACAATCACAAACGTGTTCAAGCGTTCTTTCTTTATCCGCTCGTAATAGGAAGCTGCTTCATGCTGTAAAAACCCAAAGCAATCGACGTCTAATTCAATTTCCATAGCCTTATCTGCTTCTGTAGATAGACGGAGTGTAACGCCTTCATAATCTGTAAGCTCTGTTTCCTGCCATTTCATTTGATATTCAGCTACGTCAAATCGGCATGGCAGAGCAGCTAAGAAACCCTTTGCTGATTGGGAATCGGCTGGAGCATTTAACAAGATTGCCCTTGGATCCCGTTTCTTCGCTGTCACAAGTGCCTTCTCTACTAGTTTTGTAAAAATCCCTTGTCTTCGGTAGTCTGGATGAACCATCCCGCATAATTCAATTTTTCCTCCAAAATCATAGATCCCAAGATACCCGATCAACCTGTCACCTTCATAATGGAAGAAATCTTCTCCCACTTTTCCCACTCGGCTTCGCAATGTATCCCAGTTTAGTTTTAAAGAAAATGTTCCTTGCTCACACACCTTTTGTAATTCCTCTATCTCTACTAATTGCTTTTCTTTCAAATGAATCCCCCCTTAGTAAAGTATCCACTGGTATAATACTACATTTCCACCAATCATAAACTACTACTTCATCAACAAAGCAATCACAATGATTAAGATATAAACAGCTATAAATAGGCCTGTGCCTTTTAATATAAGCCTTCCATAATATCTTCTCCAAACGTCATTACCAGCTTCTTGTATATCTTCCGTTCCATCCATCGATGTCGCTTCAATTTCCAATGGATTTTGCATAAGTTCAAACAATTCGTGACATTCCCGGCAATGAGCGATATGTGCTTCCACTATTTTTCTTGTTTCTTTCGAGCAATCCCCTTCTATATATAGCGGCAATACATCTCTGATTATGTTACATTTCATTTCTATCACCTTCGACTTTACTTAAACTTTTACGAAGTTCCAGCTTTGCCCGGTGTAAATTCGTCTTCACTTTAGAAAGCTTCCAGTCCAATACTTCTGCTATTTCCCCATATGATAGTTGCTGGAATTCTCGAAGAATGATGACATGTTGATAGTCCACTTTTAAAGCATGAATCGCGTGGAGTATATTTTGTTGTGTGATTTTTTTTTCTAAAAACACGGCTGGATTTTTATAAAAGTTCTCATCAATCAGGTCGATATGCTCAAATAGATCTTGTTTATATTTTGTTTCTTTTCGATACCAGTTAATAAACGTATTATGGGCAATCGTATAAAGCCATGTTTTCACTGACGAATTCCCTTTAAATGTCGATAAACCATTAAATGCCTTTAAAAATGTATCTTGCGTAAGATCTTGAGCAATTTCCTTATGGCGAACTCGCCGAAGCAAGTAACGAAAAATTTCCGTATAATGCAGCTTATACAAGTCTTCTAAACTATGCCAGTTACTCATTTTACCAAAAATACCAGACAGACATCCATAATGATAGCACAGCAAAAGACCCATAAAGCAGCACCGTCAAAATACGGATGGTTTTTATTTTTTCAAAATCCTCAAGAAAAGTAACATTCTCTATTTTTGTCTGATTTTCATTTAGACAATGCTGGCATCCCATTTCGTGTTCTCTCATCCACTCCATCGTTTCAGGCTCCAGCTCGCAATCGACATATAGCTCATATAAATCTTGAAACACAGCACAATCTTGGTTACTTTTCATATAAAGCGTCCACCTTATTGGTTTCGACATCGACTAAGTATAATTTATGCTCCGCCGTGCCAAATGGCTGAATGACAACAAGCCATGCTTTTCTTATCTCCCCTTCGTCATTGATAACTTGGGTAAGTTTTGCCCGTTTCGCATAAACAGATGTTTTGCCTACTTTTTTCGCAACGGCTTTGAATGCCTCTTCCCGATCAATTGCTTTTATCCCACTGTCAGAAGGAATCCGATAGTTCATATTTTTCGAATAGCTAAAAGCTGGTACTCCCTCTTTATATTCGAAAGTATACCGATATGAAACTTGCGAATCCTCCAAACTCTCTTCACTCCAGTACCATGAATCCTGTGCTCGTGTACGTTTCCACTGAGAGAGATCCGCTTCTTTTTCGCTGATGATGGTATTCTCGAGTGTTTCAAAAGGAACCCTATTTGATAGATTCCCGGAAAAACGCAGGACTTCAGCTGTTTTTCCGCTAACTGTAAACGCATCCCCCGTTTTCGTGAAATATTTTAGTTCGATTGGTCCAGTTCCATAATCATATTGGGCTTCTAAAAGCGCATACTCCGGTGTTACTTGCCCGAGCAAACCGTACCATCCCTTTATACTTCTTTCAATCTTAGCTTCTGTCACGCTAACTCCTTTTAGCGATTCAAGCGAATATAGAGCGGCCTCTTCATGTAACCCCATTAGCGATTCCTTTTCCCAGTAAAATGTCGTCACAGCCCAATCATCTGTACTTGGTGTACCATCTGCTAATTGCGGTCGCATCGTCACAATCGTTGCCCCTTCATCACCCTTTGAGACTTCGATATAAATCGAGTCTTCCTTCCATTTCCTTCCCAATGTATTCAAAACCTGCTTGGAACGAGTAACATACTGGCTGTCGGAAAGTTCTTGCCCTTGTGCAGGAGTCTTTCGCCCTAGATTAAAGAACGTACCTGACATTCCATGAATATCCACATCATAGTTTTTAGAAACGAGTGGATATCGATTATGAAAGTCTTCATTGCTTTGCCTTAAGAAAAAGTCTTGATCACCAGTCAATTTTCTTGCAAGACCTTCCGCTTCCTTTAAAGTAATTAATTCAGCTGATTCAAAGTATTGCAGTTGAACCTCTGCATCGGCTTTTGCCAAGGCAACATGACCTAAATTGTAAATGGGATTGATTAAAAAGAGGAATACAATGACCATTCCGATTTTGAATCCCTTTTTATAAGGATTCAGCCAACTTTGGTTACCTTTTATTATGAAATGATAGGTCATCAATAGTACTAAAAATACAAATAAATTCGTTAGTTCTGGTATTTTCAATCGATAGTTGCCAAATTCACTGATATATAAAACTACTAAAGAGCTAAATCCTGCAACATAAAAAGTAATGATTGCGTACCACTTTACTCCCCAATAATTCACATAAAAAAGATAAATGAGTAAGCCAGTAATAAGTACGATGACTAATGAAAACACTACATCTGAAAGCGTAATCCCATACTCCCGTATAGAGAAAATCAAACCGGTCAAAAGCTGTAAAATCGGCATGGTTAATAGCAAAATATCAAATGTATAAAACAGACCTTTATTTTTCGATTGGTGAATCGTCATCATATAATAAAATCCAACAACGACGATATAACCGAAAAACATGAAATGCAGAAACTGGCGGACGGACGGCTCCTTATCCCAATATATATGAGCCAATTGCGTAACATGTACTTGGTGAAACATCTCAATCGACAAACCAATCATGAGGACGAATCGAATAATAACCCCTACATATAACCAGTTTTTAGGCTGGTCCCATTTCTTATCATACAAAGATAATAAAGAATATACGATCAATCCTGCTAATGTCCACTGAATAATCCATTTACTATATGTACTTAAAAGAAAGTACGAATCAACGTGCAAAACAAATCGGCTAATCCACTCCATATTAATAACTCCTTTATTTGTTCTATTCTGTGGGCCACACATTAACTTTGACAACGGACCTCTCAAAAGGTTTCATCGATATTGAAGATTGAACTAAAATAATCATATATTTCCTATACAAAATCCGAATAGCGTTAAAACGCCACCAGTTACTATGAAGGATGTATCATTAAGCACGCTACACTCACCTAATCAAAATGGTGGCGGTGCGGAGCCGGAATTTCGGATGCTTTCTCGATCATATAAATATACCCACTAAGGAGAATGGCAATATGAGTAAGTCGCGAAGACCCGTCCCCATGTCCTCATACAAAAAAGAGCACCTATTTTACATAGGCACTCTTTCTCATAGCTTAAATGTATAGATCATTTCCTGTAATTCTCCTGCTTGTTTCTTTAGGTAACCAGCAAAGGAGCTAATTTCCTTGATTGATTCTGCTTGTTCAGCCGTCGCCGCTAACACACTTTGAGTTGATTTTGCGGATTCCGCTGCAACATTCGAGATCGTGTCCATTGATGATACAGCCATCCCCGTTCCTGCAGTCATTTGCTGGATGGCAGCTGAAACCTGCTCCACTTGTTCTGAGACAAAATTAACGGATTCTTGAATCTGCAAGAACGAATCCCCAGCACCACTCATCGCTTCAATTCCTTCGCCAACTTCATGGTTCACAGCTTTCATCGTTCCAACGACTTCATTCGTTTCTTTTTGAATATGAGAAATGATTTCACTAATTTGTTTTGTCGCCTGTCCAGATTGTTCAGCTAGGTTTCTCACTTCATCCGCAACAACCGCAAAGCCTTTTCCATGTTCCCCTGCTCTAGCTGCTTCAATAGCCGCATTCAAAGCAAGTAAATTCGTCTGTGCAGCAATTCCTGTAATGACTTCTGAAATCTTGCCAATTTCATTCGAACGCTCGCCTAATCCTTGTACCACTCGAGCTAATTCAGTTACATTTGAATGAATGGACTCCATTTGTTTGCTGGCTACTTCAATCGTTACGGAACCAGTATCTGCTTTTTTCAAAGTCTCATCCATGCTTTCTGTCACTGTGACGGCATTGGTAGACACTTGAGATAAACTAGCAGACATTTGATAAATCGTTGCAGAAGCTTGATGCATTCCTTCTACTTGACTCCCTGCCCCTTTGGCAATATTTTCAATTATATCTGTAATTTGTTCAGTTGCTTGATTCGTTTGCTCTGCTCCTTGAGCCAAATCCTCTGTATAAGCAGCCATATTTTTTGATGCCTCTTGGAGTTTAGCCAGCACATTCCCCCAAGAATCCGTAGCTTTGTTGATGCTATCTGCCACCGAATGAAAAAGACCGACTTCTTTCGGATTAAGCCGATTTTGCACATCACCATCGGCCAATTGCTCTAAAAATTGATTAATTGAGTCAATCGGTACAACAAACCGTTGATAATTGATTATGGAAGACACAACTGCTAATACTCCGCCAACGATCGTCAGACCGATAAGAGTCATCCAAAAGTTAACTCCAGTTAAACTATTCAATTGAGTTACTACTAATCCTATCAAAAATGAGGCCGGGATAACTAAAAGGCTAGTTCGAAATACGTAATTCAAACGACTCACTAACAACTCCCCTTACATAAGATAATGAACTTACATAAGGGAATCATACTATTATTATGAAAAACTTACTAGAAATAAGCTACTAAACTCCTAATAAATTTGTTTTTCAGAAAAGTCTATCGTACTATTTAGTATTTTGAATAATACGATTCCATTCCAATAATCTCCCCTTTTATTTCTTTCTACGAATTTCTGTAATCTGATTCCCATCACTTGTAACAAACACTTTTTCGTCAATTTTATAATCTACGTTTACACTGCAGTCTAACTCCAATATTTTTCCGTTATCGAATTCCATCGCGCAATTATAGCCTTTTCCGTTTTTAGATACTTCGATTACTTTATCCGTTTTATAACCAACAGCTTTCCCATCAGATGATTCTGGATAATACTTGTCCACAATTGTTACATGCTCTACCCGATTTATTTTGTCACCAAATGAAACGTATACTAATATAGCCAATATAATAAGTAAACTACTTAGAAGCACTATCTTTTTTATCATTGAATGAAATCCTCACTTTAATAAAGCTTTTAATCTATATGTATCTCAGTTTAACAGGATGTATGACACTTTACCCTAAATTTTCGCGAAAAAAACTAGAAACTATTGGTTAGAAGGTATCAGCGAAATCTAGCTACACCTTGTCGCCTTTCTTTTTGAAGTAATTCCCCAATTCATGAAATATCAATGAAACTTACCAGTATGTTAATAGCGTTTAGTTGAGGTAACCATTCACACAGATGAAGATATAAAGCCATTTTCAATAGCTTACGAAATTTTCTATAAGAGATGCAAAAAAAACGATTCAGCAAATAGTGGAAGGCATATTGCTAGACGTGCTGGTTAAAAAAAGAAGATAAAAACATCCATAAGTGTCTGCTCTAAAACTAAAGCGATGAAAAAGGTTCAGGTTCTCAAATTGTATCACCTTATGAAGGTCGCGGTGCGTAGCTGATTTTGCGAAGCCCCCGCCCCCTTTCTACAAATGAGCCAAGAAGTTTGAGGAGCAATAGTCTCTACGCCTGCTATGAATGATTATGCGAAGTCCAAAGACAGCGCTTGGGTGTAATTCGAGAATCATCTGAATAGGACTTTTGAACAACCTCTAAAAAGAAAAAAACGAGGCTATCCCCATAACGAAAAGATCAGGCCCCACGTCTACTATATATCGTTTGTATAATGTGTACATGACACAATAAACGGTGTATAGAGCATGAGGTCAAGACCCTTTTTTGGGATACCCTCGTCCATATAAGAGAATAAAGCGAGTGATTCTTACACTTCTTGTGGTACAGCTAAGCCAAGACCTTCAGCAATACGAGTACCGTATTCTGGATCAGCTTTGTAGAAATGGCCGATTTGACGCAATTTAATTTCTTCTAATTCCACTGGTTCCATTGCTCCAACGATGTTAGCAACTAGACGTGTGCGTTCTTCTTGGCTAAGTAAACGGTATAGGTCACCAGCTTGCGTATAATGATCATCACTGTTATAAGCTACTTGTGCCGCTTGTCCTGATACTTCAAATGGAGTTAATTTTGCCTCCGGTACTTCATTTGGTCCACCAAAGCTGTTCGGCTCGTAGTAGACAGAACGTCCACCGTTTCCGTCTGCAGCCATGAAACCATCACGTTGATGATTACTCACTTCTACTTTTGGACGGTTAATTGGAAGTTGGTTATGATTTGCACCAACGCGGTAACGATGTGCATCACCATAAGAGAATATACGTCCTTGTAACATTTTGTCTGGAGAAGCTTCAACACCTGGTACAAATGTTCCCGGAGAGAATGTAGCTTGCTCTACTTCAGCAAAATAGTTCTCAGGATTACGATTCAATTCCATACGGCCAAGTTCGATTAGTGGGTAATCTTTTTGTGACCATACTTTCGTTATATCAAATGGGTCGAAGCGGTATGTATCCGCATCTTCTAAAGGCATGATTTGCACATATAGTCTCCATGCAGGGAAATCGCCTTTTTCAATTGCATTGAAAAGATCTTCTGTATAATAGTCTGGGTTTTCACCAGCAATTTTTGCAGCAAGATCGACATCAAGGTTTTTGACACCTTGTTCTGTTCTAAAGTGATATTTCACCCAAACAGCTTGTCCTTCATCGTTTACCCATTTGAAGGTATGGCTTCCGTATCCATGCATATGTCTCCAAGTTGCTGGAATCCCACGATCAGACATCAAAGTTGTCACTTGGTGAAGAGATTCTGGCGAATGAGACCAGAAATCCCAAACAGCAGTAGCATTTTTTAAATGTGTTCTTGGATCTCTTTTTTGTGTATGAATAAAGTCAGGGAATTTAATGGCATCGCGGATAAAAAATACAGGCGTATTGTTCCCAACGATGTCATAGTTTCCTTCTTCTGTATAAAATTTAACAGAGAATCCGCGTGGATCACGTGCTGTATCAGCAGAACCAAGCTCACCTGCTACTGATGAGAAACGGATAAACATGTCAGTTTCTTTCCCAACGCCGTTAAATAGTTTTGCTTTTGTGTATTTAGAAAGGTCATTTGTTACTGTGAATGTACCATGCGCGCCGCCGCCTTTTGCGTGAACTACACGTTCAGGTACACGCTCACGGTTAAAATGAGCAAGTTTCTCAAGTAAATGTACATCTTGAATTAATACTGGACCCCGCTGACCAGCAGTAGCCGAGTTCTGGTTATCTCCAACTGGAGCTCCCCAGCTAGTTGTAAGGTTTTTCTGGTTTGTCATTTTGAATCACCTCTAAATTTATTTTGTATACTTATAATAATAATACTTATTATAAAAAAATCAATCCTTTTTTATAATAATTGTAATGTAATATTATTTATTTTAATGTAAATATTCAGAATAAAAAATTTACAAAATACACATAAAGACGCAATCAAAACTTACAAAAGAAAGCGATTACATGCAGATTCATTAAAAACCGAATAAAATGACTCAAGTAAGCGTGATATCACTCCACTATATTATACGTGTTCGTACGATATCACGCCAATAAAAAGACTTAATAATGCGATAATTCAACACAGGAAATATTCATTTATAATACATGAATTCGTTACTGACAAAGTTTATTTTTACAACTATCTTTAATAATCAAAAACCCCCACCTCTTTTTAAAAGAGGTGAAGGTTCGTTTTTTCATGTACTAATTCTAAATTTCCCACGAGGAATCGAAGATAATAAAAAATTACACAAATGTATTACAAATAAATAAATAAAATGATCGCAGCTAAAACAATTCGGTAAATCGCAAACGGTGTTAGCTTAATTTTTTCAATTAATTTTAAGAAGAAACGGATACAGATTAAAGCAAAGATAAAGGCGCTGATGAAACCTGCAATGAAAAATGGCAACACATCTAGTGAAAAGAAGCTCCAGTACTTGACAACTTTCAATAAACTGGCACCGGCCATAATAGGAATGGCCATAATGAAAGTAAAATCAGCCGCTGCTCGATAGCTTAGCCCAAGCAGAACGCCTCCAGATATGGTTGATCCTGAACGTGAAAAACCAGGCCAAAGTGACAAGCATTGAATTAACCCTACTCCTAATGCTTGCTTATAAGTAATTTCATCTACCGTTGCTGTTTGAATTCTCGGCTTGATTTTATCGGCCGCAATCATTAAGAACGCACCGATTAGTAAACCAATTGCCACTGTTTTAACTGAGAATAAGTGCTCGTCTATGTAATCTTCAAATAAAACGCCTAATATTCCCGCCGGGATTAAACCGACAATAATTTTCAGGAGACTTAGTCTTTCCCCACTCGGTCTATCCACATTTTTCATTTTACGAAGACCTAATAAATCCAAAATCCGATCCCAAAAAATAACAGCTACTGCTAAAATACTACCTAATTGAATGACAACCTTAAACACGTTCGCTATTTCATTTCCAAATAACTCGTTTGATTTAAACAACAGATCATCGACGATAATCATATGCCCTGTAGAAGAAACTGGAGCAAACTCCGTTAACCCTTCAACAAGTCCAAGAACAATCGCCACAAAAATTTCCCACATATTAATTTCTTCCACCTCATTTATTACGGCTTCTATTCACAAAATAGATTGTACCTCCCACTAAAGAGAATGTCTAATTAATTTGTTGTTTTTAATCTAATTATCATAAAGTGAAGTTTCAATTACTTAGGAGACTCTCTTCATCCCTACCTGTTTAATAGGAATAACAACAAAAAGAAGGGAACTAAAGTCCCCTTCTTTCATCCATTTATATTTAATTATTTGCTGTAACCGCCTAAGTGCTGTTCAGCCATTTGCACTAAACGTTTTGTAATTTCTCCACCTACAGATCCGTTTGCACGTGCTGTAGTTTCGGCTCCTAAATTCACGCCAAATTCACTAGCAATTTCATACTTCATTTGTTCTAGTGCTTGCTCTGCTCCAGGTACGACTAAGTTATTGCTGTTATTGTTATTTGCCATGTTTATCACCTCCTGTTATTAATTATTTGTAAATTTTATTTTTATATGAATGGGAATTTGCGGAAACGATTTGCATCATGAAATGGTTTATCTATCATAAACTTTTTACAACGGATATATTTCATCATCCGCTCATCTTTTTCAGGAGGTTATGCACTTGCAAATTCATGTAGTCCAGCGAAATCAAACACTGACGAGCATCGCCGAAGCATATAGTGTGCCTGCTAACCGTTTAAGTGAGGCCAATCAATTGGAAAATCCAGATCGCCTTGTCGTCGGGCAGGCCCTTGTTATACCCATCGTAGGCAGTTATTACTTCGTTCAACCAGGAGATAGTTTATCATCTATATCACAAAAGGTAGGTATTCCTGTTCAAGAGCTTGTACGAATTAACCAGCTATCAGTCAATCAAACACTTTCTGTCGGTTTTCGGTTATATATTCCTGCGAAACCAAAAAGAACAGCTGAATTTAACGGTTATGTGGAACCGCGCGGAACGACAGTTAGCCCTAATTTGATAAGTAGCGCCAGAGAAACAGCACCCTACTTAACCTACTTAGCTCCCTTTAGCTTTCAGGCCCTTCGCAATGGTTCATTGAAAGAGCCACTTCTTGATGGCTTCCCAACCATTGCCCGAAACAATCGAAATGTCTTAATGATGGTGATTACGAATCAAGAGAATGACCAATTCAACGATGAACTAGCGAGGATACTTTTAAATGATATGACCATTCAAAATACCTTTCTAAATAATATTGTAAATACAGCACAAAAATATGGCTTTAAAGATATTCATTTTGATTTTGAGTTCATTAGACCAGCAGACCGAGAAGCTTATAATCGTTTTTTAAGAAAAGCAAAAACACGCTTTCAACAAGAAGGATGGTTACTTTCGACGGCGCTTGCACCTAAGACGAGCGCGGATCAAAAAGGACTTTGGTACGAAGGGCATGATTATAAAGCTCATGGAGAAATTGTTGATTTTGTTGTGATTATGACCTATGAGTGGGGCTATAGTGGTGGACCTGCGCGTGCCGTTTCACCCATTGGTCCAGTGCGAGACGTTCTTGAGTATGCCATTACAGAGATGCCTGCATCAAAAATTCTCATGGGCCAAAACTTATATGGCTACGACTGGACACTTCCTTTCGTTCAGGGAACAATCGCAAAAGCCGTCAGTCCGCAACAAGCCATACAGTTAGCTTTAGAGCACTCAGTCGAAATTCAATATAATTATGAAGAGCAGGCACCTTTTTTCATATACAAAGATAGCGAAAACAAAAACCATGAAGTCTGGTTTGAAGACGCCCGTTCGATTCAGGCTAAGTTTGACTTACTAAAAGAACTGAAGATCCGCGGAATGAGTTATTGGAAGCTTGGGCTTGCTTTCCCGCAAAATTGGCTGTTAATCAGCGATAACTTTCATGTACGAAAAAGAGGCTAATGGTTTGTAAGGATAGCCTAAACGGGTCCGATCTCCTATACCACACACAGTTTTCATACCTTACCTATATTTCATATAAAATATTTATAGTAGTTGGTGGGTGACCCTTTTCTTAAGGGATATCCCTTTTTTATGTTTGACTACCGAATATAGACAAGTGAGATTTATGCCAACTAATTATTCGATGTTTGAAAATAACTGAGGGCTTTTTGTGGTTTTTATTTTTGCACACGCCTAAAACTTAACGACTTTGTTATGAAAGCCATATCCTATTGTCCATACTGATAAGAGATACAGTAAGGACAGGTGGTGTCTTCAATGATTCGATTGAGGAAATTTGATAGAAGGTTTTCAAGGTGGCCAAGTCTTTTCAGGTTACTTGGTGTAATTGCTATTTTTCTCTTTTCATTCGGAATGCTGATTCATTTCTCTGAACCTAAAACATTCCCTACTCTTTATGAAGGAATTTGGTGGGCAATCGTGACAATGGCTACTGTTGGCTATGGGGATTATGCGCCGAATAGCGACTTTGGACGGGCCATTGGGATCTTGCTCATTTTATCTGGTGCAGGACTTGTCTCTTCTTATTTCGCTTCTGTTTCCGCCATTGCTGCCACCTCAGAGCAAACCTATCGCCAAGGGAAGAAGAAATTTAATGGTGCAGGTCATGTGATCATTGTCGGGTGGAACGAACGCTCTCGTGGAATTATTGAAGAACTTCATGAAAGAAATCAACGCTTACAAATCGTCTTAATCGATGAGTCATTAACAGAACATCCTCTGCCATTGACAAATATCCATTTCATACACGGTAAGGCCACAACTGATACCGTTTTGCTTCGAGCGAATATCAGTCATGCTGATCGTGTTTTAATTACTGCAGATTTAAGGCAAAATGAATTTCAAACAGACATGTTTTCTATTTTGACATTATTGGCCATCAAAGGTTTGAAAAAAGATCTATTTTGTTTAGTGGAAATCTTAACAGTCGATCAACGTGAAAATGCTTGGCGAGCTGGGGCCGATGGGTTAATCGAGACGAATCGCTTTGCCAGCGACTATATGCTCAAAAAAATAATGGGAGAAATGGATGTTGCTGAGTTGTTAGATGATTCGAATGTATCACTAGGCTCACTTGCTTTGAAAAATGAATGGGAACAGCTAACATACAAAGAATTAACGATCCTACTGCTTGAACAACATACAGTCGTGATTGGAATCATCCGAAAAGAAAAGAAGCTACTCCCTCCCCCTCTGGAAACCAAAGTCTCTTCTGAAGATATCCTGCTAGTCATGCGCTGAATGGACGATCAATACGAATCCGGGAAATATTCTGGGAAATGGGGTCTGACCCCTAAATATTTCGCAAAAAGGCACAGTCGGTCGACTGTGCCTTTTTTGCATTTCTTATTGTTAAAGTCTTTTTTCAAGTTCAGCTTTCTTTTCTTCGAAGCCTGGTTTGCCAAGTAGCGCGAACATATTGACTTTGTATGCTTCTACGCCTGGTTGGTCAAATGGATTGACACCTAATAGGTAGCCGCTTACCGCACATGCTTTTTCAAAGAAATAGGCCAAGTATCCGAATGTGTATGCATCCATTTTAGGGATGTTCACAACTAAGTTCGGAACATTTCCGTCTGTATGAGCAAGCAACGTGCCTTCAAATGCTTTATTATTTACGAAATCAACAGTTTCACCTGCAAGATAGTTTAAACCGTCAAGATCATTATCTTCTGCTTCAATCGTCAATTCATGGCGTGCCTCTTCAACTTTGATAACCGTTTCAAATAAGTCACGACGTCCTTCTTGTACGTATTGCCCCATTGAATGTAGATCTGTTGAGAAGTTTGCAGAAGCTGGGAAAATTCCTTTTTGGTCTTTCCCTTCACTTTCACCAAACAATTGTTTCCACCACTCAGAGAAATATTGAAGACCTGGCTCATAATTGATTAGCATTTCAATCGTTTTGCCTTTGTTATACAGAACATTACGAACTGCCGCGTATTGATATGCAGCATTATCCGTTAATTCAGGAGAGCTGAAATCCGTGCGTGCAGCAGCTGCACCTTTCATCATTTCTTCAATGTCGGCACCGCTAACCGCGATCGGTAATAAGCCAACAGCCGTCAATACAGAATAACGTCCACCAACATCATCAGGAATGACAAATGTTTCATATCCTTTTTCATTTGAAAGGGTTTTAAGTGCACCTTTCGCTTTATCAGTTGTGGCAAAAATCCGTGAAGTTCCTTCTTCGACACCATATTTTTCAAGCAATAGCTTACGGAAAATACGGAATGCAAGAGCAGGCTCTGTCGTCGTACCAGATTTTGAAATCACATTGATTGAGAAATCCTTATCCTCAAGCAATTCCATAACATCCTTCATGTAAGTAGAAGAGATATTATTGCCTACAAAGATAATTTGCGGCGTTTTACGTTGTTCTTTAGATAGCGCGTTATAGAAGCTATGTTGCAACATTTCAATTGCTGCACGAGCGCCCAAATAAGAACCGCCGATTCCGATAACAAGCAACACATCAGAATCAGATTTAATTTTACTTGCTGCTTTTTGAATACGGGCAAATTCCTCTTTGTCATAATCAACAGGAAGGTCAATCCAACCTAAAAAGTCATTTCCCGCTCCTGTTTTTTCGTGCAAAGAATTGTGTGCCGCTTTTACTGCATCTTGTAAATATGTAATTTCATGTTCTCCAAAAAAAGACAATGCTTTGGAATAATCAAAACGTACATGTGTCATCATCGTTCCTCCATCTATTTAGATTACTCTTTCACTTTAACGAAAGCTTCCCTGATAATCAAGACTTCAGCTCAATGAAAGCGTAACCAACCAAAAAAATTATCTGAATGTTTTTACAAATGAACAAATCCTAAAAAAATCAACATTGCTTGAACGGGTCTTCAGCATGTTTGTTCAAGTAAGAAGCACTTACAGAGATGCCTTCAAAATCGCTAATACATCATCACGATTTAATGATTTGAACTTACCAAACTCTCCATATACCATCGCTTTGTCTGCCATAGTTTCAATTTCAGAATCATCTATGTCATAATCTGCAAGTCTCGTTGGTGCACCAAGGCTTGACCAGAATTCACGAAGCTTATCAATGCCCAAAAGAGCGGTTTCTTCGTCTGTCTTGCCTTCTGGATCCACGTTGAACACTCGGACAGCAAGTTGTTTAAAACGGCTAACATCAACATGCAGAACATGCTTCATCCAGTTTGGAAACAGAATTGCTAGTCCGCCTGCATGTGGAATGTCGTAAACAGCTGAGACACTGTGCTCAATATTATGAGATGCCCAGTCCCCTCTGTATCCAACTCCTAAAGATCCATTTAAGGCAATTGTGCCACTGTATAAAATCGTTGCCCGATGCTCGTAATTCTCTAAATCCTCCAATAGCTTCGGTGCCGTTTCCATTACGGTGATTAGCAGTGATTCACAAAAGCGATCCTGCAACGGTGCATGAGCGGCTGGATGAAAATATTGTTCAAACACATGAGACATCATGTCAACGATTCCATAGACAGTCTGATCTTTCGGTACTGTGAAAGTATTCTCTGGATCAAGAATTGAGAATTGCGGGTACGTCATAGGGCTTCCCCAGCCATATTTCTCTTTCGTTTCCCAATTGGTGATAACCGATCCAGCATTCATTTCAGAACCAGTCGCAGCAAGGGTTAGAACGGTTCCAAAAGGAAGCGCTGCTTTTACTGGTGATTTTTTCGTCACCAAATCCCATGCATCCCCATCATACTTCGCACCAGCTGCGATTGCCTTCGTACAATCAATCACACTGCCACCGCCAACAGCAAGGATAAAGTCAATCTTATGTTCCCTACAAATCTCTACGCCTTTACGAACTGTCGCAATACGTGGATTCGGTTCCACACCAGCCAGCTCAAACGTTTTGACGTCGATTTCATTTAGAATCGCCATCACCTGTTCATATAATCCATTCTTTTTAATGCTGCCCCCACCATAAACAACGAGTACCCTTTTACCAAATGACGGAATTTCCTGTTGTAACTGACTAAGTTGATCTTTTCCGAAGATAAGCTTAGTTGGATTCTTATATACAAAATTCTCCACTCAATCCCCTCCTTTTTATACTCTTATTATCTACAAGAACTCCGACAATTACAAAACATACGATTAGAACTTTATAAAGTTAAGGAGGCTACCATAATTCGCATTTGTAATCACTACAAATTCATGTTCAAAAAGGAGGATAAAAAGAGCCGAGAAGTTGGAGGTGCGCATCTCGAGAGAACCGGAGAGACAGAGCTTTGAAGCAATTCGACAACTATTTTTACCGGACTTTTTGAACAACCTCTCCAAAATCTAAATCTGCTCCATAAAAAAATAAAAGCCGGTTGATCCAAAAGGACCACCAGCTTACTAAGTCATTATTTCTTGATTAAATCTTCACGTTTAGATTGTTCAATCCACTCTTGAAGTTTATCTTTCAATGTGTTGAAGCCTTCAGAAGAATCAGTGTTAGTTGAAGTTTTAACAGCTGCTTGACGTTTTTTAGGGGCTTTATTAGCAGGAGCTTCTGTACGTTCAGGAGCTTCTTCTGTAGCACGGATGGAAAGACCGATTTTCCCTTTTGCTTCGTCAATTGAAAGAACTTTCACTTGAACCTCATCGCCAACCTTTAAATGGTCATTGATATCTTTAACATATCCATGAGTAATTTCAGAGATATGAACTAAACCTTGTGTAGATTCATCTAATGCAACAAAAGCACCATAAGGTTGAATGCCAGTAACTTTACCAGCAACAACTGCTCCAATTTCGTAATTTGTAGACATTGTAACACTCCTATTTTTAAGTAAATTTTTTCTCTTTACATGCAATTAGAAATTCTATCATAGATTTCGAAAATAATCAAAGGGAACAACCTTCCATTTTTAAAAAACGAACCCTTTTTATCCCGCATTAACGGAGAGTCAAGATCCCCATCACTTTATTTAAAAGTTGCCTCTTTCGTACTACCTTTAAACACATTATCGAAGGGGAATTGTTGGAAATAGACTATCTTTTAAAAAAAGTCTACACATTTCGACAATATAATAGTACGATAATAAAATTAATCGTTAGTTTTACGTATTTTGACGATAATAAAAGCAAAAAGGAGTTACACATCTATGGCAAAACCAGAACAATGGACATCTAAGATTGGTTTTATCCTTGCAGCTGCTGGTTCTGCAATTGGATTGGGTGCTATTTGGAAGTTCCCATATATGACCGGAACAAATGGAGGCGGCATGTTCTTCTTGCTCTTCATTCTATTCACTTTATTAATTGGAACACCTATCTTAATCGCCGAATTTATTATCGGCCGACATGCCCAAAAAGATGCAGTATCTGCTTATAAATCTATCGCTCCGGGTAAACCATGGGTTCTCGTTGGATATGGTGGAGTGGTCGCTTCTTTTATACTGCTTTCATTTTATAGTGTTGTTGGCGGCTGGATACTTTCTTATATTGTTCGAAGCATAACGGGTTCCCTTTCAGGATTATCTCAAAATGAATACGGACAGTTGTTCGAAACGATCATTAGCAACCCTTATGAAACAGTACTAGCTCAACTTGTCTTCATGATCTTAACGATTATTGTAGTAAAAGGCGGCATACAAAATGGCATTGAAAAGGCAAATAAAATTATGATGCCTGCACTTTTTATTCTTTTTCTTGTGCTGCTGATTCGTTCATTGACACTTAAAGGAGCCTATGCTGGTGTTGAATTTCTCTTAAAGCCTGATTTCTCTATTTTAACAGGACAAACGGTTTTAATGGCGTTAGGTCAGGCCTTCTTCCTACTTAGTGTCGGGATTTCTGTCATGGTAACGTATGCCTCTTATTTAGGGAAGCAGGAAGATATAACAAAATCAGCATTATCTGTTGTTGGTTTGAATATTTTCATCTGTCTTCTCGCTGGACTGGTCATTTTCCCAGCTGTCTTTGCACTCGGATTTGATCCTGCAAGCGGACCTGGACTCGTCTTTGTAGTCCTACCTGCTGTATTTAATGAAATGGCCTTTAGTAGCTTTTTCATGCTCATATTCTTCATCCTGCTTGCGTTCGCGACCTTTACTTCAGCTTTCTCAATCCTTGAAATTATTGTCGCAGCGTTGTCAAAAAATGACCCAACGAAACGGAAAAAGTCTTCTTGGCTAGCTGGTATTTTTGTATTTATCTTAGGTATCCCAAGCGCGCTTTCCTTCGATGTGCTCTCTGATGTTACGATATTTGACAAATCAATATTCGATATGGCAGATTACCTTGTAAGTAATATCGCCCTTCCAGTCGGGGCACTGTTCATTTCACTATTTATCGGCTATCAAATGAAACGAATACATGTCCAAAATGAACTAGAGCTTGGTTCTACCCTTTCATCTAAAGTATTTAAGATTTGGTATTTTATCATTCGGTACATCGCACCAATTGGAATTATCCTTGTTCTACTAAGTTCGCTTGGTATTATTTAAAAAGGCTGTTTCCGCATACTTTGTTGCTATTTACCAAGCAGTGCGGATTAGTTGATTTCCGCTCCAGTTTCTCGCTTTTTGCGGAGCGGGCGGTGAGCCTCCTCCTCAGGAGTCTCGCACTTCCGCTCCAATCAACCAAATGAGTCTTTTAAAAAAAGAAAAAGATCTCCAAAAAAGGGCAAACTTGCATTCCATCAACGTTTTTCAGGTTACTTACACCTCATAAAACAGTTGATAGACTTTGCGAGTCTGCCCTTTTACTTATGGGAGATCCTATCTTTTTATTTATATTTTTCAACAAACCGGCTCATCCGCTTGATTGCTTCTTGAAGTTGCTCTAAAGAGGAGGCATAGGAACATCGAATATGTCCTTCTCCACTCTCACCAAACACATTACCTGGAACTACAGCAACTTTTTCTTCAAATAAAAGCTTCTCAGCAAATTCTTGTGAAGACAATCCAGTTCTCTCAATGGATGGAAATGCGTAAAATGCACCGCCTGGCATATGACAATCTAGTCCCATTTCATTGAACGATTTCACAATATAATTTCGACGCTGACGATAACTTTTCCTCATGTTCTCTACATCATTCATTCCGCTACGCAGTGCTTCCAAAGCTGCATATTGGGCCACTGTCGATGCGCACATCATCGTGTATTGATGGATCTTTAGCATCGCCTCGGTAATGTCTTTTGGCGCACAAACAAATCCAAGACGCCAACCTGTCATAGCAAACCCTTTGGAAAAACCATTAATTAAAATCGTTCGCTCCATCATGCCATCTATAGCTGCTACTGAAGTGAAATCATCATCATAAGCAAGCTCAGCATAAATTTCATCTGAAATGACCACTAAGTTATGCTTTTGAACGATTTTTGCAATTTCGATTAATTCTTCTTTCCTAAGTTGGGTTCCTGTCGGATTATTAGGCGAACACATGATAATCGCTTTCGTATTTGGCGTAATGGCTTCTTCAAGCTCAGCAGCTGTAAGCCTAAACTCATTTTCCTTCACTGTTTGGATCGTTTTCGCAACACCACCCGCTAACGTCACAAGTGGGCTGTAAGCAACAAAGCATGGCTCAACAACCAATACTTCTTCGCCAGGATTTAAAATCGCTCTAAGCGCAATATCAATGGCCTGACTCCCCCCGACCGTCACAATAATTTGTGAATCTGGTTGATACGAGACAGCAAATCCTTTTTTCATATATGAAGCGATTTCTTGTCGTAGTTCTATTAATCCAGCATTTGCCGTATAAGATGTACGACCTTCTTCCAACGATAAGATTGCAGCTTCCCTTACATTCCATGACGTCACAAAATCCGGTTCGCCAACACCAAGCGAAACAACACCTTCCATATTCACAGCCAAATCAAAAAAACGACGAATTCCCGACGGTTTAAGATCAGCGATTGTTTTCGAGACAAAGCTTGTCTGGATCATGGTGACACCACGATTCTTTTGTCTTCCTCATTAATTGGCTCAAAAATCGTTCCATCGTGTTTATATTTTTTCAAAATGAAATGAGTAGTCGTGGAAATTACTGAATCCAAAGTAGATAGTTTTTCCGATACAAACTGAGCCACTTCATTCATCGACTGTCCTGTCACAACAACGGACAAGTCATATGCGCCAGACATTAGATAAACCGATTCTACTTCATTAAAACGGTAAATTCTTTGGGCGACTTCATTAAAGCCAACACCTCGTTTGGGTGTTACCTTTACATCAATCATGGCCGTTACTCCATGATAAGCGTCTACCTTCGCCCAATTGATGATTGACGCATAACAAACGATGACATTCATATCTTCAAGCTTCTGTACAGTATCCGCAATTTCTGATTCATCCGCGTCAACCATTTTCGCTAAGTCATTAAAGTCAATACGGCTGTTTTGTTCAATGATTTGCAGTATTTCTAGTTCCTTTTCCGTTAAATGCATAAGTACAGCCTCCTTTAGTCTCATTCGAGAACTATGTATAAAGATAAAGTGAAACTTCCATCAATGGGTATAGTTCCCCACTGATGGCTAGTCCCGTTCTACTGTCGCTAAGATCGCAGCAAACGCTTCGATCAATCGACAGTACGAACCCTATACAATGAATCACAGACGTTACCACGTCCTGCGGCAACGTCTGTGTGGTCCACTTCCTGTGGAACCTCAACTATACCTTTGAGAACCACAAAGGTACGTTACACTGTATCTCACCAATCGGAACTTTACGGGCAGTTGTCCCCCATTGTTCCTCAAAATCTTGAGGTGGAAGTATTGACTATCCGTTAAGTGTGGGATAAAGATTCTGTTATAGCAGAATTCTTTAATTATTATAGCAAATTAGGGTAGAATTTGTTATATAAAGTGAATTTGCCTTTCCGTTAATGCGGGATAAACACCACACACTTAAGCATAATTATAGACAAATTTCCACAAATTTAACAAAGAGAGATGAGCTCCTTGAGAGAAATAACTGAAAAGAAAAAATATGGGATTGATCTGTATTGTGAATCTATAAGTAGAGATGCGGATGCAGTAACACTTGTGCTACTGCATGGTTTCTTATCCTCATCTTTCAGCTTCCGAAAACTCACTCCTTTTTTCCAAGAAGACTACAATGTACTTGCTATTGATTATCCGCCCTTTGGAAAAAGTGAAAAGTCTTCTTCCTATACGTATTCTTATCAAAATGTCGCCTGTTCGATTATCAATTTTTTGGAAATGAGAAAACTGAAAAGGGTAATCTTGATTGGTCATTCTATGGGCGGCCAACTTTGCTTGCAAATTTGTAAGCGTAGACCCGACCTTGTCGAAAAAGTTGTGTTACTGTCAGGTTCTAGCTATTTAGCACCGATGAGACCCTCAATAAGGAAAGCGACCTATCTTCCTTTTTTTCCACTTCTTATACGTTGGTATCTTGGAAAGTCGGGGATTGAGAAAAATCTACACAATGTTGTGTATGATAAAAAGATGATTGATGATGAAATGAGGAACGGCTATTTAGAGCCTTTCTTACAAAAAGGGATGTTCCAAGCGCTCGGGCGAATGGCGCGGCATTTTGAGGGAGATTTATCTAAAGATGACCTACAAGCAATTAACACGGATTGTTTGCTAATTTGGGGTGAACATGACCAGGTTGTTCCGCTCTCAATCGGAAAAAGGTTGCAGACCGACCTGCCTCATGCAAAGCTTATCGTTCTTAAAGAAGCAGGTCACCTAATACCGGAAGAAAAACCAGAAGAAGTGTATAACTACATTCATGATTTTTTAAGGCAATAAAAACGTATCTAAACAACGAGGGGGTCAGACCCCACAACTACTATATTTCGTTTAAATGACACAATAAAGTGAAACTTCAATCAGTGGGGTTTTCTTCACCCCCACTGATGGTTAGTCCCGTTCTACTGTCGCTAAGATCGCAGCAAACGCTTCGATCAAACGACAGTACGAACCCGATTCAATGAATCACAGACTAAGTGCGCCGCGTCCTGCGGCAACGTCTGTGTGAACCCACATCCTGTGGGCCTCAACTAAACCACTGAAGAGCACAGTGGTAAGTTTCACTGTATCTCACCAATCGGGCTTTTACGGGCAGTTGTTCCCCACCTACGCTTCTTCGATTCTACTCCTCAGCCTTTAGGTGGGGCTTACTGGCCGTTAATGCGGGATAAACGGTGTATAGAATGTGAGGTCAGACCCTTTTCGGTCACCTACATGCATTATAGCGTACAGCTTTCATTCTCTTTAATGTTACGTAGCTGTTCAGCTATTTTCAAGCAATCGTTAAAAGCAAGCTGTTGTTCAAATGAAAATTCATAAATCCCCTGTATTTTACCAGCAAGCTCAGAGCCACTCTCGATATCGCGTATTGCCAGAAGCACATCCGCAATTTCAGGTTCATAAAAATCTTCTCCTTGCTGAAATGGGTCCCAATTTCGTAACACTTCTGCCATTGCCATATTCACTTGTTGTGTGTTCATCCAATTATCACCTACTTCAAAATAGTCTGTACATGTTATTATAGTATCATAAAGTGAAACTTCCATCAGTGGGTGGTTCCCCACTGATGGTTAGTCCCGTTCTACTAAACCTTTGAAGATCACAAAGGTAAGTTTCACTGTATCTCACCAATCGGGGTTTTACAGGCTGTTTTCCACTGCCAATCACTCTTTTTCTTGTCTCAAATCATTTATGTGGAATCGTACAGCCTGTTATACCGGGATAATTTAAAATTTAGAGGTGGATTTGATGAAGCAATCAATTTTCGATAAAGTGATTGATAGACGAAATACAAGTTCAGAAAAATGGGATGCATTAGCATCCGTTTACGGGACGAGCGACGCGCTGCCAATGTGGGTAGCCGATATGGATTTTCCTAGTCCTAAAGAAATTCAAGAGGCATTATACTCTCGAATTAACCATCCTGTGTTCGGGTACACATTCCCTTCACACGCGATAAACAGCGCAATCCAGAACTGGTTGAAAAATCGTCATGATTGGCAAATTGAGAGTGAATGGATTGGATATAGCGCCGGTGTTGTTTCTGGAATTGGAACCGCCATTAGTGCTTTCACAAATCCTGGTGATCAAATATTGATTCAAAGCCCTGTTTACAAACCTTTTTTTGATATGATAGAACATCTTGATCGTAAGGTTGTCAATAGTCCTTTATTAGTCGAAAACGCAAGATTTGAAATTGATTTTAACGACTTCGAAGAAAAATTAAAATCCGGCGTCAAGCTATTCCTGCTTTGTAGCCCACATAATCCAGGTGGTCGAGTTTGGTCAAAAGACGAATTAATAAAAATCGGCGAACTTTGCGATCAATATGACGTCCTAATCGTCAGTGATGAAATTCATGCTGACTTAGCACTGTCACATAGCAAACACATTCCCATCGCTTCTCTAAGTGAGAGTGTAGCAAGTCGCACCATTACCTTAATGGCTCCAAGTAAAACATTTAATATTGCCGGGCTACAGGCTTCGCTTCTCCTTGCCAGCAATCCCGAGCACAAGAAACAAATTGAAAAAATTCAAATTAAAAATGCCTTTCATGGGGTAAATCTGCTTGGATTAACCGCAATGGAAGCAGCCTATCAATATGGCGAACCATGGTTAAATGAATTACTTCCTTATATTGAGGAAAACATTCAAGTTGCCAAAGCTTTCATCGCACAAGAACTACCTAACCTTACCGTTATGCATCCTGATGCCTCTTTCTTAATTTGGATTGATTGTCGCAACCTTGGTTGGACAGATGAAAAACTGCAAGATACTTTACTAAAAAAAGGAAAACTCGCTCTTGAACCTGGTCCGAAATATGGTCAAGGTGGGGAAGGTTTTGTGAGAATGAACATTGGATGCCCACGTTCAGTCCTACTTGAGGGGCTAGAAAGATTGAAACGAGCATTAATTTAAATAGAGAAGGCTTTTGTTTCAAGTTGTTATCTGTGAAAATAATCTACGCAAATGAAAAGGGCTTGAAAATCAAGCTCCAAATCTTAGAGATTCACGAGTATATTAGTGATTACTTTGATTCGGCACACTTGGACTAGCGCTATCATGAACCGTATTATAAAAAGAGCAGTTGCCAACTAGTACAGTGGTAGCTGCTCTTTTACACTTTGACGCATCAATAGATTACTTTCCCTTTTCTTCTACTATCATAAGCGTATTTTTGCTCGTTTGAAGTGGTTCATCCAAGTGAATCAGCCACGAACGACATTGCAAAAGAAAAAACCAGGGTTCTCTAGGGCACTGACTGTCTCAAAAATGACAGTCAGTACCCTACAGAGTAGCTGGCTTTTTCTATATATTCATCCTACAGATATCATTTTTTTATTACACCACAAGCAATTCGATCTCCAGCATTCCCCGCCGGCTGACTCATGCCGTCGTCCGCTGATGCATGAATGACGATAGATGTTTGGTCTTTAGTAAGAAGTGAATTTTTTCCATCTTTAAGCGTTGCATTTGGAGC
The DNA here is from genome assembly GCF_044762875.1 of Peribacillus sp. NPDC096379. Taxonomy (NCBI): domain Bacteria; kingdom Bacillati; phylum Bacillota; class Bacilli; order Caryophanales; family Bacillaceae; genus Peribacillus; species Peribacillus sp. NPDC096379. The sequence continues at coordinate 62,897 of NZ_JBIWFD010000004.1, forward strand.
ATCCAATTTCGCTTTCGTCTTTCCATCATCTTTGACAATTAAATTTGGCAAATCTCCCGCATGTGCCCCTTTCGGATGAAGCAAACCATGTTCTTTTTTATCTGGGTTAAAATGATCACCAGCTGAAATAAAATCAGGTGCCTTACATGAACCTTTGTTATGGATATGAATGGCATGCACACCAGGCTCCAGTCCCTTTAAATCAATATCTAGCGTAACACCTTTAGACTTCTCCTGAACAGTAATTTCTCCAAGTGAGTCTCCATCTACATTTCGCATCGTTACATCAATTTTCTTGGGACTTTCCGTTGCACAACCGGCTAGCAAAAGCATCATGATCATCACACTCATTCTCGTTTTCAATATACTACCTCCCGCCCATTCCGTTTATCCCATCTATTTTTTCCTAAAGTGAAAAAGGTATACTAAAAAACTTGCATCTGAATACTTGAATGATTAAATCCCCTTTGTTACGAATGGTTTTAGACTAATTACCTCTATTTACAACAAGTATATGTAAATCGCGGGCACCCGAAAAATTTTCTGACTCTAAAGTGACTATAAATTAAGACTCTGCTGCGAATGGGACACTTTACGTGCCCATATTAAGATTTGCGTGCCGGATGAACCTCTTTGCGCGCCAGATTGAACCCTTTTCGTGCTAGAATCGAAATTTACGTGCAGTAATGTTCTATCACTTTAAAGAAATTAAGCGCAAAAGCACAATGGCTTTTACGCTTATCCAAAATCAGTCTTCTTCTACATAAGGGTCATGTTCATACTGCGGCAGGTCACCGAATGTAGTCATAATCCCTTCCTCATCTAAAGCAGCCTCATATTTTTCGTGTTGCGAGTTCGGATACACCGTAATATTCTTGCCGTCCATATCAACGCCGACAAAATTCTCATAATCTTCCACATAGCCGATATTTTCTTCTGATTCAACATACATATCCTCATAATCATCGGGAGGATAGGCGAAGTCAGATGGCGATTCCGAAGTCCCAAAACTGGCTACGTCCTGCCAAGTATCTTCCGCATCATAAATCACCGATTCATTCTGGTCATCATTATCGAATTTCCCAAATGGAGGGGTTAATACTTCTTCCTCAACAGGGCGATTATGGGAAGTATTCTGGGAGGGTGAATGCTCCTTACAAAATGTTGTTGTCGGAATCGCTTGCAATCGATCAAGTGGAATCTCTGATTGACACACTTCACATTTCCCATACGTTCCTGCTTCCATCGCATGGATCGCGTGATTAATTTCATCTACATGCTGACGTGCGTGTTCATAGAGCGCGATGTCTTTTTCTCGCTCATATAATTCTGTCCCTTCATCACCTGGATGATTATCAATACTCGATAATTCTCCTGTTGAATCATGAGCAAAGCTTCTAAGCAACCCGAAATTTCCATTATCACTTAATCTTTCCTCTAGCTCCTGTTTTGTCTGCTGTAATTGCTGTCTCAATTGGTTTAATTGTTCTTTTGAAGGCATATCCCCCATCCTTTCTTGGCAAATGGATTTCCTTCTTGTAGTATTTCCTAAGTATTACGCTTCACTAGCGGAAGTTTCTTCCCTTTTAAAAAAAGATTCAAATAAGTATTTTGGCCAAAAAAATGGGTAAGTTATGTGTAGAGCAATATTAGCTACTTAATTTGACAATCAAACCGATTGTAACTATAATGGTTACATAGGTGGTGAATACGATGATTAACAGTCGCTTTGCTGTTGCCATTCATATTCTTTCCCTTATTGCATCTGGTCCGCGTGAAAAGGTTACGTCAGAATATATTGCCGGTAGTGTGAACACCAATCCAGTGGTCATTCGTAGAATTACAGGAATGCTAAAAAAAGCAGGGCTTCTTCAATCACAAGTTGGAACGCCAGGGGCTGTCTTGACCCGAGATCCAGTAGAGATTTCGCTTTTAGACATTTATCTCGCCGTTCAAGAAAAAGAAGATTTATTTTCGATGCATGAAAATCCAAATCCACAATGCCCTGTCGGTAAAAACATTCAATCTGCTTTGGAAGATACGTTTCATACAGCACAGACTGCAATGGAAAAAGAACTGGCAAGCAAATCGTTACAAGATATCAGAACGAGGATGGCCCTTTGATTTAGAGTCAACCTCTTTTTCACCACCAAGTTGTAACAAATTCAGTTACAAATAGACAATTACTAGGAGGAATCATAATTATGAAAATAGGAATAATTGGAGCAACTGGAAAAGCAGGGAGCCGTATCGCAAAGGAAGCTTTAGAGCGGAATCATGAAGTAACAGCCATCGTTCGCGACGCTGCAAAGCTTCAAGTAGAGGGAGTAGCTATTTTAGAAAAAAATGTTTTCGATTTAACAACTGATGATGTTAAAGGTTTTGACGTTGTAGTCAATGCTTTTGGTGCACCATTTGGAGAAGAGCATTTACATGTTGATGCTGGAAACGTTCTAATTGAAGTTTTAAAAGGAGCACCAAATACAAAATTGTTCGTAGTCGGTGGAGCAGGTAGCCTGTTTGTTGATCCAGATAAAAAAGTCCGTGTCATTGATACGCCCGACTTCCCAGATATGTTTAAGCCTACTGCTTCGAATCAAGGGAAGAATCTCGAAATCCTGCAAGGTACGGATTCGATTGCTTGGACATTCCTCAGTCCTTCCGCATTATTTGCAGTTGGCAAAAGAACAGGAACATATCAAGCCGGCAAAGATCACCTTCTCGTAAACTCAAAAGGAAATAGCTATGTAAGCTACGAAGACTACGCTGTAGCTGTGCTTGATGAACTTGAAAATCCTAAACATGTAAACGAACGCTTCACTGTCGTTTCTGAAGAAGCATAAGTAAAAAAGGATGTCCTATAAAAAAGAGTCAGATCTCTTAAACTTAGAGGTCAGGCCCTTTTTAGGAGATCCTTTGATTATTTATCCCGCTTTAATGCATCGAGTTTTTCTTTAAATGTTGATTCCTACGCGTTACTTCTTCTTCTAATTCCTTCGTTTTTAGTGCTTCTCTTTGTGACTTTTTGATAATCCACCTCATCGTAAAAGCACAAGCAATCATGAATATGGTGAACGAAATGATAGCAGGAAAATATTCTGACTTGTCTTCTGGAAAATAGAGAAACAAGCCAAGTACAGTAGGTAAAAGAACGCTCATTGATTACATCCTTTCTAAAATACCAATTCTTGTATCTTAATTATAACAACTACCTTTCCATTTCGCGACTTAAATTGAATCGATTTGTAAGAAGGCTTCAGTTAGAACTTTAAATCGCATAATATGCGTCAAATCGAGAAATTACGCGTCGGATTTGTAAAATATACGTCAATCCAATATATAACAAAAATCTCCCCACTATTTTAACAAATGATAAAGCAAGCGGTCTTTATCTTCAAAAAACTGCTTCATGATCACATAATGATCGGTGTCTTCAAGCTTTGTTTCTCTCAGTCCTTCTTCTGTCATTTCGATAATCTTTGCTTTTGGGTAGGCCATGATGATGGGGGAATGGGTGGCAATAATAAACTGTGAATCCAATTGAACGAGCTCCTGCATTCTTGATAATAGAGATAGCTGCCGGAGCGGAGATAAGGCAGCTTCAGGCTCATCTAGTATATAGATTCCTTGTCCGCTAAATCGATTCGTAAATGCAGCGAAAAATGATTCCCCATGGGATTGTTCATGAAGTGACTTCCCGCCAAAAGAGTCAATTATTCTCGGTCCGAAGCCACCTATGTCCAATTCTTCAATCGTAGACGCGACATTATAGAACGTTTCAGCACGGAGAAAAAATCCGTCTTTCGGCTTTCTCGTCCCTTTCACAAGTCTTACATATTCGTACAAATTAGAATGAGACTCTTTCGTAGAAAAGTTGAAATTAATCGTGCCACCTTCTGCATTAAAACCAAAAGCAACGGCGATTGCCTCCAATAATGTCGACTTCCCCATGCCATTTTCCCCGACGAAAAATGTGACATTCGGATGAAGCTCAACATCAGTCAACGGACGAACAGCTGGTAAACAGAACGGATAAATATCAAATGAAGGAACGGCATCTCTTTTCAACTCAACTCTTCGAATATAACTTTCTAGAGGAAACATGGCTCTGCTCCTTTTCTATTTTTCAAAAAATTTACTTGAGGTGTTTTCATGAGGCGATTAAAGTGGTTATCAAAAAAGAAACGGGAGACAAAAGCCTCCCGCTTCATAAGATTTATCCCGCATTAACGGTTCAACTAATCATCAGCTTGGGGATGCCCCCCACTGATGGAAGTTTCACTTTACACTAATTTAATCGATTGAATCACAATGTCTTCCGCTGGTTTGTCACCGTATGTCGTTTTTGCATTAGCAATGGCATCAACTACATCCATGCCTTCGACAACTTGTCCAAAAACAGAATGCTTTTGGTCAAGCCATGGAGTACCACCAGTCGCCATGTATGCTTCGATGATTTCTTCTGGGTAGCCCGCTTGTTTCATTTGCCCGCCCATTCTGCTGTCAACATGTTGTGCTTGAACGATAAAGAATTGGCTTCCGTTTGTTCCTGGTCCAGCATTGGCCATCGATAATGCACCGCGAAGATTGAAAAGTTGCATAGAGAATTCATCTTCAAATGGAGCACCCCAAATACTTTCTCCACCCATACCAGTTCCTTGTGGGTCTCCACCTTGGATCATGAAATCTTTAATAACACGGTGGAAAGCAATTCCGTCATAATAACCATTCTCAGCATGTGTTAAGAAGTTCTCAACTGTTTTTGGTGCTAATTCAGGGAAAAATTTAATTTTGATATTTCCTTGGTTTGTTTCCATAATGGCCGCTTTTTCATTTTCTAATACTTCAGATGTTAATTGTGGATAGTTTGTCATCTAAAATCCCTTCTTTCCTATAAATAATCCGCCCATAATCATGAATCTACTATTATGTGCCTTCAATTGTACACTTTACACGAATTCATTAGCAAAGTGCAAGCGACTTGCCGGCAATGATGAATTCCGGCTAAATCCGACATTATTCTACTACTCGAAAGGATTCAATCTACAACCTGTCCATTTATTCAATTATGATCTGTTGTTACACACCAAGATTCTTACTTAAGATCTTCCTTCCCCATTATTTGAAAGCCTTCTCTGAATTTTGTATGATAAAGAGAGAATGAGTAGGAAAAGGGGAATTGAAATGAGCGAAGAGCAATTTGCAGTTGGGGACAAAGTGTCTGCGATTTATCGCACAGGGAAATATATTGGAGAAATTACTGAAGAGAGGCCAAATGCGTATCTTGTCCGTGTTCTCGCTTGCGCCAAGCATCCTATGCAAGGTGATTTACACAATCCAAAACAAGTGGATGTCGCCCTGTTTCATCAGCGCCGAGCACTTGCTTTCCGTGAACAGATGAATGTGCCTAAGAATATGGTTAGAGCGTACACGAGTGAAATTCCCAATTATAAAGAATCACTGCACCAATCCGTTGATTCGATGAAACAGAAGCTGTCCGAGACCCAAGACGAATGGAATCAAAGAAGTCTGCAACATATCGAAGAACTGGAGAAAGACTATTTTAAATAAATACCTAAAAGCCAAATCAATTCTCATGATTTGGCTTTTATAATACAAGTTTATTTAAAACTTTAGACAAATCAATTCGATCTCCAATCGTTGTAGGCTGGTGATTCTTCATATAGCTTTTATCTTTTTCTACTAATTTAAAAATATTATACGTTGTCATCGCATCATCAAGTGCACGGTGGTGCCTTCCTGTTCCTTCTTTTCCATAAGCCTGTACCGCTTTCCACAAACCCGTTTGATTTTGATCGCCAAAAAAGCGTTTGTACTCCATTGATAAGTCAATTTGCTCCCCGGTAAAAGGAAACTCGACTCCCGCTCTTTGACAATTATTACGCAATACCTTCATATCCATATTTCCCCATGTGACAATCTTCGTTGGACATTTCTGATCATAGCTTTTTAATAATGCAACAAGCTCAACAAAATTAATGCCTTGATTCACCTGACTTTGCGAAATATGAAGAAATCTTTTACAGCGTTCTGTTAACTGCGAAAACTTATCCGGAACAACAAACGAAGAAAATTGATCACCCAATCCATCATCTATTACGGAAACAAAGCCAACTTCAATAATTTCCGGATAAAAACCAGCAGGCTTCCCCTTCCCCTCTGGCATAGTAAACTCAAAATCAATGAATAAGTATTGTTGCATGTTTTGTTCCATGTCTTCCATCCCCCTTTTCTAAAATCTTATTGTGATATTATAACAGAATATTTAAATAAATTACGTTTTTTCTTTCAATAACAATGTTCTACATCTCTATGAACAATTCCTCTTCCTATTTTGTTAGATCATACCTCACTGCTTGTTCATCCATCCCCTACCTATTTTTTCTTGATTCTGCCACCAAAATTGAAGCGGGGGTATTACAGCCTGTTAAACCGGGATAAAATAGCAACATATTCTATACGAAAATATATTAGCTAGGGAGCTGTTCTATGCGCATGTTTCTACGCAAAGCCCTAAACCTTTTATCGCTTCCTACCCTCTCTTTGTTCGCGTTTCTTTCTTATTCGCTCGAAAGGCAAGATTTCAAAATAAATCGAGAATGCTGGAGTAGATAGTGCTACAGTCGTTATACAGCATCATACGCATCAGCTTGTCTCGTTGATTGGGGGAAAGAAAGAATTATAAAAAAATTCTTTCAGTCATATGTTTCAAAGCTAGTGTCAACCTGGATCGACTATAAAGTGAAACTTCAATCAGTGGAAGCCCCGGGCCCCCACCTACGCTTCTCTTACTCCTCTAAGCCTTACTGCCCTTAGATGTGGAAACAGATGATGCGTTGGAAAACTAAAAGGAACGCAGTTTGCGCTCCTTCTTTTTGCTAACGTCATATAAGTCTTAGCTTTTCTGATTAAGAGAAATAACTGCCAGTGTGCAGCGGGAAACGGAAATAAGCTGTTCTTCTTCATCACGAATTTTAATGTCCCAAACCATGGTCGTTTTTCCTCTATGTAGAATATTTGCTTCAGCTGTTACTATTCCTGATCGTTTTCCTTTTATATGATTGGCGTTGATTTCAAGTCCAACAACAGCTTCTTTTGATTTGTCCACAAGCTCATAGCCACCAATACTCGCAGCGGTTTCAGCAAGTGCCACGGAAGCGCCTCCATGAAGCAATCCAACTGGCTGCCACGTCCTTTCATCAACCGGCATCGTCGCAATGACTTTCCCTTTACTCAACTCTGTTATTTCAATCCCCAATGACTTCAACAACGACTTCTCAATATTGAATTCCATATAGACTTTAGCCTCCTTAAAAATGAAATAAAAACATACATACACATTTTATTTTACACGTATTCACTAATTTAGGGCATTTTCAGAATGTACTTTTACTCAAATTTACTGCTTGTCTTTGTGAATGTGATTTCCGCTTACAACTACAATATAATTTTATTGAGGAAATACGATGATTCAATTTTATATTTCTTGGATTCGACGCATATTTTCTGATTTCGGTACTTCAGTCATCCTAATCAATAATCGGCTAAAAAAAACCTGGCCTAAACAGTTCAGAGTCTGTTCAGGTCAGGTTCTTTATTTAGCAATGATCTCTTTTAGTTCAAACCAGCTTGTTAGCCTTGGGATCTTCAATTCCCGATTATAGCTGTTGTCAATCGCATATACTTTTGTCGGGGCATCCAATAACGTTTCTAGTACAGCAGGTTTATCGTCAAAATAATAATCCAATTGTAGATCCTCTATAATTCGGATCTTTTCGCCGTCCTTCATGCCGCAAAAGAAATGGCCTTCTTGAACTGGGAATTGGTTTTGGATAAGCCAGTCTTTGGTCCGTTCGCAATGTTCAGCATTCCTTGCCGTAATATAGAAGACCTCATGACCGTCCTTGACAAGCTGTTGCAACGTTTCAACTGCTCCATCAAAAGCTGGACAGGTTGTATAGTAGATTTCTTCTGCTAAGCTATTCCACATCGCTGTGCCTTCTTCTGCGGTTAGTCCAAACGGTTCATGAATTTCCAATGTGGTCAAAGCTTTAAAAGCCGCTAATTCCACATCTTTGTTCAACTTTTTGTTATATAAATGAAAGGCATGCTCTCGTAAATTGATTAAAGTATCATCGATATCGAAGCCAAATCTCAACTCTTTCCCTCCTCATATAATCGTCTGTCTGAGAATCAGCAAATAACGGTCAGTAAACCCGTTTTTGCGGCTACATCCCCTTTTCTTTCATTGCTTGAATGTAGGATAAGCCGTGATGCATAAATCATCACCAATTTTATCAATGTGGTGGAAGGATAGGTCTATCGCTTCATCCATCGTTTCAGCATCGACGCCCGCAAAAGGAGTAAGTGAATGTTTGCCAGCTAGAACTTTTGGCGCTACATAGACGATATATTTATCAATCAAACCAGCTCGTAAAAAAGAGGCATTGATCTCTCCGCCACCTTCAACTAAGACATCGGTAACACCTCGACGATAAAGTTCGTTTAATAAATACTCCAGGTTCAATCCCATGGCAGTTAACGGCACATCGATGAGCTCAACACCCTTCTTGATTAAGGCCGCTCTTTTCTCAGCATCTGTTCCCTCTGACGTGACAATCCACGTCTTTGCCTCTTTGCAATCTGTCACTTTTGCTTCTAATGGCGTACGCAATTGGCTATCCACAATGATGCGGATTGGACTCTTGCCTCCTTCAGGCAAGCGAGTTGTAAGCGATGGATTATCTGCTAATACGGTACCTATCCCAACCAAAATCGAATCGACTTCATTTCGTAATTGATGAACGGAACGGCGTGCTTCTTCTCCAGTAATCCATTGCGAATGGCCGGTGTGAGTGGCGAGCTTGCCATCTAGCGTCATAGCCGTTTTAGAGATGACGAAAGGTCGTTGTGTTTTCATATTGTGAATAAACCGTTCATTTAGTAGCAAGGCCTCTTTCTCCAGAACGCCTACTTCAACTTCTATTCCTGCATCTCTCAGTAATCCAATCCCTCTTCCTGCCACAGATGGATTCGGATCTTGAGTAGCTACGACCACGCGGCTTACTCTAGACTCTTTAACCAAATTGGCACAAGGTGGTGTTTTTCCGAAATGTGAACAAGGCTCAAGTGTTACATAAAGAGTTGCTCCGCATGCATAGTCCCCAGCCATCTTAAAAGCATGTACTTCAGCATGGGGTTCTCCTGCTTTTCGATGAATTCCAGTGCCGACGATCACGCCATCTTTTACAATAACCGCCCCGACAACTGGGTTCGGATTCGTCTTTCCTTTAGCCGTGGCTGCTAAATCAAGCGCCAGCTGCATATATTCTTGGTCTGTTTTCACTTTATCAGCGCTCCTATATAGCAAAAGTATTCTCTTGTGGAATATGTCCTGATTTTTTTATTTTTGTATCTAAATAAAAGCTGTTTGTTTCTGTCAAGCCGCCCCATAATGGAATATGTTCAGCCGCAGCCAAACCATGCTCTCGCAATGCTTGTAGCTTTTTCGGATTATTTGTGATGAGGACGACTGGTTTATCTCTCAGTTCTTCTAGCACTTGTATGGCTCCTTCATAAGAACGCGTATCATCTTCAAATCCTAACGCATGGTTCGCTTCTACTGTATCTAAACCTTCTTGCTGCAAGATATAAGCAAGTGATTTCGAGAACAGACCAATGCCTCGCCCTTCATGATCAGCTAAATAAAAGAGAGCGCCACTACCATGTTCTGTTATCATTTTCATCGATTGATGAAGCTGATAGCCACAATCACATCTTTGACTGCCGAAAATATCGCCGGTATGGCAGATGCTATGCATTCTAACTAACGCCTGTTCAGACTCTTTGAAATCACCATAAACCAACACAGAAGATTGTTGAGAGGAAGCTAAATTAGCCGTTGCTAACGATTCAAGTACATCTTCTTTCGTTTGAACCTTATCATCAAGCTCAATCCATGTGTACCACTGGAATACAGCTGAAAAGTCACCTTGCTCTACAGGAAGATTAACCGGTCCTACAAGACATATTTCTCTTTTACCTGGATTTTTGATCATTTGCATTTTATCTATTAATATTTCTTTAATTTGTGGCGTAATAATCATATCGATCACCTGACCTATTAGGATTTTTAAATTCCTTACTTTTTGTAACTAGGTATTAATAATATCATAAACCTATCACATTTAAAATACAAATAATGAGGCTCTTATTTTTAAATTTTTCCTTTTTTTGTTCCTAACATTTATTTTTTAAAATTTTACTTGTAGCAGTATAGCATTTGTATTTACTTCATATGTTGGAAAAAGAAGATCTTGAAAGGAGAGGGTTTTTTGACAGAAAATCATGATGGGTTTCCTGATGCCTATCGACATTCCCATCATCATGATATATTTCGCCAGTTTCCTTCTGTTAATCCGGACTTGCTCATTCAATCGGCAAAACATTCACAGTCCTTACTACTTGATGCACAGAAGGTTGTAAACTCTTTCGCCATGTCTCGTCCATTTTCAGAGCGGCTTATGGCAGCAGCGCAGCAATCAAAAACAGCTACTGTAACAGATATGATCCGAAAAACCGGCGTAAAAACAATGCCAGACACGACCTATAGCCCTGATGGAATCCGTTTCGATTTCCACCCAAAAACCGAAGATAACTGCTGTCATATTATCGTTAGCTTGAAATGGTTGAATTTTTAATAGAAAATGAGGAAGTTTCTAAAAAAAGACGGATTCATAAACGTAAATTGAATCCGTCTTTTTTCATTTTGAATACTAAGGTTTATACATATATGAGCCTATTTTTTATTATATCAGCGGAGTACGCAAGTATTTAAGCCGTTTTCCATTTATATCGGCCAAAACAGGATTTTATCAGCCGGTTTGCTAGCATGGAGTAAAAAACCGGAAGCAAAGGCCTCCGGTTTTCTTCAGTCTTCTTCACCAAATCGTTCTACAAGTGTAGCCAATGTTCTTGCCATAACACCTGTTGCTCCAGCAGTACCTAGGTCATACGCTGAATTCGTTACAGATGTTCCAGCAATATCAAGATGTACCCAAGGCTTGTTTTCAGCAAACTCGCCGATGAATGCTCCACCCATGATCGCATGTCCTGCAGCACCCGGTGAGTTGTTCAAATCAGCAAGCTTACTGTTTCGTACGCGCTCTTTGTCTTTTTCCGTAATAGGAAGGCGCCACATTGGTTCTCCTGTTTCATAAGAGGCTAATAGTACTTCCTCAAAGAATGCTTCATTATTCGTCATAGCTCCAGTCATATCCATACCAAGTGCTGTGATCACCCCACCTGTTAATGTAGCGATATCAACAAGGTAATCAGCGCCTTGATGTAAGGCATATGTTAGTGCATCTGCTAATACAAGTCTTCCTTCTGCGTCTGTATTCAGAACTTCGATTGTTTTACCACTCATGGACGTAATCACATCGTCCGGTTTAAAAGCACTTCCACTCACCATATTATCGGTGGATGGAATGACTGCCACAACATTTTGCTCCGGCTTCAACTCACCGATGATTTCCATCGCTCCAAGAACAGCCGCTGCACCGCCCATATCCGTTTTCATGCCGACGATACCGGCTTTCGTTTTCAGGGAATAACCACCTGTATCAAAGGTTATTCCTTTCCCTACTAGACCGATTACATCTTTCCACTCATCTTTGCCTTGATATTTTAGAACAATCATCTTTGGCGGTTCAACAGATCCCTGGTTCACAGCAAGGAGAGCTCCCATTCCAAGCTTTAGCATCTCTTCTTTTTCAAGAATCTCCACTTCAAAATCATACTGTTCCCCAAGCTCACGCGCATAATCAGCAAGATCTGTTGATGTTAATAGATTTCCTGGCGTATTCACAAGCGTACGTGCTGAATTCGTTGCACTTCCATATACTTTCCCGACTTTTAATGAAGATAAGACCTCATCTCCATCCTCTTTACTATAAACCGTAAAGGACTCAATTTGTTTTTCAACGGAGTTTGATTTTTGTTTATACCCTGCAAATTGATAAGTCGCAAGTTCGAATGCCTCACTTAATGCATGAGCTGCATCTAGGACATCGACTTTCTCTGTGACAAACGTATCTAACGCAGCTGCTGCTGTTGTCATTTTCGCATCCTTCAACGTTTTAAATGCTTTTCCAAAAGCCTCGCGCAATGCTTCAAAGGTCAATTCCTTTTCTTTCCCTAGTCCGACGAAAATTAAGCGTTTAACGCCAACCTTGCCTAATGTATGTATTTTAGAGACGGATTTCTTCTTTGCCGAAATCTCTCCATCCTTTATCAATTCCGTTAACTGACCATCTAACAGTTGATCTGCTGTAAGTCCTATTCCTTCTAATTTAACCGGCTTCTCAAACACACCGATTAATAAACACTCTTCGTGCTGATCAAAATTCAATTCATTTTTCACTGTAAACATGATGATCACTCCTCCTTTTATTATAACGAATTTTTCAATCTGGTTCGAACGAATCCTTTCTGTCCCTAACACATGCTTGAATTTTATGTGATTAACTTTTAGTATATAAACACAAAGACAGGAAAATTATAGAATCATATCACTACGTATGATACATCATCTAATTTTTCAAGTAAAACTAGAATTACACTGCAGGGTTAGAACCGTTTTAGGGGAATATAGAAAATACAGAGTTACCGGAACTATCATTTCATTAAAATTGCATGCGCATTATGTTAAAAAAGTACTCTTTGAAAAGAAAGTAGGCGGACATACATGGAATTATTCTTTAATTTCCCTCTCGTTGCATCTATTATCGCGATCTTCTTTGCTCAATTTATTAAAGTACCTATTCACTATATCGCACTGCGCAAGCTTGACTGGTCTTTGCTTACTTCTACAGGCGGAATGCCCAGTTCTCACTCTGCTGCTGTGACAGCACTTGCGACAGGTGTCGGCATTCAGTCAGGCATCTCATCTCCAATTTTCGCTGTCGCAACTGTATTTGCGATCATCACGATGTTTGATGCAACAGGCGTTAGAAGACAGGCCGGTGAACAAGCTGCTGTTCTCAATAAACTTGTTGCCGATTTCAATGTTTTTATTAGCGAAGCCAAAAACTGGCAAAACAAAGAAGAACAGCATAAACAGCATAAATTAAAGGAATTACTTGGTCATAAGCCCATTGAAGTTTTCTTCGGCGGACTGACTGGCATCTTCATCGCCGTTATTTTATACTTTTTCGTATTTAAATAAGAAACACATCGTCATGATCTAGTTTGATGGGAAACATATGTAAAATAGGGAAATCAAATGAGCCTATCTAAACTAGTGTAAGCCAATCAATCTCCATGGAAAGGTAGTGTCTCATCAAATTGATTGGCTTATGACTAGAGGAGCGGGATGTAGACAGACATAACTAACAAAGTGAATCACATTCCTAAAAAACAAAAAAACCCAGCTAATCTTTTTAAGAACTGGGACTTTACATATCTGATTTAGTTCGCTCTATCTTTCTTAAATTGCTGACGGAACACTTGAATGGTCTTATCTTCATTAAGTGAAGTCAGGGTATCCTCAGTAAGTACACCTTCTCCTTCTTTCACAATGTATACATCCAAGGTCTTTTTACCCCAATTTTCATAAACTTCCGAAACGGTATCATAATACAAATCTAGCTTGTTTCCTTGTATCGCACTTCCCGTATCTGCAACAACCCCATAGCCGTATCCTGGGATCCATAAAATCGTTCCAATCGGGAACACATTCGGGTCTGCAGCAATCGTTGAATATACATCACGCTTTACTTTCACACCTGAATACGTGATGCCATATAGAGGGTGTCCCGGTTTTTTTCCTGTCGATTCATAGCCCGCTGTATAGCCTGTAGCAATCATAGTTTTGACAGGGTATTGACTGAAGTTCATTGTATCATCTAAAGTTTGCGGTGCTCCTGTTTCCTCCGTAGCTTGAATCATCTCACTTGAAGAAACTAGCGCTTTATTTACGATTTTTGCTTCTACACCTGTAACATGATAAAACGTAGCGTGAAGTGCAGCTACAAACAAGATGATAACTACTACTCTTTTCACTAACCCTTTTATACTATTCATACAATACTCTCTCCTTCCACACCATATATTTCTTTCCCGAACGGAATTGAAATATTCATGTAAGAGGAAAAAGCTTGATCAGCTGCCACCTTAACTAGGCATCAGACACAGAAAACTAATATAGTGTTAAACACCATCATTTACTATGAAGGATATATCATGAAGCACGCTACACTCACCCAATCTCAATAGTGGCGGTGCGGAGCCGGAATTTTGGATGCTTTCTCGTTAAAATCAATATACCTGATAAATAAATGGGCTATTTAGTAAGTCGCGAAGCCTAAGTCCCCATGTCCTTCATGTAAAAACAGGATGCCCAAAAGGACAGCCTGCTTGTTTAAAACATTTGATAGCCTTTCTTTCTCAAGACCTTAATGATAACCCCAGCCAAGATTGCTCCTACTAGTCCACTTAATAATATCGTTATATCAGCTGCATAAAGAGCAGTCAACTTCTCGCCTAAGCCGCCAAAAGCAACACCCGGGTGTCTGAAATACTCAATCAGCTTTAATTCATTAACAATATAAATGGCTATAATCGGAAATATGACGACCATAATCCAAGAAGAGCGGAATAGCATATTTAATAAAAAACCGATTCCAAAAAACAATAAAAAGAAAAGAACAACAGATATAATTAATGTAGGAAGTGCCATATTCTTTCAAATCCTCCTCAAAAAGCCTCACTATAAGTGTACTTAATGAGACAAGACACGTCAATGAAATACACCACGAAATATATGAATTGCGCAAACACTCTGATTAAACCATTAGACAGGATTACACAAGTTTCATATTCTATTCACTTTTTTTAAAACTAAGAATCATTTGACATAAAACCAGCCCTATCTAAAAAGTCATTTTACTTATATTTTTCATACAAAACTAAGATGGCGTTAAAACGATACCATTTACGATGAAGGATGTATCATGAAGCACGCTATACTCACCTAATCTCAATGGTGGCGGTACGGAGCTGGAATTTTGAATGCTTTCTCGATAAAATCAGTATACCTGATAAATAAATGGGCTATATTAGTAAGTCGCGAAGCCCCGTCCCCATGCCCTTCATACAAATACACGTTTTACTGGATAATTTCCCGAACATTCCATCTAAACTAAGCAAATATCATGCTATCATTTACTCATTTTATGTTAAAATACTATCATGAAGTTGATACTCTAATCGGAGGGATTCATTTTGGAAGAAAATCAAAAGGTTTATGATATTACAATAATCGGGGGCGGCCCTGTCGGTTTATTCACGGCATTCTACGGCGGAATGCGACAAGCCTCTGTGAAAATAATTGAAAGTTTACCACAACTAGGCGGACAGTTATCAGCTCTATATCCGGAAAAATACATCTATGATATAGCTGGTTTTCCAAAGGTACGCGCTCAAGAGTTAATTGATAACTTAAAAGAGCAAATGGCGAAATTCGAACAAACGATTGTCCTTGAACAAGCTGTGCAAACGGTGGAAAAGCAAGAGGATGGTGTCTTCAAGTTAACAACTGAAAATGACGTCCATTATACGAAATCAATCATTATTACAGCTGGAAACGGGGCGTTCCAACCGCGTCGAATCGAAATCGAAGATGCCACTCAATACGAAAAAAGCAATCTTCACTACTATATCGATGATTTAAACCATTTTGCAGGCAAGAAGGTTGTCATTTTTGGTGGCGGCGATTCAGCAGTTGACTGGGCACTCATGCTTGAACCAATTGCTGAAAAAGTAACACTTGTTCACCGTCGCGATAAATTCCGCGCACATGAACACAGTGTAGAAAACCTAAGGAATTCGAAAGTCGAAATCAAAACACCATACGTACCAGCTGAGTTAATTGGTAATGGCAGCGAAATTACTCAAGTTGTTCTACAGGATGCGAAGGGTGAGGAACGTGAAGTTTATGATGTGGACGCAGTCATTGTCAATTATGGCTTCGTATCCTCCCTTGGACCTATTAAAGATTGGGGCCTTGACATCCAGAAAAATAACATCGTCGTCAATTCCAAAATGGAAACAAACATTCCTGGAATTTATGCTGCTGGTGACATTTGCACATATGATGGTAAAGTCAAGTTAATTGCAAGCGGATTTGGCGAAGCCCCAACTGCTGTTAACAACGCGAAGCAATATATGGATCCTAAAGCAAAAGTTCAACCGATGCACAGTACTTCTATGTTTGAATAAGAAATAATTACCAATGAGACAGGTTACTTACCTGTCTCATTTTTTATAAAGTGAAACTTCAATCAGTGGGGGTTTTCTTCATCCCCCACTGATTGTTAGTTGAACCAATCGGGCATTTACGGGCAGTTTCCCCCCACCTACGCTTCTTCGATTCCTCTAAGCCTTGAGGTGGGGGTCTTGACTTTCCGTTAATGCGGGATAAAAAAAGCTCCTAACCATTTAATCAGTTAGGAGCCTTATCTATATCAATATTGTTAACAGTTTTCAGGTGTCCCAGCATTTTTCGCCGTTTTAAATGAAGTCCCACAGCCACATGATGCAATTGCATTAGGATTTTCAATCGTAAAGCCGCCACCCATTAGGGATTGTTTATAATCAATGACTGTACCGTTTAGGATTGGGCTGTCTTGTTTGTCGACAAGAATCTTTATTCCGAACTGTTCAAGCTCTTCGTCTGCTTCACCAGCATCTGGCTCAAAGCCCATTCCATAAGTAAGTCCCGTACAGCCGCCTCCTTTTACAGCAACTCGTAAAAACGAACCTTCTTCACCGTTATGTTTCATCATTTCTTTTATTTGAAAAGAAGCTGCTTCTGTAATTATCACAACTTGACTCATGTTTTACCCTCCCTTTTCCATTTCACATGAGAATTACTCTATAACTAGTATATACTATCAAAACCATTATTCTCAACTTCCCAACATTGTCATAGGAAATTAGTACAGCTTATTTTCTGTTTATCCTCTATAATAGGAATATAAGACCGAGCATATAGAACTATTTTTCTGATTAAAGAGGTGAGCATTGTGGAGACGATACAACCATTATACGATAAACAATTGAAATGCCTAGTGTGTGAACATTCATTTACATCTAAGAAAATCCGCTCACGGTTCGTGAAAGTAAACGCGTACGATACTGACTTTTGCCCTTCATACAATGACGAAGAAAGCAATGCTCTTTATTATAATATTCACGTCTGTCCATGTTGCGGCTTTTCCAGCTCAGATGATTTCTCAAAATATTTCCCTCCGCTTACTAAGGAAGAAATCCAAACAAAGATATCCGCTCACTGGGTTCCTCATCACTTCGGAGACAAACGAACGATTCACGATGCAATCAGTACATATAAACTAGCTGGCTATTCTGCTATTTTAAAAAAGGAAAAGCACATCACAATAGCTGGAATTTTCTTGCGCCTTGCATGGCTATTCCGAGGTAATAAAAATCATGAGCAAGAGATCCGATTCTTAAAAATCGCGCGACAAGAATATATAGAATCCTACTCAACAGATGACTTTAAAGGTACACAAGTTTCCGAAATTCGGATTCTGTATTTAATCGGGGAGCTGTCCAGACGTATATCTGATGTCCAAACAGCAGTTAAATATTTTTCCATCGTCATCGAGCAGCAAAGCAGGGCTGTCGAAACAACCATTATAGACATGGCCAGAGAACGCTGGCAGGAAATTCGGGAACAGCGAGATAATAACCAAGACCATGAACTAGTCAACTCTTAATAAAGTGAAACATCAAGCAATGGCCCCCAGCTGCGCTTCTTCAATTCCTCTAAGCCTTTTAGCTGAGGGACTTGACTTTCCGTTCATGCGGGATAAAATCAAGAAGTAGAGCCCGTCCACAACAAGACGGGCTCTACTTCTTGATTGACCTATATGTTAAAAGAATGGATTCTCTTCAATATGTTGATAGATATTTTTGACCAGCTCTTCATTCGTTTCTCCTGTGACAACTTCTCCATCTACAAGGGCAAACATGGAACGCGCGCATTTTCCACAGAAATTAAGGCAACCGTACTCAATGACATCTAAATCCGGGTCCCTCTCTAATTCCTCCATCGCTTGCTGCGAACCGCTTGCCAAGTTGCTGACGCAAAATTCAATTAGCGGCTTCATTCCCTCACCTCACTGTTACTAACAGATTATCCTACTCCTTATTTTAAAATTAGTCAAACAAAATACAATGGTAAATCCCCTTTAATTAGGACGATGCTGTTGTAGTTTTATACCAACTTCGATATAATTTTTATTGGTATGTAAACTTTTTCGACAGCATATATACGAAAAAATAATTAGGGATATGTACGCAACGGTGACAAAGTGGAGGAGAAGGTGTTCAAAAAGGATTGTACCCTTTTTGGGCATCCCAGACAGCTACATAAATTATTATGTAAAACAAACAAAGGGGATATTCACAATGAAGAACTTAGTTATACTTGGCGGTGGGTATGGGGGACTTAGAATGCTACATAGGTTGCTACCAAATCAACTGCCAGACAATATGTCCATTACACTTATCGATCGCAATCCATATCATTGCTTGAAAACCGAATACTATGGACTTGCTGCAGGAACAATTCCTGATCACCATATTCGGGTAGCTTTTCCTGAACACCCTCGTCTACATTCCGTCTACGGTGAAATTCTTTCAGTAGATTTAGAGAATAAACAAGTCATGCTAAAAGATCAAGAACCTGTTTCTTATGATGACTTAGTTATCGGCCTAGGTTGTGAAGATAAGTTCCATAATATTCCTGGAGCAGATATACACACTTACAGCATTCAGACAATAGATAAAACACGCCAGACGTATCAAGCCTTAAATAACTTGGGGAACGGAGCAACCGTTTCCATCGTTGGCGGTGGGCTTAGTGGAGTGGAATTAGCAAGTGAGCTAATTGAAAGCCGTCCTGATTTACATGTTCGGATATTTGACCGCGGCCCGCATATTTTGTCAGCCTTCCCTGAACGATTAAGCACGTACGTGGAAAGCTGGTTTAAGAAACATACAATCGATGTCGTTCATCATTCAAATATCACAAGAGTTGAACCGAATACTCTTTATAATGGCGATGAGCCTGTTCATAGTGATGTAATCGTCTGGACAGCCGGTATTCAGCCGAGCAAAATTGTCCGCGACCTTGATGTTAAAAAGGACAAACAAGGGCGGGTTATCCTTACACCACAGCATTTCCTTCCAAATGACGACAGCGTTTTTGTAGTGGGTGACTGCGCGAGCTTACCGCAAGCCCCAAGTGCTCAATTAGCCGAAGGCCAAGCGGAACAAATCGTTACCGTTTTAGTGAAAAAATGGGCAAACGAGCCGCTACCTGAAAGCTTCCCTGTCATTAAATTAAAAGGAACACTTGGCTCACTCGGTAGTAAACATGGTTTTGGTCTTGTCGGTGAACGCCCAATCACAGGAAGAATGGCGCGATTATTAAAATCAGGGATTCTATGGTTATACAAATATCATAATGGTTAATCAGTTGATGTAGAGAATGTCCTAAAACGAAAGGGTCAGACCCCGCAACCAATATATACAGTTCATGTTAAGCGTAAGTGCTACTATGAACTATGTATAGACTGCGTAGTCAGACCCTTTTAGGATATCCTCTATTTTTCTCATGCTTCTAGCGCTTGATATCCATACCTCTCCATTTCCTTTACAATTGCTTTAAGGCGTGGATTTCCTTCACCGACAATTTCATCACCAATGAGAACAAGCGGATAAAATAAGTCTTCTTCTACAATCCTTTCGGCCATTTCCTGACGTTTAGGATTCTCTTGCTGTTGGAAGATGTCAATGTAAGTAATGGCGAATGGCTGTCCTGGAAATTTCCGGGATAGCGCTGCTTCCAGCCATTCATAGGTGTCCTTTGATGATGGCAGATTTACACAGCTTGCACAGATTCTTTCAGCTCCATACACTTGTATTTCAATCAGCTTCTTTTCCATATCGATCTCCCTTTCCATGTATTCTTACTTTCATTTTACCTGAATTTTTAAAAAAAGGAACGAAAAGGTTACAGCTCCCCTATAAAGGCGTGTTCAAAAAGAAGGATAAAAAGAGAGGCTCTCCCCTTCCATAATCAGGAATACGTGAGAACCCGGCTTGCTCAGAACGTGCTTCATTGTGGCAGAAGGTCATTAATGTGCTTCGATACAGTTCGCAAGCTTTTTCCGGACTTTTTGAACATTCTCTATAATCTTTCCGATGGATTTTTTCATATCATGCTATTATAATAAGGAGTATGAAAGGAGTCGATTGTAATGTCTGAACAAACGATGGAAGTTCAAGTACAAGAAGTACTTGATAAACTTCGTCCGTTTCTTCTTCGTGACGGCGGTGACTGTGAACTTGTAGATATAGAGGATGGAATTGTTAAATTACGTCTGCTTGGTGCATGCGGAAGCTGTCCGAGTTCTACAATTACCCTTAAAGCCGGTATAGAGCGTGCTCTTCTTGAGGAAGTTCCAGGAGTAGTTGAAGTAGAACAAGTATTCTAATATTAGGAATAAAATAAAAGCTGACACCTCTGCATTGCGCATGAACGGTAGTCAGCTTTTTTATTGAATCAATATTTACTTATCCAATCCAAGCAGGTTTTGTATGTTCATCCTCTAAAACCAATATTTTACTTCCTTCGTTATCGATATCCAAAACTTTAACATCGAAATCAGGAAATTCATTTTGAAGCGATTTCTGCACGTTACAAGCAGCATTTTCCGGAACTAGGCATAGTACCGTCGGACCAGCCCCGCTTAATGCCGTACCATAAGCACCGATTGCTTTTACCATCGCTTCGATTCGTGGTAAATGCGGCACTAAATGAGCTCGATAGGATTGATGAAAACGATCTCGATTCATCATTTCTCCAGCTAATGACCAATTCCCCGACAATACAGCTCCTAGAAAGACATTGGCTGCTGCACTCCCATGGATAGCATCTTTAAACGCTAATTTGTCTGGGAGAGCATTTCTAGAGTCTTCTGTCTTCAACTCATAATTTGGAATAACAGCGATCGCCTTGATACCTTCAATTGGAAACGATAATACATCTGTGGCGTCGTCGGAATGCCAGCCGACAACCAGTCCTCCCATTACCGAAGCAGCCGCATTGTCTGGATGCCCTTCGATCATAGAAGCATGTCTCGATTTCTCTTTAGTTGTCAGGCCCAATTCTGCTGTAAGATTGGCCAGTTCGATTCCTGCAACGATTGCAGAAGCACTGCTTCCCAAACCTCTTGCCAGTGGGATTTCACTAGCGATTTCCAATCTACACGGTCTGAGCTGTTTGCCATAATATCCAGCCACTTCTTTTGCAACGTTAACGATATAATTCGTCTCATCACTTGGAAAACTGCTTAGTTCTTCTGACAATGGAATAACTTCCCACTGATCAGAATATCGGCCTTGAATATCTAAATATAAACCGAGCGCCATGCCAATTGAATCAAATCCGGGTCCCAGATTTGCTGTACTTGCTGGGACCCGGATGTAAAACATTGCACTTTCTACGCTCATGATTGAACCAAGCCTTGTTGCAAATGCTCTAAGATCACTTTCTCATCCATTGGTAACAATTGTGGTTTAATCTCACTATGATCAACTGCAACATTCGGATCTTTCAATCCATTTCCTGTTAAGACAGCGACAATTTTGCTGCCTTTTTTTATTTCACCGTTCTTTAATTGTTTGATGATCCCTGCGATTGAAGCACATGAGGCCGGTTCAGCAAATACACCTTCAGAACGTGCAAGTAAGCGATACGCCTCAAGAATTTCTTCATCTGACACTTCATCAATTTTTCCATTTGACTCATTTGCAGCCTCAACTGCGAATTTCCAGCTGGCAGGATTGCCGATACGAATCGCTGTCGCAATCGTTTCCGGCTCTTTAAAGACACGGTCATGAACGATAGCAGCTGATCCTTCTGCTTCAAATCCACGCATTTGTGGTAGACCTGTCTGCTTGAGTTCGTTATATTCTTTAAACCCTTTCCAATAAGCCGTAATATTGCCGGCATTTCCAACAGGAAGAGCTAAGATGTCTGGAGCAGAACCAAGCACATCGCAGATTTCAAATGCTGCTGTTTTTTGTCCTTCAATTCTGTATGGATTTACAGAGTTAACAAGGGTAATCGGCGCTTTTTCACTAATGCTTCGAACAATTTGCAAGGCGTCATCGAAGTTCCCTTCAATAGAGACGATTTCCGCACCATACATGACAGCTTGCGCAAGTTTGCCCATCGCAATTTTCCCTTCTGGAATAACAACAATACATCTCAAATTCGCACGTGCTGCATAGGCAGCTGCGGCAGCTGAAGTATTTCCTGTTGATGCACAGATAATAGCGTTACTGCCTGCTTCGACCGCTTTAGCAACCGCCATTACCATTCCGCGGTCCTTAAACGACCCAGTCGGATTCAAGCCTTCGTATTTCACATACAGTTCAATCCCCAATTCCTTCGAAAGGTTGTCACATTTAATGAGAGGCGTATTCCCTTCATGAAGGGATAAATCAGGGGTGTCCTCAGTCATAGGTAATAATTCTCGATATTCGCTTAATAGCCCTCTCCAGCTCATTTGCCATTCTCTCCTTCAACACGATATGTGCTTTTGATTTCTTTAACCATTTCATAGTCATTTAGCTTTTGTTGGATTTTTTCAAATTCAGTTAATGTTGCGTGATGCGTTACAAGTACAATTTCAGATGATCCTTTTTCATTTAACGGCAGCTGAAGGATTTTATCAAAACTTACTCCGTGCTCCGCGAACAGCATTGTGATCTTTGCAAGTACGCCTACTTCATCTTTCACATGTAATCTAATGAAGAATTTCGCATGAATTTCAGATGGCTGTTTCATTGTCTTCGGATATTGTGGTGCAACTGCACTTCGACCATTCACACCAAGTCGCATATTTTTTAACACTGCCACCAAATCAGAAACTACAGATGTGGCCGTTGGAAGACTACCAGCACCTGGACCATAGAACATCGTTTCACCGACGGCTTCACCATACACATAAACTGCATTATACTCATTATGCACAGATGCTAACGGATGATGTTCAGGCAATAGTGCTGGTTGTACGCTTACTTCAACCTTCTCACCATCTCTTGAAGACAAGCCGATTAGCTTCATCGTATAACCAAGCTTCTTACTGTATTCTAAATCTTCTTCAGAAATTTCGGTAATCCCTTGCACGGTTACATCCTCAAGATCAATCGTCATCGAAAATCCAAGCGTAGCAAGAATCGCCATTTTTCTGGCAGCATCCAGTCCGCTCACATCCGCTGTAGGGTCCGCTTCAGCAAATCCCAATTCTTGAGCTTCCTTTAATACGTCTTCATAAGCGCTTCCGTCTTGACTCATTTTCGTTAAGATGAAATTCGTTGTACCGTTCACGATTCCCATCATTTTCGTAATTCTGTCAGAAGCAAGTCCATCTGCAAGTCCACGAAGAATCGGAATTCCCCCAGCAACACTTGCTTCATAAAATAAATCACATTCATTTGCAGTTGCTTCTTTTAATAACTGTGAACCGTATAAAGCCATTAAATCTTTATTGGCAGTAATAATATGCTTTTTATTTCTTATTGCCCGAAGGAGATAATCTTTCGTTTCTTCAATTCCTCCCATAACCTCAATAATGACATCAATTTCAGGATCGTCTAAAATATCATTTACATTAGACGTTAATACGCTCTTATCTATAATAACCTGACGTTCTTTCGCAGGGTCATTCACAAGGATCTTCTTAATAGTAACTGGACATCCAATTTGATGCATCAGCTTATCTTGATGTTGTTCAATAATCTTTACAACCCCAGATCCGACCGTACCGAGGCCTAATAATCCAATTGACATTGCTTTCATACGGCTCCACCTCTTATGTTTTTATCAAAAATACATTTGTGTTTGTATAGTAGACATTATACGTGTTAATTTTTATTTTTACAATAGTTAGACAACGCTTTTTTTTATTATTCTGCAAATTGTTCTTTTAGTCAAAAAAAATACACGAAATAATGGTAGGCTAAAGGATCTGACCCTTTAGGCTACCATCTCTCGTGATGACTAATAATATTTTATCCCGCATTAGTTAACCGGCACCTTTCTCTACCTCAAAGCTTAGAGGAATCGAAGAAGCGCAGGGGGCCCCATTGATTTTAGTTTCACTTTATGGATTCACAATCGTTTTAGGCCGCTCGCCGCAAAGGACACGTGCAATATTTTCTATACAAAGCATAATCATTTCTTGACGAGTTTCTACACTTGCGCTACCGATATGCGGTAGTGCAACGACATTTGGTAATGTAAGTAGTGGATGATCTGGTCCAATCGGTTCCTGCTTAAACACATCCAAACCTGCGCCTGCTATTTCACCCTTCACAAGTGCCTCGTAAAGAGCTTCTTCATCCGCGACCGCACCTCTGGCGACATTAATAAAGATGGCCGACGGCTTCATTTTCTTAAATGCTTCCTTATTAAACATTCCTGCTGTTTCATTTGTTAATGGGGTTAAGCAAACAATGAAATCCGCCGTTGTAATTAGCTCATCAAAGCTTGTGTAACGAGCCCCTAGTCTTTCCTCGGCTTCTGCATTTCTGCTACGATTATGATAGAGAATATCCATGTCAAAGCCTGTAGCACGTTTGGCAACAGTCTCACCAATTTTCCCCATGCCTACAACCCCAATCGTTTTATGGTGGATATCATGTCCTGCAAGCAGTAGCGGACTCCAGCCGGTCCATTTCCCTTCTTTCACGATTTCAGCCGCTTCAACAATTCTCCTTGCCGTCGCCATTAATAGGGCAAACGCTAAGTCTGCCGTCGTGTCTGTTAAGACATCAGGTGTATTACACACAGTGATTCCTCTTTCAGTTGCAGCTGGGACATCAATATTGTCATAACCGACAGCAAGATTCGCGATGACTTTCAATTTTTTTGCAACATCTAGTAATTCTCGGTCCATTTTATCAGAAAGCATGGTCAGTAATGCATCTGCTTTCGCTGCTTCTTCCAGTAAAATGTCTCGTGGAACGGGTTGTTCCTCATATTCCCATATTTTCACTTCGAAGGTTTCCTTTAATCCTTTTAGTGCTTCCGATTCAATCTTTCTTGTGATAAAAATATAAGGTTTCGTCATTGAATTCATATCCTTCTCTTTTATATTTCCCTCAATCATATCATAAGAGAATCCTAGAATGGAGAAAATTGTAAGCGTTTCTCACAACCAATTTACATCTGGGAGCCGAAGCTGCTTGGAAGGAATATGGGCGATCTCATAAAAGCGGCGAAGGAATTCTTCGTAGTAAGTAGACGTATTAGCCATGGTCTGAATCTGTTCTTCCAATTCATTTGCTCTTGCCTCTTTTGGACTTGAAAAGTACTCCTCTACCACTTCATAATAATGGATGGGAAACATCAAACGTGAATAAAGCAAACGCGCAGAAAAGCTTGAAAGCGGTCCAATCGTTTGATAATCGCTCATAAAAGTGGAAATACCCGGCTGATACGTATGTTGATTCTGTAAATAGTGATGCCGAATCCATTCCGCGACATCTCTGCTTCCATGGTCAAATATCCAATCAAACGGATTTTTTATACAATATTTCCCGTTCCATGTCTCAGATGTAAATCTGTCATAGCAAACCGTACCGCTATCACTGGCAGTGGGGGTATCATCCATTTCGGTATCAACTAAATATTGAATCGATGTTTCACCTAATGCCATATAGTAAGGGAATGTGGCAATAAACGCCTCCTCAAAAGGATTATTTGGATGAGCCTTCAATTTCTCATTCCAAATTTGCTCCAGCTGATCAATCCGTTGTTCCCACAGCTCCTTCCACTGACCGATTCTCGAACAAACTTTAATAGGCGTAGGGATACCGCGCGCTCGATAATGGAATTTGGCTACCTTTCTACCGATCTGATGACTTCTCGGTTCATGTAAGGTTCTGGCCGCTACGAGCACAAATGGCTGTTCTTCTGCCTCTGATACATAGCTCCCATGATTCGCCATCACAAACTCTGCTATATACCGATCTCCTTGATTGACTAATTGATCAGCCATCATTTTTCTTTCCTTCAACTCTTCTTGATTCACCTCGCCAAGCGGAATAATACTATAAATGGTTGGGCCCGATATAAAGGAAGGATATTTCCCTAAAGCTTCTTCACGTTCAGGATGAATACCATACGATTCAAAAATAATCTCCTCAATCATACGATCCGCACCTTTCATTTATCTGATTCTCATTTCGTCTGTGGTTTAAAGAGGATATTCAAAAATTCCGGTAAAAATAGCTGTCGAATTGCTTCAAAGCTCTGTCGCTCCGGTCCTCTCGAGATGCGCCCTCGAACTTCTTGGCTCTTTTTATTCTCCTTTTTGAACACGCACTTAAAAAAAAAGCATAGTAACCGAGAATTTGGGCAATTTAAATGTACGATAAAGTGAAAATTCAAGCAGTGGGGTTTTCTTCATCCCCGCTGATTGTTAGTCCCGTTCTAGTGTAGATAATATCTCCGCTTTCGCTTCGATCAATCGACTTTACCTCTGTTCACGCATCGGTAAGTTTCACTGTATCTCACCAATCAGGCTTTTACTTCAAAGGGTGAGGTGATTGCCCAGCCCCGACAAGCATAAGATGGAATACGGCGTGACGTAGTTTACCACAGAGTATTACAGCTTATGACCTCAGACGGGCTAGGAGCCGCACCTAGATTGGGCAGTTATCCCCACCTTCGCTTCCTCTAAGCCTTGAGGTGGGGGGCTTTCCGTTAAAGCGGGATAACAAGTAAATATGCCACTTAACTTATATATATGAAGAACAATTGGTTTTCTGAATGTTTATTAAATTCCGGAATAAACATATGTATACATAGCTACTGAAATCCAGACGAAATGGGTGATCTGTAATGGATGAAGTTATTAACGTATCAGAACAGACAGCAAGAAGATGGTTAAAAGAAAGAGGAGTGAAGATTGAAGATATTGCGGAGCTCGTAATGTATTTACAAGCAAGCTATCATGAAAACCTCGAGATGAAGGACTGTATTGAAAACGTGGAACGCGTCATATCAAAACGCGAAGTTCAAAACGCAATTCTGACTGGAATTCAACTGGATGTCCTTGCTGAAAAAAAGATGCTTGAGGAACCGCTACAAAAAATTGTGGAAATAGATGAAAGCTTGTATGGCGTAGATGAAATCCTTGCCTTGTCTATCGTAAACGTATACGGTTCAATCGGCTTCACGAACTACGGGTACATCGATAAGCAAAAACCAGGTATTCTAAAAACTTTGAATGATAAAAGCACAGGAAAAGTTCATACGTTTCTCGATGATATCGTCGGTGCCATCGCCGCTGCTGCTTCAAGCCGATTAGCACACCGATCCAAAAATGGAAAATAATCGAAGAGTTTCAAGATATGTTCTAAAAACAAATAAAAAAGAAGAAGCTTGGACGTAGAATTACATATCCAAGCTTCTTCTTTTTTAAAATTTCCAGTCATCCAATGTATCAATAACATGTGTCGGTTGTTCTTGATAATCTTTCAATAATTCTTTCGTCGTAACGCCAGTATGTACTAACAATGTATCAATCCCTGCATGAATGCCAGCAAGAATATCGGTATCATAATTATCGCCAACCATGATTGTATCTTCCTTATCAACACCGAGAACCTTTAATGCTTGTTCAACAATAATGGATTCCGGCTTGCCAATAACAATAGGCTGTACCCCTGTTGATACTGATATAACTGAAGCTAACGAGCCATTTCCCGGCAGAAGACCTCGTTCAGTTACAAGTGCTGCATCACCATTTGTTGCAACAAAGGTGGCACCATTCCGTACCGCTAGACTTGCTTTTACAAGTTTTTCATAATTGATCTTTCTATCAATACCCATCACGACAAAATCAGGGTTTTCATCAGAATGAGTGAAGCCTTTTTCTTGAATTGCCTGCAAAAGCCCCTCTTCGCCAATAACATAGACAGATGCCTCTGTTTGACGTTCTGCAATAAAGGTCGCAGTCGCCATCGCACTTGTGAATACTTGATCTGCTTTTGTTTCAATCCCGAAATCACAAAGCACTCGAGCCACCTGCATCGGCGTTCTAGATGAGTTATTTGTCACGAACAAATAAGGTATATTTCGGCTTCTTAAGCCTTCAATAAAACCGGCTGCTTCTTTAATTTCTTCAGTACCTCGATAGATGGTGCCATCTAAATCAATTAGATAGCCTTTATATTCTTTTTTCATATAATCCCTCTCGTTCTTCATTTCTGTTAATTCTTGAATGCTGAAACCGGGCCTAATTCATTTATTACATAGTTCCTTACGACTTTAGGGTATTCGATAAATGCTTGAATATTTTCGTTAAAAACGGTGGCCACCGTTTTCGTGTCTACTACTAAATAATCCTGAACGAGCATTTTTCTAAGCGGAAGAATTTGTTTAAATTGATAAGCCATTTTTTCATCTATTACTTTTTCATCTAATAAAATATCGACGATGTCTTCATAACTTCCTGGATCACGCATAATAAAGCCATCAATAATTGCATTCCCTGTATCTAATATAGCATCAATAGAAGTCTGAACAATTCGGCAAAGAGCAAGACCTGCAAGTTCATTATCCCAATTTGATTGTTCCCCGAAAATGCGAAGCCGTTGTTCCAAATAAACTAAATGTTTTTCAATTTGCTCTCTGTCAACAAAATACAAAGATATTCAATCCTTTCTAACTGAAAAGGCCACCATGCCCTCTTCACTATTCTTGGCGTAAACATAATTTCCTATGTATGATGTGCTTTTTATCGACTTATGCGAGATTATAAACACCTTTTGAAAAACTCCACATTAATATCTGTAAGTATCTTAACCAAACGACTTTATTCTAGTTAGATTTCAACATGATGCAAGATGATACTACTATAATTTTATCATAGTTCACACAATTGTTGTATGAGGATCTATGTTTGAAAAAAGTACCTATTAAATAGTTATTGCACTACATCATGTTTTCAAATGAAAAGGACATCCTAAAGTTCACAGTGAAGTAGAAAGGATGTTGGATATGAACGATAAAAAGCGTTCCCATGAGATCTCAAATGTGGAAAAACAAAAGAATGATTTACTTCCTGAAGAACTACCTGAAGGGCCTTATGGTGCACCCCGTGGCGAGATGACACCTGTTGAAAACAAAAACTCACCATGGGAAGAAGGACAGCGCTATACAAGTGCCTTCAATTACGAAAACAAATCGCTTCATGAAGGCCTGCCCCGTCAAATAGACGGTGCCGACCCGCCTCATGACAATCCTGACAAACACGAACAAACCTCCGTATTCTACAACCCCTGATTAGAGGAAAAAAAGGCTGCTCCCTAACGAAAGGGTCAGACCTCACATCTCCTATATATCGTTTATATGACGTGTAAATGACAATAAACGGTGTAAAGAGTGTGAGGTCTGACCCTTTCGGAACAACCTCTTTCCATTTTGACCTTACTCTAGTTCTTATTTCACTTTATTTTCTTCAAAACAAAATATGGACAGCCAAAATTACAGTATTCATACAGGTACTCGGTTAGTGTACTAATCTTTGTATCAAAGGTGGCTTTTTGATTATCGTCTTCAAAGAAACCGCGCAGACGTAATTGTCCATATCCCCAATCGCCTACAATATAATCATATTTAGTCAATATCTCACTATATCGCGCTTTAAACGCTTCTTCATTGTAGCCATCTCTTCGTTCTTCTACAATATCATAGGCTAAATTATTGATGCTTATCATCCATATCACCTCTTTTTAGTCCAGTTCCTTCTTAAATTATACCTGATTAGCCATCAATTACTAAGCGAAATTTAGAGGAATTTGCCCATCCTATGTCTTAGGGGGGTGTTTTCATTGAAAAAAGCAGTTCTAGCGTTAAGCTTATGTTCTGTTACGTTATTTGCAGGATGTCAAGCTTCCAAACAACAAGGGAGCGAAGTAACCGATAACATCTCAAATCCGGTAAAAATCAACGCATCAACCAAATTCTATGATGAAGATTATAACAACAGCACCTATCAAGGATCTGATTTTGGCTTTACTCGAATGGACAGTACAACGATTAACGGAAAAAATATTGCAAACGTTGCGAATGAAAAGATGGCCATTGATCGGGAACAATTGGCTAGTGTCATTACTTCTCTTGCAGCATCACTTCCAAATGTGAAGCGTGCAGCTACGCTTGTTACAGATGAGGACGTTCTTGTCGTATATGAAACCCATTCATCAGACCGATCAGAAACCGCTGATCAAGTGAAGCGAACGGCTATGTCAGTTGTTCCTCGCTATTATCACGCATATGTAAGTGATGATTGGAAACTTGCTCAAGATATTGAAAACTTCGCTACTTTAGGTTCCAATGATAAACATATCGACTATACCATTGATAAAACGATACAAGATATGCTGAAATCACCACAAGGAAAAGACTATAGTAAAGGAGAAAATGAAAATGGGGAAATGATTCATCAAAAAGATGAACGTATGAATACAAATCGATAACATTTTCATCTAAATTGAAAAAAGGCCGTCCCAAAAGGGTCTGACCTTACACTCTTTACACCGTTTAGTACGGTATATAGTATCTATAGAGTCTGACCCTTTCGTTATGGGACGGCGAATTATTTCGCTTCAAGAATTTTATCGCCTTGTGCTTGCATATGTTTTGCAGCAGCATTTACTTGCTCATCTGCATGATAGGAAGAACGAACTAATGGTCCTGCTTCACAATGACTGAAACCTTTCGTAAGAGCAATTTGTTTCAATTCGTTAAATTCTTCAGGGCTATAATACTTTTCTACCTTTAAATGTTTTTTCGATGGCTGCAGATATTGACCGATTGTCATAATATTAACATCATGTGCACGTAAATCATCCATCGTTTCAATGATCTCTTCTTTCGTTTCGCCTAGGCCAATCATAAGGCTCGATTTCGTTGGAATTTCCGGATACATCTCCTTCGCTCTCTGTAATAATTCCAATGAACGGTTATATTTAGCACGAGCACGAACTCGATCAGATAAGCGACGAACTGTCTCAATATTATGATTTAGAATATCCGGCTTCGCATCCATAAGGGTTTTTAAGTTCTCGTACACTCCCCCCATATCTGAAGGCAATACTTCAATCGTAGTAAATGGGTTTTTTCTACGAATGGCACGCACTGTTTCAGCAAATACAGCGGAGCCCCCATCCTTCAAATCGTCGCGAGCAACCGCCGTAATAACAACATGCTTTAGGTTCATCGTTACCACTGAATCTGCAACACGTTCCGGTTCTGCCAAATCCAATTCAGTTGGAAGACCTGTTTTAACAGCACAGAAGCGGCATGCCCTTGTACAGATCGCGCCAAGAATCATGAAAGTCGCAGTCCGACGAACAGCCCAACATTCATGGATATTGGGACATTTTGCTTCTTCACACACTGTATGTAGGTTCTGCTCTCTCATCATTTTTTTTAAGCCAGTGTAATTTTCATTCGTGTTCAGTTTGATTTTCAACCAATCTGGTTTACGAAGATATTCTTCTTTTGTGGTCATGAAGAGGTTCACTCCATTTCTTTATTAGATAAATTGGGATACATTCCCTACAACTGTCACGATATCACAATAAAGCAAGCGGATACAACTAAATCACTCAACTGGTAAAAATTAATTAAATTAATTCTCTAATATTTCAGCAAACTAACGATATTCATTATCATCAGAAGGGAGAATTAGAAAGTGAAGCATAAAATCTTGCTACCATTTCTGTTGCTTTCCATGTTCAGTTTTCCTGGGGGCCACTCTGCTGCTTCATCGACAGCAGCTTCAGAAAAGGAAGTGTTGGAAAAGCGGTTAGAGTTATTTAAAAATATGGAGACTGCTGTCCAAATCCCCTGGTATTATCTTGCTGCTGCCGATCAATATGAACGTAGCATCCGGCTGGCAAGAAATGATGAAAAATCTGTAAAGGGGAACATCTCCATTCAAATAAATCCGGCCCAATGGAGTGGAGCCTTAAATCCAAACCAAGCTGACACGAATCCATTTTCCATCTCAGTATTCAACGGGATAGGAAAAGACGGAAATGGGGATAATGTTGCCGATCTCACGAATGATGAAGACCTATTATTTACATTCGCTACTCATCTATTGGCGTACGGAACAGATGAAGATAACATTCGAATTGGATTGTGGAACTTTTATAAAAGAGATAAGTCCGTCGGAATCATAATGGGTAATGCAAAGTTATTTAAGAAATTTAATCGAATTGATTTACAAGAAAAAGCATTTCCTGTCCCAGTAAAGACAAATTACACCTATCGCAGTACATGGGGAGTTGCGCGGGGGTGGGGTGGGCGAAGAACCCATGAAGGGACAGATATCTTTGCCAACTATAGTTTACCGGTACGCGCTACGTGCTTCGGGATTGTTGAAATGAAAGGCTGGAATAAATACGGAGGATGGCGAATTGGTATTCGTGATATTAATAATACGTATCATTACTTCGCTCATCTAAATGGCTTTAAAGATGGAATCAAGGTTGGCGATATCGTTGAACCCGGGCAAGTGATTGGCGGCGTAGGTAGCACAGGCTACGGTCCTCCAGGAACTTCCGGAAAGTTCCCTCCCCATCTTCATTTCGGGATGTACAAAGATAACGGAAAAATCGAATGGAGCTTTGACCCAACACCACATCTACGTGTATGGGAACGCAAAGAACTTTCAAAGTAAAAACACAGAATTGCAAGCACAAATCAAGGAACTTCCACAAGTAAAAGATGAGCAATCTAGATAGAAAAATAGGTTACTACTCCCCATCGGATTGTTCATCTTATGAATAAAAGGGGGCTGCTTGCGCTGGATGTCGATAGACAAATTCAAGGATCAAATACTTAGGATAAACAAGAACAATAGCGGAAACGTCAGATAAAGAGAAGCTTTAATCAGTTGGGCCCGACCTACGCTTCTTTGATTCCTCTAATCCTTAAGGTCAGGGGCTTACTGCTCGTTAATTCGGGATAAAGCCGCCCACCACTCTATTTCTTACTAAGTACTTGTCCCACACTTCCCATCATTCATCTACTAAACAGCTCGTGATCAACAAATGATTATGGTCTTTTAGATTACAGGTGTATGTATGTTCAAGTTCTATACCATTTTCTTCAATGATTAGGAGAATGGGTCGATCACTTAATCCGACATTTTGCGATGAGACGACTCCCTTTCGCCCATCGTTCAATTGTACGGTTAAGCCATCTGGATAAATCGTAACGGAACGCCGAAATGCTTCAATAATCTTTGTTTCAAATTGAGTGCCAGAGCCTGCATACAAAATTTCTAGGGCTTCATGTGGGAGCATCGCCTGTCGATATATTCGATTGGACGTGATTGCATCAAATACATCTGCAACAGCAATAATCTTAGCAAAATAATGGATATTGTCTGCACATAATCCACGAGGGTATCCTGAACCATCCAACCGCTCATGATGCTGATATGCGCAATGAGCAACTAAAAGTGGGACTGAATGAATTTTTCTAAGCAGTTGAAACCCATATTCCGAATGTTGTTTGATCATGGAATATTCTTCTTCCGATAATGCAGCTGGCTTTTTTAATATGTCTGGGGATACCAGCATTTTTCCAACATCATGAAGAATCGCCCCCAGACCGAGCATTGTCATTTGCTTAGGCTTCATTTTCATCTCCTTAGCAATCGCTAAAGTATACAATGTCACATTCATGGAGTGGGTAAAGATATAATCATCGTGAATATATACATCAGCAAGCAATGTCAAAAGTCGCTTGCTACTTTTGATTTCGGTAATAATGTCTTCGAGTAATTGACTAAATCGTTGTGTTGCTCCTTCAATGACAAACGAACGTTCATGTATATTCATCGACCTAACATCAAGAAAAATAGTCTCAATGGTCTTAACAGTACTTCTCCTCAATTCGTTGGAGATGGTAGATTCCGCTTTAATATCCTTGGTTCGCTCATCTTGAACATAAACGAAAGAAACATCCAATGAGAGTAATCTTTGTTTGATTTTGTCGGATATTTCACAGCCTTCGCCAAGCAGAATCGTTCCCCGGTCATTAAAAATACTTTTACCCAGCCGCATACCTGGCTTTAACGCTTGCGTTTTTAGTAACCTCATAACATATTCTATATCCTCTCTATAACTGAACCATTGAAATTTTCATCCAAAACTAATATGGCGTTAAAGCACCACCATTTACTATGAAGGATATATCATGAAGCACACTACACTCACCTAATCTCAATGGTGGCGGTGCGGAGCCGGAATTGTGGATGCTTTCTCGATAAAATTAGTATACCTGATAAAGTGAAACTTCAGTCAGTGGGGGGTTCTTCATCCCCCACTGATTGTTAGTTGAACCAATCGGGCTTTTACAGGCAGTTGTCCCCACCTTACGCTTCTTCGATTCCTCTAAGCCTTGAGGTCGGGGGTCTTACTGCCCGTTAAAGCGGGATCAATAGATTGGCCATACTAGCAAGTTGCCAAGCCCCGTCCCCATGTCCTTCATACAAAGAATCATGTATTATCTATTCATTCATTAGGCACCCTTTACTTAGGTCACTTATTCTTACTTTATCCCGCATTAACGGGGCAGTAAAACCTCATTGATTGAAGTTTCACTTTATAATCCATATTGTTTTTTATCGGTCATACATCCAGTTTTTTAAAGTAACTTTCTAAATTTTTGTTTATCTTTTACAAATAGAAAAGGTCGACTAAAAACAAGGGTTAGACTCCGTACTGCAAGATCTAGTATTAGAAGAATGTGTCTCCATCCTAATACAGATCATTTTGTAGGAGTTAGGCCCTTTTTAGTCGCCCTCTTTCACACTACTATATATATCACCCATGCATGAGCAGTAAAGCATCGCTACCCTTCATGCCAATGGAAATTCCTAATCTTTCTGCCTCTAGCGTTACCGATTCTAATGGTGCCGTAAGCAGCTGTTCAATTGTACGTACACCTGTCGCTCGGCCAGCAACAATTTTGCGGGCACTCAGTTTTTCATTAAGCAGGGCTACATCTAGCGCACCACACATGATATATCCGGTTTCTGAAGCAACAGCCAGTAAGTCTGTTTTTGGCAAGGCTACAGAAATGCCGATAAATGTCTTACCCGCTATGGTAATAGGAGTTACATTCATCAATGTAATCGCCCCCTTTCATTCATCATACTGTATGAATAAAAGAGCCATTATGTGTTATTATCCAAGATTATTCTTTACTAATTTCCAACCTAGAAGATCTCGCAGAAATTCTGGCATGAAATATTCTTTTGCTTCTGTCCGCTGTATTTGCGGAAAAAAGTGACCAAACGTAAACATATCAGGAATCGCGAGTTTATACGTTTGATCAGATTGTAATTCATTTCCATTGATCATGACTTTTTTTATAAGCCCTTCATCATTCCTTACAAAATCAATTCCTTCATACACCATCATGCCCATGATTGTCCCTCTAAAGCCTAATCCTTTTATCTGAATATGTGGCCATTCTTCATCTTTGGATTGTAAAAGTATTTCTTTCAATTCTGCCCCATTTAATTGAATCACACAAGGATTAATAGGATGTGGACAAACCCGATGAATATCCCCTTTTGTCACAGGCCCTTTCGGCAATGCTTCCAGAAGAAGTCCAGCATTGAGAAAAGCGCAGTCTGCTCTTGTCCAGTCTTTTAATGATTCACAAAGTAACTTTGGTAGAGGCGATGGTTTGAACCAGTCATTTTCAATGGGTTCTAATAGTGTTGTTACCACTTCTTCAAGCTTCACCCCGCCGGCATCATGTAAGTTCAAAACCCATTGCTCCTCGTTCGGTGCTTCTTCCAACTCATTTGTATCATATAATCGCGCTGCTTTATTCATTATTTTTTTCTTGGCATCCAACTTGATCTCAACATGACCGACAAATTGCCCGTACTTCCCAGCCCCGCATAGAAGCGAGTTCCCTATCATTCTTCCGTGGTGAAGAACATGATGGGTATGGGCACCAAGAATCACATCCACTTCAGGAAATTCTTCTGCCATTCTTTCATCGTCATGAATGCCTAAATGGGAAAGGACGACAACCAAATCCGCTTGATTATGAATTGCTTGAAGCTGCTTTTTTAATTCATCAAAAGGCTCATTAAGATACCAGCCTAAAGTTTCGTAAAATTTTTGAAAATAGGCAGTGATTCCAATTAAAGCGATTTTTGTCCCATGATTGGTAGTATGGATGAAATATGGATGCGCCCAATCTGGACGAATTCCCTTTTCATTATATAAATTGGCTACTAGAACTTTAAATGATGCTTGATCATAAAGAGCGGACAACGCTTCATGTGGAAGCGTAATGCCTTCGTTATTCCCAATCGTCACGTATTGATAGCCTGAGTCATTCAGCAAACGTACATTTCCTTTACCAAGTGTCCCTTCTGTATAGGGATGCCACCGATCAACATGGTCACCAATGTCCAGTAGGAGCGTGTCTTCGCCAGTCTCTTTGTGAATATTTTTTCTTTTTTGTAAAAAGTGAGCGATACGAGGCCAATTTTCAAAATGGCTATGGACATCATTTGTATGATATAAATGGATGATCTCTGACAATGTTTTTCCCCCTATGTATCTAAATATCCCTTCGAACAATTTAAAACCCACTGTTGTCTATTGCTTGCTTTCTCTAAAGATATGCTCTATTTTCTTAGGAAAGTAAGATAGAACTTGAATATGTTCACGCCGTGCATGACTTTAAAATTCATTATATGTGGGCAATTTAAACTTTTCATTCAAAATAAATCCAGCTGTTTAGGGGCTAATCCACCATACTCAATTCCGAGCAAGTCAATCATTTGTTTCGCGTTACCTGCCGCGTCTCCACCTGAATTATTATTAAATAAAACATACACATCTTTAGCCGTTTCTTCAAGTTTTCTGAGCCTACTTACCCATTGTTGCAATTCTTCTTGATTATAGCGATATAAATAGCGGACTTCACGCCAATTTTGTCCGCCGCTTGCCTTTTGCCAGCCATGGACATTTCGACCGTGAAAACGAACAAGTGCTTTTGTTTGATTAGTCGTTGCGAGAACAAGTGGTACCGAACCAGTTCCTGCCTGAGGCTCATCACAGACTGTATGAATCCACCCTTCTTCTTCCAAAAACGTGAGTGTCTTATCAGACATCCCTGGCGCAAACCAACTTTGATTGCGAAATTCTAGAGCAACGGGAACCTCACCCATTTCCGCTTTGCACCAGCGTAAGTAATTCACATTTTCACGTTTACATTCAAACCAAGGTGGAAACTGAAATAGGACCATTCCGAGTTTATTCGCTTTTTGATAAGACTCCAGAGAAGCGTGAAACGCATCAAACATTTGCTTTTTAGTCTCATAGCGATTTTCCCCGCGCAAATGCCCTGTCATCCCTTGATAAGCTTTCACAACAAACTGAAAGGAATTAGGAGTCTCAGTGACCCATTTATCACTATTCCGCTTAGGCTGCACCGCATAAAACGACGAATCGACCTCGACCGTCGGAAAATGCGCCCCATATTCCCGAAGCCGATCACGCTTCGAAACCCCATCGCCATACAAACGATCATGATCCCCCCAACCAGTCACACCAATATAAATCATCGAACCCCTCCTTTTAGGGGTCAGACCCCATTTCCCAGTTTATCCCGCATTAACGGGCAGTAAGCCCCCCACCTCAAAGATTAGAGGAATCGAAGAAGCATAGGTGGGGGACAACTGTCCGTAAAAGCCCGATTGGTAAGATACAGAGAAACTTACCTTTGTGGTTTCAAAGGTATAGTTGAGGCCCACAGGAAGTGGGCCTCACAGACGTTGCCGCAGGACGCGGCGCACTTTAGTCTGTGATTCATTACTGTCGATTGATCGAAGCGTTTGCTGCGATTTTAGCGACCGTAGAACGGGACTAACAATTAGTGGGGGATAAAGAAAAACCCCCACTAATTGAAGTTTCACTTTATTTCCCGAAAGAAAAACCTGCCGAGTGAATCGGCAGGTTTGGTGGTGTTTAGGGTGTGTTATCCGATTGAACCTTCCATTTCAAACTTAATCAAGCGGTTCATTTCTACGGCGTATTCCATTGGCAGTTCTTTTGTGAACGGTTCAATGAAGCCCATAACGATCATTTCTGTAGCTTCTTGCTCAGAGATTCCGCGGCTCATCAGATAGAATAATTGCTCTTCTGATACTTTAGAAACCTTCGCTTCATGCTCTAAAGAAATATTGTCATTTAAAATTTCATTGTATGGAATCGTATCAGAAGTTGAACTATTATCCATAATTAACGTATCACACTCGATGTTTGAACGAGCACCTTCCGCTTTACGTCCAAAGTGAACAATACCACGGTACGTTACTTTTCCGCCTTGTTTCGAGATTGATTTGGATACAATAGTAGAAGATGTATTCGGTGCCAAGTGTAACATTTTCGCTCCTGCATCTTGGTGCTGTCCTTTACCTGCGATTGCAATCGATAATGTCATACCTCGTGCGCCTTCTCCTTTAAGAATAACAGCAGGGTATTTCATCGTTAATTTAGAACCAATGTTGCCATCAATCCATTCCATCGTCGCATTCGCATCACATACTGCTCGCTTCGTAACTAGGTTGAATACGTTGTTCGCCCAGTTTTGAATTGTTGTATAACGACAGTAAGCATCTTTCTTGATGATGATTTCAACAACCGCACTATGAAGAGAGTTTGTTGTGTAAACTGGTGCTGTACAACCTTCAACATAGTGAACGCTTGCGCCTTCGTCAACGATGATTAGCGTACGTTCGAATTGTCCCATGTTTTCTGAATTGATTCGGAAATAAGCTTGTAGTGGTGTATCTACTTTGATGCCTTTAGGTACATAAATGAACGATCCACCAGACCAAACTGCTGAGTTTAGAGCAGAAAATTTATTATCAGATGGCGGAATTGTTTTTCCAAAATACTCGCGGAAAATATCTTCATTTTCTTTAAGTGCTGAATCTGTATCTTTAAAAACAATGCCCATGTCTTCAAGATCTTGCTTCATGTTATGGTAAACAACCTCTGATTCATATTGAGCCGAAACCCCAGCTAAATACTTTTGCTCGGCTTCAGGAATCCCTAACTTATCAAACGTTTGTTTAATTTCATCAGGAACTTCATCCCAAGATTTCTCAGATTTCTCAGACGGTTTTACGTAATACGTAATTTCATCGAAATTCAAGCTGTTTAAGTCGCCGCCCCATTGAGGCATCGGCATATTGTAAAAAATCTCCAATGACTTTAATCGGAAATCAAGCATCCATTGCGGTTCTTCTTTCATACGAGAGATTTCTTCGACGATTTCTTTTGTCAAACCACGTTTTGACCGAAAAATCGATACGTCTCTATCCGCAAAGCCATATTTATAATCACCGATATCAGGCATTTTCTTAGCCATAGCTCGTTTTCCTCCATTTCAAAATGGCAGAGGCTGTCTCATTAGAGTCTGACCCTACGTTTGAGACAGCTTCTTACTCACTGTGTTTATTTTAACAGACTGCAATTTCCTTCTTCAAACAAATAATGATCTAGAAAAGGCTAGTGCACATACACAATCTGTCAGGTCTCGATTTATTTCACTTTATTCCTTCAAGCCCTTTTCCATCGCCTTCCAAGCTAATGTTGCACACTTGATTCTAGCAGGAAACTTCGAAACTCCTTGAAGAGCTTCAATATCACCAAGGTCTAGAGTATCATCATATTCTTTCCCTTGAATCATTTCGGAAAATGTTTTTGAAAGGTTGAGTGCTGTTTCAATATCTTTCCCTTTTATCGCCTGAGTCATCATCGAAGCTGAACTCATTGAAATCGAACATCCTTCACCTTCAAACTTCGTATCGGTAACTTTCCCATCTTCCACTTTCAAAGTCAAACGGATTCGGTCGCCGCATGTCGGGTTATTCATATCAATGGTTAAGTTTCCATCTTCCAAAACGCCTTTATTACGTGGCTTTTTATAATGATCCATAATGACTTGACGATAAAGTGTATCTAAGTTATTAAAGGACATTACTGAAATACTCCTTTGTTTTGACAAGCCCTTTTACAAGCTTATCAATATCTTCTTCGGTGTTATACAGGTAGAAACTGGCACGAGCCGTTGCTGATACATCGAGCCATTTCATCAATGGCTGTGCACAGTGATGACCTGCACGAATGGCAATTCCATCCATATCGAGAACAGTTGCTAAATCATGTGGATGAACATCAGCAACATTAAAGGTTATTACTCCAGCACGCTTCATTGGATCAAGCGGGCCATAGATAGTTATCCCTTCAATCTCTGCCATCTTTTCTAGTGCATAGGCAGCCAAGTGATGCTCATGTGCTTCAATATTTTCTAAGCCAATTTCAGTAAGAAAGTCAATAGCTGCTCCTAGACCAATGGCACCAGCGATAATCGGGGTACCCCCTTCAAATTTCCAAGGGAGCTCTTTCCATGTAGATTCATATAGGCCTACAAAATCAATCATCTCACCGCCGAATTCGACCGGTTCCATTTTCTCGAGAAGCTCTTTCTTACCATATAATACGCCGATACCAGTCGGTCCGACCATCTTATGACCTGAGAAAGCAAAAAAGTCACAATCTAAATCTTGAACATCTACTTTTACATGTGGTGTACTTTGGGCACCGTCCACCACCATAATCGCTCCATGCTGATGAGCAATCTGAGCAATTTCTTTAATCGGGTTAATCACGCCCAATACATTCGAAACATGCACAATCGAAACAATCTTCGTTGCATCTGTTATCGTTGCTTTTACGTCAGCTAACGAGATTGTTCCATCAGGTGTGAGCGGTACATACTTGAGAACCGCTCCAGTCTGCTTGGCGATCTGCTGCCATGGAATGATGTTACTATGGTGTTCCATATAAGAAATGACAATCTCGTCACCTTCAGATAGATTGGCGCCACCATAGCTTTTCGCTACTATGTTTAAAGAAGTCGTTGTGCCTCTTGTAAAAATAATTTCTTCCATCGCAGAGGCATTAATGAATTTGCGAACCTTTTCACGGGCTCCTTCATACGCATCCGTAGCTTTTGTTCCAAGTGTATGAACTCCGCGGTGTACATTGGAGTTGTAGCCGCGGTAGTAATCTTCAATGGATTGAATCACTGCGCTTGGCTTTTGGGAAGTTGCAGCACTATCGAGATAAACTAGAGGCTGATCATTAACTTCTTGATCTAAAATTGGGAAAAGCTTACGAATTTCGTATGGATTCATTATCTAACTTTCCTTTCAATAACCTCAACTAGTTGCTTCTTAACGCCTTCAATTGGAAGAACATTTACGACCGGTGCAAGGAAGCCATGAATGACCAAGCGTTCTGCTTCAGTCTTTGGAATTCCTCTGCTCATTAAGTAGTATAATTGCAGCGGATCTACTCGACCAACTGATGCAGCATGTCCTGCCGTTACGTCATCTTCTTCAATAAGCAAAATTGGGTTCGCATCTCCACGAGCTTTTTCACTAAGCATCAACACACGTGATTCCTGCTCTGCATTCGCTTTTGTCGCTCCGTGTTCGATTTTCCCAATACCATTGAAAATGGTCTGTGCAGCATCTTTCATTACGCCGTGCTTCAGAATATATCCTTCAGAGCGTTTTCCATAATGAATAATTTGCGTTGTGAAGTTCTGCTTTTGTTCTCCGCGACCAACGACAACTGATTTCGTATCTCCGAATGAACCATCACCCATTAAATACGTTGTGTTATCAGAAATAGTGTTGCCATCATTCATTAATCCAAGCGCCCACTCAATTCGAGCATCACGACCTGCTACACCGCGTCGGTTCACATACGTAGTAAACCCTGAAGAAAGTGTATCAACAGCTCCATACGTAACTTTCGCATTCGCATTAGCAATGACTTCTGTCACAATGTTCGCAATTCCAGATGCTGATTCTACTGTAGAAATGTAGTTTTCAACATACGTTACTAAGCTATTGTCATCCGCTACAATTAATACATGGTTGAATAATGTAGCATCTGCATGATCTACTAAGAAAATAGTTTGAATCGGCTCTTTTATCTCAACATTTTTCGGAACATATAAAAACGCTCCACCGTTCATTAACGCAGCATGGAATGACACAAGGCGATGCTCATCAGCATTTACACCGTCTTTCATGAAGTATTTTTGTACAAGTTCTCCATGGTCGCGTACTGCTGTGAAGATATCTGTAAAGATAACACCTTCTGCCTTCAACTCTTCAGACAATCTAAAAAATGCAGGCGTATTATTGCGTTGGATATATAAGTTTTTGCTTTCTTCTAAATCAACAAGCGATTTCACAGCTTCTGGAAGGTCATTCAATGAAGTGAATGCTTCACTCTCAACAGTATGAGATTTGAAAGATGTGAAATTCCATTTATCTATTTTTGTTTTATCAGGTCTTGGCATCGGCAGATTTTCCAGTCCTGTAAATGCATGAACTCGAAGTTCTGTCAGCCAAGCTGGTTCGTTGTTTTGTTGCGAATAAGAGCTGATATACTCTTGTTCAACTGGTAATTTTGTTTCGGTAGTCATGACAAATCCTCCTACTTACGCTTCTTGGCCAACAGTTTCGTCTTCAATGCCTAATTCTTCTTTAATCCACTCGTATCCTTCTGCTTCAAGGCGTTGTGCAAGCTCAGGACCGCCTGATTTAACAACACGTCCTTGCATCATAACGTGAACGAAATCAGGAGTGATATAATTCAATAGACGTTGATAGTGAGTGATGATCAAGCAACCGAAATCTTCGCCACGCATATCATTGATCCCTTTTGATACGACTTTAAGAGCGTCAATATCTAACCCTGAGTCAATTTCGTCAAGGATTGCAATTTTTGGTTCAATCATCATTAATTGTAGAATTTCATTACGTTTTTTCTCTCCGCCTGAGAATCCTTCATTTAAGTAACGTTGCGCCATATCTTGATCCATTTCAAGGAAATCCATTTTCTCATCCATTTTGCGAATGAATTTCATTAATGAAATTTCATCGCCTTCTTCGCGGCGTGCGTTAAT
Organism: Peribacillus sp. NPDC096379; assembly: GCF_044762875.1. Lineage (NCBI taxonomy): Bacteria > Bacillati > Bacillota > Bacilli > Caryophanales > Bacillaceae > Peribacillus > Peribacillus sp. NPDC096379. Next base: position 106,146 of record NZ_JBIWFD010000004.1, read on the forward strand.
TGCTGAACGAAGGAAGTCTGCGTTTGTTACACCGCTGATTTCACTTGGATATTGCATAGCAAGGAAAAGACCAGCTTGGGCACGTTCGTCAACTTCCATTTCAAGAACGTCTTTGCCGTCAAATGTAATGCTTCCGCTAGTTACTTCATATTTAGGGTGGCCCATGATTGCTGAAGAAAGTGTAGACTTACCTGTTCCATTAGGTCCCATGATTGCATGGATTTCTCCACCTTTAACTTCAAGGTTAACACCTTTTAAAATTTCTTTTCCTTCAATTGAAACATGAAGATCTTTAACCGTTAATGTTGAACCTGACATAGTAATACCTCCGTGATCTAAATCCTATTTTATAGCTAGAAAGTAAGATACCTTCTTTTCTATGACCGTTAAAATGATTCTCACTTTATTCTCATTATAATCTTATATCAAATTTAAACTGTAAGCAACTAATTAAGAAGCTTTTCTACTATAAGGATAGTATTTTCCAATCCACAATGCAAGTAAAGCCCGTCCCTAGAAATTCCCTACAGGCATCCCATTATTTTTCCCATGAAAAGAAACAATGATTCGATTCTGATAAAGTTATTATAATGAAGACTATGTAAAGGTGGTTGATCAGGCTATTCCCAAGAGTCTGCCCTTTCGCTATGGGACACCCTCATCATTTTCTCAACAATAATGTTTACCACAGCAATCAAAAAAAAGATCGGCCGAAGTCCATTAAATGAACTTCGGCCGATCTTTTGCCTGTCTATTCAAATGGAATTATGAATAAATCTGGCGCTGCAGATTATTCACGATTCGGTTGCCTTCTTCATAATCCCTCTCTCTTCGTTCCTCGACCTGGAGTCGCACATCCAATCGCCTGCTATACTCACTGTAGCCTATCCCATGTGATTGTTGCATCGCTTTTTCCATTTCGCTCGTTACGGTTAACTCTAGAGAGTTGATAATGAATCATCCTTCCATTTTTTATTGGATTTTAGTGTAACATCTTAGCAATTTACTTTTCAAAATCCATATACTTGGCACAGAGTCGATTACACTTGATCAGCTTAGGAATACAACTAATATCCTTGCTATTACGGACCATTGCTATGTGATATGTATATCCTCCGACATTCCATTTGCAAAATTCACAAAAGAGAAGAAGGGTGTCCCAATGATCTCGCCCCTACTCTAACAACAGTTTATAAGTGATTTAGCCCACTTACTTTAAATTGTATATTAGTAGTCGAGGCTTGACCCTTTTGTTTGGGACACCCTTCTTCACAATATTTATTCAGCAGGTATAACTGCTCCTTTATACGTTTCAGTAATGAAATCTTGAATTTCTTTTGAGTGGAGAACGTCTACTAATGCTTTAATGTCTTCACGTTTCTCATCACCAGCACGAACGGCAATAATATTTACGTACGGATTATCTTTTGCTGACTCAACTGCAATTGGATCATTGATCGGATCAAGTCCAGCATCTAATGCATAGTTTGCATTGATTACTACAGCGTCTCCTTCGCCATTTTTAAAGACTTGTGGAAGCAATGCCGCTTCAATATTAGGTTGGAATACAAGTTTCTTCGGATTTTCAACAATATCATTGATCGTTGCTTTTGTTTTATTTACGCCTTCTTTTAACTTGATCAAACCATGTTCTTGGAAAATAGAAAGAATTCTTCCTTCATCTGATACAGCATCACGCATAATAATTTTTCCGCCTTTAGGGATTTCATCTAAACTTTTATACTTTTTTGAATAAATCCCAATTGGCTCAATGTGCACGGCGCCAGCATTAACCAAATCATAGCCCTCATCCGCATTCGCCTCTTCTAAATACGGTAAATGTTGGAAGAAATTCGCATCAATTTCTTTTCCAGCCAATGCTTTATTTGGCAAAATAAAATCTGAGAAAACTTTAATGTCAAGATCGATTCCTTTTTCTTTTAGAATGGGTTTTGCTTGTTCAAGAATCTCCGCGTGTGGAATATTTGAAGCACCGACTACAAGTGTAGTTGATTCATCAGCTGAACCTGCAGAACCATTGCCACTTTCCTTTTCATTATTGGCAGAACCACATGCAGTAAGACCTAATAATAACGCGGAAGTAATTGCTAATGTTGATAACCATTTTTTCTTCTTCATTTCCTTACCCTCCATCTTATCTTTTGTCTAATTTTGAAGTTATATAATCCCCAATAAATTGGATGACGAACACAATAAGTAAAATAAGAATCGTCGCTAACATCGTTACATCATTGTTGTTTCTCTGGAATCCTTCTTTATAAGCAAGATCTCCTAGTCCCCCCGCACCAATTGCTCCCGCCATCGCTGTATAACCGATCAATGCAATCGCAGTAACCGTAATACCTGAAACAAGTGCAGGCATGGATTCTGGTAATAGTACTTTGAAAATGATGGTACTCGTTTTAGCCCCCATAGATCTCGCGGCTTCAATCACGCCCTTATCCACTTCTCTAAGGCCAATCTCGACCATCCTCGCATAAAAGGGCGCAGCCCCGATAATTAATGCTGGGAGAGCCGCCTTTGCACCTAACATAGAACCTACCACAAAAATTGTAAACGGAATTAATAAGATAATCAGAATAATAAATGGGATTGAGCGGAAGATATTGACCACCGCAGAAATAATCACGTTGATAAATTTGTTTTCCCACATCTGTCCTTTAGACGTCAAAAATAACAATAACCCTAGTAAGATGCCTAATATAAAAGTCGCAAGTAAAGCAATACCTGTCATATATAATGTTTCTTTCGTTGCAAGCCAGATATTTTCCCAAATGACATTCGGAAACCAATTACTCAGCACTTGACATCACCTCCACGCCAACCTGCTGTTCTTTGATGAATTCAATCGCGTGGGCGATTTCTTCATCACTACCATCCATATGAATAAACAATGTGCCATACGATCCATGTTGAGTTTGCGAAATTTTTCCTTGTACGATATTAACATCCAATTGAAAATTACGAATAAGCTTTGTAATTAGTGGACTTTCCGTATTTTCGCCGACAAAAGTTAATTGTACAACCTTGCCTTGTGGATAGTGCTCTAGTAAATGTTCCACAGTGTCCTTCGTTTCCTCAGGCTCCGTTACTTGTTGAACAAACCTTTTTGTTATTTGCTCAGCAGGGTTCCTAAATACGTCAAGAACCGGTCCTTGCTCAACAATTCTGCCGCCTTCCATGACAGCTACCCGGTGACAAATTTTCTGGATGACATGCATTTCATGAGTAATAAGAACAATCGTCAACCCTAATCGTTTATTAATATCGACCAAAAGCTCTAGAATGGAGTCCGTTGTTTGCGGATCAAGTGCAGATGTCGCCTCATCACAAAGGAGTACTTTCGGGTTATTCGCTAATGCCCGGGCGATCCCAACCCTTTGCTTTTGTCCACCACTCAATTGAGAAGGGTAGGCCCCCTCCCTGCCCTCTAAGCCAACCAGCTTAATTAATTCATTGACTCGTTTTTGGCGTTCACTTTTTTTTATACCTGCAATTTCAAGTGGAAACGCGATATTATCGTGTACAGTACGAGACCACAATAAGTTGAAATGTTGAAAAATCATGCTAATCTCTTGACGTGCCTTTCGCAAGTTACGACCTTTAATGCTTGAAATGGTATTTCCTGCTACTACGACAGAACCCGATGAAGGGGTTTCTAGACCATTCAGCATGCGTATGAGGGTACTTTTTCCAGCGCCACTATACCCAATGATTCCAAATATTTCACCTTTATTAATCGTTAAATTCACTTCATCAACAGCCTTAATTGGCTTTGTTTGCACGGATTTAGTACTGAATACCTTACTAACTTTCGACAATGTTATCATTGAACTCACCTCTTTTTGCAATAAACCCTATGAACCTACTCATGTTGTTTGTAAAAACCTTCTACTAAATAAGATTTCACGAACTGCTCCATTCATGCATTGTTTATTTACATAATCGGAAATTAAAAATGCCTTTCCGCGTGAGCAGAAAGGCATTGTGAAAAAAGACCTTCCTCTCATCTCCCAAAGCAATCAGCTTTGCGTGAATTGGCACCTTTTCAAAGCATTAGCTTTGCCGGTTGCCGGGCTTCATCGGGCACATCCCTCCGCCTCTCTTGATAAGAGCAAACAAGTATAAGAAATTGACAAATCATCAATTAAAGTTCATTTCGTTTTCGTTGGAATAATACCATGCAAAAAGATAGAGTGTCAATGTATTATATTTCTATTTATTGAAAAATCGTTAAAAAACTTGGCAACAATCCCTTTAGATAAAGTGAAACTTCAATCAGTGGCGGTTTTCTTCATCCCCTACTGATTGTTAGTCCCGTTCTACTGTCGCTAAGATCGCAGTAAACGCTTCGATCAATCGACAGTACGAACTAAGGACTACATACGCCGCATCCTGTGGGCGTAAACTTTACCTCTGCTCATGCATCGGTAAGTTTCACTGTATCTTTTACGGGCAGTCGATCCCCCCACCTATCTTCTTTTAGCATGCTCAGAATCTCGAGGTGGGGGTCTTACTGCTTAAAAGTGGGAAAAATTATTTTACTGCAAGTGAATGAATGCCTGTAGCTTTTTCAATCGCTTGTTCAAGATCATCGATTAAGTCTTGGGCATTCTCAATTCCAACCGATAAACGTACCAAATCCTCAGACACACCTGATTTTTCAAGTTCTTTGACTGAAAGTTGCTGATGCGTCGTGCTCGCAGGATGGATGATTAAACTCTTCGCATCCCCAACATTGGCTACATGAGACCATAGGCGAATGGAATTGATCAGATTCGCACCTGCTTCTCTACCACCTTTAATGCCAAACGTCACAATGGAACCTGCTCCTTTTGGCAAATATTTGTCAGCCAAGCTCTTATCAGGATGATCTTCATTACCAGGATAGTAGACCCATGAGACAGCTGGATGATTTTGCAGATAGTCGATGATAATCTTTGTATTCAAAATATGTTCCTTCATCCTCACATGCAATGTTTCCAGCCCAATTGCGAATTGGAAAGCACTCTGCGGACTTAATGCTGGTCCAAGATCTCGGAGTAGCTGTACACGTGCTTTGGTAATAAAGGCGGCTGGACCAACTGCTTCTGCATAAACGATTCCGTCATAGCTTGGATCTGGTTCAGTGAACCCTGGGAAATTAGGTGAATTATAATCGAATTTCCCTGCGTCTACAATGATTCCCCCCATTGTTGTTCCATTTCCAAGCAGCCATTTTGTTGCGGAATGAACGACAATATCCGCGCCAAACTCAATCGGTCTGCACAGATATGGAGTAGCAAACGTGTTATCGATAATGAGTGGAACGCCTGCTTCATGTGCAATGTCAGCCACAGCTTCAATATCAAACACACGCAAACTTGGATTGCCGATTATTTCTGCAAAAACTGCTCTTGTTCGTGAAGTAATCGCATCTCTGAAATTTTCAGGATCATCAGGTGAAACAAATCGGACCTTTATCCCATATTTCGGAAGTGTATTGGCAAATAAATTATATGTACCCCCATATAAAGTTGAAGCTGCTACAATTTCATCTCCCGCACCAGCAATATTTAAAATGGCTAAAGTGATTGCAGCCATTCCGCTCGATACCGCTAAAGCGCCAATTCCACCTTCCAATAAGGCCACTCTTTCCTCAAATGTTGTAACTGTCGGATTGTGAATTCTTGAATAAATGTACCCAGGCTCTTTTAATCCGAACAAATTAGCAGCATGCTCCGTACTTTTGAACGCGAAAGCATTACTTTGGTAAATCGGCAATGATCTTGCTCCAGTTACCGGATCTGCCTCTAATCCCCCATGTACACTCAATGTCTCAAAACGATAATTGTTTTTTTCTTCTCCCATGTAGTCCCACTCCCATTTCTTCATTTTTACGATCCTATTCGCTCCGCAATGATAGGTATATGAGAATCAAAAAAAACCACTTCTTTAAGAAGAGGTTTATTATAAACTCTCCTTATCTTCCAGAGCTAATACTCTGCTGGAATTAGCACCGTGTATGTATCACATACCGGTTGCCGGGCTTCATAGGACCAGTTCCTCCACCACTCTTGATAAGAAATTAATTTAATTTTCGGTAAATTGTTCTTGTGATAAATATATCATGAGCAATAATGCCAGTCAACCGCATCTTTCTTTTATTTCACAGCTTTTTTCATCCCACGATCAGACGTTACTCTCTTTCCTTCGACAAAACTTTCATCAAAAAACATTTCTTGTCATTATTTCCCGAGAAATAGACGTTTAAAGATCAATCCCTTAATAGGATCCACAATGAATATGTAAACGGTTCTCATCAAATGAATAGCAAATACCCGAATAATGGATAGCAAGCTTCTCCATCATTCGGGCATGAATCCGTAGTATAGAAAATCATTCTTCATGATTCTAGCTCCTTTAAGAGAGCATACAGATACGGTACTGATTGAAAAGCATAAACTTTTTCAATCAATTGTCCTTCTTTAAAAAGCAGCAAGCAAGGAACACTTTCTACTTTATATTGCGTCGAAATAGCTGGGCTATAGTTCATATTCATCTTACCGCTTTTTAATTCAGGATAAAGCTCTAACGCAACAGTCAGCATTTTTGAAGCGACCTGACAAGTTCCACACATCGGGGTATACAAATATAAACAAACCGTCTTATCCCGTTGAATTGCGTCATTTAATTCTGTTTCATTCCATTCTTGCATGGTAACACTCATCCTCTATTCTAAATATTCCACTTTCACGTCTATTTTGGCTGCCAGTAGCATAGTTGAAAGATGTTTTAGCGGAGCATCCGCTACTTGACGATACATTTTGTCTATATAAATATGGGAAGCGTTTGGCATTTCGCGCATCAGCTGTTTCCGAAGCTTTTCTCCAGATTTATCTGCATCAACGAGGATATATACATCCTTGTCTTCCAATTCCTCCACAAGTTCATCCAATCTCACTAAAGAGATTGTTCCGTTTGTACAGATAATCTCTACATCTTCGTTCAAAATCTTTTTTACTTGACGCTTATCAGAAGTTCCTTCGACAATAAGAATTTTTTCAACCTCAGACTGCATGAACAACATCATCACCCATCTTGAGTTCTTTCAAAATACTAGAAACTTGAAACAAGTGGCCTACCTATTGCCCGAATAATAAACAAGGAAGACCGTTGCTACAGCCTTCCTCATTTAACATCTTATCCTTCGTTAGTCATTTCTTCGTATGCCTCTGCTGTCATTAATTTCTCAATTTCAGTGCTGTCAGACGGCTCGACTACAACCATCCAAGCCTTCTCATAAGGAGACTCGTTTACAAACTCAGGGCTATCATTTAGATCCTCATTCACTGCAACGACTTTACCACTGATCGGTGCGTATAATTCAGAAACCGTTTTTACAGATTCAACGCTACCGAATGGCTCGTCCGCTTTAATTTCATCGCCTACTTCTGGAAGCTCAACAAACACAATATCACCAAGCTCTGATTGCGCAAAGTGTGTAATCCCGATACGAACCGTTTCGCCTTCTGTTTTTACCCATTCATGTTCTTCTGAATAACGTAATTCTTTTGGTGTTGTCATTAGTAAATCCCTCCAAGTATGTAGTAGTAACTCTCTTATAGTATATAAGTAGATTTTTCAATTTGGAAGTACAAACTTTAGATCCAGTTCTTCTCAAATTCTTCTTCTTTAAAACCTACCGTTACTTTCCTGCCATCCGTAACAATCGGACGTTTTATTAACATCCCATCAGAAGCCAGAATTTCCAACATTTCTTGTTCAGATGCCTCTTTCAAACGATCCTTTAAACCCAATTCACGATACTTTTGACCACTTGTGTTGAAGAATTTCTTTAAATCGAGACCACTGTTATGGAACAACTCTTTCAATTCAGAACTTGAAGGCGGATTTTCCGCGATGTGGATGTCTTTGTATGTAAGTTCATGTGCATCAAGCCACTTCTTAGCATTGCGGCAAGTTCCGCATTTTGGATACCAATAAAATGTTAAGGACATTTTCTCACCACCTATTGATAGAATACCCTTTTTTCAATAGCAACACAAAAGATTCAGCAACGAAAATAGAAAAAGACTCCCAGCAATATTGAACACTGGAGATGCTTAAACTCTAGGTCCGAATCCGGAATCTTTTCTCATTTCTCAATTTATCCCGCATTAACGGGCAATAAAACCCCCACCTCAAGGCTCAGAAGAATCGAGGAAGCCTAGTTGGAGGATAACTGCCTGTAAAAGCCCGATTGGTGAAACTTCAATAAGTGGGGGATGAAGCCCCCCACTTATTGAAGTTTCACTTTATAACACAAATTTCCCTGCTTCAATTAATTTAACAGAGGCTTCACGCTTTTTGGCAATAACATTGATTGGCATGTGTCTAGTTAATTTGCGAAGGGAAGAAAGCATGATACGCAATGGGTCACCGACTTCTACAGCAATTAATGTTTCTTTTGCATGCTGCTCGATTTCATTGAACGCTTCTTGAACGAAGATTTCTGTGTAAAGAACTTTTTGTTGGTTCTTTTCTATTCCAGTTGTAGCGATTGCTTTTTCTGTACGTAAAAGAACTGATTCAGCGGCATAAGTAAGAGATGCAATATCAGCAATGTTCACTAGAATTTCTTGCTCTTCTTCAAGCTTAGGTCCGAATTTTTGTGCAGCGAGCCCTGCAGCAAGCAAAGCGATTTTCTTTGCATTTCTTACTAGCATTTTTTCTTGTGCCAATAGCTCATCACCTGGTTCCTCAGGCATCATCATCAATAACTCTTCTTTTAGCGTTTGAGCTTTTTGCAGAAGGGGCAACTCGCCTTTTAACGCTTTTTTCAAGAATGTTCCCGGTACCAATAAACGATTGATTTCATTCGTTCCTTCAAAGATACGATTGATTCTGGAATCACGGTATGCACGTTCAATTTCGTATTCTTGCATGAAACCATAGCCTCCATGTAGCTGAACGCCTTCGTCCACAACATAGTCCAAAACTTCAGTCGCAAAGAATTTATTTAATGAACATTCAATCGCATATTCGGCAATGGATGCTGCAACGGCCTTGCCGTCTTTTACCTCTTCATCAGACAGCTGACTCATTCTTTGTTCAAAAAGACCAACTGTACGGTAAACAGAACTTTCTGCTGCATAAATTCTCGCAGCCATTGTCGCCAATTTCTCCTTTGTTAAGTTAAAAGAGGATATGGCTGTTTTAAATTGTTGCCTTTGGTTCGTATAGCTAGCGGCCAATTCGAAGGCACGCTTAGCTCCACCGACTACACCTACACCTAATTTATAACGTCCGACATTTAAAATATTGAAAGCAATAACGTGTCCACGACCAGCTTCACCAAGAAGATTCTCAACCGGCACTTCGGCATCTTCTAGGATCAACGTACGTGTAGACGAACTCTTGATACCCATTTTCTTCTCTTCAGCACCGACAGATACACCAGTGAATTCACGTTCAATGATAAATGCTGAGAATTTTTCCCCATCGATTTTTGCATATACAATGAATACATCCGCAAAAGCTGAATTGGTGATCCATTGTTTTTCACCGTTTAATACGTAGTGAGTTCCTTTTTCATTCAGTTTTGCTACGGTTTTTGCTCCTAAAGCATCTGATCCTGAACTCGGCTCAGTCAAAGCGTAAGCGGCAATTTTTTCACCAGTTGCAAGCAATGGCAGGTATTTTTGTTTTTGATCTTCGTTCCCGAAAAGAACGATTGGCAGAGATCCAATTCCTACATGAGCACCGTGTGTAATTCCGAAACCACCTGCACGAGACATTTTTTCAGCAATTAATGCTGAGCTGACTTTATCAAGACCAAGTCCACCGTATTCTTCTGGAACATCCGCTCCTAGTAGTCCAAGGTCACCGGCTTGTTTCAACAATTTTACTGAACGATCGAATTCGTGCTTCTCTAAATATTCAACTTCTGGTACTACCTTATTAATGACGAAATCCTCCGTTGTTTTTGCAATCATTTTTTGCTCGTCTGTGTAATCCTCTGGGGTGAACATTTGATCATACGTAATGTCTTCTACTAAAAAACCGCCGCCTTTGATTAACTTTTCAGTTTCGTTAGCCATCTTCTCGTGCCTCCTAATCTGATCATTGGGTCAGACCCCTTTTTTCTACCGCACAAGTTATTACCCGATCAATTCGAATACTCCAGCAGCTCCCATTCCGCCGCCGATACACATTGTTACTACTCCAAATTGCTGATTCTTTCGTTTCATTTCATGAAGCAGGCTAAGTGTTAATTTTGCACCGGTACAACCAAGTGGATGGCCGAGGGCAATTGCACCGCCATTTACGTTCACAATTTCTTCATTTAGACCAAGCTCACGGATGATTTGGATCGATTGAGAAGCAAACGCTTCATTCAATTCAAATAAACCAATATCTGAGAGCGCAAGTCCCGCTAGTTTTAATGCTTTAGGTATCGCCGCTACCGGACCAATCCCCATGATTTCAGGAGGAACGCCAGCTACTGCAAATGAACGAAATTTCCCCAATGGAACCAAGCCATGTGAAGTTGCTTTCTCTCGATCCATGACCATAACAGCCGCCGCTCCATCACTTGTTTGTGATGCATTACCCGCTGTTACGGAGCCCATTACTGAAAAGGCTGGTCGTAATTTGCTTAGAATATCTATCGTGGTCCCTTCACGTACACCTTCGTCTGTCGTAAATTGATAGCTTCTTGACTCTGGCTTGAAATCTGCACCAACAGAATGAATCGTCACGTCAACAGGAACAATCTCATCAGCAAATTTTCCATTCGCAATTGCTTTCGCAGCTTTTTGATGGCTACGAACTGCAAAAGCATCTTGGTCTTCACGAGAGATGCCGAATTTCTTCGCTACTTCTTCAGCTGTATGCCCCATTCCCATATAATACTCAGGAGCCGTTTCTGCGAGCTTCGCATTCGGACGAGTTACATGTCCCATCATTGGCACCATACTCATTGATTCTGCTCCACCGGCAATGACGGTATCGCTAAACCCGAGCATGATTCTTTCTGCACCATAGGCAATACTGTTCAAACCACTTGAACAATAGCGATTGATCGTAATGGCCGGCACAGAATGAGGCAAGCCGGCCAGTGCACCAATGTTTCTTGCCATGTTTAAGCCTTGTTCTGCTTCTGGCATGGCACAACCAATGATTAAATCATCAATGTTTCCTTCATAATCGCCAGCACGTTTTAAGGTCTCTTTCACCACAAGAGCACCTAAGTCATCCGGGCGTACTTTTGCAAGAGAGCCTTTTTTCGCTTTCCCAACTGGCGTTCTTGCTCCAGCTACTATTACCGCTTCTCTCATGAGGACCCTCCTTACGTAAAATGAAACTTCAATCAGTGGAGTTTTGACTTTCCATGAATCTGGGATACATGTAAGTCATTATTCTGTAATGCTATATGAACGATTATCAAGATTAGTTGCGTAGCGGCTTTCCTTTAAGAAGCATATGTTGCATTCTCTGTTGAGATTTCGGCATAGAAATTAAGCTTAGGAATGCTTCTTTTTCTAAGTTCAATAAGTATTGTTCATCCACTTCTGTACCGAATGGCACCATCCCGCCTGCAAGAACAAAGGCAAGCTTTTTCGCTATGACCATGTCATGTTCAGAGATATATCCTGTTAGACGCATCGACTCAGCTCCTAGTAGAAGGGTTGCATATCCCGATTCGCCGACTACTGGCATTTTTGTCTTTATCGGAGCCGTATAGCCTTGCTCATGTAATGCAAGAACAGCTTGCTTCGCATCATAAATTAAGTGATCTGGATTCACACTAATTCCATCTGTAACATTCAAGAAATTATTTTCATGTGCTTCTTCTCCTGAAGAGGAAACCTTTGCCGTCGCCACCATTTCAAATACTTTATTTACGACTTTCTGTAAATCAACTTCCACACCTTTTGGTAAACTCTTTATCGTCTTATAATACAGTTCCTTTGCTCCACCGCCGCCTGGAATTAAACCAACTCCCACTTCAACAAGACCCATGTATGTTTCCAACGATGCCTGAATACGGGCCGCCGGAAGACACACTTCAGCCCCTCCACCTAAAGTCATATTAAATGGTGCAGCAACAACTGGTTTCGGGCTGTATTTAATCTTCAACATGGCTTTTTGGAACTGAGTGATGACTATATCTAGTTCGAAAATATTGTCATCTTGGGCTTCCATTAGCATTAATGCGATATTCGCTCCGACACAGAAGTTCTTCCCCTGGTTCCCAATGACAAGACCTTTGTAATTTGTGGCTACTTCCTCAATTGCAAAGTTAATCATTTGAATGATATCAAGTCCTATTGCATTGTTTTGTGAGGTGAATTCTAGCAATGCCACACCATCACCGATATCGATTAAGCTTGCGCCAGCGTTCTTTTTGATGACCCCTTTTTGCTTTTTCACTTTTTTTAAATTGATTGCTTTAGGATTTTCGATGAGTTGCTTATATTTACCATGATGGAAGTACAGCGTTTCACCTTGTTCATTTTCTTTGTAAAAGTGAGTGAATCCGTTTCTGAGCATTTCTTTTAACCATTCTGGTATATGAATGCCTTCTTGCTCTAATTGTGTAACGGACTTCTCTAGTCCAATCGCATCCCATATTTCAAACGGACCTTTTGACCAGCCGAATCCCCACTTCATCGCTTGATCGATTGCCACGATATCGTCTGCAATTTCACCAAGTTGTGTAGCAGAGTAAGTAAGTACTGGGGTTAATATCTTCCACAAGAGCTGTCCGGCACGATCATCCGAATAAATGAGCGCCTTCATTTGATTTGAATAGCCTTTTGCCTGTTTGCTCATTTCAGTAGAGGCTGTTTTTAGTTTCTTTCTCGGTCCGTATTCTAGGGTTTGCGGATTAAGTTCAAGAATTTCTTTTCCTTTTTTCATGAAAAATCCCTGGCCACTTTTGCTTCCCAGCCACCCTCTTTCAACTATTTTTGTTACAAAATCAGGTATCCGAAAGACTTCCTTCTCTTTACCATCCACCTGGTCATAAACATTTTTTGCTACATGAGCAAATGTGTCTAACCCCACAACATCAAGTGTACGAAACGTTGCACTTTTCGGTCTGCCAATCATCGGTCCTGTGATGGAGTCTACTTCACCGATACTGTAACCGCCTTTTAACATTTCTTGTACAGTTACAAGTAAACCATATGTTCCAATTCGGTTAGCAATGAAGTTTGGGGTATCTTTTGCTTCAACAACCCCTTTTCCGAGGACATCTTCACCAAATTGTTTCATAAATAAGAGTACCTTTGGATCAGTCAATTTTGTTGGGATAATTTCAAGTAGCTTTAAATAACGTGGTGGGTTAAAGAAATGAGTGCCTAGAAAGTGCTTTTGAAAGTCCGTCGAACGCCCATCCGCCATAGCTTCGATCGAAATGCCTGATGTATTGGAGCTAATGATACTACCTTGCTTTCTATATTGATCCACTTTTGCGAAAATGTCTTTTTTCACTTGCAGGTTTTCAACAACAACTTCAATCACCCAATCCACTTCAGCAAGCTTTTCTAAGTCATCTTCAAAGTTACCGGCTTCGATCAATGCAAGTTTGCTTTTTGAAGTAAGCGGTGCGGGCTTTTGTTTTAATAGCTTTTGAATAGACGTTTGGCTGATTCGATTTCTCACCGCTTTATCTTTAAGTGACAATCCTTGTTTCTTTTCATCCTCTGTAAGCTCCGCGGGAACGATATCTAAAAGATAAGTTGGAATTCCTATGTTAGCAAGGTGTGCGGCAATCCCTGAGCCCATAACCCCTGACCCCAGAACAGCAGCCCTTCTGATTCGTCGCACCAAATTCAATCCCCCTTATTCAAATGTCTTGAATGAATACTCATTCATTTTTTCATTAAAAATAAGCGACCTCTCTCCTACTTTAAATATAGAATATTTCAGAAAATTGCGCAATCTTTAATGGCTAAAAACGTCATTTTTTCATTCAACAAATGGTGACATATTATTTCTCTAACCACAAAGAATAACGAGGTAGGAGGTGATTCGCAAATGGTCAAGCGTAAAGATAATCCATCCAAAGCTGCAGTAAGTGCGGCGAGTGTGAAAGGAAACGCAGGTCCTGGTGTTGAAGGACATGGACAAAACAAAGTGAACAGTACAAACAATCAATTTAAAAAATAAAGTGAAACGTCCATCCGTTTCATCCTCCACTGAGGGTAGTTACGTTTTACAGGTTGTTTATTTCCTTCCTATTTTTTCTTGATTCTTTTGCAAAATAGGGTTGTGGGATTAACCGTTAAATCGGAGTAAATTCGTTACTCTCCATGGTATGTAACGCTTGTAACAACAGTATTCTTTAGAAAAACATCATTTTAAGGAGGTGGATATGATGCAAGAAAATGTTCAAGGAAACCAACCACAGAGTAATGTACCTGTTGGCACTATGAAACAGCCACCCAAAATGGTTTCAACGAAAGATAGCCTTTATTTAAAAGATATGCTGTCCTGGAATTTACTTGCTATGAAGAAAGCTCATTTCTTCGCCGCTCAATGCCAAGATCAACAAGTCGTGCAAGCCTTAAATAAATATGGCCTAATGCATCAGCGCCATTATAATACCATCCTTACACATCTTGATCCAGCCAAACAAAGTCAACAGCTCCAATAATCATGATGAAAGGAGATATGCAAATTGCCCAATCAAAATAAAGTACAAAACCCTGAAGCTCCCATTCCAAAGACACCGCAAATGAATGAACGTGATTTCGTTAATGATATACTAAGTACAGAAAAATATTTAAAAAGTTCTTATGGAGTGGCATTGAATGAATTGAGCAATCAGACTTTGTATCAGGATATTCAATCCATCTATACCGAAGTAGAGACAGCGCAAAGGGAGCTCTATTACTTAATGTTCGAAAAAGGCTGGTATACTCTTGAAAAAGAAGACCCTCAAAAAGTCGGTCAAGCCTACCAACAATTCAGTGGCTATAAAAACCAATTCCCTTATGATGCTGGAATACAATAAAGTGAAACGTCAATTAATAGGGGTCTTACTTCCTGTTAATGTAGGATAACATTTATACCAAACAAAAGGAGAAGGCTAAGCCTTCTCCTTTTGTTCTCGATAGTCGTCGTTCAGTTTTTTTATTTCCTGAATCAGCTTAACCATTTCTTGTTTTGCCTCTGGATAAGTTGAATTCCAATGCTTAGCAAGGGCAGGCATCGATTTGGCAATATACGAATAAAGTGCCCAGTACCGGACTTTTTCCTGAAGTTCAAGATCACTTTCTCCAGTAAGAAGTTTCGTATATTTCTCAATCAGACCATCAAATTGCTCAGTAAATTGATCGTTCATATCAATACTCCTTTGCAAGTGACTTTATCCTGGTTTAACAGGCTGCAATCCCCCCACTGATGGGAGTTTCACTTTATGTTTTTTCGAGTCCTCGTTGGTGTCTAACGCTTGCGTTTCTCTTATTTATTGGTAGAAAACATGTATTTCTTATAATGATATCGAATACTAAAAATTAAACCCATCGCCATCATATTCCCCATCAGCGAGCTTCCACCATAGCTAATGAAAGGAAGCGGAATACCTGTAATCGGCAAAACGCCAATCGTCATGCCAATATTTTGAAATACATGGAATGTAATCATACTAATTACACCCACACAAATATACGTATAGAAGTTATTCTTCGTGTCCATTCCAGATTTCGTAATGTGATAGATCAGCAAGAAAAACAAACTAACGACAATACTGGACCCAAGAAAACCGAATTCTTCGCCAATTACACTAAAGATGAAATCCGAATGACTTTCCGGCAAATACACCTCTCTAGCACCGATTCCACCTTCTAATGCTTTCCCTGTCGTTTGGCCTGATCCGATAGCCAGCAATGATTTCGTTAATTGATACCCTGTTGAACTGGCGTAATTATAAGGATCTAACCAAGAATAAATCCGTCCAAATTGATATTGCTTAACTCCTAGATACTTTTCTAAAATATCAGGATGCCATAGAACAAAATAAAATATCGTTCCTGCGACTGCTGCCCCACCTGCAAAAATGGGTGTTAGTATCTTCCATGAAACACCTGAAACAAAAATGATTCCAACTAAAATCGCAATTAAGACAAGAGATGTTCCTAAGTCAGGTTGTAGCATAACTAACATAATTGGCGGCATCGTTACAAGACCTAATTTCAACAACAGCCAGAAATCCGTTTTAATCGTCTTCATTGGATTTTTTTCATGATGAGTAGTCGCCACATTGGCAAGAGCGACGATCAAAAACGTCTTCATGAATTCTGATGGTTGTATCGAACCCACTTTGGGAATGACAAACCAACTCTTGGCTCCATTTATGTTAGGAGCTAACGTATCTGGAGCTACCACTAGCAAGAAAAGTAGAAAAAGCCCAAAGCCATACGCATACCAAGTTATTTTCTTTAATTGATCTGAATCAAAGGTAATGATGGCTGCAACAATACCTACACCAACCGCGTACCAAAATACTTGTTGAATTAAAAAGTTATTTACATACTGCCCAGATGTCTGCGCACTGTATATCGCAATACAGCTCGTAATAAACAGAAGAAATAGTATAAAAGCTAAGGTATAATCAATTCTGGATGAAATTTTATTATTTGATTCCATATAACTCTCCCATAAGAAGGATTAAGGGAACTATGATCCATAGCATATTTTTGAGAAAATACTCCCTTTCGTACACCTATCCATTATACTGTAAACAGACAAAATCACAACTATATCGTATATTGATTTTCCCCCACGAAGTCCCAACTTATCATCTTTCTGCGCTAAGTCGCCTTCTCTTCATGTAGGTAGTTACAAGTCCCTGACTTGGCGAAAATAGAAAAGCCCATCCAAAGATCACACCCGCAACACTGACCATACATCCTGCTATCGAAGCATCTAGCATCACTGCTGTGTAATAGCCCATTAATAAATAGTGAAAGAAAACGACCGGGATTCCTATCGCGCAAGCCAATCCAGAATCAAATGCCTTTTTCTTTACAATAAAAATCGTCGTTACAAGTGCGAATTCGAACAAGAGGTTAAACTAAAAAAACTGTAAACATAATGGTCCACGTTTTCTCTTTGTTCGCTCCAATGTATCGGGTCTTTTCATCTATTCTTGTCTAATTATTACTTCCCTTTCAAAATTAAACATTGCTTGTCCATTTGAAATATACTATACTACAATCATATTTAATTAAATATTCCCATTCACCGATGGGATAGAGGCTGCAACTTATAATAGTAAAGCGGACGAGATTCAATGAAATTGATGACTCCGTTTGAAAGGATAAATTGCCGAAGTTTGGATAAATCATTGACTATCCATGCTGGCGATGTTTCCGAACAGGAACATCACTGTCACGTTTAGTAACGTGGAGGGCTATCTTCGGAAGGATTTAACGGACTCATCAAACAGCCGTCGATCTTTTTCGACTGTTGTTTTTTTATTTGCCTTAAATACCATTTAACCTTCCATCATAAAAAAACATCCATGAGCATCTGATCCCAACTAAAACGATGAAAAGGTTCAGGCACTCAAATTGTATCACCTTATGAAGGTGGCGGTACGGAGCGGATTTTTGCGAAGCCCCGCCCCTTTTCCACAGAAAAGGAGTGTACACGATCATTGGCGAATTCAACCCAAACATCTAACCCTACTCAATTAAAGAGAACTCTTAAAGCACGCCATCTGATGATGATTTCTCTTGGAGGATCAATCGGAACTGGGATATTTTTAGCAAGTGGTGGCGCTATTCATACTGCTGGTCCAGGTGGAGCGCTGCTCGCCTATGCAGCTGTTGGAATCATGGTTTATTTCTTAATGACCAGTCTTGCCGAGATGGCAGCCTACATGCCAGTAGCTGGTTCATTCAAAGTGTATGCCACGAATTTTGTTGATCCGGCTTTTGGTTTTGCGATCGGCTGGAACTATTGGTATAACTGGGCAATTACGATTGCCGCGGAGCTTGCTGCGGTTGTACTCATTATGAAATTTTGGTTTCCAGAAAGTCCTTCAGTTATGTGGAGTGCACTGGCACTTGTCATTATGTTCGGCTTCAACTATATGTCTGTTAAAGGCTTTGGAGAAGCGGAATTTTGGTTTGCACTGATTAAAGTTGTAACAGTCATCATCTTTATTATTACTGGATTTTTAATGATTTTTGGCATTATGGGCGGAGAGTCTATTGGCTTTACAAACTTCACAATCGAGGATGCACCTTTTAATGGCGGATTCTTTGCCATCCTAGGAATTTTCATGGCAGCGGGTTTCTCTTTTCAAGGGACTGAATTACTCGGCGTAGCTGCTGGAGAAAGCGAAGAGCCAGAAAAAAATATTCCAAAAGCAATTAGCACTGTTTTTTGGCGAATCCTCCTTTTTTACATTTTATCTATTTTTGTCATCGGGATGATTCTTCCATACACAGATGAACGATTATTAAGTGATGCGGTTTCTGTAAGTCCATTCACACTCGTTTTTGAACGCGCAGGATTTGCCTTCGCTGCATCCGTCATGAACGCCATTATTTTAACATCTGTCTTGTCTGCAGGTAACTCAGGCATGTATGCTTCTACTCGTATGCTTTGGGATTTAGCACGCGATGGTAAAGCACCTAAATTCTTAGGAAAATTGGATAAAAGAGGTGTGCCAGTTAATGCCTTAATCGCAACTACTTTAGTTGGATCACTAGCTTTCTTAACGACTTTCTTCGGCGATGGTGCCGTTTATATTTGGTTGTTAAACGCGTCAGGGATGGCTGGATTTGTTACTTGGCTCGGGATTGCCATCAGCCATTACCGCTTCCGCAGAGCCTATATCGCACAAGGACACGACATAAAGGATCTTCCATATCGAGCAAAGTGGTTCCCACTCGGTCCATTATTAGCACTATTTTTATGTATTTTCATTATATTAGGTCAAAACTACCAAGCCTTTACGGGAGGCGGGGTCGATTGGAACGGAGTACTTGTTTCTTATATTGGTTTACCTCTTTTCTTAATCGTTTGGCTCGTCTATAAAGTTAAAAACAAAACAAAATTAATTCCTTTAAAAGACTGTGATTTTGAAACTAAATAATAACAAGGATATCCAAAAAGGGTTAGACTTCACACTATTGATGTGAGGTCTGACCCTTTTTTGTATGGGACAGCTTCTTATCAAATTAATTAAGTCAAGGTATTCAAGATTCTTACATCACTTCATAAGCAGGTGGATGATGTCATCTTCCTTACAATCATTAATGTGCAGACGGGAAAACGCGTTTCACCGTTTCAGTGAACTCATCAGCAAATCCTGCGATTGGATGACCATTCCTCACATCAGTCGAATAGCCTTGCATACGATCAATGAAGTCAGGGCTTGAAGACACGTACACGTTTTCAATCGTTGCATCAGCTGCCCTTACTTTGTCAGCAATTTTCTCCTCTACATTCTTCGCTAACTCATTGCTTCCTTTGTCCGATAAGTCGGCTGCAACATAGGCACTGTTTCCCATCACCATTACTGTAGAATGCTTCACTTCTTTTAGCTTATCGACTTCAGCAGAAAGGTTGCTCCCCTCTCTAATATCATTATTATATGTGACATTCCTTGTGTTATAGTTGACATTATTTCGTACATTTTGGGCTTCATTCGGAAACATGGCTCTGTCATAATTTACGTCTGTCGGATAATTTACGTCTGTCGGATGATTTACGTCTGTCGGATGATTTACACCTGTCGGATGATTCACACCCATTTTCTCACTACCCTGTTTAGTATTGTTGGCTGTACATCCTCCAACAAATAATGTTGCTATTATTCCACCCACCATAATTGCGTTCTTCATATCCATCACTCCTTTTTCATTATTACAAATTTAGTGTTCGCCAGAGAAGATGAAATATGTAAGAACCCAACTAAATTTCCTGCAACAATTCCTTCCATGTAAAATACTGGTCCTGTTATCTGCACCGGCCTACTTTTTAATCAAATGACGATCCGGAAATCAAATTTACGCGCCAGAATGGAGGATTTTCACGCCAGAACTAACGCTTTTCGAGCGGGATTTATGATTTGCATGCCAGTGCCAAATTTTCGTTTATTTGCATACAAAACCTAAAATGGCGTTAAATTTCCACCAGTTACTTTTGAAGGATCCCTCATTAAAAACGCTACACTCATCTAATCATAATGGTGGCGATGCGGAGCCGAAATTTTGGCTGCTTTCTCGATAAAATGAGTATACCCGCTAAGAGATTGGCTATATTAGTAAGTCGCGAGGCCCTGTACCATATCCTTCACACAAAAAAACAGGCAAGAAGAGTATTCTTCCTGCCTGTTCCTTTATTCTCCAGATGTTTCTTGAGTAGATGGTTCCACCGGAGTTTCTTTATCTTCTTCATTGTTATAATTATAGTCAGAAGGTTTAATTGGCGTGAATCCCTTAGGTGTATAGAAGCGTAATAAATCTCCATTCACAACCTTATCGGAGTACTGAAGTAGTTTTTGCGCAAGTTGTTTATCCGCAGCAATCTCTTCCGTTTCTTCGATTAATTCCCCTGTATTCGTATCATAGTATTTTCCTTTGAGAGAAGTTACAGATGGTGTAATAAAATCTCCATTTCGGAATGGAATCAATTGGTGATGATCTTTAGACAATAAATCTGTACCAAATTGAACATTCTCTTTCGTGTCTACACCCAGTAAATGCATAAGTGTCGGCATTAAGTCAATTTGTCCGCCATACGTATGGTTGACTCCACCCTTGACACCTGGTGCATGAATCAGTAAAGGCACACGTTGTAGTTGTGCGTTTTCGAATTCCCCAACTTCAGTTCCAAGTACTTGAGACATAGCTCTCATATGGTTTTCTGAGATTCCATAATGGTCACCGTACATCACGATTACGGAATTATCATATAAGCCGGATTCCTTTAAATAGGTAAAGAACTCTTTAAGTGCTTCATCCGCATATCTGGCCGTTTGGAAGTAATTATCAACTGACTTATCACCCGTTGTATGAGGTGCGATTGTTGTTAAGTCTTGGTTTATCGAATACGGGAAATGGTGTGACACCGTTATAAACTTCGAATAAAATGGCTGTGGCAATTTATCAAGCATCGGAATGGATTCTTGAAAGAAAGGCTTATCCATCAAGCCATAGCTCATTGTATCTTCTACATTCATATCGTAATAGCTTGCATCGTAAAAACGATTAAACCCAAGTGCTTTATAAATTTTATCGCGGTTCCAGAAAGTCTTATAGTTACCATGAAAAACAGCAGACGTATACCCTTCTTGACCTAAAATAGCTGGTGCAGCTTGATACGTATTTTGATCATGTGTCGTGAATGCTGAACCTTGTGGCAAACCGTACAATGAATTTTCAAGCATAAACTCTGCATCAGATGTTTTACCTTGACCAACCTGATGGAAGAAATTATCAAAATACATAAAGTCTGTGCTATGCGCTAATGAATTTAGGAATGGTGTAACTTCCTCTCCATTAAGCTTGTAATCAATAAGGAAATTCTGCATCGATTCCAAATGAAGATAAATCACATTCTTACCTTTTGACGCACCGAAATATTCTGGGTTTGGCTCAGCATACATCGCTTTTGTAAAATTGACAATCTCAGCAATGTCTGTGCTGTTTGCCGTTGCACGCTGTGCATATGTTCTCGTATTTTGTACTGCGTCATATACCATGTAATTGTACATGCCTAAATATTTAACAATATAGTTACGGTCAAATGTTCTAGTAAGTAGTTGCGGACGGTCTTTTTCCGCTAAAGCAAGGTTTACTGAGAAAATAGCAAGTCCAGCAAGGAAGACCATTGCAACCGTACGGCGTTTCATTTTAATTTCACTTGGCTTGATTGCTTTAGAATAATACAATGCGATCAAGATGATTGTATCCAAGAAATACAAAATATCATAAGGTTTGAATAATGCTAATACACTTGGACCTAAGTCACCAAAATTTGATGCTTGCGTAAGTGTTGGTAAAGTAATGAAGTCCGTAAAAGAACGGTAATAAACGATATTAGAGAATAAGACGGCTGATAAAATGAAATTTAATCGAATCACCCATTTATATGTCTTTTTCCCCTTGGCCAACAATGCGATTCCAAAGAAAAGAATGGCTGAACTAATCGGGTTAACAAACAGTAGAAACGATTGAAGTTTGTTATCAATCCCTAAATTAAATTCCACCTGATAGCCAATATATGTTTTAATCCAAAATAATGTAACTGCTATTATGAAGAAACTAAGAAGTTTAGTTTGTAAAATGCTTTGACCCTTTTTAAGAAAATTATTCATGTTTCACCTCTATTAATCTAGTAATCTGAGCCTTAATCGATGATACAGATCCTGATTATTTATCTTGATAAGTAAATGACATTTCGAGCATAAAATACATAGTATCACTTTCATTCAATAAGTCAAGATTAGTTGAGTGATTATCCTTTTATTCCCATTCGTATTATATTGTAAAGAAATTGTAACAATTCAGTATAGACAATGAAAGGTGCTAAATACTCATTATCATATGAACACGATCCGAAAAAGATAACAAATTAATGCTTATTTCTAACGTCACAAATACTACTATAACGGACTTTCACTTGAACTTCCATTAAATATCACTTTTTTTCATTTCCATATTTCCCAAGTACAAATGCAGTCTCAATCCATCCCTATTCCACTGCAATTCCGGTTGCTTTTACACTGCCTTTACAAAGTTCCGAATGAATAGTAAATAAACTTAGCATCTGTCAGAAAGATAAATGTAACAGTATTCTTGAGTTGAATCCTTTTATTATATCACAACTCCACTATTTTTTCCACTAAATTACAAACGATAAACAAAACTCAAGTACTTATTTAGGAACTTTGATTAAAATCGGCCGTTTCCTGTAATAAACGTCGAAGTCAGCACAATCTGCGCTAAACCGACAAGTATATGATGGATGGGAAATCTCGATTAGAAGTTGGTTTCTTGTGGGGGATGGTGCTGTTTACGCTTGATACGGACAGGCAAATTGAGGATTCCACTTAAAAACTTCGTCCACTTTTCTTTGTATCAAAAAAAGTCCTGTTCACAACAAAAAAATAAACGAAGTTTGTCTTACGTGCAAAGGACCAGACCCCGCAGCTACTATAAAGAATTAGGTGCGTTAAACTAACGCTTTATCCTTTATAGGCTACGGGGGCGATCCCTTTAAGACATTCTTAGTTTGTTTTTTAGAATTATCTAAGACCCTCAGCAATTTCATTCACCATTTCCTGAACGGATCCAAGTCCATCGCCTGATAGGTACCAGTATGCAGGGTCTAAATAGATGATATTCCCTTCTTTGAAAGCTTTTGTACCTTTTACTAAATCATTTTCTATCGTTGTTTTAGTAACAGCTCTATCACCTACAACTGCATCTCGATCAACTACGAATAGATAATCAGGATTTTTTCGACAATGTATTCGAAGTTAGTGAATGATGATACCCAGTGTTGTCGAAAAGGTAAAGACTCTCTCGACCAACATTTGCCCCCAACTAACGCAATAATACTGATTAGCATGGAGGATCATCATGAAATTATTAGGTATATCAGGGGCATTAATCGGGGCAAAAACAGCTATTTCTGTAAATGAGGTGCTAACGAAAGCAGGCCAACATCCACATATTGAGACAGAGCTTTTTGATTTAAAAGACTATAAAGTGGAGTTTGTCGATGGGAGACCTTTCGTTGCATACAATGAGGACACACGAACGGTCATTAACAAAATCATTGTTGATGATTCTGTTAATGACCGAAATCGTAGGAAAAAGGTAGAATTACTTGCTCGTTGTTTTGATCACGCTTATATAAACCATTTAAGTCTAGGGAATATGTTCGGATTATAGAGTCTTAATAAAAAGTTAAAACGCTTCTAGAGAACGTCTGGTACTTATTCTACTACAGTGTAGTTACCGTGCTCCATATTAATAATATAGTCTGGTTTTGGTGGTTTACCACCATGTTGTTTAATCTTCTCTTTGTGACCAGCAATATGCTCCGGGCTCTTTTCCCAAGCTTTCCAAGCATCTTCAGACTCCCAGCGGATAATCATAATTACTTCTTCTTCCCCACGACGTATATTTTTTACAAGTAACTCACGGCTAATAAAACCTTCTCTTTGTTCCACTAATGATGGGCCTTGGCCGGGTTTCTTTTTAAAACGTTCTAATATCTTTTCTGAATTTCCTTCAGTAATTGTCCACTTACGAATTTGAACAAACATCTGTCTTCCCCCTTAATTCTTAATTATAGTAAAGGCTGTCCTATTTATTGGACAGCCTGCTCTTTTGAAGTCAAATATTTATGTCAATCTTATTTTAACTCGTCTAAGATTTCTTGAATTTTCTCCATTTCAGTTGGTACGCCACCACTTGCGAAGTACCAGTTACCTCCATAAAGGTAAACGATTTTGCCTTCTTTGTAAGCACGAGTTTGTTTAATAATGTCGTTTTCAATATCTGTCTTAAGTGCATCATCGTCATTAGCATTACGGTCAATGATTAATAACACTTCTGGGTTAGCTGATAAAATTGACTCATAACTGAAATCAGAACCATGTGCACTTGACTCAATATCTTCAGTTACTGGTTTGAATCCAAAGTCGTTATATACATAAGCGAAACGAGAATCCGGACCATTGTCGAAACCAGCGATTTTCTTCTCATTATACATAGCTACTAATGCATTTTCATAACCTGCAGCTTTTTCTTGAAGTTCGGCTACTTTTGCATCTAAATCTGCATTTATAGCTTTAGCTTCTTCTTCTTTATCGAAAATTTGCCCTGCAAGTTCTGCGCCTTCTTTAATACCTTTAATATAATCTTCATTATCAGATCCAACGAATATTACGTTTGGAGTAATTTCTTTTAATTGTTCATACATTGGAGCTTGACGACCAGAAATGAAAATTACATCTGGCTCAAGTGATGCTACTAATTCGAAATCGATTTCTTTTAAAGTACCTAAGTCAGCATATTCGTCAGAAGAATATTTTTCTTTTAAGTCTGCTGGCAGATTTGATTTAGGAAGACCAACAACGCCCTCCACTCCTAAAGCGTCAAGATTATCTAAGAAACCAAAGTCTAAAGTAACAATACGTTCTGGCATTTCTTCTAAAGTAACATCTTCAAACACCGTTTTTGTTCCTGCTTCTTTATCTTCTCTTTCACCAGTTAAAGATGCAACTGTCATTGGGAATGCAGAAGTTTCAGTAGCCTTTTCTGTTCCTTCAGTTGTCTTTTCTGTATTAGTTTCAGGTGTATCTGTTGTCGCTTCTTCATTTGATCCACATGCTGCTAAAACTAAAGATAGTAAAGTTGTTACAGCTAAAATTTTCCATTTATTCATTTTTTATTCTCTCCCGTTCCCTTTATAATGATATTGATAATCATTATCATTATAACATGTAAAAATGATAGGTCAACTCATTTTTCATTTATTTTATACAACTTTATTCAAAAAAACGATTTAGAAAAGCATGCCAAATCACCCTTTTCTAAACCATAAGTTTACGAATGCGAATTAAAGAATACACAAATACGACACCCGTCCTGTTCTTGGACTGGTATATCCATATCATATATTTCCCGCAATGCAGCAGTATTTATAATTTCATTTGTTAGACCATCTTTCACAACACGTCCATCTTTAAGAGCAACGATACGATCTGAATATACTGATGCAAAGTTAATATCATGCAATACAATCACAACGGTCTTACCTAATTCATCAACCAGCTTACGTAAAATTTTCATAATTTGAACAGAATGTTTCATATCCAAGTTATTTAACGGTTCATCTAATAAGATATATTCTGTATCTTGTGCAATAACCATGGAAATAAACGCACGTTGTTTTTGACCACCAGATAATTCATCCAAATATTTATCTTGGATATCGGTTAAATTCATATATTCTAAGGCTTGATCAACAAATTTTTCATCTTCACTATTTAGTCGACCCTTTGAATACGGATAACGCCCAAATGACACTAGCTCTCGAACTGTTAAGCGAACATTTAAATGATTGGATTGTCTTAGAATGGCCACTCGTTTTGCAAATTCATCAGACTTCATCTTTTTAACATTACCTTTATCTAGAAGGACTTCACCTGTATCAGAATCTAATAAGCGACTTACCATGGACAATAACGTCGATTTACCAGCACCATTTGGCCCGATAAATGACGTAATCGTTTTTGGTTGGATTGTCACTGTTACATTTTCTACTACAGGATTTTTGCCAAAATACTTTGTTATACCTTTGATTTCAATCATCCAGCAGCCCTACTTTCTTTCAGCAATAAGTAAATAAAGTAAATACCACCGATAAAGTTAATAATGACACTAATTGTCGTATTTAAATGGAATACGTGTAATACCAAAAACTGTCCGCCTACTAATGCAATAATACTTATTAAACTAGATGCTACAATTAAAACTGAATGTCGATATGTATTAATAAATTGATAGGCCACGTTCGATACGATTAATCCTAAAAATGTAATAGGACCAACAAGTGCAGTTGAAGTTGCAATCAAAATGGATGATAAAATTAATACTTTTAACACCATTTTATCGTAGTTTATACCTAGATTGATTGCCGCATCACGACCTAAAGACATCACATCTAAATCACTTAACATTCTTTTACCATAGATGAAAGCTGCCCCTAATATCGCCATTGAAAGATACAATAACTCTGACTTAACGTTATTAAAGCTTGCGAATAATCGGCTTTGTAAACTTAGATATTCAACTGGATCTATCACTACTTGGAGGAAATTCACTAAACTTCCAAGTAATGTCCCGATAATCATTCCTGCTAGTAATAATAGAAAGATCGGATATTTATCCGCTCGGAATAAGAATCGATATAGAATTAACGCAAAAAGAATCATTGCAATAATTGCCATTCCAAAGTTTAAATAACGGTCTACAACAAAAATAGACGCCGAACCTAAAGCAAAAAAAATAACGGTTTGTACAACCTCATACATCGAGTCAAGCCCCATGATAGAAGGCGTTAAAATTCGGTTATGAGTGATTGTTTGGAAAATAATTGTAGCGTATGATATTGCTATCCCAGTGATTACCATTGCTCCAATTCGTACTAAACGACGTGGGAAGGCATAATCAAAACCGCCCCGAATATTATAAAAAGCAAAAAGCAAAATGAATATTATCGCAATTACCGCTAATATAATTATTTTCGTACTATTTTTTCGCATATGCTTTCCCCCTAAATAACATTACTAAGAAGATCGCACTACCAAAAACTGCGACTGTTAGGTTTACTGGAATTTCATAAGGGTATACAACTAAGCGGCTAAGAATATCACATGCCAGCAAGAAAACCATTCCTAGCATGATTGTATGTGGAATCGTTTTACGTAAATTGTCCCCCATATAAATCGACACGATATTCGGCACAATTAACCCTAAGAAAGGGATAATACCAACAGTTAGTACGACAGTAGTCGAAATGATAGCTACTAAAACTAAACCTAAATTTAAAACCATTTTATAACTTAGTCCTAAATTTTTTGCAAAATCTTCACCCATTCCAGCTACCGTAAACTTATTCGCATATATGTAAGCTAATATGATGGCTGGGACAGCTACATACAATAATTCATAACGTCCAGATACGATTAAAGTAAAACTACCCATGAAGAATGCTTGAACGTTTTGTAAAATTTCAGCTTCATAACCTAAAAACGTCGAAATCGCCGATAGAATATTCCCGTACATAATCCCGATTAGCGGTACGAAAATTACATCTTTAAATTTAATGCGATCAAGTAATTGCATGAAAATTAGCGTTCCAACTAAAGCGAATGCAAAACTGAATATAATTTGCTGAAAATACGTTACATTTGTAAAGAAAAGCATTGAAATAATAATACCAAGCTTAGCTGCATCTAGCGTACCCGCCGTTGTTGGTGATACAAATTTATTACGGCTTACACTTTGCATTATTAATCCTGCAATACTCATCCCCGCACCCGCTAGAATAATCGCCATTAAACGAGGCACACGACTAATTAAGAAAATTTGTGTTTTATCAGAATCCCAATCTAGAAGGTCGCTCGGCTTAATATCAATTGCACCAACAAATAGCGAGATAAACGAGAGAATGATTGCAGCGATCATTAACATCCACAGTCTCATTTTTATCCCCATATTCTATTTATTCTCAAGTATGTAAAACAATGAAAATGATTCTCAATCTCGAGTACATATAAATTATAAGCACAAAATTGCCAAAAATCAATAATTATATAAGTTCATTTTGAATTTCCGACATAGCCATGGACCCAATCAGACAGAGAATTTTTTTAAGTAAGGAATGAAAAACCAAGTTTCGATAACCTTATTTTCCTAGAAATTGAAGATATAAAAAAAGCCAATTTAAGAGTTTATTAAATGAAAGGGCCAATGAATTTGGCAATGATCCGGCCTTATTAAAAATTCTGCGACATAGTGGGCCGACTGATTATTTATCCAGTTGAAATTCTAATTGGCCTTGTAGTAGGGATTTGACAGCGTGATATTTATTTATCTATTAATGAGGAGAAAGGCATATGAATAATAAGTTTTAATTAACGGTGCTCGCAGTAATTGCTACGTTACTTAGCCAATACCTTCACAGTCCTATGTGGCAATGTTAGGGCCTATTTAATAAAATAGGAATAATGCCGTTTAGAAAAGAAGGAGGCCGAAATATCTACTTCCTTCTACTAATAGGAATGATTTTCGGGACGCTTCTCTCAAGCTTGTCTTCTTTCACGCAAGTATTAATAGATCCAAACGAATACCAAATTGTTCAAAACAAAATGTTCGCAAGCTTTAACAATATAAAAACTGATTTACTTTTAATAGTAGCAATTTTAATGCTTATTACAACGCTTTATTTCCTACGATTTGCAAAATATTTAGATGTGATGTTGTTTGGAAGTACACAGGCCATTAATTTAGGTGTCGATTACGATTATGTAATGAAGCGAATATTAATAGTAGTTGCTATTTTAACTTTTGTATCGACTGCACTTGTCGGACCTACCACATTTCTTGGATTGATGGTGGCGAATGTCGCATCTCAATTTACTAAATCATATAAGCGTAAACATGTTATCCCGGCATCCATCTTCTATTTTTTAGTCTCATTTAGCTAAACTGGTATTCCCTTTATTATATTACCCCAAAACAGTATGAATTTTTAATTTTTAGCCTTTTTTAGTAGTTGAAGGAAAATCATCAAAGTATCACGATAAGATTTAGGATGATATAATACAAGCTATAGTAAACATTCCCTGGAAAAAGCTTAATATAAAGGAAGAGATTTTATGTTGGCATTTATCAGCAAATTATTTACGAAAAAACCAAAAGTCACACTTGAATTCTGCCAAACGAACCTGGATCGTTTTTTAGAGGAAGAATATGCAGAAGAGTATGGAGAATTTTTAAAAAGTCCACAAGTTTCCTATAAAGAGTATGAATGTTTAAGCGAATGTAAGCTGTGTAAGAAGTCTGCTTACGCGAAGCTGAATGGTGCCATGATTACAGGGATTGATTCTGGTGATTTACTGGCTCAGCTGAAAGATAAAGTGAATGCCAACAAGTAAAAAACTAGAATTTCAAGAGCTGTTTTTCAGACTGAAATAATCGATTCATTACCAAAAAGAGCAAATGCCTAGGTTCTTCTCGCATTTGCTCTTTGTTTTGTGATGAAAAGATGAAGTTAGCTTCTCAGGAATATCGATTTAGGTATTTTGCTAGTCGCTTTGAACCTCTTTCCCCCCGACTCAGCTCTTTGACCCTTTTACTAACCAGTATTGCTTTTTTCCTAACCACTTTTCCTTTTCACTCATTATAAATATAAGTTTTTTCATAACAAGTGCGTACTAGTCATATCGTTAAATAGTGTATTCATGCAGTCTTTAAAGGAGTGAGTGTAATGAATCAATATGTAAAGAATGAAATCGACCGTCTGATCATTCGGCTACAGACTGACCAGCAAGAAGATGGGTCTTGGCACTATCCATTTGAAATCGGCATTACACCTGATGCGTTTATGATCATTTTATTAAAAGCACTCGACATACGGGACGATGAACTCATTCAAGCTTTAGCAGCAAGAATTATAAGCCGTCAGGAGAAAAACGGCGCGTGGAAGTTATATCATGATGAACAGGACGGGAATGTTTCACTGACAATAGAGGCCTATTATGCATTGCTTTTATCTGGTCTGCATCATGAGAATGATGAGCATATGGAAAAGGCTCGACAATTCATTGTTACTAACGGAGGGTTGAGCAAGGCAAGCTCGATTACAAAAATTATGTTGATACTTACCGGTCAATTGAAATGGCCGCTTATCTTTCCGATTCCAGTCGAAGCCGTATTGCTTCCCCCCACCTTTCCCATTAGCATGTATGATTTATCCGTATATGCGAGGTCAAACTTTCTCCCACTCCTTTTATGCTCTGATCATAAATTTCAGATCAATATTGCTTCAGGGCCTAATTTGAAAGCATTGCTTCCCTCCCGTTCAGACGATCTCTGGGAAGAATTCAGATGCGAGGAGGGCCGTTCCTTGGTTCAAACGATTTACTATGGTGTCAAAAACCTGATCGGGCTTCCTTCCCTACTGCATAAAATGGCAGTCGAGGGTATTAAAAAGTATATGCTTGAACGAATTGAGCAAGACGGGACTCTTTACAACTTTTTTAGTGCTACATTTTTTATGATTTTTGCTTTACTCTCACAAGGTTATTCAAAAAAGGATCCGATCATTCTAAAAGCCGTTGAAGGCTTAAGAGCCATGGCTACTTCCATTGATGGACAGCTGCATATTCAATTCACAAGGCCTGAAATTTGGAATACGGCACTCATTAATTACGCCCTTCAGGAAGCTGGATTAGAACCTGATAATCCAATTGTTCATAAAGCAAATCACTATTTGACCACCCGGCAGCAAGTTAAATACGGAGATTGGCGTCTGCATAATCCTCATGCTCTACCAGGTGGATGGGGCTTTTCGGACGGCAACACGATGAACCCAGACATCGATGACACAACGGCTGCACTAAGGGCGATATATCCAGCCACCTCCACTCAGCCATATATAAAAACTGCCTATAATCGTGGGTTGGCCTATGTGCTTTCGACACAGAATGATGATGGTGGATTTCCTGCCTTTGAAAAAAATGTTGATAAAAAATGGTTGCAATTCTTGCCAATCGAACAAGCAGAATTTTTTCTTACAGACCCTTCCACACCTGATCTAACTGGACGAACACTTGAATTTCTCGGTAATTTTACCAATGGCAAACAAACCGCAAGCGCCATCAGAAAAGCAGTAAAATGGCTGTTTCACGCTCAAGAAAAAAACGGATCTTGGTATGGTAGGTGGGGAATCTGTTATATTTACGGAACTTGGGCAGCATTAACAGGCCTTCGAGCTACAAGCATTGTGAGTAATCATCCAGCCATTCAAAAGGCAGCAAAATGGCTGATGAGCATTCAAAACGAAGATGGTGGGTGGGGAGAATCTTGCACAAGCGATATTGGGAAGAAGTATATGCCCCTAGGCGCAAGCACCCTTACTCAGACTGCGTGGGCTGTTGATGCGCTAGTATCCATTTCTCCTACATCTACACCTGCCATTGAAAAAGGTATCGCTTATCTTATTGGCGAAGGACAAAGCCAGAACTGGACCAACGACTATCCAGCGGGCCAAGGTTTGCCAGGTTATGTGTATATGCATTATCACAGCTACCGGTTTATTTTTCCGCTACTTGCCCTCAGTCATTATCAAAATAAATATGATCATTCGTAAGTAAAAAGGTAAAAATCGGGAATATTCATCAAAATACAGATCCCATAACGAAAGGGCCGGACCACGCAATCATCATACTCAAACCTCTTTCTACACGAGTCAAAGAAGGATGATAGATAAGAGTAACTCCCAATTCCATAATGACTTGGTTCCTTATTCTTATCCATCATCCTTTAACACATCACTCATTTAAAAATGCCTTTAATGCTTCTTTATTCTTTTCCATCTCAATTTCCAGGACCAAACCTACCGAATGCCTTGCGTCTTTTGCCGTACCATCGATTGGTATCATAAGCTTTTGAATATCTTGATTACTATCTGATATAAACGAAGTGCCCATTCCTAATAGATTGGCGTAACTAAGATTCGTTTGGATGTACGGCTGAATTGTTCCAATCATTCTTGGTAGTTTGAATACCCCTTGAACGCTTGCCATTTTATCAGCCAATATTTGCATAACCTTTTGTTGTCGTTTGACACGACCAAAGTCACTATCCGGACCACCGCGCCATCTGACATATCCGAGCAATTGATCGCCATCTAATTGTTGAACGCCTGGTTTTAGTGTCATATCTATTCCTTTTGACATTTTCTGCTCCACATCGATTTCAACTCCTTTAGGGAAAGCGATATCAATTGTTTTAGCAAATCCCTTGAAATCGATAATGGCGTAATATTGTAGATCGACATCAAAGTTTTCCTTGATCGTCTTTCTTAATAATTCGGTTTCTCCAAATGCATATGCTGCATTCAGTTTATTTTTTTTATGTCCAGGAATATCTACATAGATATCCCGCATGAGAGATACTAACTTTGATTTTTTCGTTTCTGGATTATATTGAGCAATCATAATTGTATCTGTTCGGGACTTTTCTTTACCCCTTGTATCTACTCCAAGTAGGAGGATATTAACCCGCCCCAACTGATCTTCTACACCCTTGAACTCAATATCTGACTTTATGTTCGTGTCAATTTCAGCTTCAGACTTCTGTAATGCCATCTTATATTCAAAATATAAATATCCTGCTCCAGAAAGACCGATGAGAACGAGTATTAGAAAAATCGATAAAAAGACTTTCTTCTTTTTCTTCCTTCGATACTTGCTTGATCTTGTCCCTTTGTTTGGTTTTGTCATGTTTGTACGCCCTTTTCGTTTGATCCACTTATTAACAACTCATTGCAGTAGTCAAACCAAGTTAGTAACCCTAGAGAAAACAGGTAAGTAATGTGACACTTTTTACTTTTCATCTATTAGGGGTATTATCACACGATCCCTCTATAAATATTACAATTATTTTCTTTGATCTATCCAGAATGACCGTGAGTGTCAATGAAACGGGAAGTCCCAAAGAAAGGGTCAGACTCCGCAACAACTAAATACGCGTAAGATAAGTGTCTTAAACACTACATACTGTTTTAGCGTGCGAGGTCAGACCCTTATGAGACACCCTTGATTCAGTTATTATTTGTCATTCCAGTGCTGATCAATAAACTCATCACGCCCAGATTGTTTGCGATCTTCTTTATAA
Source organism: Peribacillus sp. NPDC096379 (assembly GCF_044762875.1). NCBI lineage: Bacteria > Bacillati > Bacillota > Bacilli > Caryophanales > Bacillaceae > Peribacillus > Peribacillus sp. NPDC096379. The sequence continues at coordinate 139,604 of NZ_JBIWFD010000004.1, forward strand.
TGCTTCGGATTCTTCTTATGGAAATCTTGATGATAATCTTCCGCTTCATAAAACGTTTGAGCTGGTAGGATTTCCGTTACGATCGGCTTCTTGAATTTGCCGCTCATCGCCATTTCTTCTTTTGACTTTTGAGCCAATTCCAATTGTTTCTCGTCATGATAAAAGATAGCCGCTCGGTATTGATTGCCGCGATCTTGGAACTGACCGTCTGGATCTGTCGGATCAATTTGCTGCCAAAACAGTTCCAACAAACGCTCATAAGGGAAAAGCTCTGGATCGTATGTAATTTCAACCACTTCATAATGACCAGTCGTGCCTGTTTTTACTTGCTCATATGTCGGATTTGTAACATGTCCACCAGAATATCCAGAAACAATTCCACCAATACCAGGTAATTCTTCAAACGGTGTCACCATACACCAAAAACAGCCGCCTGCAAATGTTGCTTTTTGCATAAATGATGTCCCCTTTCTATTTTGCGTAAATATAATCATAACTTATTTGCTCCACGAGAAAGAAATCTAATGACCGAAATATTTTTTCACTTCCTTTAGAGACTAACTTTTTCAAAATGTTCAACGATAGGAAATGGATCATAATAATGATGCAAAAGCTTCTTCCACTCCTGATATTCTGCAGATTCCCTAAAGCCTACAGTATGATCCTCTAAACATTCCCACGTCACTAACAACAAATATTTCCCTTCTACCTCCAGGCAACGCTGCAAACTGTGAGTAACATAGCCATCCATCGAGGAAATAATCTTGGAAGCTTCACGAAAAGTTTCTTCGTATTCATCTTCCAGTCCTTGTTTAACTTGTAAAAAAGCCGCTTCTAATATCAAGACGATCGCTCCCTATTTAAGATACTATAACAATACCCCCACATAGGCACAACTGTATATTTAATGAAGTTAAAAAAATCAGATAATTCATCCCTAAGTATAGCCTATGCTTGAATCTCGGTCTATTACGTTTTAGAGCTGAAAAACAAAAAGACTGCCCTAATGGGAAGCCGTTTTAAGATCTTATTAAAGAGAAGATCATTTTTTAGTTTTGTGAAAGCAGCTTTTTTCTAGTACAGTCCAAAGGCTCTTCATTTCTTATTTAAACCAACCTTTTTCCTTAAACCGCGAAATCGCCTCAATCCGGTTACTTACATCTAATTTATCAAGAATGACAGAAATATAGTTACGTACTGTTCCTGTTGTAATAAACAGTTCCTTGGCAATTTCTTTCGTGTTCTTCCCATCAGCAATCAGGCCAAGCACTTGCTTTTCCCGATCGGTTAATGGATTTTCCTCTTCGAAGGCCATATCAACGAGCTCTGGTGCATAAATGCGTCGTCCATCCATAATGATTCGTATCGAACTTGCTAAATCTTCACTAGGGCTGTCCTTCAATAAATATCCGCCAACTCCTGCCTTTCGCGCACGTTCAAAATAACCAGGGCGGGCAAACGTCGTAAGAATAATGATTTTGCAAGAGTGACCCTTTAATTCTTCCGCTACATCAAGCCCGCTTTTCGCCGGCATCTCAATATCCATGATGCAAATATCGGGCAAAAGACGATGAACAAGAGCAAGTGCCTCTTCACCATTGCTCGCTTTTCCGACTACTTCCATGTCTTCTTCCAAATCAAGTAGAGATCCTAGTGCGCCAAGTAACATGCGCTGATCTTCTGCAATGACGATTCGCATCATACCATCCCCTCCTGTTCTGCCTTCTTAATTCCGTTCGGTACTCGAATGTAAAGTGTCGTGCCTTCAGAAGATTGGATTTCTAGGCTACCATTCACGAATTCCAATCGCTCCTTCATCCCTTTTAGGCCATTTCCATGAAAAAATTCAGTTTTTTGAATGCCAACCCCATCATCCTGTACTTTTATAAGCAGCTCTGTACGCAGTTTCTCAATAGACAATTTGCACCAAGACGCTTTGCTATGCTTGACAACATTATTTACAGCTTCTTTCAAACACATGCTTAACACATTCTCTACTAACAAAGGGGTATGGGGCAAATTCGTATCCCCTTCCATACTAAAGTCCATTTGAGCTGCTTTTAAAATTTGCCTGATCCTCAGAACCTCATCTTCAAGCTTTGTACCTCGCATTTCGGAAACCATTTCTCTCACTTCATTCAGTGCCGTTCGAGCAGTCTGACGAATATCGTTAATTTCATTTTTGGCAGACTTAGGATTAATCTCCATTAACCTGCTGGCAAGATCGCTTTTCAAACCAATAAGGGAAAGCTTCTGTCCCAACGTATCGTGCAGATCACGGGCAATGCGCTGACGTTCTTCAATTTTCACCAATTCAGAGATCCGCTTGTTTGCATCTTCTAATTTCTCTTCCAGCTCTTCACGCTTGTTCCTATTATAGGTGCTAACTGGGAGCAGGATAACGCCAATTACGCTAATCACGATAAAAGGAAGCTGTGATACGAATATCTCCTTTTGAAAAATAAACCCTAAACTAACAGCGGCAATGGTTGAAACAAGATGAACAATATACAAGCTGATAAATCCAGCTTTATTTTGGACATTCCCAATGAAATAGGCCAAAAATAAAGAAAAATAAATATAGCCAAATAGAGCGGTCATCGCCACGCTGATCACGATTTGAATAGCGACAAAGACGTATACCGGCCACCCCTTTAATTTAAACGCAAAACGATAGGAAGTAAAAAACAGGATAGTCATAATAATTCCAAAGAAAATGACAAATAATGACGAGGACTTAAAAATAAAGTAAAAAGGAAGAATACAAAAGATAATCCCAACATATGGGCTAAGGCCCGTATTTTTAGGAAAAATATGATACCATTTCTGCATGAGATGCCTCCTACATGTATCGTTCATTCTAGTATATACTACTAAATTAACAAAAAACCATTCTTTGGCTTACGGAATGGTTTTTTGAGTGGATAAGGGGCGGGCACCGCCACCTTTATACAGTGACACAGTTTATCCCGCATTAACGGGCAGTAAAACCCCCACTGATTGAAGTTTCACTTTATAGTACCTGAACCTTTTTCATCGTTGGGTTAGGGCAGGCGCTCATGGATATATTGTGTGAATCTTATTTTTCTTGCAAGCTTTGCTGGTCTGGATTTACTTTAGCCGTATCAAGCAAATGCTTAATTTCTTTAAAGCTAACGAACGCTTTATTCTTTTGATCAAAAAGTCTAAAACGAAGAGACTTTAAACTTGTCCCCAGTGTAATCGTCGTTGCCTTTTGCAATGGCGGTGTCGATTCATGAGCTTTTTCTAAGTTATAGTTCGGAACTCTTGGAGATAGGTGATGAACATGATGGAATCCAATATTCCCTGTTACCCATTGCAAGATTTTCGGCAATTTATAATAAGAGCTTCCATCCACTGCCGCCTTCACATAATCCCACTCTGATTCATTTTCAAAATAGGAATCCTCAAATTGATGCTGTACATAGAACAACCAAATTCCGAGGGACCCTGACACAAAGAGAATCGGAGCTTGCACGAGAAGAAAAGCCTGCCAGCCGATTGCCCAGCATAGAAGTGCATAAATCGCTACAATTGAACCATTCGTTACGTACATATTCAAACGCTCTTTGCGTCTTGCATCTTTTCGATTAAACCGATTAGACACGAGAAATAGATAAATCGGACCTAGTCCAAACATGACAATTGGATTTCGATAGAGCCTGTACTGCAAGCGGCCCCATGGAGTGGCAGCGACATATTCTTCTACTGTCATGACCCAAACATCACCTGTTCCGCGCTTGTCCAAGTTACCGCTTGTAGCATGGTGAATGGAATGACTTCTTTTCCATTGTTCGTATGGAAACATCGTGATAATCCCGCTAATCGTGCCGAGGATTGTATTGGCCTTTTTATTTTTGAAAAACGAGCCGTGGGTACAATCATGGAAAATGATAAAGATTCTTACTACAAACCCGGAAGCTAGTATGGCAAACACAAGTGTTAACCAATAAGATACCGCTAGGCTTTGATAAGCCGCAAACCAAAGTAAAAAAAACGGCGGGAATGTATTAAAAAGTTGTTTTACGCTTCTCATCATATCTGACTTCTCAAATGGAGCAACATTTTTTCTTAGTTCTGCAGTCTTTTGTTTACTCATGACGTCCTCCTAATACCGATTAGGCTTAACATTCAGCCCTCTTATATACTTATAGTAGAATATAACACCAGGTAATGATAGGCATAAACGTCAAGTGGTCTATATGACAAATATCATGTACACCATGCGCAAGTGCCCAGTTCATAGGAAACGAAGCTAATTGTGCTAGGCACTAAAACTTGAAACTTTGTTTTTTTAATTAACCTATTCTTCTAATATAGAGTAGGATTTCCCAGTTGTATTCTCAATTATTCTTTTTTTACATTAAAAATGGAAGAGTTCCGATGCTCTTCCATCCAATTTAGGGATTTTGTTAATAGATCTACTCATTTCATCTGATTGTCCATTGCTATTTCCAACTGTTGTTTTTTAGCAATTCCTTCATAATCATAAACTACTTTGACATTTCACATCCGCTATTCTCTGTAAATGAGCACACAAATGACCCCAGAAGAGCAGCTTCTGAGGTCGATGACTTTGCAGTCTCATATTTAGTTATTAATATACTTTTCGTATACTTCACCAAAGTCTTTCGTATGGTACTGCTCACGAACAGAAGTTAACCACGTAAAGCCAAAATCAGTTAAGTCTCTGTATGTATCTGCTAATTTATTGTCATCCGTTCGTGAGTTTTGTAGAATACTTACTGCTTTATCTAAGCTTTGCGATGCCAGATCGATATAGATCTTATTTTCATGAGTGATTTCAGATATACGTAAAAGTGATTTATATAAATCTTTTAATTGTTCAATTTGGTCTTTTTTTACATCAATATCAAATTGCTCTTTTCCTACTTTAAATTTAATTTCAACATCTAAATCAATTTTTCCTGCCGTTTCAAGGAACACATCAGATATGATGTATTGGGAATACGGATATCGTTTCAATGTTCTTTTAGAGGAAATCGCACTTTCTCCATCCACATGAACGATCGCCAAATTCGTAAAGCAGTACTCATCCATTTTTGTCTTAATTAAAAAATAGATCTTTTCATCATCTTCATGCATGATATAATCGTCGGCATCTGTTTTGTCATAATCCGAAGGTGAAATAATGGTTCCGATATCTGATAAACCTAATGCGTCTGAAGCAATTTTTTTAAACATCGTACGAACTCCTCCCATTAATCAGTATTCCGTTTAATTTTAACAGGAGATTGAAGTGATGTGTATTTTTTCAGTTGAAGTTGAAAGAATTATACGAACCGCAGTTCTAGGCCATGAGCCACTTATAACCCAAAGAGCAGATTTCAAAATTCATATTTGGAATCTGCTCTTCTTCATCTATTTCCCCTGAATTAAGTAGTCTTCCCTGAATTTGACGAGGTTCATTCAAATGAATATAGACAATTAAAAGGAGGCAAGAGAGTCTATTCTCTTGCCTCGCAGTGTATTTAACTTCTTTTTCTAAAAGACAACCCTAGTGATAACAATCCTACAATTAAGGCCGCAATAGAAAGGTATAATGGTGCATTGCTCGAGCTTGATGTAGTTGTTTCTTCAGACACCTGTTCTTTAGCTCCATTGTCTTTGGTTGTAGAATCCGGTGATACGTCTCCATGTCCGTGATCATGACCAGATCCGTCACCTGGGTTTACTACTGTCACAGAAGCTGGTTTATCAGCATCCGGTGCCCCAACCCATTCGACTACACTGCCATCCTTGTACGTTTGATATGCTTTCCAAACGATTTCTGTCGCATCATCGGCTACTTTTCCTTGCATATTAAACTGTCCAAAGTCAGTTGGTGTTAAGCCTTCTCCTTCTGCTGTCCACGTAACACTCGTAATTTTGTCAGACGCATCTTTTTGAACTTCATATTTCCAGCCTGCTTTTGGCTCAAAACGAGTGATATTTACCTCAGCTGGGAATTTCACTTCAATTTTAGTTGTTGGAACCTCTTCGTTTTCAGACGGAACTCGGACTGTAAACACTTCATATTGCCCTTGTGAAGTTTCCTTTGGCTGAACCGTAACATGGGCACTTGCCATACCGGCAAATAAAGAAAATGCAGCAATCATCATTACCGTGAATGTTAATAATTTTTTCATCATAAATTCCCCCAATTTTTATATTAGCTTTTAGTACACAATAAAATCCTGACTGAATACATGCTCATTATCCTCTGAATCTAATATTCGCGTCTCCACAATCCAGTTCCCAGCAAAAGGTAGATATTGGCCATCTACCATGTATTGAACATCCATTGATTGGTTTATCTCGGAAAAAGGTACTTGAATCGGAGCGACATCAGGATTATCTTGGTATTTTAAAAATAGCTCAACCCGTTTAATCGTTATACCCTCTTCATGAGAGTTTACTTCAACCATGAAATGATTCGTACCGGGTACCTTTGGTGAAATCGTTGTTGTGAATTCGATATTCTTTTCTCGTTCATGCCACACTAGCGGTTCGTTTTGCGGCATAGGACTTAAGTGAGTGAAAATCCCCACTATGATTAAAATGATGATCATCAAACTAAAATCGATTTTCAACCATTTCCCGATCGCATCTGCCTTCGCCTTTTTCATTGTATATCGTAAAATAACGCCCGTTACAATTACCAATAAGACTAAGGAAACTTTGATTAATAGCATAATTCCCCATGGCGTATAGAGTAGATAATCAATTTTGGGTAAAAAGATCAAGGTTGAAGCAATTCCCGTTACGAATAGAACAAGGATACTTATTAACGCTACTTGAGAGAACATCGGCAAAAATCGGCGAACATGCTCTCGTTGCTTGTTCCAAAAGACAAGGATATAAAATAGCCCCCCTGCCCATATCGCAGCTGCGAGTAAATGGATGATATCTATTGAAATTGTACGAATCGGTGGATCAAAGGCCATGGCATGTCCGTTTATACTCTTTACCGCAAGAATCATAAATACCCACAATCTATCCAACCAGTTAAAACGGAGTAAAAGTACAAAACCAGAAAGAGATAATACCATGGATAGAAACCAAGATATCCCTATTGTCGTACCCGTTAATACGGACCAAATATCACTTAAAGTCCAACTATCTAACAGATCTATAAATTGCATAAACCCCATGCCAATGGTTGTAGTCAAAAGCATAATTTGCAAATAGATAGCCCACTGTCGATAACTTGTCCTCATTTCTGGAATGTCTACTTTTTTCAAAGTGCCCCATATAATCCAACCAGTAGCAAGGAGCAATATAATATAATAAAGAATCCTTACTATAGAATTATAGATGCTATACAGTGAAGATTCGTTACCGGCTTTATCTACATCAAGTTGGTTCATGTTGCTTTTTAGAACCGTTCCTTCACCTATTGAAATGACATAAGACCCTTTTACTGGATGACCATCTGCTGATAGTACACTATACGATATGGCGTAGTTGCCGTTAGGAAGAGTCGGTAAAGCTTGCTTTATGTATTTTTGATCCTTACCAATCTCTGTTTTACTTTTGCTAACTAGTTCGCCATCTTCATTAAATACTTTTATCGAATAAAGCTCTTTTTCAAGTCTTTCATTAAACATAAGAACAATTTCTTTTGGAGAAGACTTTAAGTGACTATCTGAGGCAGGAGTCGCTTTTTCTAGCAATGCATGCGCAAAAACTCCTTGTGGAACCGCAAAAATAAAAAATATCACACATACTATTAAAATATTTCTTAGAACAGTCTTATTCATACTAACAGCAACCTTTACTCTTTTCCCTTTGTTTAGCTTCTTTTTCCATCGCTTCTGTAAATGTTACAACGTTTCCGCCAAATCCTCGTGCAAACCTTTTTGCATGTTCACTTTGATTAAAGGGAAGAAATTGAGGCTGGCAACAACCTAGATCAAGAGTTGTTTCCAACACAAAATAAGCATTCCTAGCACTTATCGTTGTATTTGTAAAAAAATCATCACACAATATCTCAAGTACCTCATTATCTAGCATTTCGTTACGTATGAAGCCACAATGCATACAACACGCGGTTTCCACTCTATTCTCTGTTAGAATTAAGCGACAAGAGAGTCTATTATTAATAGTTTTATAACAAACCACACATTCATTTCGATTCGATACGTTTGTGTCTTGATTAGCTAAACTTATCCCACCGAAAGTTTTTACAACAAATCCAGATGCAACCATCGCTTTTATATCTCTATGAATCGTCATATCTGAAACTTGAAACCTTTCGCTTAACTCGGATATCTTAAGCGCTTTGCGGCGTACGACTAACTCTTTAATTTGTTTCTGCCTCTCACTCGCTAACAATTTATCACCTCCCCCTTCCCTTTCTTTAATTACTTCTGATATACAAACTATAACAACTTTAAACAAAATCTAACATTTCTATTTATAGAATACAATTATGATAAGAACCTAACAATCATTAAAACCTTATTTTTATGACAATTGTATGACTTTCCCTTATTAAACAGCCTCTATTGCTGGGTACATCAGATGAGGGTATCCCAAAAGGATCTGATCCCCTCGCTACTGGGCAGACTCAAGTCATTTTTTTCATCTGCCAACATCAGTACATAAAATAAAGACGATTTTACCCAAACCTTAGGGAAAATCGTCTCTTTATTCCTATTTAGACTACTTCACCTAATAGTGAAAAATGGGACATCCAATTACATTAATGAGTTATTTAAGTGTATAGCGTTCTTCAATTCTGTAATATTTCCAGATAAATACGGATACACCCCAAATAATTAAAAACGCAGCAACTAAAAAATAACCTAAATTGCCAAAATCGATTGCCGCAAGATCATTCCACAAACCACCGGATAAATGAAGTTTTTCGGTCGTAATTTGCGCTAGTTCAACAATCCCAACTGCTAATGCTGCAACAACAGAAATCGCTGTTACTGTTAAATTGTAGTAAACTTTCCGAACGGGTTTATTATGTGCCCAAGCATAACTCTTCGTCATTAAAATACCATCTAACGTGTCAAATAAACTCATACCAGCTGCAAATAATAATGGAAGTGAGATAATACCAAGTACAGGTAAATTACTTTTCGCTGCACCCGCTGACATCGTCAATAATGAAATTTCTGTAGCGGTATCAAATCCTAGACCAAATAAGAACCCAATCGGATAAATATGCCAACTTTTCGTCACCACTTTAAATAACGGCTTTAAATAACGCGTAAAAAAGCCTTTCGCCTCAAACATTTTCTCTAGTTCTGATTCAGAAACTTTTTCTTCTTTCAATCGACGGAAAATTTTCCATAGTTGCATAAATAACATTAAATTTAAGATAGCTATGAATACTAGAAAAACACCTGATACTGTAACCCCGATAATCCCACCTATATCTTGCATGCTAGACATGTATTTTGCGACAAACTTTACAGATACAGCTGTTAAGACAGCTAATAAAAAGACGACTGTTGAATGGCCTAATGAGAAGTAGAATCCGACTCCTCTTGAATCTTGCTTTTGGGCAACTAATTTACGAATCGTGTTGTCGACTGCAGCAATATGATCAATATCAAATGCATGACGAATACCAAAAACATACGCAGCGATCCCCAAGCCAATAAAGGTTGGATGAGTTGGTACTGCTGTAAATAATGCTATGAATCCGGCAACATGGATCACTAAAACATATAACATATACCGATTCCAGATAAATTCTTTCCAGTCTCTTGCTTTCATCTCGTCAACGACTTCCTTCCCTCAGCTAGATTAGCCAGGAATCCCCCCACCTATTTTCTTGATTCGCTATACATGCATTTAGGTGAGGGTATTACAGCTTGTTAAACCTGGATAAAAAATTTCAATTACCCCTTATACTTGCTCTACTGGTGCCACTGTAAACTTTCCATAACCTACGCCTTTTAGACTGGTCAATTTATTACTGAGCTGCTGAATGTCTTTCGCCTTCCCCTTTACTACAATGAGCTCAAGACAGCTGGCATGATCTAAATGGAAGTGTGTAGTAGCCAGGATAAAATCATGCATATCATGTTGGACTTTTGTTAGTTCATCTAGAAGATTTCTTTGATGATGGTTGTAGAATAAAAGGATGCTTCCTGCCACAATTTGTTCTTCCTCTTCCCATGACTGTTGAATCAGGGCATCACGAACAAGGTCCCGAACGGCTTCAGAACGGTTTTCATATCCTTTCTGTTGGACTAAGTGGTCAAACTTTCTGAGCAAATGACCTTCCATGGAAACGCCAAATCTTTTTAGTGTAGAATCTTCCATTGCATCTTCCCCCTATTGTTTATCGCAGATTAACGAGTAGTAAGCCCCCTTGAACACGCTTAGCAGATTCGAAGAAGGATAAAAAGGCCCGTTTGGTGATATACAGTGAAACTTAACGCTGCTCTTCAGCGGTTTAGTTGAGGCCCACACGTACTTAGTCTGTGATTCATTTCATACTGTCGATTGATCGAAGCGTTTGCTGCGATCTCAGCGACAGTAGAACGGGACTACCTATGATTGGGGGATAAAAGCTCCCCCCTAATCATGGAAGTTTCACTTTATCCCATTCTTCAATATTCCATAGCACTCCAGAACCATGATGTCCTAATGTACGGGTGGTAATGCCACTCACTTGTTTATTTACACCATATAACGCATCTAAATAAACAAGAAAGTTAAAGGCCGGATCTATTGCTAATTCCTTTTGGAACTGCTCATAAAATTGTATTCGCTTCTCTTTATCCGGATTGATCCGCGCATCTGTTAATAGCTGATCAACTTTTGAATTTTTGTAAGCAGTCAAATTATTAAGACCATCACCAATTTGGCTGCTGTGGAAAATACGGTATGTGTGATCATCAGGATCAAATGGACTGCCCCAACCAATTACAAAGGCATCTACTTCATCCAGTTTTATCGCCGACCAGTCTAATGGTTTTAAAATAACGGAAACCCCGAGCGGCTTCAATTGCTCTGCTACAACATTAGCAAGTGCAACTCGAACAGGATCACTGATCGGTGAAACAAGATCAAACTCCAGTCTTTTGCCATCTTTAACACGGACACCGTCGCTCCCTTTTTTCCAGCCTGCTTCTTCTAGTAATTGATTTGCTTTTTCAGGTTGATAGGTGTACATGTCTTTTTGTGGTGCATTAGCCCATGATTTCTGTAGTGGACCGTATGCTGGCTCTCCTTTATTAGCTAGCATACCACTTACAATTGCCTCACGGTCAATCCCTAAATTCATTGCTTGGCGAATCCTTGCATCCTTGAATAAAGGATTTCGGAAATTATACATGACGGCCCTGTAATCCGCTGTTGAAATCGTCTTTACAGTAAAATCATCGTTTTCTTTTACACTTGCAAGTTGATTAGGTTCCATGAGAGCAAGATCTATTTCTCCAGTCTTTAATTGTAAGGCACGTGTATTAGCGTCCGGTATTGGTTTAAAGACGACTTCATCAAGTTTTGGTTTCACGCCATAATACGTTTCGCTGCGCTCGACCGTAATCGTATGATCATTTGCCCACTCTTTCAATTTAAAAGGGCCGTTCCCAACTGGATTTTGGTTAAAATCCGTTGTGTTAATATCTTCATCTTGCAATATATGTTTTGGTACAATACCGACCTTCAGCTTGTCAAGCAAAGGCGGGAACGGATTGCTTAAGGTAATTTGCACTTGATTTTCTTCAAGGACGTTAACTTCCTTTATCTCATTGAAGTCACCAGAAATCGGCGAATTTGTCTTAGGATCCCTTATCTTATCTAATGTAAACTTCACGTCTTCAGCTGTGACCGGCTTTCCATCTTGCCATTTTGCATCATCACGAAGAGTAAATGTATACGTCAGCTGATCGGGAGAGATCTTCCAATCCGTTGCCAAGTCAGCGACAATTTCATTTTTCTCTGTCGGTTTAGTGAGGCCCCGGAATATCAAGCTATCAAGCTCACTATGTTCTTCTTCATTTAGTACTGGATTTACTTGTTCGATTTCCGCCTCTATTCCATAGACGAGCTGTTTGGTTGCTTGATGAGATTTATCTGTAGGTTTTTCTGCCGATTTGTCCCCGACACATCCTGCTAATAACAGCATACTTGATACAAATGTTGATATAAGGACTGCTTTAGTTTTTTTGAATGGCATATTCATTCTCCTCCATTGTACTTTTTTCTTTTAATCGATCACTAGGATGCAAAGTGAGCATCGACGATAATAAACTTTTTGTATAGATATTTATTGAAGAGACCAGCTCATTTGCATGTGCCTCTTCAACAATTCTCCCCTTTTCCATCACAAGAATACGGTGGCAAAGTGCCATTGCTGCGCGAATATCATGTGAGATAAATAGTATAGCTGTTTTTTCCCTTTTATTTATTTCTTGCAATAGCGAAAGCATTCTTGCCTGAGAACTCATATCCAGACTGGCAAACGGCTCGTCTAAAATGAGAAGTTCCGGCTTTAGTAGAAGTGCCCTTGCAATGGCAACCCGTTGCTTCATACCTCCTGACAGCTCATAAGGGTGAACTGAAAGGATATGTCCATGTAACCCGACTTTTTGTAACACTTCCTTGATTTTTTCTTTTTTATTCTCACCATCCTCTTTCCAATAATCCAGTCCTTCCCCAACAATCTTCTCGACATCCCAGCGAGGATCAAATGACGCCAGTGGATCCTGGTGTACCCATTGGACTCCTTTTCGAAAGGGAGAGGATCCATGCCAGATGATTTTACCCTTCTCGTATGACTCTAATTGCAGTAATAAGCGGGAAAGGGTACTTTTTCCACTCCCACTCTCACCAATTAACCCAACAATCTCCCCCTTGTGAATAGGAAAGCTAACATCGCTCACCGCTTGTACAGAATGTTTGCGGAACCACTTCTTTTTGAAATAAGCTTTCCCTACATGTTCTACTGTAAGGAGCGGCCTACTTTCGACTATTTGTAGCTGTTCCCGTATATTTGTAAGCTCCCGGTGGTGGTGCAACAATTGCTTCGTGTGCTCATGAACTGGATGATCAAATAAATTCATGACTGTTGCAGTCTCAATAACCGTTCCATTTTGCATAACGACAACATAGTCTGCCATCTCTGCAACCACTCCAAGATCATGCGTGATAAAAAGAACGCTGCCCCCTGTGCGGGTGCTCCAATCCTTGATTAGATGAAGGACATCCGCCTGAATACGCAAGTCTAATGCTGTTGTTGGTTCATCCGCAATTAACAACACTGGATCAAGTGCTAAAGCAAGTGCGAGCTGAACACGCTGTCTCATTCCCCCGGAAAGTTCAAACGGATACGATTCATAAACATTCTCTGCATTTTGCAGCTGCATATCTTGCAATAATTGAATGGCTCGCTCTTTTACTTCTTGCTTCGAAAGATTCGTATGGGTGGAAAACAACTCTCTAAAGTGCTGCCCAATCGTTCGCATGGCATCAAAAGTAGCATATGTATCTTGAAACACAAATCCCACTTGGGTTCCGCGATAAACCTGCTGTTGCTTTTTACTCATAGTAAGCACATTTTCATGCAAAAATTCTATCTTACCGGAAGAGATGGCGATTCCTTTTGGCAATAAGTTAAGCATCGCTTTTGCTGTGATACTTTTTCCAGAACCACTTTCACCAATAATGGCGACAATCTCACCTGCTGGCACAACAAATGCAACATTATCCAAAAGCTGCTGTTCCTTATTTGATTGAAGACATACAGAAAGGTTTTCAACTCTTAATACATGTTCCTTCATGATCTCCCTCCTTTCTTTAACTGTGGTAGAGCAAAGCGGTCTTGCAACACATCACCTAAATAGGTAACGGCCAGAACCGTACAAGTAATTAATAGGCCAGGAAACAAAGCAATCCACCATGCGCCTGATAATAAATAACTTTGCGCCCCCATTAACATATTTCCCCATGACGGTTCATGAGGTGGTATGCCAATCCCTAAAAAGCTCAGAGTTGCCTCTGATAAAATGGCATGACTCACTCCACTAATGGACATCACAATAATCGTCGGTAAGCATTGTGGCAGTAAATGCCGAGTTAACAATTGAGAGGATGAAGCGCCAACCACAACCGAAGCTTGAATGAAAGTCTCTCCTTTCAAAGCTAAAATCTCTGTCCGGATTAAACGGGCAATCGGCATCCAACTTGTCATGCCGATAATAACCACAACTGAAAGTAAGCTGGCTGGGATCAATACTTGAATTCCAATCATAAGCAAGATGCTCGGAATACTTAGGAGTGCATCAAGTATTCTCATCATAATGCGATCAACCACTCCGCCCAAAAATCCACTAATAACCCCAAAGCCTGCGCCAATCACAATTGCCATCATCATAGCCGCCGCTCCGACAGTAAGTGATATACGCCCCCCGTACAGCAATCGTGTCAATACATCACGGCCCAGTTCATCCGTTCCAAATAAATGAGCAGCACTTGGTGGTTGCAAAGTTTTCGCTAACCCAATTGAAAGAGGATCATATGGTGTTAAGACTGGTGCCAAAAAGGTCACCAAAAGCAAGATTAATAAATAACAAAGTAGAACATTTACAAACCACTTTCTTTTTCCCCTCATCTGCCTTCCCCCTTCAACAGATGTTGCCTCATTCTCGGATCAATCCATGCACAAATGAGATCAACCACAAAGCTACCAAGAATAACGATACTCATACTCAGCAAAATGACAGCCATCAAAACGGGATAGTCATGGGCAAGCGCTGATTTTAATGAAAGACTCCCAAGACCTGGCCATGAAAACAGTGTCTCTACCACAACAGATCCGGCGATTGTAAGCGAAAGGGACATCCCCATAAAAGACAGATAAGGAAGTGAAGCATTTGGAAATATATGCTTCCAAAGAATCGTTTTCTCAGAAATGCCACGTGCCCGGAGAGCCCAAACAAACTCTTTTTCCTGCGTGACAGCGACGTGGTTGCGCAATATACGAATATAATACCCAATATGAGATATGCCCAGAACAAAAGCTGGCATGATAAGATGCTTCAACCAATCTCCTACTCCTTCTTGACCTAAACCAGCTGTTGGTAGCACACCTAAATAGACGGAGAAAAATAACATGAGCATTAAGGCAAACCAAAAAGATGGTAGTGACATGAAAATAAAAGAAGCAACGGTGGTCGCATGATCTAAAAATGAGTAGCGCCGGAGCCCGGTTATGACTCCAAAAAAAAGAGACAGGACTACTGTGAAAACCGCAGACGCCAATATGAGGATAATGGTCGGTTCAATCGCATGAGCAATCATAATTTTAACTTCTTCACCCGTCGTGTATGACCGCCCCCATTCTCCTTGTAGCACACCGATAAACCACTTGGCATACTGAGTATATAACGGTTCATTCAAACCGAGATTTTCAGCAATACGTACCTGGTCAGCCTGGCTCATTTTTTGAATCTGATCCCCATACATGGCTGCTGCAGGACTTCCCGGCAACATTCGAATAAACGCAAAACAGAGAATACTTCCAATAAGAAGCACCACCAGCGCCTCAAATAATCTTGAAACAATATATCTAGTCATAAGCCCTCCCTTTTTTCCTTATGCAAATCAAAGAGCGGACTGCTTTGTCTTGCATTCATGAAATTGATTACCAATTTTTATAAAAGTGACACATTTTTAACATTACGTAACACGAATGTACCTGAGTGGCAAACTACTCTTTAAGAAGATTCCCCTATGTACTCTTTTATGATGAAATTCTTCTGTTTCTGATACTCGATAGCATTTTGATGCGTTTTAGAAAGAATATGACAGAGACGATGCTGTTACTCAAAAAGTAAAGAAGAATTGGTGGTGATAACCAGATACACTATCAAAAAAATTTATTTTTTGTTCTGAATTAGTAAAGAGACTTCCCTAATGCCAAAGAGTTCATTCTGAGTAACACGATTATTCTAATTTGTAACACGGACATGCACATCGAAGTAAATTTTAAAAACACCAATACTTATATTATAATCCTTACCCTTACTATGCAAGTTTTATGACAGTCTTTTTTTAAAATATTCTACAATGTCATCTGGTCGGTGTGTCAATTACTTAACAATCTAATCATTGCTAATTCAGGTGATACTAATTTTTCAATATGTACACCTAAGCGACAGTATGGGAAAATTGTTTTTTTTAATTATGACAGTCTAACTAAATAATTTATTCTCAAAATAATAGTAGTACTTTTTAGTTAACAAAAGGGTGAATCCAATTGATTATAGCGAAAAAAGAGCAAACGAAAGTATCTTTATCCTCAACGTAGGTAAAGATGATAGAAGAAAAAGCGAAATCATAAATGGAGGATTATCAAATCATGTATGATGTTGTCATTATCGGCGGCGGTCCATGCGGCTTAGCTACCGGCCTTGCTCTACAAGAAAAAGGAATAAGTTATATCATTATTGAAAAAGAAGCGATTGTGAATTCAATTGTTAATTGTCCATTGGATATGCGCTTCTATAGTACTTCAGATCGTCTGGAAATAGGGAGTATCCCTTTCCTATCCCAAGAAGTACGACCGACACGAACAGAGTTGTTAAAATATTATCGCCTCGTTACAGAACGACAAGCTATTAATATTAAATGCTATCAAAAAGTTGATCGTGTAACGAAAGATACAGATTTTTTTACTGTACATACCGTTGATCGCAAAGGAACAAATAGTTCTTATCAAGCCCGTATGATTGTTATCGCTACCGGAATTTTTGATCACCCGAAAAGAATCGGCGTTGAAGGCGAAAATATGTCAAAGGTTATGCATTATTACAAAGAAGGGCATTCCTTCCATGGACAAGACGTAACCGTAGTTGGCGGGAAGAATTCCGCTGTTGAGGCAGCGATTGACCTTTATCGCAGCGGGGCGCGTGTCACACTTGTCCATCGTGGGGACACTGTTTACAAAGGAATTAAACCATCTTTACTTTTAGATATTCGAAATTTTGTCGAAAAGGAAAAAATAAAATTTTATCCTAATTCCAGCGTTGAGCAGATCGACGAAACAACAGTTTGTTTACAAACGCCAGAAGGTCCAATCACGATTCCAAATGACTATGTATTTTCACTGATTGGGTATCAACCCGATACAACGATGCTTCAAGACACGGGGATTACAATTGATTCTCAGACATTAGTACCTACCTTTAATCCAGACACTTATGAAACAAACGTTAATAACGTCTTTCTTGCAGGTGTTGTAACTGGAGGTACTACAAATCGTATTTACATTGAAGATGGACGATTCCATGGATTGAAAATTGCGGGAGAAATTGGCCGTCGCCTAGACTTCATAGCTTAGTTCATGGGGGAAACAGGCAAATAAACTTGAAGATTTCTTTTCTTTTCATTCAAATGAAATAAAACCAGATTATCCATAAGATAATCTGGTTACACCATTTTTACCCGATTCTGTATTCGTACCCATATCGCAGCAACGATAATAAATACTAGCAGAACCACTTGTGGGATGATTGTTTCAAATGTAGGATAAATACCTATCGATTGAATAAATACAAATGACTTGATAGGATTTGTAGGTATGACATTCGCGATTTGTAATGCGTGAATGCTAACACCAAGAATTTTAAAAGCAAAGAAATAAATGAGCAGTGTAGCAATGATAAAAAACAGACGAATTGGTATTTTGACACTAAACCGAATAATGATATATCCAATTACAATCAATAGGAGTAAAGCAGAAACGATTCCTAGTAATAACTGGCTCATGCTCATTTCTGGTGCCATTCCGGCATAAAAAATGATGGTCTCTGCCCCTTCTCTGAAAATTGATAGAAAGCTAATGAGACTAAAAGAGAATAAGCTCCCCGTTGCAACTGCTTGTTTCATTTGTCGATCCAGATACTGATTCCAATTTCTGATGTTCGTCTTGTTGTGTAACCATGCTCCTACCGTTAGCATCATTAGTACGGCGACGATCCCTGTAATTCCTTCAATATATTCACGACTTGAAGCAGCGGTTATTTTTGAAAAAATAAGATTAATGATGATCGCTATAATTCCACTTGCGAAAACCCCAGCTGCTACGCCTCCCCAAACCCACTTTTGTTTATTTGCTTGATTTGTAGTCTTAAGAAATGCCACCAATGTTGCAATGATCAAAAGTGCTTCTAGACCTTCTCTCAATAAAATAAGCGCTGCATCCCATGCTGAGTAACTAGTATTCTCCATAACCAAACCAATTCGATCAATAAGGTCATTCGTCATCGATTCAGCCTTATTTGTATCAATCTCTTTGGAACTAATTATACTAATAATCATTGGAACATTCATTTCAATGTCATTGTACAACTGGTTATTCTTTGTTCGTACTTCTCCTTCAATCATGGGCCATATTGTTAAAAATTCGTTCAGGTCAGAAATGGCTCCGTTAAATTCCTGATCTTGAATTTTTTTTTCGGCACTGTTTAATAAATGTAAGCCATCATTTAACTTATGCGTATCCGTTGACTTTTTTTGAACATTTCCACTTAGAAAATTGCTTATCGCCATCTTTAAATCATTCAATGCCGACAACGCTTTTTGCTGATTCGGAGGATCTTGCGTGATAGCAATCCGCAAAAAGGCTGACTGCTTTTCGATTTCTCCATAAGAGACGACACTCTCATTTCGAACAATGAGCTCATTGGAATTCCATTCAGAGAGGAAAGCTTTATACTCCTCGTTTACTTTGATAAAATCGCCTGTATCAACGGTTTTTTGCATGTTTTCCACTATTGGAAGTAGCCGTTTTACGTTCACTTTTTCCTTCTCATTGTTCACTGGATTTTGCTCAGTATCATATTTTTGAACAGCTTTTGATAAATCAGAAAGTACCTGATTTACCGCTTGCTGATCCTTATGTTTTAAAGTGGAATTTACTGTAGTCAATTGGGTATCAACTTTTTCCGCAAACGGACTATCCGACTTTTTAATAGAATTCCACTCTTGTTCAAATTGTTCCATAGAGTCAAGAACAGACTCCCATTTGGCATCCTTAGTATCCATTAAGGCATCACCAATAAAGATAAATAACTCATCATGATTTTCTGCTGCTAAAATCGATGGTGATTTTACAAAACTGAGCAATACGATAAATAGTAAGATCCAGCATTTCCGAAAAATTACTGATCGCATAGACATTCCTTCTTCCACGGACATTTTAATCTAGAATAATGTTTCCCCTATGAAACCGCCTAATGATGTTCCTGGTAAACAAGCAAAAATTGCACTTCCTTTGTGGACAGTATATTCATTTAATTTATCCATTTTCGCGAGGCGTTGCTGCATAGGAATAAATTGTTTACTAGGCTCGCGTTGAAAACAAATAAATAGTAATCCTGCATCAAAGCTCCCTGTTTTCGCATCCATTCCATTTGTATAGGAATAAGGGCGGCGAAGAATCACTTGCTTTCCATCACCTTTTGCTAGCCGTACATGGGCATTTTCCGGAATCATAAGTTTTCCACTCTGATCCTTTAATTCAAGATTAACGGGATCCTTTTCTAGTTTCTGGCCTAACGGTGCACCACTTTCTCGATAACGTCCAAATGTTTCCTCTTGATCCTTTAAAGTGGAACGATCCCATACTTCAATATACATTTGAATTCTTCTCACAATTAAATAAGATCCGCCTTCAAGCCAATTTGGTCCGTCATCGGGTTGAACCCAAATGCCCTTGTCCATTTCTTGGTTATTCTTTATATCAGGATTTACAATTCCATCTTTGAACCCAAATAAATTGCGCGGCGTTTCCTGTTTTGGGTCGGATTGCTTTGAACGTTGAAACCCTTCTTGTGTCCAACGAATCGTTGCTTTCC
This sequence comes from Peribacillus sp. NPDC096379, assembly GCF_044762875.1. Lineage (NCBI taxonomy): Bacteria > Bacillati > Bacillota > Bacilli > Caryophanales > Bacillaceae > Peribacillus > Peribacillus sp. NPDC096379. The sequence goes on from NZ_JBIWFD010000004.1 coordinate 159,457, forward strand.
CTCTTGCAATGCGTACTAAATTTCGTACAGCATGAAATGCAACTTGTGGATCATCAGCACATGCTTGAACACATAAATCTCCACCAGTCCATTCTTTTTCCAATGAATCAAATGGGAATTTCGGTAAGTCAACTAATTCCTTTGGTTGTTTATGTTTTAGCCCAAAGCGATCCTTACCGTCCAAAACAAATAGGCTGGGACCAACTCCAAAAGTTATTGTTAAATTCGCAGGTGAAAGACCCATCACTTCACCCGTATCTTTCGGTGGCATGTAATGATTCGTAGATGGCTCCCCAACTGGATTTCCAGCTGTCATCAGCGCGACTGCTTCTGTCCATTCCTTAAATAACAGTCTTAACTCTTCTTTCTTCGTAGTTATTACGTCCATAGAAACGAAATAAACATTATTTTGCGCCTCTGTTATAATCCCGGCTTGATGTTCCCCATAAAAAGGAATAATTTCATTTTGATCAGCTTTTCCAGTCTTAGATGGCGCTTGATTCGTCATAGCAAAGACACCACCAAGACTAGAAGCCCCAAGTAGGGCCCCAAGGCTACCTATGCCTGTATATTTTAAGACATTTCTACGTGTCACTGGCTTATCCAAAAATGTGGGTTCCTTATCTGGTTTCTTGGATGAATCGGACAATTTTATCCCTCCATAACAATGCCCAGCTGTGATAATGGTTCAGCTAAAACATCGATCGCTTGGCTTAACTCTTTAATCTCAGAATCCTGTAATTCTGTGTAAAGAATATATTTATCATCTTTTTTATGTTTTTCAAGTAATTGGTTGACTTGGTTAAAATGTTCGCCAATTTTTTCCGAAAGGGCTTGATCTTTTTTCGCTAAATCGGATTGTAGCAATTCATAGATTTTCTCAGCTCCTTGGACATTGGCAGCAAAATCATATAAATCAGTATGTGAATAGCGATCTTCTTCACCAGTAACTTTTGAAGTAGATACTTCATTTAATAAATCCACAGCACCTGTAATTAGCACATCTGGTGTTACTTCTACCGTTTCAACTTTTGCACGAAGCAGCTTTGTATCCTTCAACAATTGATCAGCGTATTCTTCATACCCTTTTGTTGTGTTTTCTTCCCATAACCCCTTTTCGATTCGGTGATAACCAGTCCATTCTTCTTCTGGAACATCCCCTTCACGTGCATCGATTTTCGGATCGAGATCGCCAAATACTTCGGCAATCGGCTCTGAACGTTCATAATACATCCGCGCTGTTGGATACAATTCTTTCGCTTTTTCAATATCTCCACTTTTTACTGCTTCTGTAAACTCTTCTGTCGCTTTAACAAATTGACTAATTTCACCTATTGCAAATTCTCGATAAGCCTTTGTTACATCTTCTAGATCGGCGGCTGGAGCAGCAGTTTCTTTTGATTTTGTATCTTTTTTTGGAGTTTGTTCATTCGCTGAACAACCAAATAAAAGACTCATAGATATTAATAAAACGGAAGATAATCCAAACATTCTCATAAACTATAATTCCCCTTTTCACTTATATTGAAAATCATTCTCACTATATTATACAACGGCGCTACTAATTTTCAACTTTTTCTGATAACTACCATTATTTTTATAAAGATATACAAAAACCACAATCGCATTTATTACTCACGATGCAGTATAGCTTTCTTCATATCCGATCTATATCTTTTTTTGATTTTTTCATATATATCTACCTTCTGTACTTTGCTGCGAAAACAATATGGTAGTTACAATATTATGTTGTGTATACTAAAAATGAATTTATCTTTTGACATAAAAACTCCTCCTAGTGTTTGAATATTGGTTAGCGAACCATATTTATTCAAACACCTAGGAGGAGCTTTTTGTTATATCGCAAGCAACTATCCCGAACTATAGAACTAATTCGCGCTTTATTATTCTAATCCACCGTGAATCATATCTAAATTCCATTCCATCATTTTCAGGTAACTATCGCCATCTTCACCTGGTTTTCCTGTTGAATCGGTAAAGACCTTACCTTTAATGTTAACTCCAGTTTCGTCTGAAAGACTTTCCATGCTTCGCGGATCAACACTTGTTTCTACAAATAATGCAGGTACTTCCTTATCCTTTACAATATCAACGATTCGTTTCATTTGATCTGGTGTCCCTTGGTTTTCCGTATTGATTTCCCAAATATATTGACCTTCAAGTCCATAAGCAGCTGAGAAATACTTGAACGCACCTTCACTTGTCACTAAAATACGTCGATTTTTTGGAATATCAGAAAATCGACTAACTGCATCATCATGCAGCTTTTGTAGTTCGCTAATATAATTTTCAGCGTTTTTTTCATAGGTCTCTTTATTATCAGGGTCTTTTTTTACTAAAACATCACGAGCGTTTTCAGCGTATTTAATCCCGTTTTCTATATTTAGCCAAGCATGAGGATCCTGTTCTGATTCCTTGCCTTTGGAAGTTAGATATTGTGGTTCAACTCCCTTACTTAATACATATACAGGTGCATCTTTTCCGTTCTTATCTGTTGTTTCTAGCAGTCGATCAAACCAACCATTTCCCGTTTCTAAATTCAATCCATTAGAAAATACGATATCAGCATCCGCTGTTTTTTGAACATCTCTTGGCAATGGATCATACTCATGTGGGTCCGTTCCAACAGGAACAATGCTGTAAATATCGACTTTGTCACCTCCGACATTCTTTACAATATCGTAAAGAATGGAGTAAGTTGTGACTACTTTTATTCTATCATCCTTACCCTTCGTTGACGTGTTCGCTTTAGGTGAGCATCCACTGATTACGAATAGTGCAACTAAAAATAATAATCCGATTTTTTTCATTACGTTCTCCTCCTTATTTTTACTTTTTATTTATTCCGCATTAACGGACAGTAATCGAAGAAGTGGAGAGGGGGATACCTGCCCAATCTAGTTGCGGCTCCTAGCCCGTCTGAGGTCATAAGCTGTGATACGCTGTGGCAAACTACGCCACGCCGTATTCCATCTTACGCTTGTTGCGGCTGGGCAGTCGCCTCACTTTTTGAAGTAAAGCCCGATTGGTGAGATACAGTGAAACTTACCGCTGTGATCTTCAGCGATTTAGTTGAGGCCCACAGGATGTGGGTCTCACAGACGAAGCCATGAGGACACGGCGTACTTAGTCTGTGATTCATTGAATTGGGTTCGTACTGTCGATTGATCGAATCGTTTGCTGCGATCTTAGCGACAGTAGAACGGGACTAACAATCAGTGGGGCTGAGCCCCACTGATTGAAGTTTCACTTTATCCTTTAAGAGAGTGACTTATCTCGAAGTACAGATTTCGCCTTTCTTGCTCTAATGGTTCTAAACAGCACGCCTTGCTTAGGCGAGAATATAAATGCCAAAGCAAAGAGAAATGTACTTACCAAGACGATTGCCGCTCCAGAGGCTACGTTGTAAATAAGACTTAAAAACAAACCGAAAATTGCTGATATTGCTCCAAATGCTGCTGACATGAAAATCATGACTGATAAGCGATTTGTCAATAGATAGGCTGTTGCAGCAGGTGTAATTAACATCGCAACGACGAGGATGACCCCTACAGTCTGTAATGAAGCGACTGTCACCATCGTTAATAATGTCATTAAGAAGTAGTGAATTAATCGATTGGGTAGTCCGTATGCTGCTGACATAGTTGGATCGAAAGAACTTACAAGCAACTCTTTATAGAAGGCGTAGACCGCTGCAAGAATGATAATCCCAATAACTAATGTGATCCACATGTCAGAAGAACGGACGGCCAGCACATTGCCAAATAATATATGATAAAGATCCGTCGAGCTTTTGACCAATGATATAAGAATAATCCCAATCGCAAAAAATGCTGTGAAAATAATGCCGATTGCAGCATCATTTTTTATTCGGCTATTTTGACTGACATATCCAATTCCAACGGCAGTTAGTACTCCAGTTAACACTGCCCCAAAGAAAAAGTTAATACCTAGCATGTAAGAAATAGCGACCCCTGGTAACACGGCATGTGATATAGCATCTCCCATCAATGCCATTCCCCTTAGAATAATAAAACAGCCAATCACACCACATATAATCCCGACCATTACCGAAGTTAATAAAGCCTTTTGTAAAAATGTATATTCCAATAATGCATGGATAAACTCCATTAGACGGTCACCTCATTTTGTTTCATAAATGTAAGTTGTGATTCGTAAGCTTTCATCATAATTTCAGGACGAAATACCTCACTAACAGGGCCTACATCAATCAGCTCCTTATTTAATAATATAAGTTCATCAAAATACGTATTTGCTTTACTCAAATCATGATGGACTACAAACACGGACTTTCCCTCGTCACGTAATTCTTTTAAAATTCTCACGATCGTTTCCTCACTTGTTATATCAATCCCGACGAATGGCTCATCTAGACAAAATAAATCGGCTTTCTGCGCTAACGCTCTCGCAAGGAAAACACGCTGCTGCTGTCCACCGGAAAGCTCGCCAATTTGCCGCTGGCTAAATTTCTCCATTCCCACCTTTTCTAAACAGTGGTAGGCCCATTCTCTATGTTTCTTGTTTGGACGGCGAAATACGCCTAAACCTGGGTAAGTTCCAAGAAGAACTGTATCAATCACTGATATCGGGAAGGTCCAATCCATATCACTTCGTTGTGGAACATAAGCAATTTTTTTACGCATCTCATTGATTGATTTACCAAACACTTCAACTGTACCTTGATCTTTTGGAATAAGTTCAAGCAAAGATTTAAGTAGTGTAGACTTCCCTGCTCCATTTGGTCCGATAATTCCAACCAATTTTCCTTTTTCAATGGTGAAGTTTATATCATGCAAAGCTTCCTCGCCATGATATGAAACAAATAAATTTTGAACAGACATTGCATATGTCATTTTGTAGACAACTCCCCACTTCATTATGTTCTATAAAAGGTCTTTCCTTTAGTCATAGATTATAGCTAGGGTTATTTTTTTAGACCAAGCATAAATATTTAACTCAACATCAAGTTTGTTTCCCTTGGGAAACTTTTATACTTTATATAATATTATGCTCTTGTCATTTTGTAAACAATAATTTGATAATTTTAAATTAAATAACGTATTATTGTTTACAGATTTTTGTTTGAACGGTATTAGATATCTATTTTGTTGACAATAGAAGAGATTAATTAATGACAAACTTTTAAGATTTCACATTATAAAAGCGAATGGTTCTAAAATGAAAAAGAAATTACTCCAGTTAATAAAAAAACATAGGAAGAAATACGGGAAAAAGTAGATCAAAAAAAGGGTCAGACCCAGCAACAACTAAATACAGTATAGGATAAGCGTTCCTACATACTGATTTAGAGTGCGAGTCAGACCCTCATTACATCTCTTGTATTTAATTATCCTTCTTTAGGCTGCATTTTGGAAATAACAATACATACTAATTTTGTGGAATTCATTTAGGATAAATTTAAAAGTCGATAAAGCCTTTTAAAAATAATTTCCATTAGCCTGAATGAAAATAATAGTTATTATCAATACTATAAATAGGAAAAGGATGTCCTAGATAGATCAACCCCACAACTACGACAAACAATTTACACTGTAGTGGATAAACTGTTTGTTGTGTGCTCGGCTAGACCCATTGGACATCCCCTCAATCTTTACTTAAACTTCAGGTACAAATGTTTTGCAATCCGTTTCTTCACTATTGGATGCGTGTTTGCCCTTATTACTTACTACGTAAATAGATTCTGCTTGACAATGGTTTCCCGAACTCCAATACTGACAGTTATTTACCTCACATAGAACATCTTGAGCCATGGTATCACACCCCCTCCTTTGTTATCTTTAACAAAATTAGGAAAGTTAATACTATTGCGTAAACTCATTTTGGATGATCGCCCATCCAATTTACTCCTAGACCATAAAAAACATCCATGAGCGACTACACGCAACCCAACGATGAAAAGAATTCAGGTTCTCCAATTGCATCACCTTACGAAGGTGGGTATCTGCGCTGATTTTGCGAAGTCCCGCCTCTTTTTTCATCTGGCTTTATTTGAGTGCATCTGCAAACCTTTTTATTCCTTCATTTATGTTCTCTTCATTCTCTCTAGCAAAAGTGAATCGTGCATAACATTTTTTAGTTCCCATCATAGACCCGGGAACATAAATAACTCCTCGATTTATAGCATTTTCCAATAATTTCATTTCATCCACATCTCTTTTTAATTGGCACCAAATATGGATTCCACCTTGAGGAATAGTAAACTCCACTTGATCTTTTAGAAAATAATTAAAACTTGATACAATTTGATTGCGCCGCTTTTCTAATTCCTTTACTAATTTCTTGAGATGAGAATGAAAATGCTCTGATTCTAAAAAATCGTTAGCGATCCATTGGGTAAAGCTAGCATGTCCAAAATCAATTTGTTGTTTAGCATCAGATAATCTCTCTATTACCGATCGTGGTCCTATAATCCAGCCAATTCTTAAACCTGATGCTACGAACTTCGATAAAGAACTAATATATAGAACATTTCCGTGTTTATCCAGAGATTTTAATGTTGAAACTTCTTCTCCTTTAAAAGACGTTAAACTATACGGATCGTCTTCCACAACAGGAATTCCATGTTCTGATGATATTTCTAAAATCGCTTTCTGCTGACTCTCTTTTAGCAAAGTTCCAGTTGGATTTTGAAAAGCTGGATTTAAAAATATCATTCTTATACGATGTTTTTTATGTAATTCCAGTAACTCATTAGGATCTATACCATTGTCATTTACTGGTAAATATAAAATTTTTAAACCTGCTGATTTAAATATTGGGAGATTATAATGATAGGACGGATCTTCAATCACCACTGCATCACCAGGCTTTAATAAGCATTGAACGACTAGGTGTAAAGCTTGTTGTGCTCCAGAAGTAATAAGTATGGATGATGGATTTGTTTCAATATTTCGGAATCCCTTCACATGCTTTGTAATGGTAGTCCTTAATACTGCATTACCCTGTGGATGATCATAACCTAGCCTACCGATAAAAGACCGAGTTGAAGTAATTTCCCTTAAGGCGTTCACTGGAAAGAGGTCCTCCGATAATTCACCACTGGCTAAATTGATTAATTTTTGCTCTTCCATCTCTTTACGTATTCTTTGAGTAACCGGTAGATTAGGTAAAAATGAACCTGCTTCAATGTATCTGTTCCAACTAGGTATACGTTTTTTAGTTATCCCCCATATATCCTTACTTATAGTGGTACCACTTCCATGATTACGTTGAATGAGACCATTTGATTCAAGCTCATCATATGCGGCTACAACAGTACTCCTATTTATATTTAGCTCTTTCGCTAAGTATCTCTCAGAGGGTAGAGGTTTATCTGGGGGGAAAGTTCCATCAGCAATGCCATTCTCAATATACTCAGCAATTTGTTTATAAATCGGTTTTTTAGCTTTTCGATCAATGTTCCAGTCCATTTATTTGCATCCCTTTTTAAAAACTCTTTTTAAATATTGTACCCTAATTCTCCTTACTTTTATCTTAGATTCAATCATTATAAATAACCTATTGAGTCATCACGACTAATAGGTTATTTACGTTAATTTCTACTAAACGGAAAAACTAATATACGCACCAAGTGCAATGATAGACAATAGAATAACGATGACATATATGAATGTTAAGTTTGTAATATTTTTTTAGTAGAGCCACTATAATTTTTGTTACTCTTACTCACTTCCCATACTGATCCGACAAAAGCAATCAACATTTTCATAGTCCACTTCTTTATTGTATTTTTATAAAGTGAACCTTCAATCAGTGGGGGGGGTTTACTGCCCGTTAAAGCGGAATAAAAAGTTCTATCAAAATGCCCATATATAATATTTCATCTAATTTATCACTATAAAATAATTTGCAACACTTGTACCCATCCACTTTTTAATGAATTTTACCATCCACTTGATTGTTTACACCATTTCCCTTCATATTTAGCTATTAATAAAAGCCCATATATCAAGTTATTTAAAGATTTTAGAACCCGATTAAACAGCTAAATATCCGGTAAAAAAAAGTTTTTCTTATTTGAACAATTAGTGACACATCTCATATTTAATTGCATTTTAAAATTGGTGTCTTTATTATAAAAATCAACAATAGTGAATCAGTTAAACGATCAAAACGATTTCATTTTCACTGGAACTAAAAAAGGAGTTAATATAATATGACATGGACTGTTGTTATTAGTTTAGTAATTGGATTTATTCTCAAATTTTTACTTAGTCCTCCAAGTGCAATGGTGGGATGGGTCATAGGTAAATTTGAACTTCATCCAAAACTTGATTCAAAAGAGGTTACTGTAACATTTAACGGAAAGAATTTAAAAGAGGAAGAAAAAGTTAGATTTACTGACTATTTTAATGAAGCTAACTTTTTAAAAAAATATTATATATTTCCAGGCAATGAAAAATTATTTTTACATCCAGAGACTAATGTTACTCCATTTGTCATCAACGTAAAAAAAGGCAAAAAAGATGTTAATTTCTTTGTTTATAATTACGATAATCACGTTGATGTAGTCAAGCAGTACAAAGAGAAAGTTGTTTCTTATAGTCTTAGTTCTGATAATCTACAAACATTTACTATGTCAACTAAGGGATTAGCATAAATGTAATAAAGTGAAACTTCAATCAGTGGGGGTTTCTTTGTTAATCCCGTTCTACTGTCGCTAAGATCGCAGCGACAGCTTCGATCAATCGACAGTACGGACCCGAATCAATGAATCACAGACTAAGTGCGCCGCGTCCTGCGGCAATGTTTGTGTGACCCACATCCTGTGAGCCTCAACTAAACCTCTGCGCAACTCTCGGTAAGTTTCACTGTATCTCACCAATCGGGCTTTTACATTAAAAAGCAAGGCGACTGGTACAAGGAACGTCTCCTAAGATCGATCACGTCCTGTGAGCAACAGAGACGCCATCACATCCTGTGGTAGTCCGACAAGCATAAGCTGTAATACTCTGTGGCGTAGTTTGCCACAGAGTATTACAGCTTATTATGACCTCAGACGGGCTAGGAGCCACAACTAGATTACGGGCAGTTGTCCTAACGCTTCTTCGATTCCTCTAAGCCTTGAAGTGGGGTCTTGACTTTCCGTTAATACGGGATAAAGCCTTTTAAAAATAATTTCCATTAGTCTGAATGAAAATGATAGTTATTATCAATACTATAAATAGGAAAAGGATGTCCTAGATAGATCGACCCCACAACTACGACAAACAATTTACACTGTAGTGGATAAACTGTTTGTTGTGTGCTCGGCTAGACCCATCGGACATCCCCTCAATCTTTACTTAAACTTCAGGTACAAATGTTTTGCAATCCGTTTCTTCACTATTGGATGCGTGTTTGCCCTTATTACTTACTACGTAAATAGATTCTGCTTGACAGTGGTTTCCAGAACTCCAATACTGACAGTTATTTACCTCACATAGAACATCTTGAGCCATGGTATCACACCCCCTCCTTTGTTATCTTTAACAAAATCGAGAAAGTTAATACTACATATCTAACGTTTTAAGTATCTTTACATGTATTCAAATCATTGTTAGATAAGTCCCAGAGTTGCATCTATAACTTTTTAGAAAAATTACCTCCAGCTTCACAATAAAAACGGACTTGCCATAATCGGCAAGTCCGTGTATCAATTCGTATTTAGCCACCAACAATATGTATTTGGTGGAGACGGTGGGAATCGAACCCACGTCCAGACATAACGGCACTTAAGCTTCTACGAGTGTAGTCGACATATTATTGTTTCGCTTACTCATTTGCCTATCGACAGGCGGCAGAGCAGCTAGTCTGATTGGTCTCTTCCTTCATCCTCAGACGGTGGAATCCGGCGTAGCCCACTTAGAGTGAGTCCCTTACCCTACCACATGGGCCATGGAGGGAGGAACCGCTATCGACTGTTATTAAGCAGCGAAAGCGAAGTTGTTGTTTTGTTTGCCAGTTATAGGCGTTGACGTTTTAACGAGGCCGATCCCCTCGACTCGCAACCTAAGCTCGAACTATCCCTGTCGAATCCGTAGCGTCCCCAATATAAGAATGGAGCGTACGAGAGATGAATCAAAAGCTTTTTGCTGATATTCAGTTGTCATCATCGGTACAAGATTTATTATAGCAGATTCCACGAGAAAATCAATTGTAAGGTTTTGCAAATACCTACATCTTTTGCCGATCTCTAAATGCACGCTCAATGTCTCGTTTCGCTTCTTTCCTTTTCAAATCTTCACGCTTATCATATTGCTTCTTCCCTTTACCAAGTCCGATTAACACTTTGGCAAAACCATTCTTCAAATATACTTTCAATGGAACGATTGTGTACCCTGTTTCCTTCGTTTCTCCGATCAGCTTATTGATTTCTTTACGGTGAAGTAGCAGCTTTCTCGTACGGAGCGGATCATGGTTATAACGGTTTCCCTGCTCATACGGGCTGACATGCATATTGTGTAAATAGAGCTCTCCTCTTTCAATCTTCGCAAAGGAATCTTTAAGATTCGCCTTGCCAGCACGAATGGCTTTAATTTCTGTTCCTTGCAGCACGATTCCTGCTTCAAACGTTTCTTCTATAAAATAGTCATGATAAGCTTTTTTATTTTGTGCTAATTGCTTTCCTGTGCCTTTTGGCATCTTGATCTCCCCTTCAAAAAACTAGTCCGCGTCCCAAAAGGGGTTAAACCTGCATTCCATACATAGTTTTAGTGTTATTCAGCTGACAATGTATAGTTGCAGGCTCTGACCGTTTTTGGGACAGCTTCCCTACATTTTATCCCGCATTAACGGAAAGTCAAAACTCCCTCTAATTGGAGTTTCATTTTATCTCTTTTTCGGTTTCTTCTTCCGTTTAGCAGCCGGAGCATTTTCGAAGAATTTTTTCTTCTTTTTCGATTTACGTGCAGATCCCGATCCTTCACTGCTCGTTGCACTTCGTTTTCTGCCGCCTTGACTACTACCTCTACGGTTTCCACCTTTACTGTCGTCTTGATGATCCCCTTTACGACGCCTGCTGGTACCTGCATTCGCTTTAAAGATTTTCTTTTCTCCAGATATACGCGGACGGCTATTAATCATACCAAGGATTTCAAAGTCCACTGCACGTTCATCTTTGTTTACATTCGCCACACGAATGGAGATTTCATCACCGATTCGATAAACTTTCGCTTTGCGTTCCCCAATCATCGCTAGCTGTCTTTCATCGAAGCGATAATAATCGTCAGACATCGCACTGACATGGACAAGCCCTTCAATTGTATTTGGAAGCTCAACGAACATCCCAAAATTGGTAACAGAACTGATAATTCCTTCAAATTCTTCGCCAATTTTATCGAGCATAAATTCTGCCTTTTTCAAATCATCTGTTTCACGTTCCGCATCTACGGCACGGCGCTCACGTTTCGACGTATGGTCAGCAATTTCATCAAGCTGTGCATCCCATTTCGCTTGTGTGGCGTCATCCATTTTCCCTTCAAGCAAATAAGTCCGTATGAGTCTATGGACAATTAAATCTGGGTAACGACGAATTGGCGATGTAAAATGTGTATAGAACTCTGTAGAAAGTCCAAAATGTCCTAGGCTATCTGGGTCATATTTTGCTTGTTGCATCGACCTTAGCATGACGGTTGAAATGACCATCTCTTCAGGCTTGCCTTGTACTTCTTCAATAATCGATTGTAATGCTCTTGGATGGACTGAATTCGCACTGCCCCGAACAATATAGCCGAAGTTTGTAATAAATTCAAAGAATCGTTGTAGCTTTTCTTCCTTAGGATCTTCATGGATCCGATAAATGAACGGAACCTTCAGCCAATGGAAATGCTCTGCAACTGTTTCGTTTGCCGCTAGCATAAATTCTTCAATAAGACGCTCTGCAACAGACCGCTCGCGAACGACAACATCATTCGGATGTCCATCTTCATCAACAAGAACTCTGGCTTCTTTAAAATCAAAATCAATTGCGCCACGTTCCATTCGTTTTTTACGAAGAATCGCAGCTAATTTCTCCATATTTTGAAACATCGGAACGAGCGGTTCATAGCGTTCCATTAATGCTTCATCTTGATCGACAAGGATTTTTCTTACATCATCATATGTCATTCGTTCGGTTGTTTTAATCACACTTTCAAAAATCTCGTGATTCACGACCTGACCTGCTTCATTGATTTCCATTTCACATGATAATGTGAAACGGTCGACTTTCGGATTCAATGAGCATATGCCGTTTGACAAACGATGTGGAATCATCGGAATCACTCGGTCTACTAAATAAACACTCGTCCCTCTTTCAAACGCTTCACGGTCAAGTGGTGAATTCTCTGTTACATAATGGCTAACATCCGCAATATGTACACCAAGCTTATAATGGCCATTCTCAAGCTGCGTCACCGTAACAGCATCATCCAAGTCTTTGGCATCGGCTCCATCAATCGTTACTAGTGTCTCATTTCGCAAATCACGACGATTGCCTATTTCGCTTTCGGAAATGGCATCAGGAACGGCATGGGCTTGCTCCAAGACATCCTTCGGAAATTCGAGCGGTAATCCGTGCTTGTGAATAATGGATAAAATATCAACACCTGGATCATTTTTATGTCCAAGTATTTGAATAACTTCTCCTTCAGCACTCGTTCTACCTTCAGGGTACGATGTTAAACGAACAACGACCTTATGACCTTCCACTGCACCGCCAGAAACATTTTTAGGAATAAAAATGTCATTCGCAATTTTCTTATCATCTGGGATCACAAAGCCAAAGTTCTTGCTTTCTGAATACGTCCCGACAACTTCTGTGATGCCCCGTTCGATAATTTTTTCAACTGTACCTTCTTTTCTAGAACCTGAACTTTCTGTTGCTACTCTTACTAAAACAATATCGCCATGCATCGCATTTTTCGTTTCGTTCGGCGGAATGAAAATATCATCGCTTCCAGGTTCGTCCGGTGTGACAAATGCAAAACCTTTCGCATGCCCAGATAACTTTCCGCGGATTAAATTCATTTTTTGCGGCAAGCCATAACGATTGGCACGTGTGCGGATGACAAGCCCTTTTTCCTCCATTTTCACAAGTGCTTTAACAAAGCTTTTGAAGTCAGCAGAATCTTCAATACCTAATGCTTCTTCTAACTCCTGTACTGTTAATGGCTTGTATGCTTCTTCCTTCATATAAGAAAGAAGCTTATCCATATAATCACGGATTTGATCTTCCATCATAATCCCTCCTTAGTAGGGTAATTTATTATTAATTAAAGGTTATTTAGACCAGTCTAAGCCTTCTAAAAACTGATATACGTCTTCATGAAGCTGTTCCTTCTCTTTATCAAATGTAATGATATGACCAGATTCTTCATACCATTTCAGTTCCTTTTTATCTGATTCCACTTCATTATAAATAATATTGGCACTATCTGTATTAATCATCGTATCATGCCTACCTTGAACGACGAATGTCGGAGCATACACATGGTCGATATGATCCCGAACATCTGCCATAAGTGCTCGTAATGCTTCTAGCGTGTTCATCGGCGTCTTCGCAAACTGTTCCATTTCCATTTCAATTTGTTCAGGCGTTTTTCCTTCATGTTTTTTAAATTCTCTTGCGTATGCCAAAACACCTTGATACATCTTTTCTTCACTCTTTAAATACATCGGTGCACACATCGTTACAATACCCTTTACAGGTACAGTGTAACCTAATTTTAGTGAAAATACCCCTCCCAAGGATAGGCCGGCAACCGCAATTTCATCATGACCTTGAGCTTTTAGAAAATCATATCCCATCATGACGTCTTTCCACCAATCAGAAGGACCCGTTGAAACAAGTTCCTCCGGTGGAACGCCATGCCCTTTATAATGAGGAGCGTGGCTTGTATACCCCCGTTTTTCTAAATAGCGCCCTAGCATTCTCACATCTGAAGAATTTCCTGTAAAACCGTGTAATAAAAGAACAGCACGCTTTCCACCTTCAAAGTAAAAAGGCTGAGGTAACTTCATTTTCATTGTGTAAAAACTCCTTTATTCTTAATCAATACACGTCATTTTTCTTTTAATCAATCGATTGATTAACATGTAGATGGAACGGAAAAAAACTCCATTTATCCTTATATGTACTATCCTTTTATCTTTTTAACTAATCGTTTGATTAAATCGTCCTATTAAATATTAAAACAAAAAAAGCAAATTCCAGCTATTCGAAAGACTCTAATTGGGTAGTATAAGAGTATGAAACTAATTTATGCTTAGTTTTACCTACATAGAAAAAATTACCATTGTTTCTTTCCGTAAAAAAAGCCTGGCCATTAAGCCAGACGATTTCTGAGATCTTAAATTATAATCCAACGTACGTTACCGCTAGTGTCAAAATAAAGAATAACACAGATAGCACAATCGTTAATCGATGTAAGACTAAATCTAGACCACGAGCCTTTTGTTTCCCAAACAACTGTTCAGCACCACCGGCAATTGCACCAGATAATCCAGCACTTTTTCCTGATTGAAGAAGAACACTTGCAATCAAACCTATTGAAACAATAATTAAAAGTGTTACCAATACGGTATGCAACATGAATTATACCTCCCGAAACAATTAAGCATTGCTTTAACTTTACCACATTGTCGGCTTCTCTACAATAAACGAATGGAGAAAAGGACAAGTAAACAATCTTCTAACGAAATGAGGGATTCTATGTTTCATAAGTTCATCCGACTATTAGATATGATCGCTCTTTTCTTTTCTATTATCGCCGTATATGCCATCTTTCACTCTGGTAGTATGAATATCGTAAATATCCTATTTATCGTAATTTCGCCCATTTTGCTTCTTTTATCAAAATTCAAAGGAAGTCGAACCTTATTGTTTTTTGCCTATGTATGCAGTTCAATCTTTTTCCTGTCCGTTTTGTATAATGGCTTTTTCACTCAACAGGATTTTTTTCATTCTGGCCTTTTCGCTGTCGGTATTAGTTTATTAGCGATTGTCTTTAGTATCATCGCTGCCGTCATTGGTTTTGGGACAAGCACGTTAACGATTGTTTGGCTTACGCTACACGGACTCATTGCTTATGAAGCCTTTCAATTAGGTGGCTCAAGTGGCTTTTTAGACGCCTTCTGGTCACAAACAACGATTGAAACGGCCATTTCGGAGAATTATGCATTCCTGCTCATGTTTGTATGGATTGGGTTATTTCTTGACAAATACGAGAAAGCAATTGTTCGCGAGTACGTTTCCAGGTAATAACACGTACTTATTGTTTCATTTCAATTAATTTTATGTTATATAAGTATAATGACCAGTTAAATTGGAGGCTTTAAATATGTCAAAAATCAGCATGACCACCATGCTTTTATCAGCGTTTTTACTCGTAACTAGTGGTTGTTCACATGATAAAAATTCTATGGTTAAAGAACCTACAACAGAAAAGGATAAGCCAGTTCAAGCAGAAAAATCTGATACTTCTTCGACCAAAGGCACGGCCAGTGCCGAACAGAATCCAGCCGTACCTGTTACTGTTATGGACCCTGATGCAATTCCTGTTCTAGTGAATAAAGAGAATATACTTCCGGATGACTATAAGCCGTCAGACTTAGTTTACCCAGATGTTCGATTCACTTTTACCGAAAAAATTGAGAAGCGAATGATGCGAAAAGAAGCGGCTGATGCGCTTGAGTTACTATTCCAAGCTGCCGACGAACAAGGAGTACCACTTGCGGGTGTATCTGCGTATCGTTCTCTAAAAACACAGACAAGCCTATTCAATCATTATGTTGAGAAAGATGGACTAGAAGCCGCTTTACTTTATAGTGCTACCCCTGGAACGAGTGAGCATCAAACAGGATTAGCCATTGATGTCACATCCTCAGATGGATCTTGTGCAGCAGAAGATTGCTTTGGAGAAACAGACCAAGCACAGTGGCTGATTGACAATGCAGCGACCTATGGATTTATCATCCGCTATGATGAAGGCAAAGAATCCATCACAGGCTACAAGCATGAGCCATGGCATCTTCGTTATGTTGGCAAAGAATTGGCTCAAGAATTAGCCGATCGAGACATTGCGTTAGAAGAATATTATCAATCTAGTTTGGCTGCTAAATAATAAGGAAACCGCTACACAAGAAGTTAAGCTACTTGCTCGAGACACAAATATTTAATCTCAATTCAAACCCGCTTACGCATTGTTACTGATGTGCAAGCGGGTTTTTGAATTCTTGAACACTAAACGAAAAGTAGAAGCTTTCTGTACACCGTATAGTAAGACTTCGATCTGAAATTGAGATTATAAGCGAGAATGAGCTCTTTTCGTTACGAATCGTGATTTATGCTCCACAGAAATCTAATTTAATAGGTCCGTTATCTTGACGAAGTACCAGATCGAACACTTTTCGAGCTAGATTTGAAATTTGTGTGCCAGATTTCAAATTTACATGCTAGTTTTACCTCTATTCGAGCCAAAATGAGGGGCAATCGCGCCAGGTTTACTCCTATTCGAGCGAGAATTCCAATTTGCGCGCCGGTACTGCATTTGATGGGAGCTTTTGCAGTAAATATGATAAAAAGCCTGCTTCTCGTCAGAAGCAGGCTTTTTTCAATTACAACTATTATTTTTTCAAGTTATAGAAAGATTTAATCCCAGCGTATACAGCTAATTCGCCAAGCTCGTCTTCGATGCGAAGAAGTTGGTTGTATTTAGCGATACGGTCTGTACGTGACATAGAACCAGTTTTGATTTGGCCAGCGTTTGTTGCAACAGCGATGTCAGCGATTGTTGCATCTTCTGTTTCACCAGAACGGTGAGAAACAACAGCTGTGTAGCCTGCGCGTTTTGCCATTTCGATTGCATCAAATGTTTCAGTTAATGTACCGATTTGGTTAACTTTGATTAGGATTGAGTTAGAGATTCCTTTTTCAATTCCTTCAGCAAGCTTCTTCGTGTTTGTAACGAACAAGTCATCCCCAACTAATTGAACTTTTCCGCCAATGCGGTCAGTCAATAGTTTGTGACCTTCCCAGTCGTTTTCATCTAAGCCGTCTTCGATTGAAAGAATTGGGAATTCGTTAACTAGCTCTTCGTAGAAATTAACCATTTCTTCAGAAGTTAAGCCAGTACGGCCTTCGCCAACAAGATCGTATTTGCCTGTTTCTTTGTTATAGAATTCAGAAGAAGCAACGTCCATACCAAGGTAAATATCATCACCAGCTTTATAGCCTGCTTTTTCGATTGCTTCAATAATCACTTCAAGTGCTTCACGGTTTGAACCAAGGTTTGGAGCAAATCCACCTTCATCACCAACTGCTGTATTTAAGCCTTTAGCAGAAAGAACTGATTTCAATGCATGGAATACTTCTGCACCCATACGGATTGCTTCTTTGAATGTTGGTGCTCCAACAGGAAGAATCATGAATTCTTGGAAGTCTACGTTGTTATCTGCATGAGAACCACCGTTAATGATGTTCATCATTGGAGTTGGTAATTGTTTCGCATTGAAACCACCAAGGTAACGGTATAAAGAAAGACCAACAGATTCTGCTGCTGCATGAGCCGCTGCCATAGAAACACCAAGAATTGCATTCGCACCTAGTTTTCCTTTGTTTTCTGTTCCGTCTAATTCGATCATTGCACGGTCAATTCCAGCTTGGTCTGTTACGTCAAAACCGATAATTGCTTCAGCGATAATGTTGTTTACGTTATCTACTGCGTTTTGAACACCTTTTCCAAGGTAACGAGATTTGTCTCCGTCACGAAGTTCTACAGCTTCGTGCTCACCAGTTGATGCTCCAGATGGAACAATAGCTCGTCCGAAAAATCCAGATTCTGTCATGATTTCTACTTCTACTGTTGGGTTACCGCGTGAGTCAAGTACTTCGCGTCCGTATACGTGTTGAATGAATGGCATAATAATTCGCTCCTTTTTTTTACAATCGTTTTATTTTGAAATGATAGATGTTCCTGTCATTTCAACAGGTTTTTCAACGTTAAGTAAATCAAGCATGGTTGGTGCTAGATCTCCCAAAATACCGTCCGTTCTTAATGTTACATCATTTTTCGTAACAATGACAGGAACAGGGTTTGTTGTATGTGCGGTCATTGGATTTCCTTCCAGTGTTACCACTTCATCAGCGTTACCATGGTCCGCTGTAATGATTGCCGTACCGCCTTTTGCAAGGATGGCATCAACAACCTTTCCAAGACACTCATCAACCGCTTCAATCGCTTTAACAGTTGGCTCTAGCATACCTGAATGGCCAACCATATCAGGGTTTGCAAAGTTAAGTAAGATTGCGTCAAACTTATCTGCGGCAATTTCGCCAAGTAATGCATCCGTTACTTCATATGCGCTCATTTCAGGCTGCAAATCATACGTAGCAACTTTAGGTGAGTTGATTAAAATCCGCTCTTCCCCTGGGAACTCCGCTTCACGTCCACCACTCATAAAGAATGTAACGTGAGGATATTTTTCCGTTTCTGCGATGCGCAGCTGGGTCAGATTATTTTGTGAAAGCACTTCACCTAACGTGTTATCAAGATTCATCGGTTTGAACGCTACAAAGCCGTCTACTGATTCAGAAAATAGAGTTAAGCAAACGAAATGAAGATTCTTCGGATGTCCTGGTCCACGGTCAAATGAGCGGAAATCTTTATTCGTAAACGTATTTGACGTTTGGATCGCACGGTCTGGACGGAAATTGTAGAAGATCACAGAATCTTCATCTTGGATCGTCGCAACCGGCTTTTCATCATCACCGATAATAACGGAAGGAAGAACGAATTCATCAAAAATTCCATTATTATAAGAATCCTCTACACATTCCTTAGCAGAACGGTAGCTAGGTCCTTCTCCGTACACCATGGATCGGTATGTTTTCTCGACACGTTCCCAGCGTTTATCACGATCCATACTGTAATAACGACCGGAAATCGTTGCAAATTGACCAACACCAAGCTCTTTCATTTTTGCTTCTGCGGCTTCAATGTAGCCTAATGCAGATTGTGGCGCTACATCGCGGCCGTCTAAAAATGCATGAACATAGACTTTCGTCAATCCTTCATCTGCAGCAAGTTTAAGAAGAGCAAATAAATGTTCAATATGGCTATGTACCCCGCCGTCAGAAAGCAAACCGAATAGGTGTAGGCTTTTATTCTTCGTTTTCGCATCGTTAATCGCAGCAAGGAATGTTTCGTTTTTCTCAAATTCTCCGCTACGGATCGCCACGTTAACGCGAGTTAAGCTTTGATAAACAATTCGACCTGCACCAATATTTAGATGACCTACTTCAGAATTCCCCATTTGGCCTTTAGGTAACCCTACTTCTTCCCCACTAGCCGTTAAATGGGCATGCGGGTATTGATTCCAATAACGGTCAAAATTGGGTTTATTAGCAGCAGACACAGCGTTTCCGACTGTTTCTGTGCGGCACCCGAAACCATCTAAGATGATAATCGCAACAGGAGATTTACTCATTTTTTCCACCTTCTAATAATTGCAAGAACGAATTCGGTTCAAGACTTGCACCGCCGACTAACGCACCATCGATATCAGATTGAGCCATATATTCTTTAATATTCTCAGGCTTTACACTGCCACCGTATTGAATACGAACTGCATCAGCTGTATTTTTCGAAAATTGACTTGCTACAACTGAACGGATATGCGCACATACTTCATTAGCATCTTGAGCCGTTGAAGATTTCCCTGTACCGATTGCCCAAATTGGTTCGTAAGCAATGACCGTGTTTTGCACTTGTTCTTCTGTCATACCTTCAAGTGCTTTTGCAATTTGATCGCCTACTAAATCGTTTGTCTTACCGCTTTCACGCTCTTCTAATGTTTCACCACAGCAAACGATTGGAACAAGATTATGTTTGAAAGCTGCTAATGCTTTTTTATTCACTGATTCGTCTGTTTCATTGAACATTTCACGACGCTCTGAGTGACCGATCACGACATAATTCACACCGATATCGTTAAGTGCTACAGGACTGATCTCACCTGTAAAAGCACCATTCTCTTCAAAGTGCATGTTTTGAGCTCCGATTTTCACTTCTGTTCCTTTTGCTGCTGTTACTAATTGATCAAGGAAAAGCGCTGGAGCACATACTACGGAATCCACTTTATCAGAAGAAGGTACAAGGGTTTTTACTTCCTCTATAAAGCTTTTCGCTTCAGATAGTGTTTTATTCATTTTCCAGTTTCCTGCAATAATTGGTTTACGCATAGTAGTCCCGTCCTTTCTTACGAATCTTATTTATCGTTTAATGCTACAACTCCTGGTAGTTCTTTACCTTCCATAAACTCTAGGGAAGCACCGCCACCCGTTGAGATATGTGACATTTTATCAGCAAGCTTGAATTTTTCAGCTGCAGCAGCAGAGTCGCCACCACCAATGATGCTGTAAGCAGATGAATCTGCAAGAGCTTGTGCAACTTGTTTTGTTCCATTTGCAAAGATGTCAAGTTCAAATACACCCATCGGTCCATTCCAAATAACAAGTTTAGAGTTGTTAATTACATCAGCGTAGATTTCGCGTGTTTTTGGTCCGATATCAAGTGCTTCCCAATCAGCTGGAATTGAGTCAATCGCAACTACTTTATTGTTTACATCCGGACCGAAGTCGTCTGCTACAATTACATCGACAGGCATATATAAATTAACGCCTTTTTCTTTTGCTTTTTGGATGAAAGATTGAGCAAGCTCAATTTTATCTGCTTCAAGTAGAGATTTGCCGATTTCATGACCTTCAGACTTAACGAATGTGTAAGCAAGACCGCCACCGATAATTAAGTTGTCTACTTTTTCTAGCAGATTTTCAATCACACCGATTTTATCTTTAACTTTCGCACCACCAATGATTGCTGTAAACGGACGTTCAGGATTAGAAAGAGCTTTACTAAGTACTTCTAATTCTTTTTCCATTAGCAAGCCAGCAACAGCAGGTATATAGTTTGCAATGCCTTCTGTTGAAGCATGGGCACGGTGAGCAGCACCGAATGCATCATTTACGTATACGTCTGCAAGCTCAGCGAAGGATTTAGCCAATTCTTCCTCATTCTTCTCTTCACCAGGATAGAAACGGACATTTTCTAAAAGTAGAACGTCTCCGTCTTCCATTTTTGAGATCTCCGCAGAAACAGCCGCACCATATGCTTCGTCTGTTTTACGGACGTCTTTACCTAATAATTCGCTTAATCTCTTAGCAACAGGAGTTAAACGTAATTCTTCTACTACTTGACCTTTTGGACGTCCAAGGTGACTAGCTAGAATTACTTTCGCTCCTGCATCAATTAGGTGCTGGATTGTTGGTAATGCCGCACGAATTCTTGTATCATCAGTAATTTGACCATCCTGCATCGGTACGTTGAAATCAACTCGGCAAAAAACTCGTTTACCTGCTACGTTAATATCCTTAATGGATTTCTTATTCATGACCAAATAACCTCCTTTAATTTTTGAAAAGCACAAACGCCTTAATCAGCTTCCGGAAAAATAGGGACTAAAACCATGAAGGCGTTCTTTGCCTTCTTTTAGGCAATCGTCTTTTTCACAGGATGCTAGGCGGTGGAGCTAGACAATTTCACTTGCTTTTATCAGTCAAAAAGGGAGAGGGCATAATCCCGTCTCCCCTTTTCACTGTTATTATAGATGTTTTTCGCTATTTTAGCCAAATATTCACAGGATTAATAATGTTTAATTTTTGTAAAGATTAAAGACCTTTTTTAGCGATGTAATCGATTAGGTCAACTACACGGTTTGAGTAACCAGTTTCGTTATCGTACCAAGAAAGTACTTTAACCATGTTACCTTCCATAACCATTGTAGACAATCCGTCGATTGTAGAAGAAACTGGAACACCATTGTAGTCAGTAGATACTAATGGAAGATCATTGTAAGCAAGAATGCCTTTTAATTCGCCTTCAGCAGCTGTTTTCAATGCATTGTTCACATCTTCAGCTGTAACGTCTTGATCAAGCTCAGCAACAAGGTCAACAATTGATACGTTTGGTGTAGGAACACGCATAGCCATACCGTTAAGTTTTCCTTTAAGTTCTGGTAATACAAGAGCTACTGCTTTCGCTGCACCTGTAGATGTAGGAATCATGTTCTCAGCTGCTGCACGTGCACGACGGTAGTCTTTGTGTGGAAGATCAAGAATTTGTTGATCATTTGTGTATGAGTGAATTGTTGTCATCATTCCACGTTTGATTCCGAATTTATCGTTTAATACTTTAGCAAATGGAGCTAAGCAGTTTGTTGTACATGATGCATTTGAAAGAACGTGGTGGTTAGCAGCATCATATTTATCTTCGTTAACACCCATAACGATTGTGATGTCTTCATCAGATGCAGGAGCAGAAATGATTACTTTTTTCGCACCAGCTTCAAGGTGTTTTGCTGCATCATTGCGCGCAGTGAAACGTCCAGTTGATTCAACAACTACTTCAACACCTAGTTCTCCCCATCCTAATTGTGCAGGGTCACGTTCTGCTAAAACTTTGATTTTATGTCCATCAACTACTAGGTAGTCTCCGTCAACTGATACAGTTTCTGCAAGTGTTCCGTGCACTGTATCATATTGAAGAAGGTGTGCAAGCATGTTTGCATCTGTTAAATCGTTGATTGCCACGATTTCCACATCCGAGTTTTTTAATGCTGCACGAAGTACGTTACGTCCAATACGACCAAATCCGTTAATACCAACTTTTACTGCCATAATAAAATTTCCTCCTTTATAGTTGAAAAGAATTTATTAAAATTATATAGTAAAGGGAAATTATCCCTTTATTAACTGTTGTGCCGCTGCTTCATCCGTAATTAATACCGTCGTCTGCGGGGCTCTTTTCATATAGGCTCGGATTGCTTTCACTTTAGATTCCCCACCCGCCACGGCAATTACCCGTTTAGCTTGGTCAAGATCCTCTAGCTGAATACCAATCGTTTGTACTTTGTGTACTACTTCTCCATTTTCGTTAAAGTAATATCCAAAGGCTTCACCTACTGCGTCCCGTTGTTTTAGGGACTTAATAATCTCAGCCGGGGACTTCCGTCTCTCCGCCATCGCCGTTGCGTCGCCAATTCCATGTAGAACGATAGTAGCTGATTTGATTAATGAAATAACATCTTTTATCATCGGTTCCTTCATAAATGATTGATAAGCTTCATCACTGACCTGATCGAGGAGATAGAGCACTTTATAGGCAGCATTTGTTTTTTCTGCCATTTTCGCAACGATCACATTAGCCTGGTTTTGAATTTCTTCGCCAAGGCCTCCTCGTGCCGGAACAAACAGAATATCTTTCCCGTTTGAATCTGGGGTTAACATCTTAGCCACTTCAGCCATTGTCGAGCCGCCAGTCACTGCAATGATATTTTTAGCCTTCCATTCCTTTTTCATACGGGCAGCTCCCGCTTTACCAAGTTCACTTTTGACCCATGATGATTGATCGCTGCTTCCAGCGACGATGATGACTTCATTAACATTTAATATTCGCTTAAGTTTTTGCTCCATTTTGTCTATACCCGATATTTCCCGCATGACACCTTCTAATTGCTCGAGAATCTCTACACCTTCAGCAGAAAGCGTCATTCCAGAGCTGAAAACCTCAATTAGGTTTTGATTTTTCAAGAAATCTACTTCACTGCGAAGCGTTCTTTCTGTCAAATCCAGACTGTTCGCTAAGCTACGGCGCCCTACAGGCTGCATGAACTTGATATAACGCAGGATATCATATCGTTTCTGCATAACCGCTAACAAATCGGGCAATACTTTCTTTTGTATGTCGAGCAATGGATTCATCGTTCGAAAACCCCTTGAGAATAAGTTGTGGACTATTTTCGTCCCGGTTAGACGTTTTACGTCCCACTCGGTCCAAAAAAAATCTTTCCTGCTATATGCTTATTCTAGCAGGAAAAAAAACGTTCTTCAACTTATATGCTAATTTTTATTTTTCCAGCAATAACAGGCCATTAAAACGGCAAAATGAATCCAGTTTATTTTATTATATAAAGTGGAACCTCAAAATAAGGGTCTTACTGCTCCGTATACGGAATAAAGTCTAATTTACCTTTCAGTTGACTTGAAATTACTGCTTAAGTTTCTTTTCCACTTTACAAAACTGACGTAATTTCCTTTCGTCAACTTGGCCATACTGTACAATCTCTCCTTGCCATTCAATAACTGGAATCATTAGTCCATACCGTTCAGTTAGCACATCATCCGTATAGATATCGATTTCCCTATACTTGAAGTTAGTATCTTGTTTTATTCGCTCTAGAATCATCTTTGCCTTATCACATAATGGGCAATTATTTCTTGTGTATAAGATCCATTCATTTTGTATCATGTACTATACATCCTTTTCATTCATATCTTTTCCGTTTTACGGAAGATGGGATCCCCAGTTGTTCACGGTATTTCGCTACAGTCCTACGTGAAAGAACGAATCCATGCTCATCCCGAAGAATTTTTGCCAGCTCTTGATCAGAATGTGGTTTTTGTTTATTTTCGAGTTCTATAATTGACTGTAATGCATTTCTCACCTTTGTACCTGATACATCTTCTTGTTCCGTTGATTGCAGAGCTGAGCTAAAGAAAGACCGCATCTCCACCGTTCCAAATGAAGTTTGGACATACTTGCCACGTACCACACGACTAACTGTCGACTCGTGGATTTCAAGGTCATCGGCAATTTCCTTCATTGTCATCGGCTTAAGAAAGCCTAAACCACGAAAAAAATACTCAGGCTGCTTCTCCACGATCTTTTTCATGACTTGTAATATAGTTTCCTTCCGCTGAAGAATTCCTTTAGACAGCCATTGATACTCTTGCCATTTTTCTTGTAAAAAGCGATTTACATTCGGATCATGATGGTTCTGCATTTTTTGCAAATAAGATTCATTCACACGAAGTTGCAGCGTATTTCCTTCATACTGACCAACACAAAACTTGCCATCTTTATATTCAACGACAACATCAGGTACAATATAGCTTGGCTTCTCAGAAGTGAATATGGCTCCAGGACGTGGGTTTAGCGTTTGTATATAATCAAATTCATCTTGAATCTCTTTTAAAGAAACTCCAAGTTCTTTCGTAAGCTCTTTCCACTTTTTATCAACAAACGGCAAAAAGTATGTACGAAGCAGCTTTTCCGCTAATGGTCTTTCGCAAGCTTGACGGACTTGAATCAGCAGGCATTCTTGAAGATTTCTGGCACCAATCCCGTGTGGTTCGAGTTGTAGCAGAATATCCAAGGCTTTAAATACAGCGCTTGCAGATAGACCAACCGAAACAGCTTCATTTTCCAAACTTATCCTCAAGTACCCATTTTCATCAATGTTACGAATAAGATGGATAAGCGCTTTCAATTCCATTTTATTTAACACATCCACACCGATTTGGGCAAGCAAATATTTTTCAAGAGAAGGAGCTTCATCACCAATCTGTTCAATCCAATTAGAAGATTTCCCTGTATTCTTTACCCGATTTCCCTTAAATTGATCTCTTGGTAACTCGTGGGAACCTGCTGATGATTCAATCGTTAATAAAGGATTTTCCAGCCACTTTGTCTCTAAATAGACTAACAATTCTTGCGTAGAAAACTGAAGTAATGCAATTGCCTGGCTTAACTCTTGCGTCATTGTCAATTTCATAACCTGTTGTTGATAGAGTCCCGGCTTCATATCCATATCTCCCTCTCCCTTTACCATTTTACACCATAAATATACAAGTGAATAGTGAAATGAAATGAAAACGCTTACGAAACAAAAATCGTAATAACCCAAGACCATCTCGACTTTAGAGCGAGGAAGTAACTTGCGGCTAAACCCTATAATTTACTTAAAATCTACTCATTCTATATCTATTCAAAAAAAGAAAAGGTCAGACCGCATACCTACAAAATACAGTATAATACGATATACTGTGTGTAGAATATAAAGTCAGACCCTTATGAGACAGTCTTTTACTAATGACGCCCTCGGCAGGAATCGAACCCACATCTCAAGAACCGGAATCTTACGTGCTATCCGTTGCACCACGAGGGCAGTAATAATTTTTCAACAAATTTTATTATATGTCAGTTTCACATTGTTTGCAAGTGGTAATGCGGTTTAAAGTACAGAAATTTGGGTAGTATGGATAACGTGGAAATGGAACCTAACATCCGAGCTCTAGATATCATAATTTGAGCTATAGAAACAGCTTTTTGGTTTTTGTCGAACGAAACATCTTCCTTTCGATTTGTTTTGTTTGACCTTAATTGACCATAAAGTGTATCATACATATATTAAGGATTTACCTATGAGAAATAACTTTTACTTAGAGGAGGAAATTAGCATGAATTTAATTCCTACAGTTATTGAACAAACAAGTCGCGGGGAACGTGCATACGATATTTATTCCCGTCTATTAAAAGACAGAATCATCATGCTTGGTAGTGCAATTGACGATAATGTATCAAATTCAATTGTAGCTCAATTATTGTTCTTAGAGGCAGAAAACCCTGATAAAGATATTACATTGTACATTAACAGCCCAGGAGGAAGCATTACCTCTGGAATGGCCATCTATGACACCATGCAATATATCAAACCTCAAGTTTCAACAGTTTGTATCGGAATGGCCGCTTCTATGGGCGCTTTCTTACTAGCAGCTGGTGAAAAAGGCAAACGATTCTCTCTTCCAAACAGTGAAGTGATGATTCACCAACCATTAGGTGGAGCACAAGGTCAGGCAACTGAAATTGAAATTGCCGCAAGACGCATTTTGTTCTTAAAAGACAAATTGAACGAAATTCTTTCCGAACGTACAGGCCAACCAATAGAGGTTGTTCAAAAAGATACGGATCGCGATAACTTCATGACAGCTGAACGAGCATTAGAATACGGATTAATCGACAAAGTCATCACTCGTATAGATGACGTTAAGAAAACTCTAGATAAATAATTGTACTAAAAAAACGCCGAAGCATTTAGCTCGGCGTTTTTTAGAAGCTACCTTTAAATTGAATTTTCTAAACCCCATCATAAGGATCTGACCTCACACTCTAAACCAGTATGTAGTGTTTCATACACGTATCTTATACTGGTTTTAGTTGTTGCGGGGTCTGACCCTTTAACTTAAATATATATCACCATTTTCAAGAATACAGATGCCAGTACGTTTGATTACATATACAAAAAGATGCCTAGCACATGTGAATTTGCAGCATGAAAGGATATTCTCCTCTTTACCTGTAAATCGGACATGTTTCTAAGCACCTTCATCATAACAACTTCAGTAATTTCCGTTGTTTGATTAATCATTCTTTACGCTTCTTGTTCAACAAATTGTTGAAGGGCACAAATGGCTTCTTCTTCATCTCTACCATCCACAATTAGTTGAATGATCGTTCCAGACCCAATCGCAAGACTCATTAACCCCATAATACTTTTCGCATTCACTTTTCTTCCATCCTTTTCAAGGAATACGTCTGATTTAAAACGGTTTGCTTCTTGTACAAATAAGGCAGCTGGCCTTGCTTGAAGACCTGTCTTCAGGCGGACCTCCACTTGCTTCTCAACCATATATTTTCCTCCTTCTTTATAACTTCTGGGCTACGAGACCTGCTCCGCCTCTCATTTTATCAGCGATTTCATCAATTTTTCGTAAGCGGTGATTAATTCCCGATTTGCTAATATTCCCACCTGAAACCATTTCCCCAAGCTCTTTTAACGTAACATCTTGATAAGCCACCCTAAGTTCCGCAATTTCACGGAGTTTGTCCGGTAAAATACCCAGACCAACCGTTTCGTTAATATACCGTATGTTTTCTACCTGCCTTAAGGAGGCACCAATTGTCTTATTTAAGTTCGCCGTTTCACAGTTCACAAGCCGATTCACGGAATTACGCATATCGCGAACAATCCGGACATCTTCAAACCGCAATAACGCTGAGTGAGCACCAATAATATTCAGGAACTCTGCTATTTTCTCAGCTTCTTTTAAATAGGTGATATACCCTTTTTTTCGTTCAAGGGTCTTCGCCTTGAGACCAAATACATTCATCAACTCACAAAGTGCATCATTATGCTCTTTATAAATGGAGTAAACCTCTAAATGATACGATGATGTTTCCGGATTGTTGACAGAACCACCCGCTAGAAAAGCACCTCTTAAGTAAGCACGTTTACAGCACTTCTTGGCAATAAGTTCTGGTGCAATACTATGATAAAATTCAAATCCTTTTCCAACGATTTTTAAGTTAGACAGTATTTCCTGCCCTCCAGAAGATAAACGAACAATGTAGACATTGTTTTTCTTCAGCTTCATTTTCTTTCGAACAAGCAATTCCATCTGCACATTATAATTTTTCTTTAGAAGCGTATAGATTCTTCTGGCAATCGCTGCATTTTCGGTTTGAATATCTACAACAAGTTTTTTATTCGAAAACGAAAGCGATCCATTCATTCTAATTAAAGCGCATAATTCAGCTTTTCCGCAACAATCCTTTTCTTCTAGTGTTGTTAATTCTTTTTTAGTTTCCGAAGCAAAAGACACAGATTCTCACCTCCAATCAGAAAAACTGTCACCGGTCCTTGGCTACAAAATCTAGTTATTTGAACAGACTCTTATTAGCCATGAAGAAACAAGACAGGCATAAGGTAAGCAGTCAAGACAATCCTTTTTTAAGGTTTGCTTTCTTTAATTTCGTTTAATAACATTTGATAAAGCATACGCGCTACTTTTTTTGTATCGTGCCGAATGGAGTTTCCTTCAAAATTAAAAATCTGCCCTTGAACAATCTTAACTCCAAGTCTTTCTAGACTTTCAACATCAAAAACAACCGGCTTTGCAAATTCCTCTTTATAGCGATCTTGAACATTTTGTGGAATTTCTTGATTATTTACAAGAATACAATCGATAAATGAGCAATTCATATGAGAGTAAATAGCTTGTATATGGTCACTAGCTGTATAATCCTGCGTTTCTCCTGCTTGAGTCATAAGGTTACAGATATAGACCTTCTTCGCTTTTGATTTACAAACCGCCTCACCAATTCCTGGTACAAGTAAGTTTGGTAAAATGCTTGTATATAAACTCCCAGGTCCTATGACAATTAAATCAGCCTGCTTAATTGCCTGTATGGTTTCTCGGAGCGGTTTAATTTTGTTAGGACTAAGGAACACGCGTTTGATTTTCTTCCCAGAGAACGGGATCTTTGATTCACCGCTTACAACCATTCCATCGACCATCTCCGCGTGAAGAACTACACTTTGGTTAGCGGATGGTAACACCTTCCCTCTTACATTCAGTACTTTGCTCATTTCTTGAACTGCATGGACAAAGTCCCCAGTAATCGAGGTCATGGCGGCTAACAATAAGTTCCCCAGTGAATGCCCCGCTAGTTCATTCTTACTTGCAAAACGATGCTGGAACATTTGTTCAACAAGAGGCTCCACATCTGATAACGCAGCAAGAACATTTCGAATATCTCCTGGGGCCGGAATATCCATTTCATCGCGAATCCTGCCAGAACTACCACCATCATCCGCAACCGTAACAATCGCCGTGATATCAATTGGGTAGTTCTTCAGTCCGCGAAGTAACACAGGAAGACCTGTACCGCCCCCAATGACGACTACTCTTGGCTGCTCAATTTCATTTGGCATTACTTTTCTCCTTAATAATCTTCTTGATGTCACGATGCGTTACATGAGTGACATAATCTTTCTGGAATGTGCTAGCCAGATACTCAGCAAGCGCAACGGAACGGTGCTGACCACCCGTACATCCAATTGCAATGATAAGCTGAGATTTCCCTTCCCGCTTATATTGAGGAAGCATAAACGCAAGTAAATCTATCAATTTTTCTAAAAACCTCTGTGTTTCTCCCCATTTCAGCACATAACTTGACACTTCTTCTTCCAAACCAGTCTTTGGTCGCATATGTTCGATATAAAATGGATTAGGCAGAAAGCGGACATCGAAAACAAGATCCGCATCAATCGGGATACCGTGTTTAAATCCGAAAGACACCACATTGACAGTAAAAATCACTTTCTTGTTAACTGAGAACTCTGTTAAGATTTTTTCCCTTAATTCTCGTGGCTTCAGCGAAGATGTTTGATAAACGATCTGCGCCCGTCCCTTTAACACTTCTAACAAACCACGTTCAATTTGAATTCCTTCTAGCGGAAGACCCAATGGCGATAGTGGGTGCGTACGCCTCGTTTCTTTGTAGCGTCGTACAAGCACTTCATCATCTGCATCAAGGAAAAGGATCTTCGGAGTTACCCAAGATGTTTCAGCTAAGTCATCTAATGCTTTGAATAAATGATCGAAGAATTCTCTGCCGCGTAAATCCATAACCAACACAACTTTATTCATTTTATTTCCAGATTCTTTCATCAGTTCAAGAAACTTGGGTAATAACGTGGGTGGTAAGTTATCAACACAAAAGAAGCCTAAATCTTCAAAACTTTGAACAGCAACCGTTTTTCCAGCTCCAGACATGCCTGTAATTATGACTAATTGCGTTTCGCTAATTTGTCCTATTCCCAATGTAATCCCCCCAAAGTTTTCTATTTATTCAACCCGGATCAAGCCGATATGAAAGCAGCTTGAATTCAGGTGTATACGTAAAAGTGGCATAGATGATTCCGCTTCCACGAATCATATATTCCAATATATGGTAGTCACCCTCGGCCATTGGAAGATTCTTCATTTCATCAATAGCAATCCAGCTTAGTTCTCCCTCTTCACACGAATCCACATTAATTCCGTCTGATTCGGTAGCGAAAAAGGTGAACATCATCCACTCTTCTAAAACTTTATCGCCCTCTTTGATGATAAACGTAAAAATTCCTTTAATTGCTGGGTTTTTTAAATATACGCCTGTTTCTTCACGATATTCCCGAATACAGGCATCACGAACAGATTCACCAGCCTCCATTTTGCCTCCTGGAGCAACCCACCAGCCTCTTCTCGGTTTTTTTAAAAGAAGTGTTTTATTGTCCCTGACTAACACACAATTTGTGACACGTTGCACGTTCTTCACCTCAATCGACTCTAATCCAGTATTTGTCTTGTACAAAAATTTATAAAGTGAAACTTCAAGCAGTGGGGATTTTCTTCAACCCCACTGATTGTTAGTTGAACCAATCGGGCTTTTACGGGCAGTTATCCACCACCTTTGCTTCTTCGATTCCTCTAAACCTTGAGGTGGGGATATTACTGCCCGTTAATGCGGGATAAAGTGAAACTTCCATGCTATGTATAACTACACATAGCAGAAGTAATGAATTAGACAGCTCTTCGATACATTTGTTTAACTTCTATTATACTATTTTTAGATACGAGCTACAATGAACAAGAATCAGGAAATTATTTTCCATACTTGTTACATACAAAATTCCTATACCGTTAAAACGTCACAATTTACTGTGAAGGACCCATCCTGTAGCACGCTATACTCGCCTAATCACAATGGCGGCGGCGCGGAGCCGGAATTTGAAGTACTTTCTTAACAAAGTAAGTATATCTGTAAAGTAGATTGACTATATGAGTAAGTCGCGAAGACCCGTCCCCATGTTCTTCGACAAAAAAAAGGCACAGACGTTAACATCTGTGCCATCCACAAGTTTATATTTATAAAAGGGGGTCAATTACTACCCTAACTATAACCAAAAGATATTGCATCTATGTTACAGCATGATTAAGACGGAATTACGAATTGTAAAAAATTCAAGACTTTACTTTCAGCTTTTCATTCAGCATTTCCACATAATGTTGGGCGCTTTGTGCAGCAATGCTGCCGTCACCTGTAGCCGTAACAATTTGACGGAGTGTTTTTTCACGAATATCACCGGCTGCAAAGATGCCAGGTATTTTCGTTTCCATCGTTTCATCAGTCAAAATATACCCACCAGCATTTGTAATACCTAGGTTTTCGAAAGGTTTAGAAAGAGGGTTCATACCGATATAAACAAACACGCCATCCGCATTTAATTCCTGTTCTTCTCCATTTGCAGTCGAAACAAGTGTCACACTGCCCACTTTCCCGTCTTTTTCATGAATCTCTTTCAGGGTATGATTCCAAATAAAATCAACCTTTTCATTAGCAAACGCACGCTCTTGAAGGATTTTCTGAGCACGAAGCTCTTCTCGACGGTGTACGATTGTAACTTTCGAAGCAAAGCGAGTTAAATATACGCCTTCCTCGACCGCAGAGTCTCCTCCACCGATAACGAACAATTCTTTTTGCTTAAAGAATGCACCATCACAGACCGCACAATAAGAAACACCACGTCCACCTAATTCTTTCTCACCTGGCACGCCAATTTTCTTATATTCTGCACCAGATGATAGAATGATCGCTTTTGCTTTATATTCTTTTGAACCAGCACGGACGATTTTGTATTCTTCGCCATCAACAATTTCCTTCACATCACCGTAGGCATATTCGGCGCCAAATTTCTTAGCATGATCAAACATTTTTGTAGAAAGTTCTGGACCTAAGATCGTCTCGAACCCTGGATAGTTTTCCACTTCTTCTGTATTGGCCATTTGGCCACCTGGAATCCCACGTTCAATCATTAATGTTTGGAGATTCGCACGAGAAGTATAAACAGCTGCAGTCATACCAGCAGGCCCAGCACCGATAATAATCACATCGTATATTTTTTCTTCAGTCATAGTATCCACTCCCGATAATCATTACATATAGTATTTCCGATATACTTACATCCTATATAACAAATAAAAATACGTCCAAATTTATGCTCACTGAAGTAAGCTATTCACCAATTTAACATATTTTCCAAGAGTAGAAACTGAGATCAAGTGCTTAGCGGCAATTTCCTGCTGACTTTTCTTTTCATTACGTAACCTATACCAAGAATACTCAACTGCCGCAGCCCAACCTGTTGGATTCACAAGTTTAATTTCACTTTTCATCGCTTCTACAAACACCGAAAACCAGGTTAAATAAAGGCCTGCCTCCATGATCTGGATTGGATGGAAGTGTGCATACAAAATTTCCGCTGTTTGATCGGCAAATTCAACGGCCGAGTTCTCTTGATTTGATTTCTGCCGTTCCACATATTCCATATATTCTTTTTCAACATCCGTAAGAAGTGGATTATTACAAAGAACTGGATGCTTTAGAATATGGTCCTTTTTAACCGAGTGCTTTGTTAAAAAAAGAGCAAATATCCGTTCCTCTAGATAATCACTTTCGAAGCGTTTCAAGATTGAAGGCAAATGATCCTCAAATCCATTAAGAGAAGCATTCATATCTCCCCACGGTTCAAACCCTTCCTTGTCAGGATTTAATTCTAATACCTTTTTCCAGGCCTTTTTGGCGGTGTGCTCATGACCTATTTGATAGGCAGATACAGCTAACCAATAATAAAAGGTATCATCACCATCATGTCCTTGCCTTTGAAGTTGCTTCAACCATTTATATGCGAGGTTATATCGCCCGATTAGAGCAAATGTAGAACCAAGTTTGATGCGGTGCTCCGTTAAAATCGGTCGGACCTTTTCCAAAGCCATAACCAGTGCATCTATCTTATCTTCACTTTGCTGATAATGATGGAAAACCAATAGATTACATAGTGCATGTAAATTTCCAGGGCTTTTTTCCAACACTTCCTCTAACGTTTCAAAGGCTCTATCTATTTCTCCAAGATAAAAATAAGCAAGCGCCAAATTATTATATGCTGACCAATATTCCGCGTATTCTTTAATGGTTTCTTTCAGCACTTCAACGGCTTCTTCAAAGTTACCTGCTTCTAGACATTCACGAGCTTTTTCCTGTTGGTAAATCAAGCCGTCTTGATGAATCAAACTTTCCTCGGTTTCACCTGATTCGAATGTAATTAAATCCAAAAGATCTTCCGCGTCTTCGCTGAACTCTCCATCTTCCTCTTTATCCAGATAAGCACTCGCATGGCGATACGCTTCCTGAAACATGCCAAGATGCGCATAGTTATTTGCCAAAAAATAATGGCATTCCGTCATAAAAGGGTCCATGTCCCCAAGAATGTTTTCAAGTAGAGTATTTGAATAACTATATTCGCCGATTTCTGTACATGTAACCGCAAGCTGACATGCAATCATCGGTTCTGTAGGTTCCAATTCAAATGCACGCATGAGAAACTTTTTAGCATTATATAAATCACGTCTGTGATAAGCTTTTAAACCTTTAGTAAAATAATATTCTCCTGTCGGATGAAAGGAGAAAACTTTAGCTTGTTTATTCATTTTAGAATCTTTGCCCATGGAATCCTCCATCTAATAGTTGTTTAACCTTCATATTATAACATACTGGAAGAATCTTGGCATCTCGTTGCGATTGTAAATAAGAATACCCAAAAAGGGGAGAATTTCAAAGAAATCCCCGAGCGTTTGGCCAAAATTAACACGAAGTCGTTCACTGTATTTTTTTAGACATGAAAATGAGAAAGGTATACATGATACCTTTCCCATTTTGCATTTATTCTTTTTTTGCATGTCTTTGTTGTAAAACGGTTAACACATCTGCAAATGGCAGTTCTTGTTCTTGTAATAAAACAAACAAGTGATACAAAAGATCTGCGGATTCAAGCGAAAGTTCATCATGATCTCGATTTTTTGCTGCAATGATAACTTCAGCTGCTTCTTCCCCAACTTTTTTCAAAATTTTATCGACGCCTTTTTCGAATAAATAAGTTGTATAGGAACCTTCAGGCATTGTTTCTTTTCTCGTTCCAATCAGGTTTTCTAATTCTAATAAGAAGCTTGCATCAGGTTTTACTTGAGCAGCTATGTTTCCGTTCTCAAATAACGTTTCCGTAAAGCAACTGCTCGTACCGGTGTGACAGGCTGGACCCGATGGATTCACCTTGACGATTAGTGCGTCTTGATCACAATCATACTTTATTTCAGTAATAGTTTGTGTATTTCCACTCGTTTCTCCTTTATGCCAAAGCTCATTACGTGAGCGGCTGAAAAACCAGGTTTCACCTTTTTCCATAGAAAGTAGCAAAGACTCTTCGTTCATATACGCTAGTGTTAACACTTCTCCTGTTATGGCATCCTGAACGATAGCGGGAATCAAGCCTTTTTCATCAAATTTTATTCGCTGATTCATCTTACAACAACACCCTTCTGTTTTAAAAAGCTTTTCACTTCTTTAACGGACGTTTCTTTATAGTGAAAAATCGAAGCAGCAAGCGCCGCATCTGCTTTGCCTGTTGTAAAAGCTTCTTCAAAATGAGCGGCACTTCCTGCTCCTCCAGAGGCAATAACCGGGACCGATACCGATTCGCTCACTGCCCTTGTCAAGGCAAGATTAAAGCCTTGTTTTTCACCATCATTATCCATACTAGTAAGAAGAATTTCCCCAGCGCCACGGTTTACCGCTTCTTTTACCCAAGCAATGACTTCCCAATCCGTTGCTCGTCTGCCTCCATGCGTATAGACACGCCATGAACCGAGCGACTCATCCCATCGTGCGTCAACAGCCACTACGATGCACTGTGAACCGAAGTAATTTGCACCTTCTGTAATTAATTCTGGACGTAGGACGGCAGATGTGTTTAATGACACCTTATCAGCACCCGCTCTGAGAATTTGTTTCATATCTTCTAGGGAATTAATGCCGCCGCCAACAGTAAATGGGATAGCAAGACTTCCAGCAACAGCCTTTACGACATCAACCATCGTTTCCCGCCCTTCATGCGAAGCGGAAATATCAAGAAATACTAGTTCGTCAGCCCCTTCTTGATCATAAAATGCAGCAAGTTCGACGGGATCGCCTGCATCTCGTAAAGATACAAATTGAACGCCTTTAACCACTCTGCCCTCTTTCACGTCCAAGCATGGAATAATTCGTTTAGTCAGCATTTAATCACGCACCTTTTCTAATGCTTCCTTGACTGTAAACCGATTCGTATAGAGCGCTTTGCCGACAATGGCTCCAATAACCCCATGATTTTGATATTCCTTTAACGTAATAAGGTCTTGTAGGCTGCTTATTCCACCTGAGGCAATAACGCCTTTTCCAGTCGCTTCTGCCATCGCAACAATTCCTTCCACATTCGGTCCAGAAAGCATGCCATCTGTTGCAATATCCGTTACAATAAACACTTCTGCTCCGCAATCAGCTAATGCCTTGCCAAGTTCAATTGCTGTCGTTTCTGATGTTTGGAGCCAACCGTGTGTTGCGACTTTACCGTCTTTTGCATCGATGCCGATTGCAATCTGCTTGCCGTATTTACTAAGCATTGCTTTGGTGAATTCCGGGTCTGAAACGGCTGCACTACCAAGGATGACACGTTGGACGCCGCGTTCAAGATAGTGGACAACGTCTGTTTCTGTCCTGATTCCACCACCAATTTGTATTTTAGCACCCAGCTCTTTCGCTGCTTGAATCACATACGAATCATTGATTCTGCTCCCTGCTTTTGCTCCGTCGAGATCGACCATATGTATCCACTCTGCCCCTTGACTGGCGAAACTTTTTGCCATGTCAAACGGTGAATCACCATAAACGGTTTCTTGATTGTAATCGCCTTGAATTAAACGAACACATTTCCCACCGCGCATATCAATGGCAGGGTAAATTGTGAAATTAGACATCTTATTGCCTCCCTTTCACTAGTGACAAGTAATTTTTTAATAAGGATATGCCCATTGAACTGCTTTTTTCCGGGTGAAACTGCATACCGAATACATTTCCTTTTGTGACAATCGCCGGCACGTCCACATCGTATTTTGCAGATGCAGCTACAACCTCCGTTTCATTTGTCACTACAAAGTATGAATGAACGAAATATACATAATCCTCTTCAAGTCCTTTTAAAAGAGGAGATTGATTGTTGAAAGTTAGTTTGTTCCAGCCCATATGTGGAACTTTATAGGCATTGTTTTTGGAATCTATCCCAGAAAGCCGCGTAATTTTCCCTGGAATTAGTGACAGACCTTTCGCAGGTCCATTTTCTTCACTTTCCTCGAATAATAGCTGCATACCTAGACAAATTCCTAATAGATATCCACCGTTGTCTACGTGTTTCTTCAGAAAAACATCTAATTCCTTATGCTCAAGTAAAATCATGGCATCTCTAAACGAACCAACACCTGGTAAAATGATTCCATCTGCTTTTGCCAGTTCGGCAGGATCATCTGAAATAAAAAACTCTGCGTCTAAACGTTCGAGTGCTTTACTAACACTGAACAAATTGCCCATGCCGTAATCGACAATGCCAATCATTTATAACAATCCTTTCGTAGAAGGAATTCCTTTTACACGTGGATCGATCGTTGTCGCTTCATCAAGGGCTCTTCCAAGAGCTTTAAAAATTGCCTCAATGATATGGTGCGTATTTTGGCCATAATGAACAATTACATGTAGATTCATCCGGGCTTCAAGCGCTAATTTCCAGAGAAACTCATGAACAAGCTCGGTATCAAATGTCCCAACCTTCTGCGCGGGAAACTCTGCTCGAAATTCTAGGTGCGGACGGTTGCTAAGATCAACGACAACCTGTGCTAACGCCTCATCCATAGGCACAAATGCATTTCCGTAGCGTTTAATTCCACGCTTATCACCGAGGGCTTCGATTAATGCCTGCCCAAGACAAATCCCAATATCCTCTGTTGTATGATGAGCATCCACTTCAATATCACCTTGAGCATCAACCGTCAGATCAAAATGACCATGCTTCGTAAATAAATCCAACATATGTGTCATAAATGGCACACCCGTCTCAATTCGAGATACACCTTCACCATCTACGGTAAACGCAAGCTTCACATCTGTCTCACCAGTCTTCCTCACAACACTACCAACACGTTCCATACGAACCTCCTCCTAGGGGTCAGACCCCATTTCCCAAATCTATTTTCCTTACGCAACCTTAAGTTTATCAACGCCTTGAAGTGACCCGTTTAGGGGTCAGACCCTATTTCCCACGTGATTCTACAGCTCTGGCATGTGCTTCGAGGCCTTCGAGCCGGGCAAAGGTTGCAATTTTTTCTGCGTTTTTTCTAAAGGCTGTTTGACTGTACATGATGATGCTTGATTTTTTCTGAAAGTCGTCCACATTTAGTGGGCTTGAAAAACGGGCTGTACCATTTGTCGGGAGTACGTGGTTTGGTCCGGCGAAGTAGTCACCAACTGGCTCCGTACTGTATCTCCCTAAGAAAATGGCACCAGCATGGCGTACTTGAGTCATCACTTCCAGTGGATCTTTCGTGATAATTTCAAGATGCTCTGGCGCAAGTGTATTAACGGCCTGAATCGCCTGATTCATATCCTCGCACACGATAATCTTCCCGTAATCCCGAATAGATGCTTCCGCAATCTCTCGTCTCGGTAACAAGGCCAACTGTTTTTCCACCTCTTTTGCCACCTCATCAGCTAGGCTTGCTTCTGTGGTGATCAGCACGCTACACGCTCTGGCATCATGCTCTGCTTGCGACAGTAAATCTGCTGCTACTTCTTTGGCAATGGCTGTTTCATCAGCAAGGACCGCAATCTCACTCGGCCCTGCAATCATATCGATTGCTACGTCTCCGAACACTTCTCTTTTCGCTAACGCTACATAAATATTTCCAGGTCCAACAATTTTATCGACTTTTTCAATTGTTTCTGTTCCATATGCAAGTGCCGCAACCGCTTGTGCACCACCAATTGTATAAATTTCCGTAACACCTGCGATTTTCGCTGCTGCCATAACCGACTTAGATAGCTTCCCATCATTCCCTGGAGGGGAAACCATTACGATTCGTTCCACGCCTGCTACTTTCGCAGGGATCACATTCATTAATACTGATGATGGGTACGCAGCCGTCCCCCCCGGTACATACACACCAACCGCATCAAGTGCAGTTAGTTTTTGTCCGAGCATTGTTCCTGTTTCATCTGTCGAAATCCACGAATTCTTTAGCTGCTTTTCATGAAAAGAGCGGATATTTGCTGCCGCTTCTTCGATGATAGATCGCTCATACTCACTTAGTCCATCTGCCGCTTCATCAATTTCCTCTATCGAAACAGTAAATTGTTCAAGCTTTACACCATCGAATTTCTCTGTGTAACGAGCAATCGCTTCATCGCCAGACTTTCTAACTTCATCGATGATATCCTGTACGGTCTTGCGCTGTTCAGCTGTCCCTGAATCTACCGAACGCTTTAATGAAGCGCCTTCTGTAAATCGTTCTATCTTCATCACTCCACCCCCTCACTGATTTACTATTCCTGCAAGCCGATCGACAATTTCCGTAATTCTCTTTTCTTTTATTCGATAGCTCACCGGATTTGCAATTAATCTCGATGTCACATCGGCAATTTTTGCATATTCCACAAGTCCGTTTTCCTTTAATGTTTGCCCAGTCGACACAAT
The DNA here is from genome assembly GCF_044762875.1 of Peribacillus sp. NPDC096379. Taxonomy (NCBI): domain Bacteria; kingdom Bacillati; phylum Bacillota; class Bacilli; order Caryophanales; family Bacillaceae; genus Peribacillus; species Peribacillus sp. NPDC096379. Next base: position 198,865 of record NZ_JBIWFD010000004.1, read on the forward strand.
GTCCACAATTCTCTCTGCGAGTCCAATTAGAGGTGCTAGTTCAATAGATCCGTTCAACTTAATAATTTCTACCTGTTCACCTTGTTCACGAAAATAACTGGAGGCCACATTCGGATATTTACTGGCGATTTTCGGTGTGATATCACTGATTTTTGTATTTGGAAGTCCGGCTACCGCTAAATAACAAGCACTTATTTTCAAATCCAGTAATTCGTAGACATCCCGTTCTTCCTCCAACATAACATCTTTCCCTGCAATCCCAACATCCGCAACACCATGCTCCACATAGGTGACCACATCCATAGGTTTTGCCAAAATGAATCGTAAATTCTCTTCTTCTACTTCTAAAATGAGTTTTCGTGAATCATCAAATTCTGGCGGGAGACGGAAGTCCGCTTTTCGTAATAAATCTACCGCTTCTTCAAAAATCCTACCTTTTGGCATCGCAATCGTTAGAAAGCTATTCACTTCTTGCACCTCCATTTCCGATATACAAATGGACCTCATGAAATGCCTTAGTAAATGCATCAACATTCTCTAGCGCATTAATTTCTTGAATCGTTACGTTGATCCCTTGTTCTCGTTTTTCCTTGGCAAATATGAGTGCTTCTTTTCTCCGTTCAGGACTGAAGACGACACATTCAGATGTTTCCGTTTCTTGTATTTCACCTAGCGCTTCAGTCAAGCGATCCATTCGGATGGCAAATCCCGTTGCAGGAGTGCTCCAGCCAAATTTTTCAAGAAGGCTGTCATATCGACCTCCGTTGCCAATCGGTGAACCGACCTGATTGGCATATACTTCGAAAAGAGTGCCCGTGTAATAACTCATATGACTAACTAGCGTTAAGTCAAACGAGATAAATTCTTCGATTCCAAATTCCTTTAGTTGCAGAGCCAACTCCTTTAGATCTTGAAGCGTTTCTCTTCCCGTTTCATGTTCAAGTAAGGTAGCAGCTTGGCTCAACGTATTCTCTTCGCCTCTTAAGGAAACGAAATCAATTAATCGCTGCTTGTCAATCGACGATAACGGCAGTGACTTCACATGCTCACGATAGCCTACATAATTTTTTTCATATAAATATTTTCGTAAAACCGCTGCTCGTTCCTCATTTCCTAAAATGCTAATAAATAATTCCTGTAAAAAGCCAATATGCCCGATTGCTATTTTAAAATCTTTGAGACCTGTAGCTTTAAGCACATCTACAAGCAATGAGATGATTTCTGCGTCAGCACTAATGGATGGATTACCAATGAGCTCGATTCCGATCTGTTCAAACTCTGCAGGGCGCCCACCTTCTCTTTGCTGCGCCCGGTACACATTAGCTGAGTATGCAAGACGTAATGGGATCTGTTGCTTTAGTAGCTTAGATGCTGCAACTCTGGCAATTGGCGTTGTCATATCCGGTCTTAGAACAAGTGCGTGTCCTTGCTGATCCAATAATTTAAACAATTGCTGATCTAAGATTGCTGAAGCCTCTCCGATTGTTTCATAATATTCCAACGCAGGCGTTTCAATAAATTGATATCCCCACTTCTTAATCTCAACGCTCATGCGATTTCTTACCAATGCTTTCGTTTCATATAACAACGGAAGCGTATCTCGCATGCCCAGTGGCTTTTCAAACATAAACGGCTTGGTCACAACAACACATCCTTCAAGAATTATCTTCACTCTTATTCATTCTCGCAAAACCAACCAAAACTTTCCACATTATATTCAGATAAAACAAAATCCTTTAACTCGCTACCATACTACCGAAATGAAGTTACCCATATTTTACCCTTCAAATTGCACCACGTCAAGCACAACATTTTGGGGTCAGACCCTATTTCCCAACTTCTCTCACATACTGAATCCCCTTGTAATTCATAGGTTTGCGCAAGGTATAGCAGGGGTCAGACCCCATTTCCCATAATAAAAGGGCCAGACCTCGCAATGACTATATGCAGTTCAATTTAAGTGGTTGTACCACTCTGAACTGTGCATAGCTTGCAAGGTCTGGCCCTATTCGGACATCTTTTATTCATTCATTTGATTCAAATTTCCAATTGATTCGCTCTTTCTTCTTTCGTGTAAATGACGCGCATGGGGTTCCCACCAACAAAAGCGCCTTCCGGTACATCCTTATGAACAAGCGTACCAGCCGACACAATGGCTCCATCACCAATGACAACTCCCGGTAAAATGGTTGAATTGGCACCGATTAAGACCTCACTGCCAATCACAACCTCACCTAGCCGGTATTCCTTAATTAAATATTCATGAGCCAAAATCGTCGTGTTATAGCCAATGACTGTATTTCTGCCGACTGTGATTTTTTCAGGAAACATACAATCCAACATGACCATGAGAGCAAATGACGTTTGGTCGCCAACTTTCATTCTTAAAAAAACACGATACAGCCAGTTTTTCATTTCTAAAAAGGGCATGTATCTGGCGAGCTGAATCACACTAAAATTCTTCACAACTTTCCAAAAAGGAACCGTTTTGTAGACATGCCAAAGCGAGTTTGCACCTTCTACCGGGTACCTTGTTGTCCGCCTCATAAGGCTTAGTCCTCTAAAATCGTGATTAAATCTGACATCTTCTCAAGAATATAATCCGGATTGTATTGCTCAAGATGCTCCTGGCCCTTCGCCGACCAAGCCACTCCTGCTGTTTTCGTTCCGGCATTTTTTCCAGACAGAATATCGTGATAGTTATCACCAATCATGATCGACTCTTCAGGTGACGAACCTAATAAAGCCAATGCCTTCTGAACTGGTTCAGGATCCGGCTTCGCTTTTTCCACATGATCGAGCGCAATAATCACCTCAAAGAATTCATCCAACTTCGTCAACTGCAGGCCTTTTTTCACAACGTCACTTATCTTCGTTGAAACAATCGCTAATTTATAGCCGCTCTCCTTCAATGTCTTGAGCGTATCATACACCTCATCAAACTCCGTTACTAATAAATCATGATGCTCCAAGTTGTGCTTCCGATAATGCTTCACCATCTCTTCCACACGTTCCGGATCAATACTATGAAATGTTTCATATAGTGGCGGACCATTAAAAGCAATGACGTCCTCGCGTTTATACCGGTCAGGATAATAATGATTTAATGTATCCAAAAATGAAGCAACAATTAATTCATTTGTGTTAATCAATGTTCCATCTAAATCGAATAATAAAGTTGTAATTTTACTGTTCATAAGCTTCCTTCCTTTGCGTAAACTCCGATCGATTCCAAATAAACCCGATAATCATCGTTAACAGAATAGCTGTTGTTAGTCTGATGACCAACAACGGCCATACTGGAATCCCAAGCGGAATAAATATTAATGTATCCTCAACCACAGCATGACACGACACTAGAAAAATAAAAGCAAGCGTCATATCCTTTTTACTTACATTATCTTCTTTTGCAGCTTGAATCATGACACCAGCCCCATACGCCAATCCGATTGTGAGACCTGCCACCATCGTCATCGATGTATTGGGCTTCATCCCTAGAATCTTTGTAAATGGAGCCAACACCTTTGACATAACATCCAGCCACTTCAAATCTTTCATGATCTGCATGATAATCATTAATGGAATAACAATGAAAGCTAATTGCAATACCCCAGATGCAGCCCGTTCCAATCCATTCAATAGAATCGCCCATGCACCATTGATTTCCACTGTATCAGGACTAACAAACCCGTATTTAGCAAGCTCTGATCCACCTTGCCAAACTAGATTAATAATAACAGCAGCAAGTATCGCTAAGCCAATTCTGACTGTTAAAATAACCCAAAGTTTCACACCAACCTTCGCTGCAACGCCCGATTCAATAAACAAATTGTGACTAAACGATAACATGATGGCAATAATAAAGACTTCTTTCACCGATAAATCAAGCGTTAAAATCCCGGCAATACCTGCGTACAAATTTAAAAAATTGCCTAATACAAGAGGAATCGCAGCTTCTCCCGACAGTCCAATCATATTCATAAAAGGAGCAACGAAATCGATGATCCATTGTAAAACCGGTGTATATTGAAGCACGGATACAATCAATGTAACTGGGAAGATCACTTTACCTAAAGTCCAAGTAGTCTTTAATCCTACCAATAGACCCTTTTTTACTGAATTACCAATCAATTCCTTTCACCCCGATTCGTTCATTATGCCTCTAAGTATTTTTTATCGGCATATCCCCGAACTCTTCTATAAACCCAAAGGCCGATTGCCACTACAATTAATACGATTGAAATAACTTGGGCAATGCGTAGTGTTTCTGTCAGCATTAGACTGTCCGTCCGCAAGCTTTCAATGAAGAATCGGCCCACTGAATACCAAATGACATAGGATAAAAAGATCTCCCCTCGATGCAAGTTCGATCTTCTTAAAAATAGCAATAACACGACACCTAACAAGTTCCAAAGCGACTCATATAAAAAGGTCGGATGATAATAAGCTCCTTCTATGTACATTTGATTTATAATAAAATTAGGTAAATGGAGATTTTCTAAAAAGGCACGCGTCACTTCACCGCCATGCGCCTCCTGATTCATAAAATTACCCCAACGGCCAATAGCCTGCCCTAGAAGAAGACTCGGAGCCGCTACATCTACAAGCTTCCAAAACGATAATTTCCTTACCTTTGAAAAAACAATAGCCGTTAATACAGCACCAATAATCGCTCCGTGTATCGCGATGCCACCGTTCCAGATTTGAATGATTTCGCCCGGATTTTGTGAATAATAATCCCACTGAAAAATGACATAATAAATTCGCGCACTAATAATTGCAATAGGGACAGCAAACAGTATCATATCAATAAAGGTTTCCTTACCAATCCCTCTTCTATCCGCTTCCTTAGTAGCAATATATAAACCTAGAAGAACACCAAATCCGATAATGATCCCATACCAGTGCACTGCTAGAAAACCTAAATCAACTGCAATAGGATTTAACGGTTGCATTTCTTGCTCCATCACATTCCCTCTTTTCTATTCCAAGAAATTTTCATCCAAGATTACTTACTCCATCAGTTGGAATGACACTTATATAGGAGAAGGTCCACTTTAAAATTCTTCGTGACCATTTCCGGAAATTGTATTATTCAACCTACTTGAGAATATTTCAGCTGCATTGACGCCCATTCTTTTCAAACGGAAGTTCATCGCGGCCACTTCTATAATAACAGCTAAGTTTCTTCCCGGACGTACAGGAACCGTTAATTTCGTTACTTCTGTATCAATTATTTTTACTTTTTCCTCATCAAGGCCGACCCGATCATATTGCTTGTTCTTTTCCCAAAGCTCCAAATTGATAACGAGAGAAATCTTCTTATTGCTTCTCACAGCACCTGCACCAAACAATGTCATTACATTAATAATACCCAGTCCACGAATTTCAAGTAAATGCTCAATCAGTTCCGGAGCATTGCCAACTAGTGTATCCTGATCTTCCTGACGAATCTCCACACAATCATCCGCAACTAAACGATGTCCTCGTTTTACTAACTCGAGTGCCGTCTCACTTTTACCCACTCCACTTTTCCCAGTAATCATCACGCCGACTCCATAAATATCAATCAGTACCCCATGGACAGCTGTTGTCGGCGCAAGTTTACTTTCAAGGAAATTAGTCAAGTGACTAAATAGCCGGGTTGTCTTCATACTCGACCTCATCACTGGGACCGATTGTTGTTCAGATGCAATGATTAGCTCTTCCGGAACTTCATGCGCACGGCTAATAATAATTCCAGGTGTAATATCCCTACACAAGTTTTCCATTCTGCTTGTTCTTTCCGGAGCGCTCAGCTTTTCAAAGAAAGACATCTCTGTCATTCCAAGTAGTTGAATCCTCTCAGCAGGATAAAAATCGAAAAAACCTGCAATTTCCAAACCAGGACGAGAAAGGTCACTTGTAATAATAGGACGGTTAATTCCTTCTTCACCACTGACTAATTCAAGATTGAATGTATCTACCAAATCTTTCACGCGTACTTTTGCCATGTATCGTTATCCTCCTTGGAGTTAAATTATTTCACTTATTAAGGTAATCTTTATTTTAGCATTTTTCTACTAATATCCAAACAAAGGATTTTTAAAAAGCCACTCAATCACAAAATATCCTTGCTAAACTATAAAGAGGATGCCCCTTATCGAAAGAGATTGACCTCGCAATGACAATATACAGTTCAAATAAGCATACGTACCACTTTGAACAGTGTATAAAGTGCGTGGTCAAACCCTTTGGGACATCCTCATGTTTCCTTCTTAACCGTAATAAAGTCTCATTTTACGATACTGAAATGCCACCCGTTTTCGTATCGGCAAACAAATGAAGGACAGGTACAATATGCTTGGTCGTTTTGAATTTCAACGCTTTTTGAATGACATCATTTTTCTCTTCGATAATTTGAATCCCATCCAAGGTTACATTGAAGTTACCAAGATTCGATTTCAGCTCACCTTCAACAGCAATTCCCGTAGGTAGGAATACATCCAGTTTCCCGGTTACTGTTTTGACGGAAATATATTCACAATTCGGTTCTTCAGCACGACATGTCACTTGACCGGCGAATGATTGAGCATCAAGGTTTTTATAAATTCCATCAACATGAATCGAGCCATTTAATGTTTCTGTCTCGATTTTTTCTATAGTAGCTTGACGAATCGAAATATTTCCATTTCCCGTTTCAGCATCGAGTGTTTTCCCTGTCACACCTTCGATCGCAATTTTTCCATTGGCAGTCTTTACTTTAAAATGATTTGCTTTTAAAGACTCGCCAGAAATAGAACCGTTAAACATACGGATATACACTTCTTCATATTCTTTATTAGGGATATACAGAGTGACGTCAGCTTTTATCGACTTCTGCAATAAATGAAATCGTAATTTCTCGGCTTCTACTGAAAAATGCACGTCTTTTAACAGCGCTTCTCTTGCCTCATCCTGCATTGCGCCTTGATAAACCTTCGCTTGACATTCGATTCTAATTTCATCATTCGACCATGGGATTACTTTCGTCTTGCCATTTGCGATATCTATCTCAATTTCTTTGAGGGGTGTTTGATCATGGGTAAAAATATGTGAAATCTCGTGTGAAGCACCAAAATTGAAGTCAAGATCCGATTCTTTAATTTTTTTCACGGCACTCTCTACGAATTCAAAGATTTTCTCTTTGGAAGAGCTGATTTTTTTATTAAAATAATCTTGTTGTTTATTGGTACCTTCTTTATCAAGCACGACGGTCGATAATTCATTGACCAACACTTGTTCTTTCTTCTCCGATTCTTTACTCGCCAGATCTAATTCGTCTAAAATCTTTAAAGCTTCTTCCGTTGACAACTTCCCATCTTGAACCATTTGCAGAATTCGCTTTTTTTCTTCATTCATTTCGTTTCCCTCCAATTTCAATCTATTATTTCGCACGTTTTCTCGATTTTCTCACAAAATTAGGCCGGGATAAAGTAAACATTTCTCTTTTCCAGTGAATGATTATTGAAGCAATCAGGTAGTACTTTCAGTCAAAAAAATGAAAACACACTTACTAATTAATACGCCTACCATTCATGAAAGTTTCATCACTTACAAAATTTAACTTCGATAATTTTAAACGACATAAAGTGAAACTTCAATCAGTGGGGGTTCTCTTCATCGTTAGTCCCGTTCTGGAGTCGCTAATATCTCCGCCTAGCGTAGATAAATCGACTCTACGAACCCGATTGGTTCAACTAAACCTCTGCGCAACTCTCGGTAAGTTTCACTGTATCTCACCACTCGGGCTTTTCCATTAAAAAGCGAGGCGACTAGTACAAGGTACGTCTCCTAAGTTCGCTCACGTCCTGTGAGCAACAGAGACGCCATCACATCCTGTGATAGTCCGACAAGCATAAGATGGAATACGACGTGGCGTAGTTTGCCACAGAGTATTACAGCTTATGACCTCGAGGGGCTAGGAGCCGCAACTAGATTAAATGCAGTTATCCCCCACCTACGCTCTTCGATTCCTCTAAGCCTTGAGGTGGGGGGACTGCCCGTTAATGTGGGATAAGAATTAACGATTCTAAAGCAGGGTGTCCATTGAATTACATGTTTGCATCCATTTTAATCAATCGTTTGATTAAGCGGATTATCGTAAATTCCTGCAAAATCCACCCTTTCACACCGACAAAATATTCACCTATTTCTACGCATATATCCCTTGAAATGCGCTGTCCCTTCTATTTTAATCAATCAATTGATTAAGAATAAAAAGAAGCCTTCAAATATTTCCTTCACTCACTAAATCTCCACACTACCATTCGACAATTACAAATGACATAATAATCAACGAATTCCACATAATATGTCGCTAGCAGCATATCTTTTTTCTCCTTTTAATCAATCAGTTGATTAAGCGCTTTTCTACAAAATTCTTCTTTTAAATACGAAACAAGCAAGCCAAATTGGCTTGCTTATACATGTTCATGCTCTTTTTCCTCGATTCTCTTCTCCATTCGGATACGGTCTCGTTCAAGTATAGGTTTTAGATATTTCCCTGTATAAGACCCCTCTACCTTAGCGATATCCTCTGGTGTACCAGTTGCGATAATCGTTCCGCCCTTATCTCCGCCCTCAGGACCAAGGTCGACCAAATAATCGGCTGATTTAATGACATCTAGATTATGTTCGATGACAAGAACGGTATCTCCGTTTTCAACGAGGCGCTGAAGAACTCCAAGAAGCCTAGCGATATCATCGACATGAAGTCCTGTCGTTGGTTCATCAAGAATATAGAAAGAGCGGCCATTTGAACGACGATGGAGTTCAGAGGCTAACTTAACCCGCTGTGCTTCTCCACCCGAAAGTGTCGTTGCTGGCTGACCAAGTTTAATATAACCTAAGCCAACATCTTGAATCGTTTGTAATTTTCTGCTGATTTTCGGGATATTTTCAAAAAATTCAACGGCTTCTTCTACCGTCAACTCGAGAATATCCGCGATATTTTTGCCTTTATATTTCACTTCCAACGTTTCACGATTATATCGTTTTCCATGGCATACTTCACAAGGGACATACACATCAGGTAAGAAATGCATTTCAATTTTAATGATTCCGTCACCACGACAAGCTTCACAGCGACCGCCTTTGACATTAAAACTAAAACGGCCCTTTTTATAGCCGCGGATTTTCGCCTCATTCGTTGTCGCAAACACATCTCGAATATCATCAAATGCCCCTGTATATGTAGCAGGGTTTGAACGTGGCGTTCTACCGATCGGTGACTGATCAATATCAATGACTTTATCAAGATAATCGATACCTTTGATTTCTCGGAAAGAACCAGGACGAGCTTTTGCCCGGTTCAATTTTTGCGCTAACGATTTATGAAGAATCTCATTCACTAACGTACTTTTCCCAGACCCCGAAACACCAGTAACAGCTGTAAATGTACCAAGAGGGAATTTCACATTCACATTTTTAAGATTGTTTTCTTTCGCTCCTTTGATTTCAATATAACGACCATCACTTTTGCGACGTTCTAATGGCAATGGGATAAACTTTTTCCCTGACAAATACTGCCCAGTTAACGAATCGGGATCATCCATTACTTCCTGCGGCGTACCTGCAGAAACAATTTTCCCGCCGTGAGCACCTGCTCCCGGTCCTACATCGATCAAATAATCTGCAGCAAGCATCGTATCTTCATCATGTTCAACAACGATAAGCGTATTGCCAATTTCACGCATATTCTTCAGTGTTTCAATAAGGCGATCATTGTCTCTTTGATGAAGACCGATTGACGGCTCATCCAAAATATAAAGAACACCAGTTAAACGTGAACCAATCTGAGTTGCAAGCCTGATTCGCTGAGCTTCCCCACCTGATAATGTACCAGCTGCTCTGCTTAACGTTAAATACTCCAAGCCGACATTAGCAAGAAAACCCAAACGTTCTTTAATTTCACGCAAAATTAAATTGGCAATCGCTTGTTCCTTTTCCGTTAAATCTAGATTCTCAAAAAAATGAACAGCTTCTTCAATCGAATAGGCAGTTGTTTCACTAATCGTTTGCTTTTGGATGAGCACGGATAGGCTTTCCTTTTTCAATCTTTGTCCTTTACAAGTTGGACAAGCATGTTGTGCCATATACTTTTCCATCTGGTCGCGGACATAATCTGAGCTTGTTTCTTTAAAGCGTCGTTCCACGTTATTCAAAATACCTTCGAAATTTATATAGCTTTCATGCAACCGGCCATAATCATTTTCATAACGAAAGAGAATTTTTTCTGTTCCAGAGCCATATAAAACCTTATCCAGCAAATCAGCCGATAAATCTTTAACTGGCGTATCCATATCAATTCCGTAATGATCAGCAATGGTTTTCAGTAGTTGGGGATAATATTGCGAACTTGTCGATTCCCAAGGAGCAAATGCATTCTGATTTAACGTTAATTCTTCATTCGGAATGACGAGCTGCTTATCGACCTCAAGTTTCGTACCGAGACCGTCGCAATCTGGGCAAGCACCAAAGGGGCTGTTAAAAGAAAACATGCGCGGCTCCAATTCTTCAACAGAGAACCCACAATAAGGGCAAGCGTGGTGTTCGCTAAACAAAAGCTCTTCTTCCCCGTTAATATCGATCAATACTTTTCCTTCACCAAGCTTTAAAGCACTTTCCATGGAGTCAGCAAGGCGCGCGGCTATTCCTTCTTTAATCACGATCCGGTCGATAATGACTTCAATCGAATGTTTTTTATTTTTCTCAAGTGTGATATCTTCCCCTACATCTAGGATCTCGCCATCTACCCGAACTCTTACATAGCCTTGTTTTTTAATGTCTTCAAAAATTTTAGCGTGAGTCCCTTTTCTTCCTGAAACAACTGGAGCAAGCACTTGCATTTTTGTCCGATCAGGGTATTCTAAAATCCGGTCCACCATCTGTTCGATCGTTTGGGACGAAATTTCAATGCCGTGATTAGGACATGTCGGCCTACCGATGCGTGCGTAAAGTAAACGTAAATAATCGTAAATTTCCGTCACCGTTCCAACTGTTGAACGCGGATTACGACTTGTAGTTTTTTGATCGATGGATATCGCCGGTGAAAGGCCTTCAATTGAATCAACATCGGGTTTATCCATTTGTCCTAAAAATTGTCTAGCATAAGCAGAGAGAGATTCAACATAGCGCCGTTGCCCTTCCGCGTATATCGTATCAAATGCAAGTGATGACTTCCCTGACCCCGACAATCCGGTAAGGACGACAAGCTTGTCTCTCGGGATTGTAACGTCAATATTCTTTAGGTTATTGGCTCGTGCACCGATAACCGTTATTTTTTCCAATGCCATTGTCTTGTCACCCTTCCACTTTCAACTCGATTAAAAGATCACGAAGCTGTGCTGCCCGCTCAAAATCGAGGGCTTTAGCTGCTTCTTTCATTTCTTTTTCCGTATTTATAATTAGCTGTTCTCGCTCCTGTTTCGTCATTTTAGTGAAACTAGGTGCTGTATCGTATATTTCCGTATCTTCTGCTGCATGGGTTACACGAATGGAACCACGAACCTCTTTTTGAATGGTTTGTGGAGTAATATTGTGTTTGATATTGTACTGTTCTTGAATTTCACGACGCCGCTTTGTCTCGCTAATGGCCAATTCCATCGAATTCGTCATCCGATCAGCATACATAATCACATGGCCATTTGAATTCCTCGCTGCACGGCCAATTGTTTGAATAAGTGAACGCTCCGAGCGCAAGAACCCTTCTTTATCGGCATCCAATATCGTCACCAAAGATACTTCTGGAATGTCGAGACCTTCTCTTAGCAAGTTAATCCCTACAAGTACATCGTATTTCCCCATTCGTAGTTCACGGATAATTTCAATTCGATCTAAAGTCTTTACCTCAGAATGGAGATACTGAACCTTAATTCCAATTTCTTTTAAATAATCCGTTAAATCCTCAGACATTTTTTTCGTCAGCGTTGTGACAAGTACACGCTCGTTTCGTTTGATGCGTTCATGAATTTCACCGATTAAATCATCAATTTGACCTTCAATCGGTCTCACCTCAATATTTGGATCTAATAAACCAGTTGGTCTAATAATTTGCTCGACCATCTCCGGTGTATGTTCCAATTCAAACGGCCCAGGCGTCGCGGATACAAAAATCGCTTGATGGACTTTCTCCTCAAACTCTTCAAATCGAAGCGGTCTGTTATCTTTAGCAGAAGGCATCCGGAATCCGTGATCCACCAACACTTGTTTTCTCGCCTGATCACCGTTATACATGCCGCGAATTTGTGGCAAGGTTACATGTGATTCATCAATAACAAGCAGAAAATCTTCTGGAAAATAATCGATTAATGTATAAGGTGTTGCACCAGGGGGCTTCAATGTTAAATGTCTAGAATAGTTCTCAATTCCCGAACAAAAACCCATTTCACGCATCATTTCAAGATCATATCTTGTACGCTGTTCAAGGCGTTGGGCCTCGAGAAGTTTGTCTTCCTTGCGTAGCACAACTAACCATTCTTCTAGTTCTTTTTCGATATTCTCAATCGCTACCTTCATTTTCTCTTCACGGGTAACGAAATGGGAGGCTGGGAATATTGCGATATGATCGCGTTCAGCGGTAATTTCTCCCGTTAACGCGTTCACTTCACGTATTCGATCAATTTCATCACCAAAAAACTCCACACGAACACAGTGTTCGTCACGAGAAGCTGGGAAAATCTCAACTACATCACCACGTACACGGAAAGTCCCACGGTGGAAGTCGATATCATTTCGTTCATATTGAATGTCCACTAATTTATGAAGCAGTTTATTTCGGTCAATTTCCATACCTGTGCGGAGCGATACAACCATTTCCCGATATTCTTCAGGAGAACCGAGACCAAAAATGCATGAGACACTGGCGATAATAATGACGTCTTGACGCTCAAATAACGCAGATGTAGCAGAGTGACGCAGTTTGTCAATCTCATCATTAATGCTTGCATCCTTTTCAATATATGTATCCGTAGATGGAACATATGCTTCCGGTTGATAGTAATCATAATAACTAACAAAATATCCGACAGCATTATCCGGGAAAAACTCCTTGAATTCACTGTATAGCTGCCCTGCAAGCGTCTTGTTATGAGCAATGACTAATGTTGGTTTGTTAATTTCTTTGATTACATTTGAAACAGTAAATGTTTTTCCCGTTCCAGTTGCCCCAAGCAATGTCTGATACCGTTTCTCGCTTTCTACTCCTGCTATTAATTCCTTAATTGCAGCAGGCTGATCTCCTTGTGGTGAATAGTTGGAGACTAACTCAAATTGATCCTTCACTAAGCAATCCTCCAGTCTATAGAAGTATTTCTCATAAGCAAAACTTTGCCTTGTCTATAAGAAGATGTTCAAAAAGTCCGGTAAAAATAGCTGTCGAATTGCATCAAAGCTCTGTCTCTCCGGTCCTCACGTATTATTGCATACGCTCCAGTCCTCTCGAGATGCGCTCCTCGAACTTCTCGGTTCTTTTTATCCTCCTTTTTGAACACGCACTACAATGTATTTTACATGTTTTACCGTTAGGCTTTCGTCTAAGTCATTCATATCTATTTATAGCCCTTTATTGAAGCTTTCTATACACATTCTACCACAATGGACTACTAAGAAACCAACAATAAGCGAACGTCCATTCGACACTTTTTTCGATAATAAAGAGAAACTTCCATCAGTAGGGTATTATCGCCTGTTAAACCGGGATAAAAATGCAACCGCTTTGTTCGACAGAGAGCTAGATTAAACCAATCAATCTCAATTGATTTATAAATCGAGAGGTTAGCCATTACAAAAATCACATGGCGCGAATTTCACCATGTGTCTACGTGTCTAGATAATAGGGGAGTAAAAATGAAGATAGCGGTACCTCGTCCTTGCTTCATGATATTCGTTTTAACATTTTCGTTGAATACCAAAACCCGACTGTTAACGAAAATGCGTCTATGATAATCAAAATCCATGTATGTGTATATCCTTTATATGCCGAGGCTGCAATCAAGGCAACCGTCAATGCAAGACCAACAAAACGATTAAACGTCACTCTTGAAAATAAGATAACAAGTAAGCCAGGAACGATTAGAGCAGATAAAAACTTAACCATTCTTCCATCTCCTTACAGTCCACTGTAATTTTACAGCAAAACCCATTTACTATTTAAGTAGTTTCAGTTTAATTCATTTATCAGATAAAATCCATTGGTTTACGATATTCGCTATCATGATACGCTTCATTAACAACTTGAGTTTTTCAGTCCATAAATAAAAGAGTCACCCCCCATCCAGTTTAAACTAAGTGTGTATAACACTATAAACTGTAAATAAAGTCGGGGGCTGACCCTTTTTAAATATCCTGTTTTAAGTCTTCATTTTTTAATATGGTTCTGCGTCATGTCCTTTTTCAATTGCTTTTTCAGGTGCATTTTCTCCAACTTTATTTCCAAGGGGCTTTTGACTGGATCCTTCCCTTGGAGCATTCGACAAGCCTTCCTGTAAACGGCGGCCGTATTCCTCATCCGCTTCTTTGGCAAGATCAATCATCTTGGCTTGTATTCGACGATCTACTGGAGCGAGTCCTGAAACAAGGTTAGAGATCAGTTCATCCTTCTCCCAGTCGTCAAACATCCGATACGTTTCACCTGCTTGCTTCGTATTGCTTTGGCGATCAATTGATTCTCTCACAAGCTTTCCTTCGATATAAGGGGTATATTCTTTCCCTTCTTGCTTTGCTTCTTGCAAGCCGCCAAGGAGTGAAGGCTCGTAATTGATATGTGGGTTCTGATTCTCCCCGAGGTCAACTCGATATTGCATTTGACCACCGCGTTGATTTGTTGCTACCCTTTTCTTAGGTGCATTAATTGGCAGCTGCAAATAGTTTGCACCGACACGATGACGCTGTGTATCAGAATAGGAAAATGTCCTGCCTTGAAGCATCTTGTCATCCGAAAAATCAAGACCATCAACCAAAACACCTGTTCCAAATGCTACCTGCTCTACTTCAGTAAAATAATCTTCTGGATTTTTATTCAGAACCATTTTCCCGACCGCAAGCCATGGGAACTGATCTTCAGGCCATAATTTCGTATCATCTAAAGGATCGAAATCCAATTCAGGATGATCATCATCACTCATCACTTGGACAAGTAGCTCCCATTCAGGATATTCACCACGTTCAATTGCATCATACAAGTCCTGTGTAGCATGGTTGAAATTGGTCGCTTGAATCTCTTCCGCCTCTTTTTGCGTTAAATTTTTAATTCCTTGTTTAGGTTCCCAATGGTATTTCACAAGAACAGCTTTTCCTTCATTGTTCACCCATTTATATGTATTAACACCTGACCCTTGCATCATGCGGTAATTAGCTGGAATGCCCCAAGGTGAGAAAACGAAAGTGACCATGTGAAATGATTCTGGTGAATTACAGCAAAAATCAAAAAAACGTTCATTATCCTGTAGATTGGTAATTGGATCTGGCTTAAAAGCATGAATCATATCAGGAAATTTAATCGCATCACGAATAAAGAAAATTTTTAAATTATTCCCAACCAAATCCCAGTTTCCATCTTCGGTATAGAACTTTACTGCAAAGCCACGTGGGTCACGCAATGTCTCCGGCGAGTGAGTTCCATGAATAACGGTAGAAAAGCGAACAAACAAAGGCGTCTGTTTTCCCGCCTCTTGAAAAAGCTTAGCCCGCGTATACTTCGCAACAGGCTCGTCACCGGCTTTTCCGTATGCTTCAAAATACCCATGTGCACCGGCACCGCGACCATGCACGACCCGTTCCGGTATTCTTTCCCTGTCGAAGTGACTTATTTTCTCAATGAAATCATAATTTTCTAATGTTGTTGGTCCGCGATTGCCAACCGTTCTCATATTTTGATTATTTGTCACAGGATGTCCTTGCCGGTTCGTTAAACCATCTTCTGCTTGATTCGGATCATTTGATTGATTGTTTGACACACTATTCCCTCCTCTAAACGATATGAACCACTAATCATCTTTTCCATTCAAGGGAAAATAAATCCAAATTATGATAATTTTATAAAAACACTTTTGATTTGCCTCATGAATCTTTTGTTTAAAGGGTTTGTTAGTTTTTTGTAAATGCCGTTGACAATCCAATAAATTGAATTTATAATTTATCTTGTATTAAATTATCTCGAATTAAAAATATATAATTTCACTATAATTTATTGGGGAGGAATTTTAACATGACAAAAACAAAGTGGGCAATTGACGTAAGCCATAGTGAAGTAGCATTCTCTGTTAAGCATATGATGATTTCTAAAGTGAAAGGTTCATTCAATCAATTCGATGCAGTAATCGAGGCCGATCCAGTTGATTTAACAACTGCAGATATCACATTCACAA
The DNA here is from genome assembly GCF_044762875.1 of Peribacillus sp. NPDC096379. Taxonomy (NCBI): domain Bacteria; kingdom Bacillati; phylum Bacillota; class Bacilli; order Caryophanales; family Bacillaceae; genus Peribacillus; species Peribacillus sp. NPDC096379. The sequence continues at coordinate 215,250 of NZ_JBIWFD010000004.1, forward strand.
TCGATGTTGCTAGCGTTGATACCCGAAGCGAAGACCGTGATAATCACCTTCGTTCAGCTGACTTTTTTGATGTTGAAACATACCCAACATTAACGATTAAGTCCAAAAGCATCACAAAAACTGGTGATGATGAATATGCACTTACCGGAGATGTGACACTTCACGGCGTTACTCGCGTGGAAACATTCCAAGTTACATTTGAAGGTGAAGCAAAAGATCCATGGGGCAATGATAAAGCAGGGTTCAGCGGTTCTGGTAAAGTGAAACGCAGTGATTACGGCTTAACTTGGAATACGGCCCTAGAAACTGGCGGCGTACTTGTTGGCGATCAAATCACATTAAACTTCGAAATTCAAGCTGTGAAGCAAGCTTAATTATTTTAAACTAGAAATGAACAGGTTTATCCCATAACGAAAAGGTCAGACCTCGCGCCCATAATACACAGTTTAAATTAAGCGCAAGTACCATTATGAACTATGTATTGAGTGCGTGATCAGACCTTTTTTTATTATTCATTCCTATCCCGCTCTCCTTCTATCAATAGTCTTCTTAACAAGAAAACAGCTTGCAGACAATCCGCAAGCTGTTTTTCACTTATTCAATCATAAGAACGTTCTAACTCATCTATCAGTGATCCTACATATGAAACGGCTTTACTAATTGCATCAGGCTTTGTCATATCAGCACCTGCATGACTTAACAGCTCTTGCGGTTTCTTTGTTCCACCTGCACGTAAAACATCGAGCCATCGATCAACGACAGGCTTTCCTTCTGCTTGAATCATTTGGACGATGGCTGTTGAAGCGGTTAATCCTGCGGAGTATGTGTATGGATATAAGCCCATATAATAATGCGGCTGTCTCATCCACGTTAAGCTCGCACCTTCATCCAACTCAACTGCATCACCCCAGAATTCTGTGAGCACTGCCTTTTTTACTTCAGAAAGCATGTTTGCAGTCAGTGCTTTTCCGTTTTCTGCAAGCTGGTATACACGGCGTTGAAATTCCGCTTCAAGTAAATGAGTAACGAAATTATGATAATAGGTTCCTAGCAATTGAAGTACAACCCAACGTCTCATTTGCTTATCATCCGTACGAGCAAGCAAATGCTGGCCAAGTAGCAATTCATTCATAGTAGATGGAGCTTCAATGAAGTATGTAGACGGCCTTGTATTGAACACTCTTTGGTTTTTATTTGCCAAATAGAAGTGCCCGGCATGACCCAATTCATGAGCGAGAATAAATGCACCACGCATCGTATCTTGCCATGTGACCAAAATAAATGGATGAGCACCGTATGGACTCGAGCAAAACGCCCCCGTTGACTTTCCAACATTATCAGCAAGATCGACCCATCTTTCCTTTAAGCCCTTTTTCATAATTTCACTATACTCAGGTCCCATCACTTTAAGTGCACAAAGAATCACTTCACTTGCTTCTTCATACGTTGTTTTTGGATTGAACTCTGGATCAAGCGGTGCTTTTAAATCGCAGAAAAGCAGTTTATCCAGCCCCAATACCTTTTTCTTCAACCTGGCAAATCTGCGCATATGTGGAGCAAGTTCTTTTAAAATCGTGTCATGCTGATTATTATACATATCAAGCGTAACTTCTTGTGGTTCTAACAACATATGTGTCACTGATTCATAATTACGCAAACGAGCGAGCGTCACTTGCTTCGTAACTTCTGTAGAATACGTAGCTGCAAAAGTATTTTTATACTGTTCTAACGTGTTGACAAAAGAATCATATGCTTTTCTACGAACCACTGTATCTGGTGAAAATTCATAACGATCTTCGAACAACGCAAATGATACAGGCCATTCATTTCCTTTCTCATCTTCAATCGCTGCAAACTGCATATCCGCTAACTTACTCATGCCATAAATTTTATATGGTGCCGCATGAACTTCACCTAGTGCCGCCAACACTTCTTCCGTTTCTGGCGAAAGTCTATGTTTCTTCGTTTCAAGCAAATCCGTCAATTCTTTACGGAAAGGTTCCAGCTCTAAATTTTCTTGTATGTATTGTTCCACTATGCCTTCAGATAATGCGAGAATTTCAGATTCAATGAATGAAAGAGCCGCATATACCTTTGTAGCTAAAGAGGCAAATTTAGCGGAATTCGCTTGATTATCAGGATCTGTTCCATCTGTTGCAATACGTAACGCTGCATATGTTCCTGCTTTTACTAACTTAAGAGTTAGCTGTTCTTGCCAAAGCAAACAATCCAATAAAGCTTGTGACCCAATATGAATCGTCCCCTTATATGTCACCGCTTCTTCGATCTCACTCGCAATCGTAGTTAACGCTAATTCCCATGCCTGGTCAGACACAAATAGAGCATCTAAGTTCCATGTTTGCGCAACAGGTATTTCAGAGCGCTCACATCGTTTTTCCACCGTTTTTTCCATGCATAATCTCTCCCTACTTGTATGTAAACCTAATTATTTTCATCTTATACGATTAGGAATTTTTGTCAATAATGTGAAACTTCCATCAAAAATTGAGATGGGGATATTACAGCCTGTTAAACCGGGAAAAAAGTCTATTTGGAATGGTATATACATTTTATTAGACCTACTTGAATGTAGAACCTGGATGCTTCACTTGATCATCTAGGTGAAGATCATTTGCGAAAAGGCATTTTGAGTAAACATAATATGGGGCTAGTAGTTCGAAATGTTCGTACGTTTAGCAAGAATGATTATTGCGAGTATCTATTTATATCACGGGGGTTCGATTATTTTAAAAAAAAGGTATAATTCAATGGGCAGATGTTCCTCATATATCAACCTGCTTCTGAAAATCCAGAAATATCATAACGTTCTTCGTCCATAATCAGTTGCATATAGGCTAATCTCGCTAATAAGAACGTCAATAGAAAACAAACAATGATAAACATAATCTTTAATCCTTTTTTCGCTTCCATTTCCATCATCTAAAATATCTCCTATTATTTTTTAGAAAAAACGGTTGAAATTAAAAATAGAATACAAGTTACAGCGAATATAATTGTCGTTATTGGTTGTGGTACAAGAATGTAGAAAATTGTGCTACATATTAAAATTAAACCACTTACTTCACTAAGGAATTTTAACGCCATATGAATCGATCCCTTTCAAATATCTATCTTAACTATTTCTTTCATAGAAAGTTGTAATCTACTATAATATAATTTACTTAATTATACATAGGTATGCTTCTTTGCACCATGTAACAAATATCACATTTTTCTAACAATTTATAGAATTTTCTGTTTTCTTTTAAAAATAAGATTAAATATAGTCTTTCAATGAGTTTTGATATCTCGATTCATGTACCTTTTTATTTTTCTCTGTGAATAAGGGGCGGGGCTTCGCAAAATCAGCGCATCTCCCCACCTTCATAAGGTGATACAGTTTTTAAACCCTGAACCTTTTTCATCATTTTAGTTGGGAGCGGATGCTCATGTATGTTTCTTATTAGGAGGGATCGTTGATGATCAGTCAATCATACAAAGTTTTATTAAAATCGATCGGAATGGAAACAATCGCAAATTATAAATACTTGCAAGAAAATAGTGAAATGATAGTGGGCCGCTCAAATCATCAAGAAAAAATCGACTTTCCTATTTTTAATAAACTGGTCTCTCGAAGACATTGTAAAATATATTTGCAAAATGGCTTTATTTTTATCGAAGATTTGCAAAGCAAGCACGGAACCGAATTAAATGGTCAAAAATTAACTCCATTTAAATCTTATCGAGTAACGGAAGAAGATTCACTCACGATAATTAGTGGACTGATTGAATTCCAGATCGAAAAAAATAACGACGAAACGATTGAGTTTTATGTAGGAGAGCGATTTAAGACAGTCAAAACAGTGCTCAATGATTCCATGCAAACCATTCAAATTAATAATAAGTTGATTAAAATGGCTCATAAAGAATTTACCTGCTTTAAGCTTTTATTCAATCGTATTGGGGACATTGCAACAAAGGAAGAAATTATGAAAACCGTTTGGCCTGAGCGTAACAAGACACTAGATTCTCCCGTAACGGATGAAGAAATTTCTTCATTAATTTATCGAGTACGGAAAAAAACCAGCCATCACTATACAATTAGATCCATTACGAATAGAGGCTATTATTTAGAAGAAATGGAGTGAGCGTGTCTCATAAGGGTCAGACCTTTCACATTAAATCAGCAGGTAGTGTTTCATACACGATTCTTGTACCGTATTTAATTTTGTGGGGTTCTGACCCTTTGCTTTTGCTACGCTCCCTATACGGGGTTTCACGTGAAACTATGCCTCCTCTATCTTCTACCATTACTTCAAGGAAAGATCTCGTTAGCTTCTTTTTATGCTCGATGGGCTGATAAGGCTCCGTGCTTGATGACATGAAAATTATGATCTTACCCTTTTTTTCAACTTTGAAGTTGTTTGCTTAGTAAGCTAGCGGCTCCATTCTTCACATCCGACATCCACCCAGCTTCCCCCATTCCCCTTCCCGAAAAACGATACTCGCATCTGGTATATATAGTAATAAGAACAAACAAATGAACAGCCTGTCTAAGGATTGAGGGAATGCGTATCCCCAGAAAGAAAATCTGTTCCTTTATTAAGGATGATTTTGGGATTTTTATAGACTATTTCATTATTCATCATCGTTCCTTGGCGGTTAAGCCTTGGCGCTCCATATTCAGAAGCTGGGTTTTCATTTCCAAACCTCCTCGATAGCCGGTAAGGGATCCGTTCTTACCTACTACACGATGACAAGGGACCGTGATTAACACTGGATTAGCTCCGATAGCGGTTCCCACCGCACGTACGGCTGCTGGTCTTTGAATATAGTTTGCGATATCTGAATAAGACTTCGTCTGTCCATACGGAATTTCACAAAGTGCATTCCACACAGCCAGCTGAAACTCTGTGCCGTTGTAATCAAATGGAACAGTAAAACTTGTACGTTTCCCTTCGAAATACTCGATTAGCTCAACTGCATATGGTTGAAGCTTTTCTCCATCTTCAACAAGAGGAATCCCCGGAAAACGGCGCTCGGCCCACACGGATAATTCTTCAAATGGTTTATTCTGTGAACCAACAAACACAAGTCCCTTCGAAGTTGCAGCCAAATAAATATTCCAATCCTTATTTTTCAGCAATGTCCAATAAATTTCCGTTTTATTTTTTGTTGTCATTTTACAATCCCTCCGATTTGCGTACGATATTAGGTAACTTGCGATATTCTGTTGGTGTATGTCCGGTTTTCTTTTTAATTGTGGAGAATTAACGAAGGAAAAATTAATGAAAATGGCTACCTTTAAAGAAGGGAAGAAAAGCTTGATTAAGATACGTGGAATTGGTCCATGGACGGCCCATTATGTTCTTAGGCGCTGTCTACGATTTCCTAACGCTTTCCCGATCGATAATGTTGAGCTAATTAATTCTACGCTACCTTTTATTTATAGTGTGTCCTTATTAGAGGTTGTTCCATAATCCTATAGCTTTGGAATGGCTACTTTAAAATAGGAAAACAAGACTAATTTAAAAGATTTCTCTATTAACCTTAAATTAGTCTTGCTTGCTATTTTTCTAGATCATTTTCTCTGACAAAAACCTTAATAAATCTGCTGGAAGCGGGAATGCATCATCATTAAGATGAAGTTCAGTAAGCTTTTCCTCAGAATTTTCTAAAGCCTTGATTCCGCTGATTTCATTATGAAGGTTTTCCATTTTCTTATCTAATTCTGTAGCAGAATTAGCCGCATCCTTTAACTCTCGAATGAGCTTGTCCGGTATTTCTTTATCATATTTATAATAGATTTTATGCTCTAAACTGGCCCAGAAGTCCATTGCAATCGATCTTATTTGAATTTCGACAAACACTTTCTCCACTCGATCAGACATAAACACAGGAATTTTAATAATAAGATGTAAGCTCCGATAACCATTCCCTTTAGGATTCTTAATATAATCCTTTGTTTCAATCACTTCGATGTCTGCTTGACCACTAATCATTGCGGCAATTTTATAAATATCCGAAACAAAGGAACAGGTAATCCGGATGCCCGCTATATCTTTAATATTATGCTGTATCGTCGGTAGTGAAAAAGGATACTTTTTTCTATGAATTTTATTTAAAATACTCTCTGGTGATTTGATTCGTGAATTTACATGTTCAATTAAATTGTAATCGTGAGTATGATGAAACTCCTGTTCCAATATATTAATTTTCGTCATCATTTCTTCTAATGCGAACTTATACACTAACATAAATTTCGTCAGTTCATTTTTCATTTGTTTCAGCTTGTCAATATCCATATAAGATGTATTTCCCATTTGTTTCTCCTTTTATATTGAAACGGATAGTAAAAAAAAAGCGCTCGCTTCTTGTTTAACCTAAAGGCTAAACCATAGAGAGATTGACTACTTGCGGACAGACAAATCAAGTGATTCACATAATAAATTACGTATAGTTCCCTAAACAGCTAGATATACGGACCAAAACTCCTCCGTCTCAATCCCTATGCATTCATTATATCCAAAATCAGCATATTGCGTCCAAGATTAGTATCTTTAGATAGTCACCGATAAGATAATAAAATAAGAAAAGCCACCTATTCATTACGCTTAAATAGCTGGTTTCCCTTCATTCAACTATGAGGGAATACCTGTTTCTTTTCATGGATAACATCGAAATCGTAATTCCCCAACAATTAAGTCGTCAGAAATACAACCAAATATTCTACATGAATTCTACTGGTTTTTCCAAAGTGATACATATCCTTTTTAGTTTATTAGTATCTGTATGTCCAAGATTTAACGATTCGTTTCAAGTTCGCTGACATGTTTGCACCAGAATCCGATTTTAAGATTATCTCTTGAAAATGACCAAAAAACCTTGGATATAATCCCCCAAGGTTTTCTACCATCGTCATGTCTTTCGGTTTTTTGGAAACACAATTTCAAAGGAGGTCCCCTTTCCTATTTCACTGTACACTTTCACTTTTCCGTGGTGTTTGTCAATAATCCATTTTGCAATAGAAAGTCCTAGACCAGCTCCTGCTTCTGTTGTTCTCGATTTTGCCACTTGATAAAAACGATCAAAAATTTTCGAAATATGCTCTTCTTCTATACCAATTCCATTATCCTGTACTTTTAGCAGGATGGATGAAACTGACTGAGAACAAGTGACAACAATTTCTCCACTCTCATTTGTGTTCTTAAGCGCATTATCCAACAGGATAACCATCAATTGGTACAGACGCTCCCTATCTCCCACAAAAGAAATGGAAGACGACACATCCAATCGAAGTGTTTTCTCTTGATAAATAGCTATCTCAGAGTAATGTTCCATTATTTCATGCAGCAATGTACTCAGGAGGAATTCTTCTTTTTCCATTTCCAACTGATCTGAATCAGACCGAGCTAACGTAAGTAAATTGACAACAAGCTTGGACAACCGGCGGCATTCTTTTGATATGATCGATATTTCTACTGCCTGATCTTGTATAGTAGAAGATGGGGATCGCCATAGTAAATCTGTCTTTGCTTGAATAACCGCTAAAGGTGTCCTTAATTCGTGAGAAGCATCTGACACGAACTCTTGCTGCTTTTGCCATGCTTCTTTAATAGGAACCAGCGCTTTTCCTGCTAAAAAAAATCCGACGCCGACAGCACAAACGCTTCCAATACTACAGCCAATGACTAAAATTAAAAGCAAATTGCTGAGCATGTCTTTTTCTGATGTAATGTTTCGCACAAATTGTACCGTTATTTCTTTCGATTCTAAATACTCCTTTACCGCAATTGTCCTAAAGTAAAATCCTTCTGCTTGTACATCTTGAAGTTTATTTAATCCTTTGGGACTAAATTCAGCTTGATTATCGGTAAAAACAGTGGGATTTCTATCTACATTAACCATTTCGTTGCTTTCGTTCCAAACTAATACGACGATTCGAGGATCTCTAGGTCCCATTGGCAATCCACCTGGTCGCTCTATCGGTCCCGGTTGTTTTATTCGTTCTACTGCAGCAAATAGTTCCGTATTGACATCTCGATATAAGCGAGACTCGACATATGAGTAAATAATAGTTGCCAGTACACCAATTAAAATGATAAAAACTAATGAATTTAATATGGTAAGTCTAATACGAGTCCGTTGAAACATGTTTATCCCCTACTGTTCTTTTAGCATATATCCGATGCCACGTACCGTCTGAATATCCTTATGATAACCGAACGGCTCCATCTTTTTGCGAAGATGATGAACAAACACTTCTACAATTCCGATCGTTGTATCCGAATCAAATCCCCATACCCGATCATAGAGCTGCTCTTTTGTTAAAATGACGCCTTTATTTTGAATCATAAATTCTAGCATTTCATACTGTTTTAATGTTAGCTTCACGGGGAAGCTGTCAATGACAATATCTTTTTCTTTGCCAAACAATTCAATTCCGTGATATTGAATCGTTTGATTCGTAGTTAAACTGCCACTGCGTCTCAACAGTGCTCGAATTCGTGCATGCAGCTCTGGCGCTTGAAACGGCTTGGTTAAATAATCGTCACCTCCAAAGTCCAATCCCCTTACTCGATCTTCTAATGAGTCTTTTGCTGTTAAAAATAAAACAGGCGTTTGAATTTGTTCGCTCCGTATTTTTTGTATGACTTCAAAACCATCCATTTGTGGAAGCATAACATCTAGTACGATAAGATCGTAAATATTTTGCATGGCCATAAATAATCCTTCTTCTCCATCTTCTGCACAATCTACTGCAAATTCTTCAGATAAGATTTGTTTAATAGACTGCAACAAAGATCGATTATCTTCCACAACCAATATACGCATGGCATCTCATTCCTTTCCCATATAATAACAAAATAAAGCGGTCGCTGTACACGATCGCTTCGTTTTGTCTATTCATAGCGAAGAGCTTGAATCGGATCTAGTTTAGACGCTTTATTCGCCGGAAACACACCGAATACAACTCCAACTACTAAAGAAAACGCAAATGATAACAACATGACAGGCACGGAATATGCAATAGTTGTGCCCGTTGCTAAAGTGAATATTTGGGCACTTATTACGCCAATTCCTACTCCTATTACTCCACCTAATGAACTTAATACAATCGATTCAATGAGGAATTGAAGAAGAATATTTCCGCGTTTTGCTCCAATTGCTTTTCTAATTCCAATTTCCTTTGTACGTTCTGAAACGGATACAAGCATAATATTCATAATACCAATACCACCAACGATAAGGGAAATAGCAGCACTTCCGCCTAGCATGAATGTCATTGTTTCATTGACAGATGATGCTGTTTCCATTAAATCTTTTTGACTGGATACACTGTAACTATCTGCATCTCCAACAATTGAATACATGGTTTGTTCGATAAAGCGTGATGTGAAATCTATCATATCTTCATTTTCTACCTTCACATATACTGACCCAATATCAGTAGTAGTTGCTAAGCGTTGCCCTGTGCTAAGTGGGACAATAATTGTACTATCTCCGCTAGTTCCTAATGAACTGCCGACAGATTCAAGAACCCCAACAACTTTATAGGCTGTTCCGTTCACCTGTACAGATTCTCCAACTGGATCAGCTAATCCGAACAAGTTTTCAGCCGTGTCTGAACCAAGCACTGCTACTTTTGAATGATTCTCATGATCGAGGTCTGCAATGAAACGCCCTGATTGCAGCTGTAAATCACGGATATTTAAATAGGATGAAATTGTTCCTATCATAGACACTTGTGCGTTCGTTTGTCCATTTTTTACAGTTACTCTTCCTGAAACAGTTGGAGCTATCGCTTCTACACCATTAACATCCTGAATCTGATTAGCATCATCTTCTTTAAATGTAATATCTGAACCAGAAACACTTACAGTTAATACGTTTGTACCTAAGCTGCCAATTTGATCTTGGACTTCTTTCGTAGATCCTTGCCCTATTGCAACCATAACAATAACAGAAGATACACCAATAATAATACCCAGCATCGTCAGAATTGCTCTTACTTTGTTTCCCTTAATACTCTTTAGTGCCATTCTGATTGTCTGCAAACCACTCACCCCCACTCTCATACAACTGACCATCGTGTATACGAACAACACGGCTAGCTTGTTTTGCTACTTCTAAATCATGCGTAATGAGAATAATGGTATGCCCCTGCTCATTTAATGAATTTATCATTTCTAAAATTCCCCTACTCGTTTCACTATCTAGTGCTCCAGTCGGTTCATCAGCTAGTAAAATAGGAGGGTGCCCAGCCAAAGCACGAGCAATGGCGACACGTTGCTGTTGCCCCCCTGATAACTGGGTTGGTAAATGATTCGCTCTATCTACCAACCCTACTTTTTCTAAAGCTTCTAATGCGATTTTTCTTCGTTCCGCTGTTTTCATTCCACGATAAATGAGAGGAAGCTCTACATTCTCAACCGCGGTTAACTTTGATATCAAATTGAAATTTTGAAAGATAAATCCTATTTTTTCATTTCGAATGGCCGTAAGCTGTGAATTCTTCATTTTCCCTACTTCTTCACCATCTAACAAGTATTTACCTGAATCCGGTCGATCTAAGCATCCAATCATGTTCATAAATGTTGATTTTCCGGAACCCGATGGACCTATGATAGAAATAAAGTCACCCTTTTGAATATCTAAGGTTACACCTTTTAGAGCCTTTACCGTTTCGCCGCCAAGTTCATACATTTTCTTCATACTATTTATTTGAATAATCGGCTCTGTCATAGTCATCAGTTCTCTCCTTGTCTGCCACCTGATGGAGCTCCTCCACCTGAAAATGCTGGTGGTGTTCCGCCTCCATTTCCTTCTCTGAAGTTGCCACCTGGCATCATCATTCCTCCTTGGGCCGTATTGCCACTAGATTGGACTCTTGGTATTTGAACAGAATCTCCTTCTGCTAACCCACTTGTAACTTCTACATACGTATCATTGGAAATTCCAGTTTCTACTGATACTTTTTTTGTTGATTGTGTTGAATCATTTGAAGTTGTAGAAACAAGTACATATTTTTCACCTTTACTTGAATACACGGCTTCTACTGGTACATATAATGCGTCTTCTTTACTTTCTATTGAGATACTAGCCTCCGTTGACATACCAATTTTCAAACTTTTTGGATCTGTGATTTGGACGGTTATATCAAATGTAGATACTCCGTTTGATGATGTTCCTTCCGTTGCTACTTTTGTTACTTTTCCTTCAAATGTTTCATCTTTAAAGGCACTTGCTGTTATTTCTGCCGCTTGGCCGACTTGTACTTTTGTAATATCTAATTCATCTACACTAATTGTTGTTTGCAATGTTCTGTACTCTGTTATGTGTGCAACTGTCTCTGAACTTTGGACAGAATCTCCACTTGCAATTGAAAAGCTTGTAATTGTCCCGGGAACCGGCGACTTCAAGATACTTCCATCGACAAAGGTTACAAGTGGTGCACCAGCTGCTACAACATCTCCCTCTTTCACACTAACAGTATCCACTACCAAGCTACTACTTGGGCTATCCGAACTTACACTGCTATCTCCTCTTGTTATAGGTGATGTGATTTCATCTTCATCTTCCATACGAAGAAGGATTGTACCTTGTGAAGCCCCGCTGCCACTTTTCACACTAACTGTTGTGATGTCTCCATCAAATGGAGCCGTAACAACATCACCATTTTTAAACGTTACAAGTGTGTCACCTTTATCTACTGTATCTCCAGATGCTACACTTACGCTATCTACAATAAGAATTGTATTTGTTGCTGTAACATCTTGGTCTGTAATGGCTGTAACCGAACCTGCACCAGTAACTTCTACCTCTAATTTCCCCTTTTGTGCTGTTGTTGTTTGTACTGCAGCCGCAACATTTTGAGACTGATCTTTTTTACCTAATAAGAACCAGCCAGTCGCTCCTCCAATTACAACGATCACGATCGAAATAATTATCCACTTTTTCAATTTTCTATTCTCCTTTCCATTATTGAGTTTGTTCTGATTGATTTTGCTTCTGTTGGAGGTTGCCATCGCCCGGGAGTATATCGTTGCCCCCTCTTGATCCCATTTCGGAAAAGTCAGGGCGTATACTCTGCTTATAAACGACATATCCCACCCCAATAGCACCGCATGTACTTATCACCAGATTCATAATAAGTAAAATTTTTATGAAATTTTGTTTGAATTCCAATTTTTATTCCTCCTCGTTTCCTCTTGATACACTCATTATGAATTTCTTTCCTTAACTTTTCCTTAAGAAATAAGTTTAGAACAAGTTCTAAATGGCATCTCTTTCACAGCGAATCGAGTTAAAATTTAGCTTCCGGTGATCTATCTTTTTGCTCAGAATAGCAGTTTAACAATCACAAAAGACGCACCAAATTTTGATGCGTCTTTTGCAAATACATACTCACACTTCATTTTAATTAAATATGACAAATTACTATTACTTTTCATCATTTCACGGAATAAGATATTTAAAAACATAGGCCTTCGAAGTTCATCTTTCATTTCGGGAATACTCATTAACATTTCAGCAGAAGGAATCGGTTGACCAAGTGTGTTTACAGACCTTCATCATCACTGAGCTTTCATCATTTTTATCCCGTATTATTAGCCCTCTCGATCACTTAAAGGTCGATTAACCGTCACGGTTATTTCAGATCCTTTTCCGAGTTCACTTTTGACCTGAATCCTGCCTTTGTGCAAGTCGATTATCTTTTTGACAATGGGCATACCGAGGCCATTGCCGCCTGAATTCCGGTTTCTCGATGGATCAGCTTTGTAGAATCGTTCGAACAGATGCATCCGTGTTTCCTCACTCATGCCTATACCGGTGTCGGTTATTCCTACAATTACGTGGTGATCGGACGTTTCGAATGCTCTAACCATAATGGTACCTTCTTTCGGTGTGAACTTAATGCTATTGTGCAGTAGATTGATCCATACTTGTTCCATTAGGTCCCCATCAGCAATGATCGTCAGGGGTTCAAGTGAAATATCCATGTTCAACTCTTTCTCTGACCATTGTGGTTCATTAGCAAGGATGATGCGACGGAGTTGATGATCCAGTCGATAGGCCTTCAGTTCGCAGGGGATATATTCAGACTCCAACGCCGTTAGCTTCAAAAGATTATCACTTAATTTCGAAAGTCTGTTGCTTTCTGTTTCAATGATTTCCAAGTAGTGATTCCGTTCTTCAGGGGTAAGATGCTCATTCTTTAGTGCATGGGCAAATCCGCTAATGGATGTCAGGGGCGACTGGATTTCATGTGAGACATTGGAGATGAATTCTTGCCGCATTTCCTCCATTTCACCGAGTCTATCCGCCATATGTTTCATACTATCAATAATCTTCGTATACGGATGTTCACGTCCTTTAAATTGATTCCTATAATGGGATAGATCAATACTGAAGTTCCCCTCAGCCATCATTTTCATTGCTTGAATAATTGGGTGCACGAATTTATCTTGGCGCTCTCGCACGAATTTAATTTTAGAAATATAATACATGCAACTACCAAACAGGAACATTCCCAGAAAGGAAGTAACTAGCTGCCTTGTGAATTCAGGCGGAGCCCAATGAATGGCTCTATAGAGCAATGATGTTAACCAATAAGCAAGAGACCAGCATAATAGTAAAGATACAGCGCCCGTTATAAAGCCCAAAATACGCTTCACTACTTCAGGTATCTTCAATGTTTTATCTCCAAACGATAACCGAGTCCGCGAATGGTAGTGATGATGAATGGGCAATCTTCTTTGGCAAATCGTTGTCGCAAACGTTTAATATGTACGTCAACAGTTCGTTCATCCCCTTCATAGCCGAATCCCCAAATATCTTCAATCAATTGTTCTCTTGAAAAGGTCTTATCCTGATGTGTTGCCAGCATGAATAATATTTCAAATTCTTTAAGTGGCAAGGTCAGGTCATGATCCTTGAAATATATTTTGTAAGAGGTGCGATCAATGATGATGTCTCCTATTTCAATTTGGTTAGAGAGGTTAATTTGGTAACGCTTGAGTAACGCTTTTACTCTGGCGATCAGCTCGGCTGCGGCGAATGGCTTCACCATATAGTCATCCGTTCCAAGATCGAAGCCTTTTACCTTTTGAGCTGTTTCCCCTTTGGCTGTGACCATTAGAATTGGCATGGAATCAGAATAATACGTTCTTACCTCGCGACAAAATGTCCACCCATCCATATTTGGCATCATAATATCAAGAATGATTAGATCGATCTTGTCTGTTTCAAGTATCGCTAATGCTTGTTCGCCATCTGTTGCTTCTGCAATCAATATCCCTTCTTTGGATAGCAGGATGTGAATCAATTCACGGATATGGGGATCATCATCAACGATTAATACTTTCGGCATAGTTGTTCACTCCTTTACATGTCTTAATCTTCATTCCTATAAGTTCGGCAAACCACGAATCCCTTGAGAGGGCCGTACAGACTCCACCAAGAATTGCTGCTCCATGAATATCGTGAAGGACCAAGAGGTTCTTTGCCCAAAAACCGCCTGTCATCAAGATGACGTTCAGTAATTGCGCTCGGTCTTTTCACTTTAGGACGATTGACAGCATGAGGGCAACAGTTAAGAAGAGCCCGATTGTTATATAAATCCCCTTAATAATCTACAGACAAAACATGCATAAGATTGGATTTATGCACCTTTTACCGCTAAGCATTACGACAGACTGTGCTATATATTAAGATACAGCAGGTTAAGAATTTATAACATAGACCAGGTACACGATCAATTGCTGATTGTGTACCTGGACTTTTGCCTATTATCCGGAGAATACGTGTATCTTCAACCTTTTTCTCCTAAGTCCGTCTCATGTATGCTCGAACTGTTATCGGTGCGAAGATCGCTACAATAACAGCTGCTCCAATAAGAGAGGCAGTCAGGTCCCAGCCGACAGTTCCGGCATTGGCAAGATCTCTGACGGCAGTAACGAGATGCGAGATTGGGTTAATCTTCACGAACCATTGCAGCCAATCGGGCATTGTATCTGCTGGAACAAATGCATTGGAAAGGAATGTAAGTGGGAACAATATAATCATCGATATCCCTTGTACGCTTGATGCTGTACGTGCAATAACGCCAAAGAAGGCGAAGATCCAACTGATGGCCCAAGCGCACACAATGACAAGCAGGGCTGCAATGACAACAGAGCCCAGACCGCCTTCAGGTCGATAGCCCATAATATAGCCCATAGTGAGCGTGAGCACTGTCGCAATCGTGTATCGAACTGTATCGGCAAGCAGGGCGCCCGCTAGTGGTGCGATGCGCGCAATGGGCAAGGACTTGAACCTGTCGAACACCCCCTTATCCATGTCCTCACGCAATTGGGTACCGGTAACGACAGATGTCGTAATGACTGTCTGAACGAGGATACCGGGTATAATGACTGGCAAATAACTTTGGACATCTCCCGAAATGGCGCCGCCAAAAATATACGTAAACATCAATGTGAAGATAATCGGCTGAAGTGTTACATCGAATAATTGCTCAGGTGTGCGCCTGATTTTGAGCAAGCCCCGATAGGCCATTGTTAATGAATTGCGGATTGTTTGGCCAAAGCTTGTTTTATTACGCAAACGACGCTCAGCACCTTGTGTCATGGAACTTGGTTTCATCCCTCTATCCCTCCTGCTTGTTGTGATTTATTGGATGGATTTGCTGCATCTTCATGAGGATCATTGCCGGTGATGGTTAGGAAAACGTCGTCAAGCGTCGGTTTCTGCACACTTAGCTCGGCTAATTGGATGCCTGACTGGCGAAAGGCAATAAGTAAGTCGGTGACTCTGTCAGCATCTGCCATCGGGGCCGTGATTTTCCCTCCCTCTGGTGAAACAATGGATTGGACCTTGAGCACCTCTTCCACTTTCTGACGCGCGTTTTCGACATCATGGGGATTCTGAAGGCTTAATTGCAAGGATGAAGTACCAACGGACGCCTTTAGTTCATTCACAGTACCTTCTGCAACAACGCGGCCATGATCAATCACCGCAATCCGATCGGCCAGTTCATCTGCTTCTTGAAGATACTGCGTTGTTAATAATACAGTCGATCCCGACTCAACCAAGCGGCGGATCGTATCCCACATTTGATTACGTGTCCTAGGATCGAGCCCAGTAGTAGGTTCATCCAGGAAAATGAGCGGAGGCTGGGCAATGAGGCTTGCCGCAAGATCTAGCCTGCGACGCATGCCACCGGAGAAATTCTTCAGTGGACGTTTCGCCGCTTCCGTTAGACTGAATTCCTCCAATAACTGCGCTGCCTTTTGCTTCGCCTCTGCACGTCCAAACCCGAGCAGCCTAGAGAAGATGACCAGATTCTCCGTCGCACTAAGTGACTCATCAACCGACGCGTACTGACCCGTAATGCCAATCAATTGACGTACAATCTGTGACTCCTTCGCCACATTATGCCCAAAGATGTGTGCCGAACCCTCGTCTGCTCTAAGCAAAGTCGCCAACATTCGGATCGTGGTCGTTTTACCTGCCCCGTTCGGACCAAGCACGCCGTAGATCGAACCCGCGCGTACATTAAGATCTACACCGTCAACGGCACGAAAATCGCCGAACTTCTTGACAAGGCCACGCGCTTCAACGGCCATATCGCCATTATTTGGCATTATTTTACTGCCATTTAGATAATTCATATTCTTTCCTCCAGGTTCGTTTCAATTTGATGTTCAACTGTCCTGAATTAGATCATACAACAAATGTATGAACTGAATATGAACTGATTGGGCAAATATAGGAAATAAAAGGAAACTCAAGGAGGAAGCACAAGAATCGTTTTATATCGCTGGCGGGTTACGATGAATATAACAATACAGTCAATAATCTATTTCAAACATAACGAGCAATGCTTACTTTTCAATTTGTTAACTCCTTGATTGAGTGAAAAGAAATTATGATAGTTATTTACGTCCCACAATTGAAAATTATAATAAAAAGTTAAGTTCCATAGAATTTCTTTTGATATACCGATTAGTTGACTAAATCTTTCGAAACTAAATGCTCCTGGATGAATTATATATATATGCTTCAGTTTCTTGTGTTTACTGTATATTCCAATTTTTTCTCCTATCCATGTGGTCTGATCATATCTATTCTTAGTTGTTAGCCTAGAAATGTACCCCCATACTTTCATCTTCATATGGAATTGGTGTATTCAGTAATTTCTCCATTTAACATCCTCTACCTTTTTAGTTATAATGATTAATTCCTGCAAATAATAAAAAGTCAGTCATGAAGGAACAAAAACCCCATAGATGACTGACTTTTACTGTATATTCTTCTTTTATTTGAATTAAGATAGAAAGTAATAAAACTAGTTCCGCAAAACCTTGCTCTCATTCCGTGTTATTTTGCACCGTTACAACTCTAGATCGCTCGACTACGCTCTTTTCGTCCCTCCTCAATAAAGAGGATCCCCAACTCGTAGTGCTCGCCTTCGAACAGTGCGCGTTGGACGAAACGAATTTGCCCGTTATGTCCGACAACTTCCATCTTACAATGCGCGCGGTTTATTTGTAATGCCCCGTAAAATTCATGTTCATTACTTACTTGTGATCCATTCATTTTCGTAATAATCTCTCCCATTTCCAAGCCCATTTTATCCGCTGGCGTATGTGGAATAACACCAAGAATTTTAACGCCGATCTTACTTTGGGAAAAATAAAACGGAAGCTTACGATCATCCACCTTTGAAAAATAGTGAATCAATTCACGACCAAGCATCGCAAGGACAACTGCTCCAATGGACAAGTATGGATACCAGTTTCCCAAAACGGCAATGGTTGTGACGATGATAGCAAGAAAAGTAACCTTTCGTCCTTGTGCTCGTATCATGATTTGTGGCAGGCTACCTTGGATCGTTTTAGCAAATCCGATTAACACTGGAATCGCAATCGGAGTAAAATGAAGCTCTCCGATTGAAAACACAGGATACCAGTCAATCGGTGCTGCTAACTCGCCTCCTGGAACAAGGATAAATAAAGGCAGAAGCCAAATTTTTCTCGCTTTATATGTACCAACCACTTGCCCACGTTTCGATACCATCAAATTGGGAGAGGGCTGTTTACTACCATTTTTACTAATCAATATACCTTCAGCCAATAACAACAAACCAAGCAAAACAGCCAAGCTTGGATACACAGGCTGATCAAGACTCTGAAATGCCTCTGAAAAAATAGGAAATTCAATTTCTCTTCCTGCTAGAAAAACAACTGACAAGAAGGAAAGACCGACGATATAGGCTGGGGAAAGCAAACGTACTTGGAACGTTAATGACAATAAAATAGTAAATGCGCCCATTAAAATAATGGCAGCATACGGAATAACGACCCCAGATCCTAACGTTAAGATGGAAAGAAGCACTCCTATTAATAGCCCTATTGGCAAAAGCTGACGAAGTTCCTGAAATAGACTATTAATTCGAATGGTAAAATCACGTCTTTCCCTTTTCACCCGAAGGTAGCCGACGAACAGGCTAAGAATAATCGATACATAAAAAACAGGATGCAAAAAAAACATGCCAATCCCTTGCAAACTAGCAACTAACCAACCTACTATCAATATACCCGCACCCTCTCTATCTTCCCCAATAATATGTTAAAAACGGTTTCTAACCTGAAATGTCTATTTGAAAACAGATTTGTAAGTTTTTTTACACTTTCTCCTATTCTATCAAATATGTAGCCCTTCTGCCTATGAATACGAAGAAAAGTCATCATGAACCTTTCATTATTTCCGATTTTATATACGAAACCCGCGTGTCACGATTATTTTTCCGCTCACAAAAAAGAACCCGACCGAAGCCGGGCTACCCTTACATTATTGATGCCTTGCCATTAATTTTAAAGCGGTACGAAGCTGTAAATCATTTTTCTCATCTTTTTTCTTTTTCGCAACCGCCTTTTCTAAGGCTGCGGCTGTTTTACTATTAATATTGCCACTTACAGTTAAGTCATTGGTATTTTGAAAAGCCTTCACAGCTGTTTCGGTTTTTTCATCATAATATCCGTCCGCCCTGCCCGTCGGATACCCTAATGATGTTAGAATTTTTTGGGCGTTTTTTATCTGTTCATCATTCATATCTCGTTTAAATATCTTTTCAGCAGTCAATGGATGAACATTGAAATAGGATGGTTGATGCACTTCGATTGTGGGCGTGATTCCTTTTTGATGTATCCAATTTCCGTTTGGCGTCAGCCATTTATATAACGTAATTTTAATATTGCTTCCATCCCCCATCGGAATCGCCTTCTGCACCGTGCCTTTCCCGAAGGTCGTCTCGCCAATGAGCGGATATCCACCAGCTTCTTGCATAGCGCCAGCCAAAATCTCTGCGGCAGATGCACTGTCCTTGTCAGTCAATACAGCGATTGGATAGTCTTTTTTCTTTTCATTCCCACTAAATACTTCTTTTGTTTGTCCGGATCGATATTCAATTTGTAGATATGGCTTGTCTTTCGGAAGCAATTCACCCAGAATACTTTCCACACTTGTCAAAAAACCGCCTGGATTGCCACGAACATCTATAATCAAGCCACTGATTTTTTCTTTCTCAAGCTCCTTTAACTGCTCTTTAAAATCAGCGGCTGTATCTTGAGAAAAAGAAGTGATTTCAATGTAGCCAATATTTTTTCCATTCTCACTTTTCACACTTGAAAAAACCGTATCAAGAGGAATTTCGTCACGAGTGATGGCTAACTTGATCGGATTCATGACACCTTGGCGCTTAATTTCAAGATTTACGACGGTCCCTTTTTTACCGCGAATTTTCAACCGTGTTTCATTTAAATCCAGCCCTTCAATCGAGTCACCATCAATGCTAATAATCTGATCTCTCGGCTTCAACCCGGCCTTATCAGCAGGAGAATCTTTGTAAGGTGCAACGATGATCACTTTATGATTCTCCATTCCTATTTCAGTCCCAATCCCATCAAATGATGAATCAAGCGCTTCATCAAATTGCTTTGCCGTTTCCTTATCCATATAGACGGTATACGGATCTTTCAAGGTAGAAAGCATTCCCTGTATCGCGCCTTCCACCAATTGGGTGTCACCCACTTCCTCTACATATTGCTGATAAATTAAATCATAGGCCCTTTCTACCTTCGCCCACTCTGTGTTATCATAGGCTGCCGGCTCAGCCCCTAAATCTTCCGCTTTATTCCCCCACAAATATTGGTGAACCTCACTGTTTGGATTTGCAACATATCCTCCCCCAACTGCCCCGATCGTTAATGATGCTACCATCGTTACAGGAAGGGTCCATTTCTTTGCTATCTTCATTTTCATATAAGCCAATCCCTCTCTATAAAAAAGGTTATAACATAATCTATGAAAAAAAGGACAAGATATGCGCACCAAAAAAAACGAGGTTGTCCAACAAAGTCTGACCTCACACTATATAAACAATATATAGTAGATGTGGGATCTGCACCTTCGTTATCGGACAGCCTCGTTTCAGCTTTTTTATTCAATTATTACTGTATTACATAGAAAGATAGTTTAATGGATTCACAGCATTCGATTTCGCAGCATTCCAAGCACCTTTATGTAGTTCGAAATGCAGATGTTGTCCATACGAGTGACCAGTGTTCCCCATATAGCCAACTTGCTGGCCTTTTGAGACAACTTGTCCAGCACTTACACTCATCGAGTTAAGATGTGCATATAGGCTTGTAAAAGTTTGTCCATTGATGGAATGTGAAACCATGACGACATTGCCATATGAGCTAGACGTATACGCACGTATTACGACTCCATCTGCTGTTGCAACAACTGGCACTGTACCACTTGCAGCAATATCAATCCCGTTATGTGATTTCCCCCAACGTCCGCCAAAGCCAGATGAAACATATCCCGCGCTCGGTCGATTAAACGTGCCAGACGAAACGGCTGGAGCACTTACTGCCGCGTTTGAACTTGAACTTGAGCTTGAGCTTGAACCTGAACTTGAGCTTGAACTTGAGCTTGAACTTGAAATTGAAGCTTGCTTTTTCTTAGCCGCAGCTGCTGCTGCTGCTTTTTCTGCCGCCGCTTTCTTTCTCGCCGCTTCCATATCAGCAAGGCGCTTTTGTTCAAGCTGAATCGCTTGTGCAACAGCTGTTTCCTGTGCTTTAAGATTAGCCGCCTCTTCTTCGAAACCAACTATATCATGCTCTGCATGCTCTTTTTGTTTATGAAGTTCTGCTAATAACACTTCTTGCTGATTCTTTTGTACTTGAAGTTGCTGCTTAATATTTGTCAATTCAGCAAGCATTTTTTCTAAATCGGATTTCTTCTTTTCAACAGCGGATTGTGCTTCTTCCAGACTTTTTTTATCCTGCTCATGCTGTTTAATGATATCCTGATCCGCTTCGACGATTGTTGCGACAGCACTTACTCTGTCAATAAATTCACTAAAGCTTGAAGCCCCGAGAAGAACTTCTAAATAGTTCAAATTGCCGCCGCCCTCTTGATAAGAAACCGCACGTTCCTTCAAAAGCTCATTTCGTTTCGCAATTCGATCTTTCAGCACGACAATCTCTGCTTTTAATGACTCAATTTCGGCATTCGTTTTATTAATTTCAGCCGTCTTCTCGATAATTTTATTCGCATTAGCTGTCATATTCTTTTCAAGTTGATCTAGTTGTTCTTCAACCGTCAACTGCTGTGATTGTAAATTTTTAATTTTAGTTTCTGTTTTGTTAATATTTGTTTGAACATCCGTACGCTTTTCTTGAATCGTTATTTTCTTATCTTTCATATCTTGCAATGATTCTGCATATGCACTTGGTACAGCCAAGAGACTCCCAAGCCCTAGTACGATCGTTGCACTCATCGCGATGATTTTATTTCTATGCACTCTCCCTGTTCCCCTTTCTTCTCTCCCTTAGACTTTGATATCTTTTGCTCTATTTAGCTAGGATTCTCTGTTTTGGTGCGTATTAGAGGATGTTCAAAAAGTCCGGTAAAAATAGCTGTCGAATTTCTTCGTCGCTCTGTCTCTACGGTCCTCACGTATTACTCCATACGCTCCGGTCCTCGAGACGATCGCTCCTTGAACTTCTTGGCTCTTTTTATCCTCCTTTTTGAACACGCACTATTAGATAAGGTCAAAACCGGATTTGCACAGGACTTGCGCGGTTTTAACAGAAAGTCATTAATAAACTGTGATGAAATTCGCAAGCTTTTTGAACACGCACTTATACTTTTAAAAACTTCCGAACAGACATCAAACTGCCCCATATTCCAATTAGTCCGCCTAATAGAATAAGAATCGCTGAAATCTGATAAATAAATGGACTTAATGGTAGCAATTCGAAAAATGGAATATTAATTTTCGGTGAAACGTATTTAAATAGATTAGAGTAGAATACGCCAATTAACCCAATTGGAATAATGGACCCCAACACACCAAGCCATAAACCTTCAAGGAAGAATGGCCAGCGGATAAAGTTATTCGTTGCCCCAACTAATCTCATAATCTCAATTTCTTTTCTTCTTGCTATAATCGTAATTTTAATTGTATTGGAGATAAGGAACATCGCCGTGAATAACAATCCGATAATCAATACGACACCAATATTCCGGGCAATATTTACTACATTAAATAGATTATCGACATATTCTTTTCCATATTTGACGCTCTGAACATATTCAAAGGTTTCAATTTTCTTAGAAACCTGGCCTACATCCTGAGGCGTTTTCGTTTTCACAACCAATACATCACGAAGCGGATTATCCTGTTCAAATAATTTAAACGCCTCGCCGTTCTCCCCCATGCCTTCAATCATATTCGTCAGTTCTTTTTCCTTTGGAGAATATACGATAGAATCGACTTTGGCGATTTTCTTAATTTTCGCTCCAAGTGTTTTTTGAATTTCTTCTGTTGCAGCCGGGTCGATATGTACCCGTATTTCAACATCATTCTCTACATTTGATGCGATGTGGTTCAAGTTCATCATGATGACAAAAAACACACCAACTAATAGCAATGTTACCGTTACTGCACTTACAGAAGCAAAAGTCATCCAGCCATTTCTGACCAAACTTTTACCGCTCTCTCGAAAGTGCCGTTTCAATGTATTAAGCTTCATAGCCGTATTCACCTCGCAAATCATCGCGGGCAATTTTGCCATTTTCAATGGCGATTACACGATGTTTAAGATTATTAACAATGTCTTTGTTGTGGGTCGCCATAACAATGGTTGTACCACTTTTATTTATTTCGTCAAAAATATTCATAATTTCCCATGAGGTTTCCGGGTCAAGGTTTCCTGTCGGCTCATCAGCAATAACGACCATTGGCGAGTTGACGATTGAACGGGCAATGGAGACACGCTGTTGCTCCCCGCCTGACAGTTCAGTAGGTAGCATCCGGACTTTATGCTTCAACCCAACAAGATTCAATACTTCCATTACTCGCTTTTTAATTTCATCTGGAGTCTTCTCAATAACTTCCATCGCAAACGCAACATTTTCGTAAACCGTCAATGTCGGCAGTAGCTTGAAATCTTGAAACACGACGCCGATATTACGACGGAAAAGCGGTACCTTTGTATTTCTAATCTTCGGCAAGCTCACTCCATTCACAACAATATTTCCAGTTGTCGGAGACTCCTCCCGATACATCATTTTGATAAAAGTAGATTTCCCCGCACCACTAGGACCCACTACATAAACAAATTCACCAGCTTTTATTTTAACGTTGATTCCATTTATAGCAACGACACCGTTCGAATACGTTTTATAGACGTCTGTCATTTCTATCATATAAATAACCACCTAACTAGCTTTTTATTTCCAGAAAACTTATGAATCTATGGACGTGTTTCTCTCGCTTCATTTCGACAATTTTTGTGAAAAAAACCGAAAAAATAACAGGAATCAATCCTGCTACTGTACAAAAGCCATTATACCATCAAAGTTTGTCAAATCCGAAAAAAAAATGTTACAGTTTCATTTCAATGTAAATTTCCAATTTTATCTGCTAAATGGATTGCTTTTGACAACAAAACGCCCTGCACCTATGCAAGACGTCGTTGATCATGTTCTTATTTTTTTTCAGAAAGCCATTTCGCTACCAGTGCAGCTTGATCTCCTTGGATCAGTTTAGCTGGCATACCCCCGCTTTTTCCTTCTAAAATTATCTTTTCAATTTCATCTTTAGAATGTGTTGAGCCGATTTTCTTAAGTTCCGGACCAAATGCTCCTTCGAGATTCGCACCATGACAGCTTGAACATTTGTTTTTATAAATATTATCTGCTTCACCAGCAGATGTTGTTGTAGTCCCGCCTTCATTCGCCGGTTTTTTCACGTTATCATTGGATGTACCACATGCCGAAAGAGCAAGCGTCGTTCCTAGCAATAATGTAATCAATTTTTTATTCACTATAATGCCCCCTAGTTAAATTATCCATCTCACCTATATTATACCAGTATTACACGCGTTTAAAACCCTCCCCTAACACCTCCGAAGCATCCATTACGATCACAAAGGCTTTCGAATCAACGTCTTTCACCAATTGTTTCAAATTGGTGAATTCGGATTGATCAATTACACACATGAGGATTGGTCGAGAATCATCCGTATACCCTCCTTGACCCGATAATCTTGTAACACCGCGGTCAAGTCCATGAATAATTTCATGTCTCACTTCTTCGTCATGATTCGTAATGATCATCGCCATTTTTGAACGGCCAACACCAACTTGAACTAAATCAATCGTTTTACTCGTCACGTACAACCCAATTAACGCATACAACCCTTTTTCAATGTCAAAAACAATTGCTGCACTTAGCACAATGAATCCATCAATAAGCGCCACACAAGTCCCTAAGGAAAAATTCGTATATTTATGGATAATCTGTGCAGCAAGATCTGTACCGCCCGTTGAAGCCTTACCTCTAAAAACAATGCCAAGACCTAAACCGACCCCAATCCCACCGCAAATCGAACCGAGTAGGGCATCCTGTGTCCACGGATCCCAATCCCTTGTTAGAAAAACAATAAATGGTAAAATCAATGTTCCAACTAATGACTTTACCCCAAACTGCATGCCTAACAACAGCAAACCACTGATAAACAACGGAATATTAAAGGCCCACTGTACATACGCTGGCTCCCAGCCGAGCGTCCCAGTCAAGATCGTACTAATTCCACTGACCCCACCCGATGCAATTTGATTTGGCAAAAGAAAGACGTTAAATGTAATCGCTATGATGGCTGCCCCAACGATTACAAGACCATACTCACTCAACTTCTCAATCACCGGATGCTTCGGTTCTCGATATCTTTTTCTCATTTATCAGGTACTCCCTTCACCCTCTTTGTCCACGCTTGTTCATCACGATACAAATCGTTCAAAGTAGTATAGCACCGGGGTCTAACCCCTGTAAATGGTACTCCGATAAAGCGAGAAAGAGCGGGAATTCGCTGCAGATCTTTATTAGTTTTTACAATGCCAAGTAAATTAATCATTAGATTTCACTATTCATGCTGAGTTCTTATCCCTTTTTTCGAGAATTATATGAGCGCTTCGGAAATACTAGCTAAATTCTTGGCATTGCAGAACAGAACTACATGCCAAAATTAAAGAAACAATAAAGTGAAACTTCCCTTAGTGGGGGTTAGTCCCGTTCTACTGTCGCTAAGACCTTCTCATTCGCTTCGATCAATCGACAGTACGAACCCGAATCAATGAATCACAGACTAAGTGCGCCGCGTCCTGCGGCAACGTCTGTGTGACCCACGTCCTGTGGGCCTCAACTAAACCGCTGAAGAGCATAGCGGTAGTTTCACTGTATCTCACCAATCGGGGATTTACTTCAAAAAGCGAGGCAACTGCCCAGACCCGACAAGCATAAGATGGAATACGGCGTGGCGTAGTTTGCCACAGAGTATTACAGCTTATGACCTCGAGGGGCTAGGAGCCGCAGCTAGATTCGGCTGTTTATCCCCACCTTATTTTTTCTTGATTCTCTCGCAAAAATTGAGGTGGGGGTATTACAGCCTGTTAAACCGGGATAAATTATTGTACGAAACCTACGGGAGCACCTAAGCGGAGAGGACTATGTTCAAGGGGGTTGGTTAATACTTCAAAAAAAACAGGCCCACTAAACAGTTTTCACTGTTCAATGGACCATCACTTACTCAAACTTATAATTTTGAACGCAGATAGGCATCAATGAAGGCGTTGATATCGCCATCCATGACCGCTTGCACGTTTCCAGTTTCCGTACTTGTACGGTGATCTTTCACCATGGAGTATGGGTGGAATACGTAAGATCGGATTTGGCTTCCCCAGCCAATTTCTTTTTGTTCGCCGCGAATTTCATCCAATTCAGCTTGTTGCTGTTCGATTTCGCGTTGATATAGTTTTGCTTTTAGGAAATTCATCGCTTGAGCACGGTTTTTGATTTGTGAACGTTCAGATTGACATGTGACTACAACACCTGTTGGGATATGTGTAATCCTAACAGCAGAGTCCGTCGTATTAATATGCTGACCACCAGCACCAGTTGCACGATACGTATCAACTTTTAAATCTTCTGTACGAATTTCTATTTCAATGGTGTCATCAAATTCCGGCATCACTTCACAAGAAACAAAGGAAGTGTGACGACGGCCAGATGAATCGAACGGAGAAATACGGACAAGACGGTGAACCCCTTTTTCCGCTTTCAAATAGCCATAAGCATTATGCCCTTTGAAAAGAAGAGTCACACTTTTAATACCAGCTTCGTCTCCAGGTAGATAGTCGATTGTTTCTACCTTAAAGCCTCTTTTTTCGCCCCAACGCGTATACATACGCAAAAGCATAGAACCCCAGTCCTGAGATTCGGTACCACCAGCTCCTGGATGAAGTTCAAGAATGGCATTATTTTTATCATATTCTTCACTTAGTAACAGCTGAAGTTCATATTCATTCATTTGTTTAGAAAGCTCGACGATTTCCACTTCAAGGTCTGCTAGTAGCTCATCGTCGTGTTCTTCTTTCACAAGCTCATAGGTTAGTTCAAGATTTTCATACGAATCATTGAGCTCTGCCAATTGATTGACCTGCTCCTTCAATCCATTTGCTTCATTAATGACGACTTGTGCCTTTTGTTGATTGTTCCAAAACTCTGGATCGCTCATAATATTATCTAATTCAGCAATACGGGCTTCCTTCTCTTCTAAGTCAAAGAGACCCCCTAAAGTCCGCTAATTTCTTAGCTGTATTCTCAAGCTCATGTCTGATATCTGCTAATTCCATGCAATTCACCTCTTAATTATTTTCAAAAAACGTAATCAGTCTCTACAACTATATGCAAAAAAGGACAGATTCGCAAATTGTATTTCAAGTTTCTCTCTTGTTACTTGTTCAAATGAAAAAAAGAGGCGGTAAACCCTGGACTAAACCGACCTCTTCTTCTAGCCTATTTACTCTACATTCCCGTGACAGTTTTTATACTTTTTACCGCTTCCGCATGGACATGGATCATTTCTTCCGATTTCAGGCGATTTACGAAGTGGCTTTTTCTTAACCTTTTCTGAGCCTTCTTTTGGATTGACAGCATGTCCTTTAATGACTTCCTGACGCTCCAGATTATTGCGGATTTCTGACTTCATAATATATTTCGCAACGTCATCTTCAATGGCCATCACCATTTCCTCGAACATCGCAAAGCCTTCCTGCTGATATTCGCGTAATGGATCAATTTGACCATATGCACGAAGATGGATTCCTTGACGCAATTGTTCCATCGCATCAATATGATTCATCCATTTACTGTCAACTGCACGCAAGACGATTACCTTTTCAAACTCACGCATTTGTTCAGATGACAATTGCTCTTCTTTACTATCATACTGTTCTTTCACTTTCGCAAGCATGTAATCCGCTACTTCAGCTTCATCTTTTCCATTTAGATCAGCTTCTGTTACTTCACCCTCATCGAACAGATTGCCCTGGGCATAATCGAGTAAGCCTTGATAATTCCAATTTTCACCGTCTGTACCTGGTGCAAAAAGGGCCACATTACGATGAATACTCGCTTCAAGCATGTTTTCAGCGATATCGCGTAAATTCTCACTATCCAAAACATCAAAACGTTGCTTATAAATGATTTCACGTTGTTGACGTAGCACATCATCATATTGAAGAAGCTGTTTACGTGCATCGAAGTTATTCCCTTCAACGCGTTTCTGAGCGGATTCCACAGCACGGGATACCATCTTACTTTGGATGGGCTGTGTATCGTCCATCCCAAGTCGTGCCATCATCGCTTTCATATTATCTGACCCAAAGCGGCGCATCAATTCATCTTCCATAGAAAGATAGAACTGCGTCATACCTGGATCCCCTTGACGACCAGAACGTCCGCGAAGCTGGTTATCAATCCGTCTACTTTCGTGTCGCTCCGTACCGAGCACCACAAGACCGCCCAGTTCTTTCACACCTTCACCAAGCTTGATATCCGTACCACGACCAGCCATATTCGTTGCAATTGTCACGGCACCTTGTTCACCAGCACCGGCAATGATTTCCGCTTCTCGGCCATGGTTTTTCGCATTCAACACATTATGCGGAATCCCTTTTCTTGATAAATACTTTGAAATAATTTCAGACGTTTCAATCGCTACTGTACCAACTAGAACAGGTTGCCCCGCTGTATGGCACTTTGCAATCTCTTCAACTACGGCACGGAATTTACCGTCCATAGATGCATAAATTAAATCAGCGCGGTCATCCCGAACAATTTCACGATTCGTTGGAATCACGATTACATTCATATTATAGATATTACGGAATTCTTCTTCCTCCGTTTTGGCTGTACCCGTCATTCCGGAAAGCTTTTCATACATCCGGAAATAGTTTTGGAACGTAATCGTCGCAAGTGTCATGCTTTCATTTTGAATCTCCAGACCTTCTTTCGCTTCAATGGCCTGATGGAGTCCATCACTATAACGGCGTCCTTTCATCAACCGTCCAGTGAATTGGTCAACGATGACAATTTCGCCTTCTTGCACGACATAGTCGACATCAAGATGCATACTAGCATGGGCTTTTAAAGCTTGATTAATATGATGGTTCAACACAACATGGTTAATGTCGAATAAATTTTCAATATTAAAAGCCTTCTCAGAGCGATTAATCCCCTCTTCTGTCAACTGGACCCCTTTTGTTTTTTCATCATACGTATAATCCTTTTCCACAGTTAGCGTGCGTACGAATGCATTCGCTTGAATATATAACTGAGCTGATTTTTGTGCCGAACCTGAAATAATTAATGGTGTACGAGCTTCATCAATCAGGATCGAGTCCACTTCATCAATGACAGAAAAATGCAAAGGACGCTGCACCATTTGCTCTTTATAAAGAACCATATTATCACGTAAATAATCGAAGCCAAGCTCATTATTCGTGCTATACGTAATATCTGCATTGTACGCTTCTTGTTTTTCTTCTTTCGACATACCATTTATATTCAAACCAACCGTCAAGCCCATGAACTCATAGAGCTTACCCATTTCTTCTGCATCACGACTTGCCAAGTATTCATTGACTGTAACGACATGAACACCTTTCCCAGTAATCGCGTTCAGATAAACAGGAAGAGTGGAAGTCAACGTTTTACCTTCCCCGGTTTTCATCTCGGAAATATTCCCGTCATGAAGGGAAATCCCCCCCATTAGCTGGACGCGGAATGGATACATCCCTAACGCTCGTCTCGCCCCTTCACGAATCGTCGCGAATGCCTCGATAAGCAAATCATCGACCGTTTCTCCTTTTTGGTACCGCTCTTTGAATTCTTCTGTTTTTCCACGCAGTTGATCATCTGATAAAGAAGCTGTTTCATCCGCCAGCATCTCAATTTGATCGGCCAGCTTCTCAAGACGCTTCACTTCTCGTTTATTCGGGTCAAACACTTTATTTAAAATATTAAGCATTCAAAAACGCTCCTCTTTATATAGAAGTCTTTATCAAAAAAGTAAAAAGAACTTAGGATTCATAAGATTAAATTAACGGATATCCCGGTTTAACAGACTGTAATACCCCAACACAAATTTTGTGAAAGAATCAAGAAAAAATAAGGTGGGGATAAACAGCCAAATCTAGCTGCGGCTCCTAGTCCCTTGAGGTCATAAGCTGTAATACTCTGTGGCAAACTACGCCACGCCGTATTCCATCTTATGCTTGTCGGGTCTGGGCAGTCGCCTCGCTTTTTGAAGTAAATCCCCGATTGTTTCAACGAACCATTAGTGGAAAAAAACACTGATGGAAGTTTCACTTTATTTTACCCATTATATGTCATAGTAAATAGGTGCACCCTTAATATTACCATGTATAAAGGGTGGGTACAACTTCACGTTATTATGAAAACTTATAGATTAACTACTATGAAAACTGTTAGAATGGATACTAACAGCTTCAGAGTTAAAAATATCTTCAGAAAAGTTTTTGGAGTGTGATAATATGATCGGTGATCGCGTAAAAAAACTGAGACAAGAAAATAGAATATCCATGACAGAACTTGCGGAAAAAGCAGGAGTTGCCAAGTCCTATTTAAGCTCCCTTGAAAGAAATTTACAAACAAATCCATCCATCCAGTTTCTTGAAAAAATCGCCTTAGTGCTGCAAATTCCTGTCGATTCGCTCATATATGATGAGCCAGCCAAAGATGGCCTTGACGCGGAATGGATGAACATTGTTCAAGAAGCGATGAAATCTGGTGTATCCAAGGATCAATTCCGTGAATTCATTGAATTCAACAAGTGGAAATTAAAGCAAGAAGATTGAAGCCCTGTTTCCATGCCCGGTCTAAAAAAATAAACCCCTTAAACGAACTGGGCTTTCGTAAAAAACCAGTTTGTTTAAGGGGGTTATACATTTTACATCATATGATAGGTTGGTTCATCTTTTTTATTTTCGTTTGCTTTTTGCTCCAAGAAATGAAGGACTTCCTCTTTCGTCAGTCCGAGTTCCTTAGCTTGTATCATTAGCTCGATCCATTCTTCATAAACTGTTACGTCCTCCAACCCAATCCCTCCTAAAATACTATGTATTTCAGGCAGTCCAGCCATCGTAGCACACTACCTTAGACCCGTGACTTTGCGTCCCTACTTTTCAATAGGTTTGCCTTTTTCTGTGTAAGCACTTCCTTTTTCTTGATTATACAGAATTTTTTGTATTTTTGATGTAACTTTATGAAATTAAATTGAAAAATATTACCTTATATTTTTTCATTTTTTGACAATATACAACATAGATCGACTAACTTCTACATAGTCCAAATATAAATAAGTTGGAAACTAGATCATTTAAAGTATTTTTATCGTCAGCTAATTCGGCCTTTTATACTCATGACATATAGTCTAGATATTTCGCCATTGTACCGTCAATTTCACCCGCGACTGGGACAAATCCGTTGGCCTTTATCACTCTACTAAATGAAGCACTTCTTTCTAGCGTTACGTTTTTTTCTTTTTTAAACGTATATACACAATATATTTATTAATATGATGATAACGAAAAACCCCTTTGAACTAAACATCAAAGGGATTTTTTCATCCAAGAAAAATAGCACCATATACTAAAGCACCAGCGATTACATAGGCAGGATGCACATTCAATTTACCAAGTAACATATAACTAATCGCACCAATTACTAGTGTCTGAATCCAACCAATTCCTTCATATGCGGTGAAAAAGAAGTCATACGCCATCATTCCTAGCAACACAGCGATGATAGGACGTACGACGACCGTCACTCTTTTCACCCTTGGGGATTCTTTGTGTCGCATCAAGATACTGAGCAGTCCAAGCATTAAGATGAGTGAAGGGGCCACTGCAGCGAATACCCCGACAACGGCGCCGAGGATACCTGCCTGCTCAAATCCAATATAACCGGCCATCTTGGTCGCAATCGGGCCAGGTAGCGCATTCCCTATTGCAATCATTTCACTGAATTCGTGAACCGTAAACCAACCATATCGATCGACGACTTCCTTTTCAATTAACGGAATTGATGCTGGACCACCACCATATCCGAGGATGCCTGAAATGAAAAACGCCCAGAAAATCTGTAAATAAATCATGACTTTTCTGCCTCCTTATCAGGTCTAGAAGCAGGGTCTTTCTTAAGTAATGCCCCGATAATCAGAGAAATAATAATAATAGCAGGATGCACATGCAGCAGTTGCATGAACACAAATCCAAGCAAAACGAAGACAATAGTCCACAGCCACCCCATACTAGATGAGCCTGATTTTTTGAAAAACTCTACAGTCATGGTTAGCAGCATCACAGCGACAACAGGAACGACCGCTGCTGTCATCCCTGTGACCCATGTTTGATCTTTATAAGCATTCAAACTTGTTAATAGCAAAATCATTAAGAGAATTGTAGGAACGCACGATGCAAGTATTCCGTTCAACAAGCCCCAAATGCCGCCAACACGGTAACCAATATACCCTGCAAGCTTAGGCGCAATCGGACCAGGAAGTGCATTTCCGAGTGCCAAGATATCACCAAAGTCTTCATTATTCATCCATTTATATTTCTCTACTACCTCTTTTTGCACAAGCGGAATGGCTGCGGGACCACCGCCAAATCCAAGCATTCCTACTCTAAAAAAAGCCATAAAAATATGTAATTGCTTCATAACCTTCACCTATTTCTACTAATCTATCTTCCAAGCCGCAAAGGCATCGCATCAATTTCATTTGACGTTGGCCAAACAACACTCATTGCTGTAAGAGGCTAAGATGCTGCACCCATTCCATTTTTTCAATAAATGTACTCCCTTGTGAAGCATATGGATGATGCAAAAAAATCCATTATCACGATTGGCCCTCATCTCGTATTTACCTTTTATATTATACAGAACATTTTCTATGTTTGTGAAGTTACCTAAAAAACAAAAAGTACCAACTTCTGATCTCGAACAGCTGATGCCTTAAGCAAAGAATCATATTTAACCATTTGAACCGAAAAGACCTGACTCTCTCTTAAGAAAGAATCAGGTCTTTTATAATTTATTATTAGCTTGGTTCAATCAAACCATAGCGTCCATCCTTACGACGGTACACAACATTTGTCGAATTTGTATCTGAATTCGTATAAACGAAAAAGCTATGACCAAGCATATTCATTTGCAGGATTGCTTCTTCACTATCCATTGGTTTCAAGTCAAAACGCTTGTTACGGACAACCTCTAACTCTAGTTCGTCTTCTTCAATCGGTGTTGTGCCACTTTCTAAAAATACTGGAAAAACATCGGTTGCGTTCGTACTTGTACCACGGAATTTTCGGTTTACTTTTGTTTTATGTTTACGGATTTGCCGCTCCAATTTGTCAGTAATCAGGTCAATCGCTGCATACATATCAGCATTATCCTCTTCTGCGCGAAGCACTAAATTCGTCATCGGGATCGTTACTTCCACTTTAGAGGTATTGTGATTCACTCGTAAATTCACCATTGCCGTTGCATCTGGTGCATGGCTAAAATACCGTTCCAATTTTCCAATCTTTTTCTCTACATATTCCCGTATTGCTGGAGTTACCTCAATGTTTTCACCACGAATATTATATTCCATAAAGTGAGTCCTCCTTCTAAAAACTATACTATATAGTTCTACACTATATAGTTCTACGATACCCTATGCATTCCCTTCACAAACAAATCGTTTTGCTAAGTTCGTGAAGAAACTTCAGAAAATTGGATGAGTAGTGGGGTTCGTATCCATCTTTATTATAACAATCTTTACGTTAAATTAACACTGAAGAGTATCGAAAAAATTAGATAATTCTATATATTTATACCACTATTGAAATAAATGATAATAAGGTATATAGTAACTACTATTGTTAGAAAAGGTATATATTGTAATAGATTTACATATTTTTACTACTTAACATAAACATGGAATGTACTTTCTAATTTAATTTAAAAGAGGTGCTAATATGGATCTAGCTATATTTGAAGGTAAGATCAAGAATGACTCGACCTATATAATTCAGCAAATTTCTCGTAAATCGAAAGGATCAAATAGTGAGAGGAACAGACATGGAAGCGTCTAAGAAAATGATGAATCAATTATATGTGCCAACTGTAGAAATCGATGGTAAAATTCATCTAGTAAAATCGCAGAAGTATTGTGAGTGTCATATCCAATATTGCTATTTTGAACAAAACAGAAAAGATCGAAGAAACATTAAATTTAAGCCACTCACAAAAATTGATTGCCAACAATGTAAAAACTCCTTATTAGCGGTAAAACCGAATCTAGTTTCTGTACGAGCCTAGTAGTATTGTGTAAGTAAATGATGATTATCGTCAGCTGACACTTAAAAGCATTCAGCTATCATTCGTAACATACATATCAATAAACAAAAGGGGCCTCGGTGAAACCGAAGACCCTTTCTTTATTGATATCTTAATTTCTTTGTCGTGAAAAACTCCATCAACTAAGGGATTCTCTTAAGAACCTAACTGACGTGTGCTTCTTTTCATTCAGCTGTTTGATATCTTGCTCAATAGCTGGTTTTTTCAAAAATAATAACTCATCGACCTGCTGATTTAGAATGACAACTTGGCGACCTAATTGCCGTTCTTCCTCGGTGAGGGGTGGTTTGATATGATGAAGCCATTTCCCCCTTGATTTTATCGTCCCGTTCTTCTAATCCATGACCGTTTAATACGAATAGAGGCTCGACCGTAATTTCATGGACTGTTTCAAGGCACATTTTCTACCCTCTTTGTATAATAAACTGGTTTTTTCAGTTCATTTGAATGGCTTCTTTCTATTTTTCCTATTAAAAACTAACATGCGTTTGCTAAAACGTTTTATAAAAACAGCAGTGTGATTTTTACTAAAGATACCTAATAAAAATATGTCTTATTAACTAATTTCACCATTATCATGTTTTCATCGTACGAAACATGGTATATTTTTTTTATTCTTTTAATAAGGAGTTGTCCAGAATGATTAAGGAATTTAAAGAATTTGCGATGCGTGGGAATGTGATTGACCTGGCAATCGGGGTTATTCTCGGTGCAGCTTTCGGTAAAATTGTTACTTCGCTCGTAAATGACATCATCATGCCGTTGATTGGTCTTCTGCTTGGCGGAATCGACTTCTCAAACTTATCTTTTAAAGTTGTAAAGTATGGCATGTTTATTCAAACGATTGTTGATTTTCTCATTGTAGCTTTTTCGATCTTCCTATTTATTAAGCTGTTTAACAAACTTTATACACGTAAGGAAAAAGTCGAAGAAGCTTCACCATCATTAACAAAAGAAGAAGAACTATTGACGGAAATTCGTGATCTGCTCAAAGCAAATCAAAGAGAGACGATGTAATAGCTGTAGCTCCCTTAAACCAAAAGGGGGCTTTCATGATGATTACGTGACATTTACAAAACAAAAAGCCAACAAAGGAGCTAGCCTTCATTGGCAAACTTATCAACTATTGTATGATCTAAAGATATCCCTCGCGGAAGTGCCTCTTGATGACAGTAAATTTTTAAATGAGGTATAAATTTCTTACTCTTCCACCTTTAAATGTTTCAGCACATTATAGCCAAAGAAGCAAATCCCTATTACCGTGAGAACTCCCCCAATAGTAGCAATAGGAAAAAAGACTTCTCCACCTACTCCATAAATAGCCAATGCAATACAAACCATCATAATTGGCAAGCCGATATTATGCATCCAGAAGTGAATCTTTGCCGATTTTGTTTTAGCAAGCTGAGGAAAAAGATAATAAAAAATACCAACTAGTGAAAGCGACATCCATCCTAACATATTAAGATGAACATGGACGGTTGTTAATGTAAAAACGTGTGCTGCAGACATGTACAACCCGAAAAAAATGCCAATCAAAAAATACACGACACCGATCTTAATCAATTTTATCCCCATAAAAAACACCCCCTACTACATCATATAAAGGCACTTCAAATATATTCTGAATAGTTCTTTATAACCAACACTTTTTTCTCACCCAAAACTATGTTTAATCATTCTGACTTAAGTACATTACAACCTAGTTCTATGTAGATAAGCAGTAGCACGTTAATGGATATTTCTTCGCTTATACTATATGAATTCCCCTACAAACCACCTATTCTAGTTTCTTTTTCTTGGGTGGTGGTTTAAAAACAGTATCCAACATAAAAATAGCAGGCATATGAAGAAAGATGTAGAATAAGGGTATTACGTATGAAACTTTTCTTGAATGGAGTGAAATCTATATGATTATCGTAACAACAGAAAATATCGCTAACTACAAAGTAACAGAAATTATAGGCCCTGTTTTCGGATTAACAGTAAGAGCTCGAGGCCTTGGAAAAGATATCGTCGCTTCTTTGAAAGGACTCGTGGGCGGAGAAATTAGCCAATATACAGAAATGCTTGAAGATGCTCGAAAGCAGGCGATGGATCGGATGGTGGAAAATGCAAAAGTGATGGGGGCAAATGCCATTATTATGATGCGCTTTGATTCTGGTGAAATCGGCCAAAACATGAGTGAAATTGTTGCTTACGGAACAGCCGTAATCGCAGAACGGGAATAAAGCAAATGGAATGGATTCTCGGCTTTTATGGCGTGCAATTAATCATTACCGTGATTATCATTATTGGCTCCTGGTTCATCTGGGATCGCCGCTTCAAAACAAAACACGGAAATAAGGCCCCTGACGGCTTTATCCGCACGAAAGAAGTGTCCATAGATCCAACAACGAAAAAAAGGCTGGTCGTGTACTATCATCCGGAAACTGGAGAACGATTTTATAAGGAAGAATGACTATACATACATCTGGTTTATTCTTCTGCAAGAACCGGATGTGCTTTCAAAATCGTAGAATGACTGTGCATTGCGTCTAATACAGTCTCTCTTACATCAATAGTCCTTGCTCCTTGTTTAGCAAATACTACGATTCTTCTTTCTTCCTTAATATTTAAGTTTACCTATTTTGAATTTTTTACTGAGATTACATTCAACACATCTAATTCTAGATTCAGTATCAAAACCACTATTCATCACGTTACTACCACTTTCGACTCTAAAATACCATTTCACTTTTTTCTGGAAGGTGCCTGTCACCCCGATACAATGAAAGGGTCTTCGGCTAACCGAAGACCCTTTCTCTATAATTTCTTAATTTTTTTTATCATAAAAAACTCCATCAATTGAGAGCTTATCATAAGGATTCGTATACTTGTTCGAAGTCTGCTTCTTTTCATTCAACTGTTTGATATCGCGCTGAATGTCTTTCTTTTGCAACAGTAACCATTCATCCACCTTGTAATTGAGTTCAACAACCTGGCGGCCTAGTACCTGTTCTTCCTCAGAGAACGGTGGCTGAATGCTTTGAAGTAATACTTCACGCAGATCAAGTAACTCCACAATTCTATTAATACGATCACTACGCTCATCCGTTGTTCGATTAGTCAATACGTCAAGCAGCTCGACCGTGATGTCACTGAATTTCTGAAGCGACATTAAACCTGCCCACTTTGCGTAAATTGTTTTTTTCGATTCATTTGAATCGCTTCTTTCCACGTATCTCGGAATTCCTTAACCAGTCCCTCAACTTCTTCTATCGCCACAAGATCATTTTTCATATTCCCTTCAACAAGGCGACGATTCATGAAGTCGTAGAGAGTCATCATATCCTTGGAAACAGCAACATCCATATTTAATGTGACCATTAATTCATGGATGATATTTTGTGCCTTTAGGAGGTTCTTATTTTTTTCTTCAATATTGCCTTCTTCAATCGCCTTCTTCCCAAGCATCATGAACTTCAAGCAGCCATTATACAACATTAAAGTCAGTTCACCTGGAGACGCTGTATTCACAGAATTTTGTTGATAGGATTGGTATGGATTATTTATGGCCATGTTTACACTCTTCCTTTCTTACTTCTCTTAACTAAAATATTGCGATAACGAAGCACTTTGACTGTTCGCTCTTTGAATTGCTTTTTCCATGGCGGTGAATTGATTATAGTAACGTGTTTCTAGTTTCGTTAATTTCGCTTCAAACGCTGAGATTCTTGTTTCTAAACTATTAAGTGACTTCCCAATTGTAAAATTATTATTTAGGGAACCCGCTTTACCCGCTTGTTCAGTAATTGTTGCCATAGATGCCTTAAGATTAGCTCTTAATCGGCGAGCTATGCCCATTTCTCCTGTTTCACTACCGTCCTTTTTACTATCTTCCTTCATAAACAAATCATAAATAGCATTTGGATCTTCAGAAATTGCAGCACGAAGTTTATCTTCGTCAATCGTTAATTTCCCACCATCTAGATAATTACTTGTAGTTGTAATTCCTAGGTTGCTTAAAGAATTCGTTCCATTCAATCCGCTAACAGATGTATAAAGGGAAGACCTCATTGTAGTTAACAAGCTCTTGAGGGTAGAATCATTCTTTAGTGTCCCGCTCTTCGCTTTTTCTTCCCAAAGCTTGACTTCATCCTCAGTCATTGCTTTTTTTTGCTCCGCAGTTAAAGGAGTGAAGCTTCGATATTTAGATTCACCTGTTTTATCTTTAATTTTTGCAATAACTTCATTATATTTAGCCACAAACTTCGTGACTGTATCTAGGATTGCGTCGACGTCGGCTGTTGAAGAGAAGGTGACTGGTCCATCTGTTTTATCTTTCAAGGTGAATTCTGCACCATTAAGTATGAAAGTGTTGGAATTTCGATTGATCACCAAACCGTTATATACTACTGTAGCATTTTGACCAATTGAGCCTCTCGGCGGAGATATTAGGTTTCCACCTGCATCCTTTACAGCTAGATCGCTATTTGCATCCATTCTCAATTTATTTGTAAAAAAATCACCGGTTAATATAATCTCTGGACCATCAGGGTTATCCCCACTATGCTTTGCAGTAAATGACATCCTTTGAGTATTCTTGTCATAAAAGGCGGTAACATCTGTTGTCGAGTTAATCTTTTGAATGATACTATCCAAAGTATCATCAGCGGTAATTTTAACTTCAATTTCTTCCCCTAAAACACCATCTTTATTGATGGAGCGGATCTTAATAATTTCTTCTGTAGAGTTTGCATCCAATAGCTTTGCTGTTGGGTCAGATATTGCAGTCTCACCATTACTTTGCATAGTTGCAGCCGTTGCTAAATTTTTCACTACAATCGTTCCTGAAAAATCAGAGGTGGAATTCACGTTTTTAATTGACAACGCATTAGGGTTTGAAACCGTAATCGTCTTTTTAATAAACGAAGCCTGTTTACCAACTCCATCACGAATAAGTGTATCAAGCTCAAGCAATGCTGTATTCATCGAACGATAATCATCCCGCTGCCATTCCGAATAAGTTTTCTTTTGCGTTA
Organism: Peribacillus sp. NPDC096379; assembly: GCF_044762875.1. Classification (NCBI taxonomy): domain Bacteria; kingdom Bacillati; phylum Bacillota; class Bacilli; order Caryophanales; family Bacillaceae; genus Peribacillus; species Peribacillus sp. NPDC096379. Next base: position 254,622 of record NZ_JBIWFD010000004.1, read on the forward strand.
ATTTATCCATTGGCACACGCTCAGCCTGCATCATACTCTTAACGAGTTCATCAATATCCATTCCACTTGCTAGTCCACTAACTCGTACCATTATTCATCACCTACTTATAATTTTTCGTCTACCATAATACCAACAAATTCCGTCATAGCCGCATAGAAGTCCAATAGTTTTTTGGATGGGATTTCGCGAACGGTTTCTTCTGTATCATCATCCACAACTTTGACGTAATACTCATTTAATTTTTCATGAAACTCAAACCGGACAGAAGTATGAGTCGGTTGCAGAAATTGATTCAGGCTTTCTACAATGTCCAGTACTTGCTTTTTGGACGAATCATTCGCTTCTTTTGCTCCTTTTTCACTATAAGCAATCGTATCTATTTCTCTTTGATAATAAGAACTGACTCCTTCTGAGATGGCTGTTCTAAGTTGCGAGGAAAGGACATTCGTAGAAAGGCTCTCCAACATCGCATTTGCCTCCAATATTCGTATAGTTATCATATATATCGGAGAGAACTTGAGAAAATTTAGGTTTTATTGATAGATAATGAACAAAAGAAAACCCTGCTCTATTCAAGGCAGAGTTACGTATAAATATTGATTAACAGTCCTTTAATTTCACCGACTAGGTTCAGGATATTCGATCCATTTTTCTCTTTATCAAGCACTTCGTTTGTAAGTTCAATCACTTTCTTGTCCACTTCTTTAACAAGCTTATAAACTTTCGTCGAACCTCTATGATTAAAACCGCGCTGTTCCTGAAGCTCCAGCCCGTTCTTAACCGCATCTTCCATGAAATCTTTAATCATCCTTTTATATTTACGAAGATTATCAACGGTGCTGTTTTCTGCGAGCTTTTGCCCCTGTACTTCAAGCTCCGCAACTTTCTTCGTTAACCGTTCATAATTCATATCAGTACGTCTCTTATCCAAAACAGATTGGAACTGAATCGAACCTTTCGCTACTTCCTCCGCTGCTATCAGCTTAGAAGGTGAGGTTCTTGCCACTCGTTGAACTTCCATGTACATCACCTTTTTTAATTAATAGTCTCATAAGCCAGTCTAATATTTTTTCTCTATTTCTTCTAATAGAATCAAAATCTCAGCGATCGCTGCATAAAGCTGTGGTGGAACGGATTCCCCAAGATCGATATTCAACAGCGTGCTGATCAATGATTCGTCTTCTTGGATTTGAATATTATTTTGTTGCGCAAGCTCCATAATTTTTTTTGCAACCTGGCCGGATCCTTGCGCAATGACAGTTGGAGCTGCATCCTGATTGGTATCATATTTAATCACCGCAGCTGTTGGGCCATTCATTGTCCGACTTTTTTTCGGATTAAAATAATGAGCATTTCTCATATCGAAAAATCAAAACCTTTCTCTGGCTGCAATCCTTCATGGCTTTGTGGTTTAACAATCGGCTTAACTATTTTGTTTTCTTCCTTGAGCTCGGTTGGTTTAACTCCGATTGAATTCAGCTGATAACCAATTTCCCCAAAACGTTCTTTCGTAATCTCCGTCATACTTCCAATAATAGTTTGTAGTTCTTTTTGATCACTCTTAAAAGTAAGACTGACATTTCGATTTGCCGCTGTCAAAACAACTCCGATTTCCCCTAGCTTCTTCGTTTCAAGTGAAAAAATCAAACTGCAATTCTCCCAATCTACCTTCTCGCCATTTTTACGTGAATTAATATAAATCTTCACATTCTCGACTTGCTTATCCATTAAATAGGGCAGCTGAAAAAATAAATTTTGTAGTCCAGAAGAATCCTGTTTATTAAGCAATTGTTGCCCAGTAATCTGATGAACAGCCTGTTCTGCCTGCTGCTGGATATGCGGTTTGACATCTTCTCCCCTCATGACACGCAACAAGGCCGCTTTCAAATTCTCATTATTTTGACCCTGGTCTTGATTATCAGATTTGGTCATCAACGAAACAGCCGTTTCTGTTTCATGCGTTAACCCGAGCTTGCGAACCATTTCATATACATTTCTTGATGACGAACCTTCAGTAAACGGTTGAATAGTTTGCTGCATCAATGTAGATACTTGTTTGGCAGAAGTTAGAGTTTCACCTTGGTTTTTTTCCGTAATAAAATGCTTCATTTTCACTTCAGAAGGTTTGAAAATAATCGCTTCCACATTTGCCTTCACTTCTTTAACCATTTGATTTGCCTTAGCAAGTTCACCTTTTTCAAGAAACTTCTTTGCTTCCGTTAATTGAGAGCTCGCTGATAACAACTTCTTTTCTGTACCCATATCAGCATATAAAAGGAAATCACTCTGTAAAATCGCTTTATCCAGTTTATGAATGGTCGACTCTAAAATTTGTTGGATATTCGTTGGTTGATTACTTCGGTTTTCAACAATTTTCGTGATATTATCTAAGTTTCTGCTAATCTCTTGGCGCATCTTTTTAAAGTCGATGGCCATTTGCGATAATTTTTCCGTTATTTCTTTGACAATGACATTTTTCGAATCCAATTTCAAACTCTGTACAGCTTCATTTATTAAATATTTCTCTGTTTCCGAGCTAGAAATTGGTTGAGCGTTTATCTCTATTTCTGGCGTTTCTGGAAATATCCCCGTACTCATTCCCACCTCATTTTTACGGTTAGAGGCCTCCATTTGCTCACTTAGTGAAGTCGGAATGTTGGACGAAAGATCCTGATTAAGCGTTGAATTAATTTGAGTAGCAGTCAACAATTTTGCTAGAATCTTTTCTAAAGGAGCATCTGACTTTATATCTTCCATCCTACCTTGAGGCACCTTTTCTTGCACTGAGGCATCCATTTCACCCAAAATTGATAATACTGCATCGGAAATAGACGTACCATGTAATGCCTCATGAACAGATTTCAAATTCATATCCGTTAATGGGATTTGTTTTTCTGCCATTATCCTTAAGGTCTCCATCTTCTGTTCGATCGTTCCATTGTCACTTTTCAAATATTTTTTAATAGAAGTCAGATTTTCTTTCGTAACAGTAATTCCTTTGTTTGTAAACTCTTTGACAGCTTCACTCACTGGCTGTTTAGGTTGTTCTTGGATATTTCCGGGCTTTCCTTGCTGGATAACCGTTTCCTTTGCATGTCGATCTGTAACTTTTACAAGTAATTGACCTTCACGAGACTGTCCGGAAATTTCAATAGAAATACGGTCTTTACTTGGGATCTCTCCTTCAAATTTCACAGTAAATTGTTTCCCATTCATAGAGATAATAGCTTCTTTGTCATTTAACCGTTCTTTTATTGTCACTTGTAAAGTATCCCCGATATTTAACTGTCCAGATTGACCACTGATCTTTTGTAATAGAAGATTTGTATTCTGAAGAATTTGCATGTCTTTCACTCTCCGCTCGCATTCACTTACTTATTGTATCGGCAGAGATTAAAATATTTGTACCTCTAATTGAACAGACATGACATCCTAAAAAATAATCAAGTCTTCATTCTATGAAACGCTTTTTGTGCATTAACCCTGTTTAGTTCGCCCATACACGCGCTTGATAATTTACAATAAATATCATTTTTCTCATTTGGTATAGATTAGATTTTCCACTAATTTTTCCAATTCGAAAGGCCAATTCATATCGTAAAATCGCGAAAGCAAAGCAGGAACATTGCATATACCGAATCAATTGAGTCGTGAATTCAAATAAAATTTTCAAAGTTAGTATTACTAACAGACATCACTTATTTATTTTATGGAAAGTAAGTAAGTAAATTTATCAACCATTAAGGATGGTTCCACAAACGAAAATTGGGCTAGTAAAAGCTGCCTTTCTCCATTGAGATCAAGGCTTTTCATACATCCGAAGTTTTAAAAACGATGGGGGGATTTTTAGGTTGATGCCCCACAAATATCATTTTCCTGACATTTCAAGGACGAACCATTGATCAAACCTTTTGAAAATCAAAAACTATTTGACTTCCTACACTCCATATAAATACCAATCGAATTAAAAAAGATGACCCTGTACATTACAGAAATCATCTTCTTTGTAAAGCCTAGCTTTTTTTATTATATCCTTTACCACGTCTGCTGATTATCTAATTGCTACCAAAAAATGAATACAAAAAGAGGGGCCACATAAAGGGTCCGACTCCCACACGCAGCACTACATCTAGATTACTTGAAACGCCGGCTAGATATAGTGTGTTGTGGGTCTGACTCCTTGGCTTTAGGGGCACCCTCTTCTCTAATTTTAATTATTTAACCATACGTTTGTACCATTCGGTTTAACAATATTGATGGTACCATCTGCAGATACCGCAAACCCTTGAACATGTTTCGTAACCGCAGCTGTTTGATCAAGATTATCAAGCTCAACACGAGGATATTCGCTCATAATAATTTTGATTGCTTCTTGGTATAACTTCGCTCTTTCTTCTTGTTCGACTGTATCTGAAAGGGCTTGGTCTAATAACGCATCCACTTCTGGATTATTGTATCCTTTACCATTACCAAGTGAACCAATTTGATTCGAATGGAATGTTTTATTTAGGAAGAAGAATGGATCTGGATACCATGACCAGCCTCCAATATACATTGGCGCTTTTCCTTTAGCCGCAATATCACTAAGTGTTCCCCACTCTGTCACTTTAATATCAACGTCAATATTTAAGTTTTCTTTCATTTGTGCTTGGAAAATCGTTGCATAAGGAACGCGTGATTCCAATACGTAAAGCTCTGTTTTAAATCCATTTGCATAATCGGTTTCCGCTAAAAGCTTCTTCGCTTCTGTAGGATTATATTCTGGCGTTAGTTTTTCTAATTCTTCATTATATGCCCAAGACCCTTTTGGAATTGGAGCATAAGAGACTGTACCGCCGCCCCATTGGTTTACACCTTTTACAATTTCCTCTACATTTGTTGCTTTATAGATCGCTTCTCTTACTTTTGGATCTGCTGTTGGACCGCTCATATTATTTAAATCAAGATAATCAATAGACAATCCTGGTTCTGATAATAATTCAAGGTTTTGATCTTGTTCAATAACTTGACGGTTTTGACCCTTAATGTCTGTCGCTATATCAATATCGCCAGAGCGAAGAGCATTTGTCATCATGTTCGGGTCTTTGATAATTTGGTATGTGACACCATCAAGATATGGTTTTTCACCCCAGTATTTATCATGACGAACCAATTCTACTTTTTGGTCTGTTTGCCAATTTTTAAATTGGAATGGACCCGTTCCTACTAGATTAGCCCCAAATTGGTCACCCCAACCTTCTACTTCCTCTTTAGGAATAATAATGTTCCCAACATCTGTTAACATTGCTAAAAAAGAAGCGTTTGGTGCTGTTAAGTGGACAACTACTTCGGATTCCCCTGTTACTTCAACACTTTCAACGCCATCTAAACGACCTAGAGCAGATTCTTTAGCAGAGCGTTCTAAGCTATATTTCACATCTTCAGCCGTCATTTTCCGACCTTCTTGATATTTTCCTGGTTGGAAATAGACGTCATCTCTTAGCTTAAACGTATAAGACTTCATATCATCTGAAGGCTTCCATTCCGTTGCTAATGACGGTGAGAAATCACTTAAATCTTGGCTATATACAACAAGAGTGTCACCGACCGATCTCATAATCTGTGACTCATACGCACCTGTATATTTAATAGGATCTAACGTATTAGGATTTGAGGCAAGGCCAACCTTTAGGACTCCACCACTTTTAGGTTCATTGTTAGTATTTTCGCTATTTTCTGAACCTTTTTCTTGTGACGCTCCACCACAAGCACTAATCACTAAAGCAATTGAAATAAGAGTGAGTAATAATACTACATGCTTCATTTTCTTCACGATTGTAAAACCTCCTTAGATTTTTTATTGATTTTTACTTAACGGACCGCTCAACAATAAGCCCATTTTTATGGACACACAATCCGATAAGTGCAAAAAGATTTTTCTTCTGACTTTAGGGCAAGAGGAAAAATCAATTAACCAAAATATGACTTTCCTTCAAGTGAAATAAAATGGTACCTATCGAAGAAAGTCTTTTTAAATATTGAATCATGCATTCATATATTGAATACAAATCTATCACAAATATTACAATCATGTAAATACTATTTTGTGATTAATTAGAAAATATAAATTATTGCTAATAAGCACTTATTTACAAAAAAATAATCAAATGATACACTATTTTTATTCAAATATTAAGTTAACATTTCAAATAGTGAATAAATTAAAAGGAGGTAGAGTGAATGGGCAAATATATTTTAGGTAGAATTCTTAATATGATACCTACTTTATTGATTGTTGCGGTTATTATTTTTTTAATCACCCGAATGCTTCCGGGGAATCCTGCAGCTGTGATGCTTGGACCTCAAGCTAGCGCAGAAGAAATAGAAGTTCTAACAGAAAAATTAGGATTAAACGAACCATTATATATTCAATTTTTTGATTATATAGGGAATTTACTACAAGGGAATTTAGGAAACTCGCTAACTTATAATATGCCAATTATCGATTTGATTATGGAACGTTTCCCTAATACCGTCATACTAGCTGTTAGCGCCCTGCTCATTGCCATCTTAGTCGGCGTACCAGCTGGCATTATTGCAGCTAGAAAGCAAAATTCAATTTTCGATTATGCTTTTACAACATTTTCGCTAATGGGTGTTTCCATGCCGATTTTCTGGCTCGGAATCATGCTTGTATTATTCTTTAGTGTCAATTTAGGCTGGTTCCCTGCTACAGGAATGGGATCAATGGATGAAGGGATAGGTGACTTTATCAGCCATTTAATCTTGCCTAGTATTGCCTTAGCCACCATCCCAACTGCACAGTTTGCTAGAATCACAAGATCTAGCATGTTAGAAGTCATTTCACAAGATTATGTAAAGACAGCACGATCAAAAGGGTTACATGAATTTTTTGTCATTTGCAAACATGCTTTTAAAAATGCCTTAACTCCATTACTTACCGTTTTAGGCCTTCAAATTTCTTCTATGTTAGGTGGAGCTGTCTTAACAGAGACGATCTTTAGTTGGCCTGGCATTGGATTATTAATTATTGATGCGATTGGAAAAAGAGACTTTGTTGTTGTCCAAAACATGGTCATCTTCATTGCTTTGATTTATGTAGTCGTCAACCTGCTTGTTGATATCTCATATAAAGTCGTTAATCCACGAATCAAATACGGTAAAGGAGGTACGAACTAATGGCAGAAAGCCAAGCAATTTTACAAACGACCGATGTGGTTGAAACAAATGAACGTTCTTTATTCAGAAAATTGATTCGAAATCGTTTTGCTGCCTTTGGGTTGTTCATCATGTTGCTGCTCATCTTAACGGCTATCTTTGCCCCTGTTATTGCCACGCATTCTCCTGACAAAATGAATGTAACGAAAACCCTTTTAGGAATAGGGGCAGAAGGCCATCTATTAGGGACGGATAATTATGGGAGAGATATTTTTAGTAGATTAGTATACGGAGCTAGAATTTCCATTCTGGTTGGACTCGGAGCTGTTTTATTCGGAGCTGTGATCGGATCGCTATTAGGTGTGATTGCTGGTTATTTTGGCGGTAAATTCGATTCGATCATCATGCGCATTATGGATGGACTATCTGCGTTTCCGTTTATCTTACTCGCTATTACATTGATGAGTGTTCTTGGACAAGGACTAATGAATGTCATTATTGCCATCGGTATCGGAAACATCCCTGGATTTGCAAGAGTTGTTCGCGGCCAAGTGCTAAGTGTGAAGCAATCTGAGTATATCGAAGTGACGAGATCACTAGGAGCGAAACATAGCCGAATTATCTTCCACCATGTGCTACCAAATAGTATTGCACCGTTAATTGTCTATGCCACAATGAGCATTGCAGGTGCCATTATTTCAGAAGCATCATTAAGCTTCTTAGGTTTAGGCGTTCAGCCACCGACAGCCTCTTGGGGTAGCATGCTTCAAGACGGAAAGAATTTTCTCGTATTAAATCCACATATGGCTACGATTCCTGGTTTAGCTATCTTAATTACCGTTGTTGGTATTAATCTTTTTGGTGATGGGCTAAGGGATGCTCTTGATCCAAAAATGAAAGTTTAATTATAGGAGGTGCCCCCTATGTCCACTGAATTACTAAAAGTCGAGAATTTAGAAGTCCAATTCAAGTCCGGAGCTACTGTGACAAAAGCCGTAAATGGTGTCAGCTTCACATTAAATAGAAAAGAAAACATTGGGATTGTCGGCGAATCTGGATCCGGTAAAAGTGTTACGGCAACTTCCTTACTGCGATTAATCCCAAGTCCTCCTGGACATATATCCGGAGGAAAGATTCTTTTTGAAGGCAAGGATTTATTAACTTTATCAGATAAAGAAATGAGAGATATTCGCGGAAATGATATTTCGATGATTTTCCAAGATCCTTTAACAAGTCTTAATCCTGTTTTTACAGTTGGCGATCAAATTATGGAATCGATTAAACTCCATCAAAAGGTTTCTAAAAAAGAAGCGAAACAAAAAGCAATTCAAATGTTGCAGTTAGTTGGCATTCCAGCCCCAGAAAAACGATTAAATATGTACCCACATGAGTTTTCCGGTGGAATGCGCCAGCGAGTAATGATTGCCATTGCTCTCTCATGTAATCCAAAACTATTAATTGCTGATGAACCTACAACGGCATTGGATGTAACCGTTCAAGCTCAAATATTAGAATTAATGAAGAAATTGCAGGATGAATTCAACACGTCCATTATTATGATTACTCACGACCTTGGAGTGGTTTGGGAAATCTGTCACAAAGTACTTGTTATGTATGCAGGAAATGTGATTGAATACGGAACCGTAGAAGAAATTCATGATCATCCAATGCACCCTTACACATGGGGTCTACTCGATTCACAAATAACAGAAAATATTGAAGATCATGAAATGCTGACAACAATTCCAGGAAGTCCACCAGATCTAAGACAAGAGATTATAGGATGTCCATTTGCACCACGATGTTCCTATTCTCAAGACATCTGTTTTTCCAAAGCTCCTGAAATGGTTGAAGTAAAAGAGAAGCATTTTGTTGCATGCCATTTTCAAACGAAAGAAAACCGATTAAATAGAAAGGAGAGATCTACTCATGCCAGAGCCGTTGTTAAAAGTTAGAGATCTTAGAAAGTATTTTCCTATAGACAGCCCTATTCCATTTAAAAAGTCTAATCAAAGTGTCAAAGCTGTTGACAGTGTTAGCTTTGACGTTATGCCTGGTGAAACACTTGGTGTTGTGGGTGAATCTGGTTGCGGAAAATCAACAATGGCTCGTCTAGTGAATCAGCTTATTCCCCCTTCTAGCGGCACGGTTGAGTTTCGGGGAGAAAATTTAGTTGGGATGGATGCAAAAAAACTACGGGAAACTCGGAAATCCATTCAAATGGTATTCCAAGATCCGTACGCCTCATTAGACCCAAGAAAAACGGTCGGCGAGCTGATTGCGGAGCCTTTAGTTATACATCGTATCGGTGACAAAGCCTCTCAAAAAAAGCGTGTTCTAGAATTATTAGAGGTGGTTGGTTTAAGCCATTATCATGCTAAACGATATCCTTATGAATTTTCAGGCGGACAGCGACAAAGGATCAATATCGCAAGAGCTTTAGTGCTGAATCCGGATATTATTATCTGCGATGAACCGGTTTCCGCCCTGGATGTTTCCGTTCAAGCCCAAGTGATTAACTTATTAAAAGAATTACAACGGGATTATAACCTTACCTATATTTTTATCTCACACGATTTAAATGTCGTCCGTTATATGTGTGATCGTATTGCCGTTATGTATTTAGGTAAAATCGTCGAAATGGGTACGTATAAGGAAATTTATGAGAACCCTAAACACCCTTATACAAAAGCCTTATTATCTGCAATCCCGAAAGAAAGTCCACACGATAACAAAGAACGTATTATTTTAAAAGACGCTGTTCCAAACCCAATTAATCCACCAACAGGATGTCATTTCCACGAACGATGCCCATATATGATGGATATTTGTTCAACGAAGATCCCTCAGTTAATGGATACAGGCAATGGTCATATCGCATCTTGTCATTTACTTGAAGAAAACTAGGAGGAGAAAAAAATGTCATTCAAACATGTCATCGAACTTTATGAATTATTAGATAACCAATACGTAACAGGTGAAGATGTTAAACATTATTTAAGCAACATCGGGGGTGATGGAAACATCACAGTGGAGACTGTTCATGGTGAACTCGGTTCTACTGATTTCGTTAAAGTTACGATCCCTGGAAAAGATGGGAAATCAAAAGGTGGTAATGCCCCTACTTTAGGTATTATTGGTCGCCTTGGTGGAATTGGTGCACGTCCGGAAATGATCGGGTTTGTTTCTGATGGAGATGGCGCCCTTTCTGCTGTATCCGCTGCAGCTAAACTATTGGACATGACGAAAAAAGGCGATCAGCTTATCGGCGACGTCATTATTACAACACATATTTGTCCAACAGCACCTACTTTACCGCATGATCCAGTACCATTTATGAATTCACCAGTTGACATTTTTACGATGAACCAACATGAAGTCACAAAGGAAATGGACGCGATCCTATCTATCGACACAACAAAAGGAAATGCGATCCTCAATCACAAAGGATTTGCGATTACACCAACCGTTAAAGAAGGATATATTTTAAAAATAAGCGATGATTTATTGCATATCTATTCACAATCTACTGGCACACCACCTGTGACATTGCCGATTACAACACAGGATATTACGCCATATGGAAATGGTGTTTTTCACATCAACAGTATCCTTCAGCCTGCTGTCGCCACCTCTAGTCCAGTGGTCGGCGTAGCGATTACGACCCAAACAGCCGTTGCTGGTTGTGGAACGGGCGCTACTCACTTAACAGACGTTGAGCAGGTTGTTCGATTTGTGATTGAAGTGGCTAAAGGTTATGGAGACAATAAGTGTTCTTTTTATAATCAAGAAGATTTTAATCTATTAGAAAGCTTATACGGAAAAATGGACCATCTACAAACATTAGGAGAACAAGGAGCTGAGAAATAATTGAATACGATCCAACTAAAACAACAATTAATTGATGAAGTAGAAGCGAGAAAAGATGAATTACTGGAATTGTGCAGTGCTCTCATCCAAATTCCAAGTGAAAATCCACCAGGTGATTCCACAGAGATCAGCCAATTTATTACAGATTATTTAACTAAATTTGATATTGCTGTAGATCGGCATGAATCAGCTGATAAAATGTACAATCTCATTTCAACAATTGGCAATCAAGATCAAGGTAAAAACTTGATCTTCTGCGGTCATACGGACGTAGTTCCTGCTGGAGATCGATCTAAATGGGATTTTGATCCGTTCTGCGGAGAAATCAAAGATGGCTGGATGCTAGGTCGAGGTGCTAGTGACATGAAGGCTGGTCTTTCAGGATTAATCTTCGCTACTACCCTGCTTAAGCGAATGAATATTGAGCTTCCTGGGCAATTATCGCTTGTCATTGTCCCTGATGAAGAAACTGGCGGGGAATTTGGTGTACCGTGGTTGTTAGAAAAAGGACTTGTGAAAGGTGATGGCTGTTTAATTGCTGAGCCGTCCTCTCCAAGAAATCCGACGATTGGTCAAAAAGGTTCTTATTGGTTTGAACTTGAAGTATACGGTCAACCGGGACACGGAAGCTTATCTCCGTTAGCTGGTCCTAACGCGATTAGTGATATGGTGAAGGCACTTTTAGAAATTCAAAAAGTGTGGGATATCCAAATCGAGCTTCCTGAAGAAGTGAAACCATTAATCGAGGTGTCGCACCGTTATATGCGTGAAGTGGAAACGGAACGATTACAATATATCGATGTTTTCGAAAGAATCACGTGCAATATTGGCACGATTGAAGGCGGCACGAAAGCAAATGTAATCCCTGAAAGTTGTAAAGTTCAAGTGGACTGTCGTTTACCATTTGGGATTACCCAACAAGAAGTGACTTCCTTTTTAACAGAAAAATTAGATGCACTAGGCATTCAATACGAATTACGACGATTTGGTTTTAGAAGTGAAGCCAATTTCACAGATGCAAAGGATCCTGTATGTAAAGCGATCACAGAAAATATTACGTTCGTAACAGGAGATGAGGCATATGGCGTGATGCAATGGGCAAGCAGTGATGCCCGTCACTTTAGAGAATACAATATCCCTGTACTCCAATACGGTCCAGCTTACTTGCCGACCATCCATGGCTATAATGAGAGAGTTAAAACAGAACAAATCATTACTTGCGCCAAAGTGTACGTTGCGGCAATCATTGATTTTCTCTACTCAAATTAACATTTCTTTTTAATTGAAACTCAGGCAATCTCTTTCTATCAGAAATATTTGGTATGATAAGGATAATGTTCTGAGTTTCATGATTGATAGGGGGATTCCATGCTAAAAACAGTCGACGTAGCACTAACAGTTATTCAGATGTTTACAAAGGACGAGCCAGAATGGAGCGGCAGTGAACTCGCTCATAAAATGAACCTGGATCATGCGAAAATTTATCGCATTCTTGAAACCTTTGAATCACGTAATTTTTTACAAAAAGACCCAACCACCAAAAAATACTCCTTAGGTTTTGCAGCTTGGGAGCTCGGCATGGCTGTGTATGATCGATTAAATGTAAAAGAATTCATCCAGCCCATTCTAGAAGAACTATTCCAGCAAACCGAAGAATCTGTGTTCCTTACTCTTCTAGATAAGGATGAGGCTGTTACTTTTGAGGCGATAGAGCCTGATAACAAAGTAAAGTTCTCTGTTACAGTTGGCAGTCGAGCTCCCTTATATGTTGGTGCTTCCTACCGTTCCATTCTAGCCTTTATGTCGGAGGAATTTATTAACAGCTATTTAACAAAGAGCGAGTTAAAACAGTATACAGAAAAAACAATGACCAATCCTGAAGAGATAAAAAGAGACTTAAATAAAATCAGACAACAAGGTTGGGCAGTCAGTGAAGGTGAATACACACCAGATATCATTGCTATTGCCGTCCCTGTGTTCGACCAGCATCACAAAATCATAGGCTCTTTAACAATATCCGGACCGATTTATAGAATGACAGAAGAGAAAAGAAGTGAATTTATCTCGCTTTTGGAAGAAGCACAAGTAAAATTAGCGGATGTTATCTACAAATTCCCATTGAAAATTAGAGCTTAACAGTTTAAAAGAACACACTCTAACAGCAAAGAACCCTTCTTACTAGAGTCATAAACAGATCATTGAAAAGGAGATCGATCCATCTTGCAAACATATATTGACGTAGCCAAATCTGTTCTCCTTCACAATTTACATATAAAACGAGATGAACAGATTTTAATCGTAACCGATTCTTCCTTACATGAAATTGGCGAAATCTTCTCCCGAGCTGGAACCGTATTAGGGAATGAAACAATGTTAATCCAAATGACACCTCGATCAAAATCAGGTGAAGAACCACCGAAAATCGTCAGTGAAGCGATGAAAGCAGCTGATATTGTCCTTTGTATTACCGAACACTCCCTTACCCATACAATGGCGAGAAAAGAAGCTTCAGCCAATGGCGCACGTGTTGCCACCATGCCTGGCCTCACATTGGATATGCTTGAAGAAGGTGCCATTTTGGCAGATTATTCAGAGGTCGAACAACTGACCGCACAATACTGCGACATTCTTGAAAAAGGTGAGCAAGTAGACATTATGAAGGACAACCAAACACTTTCCTTCTCCATCAAAGGTAGAAAAGCCATTCCAAGCACAGGCGTTTTCCGCAACAAAGGCGAATCCGGCAATCTCCCTTCCGGTGAAAGCTATATCGCTCCACTCGAAAACTCTGCAAATGGAACGATCAACATTGACGGCTCCATTGCAGGAATCGGTGTATTAACGGAACCTGTGACACTAGAAATCGAAAATGGCAGACTCGTCGATGCACATGGTGAAAAGGGCAGACAACTGTTGGAGCTGCTAGGAGACGGCCCTGGTAGAACCATTGCAGAATTCGGCATTGGCACGAACAAAAAAGCCAGACTAACTGGCAATGTGTTAGAGGATGAAAAGGTATTTGGCACTGTTCATATTGCCTTTGGCAGCAACAAATCCTTTGGCGGAGTTACAGAAGCAGGCGTTCACATTGACTGCGTCATCAAAGACCCTGTTGTTTATATAGATGGTAAACAGATCATTTAGCAATTATTTTAATTTATAACTTTTATTATCTTAGCAACACGTTGATACTCTGGGATTCATTTTCTCCCAGGGTTTTTCTTGTCTGATGATACATAATACATATCAACATCGATTTATTCTTCCCTCTGTCATCGGAATAAAAATCCCCATTTATTTCGGTTACTTACTTACTTACTTACTTACTTACTTACTTACTTACTTACTTCGGCGGGGAAACCCAGCCTTTCTCGTTTCTTTGATGCGATACAATTCTCCTTTGATATTAAGAGTAACAGAGTGATGAAGGAGTAGATCTAGAATGCAGTAGCTAACACATTTCCCCCAAATACTTTCCCCATTCAATAAATGATTTATTAAATGTTAAGATTGTAGTCCCATTTTCATATTATTTGATGCAATATTGGAAGGTGACTGACACTTTGATTCTTTTTTCTACTGAAGAAATGGCCACTTGACAGGGATTCAAGCAAATCCTATCTTCCTAAACTATCAATCAATTATTACACCTTAAACTCTATAAAACCTCTGTAATTTCAAAAGTGTTATCACCGAACAAAATTTCTTTTTTTTACATTTATTGATGATATGATACAATTAAAGAACGTATATTCCTATTTAATGAGGTGAATATTTTGTACTCTTTAACAGATATACAATTTAATGTTCTAATAGCCAGCATCTTGGGTGATGGGGAAATTACTAAAATTTATAAAAACAGTCGTAGAAAAAATCATAGTTATCGTGAACATTACGGGGTTGCTCAAGAAGATTATCGTAAGTGGAAAATTTCTTTTTTTGAAGAAATATTGTATTTAACTCCTAGAAGCTGTTCTGTTCGTTCCTCTTCATTGCCCTTGTTTACTACATTACATCCACATTTTTATACTGATAACGGAACAAAGCAAATCCCGTTATCCTTATTAAAATCTTGCAATTTACCGCACTTCCCAGCGATACTTTTTATGGATGATGGTTCATTAAGTATCTCTCACCGGATAAATCATCAAAAGAAGCTTATCTACCTAATTCCGCATATCTATTTATACTTACAATGCTATTCGCTTGAAGAGTTAACGGTTCTTAAACTACATTTCAATGAAACATTCGGAGTAGTATTTCACTTAAGTGCGAGAAATGATGGACAAGGATTCATTCTAAAAACCACCTCTGTTAAAGAAACTTATCAATTTCTCGGCATAATCTCCCCTGTTACCACAACATGTGATTCAATGTATTATAAAACATCTTGGGAATACCGGTTTGCTGAAGAAAAGAAAAAGTGGCAATCTAAACTACCAGATTATCACTTAATAGCAAGCAGCTCCGAGCGCTCAAAACCATATTCCGAAGCAGAGATTACAAGGCTAATAGAATTAAAAGAAAGAAGATGGACAACACAAAAAATTGCCGATGATTTGCAAAGAAGCTATTGGTCTGTTACTGCTAAATGGAGTGACATTAATAAATCACAATAAAGATCCCCACGATACGCAAAGCTTTTTGCACACTTATCCCTCAGTCCATCAAAGCCGTTGTTCTATGGATTTTTTCTAAGCCTGTTTAAATCGATTCATCTTGAATCCTACTATTTATCAGCTTGTTACAAAATACTGTATGGTATCACTGAGACAAGATACCTGTCCCTGAATTTCTGCTCCAAAAATCCTCTTATACTTTCAAATCAAAACTCCCACCTAAGTGTGGTTGAGCAGCCTGTTTGATAGCAACTATGGCACTTGTACTCATTAACTTCTGAATAGTTTCTCCTTGTGGTTCTACATCCCCTGTGCCATCCATGCCATCTTCATGATTGACATTGAAGCTTGTTACTGTACCTGCCGTTGACATTAACGCAATATCCACGAAAAGATCACCTTACTACGGACAACAGTTTAGTTGTTTTTCTAAAAAATGAACTTCGCTTTTTAATTCATTCAATTGACCATTCAATCGATCAACTTCTGCCTCTGTAAGTTCATGATCGAGAGTATATTGAGCTATCTTTTTCATTTCGTGAAGCTTTATTTCTATATTTTCTAAAATATAATCTTGGTTTTTACACCATTCAAGCTGTTGTTCCAGAAATTGTTTACATTCCTGCTCTTCTTTATTCATGAGTTCCTCCTCAAACAACTTTATATGAAAAGAGACCCTAGAAAATCTAGAGCCTCTTTCATATCTAAAATTAACGAAGAAGTTGTAGAACTCCTTGTGGTTGTTGGTTCGCTTGCTTTGCGACTGTATCTTTCGATTACAGAATAGACTATATCTTCATCCATGGTTTTCATGGAGCTGGGCACTTCGAACAGCTTTTGCTGCCCTACGAGATTCATAGTCATAGCCTTTACCTTAGACCGTATTCTCTAGTCGTTGAACCTTCTCCAGAGTTTCCTCACAGGAGCTTGGCTGCTGATTATCCATTGTTTCATCCTCATCATTTTCATACCTTCACGCCTACCGTTTCCAGTTACGTTGTGGTTGATGAAGCTTTAGGAAGTTCCAGCAATTCACCCAGTTATACTCTAGCTCGTTACCAAGCTAGACGCCCTTCTTCATCAATTATCTCAAGAGTTGTAGAACTCCTTGAGGCAGTTGATTTGATTGAGCCAACATTGCTTGTGCTGCTTGAGAAAGAATAGAGTTCTTAGTTTGGTTCATCATTTCTTTCGCCATATCAACGTCACGGATACGTGATTCCGCAGCTGTAAGGTTTTCAGAAGATGTGTTCAAGTTGTTGATTGTGTGTTCTAAACGGTTTTGGAACGCACCAAGATTAGATCTTTGTGCAGATACTTTTTCAATAGCATTATTAATTAAAGTAGTTGCCTCTTGTGCACCTTCTTTAGAAGAAACATCCACACCTTTAATTCCTAGTGCATCAGTACGCATGTCTTCAATTGTAACTTTCATTGTTTGTGTTTGGTTTGCACCAATTTGGAAATCAAGACCTCCGCCTTGTGTTGCACTGCTTTGTTTAGCTAAACCTAGTAACTGAGCAGCTTCACTGTTGTCGAATTTAATACTGCTAGTTGCTTTATCTGAACCACTTTCCACAACAAGTGCTCCGTCTTTTACAGATACAGTTACATTAGCAAGCTGTTTGTCAGATGAAACTGTACCATTATATTCGGCAATTTTATTGTTAATGTCAGTTGCTAAGTCAATAGCTAACTGATCCATTCCTTTACCAGCAGTAGTAGCATCGTAGTCATCTTTAGTTCCCACTGTATTTAATACTACTTCGATTTCAGTACCATCAACTGTTAAGTTAATTTTATCAGTAGCAGCAATTGCATTGACTGACGCAGCACCAGCTGCACTAAATACTCCTTCATTACCTTTTGCAGAAACTGTATCAGTGCCATCATCAAGGTCAGTTAAACCTAAAGCCAAGGATCCAGCATTACTGATAATATCTACAGTAGATGTTTCGCCTACTGAACCAGATTTAATGCTGATACTTCCATCTGAGTCAGCACTAGCAGTTACTGATACATTCGCAATTTTGGTTTCATTTGCTTTGTTGTAATCAGTAATTGCTTTATTGATGTCTTCCTGTAATTTAGCAGCATAATCTTTAGAGTTAATAGCTCCTGCGCTATCAAATGCTGCATATGCATCCCCATCTAATGTTACATCAATATTTGCCCCATCGATTTTAAGGTTAATAGTTGTAGCTCCTGTGGCCGTGATTTCTCCTGTTGCTAATGCAGAAACGCTATCGGCTGTTGCTGCTGTTTCTTTTCCAAGTGCTGAACTGATAACCGCTGCATTGTCAGATCCCGGTAATTTTTTCGCACCAACAGAACCATCAATTAGTTTCTTTGTATTAAACTCAGTTGTATTACCAATACGGTCAATTTCTTCCTTCAACTGACCAATTTCTGTTTGGATAGATTCACGGTCAGCATCAGTATTAGTGTCATTAGAAGACTGAACAGATAGTTCACGCATACGTTGAAGGATATCATGCGTTTCATTTAATGCACCTTCAGCCGTTTGAATCATTGAAATACCATCTTGTGAGTTTTTAGAAGCTTGTTCTAAACCACGAATTTGTCCACGCATTTTTTCAGAGATTGCTAGTCCAGCTGCATCATCTCCTGCACGGTTGATACGAAGACCTGAAGATAGTTTCTCCATTGATTTAGATTGGTTTGCTGATGCAGTTGATAACTGACGATGTGTGTTAAGTGCTGCGATATTATGATTGATAATCATGTTTGTTTCCTCCTTGAGTTTTAAGTTCCACGTCCTTGTGGGATTTGGCGTTGTAAGGTGATCAAGTCGGCCGCCTGTGTCACCTACCAACGCTCTACTAGTAATATCGTCACTTACATTTAATAGTTAATAGAATTTGTAACTTTTTTTCCTACTTTTTCTTAAAATAGTCACTTAAATTTGAAAGTAGAGTTGATTTCGTGTTAATCGCTTCATTATTTTCCTCCTGAATGGCCAGATAAATTTCCTTTCGATGAATCTCTACCTGTTTTGGAGCGTTGATACCGAGTTTAATTTGTTCACCTTCAACTGCTAAGATTGTGATTTCGATGTCATTGCCAATCATAATCGATTCATTGAGTTTTCTAGTTAAAACGAGCATCATTTCTCCTCCTGTTCTGGAGAAGGAATAAGCAATTCGCGGATGGAGTAGTTGCTAGAATTCATAATGAACTGCTTTCCTAATTGATTGCTCGTATTCAAAACAATCGGTGCCTGAAGGTTCGCTGTTGTTTCGTTGAATGGATCTCTTACCGTTACTATGACATATATAGAAACATCTTTTTCTGATTCGATCTGTAAGTCCGATAATACATCTTGAGATACCTTCACTTCATAATTATTGAATACCTCAAATGGACTGCTCATGATAAAAGCTACTTCCCTTGTTTTCGTTGATTGTAAAACGATGAAGGGGGTCCCCTCTAATGGAAGTAAGGCAAACTTCTTCTCATCAATAAATCCCGGTATCCCACTTTCAAATGTAAAAAGATCTTTTTCTTCGATTTCTATTTCACCATGAAATTTTGTTTGTACTTTCATTTATTTTCACCCCGTCACTTCTGGAAATAGATTGATAAAGTCAATATCCAGCGAATTTTTTTCTAGTATCTCAACATTTACTTCTCCAGGTGTATATTCATGAATGGGTTTTTGAGTCTCAGCACGAATAATCGGTTTTTGAGGGGTTGCTTCAATATTCACTTCTGCCGGCTGATAATCGATTTGCACGCTGAAATGAGATGGAATCCAGCCAACATTAAATTGCTTCTGAGGCTTTGAACCGTTTTGCTTTGCAAGAGATGCGATTGCATTGCCACCTTTTTCAATATGCCTAAGTTCTTGGCCTTGACTTGATCTTCTTGCCATTCCATCCAGCCAATCTTGATAACCAAGCTGCGCAAATTCTTCCACACGTTTTGATAGATTCTTTAAATCCATATCTTCCCTTGCCTTTGTCTGATCAATGGAAAGTTTCCCTGGTGTTGTTTGAATTTCGAGTATCGCTTTAGGTTGTTCAATCGACTGGATTGCTGCAGGCTGTTCAATTTTTTGGACAGCCTGCTTTATATCTAAACCGGTCCTAATAAAATTGGACTGTAACCTGATCTGCGGTAGCTGCATAGTCTCTACTCCTTAAAAGAAAAAGAATGGGCCAACAAAACAAGCAAAGGGCCAGATCTCGCAACTACTCTATACAGTATAATTTAAGTGTAGGTAACACTATAGACTGTGTATGGAGTGCGAGATCGGACCCTTTATAAGCATCCTTATCTTAGAAAATCAATTAACGATGGCTGAATAACTCTTGAGCCGACACTTAATGCGGCACTATGGATGCTTTCTTGTGTCGTTAAGTCCATGATTGCTTTTTCAATGTCAATGTCTTCATTCTTAGACATGACTGTTTTCGCAAAGATTTCTTGTTGGCCTAATCGTTCTGTCATCAGTTCGATACGATTTTGTCTGGCTCCCACTTGTGAACGAGTGGTTAAGAACGAATCGATCGTTCCATCTATATCATCTAATAAATCGCCGATATTGGGATCATTATTTTCAAGTGCGTCAATGATTTTTTGAATACTTCCATCACTTTTAAGGGCATCGCCGAATGTACTTGAAGCATCTGTATTAATTTGAATTTTAATGCCAGAGAATACCTCAATCTCAATCGCAGCACTTCCGTATACAATATTCCCAGCAGGATTATTGATAGGATCCTTTGTTGCGTCAGACTGCGATGGCTTAATATTAGTATTCTGTCCATTGAAGATGTATTTGCCGCCAATTTGCGTATCGCCAATTGTAATCAGATGATCCTTTAATTCTTTAATTTCGGCCGCAATACTTTCACGTTGTTTCTCTTCATAGGTTCCATTACTCGCTTTGACTGTTAATTCTCGAATTCGCTGTAGAGCACTCGTTGCCTGATCCAATGCATCATCCGTACTGTCAATCCAGTTTTCCGCTTCACCAATGTTACGAGTAAACTGCTCAATTTGACTTACATCTGTACGATAAGTCATTCCCATCATCGCAGACACAGGATCATCGGAAGGTTTTGTAAATTTCTTTTGCGATGAAATTTGCTCCTGTAGCTTTCCTAATCGATCGTAGCTTGAGCTTAAGTTACGAAGCATATTATTAGAAAGCATAGATTGTGTTACGCGCATTATTGTTTCCCTCCTTATCTGCCGCCAGTTCCTAAGCCATTAACAATTTTATCAAGCATTTCATCCATCATGTTAATCACTCTGGATGAGGCATTGTAGGCTTGTTGGAATCGAATCATGTCTGTCATTTCTTCATCAAGTGAAACTGCACTAACTGATTGGCGATTATAATCTACTGAATTTGCTAGGATCGTTGAATTTGTGTGATTTTTCGCTGCACCTTGAGAGTCTACACCCATTGCTCCAATAATACCTGAATAGAAGGAGTCTAGACTGCCAGTCAGCCCATCTGGTAACACGTTCCCATTACCATTACCATCAATTTGATAGTAACTATATTCACTGAAGTTAAGCTTCTTTAAAGCAGCTAATTTTTGCGCATTTTCATTGTCTGCTGATGCACCGCTCTTTCCACCTGCAGCAATCAAAGTTGGGTCATCTAAAATTTCATCTCGTACTTTAATGCCCTCTGCGGGATGCTTGCCAGCTATGATTTCAAAGAAATCTTTTTCATTACCCGCTTTTTTTATAATTGTTCCATCAGCAGCTGTATCAGTTTCTTCATTTAAGGCAAAACCTCGTCTATGAATCGCATTGAACTCATTCATAAATGCTTCCGTCATGTTATTTAACTTCTTAAGCATATCTGGATATCTTCCTTCTATTGAAGGCGTAACTCCATCAGTCTTCAAATAACCATAACTCTCAATTAACCCAGCAAGCTGTCCCGAAAAACTCGTATCCTTTACAAGCCTATCTCCAAACTTCACGCCATTAACCATCTTCGGCATTGTATTTTGATCGTAAGATACTTCCACCTTGGTAATCCCAAGAATACCTGATTTATTCACACTTACTAGATTCACAGGTGGCGTATACGATGTCCCGTCTCTTGTAATGAGTTCAATATTGTAAAGCCCCTCTGCGATTGACTTCGCATTTCCATAATCACTCGGTATTACATTTGTAACTTTGATATTAACAAGTTGCGAAAGGCTATCCACTAGTGAATCACGTTTATCGTATAAGTCATTAGGCAAGTAGCCATTTGGCTCTACTTCGCTAATTTGTCGATTAACTTCACTAATATTCTCAAGAATAGAGTTAATCTCCTGTTCCTTAACTGTAATTTGGTTACCGATATCCTTCTGCACACTCGTTAAAGAGTTATAGTAATAATTCAAAGTGTCAGCAACCATCTGACCACTTGCTGCTACAACTGAGCGAGCACCTGAGTTTTCTGTATTTGTAGATAAGTCCTGCAATGATTTCCAAAACTTGTCGAGAGTTGCTTGCAAACCGGTTTCTGTCGGTTCGTTCATGATTCCCTCCATCTTGACAAGTGAATCACTAAGCGTACCGTAATAGCCTACTTTATTTGCTTGATTACGGAATTGTATATCAAGAAAGCTTTCACGCACGCGTTGCACCGACTCCGCTTGAACACCGGTACCCAATTGCCCCGCTACCATCGGGCTGTTCATACCTGGTGTAGGAAAAGCTGTTGTTTGGGCAAAATTAACCCGCTGCCGAGTGTATCCAGGTGTATTTGCATTGGCGACGTTTTGTGACATCGTATATAAAGCGCTTTGCGAAGTATTCAAACCCCTCTTAGCGGTTTCAAGACCCATAAAGGTTGAGATCATAATATAAACCTCCATTTCTATTAAAATATCAAGCGATTATGCTTGTGAATCAAATACGCTTTTTGCGTTTCGTTGTTTATTCTGAACAGGCTTTTCATAATTATATTCCTGTGTCCGTGGTCTAAACATATCAAGTGATACATTGATGAACTGTAACGATTGATAGATTAGCTGCTGGTTCAGTATATTTGCTTCTTTCAATGCAATAGCTTCAGACATAAGCACGGCTCTTAAACGTTCCAATTCCTGCTTTTCAGAGATATCCACCAATTCGATGATATCTGTCATTGTCGCTTTCGTCATTTCAGAATTGCCCGCTTGCAAAAACTTCTCGACAGCAGCTTCTCTTTCCTGATCGACCATCGCAATTGCTTTCACATATTTCTGTTCTTCATTCAGCAAGGCAGTGAGGGCATCCATATCACTTCGCTTGATGATGTCGGTTTTTCTTGATGCTAGTTCATTTAAGCCTTTATGGAGCTTAATCAGTTTTTCTAAAGCCGTGATGATGTGTCCAGTAGACATTCTGTGGTTTCCTCCTCTGCCTCACTATTTTCGTTCATTATTTCTTACTATAGTAATCCAAGATACTTTTCGCTGTATCTTCTGCGTTCAATTTATAATGACCCGCTTCGTATTGCGCTTTTAATTGATCAACCTTTTTCTGTCTTTCCAAATGAATCTGGGATGTTTGCTGAAGTTCTTTGGCTGTGGAGGATATTTCAATCTTATCCGTTGCTTTAGCGGAAGATGTCTTTGCACTGTCTACTTTAGGTTGTTGACGATTATACGGGTTCACTCCCGATGGTCCAAACTGATTAATCTTCATCTCGCAATCCTCGCTTTCGGCTTATTGATGACTCCCTTGTTTACTATTATCGGTTAAAATTTTGTTTTTTTTATTGTTTTCGATTGACAATCTTTTCATGGAATTGTCGAATTTAGTCTTTTATTAACTTACCCTATACATGTAGAAGGATGTCTATTCATCCATTCTACTGTAATAGGCATTTTGATGCTCACGTTCCGCGATTTCTTGTTTGCGCTTTTCTTCTTTCTCGACCTCTGCTAAATCGGCACGAATCAAGTTTGTACAATTGCCACAAATTCTTCCCTCTTTAATCATCGTTCCACATTTTTCACATGGATATCCAAGATTCGGAAATTGTGACAAACGCAATCTACCCTTTTTGACAAATTTAATAAGCAATTCTTCTTCTACATCTGTTCCGTCTACTACTTGCTGCATCGTTGCGGTACGATTGGCGGCTTTGCGAATATATTTATAGACGATATCGAATTTCGTTTCTTCTTCTTTATAACAGGCATCACATACATCACGAAATTTAGATTTCACAAACAATGTATTGCAATTTGCACAATTCGTTAATTCCATCTTACTGATCCCCTTTCAGGAAACCTGCACTCTTTACCTAGTATATCGACTGTAATAGGGCAAACATTAAGGGGTTCATAAAAAATACCGATGAGCATCTGATCTAAGATCCAACGATGAAAAAAGTCCAAGTTCTAAAAATTACATCACCTTTTGAAGGTGGCGGTGCGAAGCTGATTTTGCGAAGCCCCGCCCCTTTTCCACAGAAAAGTTCCTATCTAGCAAGTGTGAGTGACCTTATTTCAGTTGCACCTGCGAGTTTGAGCGCTTTAGCGGCATGTCTTAATGTTGAGCCGGTTGTGTAAATATCATCGAGTAAGAGGATTTTCTTTCCTGCTACCAACTCAGGATCGGTGATCTGAAAGACTTGTGGTAAATTAATCCGGTCGCGACGAGATTTCTTTGATTGTTTTTCTGAATGAATTCTTGTAAGTGGCTGAATACATGTTTCCCCTGCAGTTATCGCTAATGCTTCTGCTTGATTAAAGCCCCGCTCCAGCAGCCGTTCGCTGCTTAGAGGAATGATAGCAATAGAATCAAACGCTAGTTTTAGAAGCGCATCCTTTATAAAAGAAGAAAATGCCTCAGCAATGGCATAGTCACCACGATATTTGAATGTAGCGATGCTTTCTTTGATAAAGTCATTATAATGAAAAAGCGACCGATTTTCCGTTAAAAATCCTTGCCATTTTGGATCCAGTTCCCAACGGTGGCAATCCAAGCAAAGCGTATCTCTGCGGAACTCAGCTGACAAGACTCGAGAGCAGACTTTGCACAATTCACCGCTAATCGGATCAAGCTTTCCGATACAATCCGCACAAATCGACATCTCTTGTTCCTTCATCAGCAAATTCTTCCACGATACCTTATGTCTTATTTCTTGATCACAAAGCAAACAGAGGCGCAGGTTTAGGATGGGCAAATCAAACATCAAGCAACCCTCGCTTACTTGCTTCACGGTTCATGTTTTCAATATGCAACACAGCTTTCACCATTTCCTCACTTTTACCATAATGAAAAAAAGTAATTGTCCCAGTCGGATGGTCCGCACTTCTGCCTACTCTTCCGGCAATCTGAACAAGGGCGCTTTCTGCAAATACTTGATGCTCTGCGCCAATGACCGCGACATCCAATTTGTGAATGGTCACACCTCGTTCCAAAATCGTCGTTGTTAGCAAGCCAGGAACCTCTCCATTACGAAGCTGCGTGACCTTTTCTTTTCGCTCAGGATCTTCCGAATAGACAGCAAGTAGACCGGGTTCGATTTCTTGAAACAGAGGCAGGCTTCCTTTCATTACTTGAATGCTTGGGAAAAATAAGAGAATGGGGATATTGCGTTCAATCCGGTTACGAACCCAAGATTGGATTTGCGGAGGAATTTGCTTTTTCTGAAACTGCTTTTGCCAATTGCCGCTCCATTCCATCGTAGGAACAGGAATCGGCTTTCGGTGGTAGCGTGCTGGGATCGTTACCGCTTGAAGTGTCCCTTTTCGATATTCCTTCTGCATCTTTCTTGAGGGGGTGGCAGTTAAATAGATCGTCGAAGACGTTTGCTTTTTCGCTTTCTGTACTGCTTGCTGAAGGGAAGTGTCCATGGAATACGGAAAGGCGTCAACTTCATCGATAATGATCGTATCGAAAGCATTGGCAAAACGATAAAGCTGGTGTGTTGTCGAAACAGTGAGGGGTGCGGCTACATGCCTATCTTCACTGCCACCATACAGAGCAGCGACTTTGACGTTTGGAAAAGCTCGTTTAAGTCGTGGCGCAAGTTCGAGCACCACGTCTGTTCGCGGTGTGCAAATGCAAACTCGTTTACTGCTTGAAATCGCTGTCTCAATTCCTTTGAACAACACTTCGGTTTTTCCAGCTCCGCAAACCGCCCAAACCAGCACTTCTTCATTTTGTTCAACTGCGGCAACTACTCGATCTGACGCTGTTTTCTGACCATCAGAAAGCGTACCATCCCAAGCCATTCCTTTAGGAGGCATTGGAAAAGTTAGTTCTGGCCCCGTCCATGAATAAAGTTCAGAACATTCACTTACCCTCCCCATCATGATACAGGAACGACAATAGGTGCAGTTTTTTTGACAAATACTGCAGGGAAATGTGTAAAACAACTGTTGATTACGATTGCTACAGCGCGAACAGCGATATGTGTCATTTTGACGAAAGACACCTACTTTTGTGGCAACATAACCTGATTCGATATGTTCTGTAAGCAATTCAAGAGAAAAGGGAATTTCAGCAGCAAGTAAGAATCGACCCGATAAGTGGTGCTGCAGTTTCGAGGAATACGGGGTATTAGCATGAGGGGAAATCATTAGGAAATAACCTCCTATTTATTTTTTATCATCTTTTATATTCGCTACCAGATAAATGGATTCCTGCCAAAAATGGGGGGTGTCCTAAAATAGGAAGGGTCAGACCCCACAACAATTTAATACAGTATAAAACAAGGCATAAAACCCTATATACTAATTTAAGATGCGAGGTCAGACCCTATCATTAATTCGGTTGGAGGATTCTTTGTTGCAAAAGTGTTTTAAATTCTTCATTTGGAACTGGACGACTAAATAAATACCCTTGGATTTGATGGCATTCTTCTTTTTTAAGGATGTTTAATTGCTGGAGTGTTTCTACCCCTTCCGCAACCACCTTTATTTGCAATCCTTTTGCTAAATAAATAATCGATTTTGCGATAAACATATCTTGATCACTATGAATCATATTTTGAATGAACGATTTATCAATTTTTATCACATCAAACGGAAATTGAGTTAAATAAGCAAGAGACGAATACCCTGTACCAAAGTCATCTAAGGAGATAGTGATCCCCATTTTCTTTAATGAATTCATCGTGTTTTTCGCCGCTTCTTTATTGTTCAAACAAGAGCTTTCGGTCAATTCAAATTCGATATCTTGTGGATGAATACCAGCTTCTTGCACCGTTTTCTCTATTGTGTGCAGCCAGTCTTGTTTCATAAAATGGACGGCGGAAATATTAATCGAAATCGGCACCGTTGATAGTTGTTCTTCTTTCCATTCCCTTATCTGTTTACATACTTCTCTTAAGACCCAATCATCGATATGGACAATTAAGCCGTTTTCTTCGGCAATTGGCAGGAATTCCATCGGTGATATGCGTCCCCACTCTGGATGGTTCCAACGTATAAGCGCTTCAGCACTCAGCATTTCACCTGTACAACTGTCGACCCGAGGTTGAAAATGCAACGTCATCTCGTTATTTTCCAATGCCTTCCTTAAGTCTCGCCCTAAGCTATACGATTTATAAGACTCGATGCTGCTTGATCGAGAGATAATATAATACTTACTTTCCCCTTGTTTCTCCGCTTTGTTTAACGCAATATCAGCATTACTTAATAAGTCTGAGCTATCTATGCCATTATCCGGAAAGGTACTAATTCCAATACTTACAGTGACATATAATTCATAGCCGTTTATCAAAAATGGTTCAAGTAAACCATCGATTATTTGATTAGAAATTAGTTCAAGTGATTCAATTGATTCTACGTTCGCGACTAAAACACCAAATTCATCGCCACCGAGACGAGCAAACATATCATTTGCTGGTACTAGTGAAGCAAGACGAGCAGCAATTTGACATAATAATTCATCACCACTCGGGTAGCCGATTGTATCATTGATATATTTAAAATGATCAATATCAATGATCATGACAGCAAATTTTCTGTCACTATTCGCGTACTCAGTCGCAAATCCCCTCAATTTTTTATTAAAATTTCTTCGATTTGGTAATTGTGTTAAATGGTCGTGATACGAAATATGCTTCACTTTTTCATGTAACAGATGTTGCTCTGTCATATCAGTAATGAGACCGTCTAATTGAATAAACACTCCGCTATCATCTAAAGTAGGAATCATATAATCTTGAATCCATTTAATATCACCGTTTTTATGAATGATACGGTATTGATGACGAACGGTGTTTCCTTTTGCTAACTCATCGTGTAAATCCATATATTGTTGCCAATCCTCAGGATGAACGATCGTTGACCATGAAGTATTATACTCCATATCATCTGCCAAATAGCCACAGATTTGTTCAATCCCTTGCGAATAAAGGATAAATTGTCCAGTCTGCATATTAACAGACCAAACCCCTACATCAAGATTATTATAAACTTTGGAAAACTGCTGTTCTTTTTCCGTAAGCTTGGACTCAGTATGCTTACTGTTCGTAATATCTTGAATGAACCCGATTACACGAACCGGAAGACCCTTTTCTCCAAAAAGGACTTCTATTTGCACATACACATGACGGATAGCCTGATCCCTTCTCATAATTCTACATTCAAAATGAGCACCACCATTGTTAAATAAAGTTTGCTGGAAGGCAAGTTCAAGTTTGGGCTGATCATCAGGATGGACAAACTCAAGAATTTGCTTATATGTTGGCGAAAAGTCTTCCTCTTCACTAATTCCCAGAATCAGACGTTTTTGTTTCGAGCAATACGTGCGATTGCTCATCATATCGTAATGGAAACTGCCAATATTGCCGATTTCTTCAATGGTATTAAAGTTTTCTTTAGACAGATAAAACTCTCTTTCCTGTTCCCTTAGATCCGTAATATTTTTTATAATTACATACACTTCCATGCCATCAGGTGTAGCGATCGGAACAATGGTAACATTCGTATAGCGAGTGTTCCCATTCTTGCAAAGGACTAAGCAATTGAACCTGTTTGTTTGACCTAAGAGAGCTTCTTCGAAATATTGTTTTTGTTCATATGTATAATCTTGTATAAAATCTTCTAAAAATGATTCATCGAAGTCTTGTTCCGTATAGCCAAACTGCTGGGCAAATGCTTCGTTATAGGTTAGAAGATTCCCACTGACGTCCAATTTGATAACCGCATTCAGGTGATCGATAATGAGAGAATGAAAGTCTTCCTCTCTGGTCATTGAATTCATGCTATTTTTCTTGGTTCCCCCCTGAAAAGACTCGTTCATTTCAATAATCCCTCTCATTCTGCATTTCATTATTGATCACCAAAAAAGAATATTAATTTTAGTAAATAGAATCTACCTTTTATGTTTTTATTTGTTAATACTACCACACTTTCAAACTAAATGATTCCGATAGAAAAAGCAAAAAAAGAAAGGGTCAGACCTTACATCTACTACATTTCGTTTATATGACATGTAAATGACACAATAAACGATGTATAGAGTGTGAAGTCAGACCCTTAATAAAACTTCTTATTACACTTTAAATCTGCCAATTTGCTCTTGTAATTCTTCAGCCATGTGTGAGAGTGTGGCTGCGGATGATGTGATTTCTTCCATCGATGCCAATTGCTCCTCCGTCGCAGCTGCTACATTTTGTGTGGCTGATGCCGCTTCTTCGGCAATTTCAGCTAATATTTTTTCTGATTGGAGGACTTGTTCAGACCCTGCTGAAAGCTGTTGGGAAGCAGCAGACACTTCCTGTAATTGCGCCGATATCTCATCAATAGAATAGCGAATTTGCGCAAAAGATTCCCCGGCTTTATTCACTACGCCAATGCCATCAGTCACTTCGCTAGTTGTTTGTTCCATTGATTGAACAGCAAGGTTTGTCTCATCTTGGATTAATGTAATAAGGCCAGAAATGCTCTGAGCCGATTCAGCAGATTGTTCGGCTAGTTTGCGTACTTCATCCGCTACTACAGCAAACCCTCTGCCATGTTCACCTGCTCTTGCCGATTCGATCGCAGCATTTAATGCGAGTAGATTCGTCTGCGAGGCAATATTTGTGATCACTTCTATGATATTGCCAATCTCTTTTGAACGATCACCTAATCCTTTTATAATTTGTGATAATTGCGTAACTGTCAGATTAATTGAATTCATTTGTTCAATCGTCGTTTGAATCGCTTCATTCCCTTCCACGGCTTTTTGTGAAGTATCGACCGAGTTGGCAGATATACCTTGGCCATGAGAAGCAATCTGTTGGATACTTAACGCCATTTCTTGTACGACCTTCGAACTCTCTTCTGTGCTTCTCACCTGCTGTTCTGCTCCTTGCGCTACTTCCTGAATGGTGTTTGCAATTTGCTCACTCGCCTTACTTGACTCTTCTGAACTCGCTGTCAACTCTTCAGAGGCAGCAGCCACTTGTTCAGAAGTAATATTTACCTGCGTCATCAACTCGCGTAATTTCAATATCATCTTATTAAAAGAAAGCGTTAATTGGCCGATTTCATCTTTGGAGCGATAGCTTCCTTCAACGGTTAAATCGCCATTTTCCGCACTTTCCATAAGTGTCTGCATTTCTTTAACCGGATTAGTGATCATCCGAGTAATGATAAATCCAACCACACCTTTTATCACAATCGTAAGAATGATGATAATGATAATAAAATTCTTACTATCTTGAGCGCTTGCTTTATTGCTTTTAACTAGGTCATCCGCATATTTCTCCAAATACACGCCTATTTCATTCATTAATGAATTGGACTTTTCACGTGCAGGCTGTGCGTCTTGCTTGTATTTTGTATACGCTACATCCTTATCACCTGCAAGTGCCAATTTAAATACATTCTCTACCTCATTCAAATATCTCTGATACTCGGTCTGAAATTGAGATAATTGTTCCACCTCAATTTCAGATAAAAGACTTTTATCTAACGCCTGTATCAACGTTTCATTATCCTTCTTTAACGCGTCAATTTGGCCTTTTAATACCTGTATCTCTTTTGTATTGGATGTAAGCAACAACTCGAGTGCACTATTATCAATTGCCCGTGTGTTTATACGAATTTGACTTTGCCATTTTACGGGAAGCAAAGCATCCCAATACATTTGATCTGATTTTTTATCCATTTGATTCAAATTGTAGAATCCAGTACCACCAATCACACCAAAGATGATGAAAGAAATAAGTATTAGTACGAACAGCTTCTTACCGATTGCAGCATTACGTAATCCCATGATTCCTACTCCTTTTCTGTACCTTTTAAAGTTAGTTTCAAATTCATTTGAGCAAAAAAGAGACAGAGTCCAGCTATACCTGGACTTATTTCAGATAGTCTCTCACTCTATCAAAAAAACGATTATGAAAATTTAGCGTGGCCCATTTATTTAGATATCCTTTTGGCAACCTGGCGATCCTTGTCCACAAGTGACTTTAGACCCACGGCTTTGCGTCCTCCCCTTTCGATGAAGTTTGCTATTTTCTAGAATGGTAAAGCGGCACTACGAACCCGATTGTTTTAACTAAACCTCTGTTTACGCATCGATAAATTTCACTGTATCCGACCAACCGGGGATTTATGGGCTTCTAAACCAGGATAAATCCTCCATATATAGATGCATCGAAATTATACCATGGTCATTACCAAGAAGACAGAATCTCCTCTTCGTTTTGCAAGTAATCCTTTCATACTAGTTTCGATAACAACACGACTGAGGCTAAATTATCATAACAGAGGAGTGCACCAATTTTTTTTTAAAAAGGAACGATGCTCGGAGTTCAGCCTAAGATTGACGGAGAACCCGCCGAATTTAGGAAGTTGCCCGAGGCTTAGGGGCGTAAATATGGGTAGGTGGTTAGTAATTAAGGAGATTTGGGGAGTAATTCCTAAAAGTTGAAGAGTAAACCACCAAGTGTTATAAAACGCACAGGACTTAGGGAGTAAGCGACTTCCTGATGCATCATTATGTAAAATGGCAAGAATTAATCCAATCTGATGGTTCATACTCCAATAAAGTCAAAAACGCCCACCCCATTTCTGAGGTAAGGCGCTCCGTTTACAGCTTATACCAGCCCATCGCCATCGATCCTTCACCAAGATGTGTGCCAATAACAGGTCCGAAATAGCTTATATCGAATTCTACATTTGGATAAATCGCTTCGAGTTCCTCTTTCCAATCTTTCGCTTCTTCTTCACGTTTTGCATGAATAATCACCGCTTTATACATGCCACCTTGAGCCACATCTTGGCCGAGTAAATCTGCGATTCGCTTCATAGCCTTTTTCCGAGTTCGGATTTTTTCAAAAGGAACGATTACTTTGTCTACAAAATGGAGAATTGGTTTGACTTGAAGGAGACTGCCAATCAATACCTGTGCGCTGTTTAGACGCCCTCCACGCTGTAAATGTGCCAAGTCATCCACCATAAAATAGGCACGTGCTGATTGCTTGATGACTTCCAAACGAGCAAGAATTTCGTCTGGTCCTTTTCCATCTAAGGCCATCTTGGCTGCTTCAAGAACATAGAACCCCTGAACATAACAGCTGATTTCTGAATCAAAGGCGTACACATCTAGACCCTCAACCATATCTCCTGCACTGATCGCGCCTTGATACGTTCCGCTAATTCCACTTGATAAATGGATACTCACGACTGCATCATACTCTTTCGCTAATTGCTCATATTTCTCGATAAATAAACCTGTTGGTGGCTGAGAGGTTGTCGGGAGCTTGTCCTCCGTTTTGACCACATCGTAAAACTCATCCGCCGTTATATCAATTTCTTCACGATACGCCTCGTCACCAATCACTACCTGAAGCGGAACCATATGTATATGAAATTGTTTACGTATTAGTTCTGGGATATATGCGGTACTGTCCGTAACAACTGCCGTTTTCATAAAACATTACCATCCTTATTTCATTATTCTCATTTATACTTAATCACCATTTTATCCCGCATTAACGGGCAGTAAAGCCCCTACCTCAAGGCTTAGAGGAATCGTAGGTGGAGGATGAAAACCCCACTAATTGAAGTTTCACTTTATACGATACCGTCTCTGCTCGCATCATAATGTTGTGGTACCTTTAACAGAAAGTCGCCAAAACAAATGTGGGCCTGCAATTTTAAGTTTAGATCGTGAGCCCTTGGATTTGGATTGCGAGACGTCATTCCCGGCGCGTGAAAGTCAGATTTCGAATCGCGGGACCTCAATTAGGCGTAATAGGTTCTTTCTTTTGTCCTGTCTGAAATCCCCCAAGCAAAAATCGCCCAGTCTTAATCGTTGTAACATCGATTAAGCTAGACGATTTCCTTTGGCCTCCTCCAACAATTCAGCTGTGGATGTCCAATCATTACTTTATTTCACTTCAACCCAACCGTTTTTAATCGCTGAAATGACAGCTTGTGTACGGTCATTGACATTCATTTTTTGCAAAATATTGCTGACGTGGTTTTTTACAGTTTTTTCACTGATAAATAGTGTTTCTCCGATTCCACGGTTACTTTGGCCATCTGCTAGAAGTTGAAGCACTTCACATTCCCGGCGCGTTAATAAATGAAGCGGTTTTCTGATTTCAGGAATATAAAGGGAAGATTCTCTCTCTGTCATCTGCTCAATAGCAATTCGACGATATTCTTTCACTAGATTGTGAGTGACTTTCGGATGTAGGTACGATCCGCCGTCTGCCACTACTTTCACCGCTTCTACTAAAGCATCTGCGTCCATTTCTTTTAACAAATACCCTTGTGCCCCAGTCTGAAGTGCATGGGTGACGTAATTTTCATCATCATGAATCGATAGAATGATAATCTTCACATCTGGATAGCGCTCAATGAGTAATTTAGTTGCCTCCACGCCGCTTACTTGTGGCATATTAATATCCATGATCACCACATCCGGTCGGTGCGTTTCTACTAAATTCATCGCCTCACAACCGTCGTCCCCTTCTGCAACTACATCAAATGCAGATTCAAATTCCAGGATTTTTTTTACACCTTCACGAAAAAGCTGATGGTCGTCTATAATGACAATGCTTGTTTTCAATCGTGGTTCCCCCTTTATCCTCTTACCATATCTAAGTTTAGTATTCTATACGATCATTCAATGGCACCTTTACTGATACGAGTGTCCCTATTCCTTGATGCGAATCAATCGTCATTTCACCTTCCAGCAGCTCGACACGTTCCTTCATCCCCATTAATCCAAATGAGCCTGCTTTTTGAACATCAGAATCGAAGCCAATTCCATCATCCCTCACCATAACAATGACCATTTCTTTCGTCATCGATAGCTTGACTTGGATGCTTTTCGGTTCCGCATGCTTCAACGCATTTTGAATGGATTCTTGCACGAGGCGAAATAGCGCGACTTCCATATCAGATGGCAGTCTTTTTTCTTCGCCTAAATTTATAAACGTCATTTGTATACCGTAGTTGTAGTCTTCAGTCGTTTGTAGGTATTTTCTTAGGGTAGGTATTAACCCTAAATCATCAAGTGCCATTGGACGTAAATCATAAATAATTCGGCGCACCTCATACAGTGCATTTCTAACCATCACCTTCAAGTTTCGAATTTCGATGATGGCCTCGTCGCCGCCTCTTTCCCGATAAATACGGTCAATTAAATCGGATCGCATCATGACGTTTGCCAGCATCTGTGCCGGTCCATCATGAATTTCACGGGAAAGCTTCTTACGCTCTTCTTCCTGAGCCTCAATGATTTTTAAGCCAAAGTCCTGTTTGCGTTTCGCATCTTCAAGCGCTGGAGCCACTTGTTTCAAATCACTTGTTAAGTAATTCAAGACAACTGAAATTTGTGAAACAAGATGCTCGGCCCGATCAATCGTCTGTTCAAGTCCGCGCAACCTTCTCTCTAAATCATCCCTACGCAGCCGCAATTGTTTCTCGATTTGACTGTTCATCTGTAAATCCGCTTGAAGCTTATGCGCAACCTCATAAGCATCACGAACTTGTTGTTCAGAAAAATCATTGAAATACTCGCTCACTTCCGAAAGACGCTTTCTTGATAATCGGGCTTTTTTTTCGAGAATATCGCATTCTTCTATCACGATGGCAACCTGGATCTTCACTTCTTCAAGCTCCTTCGTTATCTCCTCAAACTCACGAAGGCATTGCTCTTGTATTTCAAATATCTCAACTTTGCTGTCTCCAACAGTCGTGATCATCGTTTCAACTATCATGTCCAAAGCTTTTACATCCATTTTTTTCAAGGACATTTAGATTCCTCCGATTACATCCAGCCTTTTGGTTGGTTTATCCTTTACTATAACGCCAATTGACAGACTTTCACTTCATTAAATAATAGGTATCTAATACTTAGTAGTAATTACCAAGGTCGATTGTCATGCAAAACCTAAATGGCGTTAAAACACCACCCGTTACTATGAAGGATCGATCATTAAGCACGCAATATTATTCTTACCCTATATACGTCCTTGTAGCTAGAAGCCATTTTGACTTTCCCATTGTAACAAAGAAATACGCCGATTTACTATATCTATTATCCTAATCCATCCTATACAATAGAAGCAAACCATGAATGACTCCATTATACCTAAAAATAGGATAGCCGGATAAGGTATTGTAACAGAAACCCTTGCAGCTCTAAGTTTCAAACACCACAAGCTTGCCTTTAAAAAATCCAAGCTTGCTTTTTCATACATAATATTCTTTTAAGCATATCCCTATTATCTAGATATAGAAAAAGCTATAGAACATTAGACCTTATTATACCATGAAGAAAACGGCCTAATATTAAAGTTTCTTTACATACCTTACTATCCCATGACTTTTAAGAAAAAGGAACGACTTCCTTCATATTATCGTGCAATCCATGCCTATCGAAAATTGCAGCCCCATAGCGAAAGCCTTATAATGAAGGAAAAACAAACTACTAGTGCGTGTTCAAAAAGGAGGATAAAAAGAGCCGAGAAGTTCGAGGAGCGCATCTCGAGAGGACCGGAACGTATGCAGTAATACGTGAGGGCCAAAGAGACAGAGCTTTGATACAATTCGACAGCTATTTTTATTGGACTTTTTGAACATCCTCTACTATTTTTTAGCAAAGAAAGGAGCTATTATGCTACAATCCTACCTTACTGTAAAAGGAAACGGAAAACATGAGATCATCATTGAAAAATCCCGCTTCATTTCTCATATTGCGCGTACCGAATCAGAAGAAGAAGCTCAAGTCTTCATTCAACATATAAAAAAATTGCACAAAGATGCCACACATAACTGTTCTGCCTATTTAATCGGTGAGCATGATCAAATCCAGAAGGCACTCGACGATGGCGAACCAAGTGGTACAGCTGGCGTTCCTATTCTTGAAGTATTGAAGAAAAAGGGCCTAAAAGACACCACAGTCGTTGTTACTCGTTATTTTGGTGGAATCAAGCTTGGCGCAGGCGGTCTGATTCGTGCCTACAGTAAATCAACATCTGAAGGAATTGATGCAACTGGAGTTGTCGAACGAAAGCTGATGCGGGTCATTGGCACATATATTGACTATACATGGCTTGGTAAACTGGAAAATGAGCTCCGTTCGTCTATTTATGAAGTAAAGGAAATTCATTATCTTGAGAATGTAATGATTGAAACATATGTAGAAGAGACTGGTAAAGAGTCATTTATATCCTGGATGACAGAATTGACCAATGGCCAGAGCCGGATAGAAGAAGGGGAACAACTGTACCTTGAGCGAGAAAAATAACACTTTATTTTTTAATCCCTTCCTATTTCCTGCTATAATTCAATTTACGAAACAGTAAAAAAATTGTAGAATGTTGTAGAGTATAGTTTCCTAGATATACTTTAGTCTGGATACTACCCACGAAGGAGAAAGTAATATGTCAAACCAACGCTTATACAGGGTTACCAAAAGAAGGCGCAAGCGGAAACGTAAAAAACTTGTTGCATGGTTCTTGGTTCCAATTTTATTACTAACTATCACTGGCACTGCCTATGGCGCATATTTGTACAATAAAGCCGCTTCTACTCTTGATAATTCTTTTGAGTCAATTGGCCTCTCCTCTAAACGTGAAGCGAAGGTCAATCCAAAGGTAGACAATACATCCATTCTATTTATTGGTGTGGATGATAGTGAGTCTAGGAAGTATAACGAGGCCACACGATCAGATGCTTTGATACTAGCTACCTTCAATCGGAAAAATAAATCGATTAAATTATTAAGTATTCCACGAGATTCTTATGTGTACGTTCCTAAAAAAGATCGTTACACGAAAATCACGCATGCACATGCATACGGAGGACCCCAGGTCACCGTTGAAACCGTTGAAAATCTCCTTGATATTCCAGTCGATTATTATGTACGTATGAACTTCTACGCGTTCATAGACGTTGTAAATGCGCTTGACGGAATCGAAGTCGAAGTTCCCTATGAATTGAATGAGAAAAACGCAGAAGATCAAAATAACGCGATTCACCTTGAACCTGGCTTGCAGACCGTCAACGGCGAAGAAGCATTAGCACTTGCACGTACACGTAAACAAGATAGTGATCTTTTTCGAGGACAGCGACAACAAGAAATTATTCAAGCGATGATAAAAAAAGCAACTACAGTTCACGCTGTTGCGAAATATCCTGATATAATCGAAGCGGTCGGCGGGAATATGAAAACGAACTTAACCTTTACTGAAATGAAGACATTTGTTGAATACGCCACTGCTAGAAATGACCTGACAATCGATACCCTTCAACTCGAAGGTACAGACGGTAGAGAAAATAACTCATACGTCTTCAACCTTGATCAGGACAAGCTGACAGAAACACAAAACTTATTGAAAAAGCATTTAGGCTTAACAAGCGAGAAAAACGTAGGCAGCCTCTCATATGATGCTGAATAATGAATAAATTACAGTTGTACCAAATGAGGTACAGCTGTTTTTTGATCAAAAGCCGGAAAATCTTAGCTTAACCATGCTGTTTTAATCCAATTATGGGACTATTTAATCGAAAATGCGATGAATTAATCCTAACAAACAAAGAATCTGTCCAAGAAAAGTAATAATTAATCCAAACCCATGCACGACTTCTCCTATTTAAACTACCCCATTCCTTAAAAAAGCATACAAAAAAACCTCTCTTTATCAGAGAGGTTTTAATTAACGATCTTTCATTTGATCGTTTTTCGCATTGATAAAACGTAATAACGGTTGGTATTCCTTACCGATTAAACCTATTTTTTCTACAATTACCTCAACAGCTAGCAAGAGGATGATTCCCATGAAAATTGCCCCCCATGACGTAGCCATCGAGAAAATGAAAGCAGATAATCCACAGCATGCGGCCATTGCATAGATGAGTAAAACCGTCTGCCTATGTGAAAATCCTACTTCAAGTAAGCAGTGATGCAAATGGGATTTATCCGGTGCTGATAATGGTTTTTTGTGCTTAATCCGGCGAATAATCGCAAAGAATGTATCAGAAATTGGAACTCCGAGGATAATAACCGGTACAATCAAAGAAATCATTGTGATATTCTTGAACCCCATCAGGGAAAGAACCGCAATCATGTATCCTAGGAATAATGCTCCTGTATCTCCCATAAAGATTTTTGCCGGATGGAAATTGTAAAACAAGAAACCAAGTGTACTTCCTAAAAGGATCAATGCCATACTCATTACGAATAGGTCACCTTTTAAAATGGCCATTCCCGAGATGGTAATTAAGGCAATCGATGAAACACCTGCAGCTAGTCCGTCAAGACCATCAATTAAATTAATGGCATTCGTAATGCCTACCACCCAAAGGATCGTTAACGGAATGGCCAGTATGCCAAAATGAAGCTCTCCTCCGAACGGTAAGTTAATATAATCGACTTGGACGCCACCAATGACAACAACGCCTGCCGCAACAATTTGTGCCATAAATTTAATTTTAGCTGAAAGTTCGAATAAATCATCGAAAAATCCAGTAATTATTATAATAAAACCGCCAATTAGAAGCGGGATCGTTATGTTTGTTAAGTCATCATTTGGTCTTAAGAAAACCCAGCCGATGAGAAAACTGATATAGATTGCCAATCCGCCTAGACGGGGCATAACTTTCTGATGAACTTTACGATAGTTGGGCTTGTCAGTTGCACCAATCTTGATGGCAAATTTCTTAACAAGCGGCGTAATAATAATGGATGCCACAAAGCATAGTAACAAGGCAAGGTAAACCATGGAGTACCTCCTTAGAAATATCATATCCAATTTAAGATTAAAGAATGAGTATAAAGAAACATTTCATTTATTTGGTAGTCACAAAATTTTCATCTGACGTCATTCTCTTTTTTCCCGGTCTAATCAACAAAAACTGATATCATCAAATATATTACTAGAATTCTAATAAACTTACAAACTATTTTTATTAAATATGCCATTTCCTCACTTTTTCCTGACGAAAACAACTAGGTTATTGTATAAATTTCACAGTCTTCCACTATTTATAGCAAATACCTGTTATTTTTGGTAAGATTATTACTTGAAAGACAGAATATATGCTAATTAAGGGGCGTTTTACATGCTATCGTTTCTGAAAAACACCTTTGGAGATACTAATCAAAAAAGGCTTACTAAATATTATAAAATGGTGGATGAAATTAATGCATTAGAACCAAAATATATTCAATATTCCGATGAGCAGCTTAAAGACATGACAACCCAATTTAAAGCTGATTTAACAAACGGACAAACAATTGATGATATAAAATTGGATGCCTTTGCTGTTGTCAGAGAAGCTTCCAAGCGTGTACTTGGTATGAGACACTTTGATGTTCAAATGATCGGTGGGCTTGTCTTAACAGAAGGAAATATTGCAGAGATGGCTACAGGAGAAGGGAAAACACTAGTTGCTTCTCTACCAAGCTATTTGCGTGCCCTTGAAGGTAAAGGTGTACATGTTATTACCGTCAATGATTACTTAGCCACACGGGATCGGGAAAAAATTGGTCAAATTCATGAGTTCCTTGGATTAACGGTCGGTTTAAACGTTCCAAATATGCAGCCTTATGAAAAGAAAGATGCCTATCTTGCTGACATCACGTACGGGGTGGGAACGGAATTTGGCTTTGACTACTTACGTGATAACATGGCTGTCACTGTCGCCGATAAAAGTCAAAGACCCCTTCACTATGCCATTATTGACGAAGTGGACAGCGTACTTGTGGACGAAGCAAAAACGCCACTAATTATCGCTGGTAAAACGCAATCGAACAGTGATCTGCAGCATATCGCTTCTCGTCTTGCGAAACGTTTTAAACAAGAAGAGGATTATACATTTGATCCGGAAACGAAAGCAACAAGCTTGACCGATGATGGTGTGGAGAAAGTGGAGAAAGCATTTGGGATTGATAACCTTTATGACCTTGAGCATCAGACACTCTTTCACTATGTCATTCAAGCAGTTCGTGCCCATGTCATGTTTGAAAAAGATGTCGATTATATTATTAAAGACGGGAAGATTCTGTTAGTTGATATCTTTACAGGCCGAGTGATGGATGGTCGATCACTAAGCGATGGATTGCACCAAGCGATCGAGGCAAAAGAAGGTATTGAGATTACAGAAGAAAATAAAACGCAGGCTTCTGTTACGATTCAGAACTACTTTAGAATGTATGCTAAGCTATCAGGAATGACAGGTACAGCTAAAACTGAGGAAAAAGAATTTCAAAATGTTTATGGCATGGACGTTATTCAAATTCCAACCAATCGAGACAAAATCCGCGTAGATCATCAAGATGTAATCTTTAAGACACTGGACCATAAATATAAAAAAGTTGCCGAAGCAGTAAAACGAGTGCATGCTACTGGACAACCGATCTTAATTGGGACGACTTCTATCCTACAATCTGAAAAGGTTGCTTCCTATTTAAAGAAAGAGAACCTATCTTTTAATTTACTAAACGCGAAAAGTGTGGAACAAGAAGTAGAGCTGATTGCTACGGCTGGACAACGAGGTCAAATTACGATTGCTACCAATATGGCAGGTCGGGGAACGGACATTTTACTTGGAGAAGGCGTCGCCGATCTTGGTGGCTTACACGTAATCGGCACAGAGAAGCATGAAAGCAGACGGGTAGATAACCAATTACGTGGACG
Source organism: Peribacillus sp. NPDC096379 (assembly GCF_044762875.1). Taxonomy (NCBI): domain Bacteria; kingdom Bacillati; phylum Bacillota; class Bacilli; order Caryophanales; family Bacillaceae; genus Peribacillus; species Peribacillus sp. NPDC096379. Next base: position 295,357 of record NZ_JBIWFD010000004.1, read on the forward strand.
TGCTGGACGTCAAGGAGACCCTGGTTCTTCACAATTCTATATTTCACTAGAAGATGATATGATTAAACGATTTGCCGTGGAGGACTTAGAAAAGCTTGCAAAAAAGCTGACATCAGATACTACAGGCCTTATCACCTATAAAAAAGTTGATGAATTCGTCGATCGCGTCCAACGAATTGTCGAAGGATCTCACTATTCCATGCGAGAATACAATTTAAAATTAGATGATGTAAGCAATGAACAACGAAACATCATTTACCAAGTGCGAGACCGAATTATGGAAGCAGAAAATAATGATAGTCAAATAGCTTCGAAGATACGCAATGCGATAAGTAATGTGATGGAACTGCATTGCCCAGAAGACGTTCCTTTTGAAGAATGGAATCTAGATGCTCTCAATTCGAAGATAAACGAAATTCTGCCTGGCTACCCGATTACACTTTCATCACCTCTTCAAAGTAACAAAGAAATAGAAGAAGTAATCACACCTAAGATGGAATCATACATCGAAAGCATTGAAGAACAGCTAGGCGCAAACCCAGCGTATCTTCAGACTTTGAAAATCTGGCTATTGAACGTCATCGATACCCAATGGGTCCAACATTTGGAGAACATGGCAAGACTTAAAGAAGGGATTGGCTTGCGTCAATATCAGCAAGAAGATCCGTTACGGCTTTATCAAAAAGAAGGACTTGAGTTATTTACCCATACATTTAATACAATTGAAACGGAAATGGCCGTACAAATCGGGCGTTTCATACAAGCTGTTAACAGCCAAGTAGAAGAATAAAAAGTCTATAAGATCAGACCTTGTCTCTACTAAATATTGACTAGTAGAGTACGAGGTCAGACCCTTATTAATTAATCTTGCCCATGTTTTTCACAATTTTAAAGGAGTTGGCGATAAATGGCCTCTATTTTCAAAAAAAACAAAAATAAGCTTAAAAAAGAAGGTAAGGATTCAGTCATTTCTTCTGGCGATCTATTAAATGAAACAGAAAATCAAACAGACGAAGATATTATCACTGAATTATCGATTCACCCGCAGTGGAATCTTTCAAGTGAACAAAATTACGTGTACCGATTTCTAAACAATGAGCTTGACCCATTGAAACCGAATCAGATCTCACTAGCAGGTATTGAATTGCGACCAGAAAAAAATGAAGTAGTTGCGATTGCCTTTGTTCGTAACAGCTTAAAGAAAGACATCACCTTCCAAGAAGTAAAACTATTGCTTTTGGATGAAAACAAAGAAACAATTGCTAGACATTCTTTTGATATGAGTGTGCTAGGAGAACTTCCTGCTAGAAGCAGCCGCCCTTGGATGTTCGTCTTCCCTGCTGATACCGTTTCGAAGAAGGAGTTCTCTACAAAGGACTGGACCATCGCTTTTGAACTGAAAGCAAAGCATAGACTTGATCTTGCTGAATCTTGGGAAAAAAGTCTGCCAGAAGCAGAACGCAAAAACTTAGAAAAGTACGTGGAACAAATTGACCCACCACGCGAAGGTGAAGTAAATTTCCTAGGCTTACAAGCGAAAAAGACGGAGAAAGGCGACCTCAATGTCACCATTCTAATTCGTAACGGTCACGACAAAAACGTTAAAATTGAAAAGCTTCCTTTAGAAATTATTGATGCTTCTAAAGAAGTAGTTGCAAAAGGCGGCTTTTCATTAGACGATTTAGAAATTAAAGCAAACACATCAAAGCCTTGGACGTTTATTTTCCCGGCAACGATGGTTTTAAAAGAAGACATAGACTTATCAACATGGTCTGCTAAACCTGTTCAATAATAAGGTAAAGAAAGAGCCTGCGCTAAAATTTGCACAGGCTCTTTCTTTATGCTATTTTTTCTTTGCTACTTTCACAGGAACCTTAACGGAAACACTGGCATAATTCACTGTAACAAATCCAGTCCCAGGTTTAGTGGCAATAAATTTATTACCGGACATCTTGCCAATCTTATTTATAGAAGGATCCGGTACTACTTTAACACCCGTTTTGTAGATTGGTAGCAGGTTATTGTATGAATCAAGCACTGATGTGACAGTAAAACTTGTAGAATCTCCTGGTTTCAATGTACCCGCCTTTGTTCGTTTAGCTGAAACTTTTGCAGGTGGTCCATAGGGTGCTTTACTAATAGCCTGTAAAACAGTTGAAACTGGGCGCATCCTTCCATCGGATGGGCTGTTAATGAGACCCGCATAACGGCTGCCTGGGTTTCTTATTGCCATAGTAGTGGAGCCGCCGCCATCTAGATTAATTGCTTGATAGGCACCGAGACTTACTAAATAATCAGCAAATTCTTCAAGCGTCATCCCTGGGTTGCCCTTCGTATTGTCTACTGTAACCATATATACTCTAGTACCTGCAGCGTCGACAGTGATCGCTGTTCTTGCCCTTCTTGCTTTCGCTTTCGCTGTTGACGTATCAATGGTAAGATTTGTTTTACCTTCTTGGACTAATAGGGGGCCGCTAGCAAGCATGAACTTTGAATTCTGCCACTTTTCATCGATATCAATGGTTAGAGAAATCTCATCACCTATCTTCATATTCCGCACTTGCTCTACGGACATCCCTTGTGTCGAAATAACAAAACCATCTTTAGGAATCATCGCACTGGACTTTTCACCATATGGTCTTGTTCCAACAATTTGACCTGTTACGGTCTCGCCAAAACCAACACTCTTGTCGATATCCTTTGAAAGTTTCGCAACAATGACTTCATATCCGGTTGAGTTCGTTCTCGTATTTGGATAACGGAATGAGGATGTGAACAACACACTCTCGTTTTCTTCCCGTGCCCGATTAAATCCACTTAATAGATATGTGTTTCCTTGATAGCTGAAGGATGCTTGGATCTTGTAGCGATCAATGATTGCTTTGCCGCTTTCATCCATTCCAAACGCCGCTGGAACAGACATGAATCCTGTATCTTCCATCTCTCTTTCCGCGCCGAAATTAAGAATTTGCTTATTTTGAGCTAATAGATACATCGGGAGCTTGTTATCTCTCGTATGGAACAGAGAGGCATTCACAGCACCTATTACATGATGTTTATCATATGTATTTGCTTTAGCAAACGCCGGAACGGTTTTCCACGTATTAAGAGGGCTATTATATCCCATCTCAATCGTGATATTTGGGTTAGTCAGGTTTAAATTAAGAACATTAACCGCTTGTTTCTTCTTAGCTATCGTCGTCGTTTCGTACCTCATCTGGGCACCCGGTGTTAACATAGCAGTCTTTGCGTAGCTACTAGAAACGCCGAGGAACAACATGATGAGGAACAGAGGAGTAAACAAAATAAATATTTTCTTATAACTCTTCAAAATAAACAACCTTTCTCTCTAGAATTACACGAATCTAGTAAATACTATATCCTATTATATACCAATACATATTTTTTCCAAGTCATATACATTATTATGGAAGATTGTACTTTTTCTACGTATTTAAGAGAGTAAGATGGCGCAGGATTTGCTTTATGCCGGTCCTACTTCCCCTTTTCATCCGTACAAGGGTTCCTTCAAGGCTCCCCCACTTTAGATCCATTAACATAACTCCAACTCATTCCGTTTTTCTATACAAAACGAATATGACGTTAAAGCGCCACCATTTACTATGAAGGATCGATCATGAAGCACGCTACACTCACCTAATCATAATGGTGGCGGTGCGGAGCCGGAATTTTGGATGCTTTCTAAGGTAAAATCAATATACTTGATAAATAGATTGGCTATATTAGTAAGTCGCGGAGACCCGTCCCCATGTCCTTCATACAAAAAAAAGCTACCTGCTAAATAAATTTAGCAGGTAGCTCTTTAGCCAAAAACCAACCATAACCCTTTATTATCAACACAAAACGGAATTTTATTACTTATATATAGATTATCACATTAGGAATATATTTCAAGAGAAATATGAAAATTTTTCTTACAATGTATATATTATCAGAAATGACCTCTTTTTACCTTTATGTTCTTCTCCAAAGAGTATGCCTAGTTGTGTCTAAGACGTATATATAGTATCATTTATAAGGATTTTACAATTTATTTCAGGTGTCTAGCGAGGTGAAGTATCCCTTGATATTTAATTCGTTCGAATTTATTTTTTTGTTTTTACCAATCGTTTTTCTCGGTTATTTCATTTTAAATAAAATAAGCTTTACGTTTGCAAAGGTTTGGCTTTTTCTCTCTTCCTTGTTCTTTTACGGTTGGTGGAATCCAATTTATCTGCCATTGCTTCTCTTTTCCCTAGTCGTGAACTACATCATTGGGACCATTCTTGGTAAAGTGAAGCATCCTTTAAAGAAAAAGATACTGCTGACAATTGGTATTTTATTTAATGTATGCTTATTGGGCTACTTTAAGTATTATGACTTCTTTATCACGAATATAAATGCTGCATTTGATACGGATTATCGAGTTATGAATCTTATCCTTCCGCTTGCTATTAGTTTTTACACGTTTCAAAAAATCCCGTACTTAGTCGATTCTTATCACGGTGAAACAAGAGGCTATCATCCTCTCAACTACGGTTTATTTGTCACATTTTTCCCACAATTAATCGCGGGTCCGATCGTTCAACACGGCGATGTGATGTCGCAATTTGAAAACAAAGTAAATCGCAAAATCAATTACAGAAATATAGCAATCGGGTTAAGCGTTTTTAGTATTGGCCTGTTTAAAAAAGTAGGAATCGCTGATACTTTTGCTAAATTAGCGAATAGCGGCTATCGAGATCCCAGTGTCCTTACTTTTTTAGATTCGTGGATTACATCTTTATCTTATACGTTTCAGCTTTATTTTGATTTTAGTGGATATTCGGATATGGCTATTGGCGCGGCTTTACTATTTAACATCAGACTCCCAATGAACTTTAATTCTCCTTATAAAGCATTAAGTATTCAAGATTTCTGGAGAAGATGGCATATCACTCTTTCCAATTTCTTGACACGTTATATCTATATTCCACTCGGTGGTAATCGCAAAGGGCCGATACGAACTTATATTAATATTATGATTATCTTTCTCGTCAGTGGCATCTGGCACGGTGCAGGGTGGACATTTATTATCTGGGGATTGATGCACGGCATTGCTAGTGTTATCAATAGACTATGGAGTCAAGCAGGCTTTAAACTACCAAAACTTCTAGCCTGGTTCATTACCTTTCAATTTGTTAACGCGGCCTGGGTGTTCTTCCGAGCTCCTTCAATTGATGCAGCGATCATGGTATTCAAAAGCATGATTGGTTGGAATGGTATTAGGCTTCCTGAAAATTTCCACCCCAAATTCTTTAGCAATTTCAATCCTCCTTATTATGAATTTACGATGAATGAAAGTTTCTATTATGTCATTGGATGGTTACTTTTTGCTTTTCTCATTGCCGTCTTCGCAAAGAATTCGATGTATGTTAAGGATCATCTGAAGCCAAACTTGGGATCGGCTATTTTTATTGCTTTATTACTTACCTATTCAATCTTTCAATTACAGCAGGTTTCAGCGTTTCTATATTTTAACTTTTAGGGTGAATGCCTATGTCTCACAAAAAATTCGTAATCACTGTTATGACGATTGTAATCCTATTTGTAGTAGGTGGAACTTCTTTTATTTATTACGAGGATCCAATGTGGATGTATGGTCATAATCATACATATAATGATGTTCAAAATGTTATAGACGAAAGACAGCAGAAGCCAAATGCTATGCACTTTCAACCTTTTAATTATGATACCCTTCTAGTTGGCAGCAGCCGTTCCACTTATATTAATCAAAATGATTTTAATGGAATGAATGTGTTTAACTTCTCAGCTAGTAATCTTTCTGTTCGAGAATATGATCCGTTCATTGAATTTGCGCAGAAGGAAAATGGGAAAGACTTTGACCGGGTGATTATCGGTCTTGATTTTTTTAAAACTAGTAAAAGTGAGAGTTCGACCATTTTGAACTTGGATAGTTATATTAAACCCATGGATGAACGTTTTTACCATATAAAAAGTCTCTTATCCTTTAATTTACTTGTCTTTTCGATCAGTAATTATCAAATGTCCAAAAAAGATGTGTCTGCAAAGGAAAGAACTTATAACCGCTATAATGTTGCCGATGCAATGCGAGTAGATTCTGAAGTAACAGCCATGCAAACAGAGGAAAAAATCGAAAAGTTTCGTGAAGAGTTCTATGGTGAGAAGTACGATTATAATCCGAATTACAAACAGATCTTGCTAAATTTAAAGGAGAAGTATCCAAATACGGAGTTTATTATTTTCACGACACCTATTTCGACTCCTTTATTTCAGGAATTAGTGAACCAAGATCTCTACCCTTATTACGAACGATGGCTCACTGAAGTAATTGATGTGTTTGGTGGGGTTTATAATTTTATGTACCCTAATTCCGTGACAAATGACATTACCAATTATTTTGATGGTCATCACTTTTATCCTGAGGTTGGAACATTAATTGCTCATCGAATCGATGGCACAAATGCTGGCGTCCCTGAAGATTTTGGCCAGTACATCACGACGGACAATCTAGACACTCATCTAGACTTTGTTAAATCTGCAGAAGCCAAACTGAAGAACCGCATAAAGTGAAACTGCAATCAATGGGGGTTTTCTTCATCCCCCACTGATTGTTAGTTGAACCAATCGGACTTTTACGGGATAAAGTGAAAAACAGACCTGACTCATTTTTTAAGTCAGGTCTATTTTTCTACCCATTAATTCATATACACTTTAAGCGTGTACGGGTCAGTACTTGCATTTCCGTAACTATCTTTTACTTCAATATGGTATTTACCTTTTTTCAAGGATAGGTTTAAGACTTCTTCGTCACCAGCACCATAGAAATCCGCTTGTGCGACTAATTTGCCATTTTGATAGACAGATATCACTCCATCCGTCGTATGACCGCCGGCCAATTTAATAACACCTGTGCTATCTTTATTAAGGGTATGTTCGTACCAGTCCGAATCACCGTTCGGAACGCCGGCATTGAAGTAACCTTTTGCACTTCGAAGCAAGGATTTCTTATCTTTTGTCAATTTCAAAGGTTTTGAAGGAACATGATTCTTCACAATTGAACCTGCATCTTCATCCTTTATTGGTGCATCGATAAAGGTGAATGTGTATGGAACCATTGAGAATGGAACCATTCCCATAAAATAACCTTCAGTGATGATAAAGTAGTTATGGCCTTTTTGCAAATTAACGGAGCCATAAATAGAGCCGTAATCCCCTTTTTGAATATAGGTAGCATTATTAAACTCTTCAGTATCCAGTTTTCTGTTATAGTTTCGGTCTTCAATAATCGTGACAACTCCAGCATATTGGCCCAATAATTCGTTTGGATATGCCTTCTTCATTGCATCTGTAATTGGTTTTGTTTTTACTGATACACCCTTTATTCCAGATTGAGTGGCTTGATAATAAAATACATCCATATCGTTTGGCATTGCAAAATTCCCAGTAAAAGTAGCACCTGGTAGATCTTTTACATTTTCCGTAAATGAATCGTTGTCTTCATATTGATCTTGTGGATCGTTACCAATAACCTTTGTGCTCAGCTCGTATGGTTCAAATGAAATCCCTGGTATGTCATTGAAGTAATTATTCTGAACAGCTAAGAGATACGTTTCTCCCTTTTTAAAGCCGGTATAGCTTTTTTCACTAGCAGAAATCGTATAACCGCTCCAATCTAAATTATCCCCTAGATAATTCAAATTAAGCACTGGTTCTTCCTTATTTGTTTTATCTTCCACCACTTGATAAATTTCAATTAACGGAGTTTTATTTTCATTATTTTTAAGGCCTAGTTCAATAACCGCTGTTTGTTCCGGCTTCACTAGGTATAAGTCTACATCACTAGCATTCTGTAAATAAGCAGATGTTGATGTTCCAAGTCCATATGGAACCGCTGCGTCCAATTGGCTTTGGACATATGCATTTTGCTCTTCAATGTATGGATCTCCAGCTGATTGCACGGCTGCACGGATACTAGCTACAGTTTCTTGTGAATCTGGAATCCCCCCACTAACTAGCCCTTCTTCTTCAAATGATGGATAATTATCCTCATCCAGAGGAAGTACCTTCGTATCGATTTCCACTAGATATGGAATCAGAGATTGCTCAATCGTTACAGAGTCATCAAAAGAACCACCCATTAATAGCATGGAAATCAACTCTAAGATTCCAAAGTAATTCGTCGATTTGTTGCTTGCTTTTAGAATATACGTACCAGGTTGCGCAGCAAAACTAAGTTCTACTTGTTCACCTGTTGCTCCACCATTCGAATACGCATATGGATCGTTATATTCTTCGCCTTCCAATAAAACCTTCAACATCTCAGCCTTTTCTTCCTCAGTCAGTGGATGTTCTTCATCTAGAGGCAAGATATCATCCACTTTGTACACACTAAGATTCGGTTTGATTCCAGGAATGCCTGACAGGTTAATTTTCACTGCTTTTTCGCTATCGATTTCAAAGGTAAAGTAATCATTATCTTCCTTTTCACCAGTGAATGTATGATGACCCGTTGATTGGTAAGGTAAACCATCAATCTTCAACATATTATCAATAGACGAATCATCCTCAGGCAATGTTTTGGCTGTTTCAATAGATAATGAATAGTTCGATCGCTTAGAAGTAGATGAATCATAGTTGCCATTTACATCCTTTACTCCGATGGCCACGGTGCCGCTAAATGGAGCTTGTACTAGCTTCCCTTCCGTTTTTCCTGCACCTACTGTATTCACATCCGTTTGTTGCGCTTTATTTTTATCGTCATAAAAATGAATCATCATTTTATAATCATAAAGCGTCGCTGCTTCTAGAACAGTCTGGATGTAGTCCCCTTTTTCAACTTTGAATTGAATCCATTTTTGTTCAAACGGCTTTGTGATTGCACCTTTTATTACTCGTGGTTGAGTCACATCTACTGTTTTTGCTGATTGAATAATTTCAGCCTTTGTCCAATTTTCTTTCACAAATTGCGGGATTTTCTTCGTGTTGAACTGCAGTGCTGAAACAATATTCACCAAGCCATTTCCATACTTTAGATCATATCCTTTATCTCCAAGGTCAGTTGCAGTTTGTTCTAAAATATATTCAACCTGCGTTGGAGTTAAATGAGGATATTTAGAGAGTAGCAAAGCAGCAGCTCCTGCAACAACTGGGGAAGCCATGGACGTTCCGCTCATTTTAGTGAAACTTGAATGTTTACTATAATCATAGACTGTACTGTAGACTTTATCTCCCGGCGCTACGATGTCAACGGAAGCTCCGTATGTAGAGTAATAGGTTAATTTCGCGTTTTTATCAACCGCTCCAACGCTAATTACGCCCTCATAGGCTGCTGGATAATTCACATAGTCTGCTCCGTCATTCCCCGCAGCAGCGACAATGACTACACCTTTTTCAATTGCCTTGTTCACCGCTTCTTCAATCAACGGGGAAGGAAAGGCACCACCAAGGCTCATATTGATAACCTTAGCTCCGTGTTCTACTGCGTAAAGAATGCCTTGTGCAATTGAATAATCACTTGCATACATCCCATCAAACACATCAATTGGTAACACTTTCGCATTTGGCGCAATGCCATAGCCGCCAATTCCGTTGTCTTTATTCGCCGCAATAATTCCTGCTACGTGAGTACCATGCGAGTCCACAACAGGCTGACTTAATGGATCGACGGTATTGTAGCCCGGTAATAAGGTATTTTTCAAATCAGGATGCTTCCGATCAATCCCCGTATCAATAACAGCAACAGTTATCGGATTCTTCCCTGCAAGCGCTTGCGCTTTATTGACATCTAACATAGACAAATGGTATTGCTCGTTTGCTTTCGGGTCAACTGTACCAAATGATTTGTACAATACACTTGCGGTAACTAATTGAACTTTACTATTTTTTTGATAATGTTGAATAACCTTATGGATGTTTTTCTTATCTTTCACTTTCACAACTGCATAGTTCAAATTCGAAAATTGTTGAATAACAGTCGCTCCAGCATTTCGATGTTCAGTGGCCGTTAATGGCTTTGTGTATTTAATAATTAACTGATCCTCACTGAAAGAATTTTGCTTCTCTTTATCAATAGACGTTTTATTTTTTCCAATAGATGTTATACTTGCTGGTTTAATAGAGTTTCTTTCCACTGCAAATGCAGCAGGCGTGGCAAAAGAAGCTAGCAAAATGGCACTCAAGCCCACCGCCGCTAGTTTTTTATAAAATGACCTCAATCTATTTCCCCCTTTGTATGTACTCTCTATTATTATATATGATTTACCCTATTTTGGAAATATAATCCTACTACGAAAATACATAAAATTTCGACATTACCATTTAACATCCAAACAATTACAGATTTGATAGAGTCCAACTTATAATTCTTTTATGCTATTAATTGTAAATCTTTATTAAATTTCGAAAAAAACGAGGTGATTATATCGAATTTTGTTATAATCGACTCATAACTCGCTCTTCAGTGTGGAGTTGCAAATATTATTAGGAAGAGAGTGGATCGAAACATGCGCTACAAAACAAAATCATATCGTCATTTTATAGCGACGGCAGCGGTAGCTACACTGATGACTGTAGCTTTTGCGCCAACAGCTGATGCTGCAACATCCAAATTCACAGATGTCTCTAATCGATATCAAGCAGCGATTGATTACATTGTATCTAAAGGCGCTAAAGGACTAACAGAGACTTCCTTCGGTACCCATGAATTCATTACACGGGCAGATGCAGCCGTTCTGCTATCAAATGTTCTTAATCTGAACACAGAGATTGCCCCAAATTCAGGGTTTACTGATGTTCCAGCTCGTGCAGTCCAGGCAGTCAATGCTTTGAAAGCAATCGGGGTGACAGCAGGAAAAACGGCAACAAGCTTTGGATCAGATAGCCAGATCACTCGTGGAGAATTAGCCATTTGGATCCAAAAGGGATTTGAATTGACTGGAAAAACAGAACTTTCATTTACAGATTTAACGGAACGCTACCAAGTTGCAGTCGAGGCTTTACTGTCCAATAAGATCGCTAACGGTACATCAAAGGTTACATTTGGAGTTAACCAGTTGGCACAGCGCGGTGACTTTTCAATTTTCCTTCAAAAAGCCGCTGCTGCGACAGGCGTGGATGAAAAAGGCTACAAGCTTTCCCTCATGCATACAAATGATACGCACTCCCATGTTGAATTAGTTGCGAAGAGAGCGACAGTAGTTAATGAAGTTCGTATCAGAAAATCGGAACCCTTGTTGATCGATGCCGGGGATGCAGTGACTGGAACCTTATACTACAATGAATTCCAAGGTGAAGCTGAACGTAACTTCATGAACCTTCTCGGCTATGATGTTATGACGTTCGGGAATCACGAATTTGACCAAGGCTCTGGCGAAAATGGACATCAAGCATTAGCTAATTTCATTAAAGGCGCCAATTTCCCATTCATAACGTCTAACGTAGATTTCACCGCTGATACATTGTTTGAAGGCCTTCAGCACATCGGAACCTATTCTGATAAACCGGAAAACGGAAAAATCTACAATGGAATTATTAAAGAAGTAAATGGTGAAAAGGTCGGTATTTTCGGATTAACAACAGCTGAAACCGTAGAAATTTCAAGCCCTAAAGCGATTACCTTTAAAAACTATATTGAAGAAGCTAAGAATTCAGTAAAGGCTTTTGAAGATCTGGGGATTAATAAAATTATTGCCGTTACACATATAGGATATGACGACAATTTGACATTCGATAATGATTTAGAGCTGGCAAAGCAAGTTGAAGGAATCGATGTGATCGTTGGCGGACATACACACACGACATTGAAAGAGCCGACTGTCGTATCAGAAAACAAATCGGAACCGACATTAATCGTACAAGCGAATGAGTACAATAACTATGTCGGTACCCTTGATGTGAAATTTGATAAAAATGGGAAAGTAATCGGACAAGTAGGCAAATTATTAGATGTGAAAGAACGGGCTGAAGACGCGAAGACAGCAGCCATCCTGAAGCCATATGCTGATAAAATTGCCGATATCCAAAAGGAATCAATTGGAGTCGAAGCTGTCGAGGCATTAAATGGGGCGCGTGAATCTGTCAGAACGGGTGAAACGAATCTTGGTAACTTGATTACAGATGGCATGCTTAGCACCGCCAAAACCATTAACCCTAAAACAGTCATTGCCTTAACAAATGGCGGCGGAATCCGCGAGTCGATTGATGCTGGCGATATTACAGTTGGAGAAGTCCTAACTGTTATGCCATTTGGTAACACGCTAGGTATCATGAACCTTAAAGGCTCTGAAATTAAGGAAGCTCTAGAACATAGTGTCAGCCAAGCACCTAAGGCATCAGGCGGATTCCTTCACATTTCCGGCATGACATTTACGTATGATAGCAGCAAAGATACTGGTAGCCGTGTGATCGAAGTAAACGTAAAAGGTGAAGATGGCACACTAACTGCTCTTACTAACGATGAGTCTTACATCGTTGCAACAAACATTTTCACAGCCAAAGGAGGAGACGGCTTCGATACATTCGCTAAAGCCTATGCTGATGGCCGTGTGAGTGAGCCCGGCTTCACAGATTACCAAATGTTTATCGATTACTTGAAGACATTTGAAAAAGTAGAACCTAAGATAGAAGACCGAATTGTTGATGTAGCTGCAACGAAATAACCTGTTTAGTTTGCATCTCCCGGTAATTTGTAATCCTGGGAGGTGTTTTTTGATATTGGCGTGGTAGTTGGATGGTTGGATTAATTCAGTTCCCGTTTGGATTAATTATTCGTAAATTGGATCAATTATTTACTTTTCGGATCAATTCTTTGTTCGTTTGGACTGGATTTTTTCAAAACGAGCAGGAGTTTTAGTTTTAATAGAGAATTCAAAGGAGCTCAGTTCATGATTATTAAAAAGCGTAGCACTCCCCTTTATTTGCCAAAGCTTCAAGCTCTAAATAGACGGTTATCCCCTGATCACCCCAAGAAAGGCGAGGTACAAGCCGAATTAGCAAGAAAAACAGCTGGACACAAAGGTGAGCAGTCTCTGGATTATCATTTAAGTTTTCTACCAGATACAGATTGTCTAATTCTCCATGATTTGAGAATTATGGGCAAACACCACCATTTCCAGCTCGATCCCCTCATTCTTACACTCACCTTTTTTCTTATCATTGATGCAAAGAACTACTCAGGAACCTTAAGTTTTGACCCATCCTTTAAAAAGATGACGTTTTCCTAGATCCAATCTCTCAAATGGAAAGACAATATCTTCAGCTAGTGTCCTGGCTAAAAAGAAATAAACTCGCCGCAATACCTATTGAAAGTATAATAGCCATTACGAATTCATACGCATTAATAAAAACAGCCCCTACCGACCAACGCACGAGAAATGTCGTCATGTACAGCATCCAAATTCCTAGTAGAGTCGATCAGTTTTATCATAAAAACCGACAAGTAATTTTCACAAACAAAGATCTCCGTAAAATTTCTCGCTTGCTGATTAAACACAATGAACCGTACGATTCTACTGTTCTTAATCGCTTTGGGATTCATACTTCTGCGCTTAACAAGGGCTGTCATTGCCCGCATTGTTCTACACTGCCCATGAATCGAATTCGTGGAAAGTGGACTTGTATGAAGTGTTCTTATTCATCTAAAAATGCACATTATGCCGCTTTAAAAGATTACACCCTCCTCATTCATCCTACAATTACGAATTATGCATTTCGTGAATTCCTTAGTCTCCCATCCACATCCATCGCTTCCAAACTACTCGTTGCCATGACTCTCTCTCATTGCGGAACTACGAAGGGACGGATATATGACCTTTCGTTTGACGAGGAATAGTTCAATATGGGGTTTGGATTAAATAGCTGAGTTTCGGATTAATTACCTGCTGATTAGGATTAATTAATTTCATTTCAGATTAATACTGCCGGAAAAGTAAAAAACGCTGCAGGAAATCTACTACAAATTACGCAAAAAAAAAGCATGACAAACTCTATACAGAGCCTGAAATGCTTGATTTTACTATTAATTAGTTTCTGTTACTTCTTGAGTCGTTTTATAATTAAACGGCAACTCCAGATCGTCGATATAGAGAGTACCTGCCTTCCCAGCTAAATCCGTGTGTGTGAAGGTTAATGACATACGATCGCTAGAAAGTACTCCATTTTTCGCGGCAGACGTTATATATTGCCCATCTTCTAATTCCGCGATAATTAGCATATATTCAGTCATATCCTCTGCCGTATAGTCTTCAGGTACTGCTTCTGCAAAATGGATACGCATTGTTTTTGAATCAATCAAATCCGCTGATACGATGCTACTAAACTCATCATCTATGCTAAACATTATTGAATTGTATAAGAGATTAGCAAAGTCACCGCGACTGATATTTTGTTTTGTACCATAGCTTGTAGCGGTCTTACCAGATGCGATTCCAGAACCGTAAAGAGCTTCAATATGTTCCTTAAATACTCCACCTACATCCGAAAAAGGAGTCTCGGTTGCATAATCAGAAAGTTCAAAACTAAGATTCAAAAACTTCGCCATTGCACCACGTGTTAATGGTTCTTTTGGTTCATAACGATCTGCAGTCACTCCAGAAACAATTCCAGCTTCTACAAGTGCGTTAACCGAACCTGCAATACGCGGAAAGGTATCTTTAAAACCTGCATTTTTCGCATTCTTTGTATCTAACCCTAACGTATCAGCAAGGATCACTGCCGCATCACCGCGAGTTAAATTTTGATCTGTACCAAATTTAGTCTTAGAAATCCCATTAATGATTCCTGTTGCATACAAAAAGTCTACTGCTTCTGCATAACGAGAACCAACATCTGTAAACGAGTAGCTCGGCTCATAATCCGATTCTGCATAGGCAGGTACTGCAGCTGTTGCCAATAAAACAATAGTTGCAGCTGTTGCTATGTATTGCTTGAAAGACTTAAACATGAAAAATACTCCCCTTTATAATTCTATTATTATATCATTTCCACAAACTCTACTTGATTTAATATGATCTTGTAATATGTTTGTAATGTGATTTTAACAGTAAATTTCGAATTGGGATAGAGGGGATATATTACCATTTAATGTAGATGTTGAATGATAGTGATAAACAAAAAAAGAAAAGCTCCGTAGAGAATTTTCACTCTCTACAGAGCTTTCCTATAATGGGCCGAGGTACCTGTCCCCGTGTTTTTTTTCGGTATATCTTATTTATGAATTAGCGTGTTGCTTGTACTGCATTGAATACAGATAAAACATTTTTATTTGCACTTGCGTCAGTCGTTTTATTTGTATAATTTGCAGTCGTTTTTGGCTTAACTGTAATTGTGCCAGTTGCTAGAGAGACATCATTGTTGCTTACTGTTACAACAACTTGGTTAGCATTTACTTTGCCATCAACTTTTTGATCATCTGCTTTTGTTGCAGTTAATTCAACACCATTTAAATCAATAGCGAAATCAGCTGTATCAAAAGTACCAATAGCTTCAGAGAAGGTAAGTACAATGTTGTTTCCAACAATTTTAGCTGCTGTGAATTCAGGAGTCTTCGTATCTTGAACTGCAAATAGTACATCAGCTGAATTCATTTTTACATGATCTGTACTCTCAACATTTGCTGCCGTAAATACAACCGTTTCATCTTTTTCAAATTTGAAAGTAGATGGTAATTCAATCGTAGCAACTTTTTCAGTAGTATCCAATGTAATCAATGTACCTTGTGGTAATGAACCTCCTGCTACTTTATAGTTTGCAGTATTCGTAGCGGATGTAGAACCTGTACCACCTTTTACTTCTTTACTAAATGTTAAAGTAATAGTATTTTTAGCAACGTCATAGACTGGAGCTCCAACAAGAGATGGTTTTACAGTTCCTACTACTTCGCCCTCATTTACAGTAACTTCTGTAGAGAATGCTGTAGATTTATTAGAAGCAGCATCTAAAACAAAACCTTCTTGAGCAATTAGCTTGTAAGTTCCAGCTTTAGCGAATTTAACTTCAACTTTACCATTGTTCACCGTGATTTTTTCAGGAGTCACAATTTTTGATGAAGTTACATCTATTACACGTAGATTACCTGCAACAGTAGAAGCTGCCTTTTTATCAAATTCAAGAGTAGCTGTTAAATCTTTTGTAGTTGCTTTTACAAAGTTTGAAGCTACAACATCTTTAGAAACTGTTACCGTTTTAACAGACTTTTCACCAACATTGTTCTCTAAATCTTTGTAGCCCACAAATTCAACAGATAAGTCAGCAGTAGTTTCTGATCCTTCAAGTGCTTTCTCAACTACAATAGTTGCTTTTGTTTTATCTGTAGAATCTAAGCTAATTGTAGCATCTAAAGTTTTTGTGCCTTTTTTAACTACAACAGAACCTGCGTTAGACAATTCTTCAGAGAAATTAACTTGAATAGTCGCCTTAGAATCAGACTCATTAACTGTTAGTGTATCAAATTTCACTTCTGAAACAATAGGTGCTGTAACATCTTTCTCTACTGAATATACAGCATTACCTTGATATAGAGCCATAGAATTTCCTACTAAGTCAGAAGCTCCATCTACAATTACACTAAATGATTTTCCAGTTTCTAAATTTAGTGCAGTTAATTCAGACTTTGTAAACGTAACAGAGTTTCCAACAGGTTTTTTAGTTAGCTCAGCTCCGTTAACCACTACTTTTACATCTTTTGTCTCATCTAATTTTTCACTGAAAGTTACTTTAAGTGTACCTTTTGGAGTAGAAATGCTTGAAACTGTTGGATTTACTTCATCATTGAATAAAAGAAGTTCTACAGCTTTAGCAACATCTTTTCCAGTAACTGTTTTCACATCTTCAACAGTTACAACATACACTGCTTTGTTCGTAAGCGGGCTTACAGTTAAAATTACAGACTTTTTATCATCGCTTAATTTTTTTGTTACAGGTACATCTTTAGTACCTTCAGTAACTGTAAATTTAGCAGCGTCAATATTTACTTCCGCACCAAATTTCACTTCAATTTCTTTTGCATTGATTGCGTTTACTCCAGTTACTTCAGCAACTTCAGGATTCATGTTTGCTGCTTTGTATAAGAACATTGCATAGTCACCGCGTTTTGCGTGTGAATCAGTACCAAATTGTGTAGGAGTTGTCCCGCTAGTGATTTTGTTTGTTACTAGAGCAGATACCGCTTGTTTGTAACGGTCGCTTACATCTGTGAATCCAGTAGTTCCGTCACCTTTTAGTTCAAATCCTTTTTGGATCCAAATTGCTAATTCACCACGAGTAATTTTGCTGTCTGCGTCAAATTTAGTAGCTGATTTACCGTTAGTGATTCCAGCAGCTTTAAGTGCGTTAACATATTTCACTGCACGATTAGGCACATCCGTGAATCCAGAAGCTGGCGCAGCTTCGATATCAAGATCTAATACTTTTACAAGTAAAACCGCAGCGTCAACACGTTTAATATCTTGGCTAACTCCGAATGAAGTTTCAGAGAAACCGTTAGCTCCTTTAGAAACTACGAAGTCTACTGCTTCTTTATATTTGCCTGACACATCTGTGAAAGATGCTGCAGACGCTAATGGCGCTACCGCTCCTACTACTAGAGTAGCCGTTGCTGCAGTTGCCACGAATTTAAGATAAGAATTTTGTTTGTAAGCCATATGGTGAAATCCTCCTGTTTTATAAAACCTTTAATTATGTCTCGGTATATTTACCGAATGTAACTTAATAAGTTGGTGTGTCTCATTTAGCAACACTCCATTTGGTAAGTAAGTATATTTTAGAGATAAATGGATTATATTACTTTGGTAATCTCTTCATCTCGATATTTAGTTTACCAAATATCACATTATTTTCAACGGCAACTTATACCAATCCATGAACGATTAGCCAATTATAACAATACAATTCAACGAGTGAAACATGGATTATTAAACTCTAAATCTCTTGGTACATAAGGCTTTCTTGAGAATTTACACGCTATAGGAGAGGAGAAACTAACGAGGCTACTTTATGTGTCTTAATGAGCTATCCAAATTTGGTACATTTAACCATACCTGCCATTTTGGATATTTCCCAATTATCTTAACGGAGCTGCGGAAATTTCTCTCCGCAGTTCTGTTTTCTTAATAGTCTTATTCAATTTACACTTATTACTAGTTCCGCTATCCTTCAATCAATCCCATGATTGAATCGGGTTTACTAAAGGATCTTTATACGTTCCATTTAATTTATTGATGAAATCATTCAAACTGTGTCTTGGTGCGACACCTTGTCTTTTTAATATAAAGGGGTTATCCCCCAATTTCACATTGCCGGTTTCTGTTGTGAAAGCAAGCTTGATTTCTGCTTTTTTTATTGCACTGATTGTTTCTTCATCATATTGTCCCCATGGATAGGCCAAATATTGAATATGAGATGGGTCATCATAAACTTGTCCAATGTGGCTCTTTCCTTTTTCAGTATCTTGATAAATTTCATCATAGGTTTTACTTATAAGAAAAGGGATAAGCGAAACCGGCTCTCTTAGATGCATACAATAGGTATGGTGTTGGTAGTCGTATACATCTGTAGTTGATTTCATTTCTTGAAGGCCCACATATTGAAGGGTATTTTCATCCCAAGGTTTCGCATATGCATTCGTCCTGCAACCAATGATGAACTGTGTCGCCTTGAAGGCATGTTTCTTTAGAATTGGATAGGCGTCTGTAATCGTTGATATGTATCCATCATCAAACGTAATCACTGCTGTGTTTCCTGTTAGATTCATGTTATTCAATAAGTAATTTTCCAAGTCATTCATTGAAATTGTTCGATACCCATTTTTCTTTAAATAATCCATCTGCTGCTCAAAGTCTGATACGCGTACGACCATATTATTCCCCTTGAACTCCGTTAATTCAGGTTGAACAAGCATATGATGATACATTAATACAGGAATTCCGGGATCTTCTTTCACGTTAGAGGCTGGAACGAAACCTACTTTTTCTCCGATTTGAACTCTATACCAATCTTTGTTTTTTGAAAAATAAGGATAGCGAATATTCGTATTGATGACTCCGATAGATTTCTTGCTTTTATCCTTATTATCGTAAATTACCGTTTTTCGTTTTGTGATCAAGACTGAATTGGCAATTTGTTCGACAGTGCCTGAATTTTGTACGTTAGATGGCGTGACGGTCTTGGCATCCGCCTTCTTGATCGATCCAATACCGTTGCCAAATTTAATATAATAGTAGCTTGCATCTGATGATACAATCGCAAACTCCTGCCCAGATACTAGTGAGCCAACAGCAATCTTCTCATTTCCTACTAAACTATACACAGGCGCCTCTTTAACAGCTCTAATATGACTCACACCAGCAGCATCCGCTTGGGTAGACATCCAACATATCCCCATGACAATTGCTACCATAATGATACTTTTTACTAACTTATACATGACGATTCTTTGTCCCTTCTAAAATACAAGATTATCAATAGACTACACCTAGTAGATATTACCTGCGTAATTATACCACCAAAATGGAATATATTATTAATTATTTTCTAAAATCAGGTTAATCCCTCCGCGAATTAGGTAAAAATGCACACAAAAATAGCATCACCTTGTTCATAAGGTGATGCCTCGTGGGAATAACTGATCGTTTATTTTAAACATATAAGGATAAGATTAGGCTTGTTAACGCCATCGCTACTCCTATTTGACAAATTCACCAAACCCTTGCTTTTGAACCAATTCCAAAATATCCTCTCTAAGCGGTTGCTCAATGCTGTCGAGGTATTTTAATTTCGATTCAATCATCAAATCAAAGATTCCGCTTCTTTCTATGTTTACTTCTTCAAAAAGCTCCTGACTCAAAAGGAGATCTACTAAAGTCAACCAGGGATAGTCTCGCCCATTAAAGACCATTTCCCCATTTATCTGATACCAAATATCTCCATCTTCTCTCATCCAGTCGGGATATAAATCTTCAACAGCATGCTTGATTTCCATAGCTGTATCATAGTATCGCTTATCGCTCGTTTGTTTGTACGTTTCAATCAGAAAACGCATTTCACCAAGTGCGTGGTTCAGAGAAACATGGGTTTTCTTGCTGCCTTTTGCATAGTAATCCGCAATTAAATAACCAGAGTCATTGATTTTGATTACATTCCCTATCTTTTTTTGCTCGACTAGAAAATCAGCATATTTCTGATTTGCTGAAGCTAGTTGCGGGATTTTGAATAATTCACCTGTGTTCTTTAAAAATAAGGCCACGTTTTCATTGTGACGTGTATCGATGTAAGGTGCAGTGGTTCCATATGCATTTTTCAACCAAGTACTCGTATACTCGGTTTTAAACACAGGTACATTTCCCGTCGTAACGGCACCATCTGTAAATACATCTAAATCTGCCACAGAATTTATGACTAAATCATAAAAGTATCTTTCGTTTGTCTTCTTATACTCATCCAAGTACTTACTCCCCTGAATATTCCCTAGATTTCTACCAAATGCCAGTTTATAGCCTGGCTCTACAGACCATGGCAGTTTCGAATATGCTCCATCTGCAGTCAGCCATTTATTAATCGTCGTATATTCTTGAATACTTCGAGTAAACCATTGCTCGATATTCTTTCGATCTTGAAACAACTTTTCATTAGATAACAGAATCCAACTTTCAGAAATAGCATGCGCTGGAACTTTCATATCCGTCGTTAAAAAGGTTTCATTCTTGCTATCTGAAATTTTATAGCTTTCCCGTTCTTCAATAAATTCTCTAACAGTCGATTTCTGTCCATTCGGATAATCTTTCTCTCTATTATAGGAAGTATAATTTTTACTGATCATAGCCGTTTGCGTGGACTTGTCGTTTTTCTGCACTTCTAACAAGCCAATCGGGTGTGAAGATGGATCCGTCCCGAATGTGTTATTATGTTCTCTTTTTACTTCGCCGTATTCGTCATATCTAATTTCATGATGTGATAGAGTATCTGTAAATGGTAGTTGAACCGATGCTGTAAATTCACGTTTACTCGTATTGATGAATTTTGTAAAAATAAATACATCTCCATTATCCAATTCTCGTAACGTCACTTTCAATTTGCCAATAGATTGGTTTTGATTGCTCACATCATATACGTACTGATGATCGGTAGACTGAATATGTGAAATCTCCGTCTTTTTGTTATATGTAATCCCCAAATCTGTTTCATTTGAACTAATTTTCACAGAACTTGTCCCATTTGGTACGTTCACTTCTACTGAGTTAGTTGGATCACCGGCTTTTTGGCCGATATTTCCGAAATATATGCTTACTAGTAGAATTAATAAAATAAGAACGATAAAGATAAGAATAACCTTTTTTTTCATTATACCCTCCTGTTCAATTGCAAGACATTCATACATATTATAACCGAAACAGGTGGTCAGGCACTATCCACTGAAAAAGAGCTATGATTATTCGTTTTTTTCATAACATCTAATACATTAACCGTCTTCGACGGGTTTCGCAGATCTGTTAATTAAACTTACTAACACAGTAATCAGAGTCTCTCAGTCTGTCCCTTTTTTAGTTTTCTCCACTGAAAAAAATAGAGAAGTTTAAAGGAAACCGCGAAAATCCCCCGCTGAGGCATCTCGGCAGGGGATTTTTTTACTGTTTCTTTCGGATGGTGACAGTTGCATAAATCAAAGTTATTGATTAGCTAGCATTGCTTGCACTCTTGCCAGTACAACCGCAAACTGAGCTCGATTAGTTGAATCATTCACACCGAACCTTCCATTTTTATACCCTACCATAATTTTGTTCGATGTCATGGCATTGATATACGGTGTTCCCCAATAGGTTGCAGTAATATCCTTGTACGAAGGAAATGAGCTGTCACCTTTTAATTGAAATGCAGTCGTAATAACCTTTGCCATTTGAATACGAGTTAATGGTGCATTTGGGTTAAAATATTCACTTTTTGTAAAAACCCCTGCTTCCGTAAGCTTTGCAATGGCCATATAAGCTGGATGAGTTTCTGGTACATCCTTGTATCCAGGATTAGCAGGGATTGATTTAGTCATTGGGATGCTGTTATACAGAATTCCCGCCACTTCTGCTCTTGTAATCGCCTGTTCAGGATAGATGTTTCCTTTTTTATCTAGTTGCAGTATTTTACTAGCCAAAAGCATATTTAATTCCTTTTCAGCCCAATGTCCCTTAGGAAGATCATTGGCCGTTGGCTTCGCTTTGGTCATCGTAGCAATTAATGCATCACTCATTAATTGGTATCCTTCTTGATTCGGGTGAATATTCTCAGGGTTCGGAAGATATTTCTTCGTATCATCGCCAAATTTATCATAGACCGGTACAAATGTAGCACCTTGGTCGGTTGCTAGTTGGATCGTTTGATTAAGTGTTTTCGTCAATTCAATAAGCTGCGGTTTTTGCTCATCAGAAAGGTATGGGAATGGAAAGTAATAACCCATGACATAAACAGATGCATTTGGATTAAGTTCTTTAATCGTTTGTAGAATCATCGTGTAGTTTTTAGCAAGGGTTCCAAGAGTAGACTTTACAGTAGCAGGATCTAGAATGAGGATATTTTTCTCTGGGTCAGTCTTTGCAATTTTCAATAAATCATTCGCACCAGCAGAAATGGTGATTAAATTGGCCTGTCTAACTGCTTCCCTTAATTCTGACTTCACTGTTAAATCAGCCAAAACGTTTTGCGTAGTGTAACCAGGAATAGCAAATTCTTTAGAGTATGCAGCCAGCGAATTTTTCCCTTTCAAATATTCAGCAGTCAAATCAGCATATCCACTACTAATTCCTGCCTCAGGCGTCATACCCGCCGAAAGTGAATCCCCTAACGCCAAGTAGCGGACGGGTTCAAGATCATTTGCTGATGCAGAAGGGGGAATTAAACCCAATAGTAAGGCAAACATAAACACCAAACTCCATGTACCTTTTTTACAATTATTAATCAACTTGCTCACTCTCCTTTTCATCTTGTCTGAAAAAATTATATGTAGATCCAGGACTCAATTTTATACATAAATCAACTAGTTGTAAATTAATAATTTTATAAATTTTCAGAACAATCATATCTAAGTACCTATTAAATCCACTATAATGACCAGTATATGTATGCTTTTTCGACTATTTCAAGCCAATGAATGAGTATAGGACATTGACTTTCTAGATTCCTAGAGAGTGCCTGAACATCGGATGATACAGAAGAAACAGGCAACCAAAAAGCTAGCTACCTGTTTCTTTTCAACTTTTCTTTTTGTCATGAACAATGACTCCTCAAGTCATAATGGCACATACGCTGAATGCTATCCTAAAAAAACATTACCAACGTGATGTTAGCATTTTTCGTCTTGTATAAAATTCGACTCCATCAGATCCATTCGCATGCAAATCTCCATAGAAGGAGTTTTTCCAACCTGAGAATGGGAAGAAGGCCATTGGTGCTGGAACGCCGACATTGACACCGAGCATCCCCACTTCGATATTTTCTCTGAAATAGCGGACATCGCTTCCGTTTTGGGTAAATAGGCATGCACCATTGCCAAAATCAGATTGGTTCGTTAATTCAATGGCTTCTTCTAAACTGTTAACTCTTACAATTGAGAGAACAGGAGCGAAGATCTCATCCTTCCAAATTTTCATCGATGTTGTTACTTGATCAAAAATAGTAGGTCCAATGAAGTAGCCACTTTCATGATACAATTCATCTTTACGGCCATCTCGAATGAGGATAGCTCCTTCTTCGATCCCACTCTCGATATAACCGGCAGTTCGTTCTTTATGTTCCTTGCGAATGACAGGTCCTAAAAAAACATCTTCTTCTAGTCCATTACCAATCTTAATTTCGTCTGCTGCTTCTGTTAGCCTTTTGATTAGAGGTTCTACGACTTCATCTACCGCAACGACAACAGAACAAGCCATACATCTTTCCCCAGCTGAACCGTAAGCTGCTCCGATAATCTCTTTCACAGCCACATCTAAGTCAGCACCAGGCATAACGATGGAATGGTTTTTGGCACCTGCTAATGCCTGAACACGTTTACCATGCGCAGAAGCAGTTTTATAGATATACTCTGCTACAGGTTGAGAGCCAACGAATGAAATCGCTGGTACGTCTTTATGTTCAAGAAGGCCATTTACTACATCATGTGCACCATGAACGATATTCAAGACGCCATCCGGTAGTCCTGCTTCTTTAAACAGCTCTACCAGACGATTGGCTAACAGTGGCGTTCTTTCTGAAGGCTTTAGGACAAATGTATTGCCGACTGCAATCGCAAGTGGGAACATCCAGCACGGAACCATCATTGGGAAATTAAATGGGGTAATCCCACCAATTACGCCAACTGGATAACGATACATGCCTGACTCGATGTTTGATGCAATGTCTGGAAGCTGTTTTCCCATCATTAATGAAGGAGCACCAGCAGCAAACTCGACACATTCAATCCCACGTAGTACTTCGCCGTATGCTTCTTTGTAGCTCTTTCCGTTTTCTTGCGTAATCAATTTCGCTAGATCTTCCCAGTTATCTACTAATAATTGCTGATATTTAAATAAAATCCGGGCGCGCTTTGGCACTGGTATTTTACTCCACATTTTAAATGCTTCTTTAGCAGCTTTTACTGCCGCTTCTACATCTTCTTTGGACGAAATCGGTACTTGTGCTAATTCTTCTCCTGTCGCTGGATTCGGTACCGTTTGATATTGATTTGTTTTCGCTTCTACCCATTCACCGTTTATATAGTTTTTTAATACATTCGTTATTGTTGTTGTCATGTTAAATCTCCTCTCAAATTTAGAATTCTATTAAAAAATGGAATAAAGGATAACCGCTAGCAATAATACAGCCGTTGGCAAAACGACACTTAGCAGAAAAATCGGTCCATATGAGCGCTTATGTGTTTCTCCACATATCGCTCGGATTGTTGTTACGACATAGCCATTATGCCGAAGTGAATCCAATCATCCCTTTTTCCCATACTTACATGCTTCACTGTACCCTCTCTTCCGTCGCAAACTGATACTGATAGCAAGTGTGATACAGCTCTGCTAACTCTTGTTCGCTTGGTACTCTAGGGTTATTGGCCGGGCTACCACTCGCAATCGCGTCCTTTGTCATTTTCTGAACGGCCTGATTAAACGCTCCTTCATCAATTCCCCATTGTTTGAGATTTGGAATGTTTAACGTGAGGCAAAGTGCCTTGACAGACCTTACCGCAACTTCAGCAGCTTCTCCATTGGAAAGGCTTTCATTTTTATCATGAAAAATTCTTCCCAAATCCGCTAGCCTCTCGATACAAGCTTCCTTGCTGAATTCCAATACGGCTGGCAATAGCATCGCATTTGAATACCCGTGAGGCACATGGAACAACGCTCCAATTGGCCTTGACATGCCATGAACTAAACAAACGGAAGCATTCGAGAAAGCGATTCCTGCTTGTAGGGCTCCTAATGACATCGCTTCACGGGCATCAATGTTCTCGCCATCATTGTATGCGATTTCAATATTCTCCACAATCCATTTCATCGCCGACAATGCCATCATGTCTGTCATCGGATGTGACCGCTTGGACAAATAGGCCTCAATTGCATGACTTAAAGCATCCACACCTGTTGCAGCTGTTATATGTGGTGGAGATGATACGGACAGCAACGGATCGACAATCGCTACTAAAGGCATAAAGGCCGGCTGCTTAATCATCATTTTTACATCATCCGTCGTGTTTGTAATAACGGTAACATCTGTTGCTTCTGAACCGGTTCCAGCGGTCGTAGGAATGGAAATATGCGGAATTGGCGCATAGTCCGCTACTTTTCTGCCCCCCATATATTCACCAATATAGCCGCCATTCGTTGCAAGTACCGCAATCGCTTTGGCTGTATCGATACAGCTCCCACCACCGAGGGAAATGATCAGATCACATGACTCTTTTTTAAAAACCTCAAGTGATTCTGACACATATTGATCAGTAGGCTCTGAAGCTACGCCGAGATAAATGGCATGTTCAACTCCAGAATCTTCGAGATACTGACAACATTGACGGACATATCCGATGCCCTCCATTACCTGATCGCTGATAACGAGCGCTTTCTTACCTCGTAATGCCGCCGCTTCCTCGCCCACTTTCTCGAAGGATTGTCTTCCATAAATCATCGTTTGTGGCGTTCTAAATACCGCAAATCCCTCCACTTAGACCACTCCTCTTGTATTTATACTATAGATACGATGCAAGAAGTATGCCAAGCTTTGAAATGCGGTATATCAGCAAGGAACAATCTGTTTGTGTAGGCATAACACGACAAGTGTAGATTATTTGTAGTGATACCGCTACATATCATCGATTATTAGATTTGATACTTTTTTAATTTCTGATAAAGAGTCGTCCGATGAATGCCTAAGAGCTTGGCTGCCTTTGTCTTGTTTCCACCAGTTTCTCCTAAAATCTGAAGGATCAGCTCTTTTTCTTTTTCATCTCCTATTTTCTTAGCTTCTTGAATGAAGAACCGTTTATCAGCGCTTGTCAGTACCTTTTCAGATGTAGGGCCATAGTCTTTTATTTTCATAGATTCAGGCAGATGATAAATTTCAATGGTTGATCCGTCCATAAGAGTAACTAATCGTTCAATCGTATTAACCAGTTCACGGATATTTCCCTTCCATTCGTATTGAATAAAGCAAGAAACAGCTTCTGCAGTAAAGGTTTTGATAGGCGTATGATAGGTTTCACACACTTTTTTCACATAGTAGGAGAGCAGAATCGGAATGTCTTTTTTTCGCTCTCGGAGTGGTGGAATATGGAGTTGGATAATATCGAGTCGGTAATAGAGATCTTCGCGAAATTCTCCTCGCTTTAGCATGTCTTTAAGATTTCGGTTTGTCGCTGCAATAATTCTTGCCTCTATTTGATACTTCTTTACCCCACCGACTCGCTCTGCTTCTTTTTCCTGAAGAACACGCAGCAATTTTGTCTGCATAATTAACGGCATCTCGCCAATCTCGTCCAAAAAGAGGGTTCCATTATGAGCCAGCTCGAACTTCCCTGGCTTGCCTCCCTTTTTAGCCCCGGTAAATGCTCCTTCTTCATAGCCGAATAACTCGGACTCAAACAATGCCTCTGGAATCGCCCCACAATTGACACTAATAAACGGACCTTTTGCAAAAGGACTTAAATGGTGGATACTTTTCGCGAACATCTCTTTCCCTGTACCGCTCTCTCCAGTAATCAATACTGACGCAGCTGTTCTCGCTGCTCTACGGGCTACACGTTTAACATCCGTAATTTCCACGCTCACCCCTAAAATCTGGTCCAGCGTCATTCGGCTGTCTTCTTCCAGCTTCACGGTCAATGGTTGGTCTACTATATGTTGGGCCATATGGGTCTTTTGTAAGGTTTCGTAAATTTTATATACTTCTGTAACGCCCTCAAAGATCAGCATCCCGATTGCGCCAGCAACCTTGCCTTCTTTCCAAATGGGAATTCGGTGAACGACCATATCCTGGCCTTGAATATTTTGAACCACCCCTCTTTCAGGAATCCCAGTTTTGACTGTTACATGAAGATTCGTATTATCAATCACTTCTGTAACGTGACGGCCGATAGCATCCTTCCGCTCGATTCCTGTAAAGCGACTATATGCGTCGTTAAATTCTAATAAAGTCCCATACTCATCAACGACAGCGATCCCCTCATAGGCACTCTCTAAAATAACCGACAAAACATCGGCTGTATTTTCTCTCTGTTCCAGCTTATGAATGAACTTGGAGATGCCATCCACCATATCTCTTAGTGTTAAAATGCCCACCACTTTTTCTTGATCATCCACAACTACCAACTGATCATAAGGCAACGTATAAACATGTAAAATGGATTCGTTTGGACGGACTGTTGCAAAATTCCGTTGTGTGATCCTACTAATCAATGCTTCACCATGATTTCCTTGAGTAAAATGAGAAAGCAATTTCCTTACCGTCAACATGCCAACCAGCTTCTCCTTTTCATCGACAACTGGTAAAATATCCACCCGAAGCTTAACGATCATCTCACTCGCCTCTTTCAGTGTCTGCCCCAGTCGAATACAAGAAGGATTCGGCGTCATCCAATTTTTCACTTCGAGAAACTCTTCTATCTGAAACTCGTTAACGTTTCTGTTAACCAACTCTTCTATAGACACAAGAAACCTCCCCTAACCAAATTCATTTAAATACTCTTAATAATCAGATATATAAAAAGCATACCCGCTATAGTGAATAGAGTAAAGGGGACCAGCCTACTTTGTATATTTCCGGAGGGGATCTAACAACCTGCTCCTTATTAGGATAAAAAGGAAAAAACCCTTAGGTTTTCTCCACAGAGCCTTCATTTTTCATATATACTAAAAGTACCATGCAGATTGGATTATTCCTTCAATTGAAAAGGTAAAGAGTAGAATAAGGGGTGGAAAAATGAAAAAAGTGGTGATGTGTCTTGTTGTTGCATCTATTTTTTTATTCTCGGTTGGTTCTGTAAAGGCTGATGCGTCTGGATTTGTTGGGTTTGGGGACAGCAATACTGCTGGGACGTATTTCTCACAATATGGATACGACTTAAATACACGATGGGTCATTCAAACTGGTGCGATGAATGCAGGAATAAGTGGCAACGACACAAGTCAAGCAATGAAACGTTTCAATACTGATGTATTGGAAAAGAAACCCACAAGCGTGTCGATTATGTTCGGTCAAAATGATGGTTTGTTACTGGACAACGGTAAACCACAGGTTGATAAAGTGACATTTGAACAAAACATCACGCGCATGGTCACTCAATTAAAAAGTAAAAATATTAAAGTCTTGCTAATGACTAGCCTACCGGTACAACAAACACTTTACTACAGTAGATATCCAGAAAAAAAACACTTGTATACTGATAAAGGCGGAATACGATTATGGCTGAACAGCTATAACGAGATTATTCGCAAAGTCGCTAAGACACAAAAGGTCCAACTAGTAGACCATTATGCGAACACTTGGATTAAAGCAGGCGGGGGAGCAGGTTCAGACGCTCAACTTTCGGCAAGTGGCTTAATTGCACCGGATGGATTTCATTGGACTCCAAAAGGGCATAATATGATGACTTACTCTATTAATTATTATTTAAGATAATTAGGGGACAGGTTCCTTGTCCGATTCTTCTAAGAAGGTTGATGGGCTTTGGCTTCTTCAATTAAATAATAGATCTAAAAAAGCATCACTTAACTCGAACATACTCGCTACATGTTCTTGTCATATTTAATGGTGTTAACAATAGAAAAGGCTCCTTTCATACATAATGAAAAGGTATTTGATATTCGCATACTTGTACTGAATCAGGAGCTATGCTCATTTTATATATCCTCAAATAGCAATAGCCCTAACACCTTGGATTGAAAGGTACTAGGGCTATTGGTCATTATATACACGATGGTCTTACAAGCATTTGTTTCTATTAGTAGGTTTTGGGGTACTCGTCCAATGAAAAGCGCTACGTTTTCTTAGCTTGCTTTCCCGTCCCTTTTATGAAGCTTTTTGAATATTGGCCGAGCTTGAGTTGTTCCAAATTAGGTTGACCCACTCTGGATGATCGATGAAAGGATTACGGTTGCCTTGCCATTTTTGAATGATGTTGTTTCTATTAAGTTCAAATTCATCTACTGGGTCTTGCTCATTCCATTTTAGGAGTACTGAAAGTTTGCCATGGTATGGTGCACTTCCATTATTCAATTTTTCGTTTAATTCTAAATCTACTTTGTCACCTTGTTCATAGCGTGTTGCCATGTAGAATAGAATTCGTGCAACATCACCTTTTACACGATCTGGTGGTTCAAAAGAAGTTGCTGATTTTAAGCATCCATTACATCCACTAACTGGACTTCCGCCGTTATCAAAGTCTAGGTTGCCTCTAGAACTATTCACTTGTACATCTGTTGGGCGCAAATGATGGATGTCTGTACCTGGTCCCTTACTTGTACCGAAGTTTCCGTGAGATTTTGCCCATGTGTGTTCACGATTCCATTGACCAACATTTCCACCATTACTGCTTTTAGAACGTGAAATTCCGGAGTAAAACAAAATAACATTGTTCGGGTTATTAGGATCTTCATCTGTTTCTTTCAAAGCTTCCCATGCTTGATCATAAGAAAGTTCCTTGTGGTCATCGATAATTTCATGAAGTGCAGCTTTTAATGCTTGTCCTTCTTTGCCAATTGCATCTTTATAATAAGTATCAGTAGGTGTTGCGTCAGGTGCCTTAACAGTAACAGTGAAGCTGCTTGTCACACTCTTCTTTCCGTCAGTTGCCGTTACTGCTACGATATGGCTACCTTCTTCTAGATTAAGTGTGAGTATAGATGAATTCTGGTTAATCGTTCCTTTTGTTGCTGTGTAGTTTAGTGGATCGTTATCAGGATCAGAAAAATAATCTGTTAGCAGAAGCGATAGCCCTTCTCCTGCTTTGACAGTTTGATTCGAAAAGTTTTTCTTTAGAATAGGTGCCCTATTTTCATCAGGGGAAGAAGGAGAGCCAATTGGCTCCCCTTCCTTATTTGTAATCTTAATGTCATTTTCTTTTGCACCGTTTTCATATTTAATCGTTTGAATATTTTCAGCGCCTCTAATTTCTTTTACATGTGTTCCGTCAATCGTAACTTCAATAGCTTTTATACCTTTCAAATCAATAATTGCACCATCTTTTTCTGGCTTGATGGTCACTTTCGTTTTCTCAAATCCAGCACCGTGGAATTCTGCATACGCTCCTGTGAATAAGATGCCTTCTGTGATCACAGATTGATCATCAAGTGTAATGGATACGCTTGGTTTAGTAATTATCAATTTCTTCGTATTAAGGTTTTTGAAATTGTAGAATTTCTCAGCCTCAATCGGTGCTACTACCTCTTCTTTTGATAAATCAATTTGAACGAGCACAGGGTCATGGTCACTTGCTCGTCCTGCCATGTCCGTAAAGTCTGCATTGATGTGAAGAATGTCGATTTTCGTTTTGCTTTCTAGGTTTTTAGTCACTAAAATATGATCTAATACTTGTGAGTTACCTTGGTATAAATACGTGTAGCGATCTTTAGGATCTACTTTGTTGATCATATTTGTCATCAGGTTACCTTCATGAATTTTAAGAGACTCAGAGAATTGATAATCGTTAAAGTCTCCTAGAGAAACAACATTTGCACCCGGATTTTTTGTTTTAATATCGTCTACAAAGTTATATACGATTTGTGCAATTTTATGACGTTGTTTTTCGCTATCATATTTTGGTGGTTGGATAGATCCGAATAATGGAGTATCCCCAGTTTTTGAATTCCAGTGGTTCGCAATAACAACGACGCTTTCCCCTTGGAAATCAAATTGTGCTGCTAATGGTTTACGGCTACTGTTAAATGCAGTATTGTTCGGATCAATACGACCTGGGTTAAGTGTTAACTTGCCATCTTCATACCCAACAGCAGTTGTAGGGGAACCTGGTGTAGCACCTTCCGTTAATTTAACACGTTCTGGATTGTATAAGAATCCAACTCGGATATTCGCATTTGGTGCACCGCCGTCTTGATTGTTTACAGGGTCGATATTTACATATTTATATTGGACTCCGCTTTCAGCTTTAATTGCTGCAATCAATCTTCCGTAACTTTGGTCTGCTGCGGAATTTCCTGTGTCTTCACCATTATTATCTTGTACTTCTGTAACACCAACGATATCAGGACTTTCCATATCTGTACCAATTGCTCTTGCTAGTTTTTTAGCTTTATCATTGGAGGTTGACTTTGTATTGTTAGAGAAGTTCTCTAAGTTATAAGAAGCAATTGTTAACTTATCATCTGCTTTTACAATCGTTGTTTTTTCTGGTTTTGCAGTTCCTTTTGAATGAGCTGATTTCATATCATCTAGAGATGCATAGATTTTGTAATTTTGGAATGAATAACCGACAACGCCGGTAATCGGGCCTTTAAATGTATCACCTGTCGCTACTTCAAAATCTCTTGCGGGACCGTTTGGCTCCATCCGAAATTGGACACGATTTGGATTTTGGTTACCTTCTTCATACAATAGTCCACCATGTAGAGAATTTGTTGGTGCATTTTCAAGAACCGTAATAAGATCGCCATGCTCTTGCGGTGCTACTGCTTTCACATTTCCAACTTCTACGCGCATTCCTTCAATACTTTCCCAGAAATCAATCGCGTC
This sequence comes from Peribacillus sp. NPDC096379, assembly GCF_044762875.1. Taxonomy (NCBI): domain Bacteria; kingdom Bacillati; phylum Bacillota; class Bacilli; order Caryophanales; family Bacillaceae; genus Peribacillus; species Peribacillus sp. NPDC096379. Next base: position 327,577 of record NZ_JBIWFD010000004.1, read on the forward strand.
TACTGTTGGATTGAAAATGGTTAAATTATCGCTGTCGATTTTCTTTAATGACATTTTTTCTTCATCAATGATGATTGGAGCTGGTAAAGCAACGCCACTCTTAATTACGTTTACTTTGCCACCTTGATCATCACGAACATTGATTTGTGTAGTTTTCAAGTCTGTTGTATTCGCATCAGAATAACCATCATATGCGTATTCATTTACTTTACCAGTAACTGATACTAGATTACCAACTTTGATATTCAACGCTTTATTACCGCTATAAAGTAAAATTGCTTCTGAAGTATTTGGATTATTATCCGCTAACTCGTCAGGAGTTTGAATGTGATAATAGTATGAACCATTCAATGTGAAAGCATATGTAACTACACCTTCGATACCTTCCACTGTTTGATTATTAAAGGAAGTTGTATGACCTGCTCCTTGAATATCATGAATTTGTAGACCATCTGTAATTTTATATTCGAAAGTCTTTACTTCACTAAAGTCACCGTTTTCTGCTTTTACAACTGCTTTTAGTGTTGTATCTTTAGTAATTTCAATCGGAGTTACATATTTTTGACCATCTACTTTTGGATCTTTATCATCTAAAGTGTAATAAATCTCCGCTTTTTCTGTAGTTGTAGATAGTTCTACTGTTTTGTTTCCAACAAATGTTCCACTGCCTGGATTCGCAAACACGGGTTGAATAATAGAGCTATCAGTAATTACATCTTGTTCAGAGCGTGGAATGATTTGATAAGTCCCATTAAACTCTTGAATGATACCTGTGATTGACTCGTATGTTGAACCAGCTATTAAGCCTAAGTTATTATTCTCATCACGAACAGTAAATTTTGTCCCAGCTTCATCCGTACCTGTATAGTTCTGAGCAGCTCCAGAGATCGTTACATTATTTACTGTTGCTAATTTTGATTCGTTCGTTTCGTTCAGTTGTGCACCTGTAAGTACTTCTGGACTTGGTACTACTTTAGAGACAGGTGTACCTACAAGTGTTCCAGTTAATTGTAATAATCCATTATACTCACTTAATGAACCATCAACAGTAATTTCATCACCAAGTTGAACATTCAGAGAGGCTGGACGAACCGCAATTGCAGCCGTTCCATCTTGGATATGAATCGTATTTTTTAATTTTGCTGTTACGATTCCTTTCACTGTTACTTCACCAGTTTTCTGCGCACGTGCATCTGCAATTGAAAGGATTCCAGATTCACTTACTAGTTTGTAATCAAACGATTTAATGTCACTATTAGTGAGACCATCAGCGACAGCAAAAGCTTTGATTGTCATATCTTTGTCAATAACGATTGGTGCTGTATATTTCGTACTAGACATCGTTGGTTCTGATCCATTAGTTGTATAATAGATTGTTGCTCCCTCAGTGGCTGTTGATAATGTGATTTCTGTACCCGCTTGGACATTCGATGATGGAGTAGAAACCGTTACTGCTTCGACTTTACTTTCTACTGGTGTCGTTTCGCCACCATCCATTTCATGCGAGCCTAGGTTTGTAAATGTATCTTTTGGGTGAGTCGTCCACTCTTTATTAGGGTCAAAGGGGTCATTTATCACTTTGTCACCAGATGTAATAGAGCTGTTACGAACTAAAGTGACGTCTGCCCCAAAGTTTACCTTTACACCAGCTTGTCCAATAGAATCGATGACTTCACCTGATTTCTTTAGAACGATTGGATCATCACCATTAAAATTAATGACAGTAGTATTCACTAAATTACCTTTGCTTTGAATCGCTGCACTCGCGTCTTTATGATGAACCACAAACGTCTTGCCACTTTCCAATATACCATTTAATGTCAATTTATTACTAGCTGTATCTGCTCCATTTGTGTGCATTTCTAATGAATACTCACTTAAATTAATCGATTTCCCTGTCCCATTGTAAAGCTCAATTGCCTTGTTAAAACTACTTCCCTCGATATACTCAGAAATAATTAAATCCGTGGGATTCGTAGCAGCATGAGTCACTGTCGGGATCACAGGTGCTACTAAACTTGCTACTAAACTAGCAGATAAAAAAGTATTTACAGGCTTCTTCCAATTCCTTTTCCTCATCTAAACAATTCTCCTTTTTATATACGGTTTTTGACAAAAAAACGCTAAGCATTCAGCCGATTAGCAAACGGCTTGGCAAAAAGAATTAAAGAGTTGTTTCTCCTGTTACTGTGATTCCGTCGAAACCATAGTTATCTCCTTCAAGACCTGAAATATCTAAATTACCTTCAACTTTAATGTTTGTAAAAGATACATCTTCTGTCAGAGTTCCTGTAAGAATCAGATTACCTTTGACAACCGCATGTTTAAAAGAAGCTACGTCTGTTACAGAAATGGTTACGTCACCTTTGTAAACTTTTGGATTTTCAGCTGTTCCTGAGAATTCACCAGCTGCTACACTACCTCCTGGTAGTTCAGTATCAGATTCTTCACCTGCAACGTCTACAATACGACCTTCAATTTTAGTTGGAATTTTGTCTAATGATCCTAAATGTTCTCTTAAGTTCTCCCAATCCGAAAGACCAAGATCCGTTACACGACCTTCTTTATAAGCTTTTTCAAGAACGGTATAGCCGTCTCCACCTTTAGCAGTGAATGCGTTTGTTGCTACTGTATAAGTCTTAGCGTCTTCGATTTTAGTGTAAGTACCATCTGCATTTTTATATGAAATTGAAACTACACGCTCTCCGGCAGGTTTTGAAGAATCGAATTCTACTTTCGCTCCAGATACATGGAGGAAACCACCATTTTCTTTTGGATACTCTTTAAAGCTAATTTCAAATGCCGCTTTTAATTCCGCACCAGTAACATCCATAGTCGCTAGTGTGTTACCAAATGGAAGCACTGTGATTACTTCACCTACTGTGATTGGGCCCGCTCCAATAGCAGCGCGAATTCCTCCACCATTTTGGAATGACATAATTACTTGTTTATCTTTTACATATTCTTGCGCTTTTGCAAGCATGCCATCAGTAATTAAGTTCCCTAGAATAGTTTCACTAGCTCTTACACTTGTGCCCGGTACATAACCTACATCAGTTGTTCTTGGATTTAAAAGTGCATGATCAAGTGTTACTCCAATTTCTTCTTCATTTACAGCTTTGATTTGATCTTTATAAGGTTTTAATAGCTCAACTGCCTCAGCATCCTCGGCTTTATCAGCAGTCTTAATTAACTCTCCTGCATGTCCTACTACTACACCATTTTTATCAAACTCAACATCTAAAGTACCAAGATAATCGGAATACTGATAAGCTTGTACAATAATTGTTTTATCTTTCGCTTCACCTTTTTTATCTTTGTCTATAACTACAGGTGCATTTAATTGTGTATGGCTGTGTCCTCCAACAATTACGTCAATTCCAGGTACGTTTGCAGCTAGTTCTAGATCATTGTCTACAGCTGCATTATCATCGTACCCAATATGTGTAAGTGCTACGACCTTGTTAATTCCCATTGCTTCAAATTCAGCAACCATTTTTTTTGCATCTTCAATATAGTTAGAGAATGTAATTTTCCCTGGACTTGAAATACCTTCTGTTTCAGCTGTCGTAAGACCAAAAATCCCTACTTTTTCTCCATTCACTTCTTTGACAATTCCTGTGTAAATATTCCCATTGTCAGGAGTTGTAGGTATTTTCGTATTAAATAAACCAGTGAATTTGTCATCTTTTGAAAAATCTACGTTTGCGGATACAAACGGGAATTTTGCTGCTTTAATGAAATCAACTAATGCTTTATGACCTTCAGGTGATGAACCAAGGTCAAACTCATGGTTACCGAATGTCATAGCGTCAACTTTCATTAAATTCATAAATTCCAAGTCTGCTTGGCCTAGGAATTCATTAAAATATAAAGTACCAGAGAAAACATCCCCTGCATTTAGTAACAGTGCATCCGGTTTTTGATTACGCACTTCTTTAACTGCTGTAACAAGCTTTGGTGCTTTGTCCGTATTCGCATGTATATCATTTACGTGCATGATGGATAGATTAAAATTCCCATTGCTAACTTTACCTGCTTGGAAATTCTCTACTGCAGTGTTTAATGTTACGATTGCTGTATTTACAGTCTTCTGATTCGCTTTTGTATCCGCTACTATTGCTTCTGCTGCTGTAATCGCATCTTGAAGTATTTTGATAGAACCTATTTTATACTGTCCAACTTCAGTTCCCTCTACTGCACCTTCAAGAGCTGTTTTAGCATTTGCAATTTTTCCTTTTAGTACGTTCTTATCTACTGCTGGAGTTTCTGGAGTTACTGTTACATCTCCTTTAACCTCGCCTTTTTTATCCAAAATTATTGGCGATTCTGCTGTTACCCCATCCGCAACTGTGATATTCGTTACATCATCTGCAACTGTAATTTCTTTTACATTGTCGTTCCCAATAATGATATTAGTTGCATTAACACCACTTAAATCGATGTTGCTATTGCCATTGTCAGGATTCAATACAATCTTTGCATCGTGAAGATTGTCGCCTTTTAGCTTAACTGATTTTTTTATTTCAATATCATTAGCTTTTACTGATCCTAAATCAATTTCCATTCCTGGAGTAGCGGGATCAATGATTACTTTAGCATTTTTTAATGAACCATCTGCAGTTGCATCATTAAGCTGAACTTGTGTTGTAATAACCACTTCGCCTTTAAAAGTAGTTGTCCCAGAAAATTTCACATCAGCGTGAGCTACTGCTGCTGGTATGGTTATTAGTGCTGCAAACGCTGCTGTAGATAAAGCTGCATAAGCTGCAGGTTTCTTAAAAGAAAGTCTTTTTTTATTTTCCATACATTCTCGCTCCTTCAATGTCTATACTATTTAAAGATAAAGAATTCATAAAGCAACATTTCACATAGCATATCTTCCGAACATGGAAATATAAACTTAAGAATCGGGAGAAGTTTAGACTTCTCCCATTTCTCCATCTATCAAACTTAGTTAAGTTTCGTAGTGTTTTCGACTGTTATACCATTAATGTCTAATAGAACACCCTGTTTATCTTTAACTATTAGATTCTTTACAGTTCCATTTGTTAAAGTCAGCTTTTCCCCATTAACCATACCTGTTAAATCAATGGTTAAATTAGTCACCGTTTTTGCTGTAAGATTAAATGTTGAATTTGAAGCAATATCCCCAGAAATCGTAATAGCATCTACTCCTTGTGCAATAGCAGCATTAAAATCAGTTACATTTGTTACAGTTGTTAAGCTATTCCCGTCTTATACCACAATCCTGTGGCTTTCGGTTCGGGCCTACACCGTACGGGCGACTTTCATCGCATACGGCGTGCCATCAGTAGTACTATAATCCCGCAACTTATTTCCCCACTCCTATTTAATCATTGGTATATTAATCCAATGTATAGAAATTGTTTACGTTTTGTAAATATTAGCTAAATCAGTCGCAATAATGGGGAATTTGTCTAAACACGATAAAACTCTTATTCAACATGAGAAACCAGTCGTAACTTATATATGTAGTGCCTAATATAAATATCCGGCACCGCATTTTCATCCATTCTATTCAGCCTAGAAAACCCACTCTAATTCCTAAATACTTCTACCAATACAATGAAAAAAACTGTGACCATTCATCTCGTGGCCACAGTTCACTGTTAAATCGATCTTTACTATACCAGCTATCACCCGGATCAAGGATCGCATTATCAGATGAAGAGGTATCAAAAATCATTAGAGCAACACAATATTAAGCAAAGTATGTCACGGAAAGGCAATTGTTTGGATAATGCGGTCATGGAAAATTTCTTTGGCTTATTAAAATCTGAGCTACTCTACCTGCAAGAGTTTGAAAGTATGAAGCATTTCGAGCAGGAGTTGGAGGACTATATCTATTATTACAATCACAAACGAATGAGGGTAAAATTAAAAGACCTAAGTCCAGTAGAATACCGAACTTAGGTCTTGGAAGTTGCATAAAATTTTATGTCTAACTTTATTGGGACAGATCATCTTATACCACATATCATGGCTTTCGTTTCGATCCTACACCGTACGAGCACCTTTCAGTGCATACGGTGTGCTATCAATAGACATTCTATAAGTAATACAACATGAATCATTATACCTATATACTATCTAAAAATAGGTCCAATCACATTACATGATTGGACCTATTAAGTGTAAAAGCATTATTTTGGGGAAATAAGCTTTTCATAGAATTCTACTACTGACTGGGTTCCTTCGCTCCTGCTGGTTTTATCCTTCTCGTATGTTACCATACAAGTCCAAACGGCCAGCGATCCACACTACTATGAACCCGCAGCCATCTTACTAGTCTCATTGGTGCTAACCCACCTCTTCTAGCAAGACTTCAAACGTTCCATTGTTACCATCCCTCTTTTTGATGACCGTAGGTCTCCACTATTCAGGTATGAGAAAGACCAGTTTAATAGTCAATTTACTGATCTCCATTAAATCATTTCAGATTTAAGGATGAATACTAAACTCCTAGCAATTCTTAGTATTCACTACCTCACCCTGCCTAAGCATGGATTCGTCTCCTAACCATAGTCACCTTTTATGGAACCCCGCCTCAACTTCATGAGTACGACTTCACCTGACTTCACCCCTTCGGTTGTGTTAGAACCTTACTGGATGCAGGAGGATTAGGTACTTGCTCCTGACTATTTAGCAAGTGTAGGAATTTCACCTACAATAAGATAACAATAGTTAAAGGAAATACCTCATGGGTCTAACCATGAAGTCAAAGCATGAGATATTTCTTTCACTTTTTTCACTAGATAACTAGCTTATAAAGTAACGTTTCGTTTAGTTTTATTAAGGAGTTACTACTTTTACTTTCAATTCTTTAGTAGTGTTACCAATCTTAATATTTAAAGTAACATTTGACTCAGTAACGCCATTTTTTAATGTTACAGAAGCAGCAGGTGTACCATTGTTAGAAATTGTAACATCTGCTACTTTCTCAGGTACAATTGTTACTGTTTCAGCTACGATTGCTGTAACAGCTTTGTTACCATATTGATCTACAGTTGCCACGTTAACAGCTACAGGAGTTTCACCTGTTTTTAAATCTGCTACTGTACTACCTGCTGCTAACGTTGCTTCAGTAATAGCTTTTGCAGAATTATAATCACCATTTACAGCTGTTGATGTGAAGAAGAAATCTTGTACTTTCTCAGCTTGCGCAGAAACAACAAATTTTTGTTCTAAAACTTTACCTGTTGCGTTAATTGTAACTGTTAAAGTAAATTCAGTATCTACTTTGTTTGAAGAACTATCAGTATTTAATGCTCCATCAGCAAGAGTAAATGATCCTCCAGTTACTGCTTGTGGAGAAGCTAATTTACCACCAGAAATTGTAGCTGTATATTCACCTGATTCAAGTGCTACTTTTCCACCATTTAGTAAACCATTAACTTTAATTGCTTTAGCGGTTGCTACTTTAGTCTTACCGATTTCAGCAATTTCATATCCATTATATTCAGTACCATCAGTTACTTGCACTTTCACTTCTACTGCTGAATCAATTGTTCCGTTTTGAGTTGCAAGTGCTACTTGTAATGTTGCTGTTCCTTTTTTAGCAGGAGAAACTACATTTCCAGTTAAAGATACTACATCAGATGTACCTACTAATGAAACTGTTACAGGAGCAGTAGAATCTTTCATTACGCGACCATATTGGTCTTCAATGATTAAGTGATCTTTCGCTGTAATTGTAACAGGGTTTTGAGCAGTTGAAATAACTAATGGATTTTTTACTCCACGAACAACAGTTGGTACTGCAGCAGCTTTTACATTAATAGTAATAGTAGCTACTTTGTAAGTTGAAGTTTGGAATACTAGCGCCTGTGTTCCTGCTGAAAGTGACTTTTTATAGTACACTTGTCCATCTTTTACTTCTAGCTCAGATTCAGATACTGTTGTATTACCAACTTTGATACCTTTGTTAGCATCAGCTAATAATTTTTTATCTGTAATTACATTGCCTTCTTTATCAGTAACTGTTAATGGAATTAATGTACTTTCTCCAGCTACAGCAATCTCTGGTTGAGAAACAGAAATGGCATCAGTTGTTGAAGTTTCAGAAACTTTCACAGTATATTTAGCTGATTGGCCGTTTGTTGTAGAAATTAATAATACATCAGTATCACCAGCTTTTAAAATAGCTGACAATGCAATTACTAACTTATCCTTGTCGCCAATTTTAACTTTAGTAGCACTTGAAGCGATTGTTAAATTTGTTGGGTTAGTATTTGTAATTACTAATCCAGTTGCTTTAGCAGCGTCTGTAATTTCTTTACCGTACTGATCTTTAAGGTTTAACACGATAAATGCTTCATTTGCTTTAGATTTATCAGTTAGTGCTACTGCTTCACCTTTAGCATTATAAATACCAGCTACTTCAATAGAAGATACTGTTGATTCAGCTGATAATTTTACAGTTTTAGCTGCTGATGTACCTGTAGCTTGGTCGATTAATACAACTGGTACTAAGTCATTTACTTTTTTACCAACTACTAACCCAGATGATAGTTTAACTACACCATTAGCAGCAGTGATATTAGCTGCATCATTTGTTGTTAAAGTAGTTGTTTTTGTAATGTCTGTACCATATTGGTCTTTAACCACATAGCCAACTGTTGCAGTAGTTAAAGCTGGGAGTACACCATTAGCATCAACTGCTTTATCAACTACAGCTACTTCATCTAAAATTTGGATAGAAGCTACTTTTTGAGCTTCGATTTTAACTGTTCCAGTTAATACATCTTTACCTAGACCAGTTATATTAACTGTATAATCAGCAGCTTGGAAGTTTGTAGCACCTGCTAATTGAACTGATTTTTTGTCTTCAGACCATGTAGCAGTAAAGTTTTGTTTAAAAGTACCACGTAAAAGCTCTAATTGTGCTTTATCTGTGTCTACTGCTTTATTGAATTTAACTTCAATTGTTTTAGCGTTAATCGCACTTACACTAGCAATAGAAACAGGAGAAACAGGAGCTGCAGCTTTTTGCAAGAAGATTGCATAATCGCCACGTTTCGCAGTTTTATCTGTTCCGAATTGTGTAGCTGAAATTCCGTTAGTAATCTCATTAGCTACCAAAGCAGATACTGCTTCTTTATAACGATCAGATACGTCTGTGAATGTAACGTTTCCTTCACCTTTAAGTTCGAAACCTTTTTGGATCCAAAGAGCTAATTCACCACGAGTGATTTTGCTTTCTGCATCAAATTTTGTAGCCGATTTACCATTAGTAATACCAGCTGCTTTAAGTGCATTAACATGTTTAGCAGCACGAGCAGGTACATCTGTGAAGCCTGAAGCTGGTGCTTTTTCAATATCAAGACCTAATACGTTTACAAGTAGAACAGCTGCATCAACACGTTTGATGTCGCTACCTACGCCAAATGTTGTAGAAGTAAGACCGTTAGCACCTTTAGATACTACGAAATCTACAGCTTCTTTGTATTTAGCCGATACATCTGTGAATGATGCTGCAGATGCTATTGGAGCAATTGCTCCTGCTACTAAAGTAGCTGTTGCTGCAGTAGCAACGAATTTACGATAAGACTTTGGTTGGTAAGCCATGTAATAAAATCCTCCCCGTTTTGAAAAAAAATTTAATATTAACGATGTTTAACCATCGAAATAAACAAAATGAATGTCCAGCTCTTAATCTACCATAGAAAAACTTGTCAATCAAATAATTATATGGTTTAAGAGGAAAAACAATCTTATATTCTATTTTACCAAAACTAACAATTTTTTCAACTATTTATTACAAAATCCTCGCTTTGGTAAATATGTGAAGAATAAAACCTATGTAACACGATTTAATTACCACACTTTTACATTATACCTACTAAAAAGAAAAAATGGTAGTGTTCATTTATAGTATTTTAAATTTATCCAATTCTATAGTGCTTTTAACACCTTTTATTCTATTTTCCTTTTAAGAAAAGCGTGAATCACACTCAATTACATATAATTATTACCAGAATTAATCATTTTTAATTTCCATTTTTATAAACATATACCATTTTGTCATTCTCTTACACTAGTAGATAAGACCTGATAATTTTCAAGAAGGGCTATCATTCTAATTCCTTGAAAATTCACTAGACTTTCCTGTATTTCATCTTAAGTTATTCTTATCGCTATCACCCAAACTCCTGAATTTCGATATGTAGTTTCAGTTAAGCAAGCATCACTTTAGGCGTTTTATTATTTAGGAGCTATTAAGTTCACTGTACCACTCTGTTCAAGATAAAATATCACTGAATTTTCTCATAAGTTTTTTCCCTACAAAACCTTATGGAAGATAAGAATAGCCCAAGATCCCTGTTCAATCTTAAGCCTAGCATAAGACGACAAACAAACTGTATGAGGAATGGTCCTCTTTTGACTCTGACTTTGAGGAGTTAGCTGCTTGTGCTAAATATCAAAACCCATTGAAAGAACCTATACTTTCAGTAAACAAAAATGGCCTCAAAGGCAAATTGCCTCTGAAGCCATTTCATTTAATCAATATGAACTGTTCTTCTCGCCATTCTTATATAAGAAGGCAATCGCAAGTCCGGCGATTAGCCAGAAAATAATGTTAAGCTGCGGGATGAAGATCAAGTTGTTAGATAGATTTTGTACCATAAATGTTACGCTGCCTGCGAAAACACCAAGTGCTACAACCTGTCCAAGTAAATCTTGTTTAAAATACAAACGAGCAAGATATAAGAAGTAGGTAATGTAGATACTTAGGAATGTGAGGATCCCGATGATCCCTGATTCAGCCATTACTTTCAAATAGGAATTATGAACAGAATATTCATCATGTCCGATATCCAGATCTGGATATTTCGTGACGAATTCCTTGTAGCGGACTAAGTAGTTCCCTGTACCGACACCGATAATAGGATTATCCTTAAACATCACCCAGCCAGTTTTCCAAAGCGTCGTCCGTGATACGACTGCACGATTCGTTGTCGCATCATCTTTTATCTTATCAATATCAGCATCATCTAATGGTTCGTCCCCAGCCAGATCTATATCCGTATCCGTACCACCAGGTATTAAGTTCGGCGAATTCGGGAAGACAAGCGTCTGAATTGCGTAGATTGCTGAGTTTGTTCTTGATTGGAAATCAGGCAAGAAATACACGATAGCAAAAAGCACGACAGTCGCGATTAAAAGATGTGGCTTTAGAATATTCTTAATAAATTTCTTTGGCATAATAATAATGACTAACACGAGCGCACATGCCATCGTTACCCATGCAGCTCTTGTATACGTTAAGATTAGGTTAATGACATATATGCCATAGAAGGCAAAGAAAAACAACTGTACTTTCTTATCTTTGAAATAGACCACTGCAAATAGTAGTAGCGATGGGATAATAAAGTTAAGGAAAGCTGAGTAGTAGTTCGGATTCGTGATCGTCGAATACACTCGGCCCTTCGCTTCTTTCAATGCATATAACCCAGCTACGTTCAGCTTGAAGTTAAATACATATGTGAAGAGTCCGTATACACCAACTAATAGAGCAGCTAGAGCAAACACTTTTGCGAAGTTGATATATTGCTTTTTTGTGAAATCAACTTTCACGACAATTAGGAATAAGAACACATACGATAAGAATCGTGCAATTTCCATAATCGCCGGTGTGAGCGATTCTGCTTTTACTAATGAAATAAGTGATGCCAGTACAAACAAGGCAAAGGTAATCACAAATGGCTTAGCTGGGACATTATTTAGTTTAATGGTTCCCTTCATATATTCCCAAGCTGCTATGATGACCAATAATGGAATTAAAATAATCTCTATGGATAAAGGCAAAGGCCCTACATCTGTTTTGAAATATACGAGTGGTATTAGAAACAGGTGTAATAACACCAGAATATACGTTAGACTGTGCTTCTGATTCATCTTCGTCTCCCCTCATTTACTCGCTGATGGTCCGCTTTAGGCCCATTTTCACATCCGCTGAGTAACCTTTTTTTTTAAGTAAATTTGTTAACAAATTATCCTACTATACATTACATGATGAGACTGTAAATAACAATAGTAACTATTCGATTTCTGAGCTTATTTCTTGCAATTACTTTTTTTATGTGAATCCTTTTTCCCCACGACTTTTTCATAGGTTTGACTTGTTAATTCAAACAATTGGTCGAGTGAAAAATTTACTTTGGCATGCTCATATAGATTCAAACCACGTTCTTGTAGCTTGTTCTCTGTATGTAGCTGATACGCTTCCTTTATCGCTTCATAATACGCATCGACATCATTAACATCCGTCACCCAGCCGTACCGCTTATCCGTTACAAGCTGTCGTACTCCGCCAACATCTGTTGTCAGGATTGGGATTTGTTGATTCGCGGCTTCCAATAAAGCGAGTGGAAAGCTCTCACTATGTGATGCCAGTAACGCAATATCCGATAGGCTATAAAGCTCGTCCACATCTTTCCTGAAGCCTAAGAATTGAACTTGCTTTTCCAAACCTAGGTCAGAAACCATGCGTTCAATCTCCAATTTAATTGGACCGTCGCCAACTAACAGAAGATGGATCTTCGGGTTATTGAGCTTCTTAAGTGCTTGTAAGACGAGATCATGCCCTTTAATCGGGTGCAGACGCGCAACCATTGTGAGAACCATATCATCCTTGTTCAGGTTTAACTTGTGTCGCATTTCCAACTGTTTCTGAAGTGGCTCCGTGAAATCTATTCCATTATAGATCGATTGAATCTTATCTCCGTTAATTCCGAGTTCCATCAAATTTGCTTTAAAACGATCGGACACAGCGAAAAAGTAATCAATCTTTTTAAGAGTAGACAAATTCAGCTTCGTAAACAGAAACCCTTTGACTCCACCCTTCATGAAATCAAGCTTTGGATCACTATGTATCGTTGTCACCCAGGCTGCCTTCATGTTCTTTTTAATTAGAGAAAGATACAGGTTTGCTCTTGGACCATGTGAATGAACAATATCAAATGCTTCTTCATGAATGAAGCGAGTCAATTTCTTTAAGACAGAGAGATCATAACGGGATGACTGGTTTATCAATTCGACTCGAATGCCCGCAAGTCTCGCTTCTTCAGCTAAGATTCCTTCCTGAAAAACAAGCAGACAAACTTGTCCGGCTGGAAATTTCTTAAGCAATGTATTCACGTGCTTACGGGAGCCACCTGTTTCTCCACCGCTGATTACATGCAATACTTTCATTTAAAAACCTCCGATATAGCTTTCCCTACTATTAAGAAAGAAACAGTCTAAGCCCAAGAAAACCCCTCTGGCACGTTTTTGCACCAAAGGGTGGATTCAACTTATTTAGAAAACAACACTCTCATCAAGAACTTTGGTAAGGCGAGCTGGCGTTTGAGACGCTTGGGCTCTTTCAGTAATCGGTATAACCATTCGATCCCTAATTTTCTAAAAAATAATGGCGCACGCTTCACATGGCCTGCGAATACGTCAAAGCTACCACCAACGCCTTGAAAGACGCGTACATTCGTCTTATTCATATTTTCTTGAATCCAAAGCTCTTGCTTCGGGCTCCCCATCGCCACAAATAATAAATCAGCGTTTGCTTGATTGATTTTATCAACGACAAGCTTCGCATCCTGGACATAGCCATTTTCGTAGCCAGAAATGTGGATGTTCGGATATTTTGCCTCGATATTCTGTTTTGCTTGGGACACTACTTCTTCCTTTGCTCCATATAAAAACACTCGGTATCCGGATTCTGCGGCAAACTGGAGTAATCGATCCATCATATCGACACCTGTCACCCGTGATGTAATGCTGCCGCCTTTTAATTTTGAGGCGAGTAGCACACCAATTCCATCAGGGATCTGGTACGTAGACGAATTAATCAACTCTCTTAATTCTGTATTTTTCTCCGCTTTCATCACTTTCTCCGGATTTACGGCGATGATTGTCGATTTCTCATTTTGTTCCATTCTCATTTGGAGGTCGGCGATAATTTCTTCGTAGCTTAATGGTGAAACGTCAACTCCGAAGTATGATTCTTTTTTCATATTCATCTTCCTTATTATTCAGCTACAGACTCTTCCTGAATCGCTGATAATTTCGTTAAGTCTCCAATACGGTACACCATTAAATCTGTACGATCAGAAACTTTCAAGCAATTTCTTGTATCGAAAACCACTGGTGTTTTCATATTTTCTAGCAAGGCTTTTTCATCCACCGTTTTGAATTCATTATGGTCCACGAGAATTACGAGTAAATGAGCATCTTTTGTCGCTTCTTCTAGAGAGACGAGTGGGAATGACACTTGTTCATCTCTCACATGTGGATCATGAACTCTGACATCGTATCTTGAATTTCCAAGTAATTTCTCAGCAATTTCGATCGCTGGACTTTCACGAATATCATCGATGTTTCCTTTATACGTTAAACCGCATACCGCAAGGACAGGGTTGTCCAATTCAGCAGTCATTCTGTCAATTTGTTCGACAACGAAGTCTGGCATCGAATTGTTGATGCGTCGGCTTTCCGTAATAAGCGGTGATTCTTCTTTTGCCTTTTCAATAATGAAATAGGGATCCACTGCTAAACAATGACCACCAACACCAGGTCCTGGTAGGTGAATGTTTACGCGGGGATGTCGATTCGCTAGTTCAATTACGTTATGTGCATTCACGCCCAGACGCGCAGAAATCTTCGCCAGCTCATTGGCTAAGGCAATGTTTACGTCACGGAATGTATTCTCCATCAACTTAGACATTTCTGCTGTAACGGCTTCTGTTTCAATGACATCACCTGTAACGACAGCACGGTATACGTCAGCCGCTTTTTTCGCAGCAATTGGCGTAAGACCGCCGACAATACGTGTATTCTCGATTAATTCGATTAAAATTCGGCCAGGAAGAACGCGTTCTGGACAATGAGCAAGATACACATCCTTTAATGGATCGAATCCAGCTTCTTTAATGATCGGTGCCACCACATCATCCATCGTACGCGGTGGGATCGTGGATTCAACAATTACGACGCTTCCTTTTTCCAAAAACGGCACGATCCCTTTTGTTGCATGGATCACATAATCCACATTCGCTGAAAAATCCTCATGAATCGGTGTTGGCACCGCAATGATGAAGACATCTGCTTTCTCAGCTGTCACAGAAGCTCTAAGCTTTCCTGTTGCTACAACTTCTTTCACTAATTCTGGAAGACCCACTTCTTCAATGTGTATGTTTCCTTTATTTAAAGAATCTACGACTTTTTCATTTACATCAATTCCAACGACTTCATATCCTGCCTTGGCAAATACGGATGCAGTTGGTAAACCAATATATCCTAATCCGATAACACAAATTTTTTCCATGTGACAAGGACCTCACTTATTTTAGTAATTCATGTCAAACTTCTTTTTATTTCTAAAATAGTATATCAGAAGTACAGAGCGCTTGCATTAATAAGATTGATAGGTGTGCGTATGAATGGTAAAATACATGGGTGGTTTACTGGAAGTATGTTTCCTATTAACCCGGTTCTTTACATACTTCATGCAGCTCTCTATAGAGGAGGAAAATATTTTTGAAAATTGTTATATCAGGATTCTATGGGCTTGGCAACACGGGTGACGAGGCCATTCTTGAATCGATTATAGATAACTTACGTGACGGATTAGACAAGCCAGATCTCACTGTCTTTTCGCTTTCACCCGAGCAAACGTCCAATACTTTCCAAGTAAAAAGTGTGTATCGCGGCTGGCGTCATGAATTTAAGGAAAAAGTACGAGCACTGAAGGACGCAGATTTATTGATTTCAGGCGGCGGCGGTTTACTCCAGGATGCTTATCCGACTAAATTCCTGTTCGGTCCGCTTCCTTATTATTTACTCATTGTTTTGCTAGCTAAGCTCTGCGGGACAAAGGTCATGTTTTTTTCACAAGGAATTGGTCCTGTTACTTCACGCTGGGGCAAGATCTTAATGAAGCTGTCCAACCTCGCTGACTTCATTACCGTCCGTGATCAGTATTCAAAGGATTATTTAGAGAATTTAGGCATCAAGAAGCCGGAAACCGTTGTGACATCAGATATTGTGTTTGCATTTAAAAAGAAAGAAGACAACAGTTGCATCGAGTCTCTTCCTTTAAAGGGATCTGAGAAATTAGTAGCTGTTTCGGTCCGGCCTTGGTTCGAGCATGTGAAGCAATTCGAGCAAATGGCTGCCATTCTTGATACACTGATTGCAGAGCGCGGGATTACACCTGTATTCGTACCGATGGAAGGTCATCATGATAA
This sequence comes from Peribacillus sp. NPDC096379, assembly GCF_044762875.1. NCBI lineage: Bacteria > Bacillati > Bacillota > Bacilli > Caryophanales > Bacillaceae > Peribacillus > Peribacillus sp. NPDC096379. The sequence continues at coordinate 343,842 of NZ_JBIWFD010000004.1, forward strand.
AAACGCAAGCGAGCAAGTCATGGCTCATATGAAGTCTGCGGATCAATGCTTGATGCTCGGAACTGATTTCACGCCCAATCAGTATTTGAATTTTATCGGCGAATGTTCGATGACAATTGGGATGAGACTTCATGCGTTAATTTTCTCAACCTTGATGGGGGTTCCACATATCGGCTTTAGCTATGATAAAAAGGTAGAAAGCCTATTGAAACGAAGTGGGATGTGGGAATACTCGGCTGATTTACATGAAATTGATGTCCCGCAATTAACAACGAACGCACTCATGCTATTAGATGAGCGTGCTCATTACAGCGAGATTGTTACAACGAACGCCAAAGCGATGCGTACAGATGCATTACGCAATATTGATTTACTGAAAGAGAAATTCTAAGTCTAACGTTAGAGGAGTCTATTCATGAAAATTTTAATTGCTACTGCCTATGATTACCCTCATGCAGGAGGACTATCGACACATGTTGCAACCCTTCAAGCAGGCCTTGAGGCACTTGGCCATGAAGTGGATGTGCTGTCGTTTTCTGATGTATCGCCAGTATCAAGAAAATTATTGGCCCAAGGTCCAAGCTTTCTGTTAAATAAATTTAAAAAAGGGAAAGGCATCATCTGGAGCCATAAGATGCGCCAAAGATTCCTTAAAGCACTCATTGAAAAAAATAAAGACAAGCAATATGACGTCGTGAATGCCCAAGATCCATTTACAACGCTTGCTGCGATCGAAAGTGGCATTCCAACCGTTTCAACCGTGCATGGCTATATGACATTTGAATCTGTTAGTAAAGGTTCCATGGATGAAGGCAGTACTGAAGCGAAAATCATGCAGGATATCGAAATCCAAGCCTATCAAGGCACTAGAAAAATCATTACGGTTGATCAACGTCTTCGTGATTATGTGAAGGATTTGTCAGGTGTCCAGGGTACTGCAGTCAGTAATTTTATTGATATCCACGGGTTCGAACCTAAGAAGACAAAAAAGGCTGAATTGCGTAAGACGTACAATGTCGACGTTAACGCTCCTGTCATTTTTGTTCCAAGAAGATTAACAAAGAAAAACGGTGTTATCTACCCGGCACTTGCTTTGCCACAAGTATTAAAGAGCGTGCCAAATGCTCAACTTATTTATGCTGGCAGTGGAGAAGCTTTAGCCAATATTAAAGAAATCGTCGCTGAACATAAACTGGAAAAACATGTGACTTTACTTGGTGCAGTATCCCACGATACAGTGAAGGATTATTATGCGCTATCAGATGTCGTGCTCGTTCCAAGTGTTCATTCAGCAGGCGTGGAGGAAGCCACTTCTATTTCCGCATTGGAAGCTATGGGCTCTGGTTCCCCACTTGTCGCTTGCGCTGTCGGCGGCTTGAAAGAAATCGTCATTAACGGTGAAGACGGTATATTAGTAGAAGAAAAAAATGTAGAAGAACTCGCAGAAGCAACGGCTTATCTATTGCAAAATCCTGACAAAGGCCAAGAAATGGCAGATAAGGCTCGTGCAAAGATCGAAAAGGACTACTCTCATATCGCCGCAGCTAAAAAGTATTTAGAGGTATATGAAAGCGCATTGCGTTAAAGTGAGCCTTCAATCAAATCGTTTCCACTTCACTTTGTGGTAACAATTTGATTATGACTGTCCGTCAAAGCGGGTTATTGAAGTAAGGCGGCTACTTTTGCCTTACTTTTTTTATCATTCTGTTTACAAAAAGGGGTTTCATAATGACATCACTAAAAAAAACGGCTGTCTGGCTTACTTTGCTTGCGATTTTCTTGAAGCTATCTGGCTTTTTGAGGGAAAGTATTATCTCCAGGCAATTCGGCGCTGGCATTGACACAGACGCTTACTTCGCCGCATTTGGATTCATTACGCTAGTTTTGGCGATGATTTCAGGCGGATTTAATAATGTCTTCCTACCGCTTTATGTGAAATATAAAAAGACAGAATCACAAGTAGCGGAAAAAGCCGCCAATGGCATCATGAACTCAACCGTCCTGATTTTCCTAGTAATTTCAGCATTTGCAGTTTGGCTGGCTCCTTATTTCGTTCCACTTATTTTTCCAAATATGAATCCCGCTGCTGAAGTTATTACGATTAAACTCTCGCAACTATTCTTCATATTCATAAGTTTGATTGCGTTAAATGGAATTCTTGAGTCCTATTTGCAAGGGCGTCGAATCTTTGTTCCCGCACAAATTTCAAAAATCCTAGCCACTTTAACAGGTGCTGTTTTCGCCATCCTTTTCTCCGAACAATGGGGAATTTACAGCTTGGCATATGGATTCATCGTCGGAATTATCCTAGGGATCTTCGTTCAATTTTATTATTTAGTCAAAAGTGGGTTCTCCTGGTCCCCCACCTTAAAGGTTGATGTTGACTTTCGAAAAGCATTCCTAGTATTGATTATCCCATCTTTGTTGAATTCTGTTGTTGGTCAAATCAACTTACAAGTCAATAGATCTTTTGCATTTGGCACAGGTGATGGTTCTGTAACCTATCTAAACTACGCATCTCTCTTAGTTAGTATTCCGAATGCGATCTATGCGACAACCATTGCAGCCATCATTTTCACACTGTTGTCGGAACAAGTTGACGACATGAAAAAATTCCAAAAAACAGTGTTTATGGGCATGGAGATTTCACTTGTCACACTGATGCCCATCGCAGCTGGTTTACTCGTTGTCGGTGATGCGGCCATTTCCTTCATCTATGAAGGCGGAAAATTCACGGCTGCTGACACGCAAAAGACGTATTTGGCTCTTGTCTGTTACTTGCCAATGATCGTCACTCAAGGACTTCAGTTCATCACATCAAAGTCCATGTACGCTCAAGGGAAAACAGCTACTATCTTCCGAATTAGCGTCACAACCATTGTCATCAACTTTGTTTCAAACTTATTAATCGTGGATCGTTATGGCTATGTGGGACTAGCTATCACAAGCTCAATCGTTTCCGTTTATTATCTAGCTGTTTCATCCGCCGTCGTCTATAAGGATTTTCCAAAATCAGAATTACGGCGACTTGTTGGGTTGTTCTTACGAGTCATTCCGCCAACAATCATCATGGCGGCTCCAATTTGGCTGTTAAAAGCGTACACACCTATTCATGACTGGTACTCCTTATTCCAGCTTGCATTACTCGTTCCGATTGGCGCCGTGCTGTACGCCAGCTCACTGTTTGTGTTCTACCGCCAAGGCTTTAACAGACTTCTAAATATGTTGAAACGAAAGAAAGCTAGCGCTTAATATACATTCATGCTCAACTCGCGTATTAAATAGCGAGTTGAGCTTTTTTGTGAGTTTTGCGCCTGGATACGTCGGAATAAGCAAACATAACGGAGATAAATTCGATGCTAATGAGTCAATTTGTAAATAATGAATCGGAAACCTCGTGTAATTGATCCAAACTTGTCAGTAATTAATCCGAACTTCACAGAATTAATCCATATATTAAATAATTAATCCAAACTCCCCTTTCTATGCCCAAACAAAAGGCCGACACTCACCAGTGTCGGCCTCTTTCCATTATTTCGCGATATTCACATTAGTAACATAATCTGAGTGGATATAGCTAAATTCTGCTGTGTTGCTGTCTGATAGGATTTTATACCAGTTTGTGTTTACAGTTCCCATGATAATCATTGGATAACCATCACTTGGATATTGGAATTGCTTTGCAAACGAAGTTCCTGCATCTTCACGAACGTTTACCCATTGATTTGTTAGGCCGATTTTGTATGGGTTAGGGTTGTTGATGAAGTCTTTTCCACCAAGTTCCTTATCTACGCGGTACATGTGTCCAGCTACTTTTTGGCCCCAGTATGCATCAGATGCATAGCGGACGTTAATTCCACGGTATTTGTTACCTGGCGCTGCACCGTTATGATATGTAATTTTTCCATTTTCAGGAATAGGTACATAGTTTTTGTTTAAATAGTTGTTTGCGAGACTTACCATGCTGTCGTACACAGTTGCATATTTTTCTCCATCCAACGGGTTGCTGTCAAACACTTTAATTCCAAATAGGTTGTTTGAATTTTGAGCATGTGGACTTTGACCATAGTTACTTTCATGCATTGCCATGCCTAATATGAGCAATGCATTGATATTATACTTGCTTTCAATTTCCTTCAACTGCGTACCTATTCCAATAAGCTTGCTAATTTTCGTTGCATCTTTGAAGTTGGCATAACTTTTTGGATTACTAACATATAGAGCTTCAATCTCTGCTAATCTTTGCATGATATATGCATCAAGCTCAGCCGCCGTATAATTGGTCTTTGCTCTTACTGAAAGCATATTGAAATATTGGTAAGCTGTTCCAACCGTTGTACCAGATGTTGTTTTGAATGTGTTACCATCCCAGCTGTAATATCTTACGCCTTGTTTTAAGAATGATGGCGCAATACCAGTTGTGTATGATAAATATGATTTTTTATTATTATCATATAAGTAGTGTACTAGTTCACGGTCTGCGTTTACAGAATAATAGGATCTGTTATCCCCCATCTTTTGACTTGGAAGGAGGTAAGCATTATTATGCTTTACATATCCTGTTTTTCCAGCTACTTTGACTGTAATCTTGTTTTCATCTGAAGTCACATATTCCATCTCGGTCGGGGGCGTACCACCCGCTCCGGCATCAACAGGCATTATGATTGTTTTTAAGTCGGACTGATAAATGACTGTCGTGTTTTGTTCAACCGAAGGATTTGCAACTACGATTCCATTTGCCATTTTTACAATTTTGCCATTATACATGACAATCTGTGTAGCTTTATTCGTAATAGCACGATCTGCTTCATCTAGAGTGGTATATTTTTTAGTGCCTTCTGTAATTGATCCATCAGCCGCAATAGTAGCAACTTTGAAAGCGCTAGGCTCCGGTGTTGGTTCTGGTTCCGGTGTTGGCTCTGGTTCCGGAGTAGCCCCTGGATCTGTATTCTCCTCATATACTTCAACCGCCTTAAGCATTCTGTAAATAAATGCAGCTGCTTGGGCACGTGTCGTTTCGCCTTTCGGATCAAAGCGTAAACTGCCATCTTGCTTTCCATTTGTATAATTCGGAATACCCGCAATTATGTTTAGTGAAACCATATTTGCAATGGATGCTCTTGAAATAGAGCTTGTAATTAGATTTGCATCGGTAAAATTCAATGAGCCCTTTTCACGTGGGACCTTTAGGAAAGAAAGAGATTTATCAATCATATTCGCAGTTTGTTCCCTCGTGATTGTGTCATTCGGACCAAATTTACCATTTTGGTAGCCTGTGATAATGCCAGCTTCAACTGCGGCATTGATTTCACTTGCCAATGGAGCCGTTGCAGGAACATCCGAAAACTTAGTAGTACCTCCAGTTAACCCAAGTGCACGCGAGATAAATGCTGCAAACTGTGCTCTCGAAACATCTTGATTGGGTGCATATTTTCCGTTTGAATAACCAAAAAGAACACCTTTTTTTATCATTTCTCGCATTTCAAATTCCAATGAATGATTTGTCAGATCATCTGCAGCTTTTGCTTGTTTAATAGGTAATAATGAAACTACTAGCAAAAGACTTAAGAGGATCGTCATTATTTTCTTCATGGTAAACTCCCTTTCGTTTCCATCATTTTGTCTGCACCTGATTGAATAGAAATTTGTAAAAAATACCTAAATTAATTATTTTTACATTAATATAATAATTCTACCAAAAATCAGTTGATAGTATAATGATATTTTCATATTAATTACGTTTTCTAGCAGGTAACTTCTGTAAATCTACTAATCTAAAAAAAAGGCAGACCCGTAACCATCAAATACAGTTTAAGATAACGCGCATTCATCCTGTATATGGAGTACAAGGTCAGACCTTTATAAGTCATCCTCTTTGATTCACATCATTATTATAAATTGATCGCATTATAAATTGCCGCCGAGAAGAACGCGCGAGTAGCGTTATCTCCTGTGCGATATACTGGGGTTTGGAAACCTGATGTTGTATCGATTTTTCGCATAATCATGATAGCACTATATGCCCTATATCCAGGTGGGACATCACTGTAGACTGTGCTAGAAGCTGAATATGTTATTTTTTTATCAAGTTGGAAAGCATTTTGGACAATGATGGCCATCTGCGCCCGAGTCATTGTTTCCTTAGGACGGAAGGTGCCGTCTTCAAAGCCGTTAATAACCCCGAGCTCTTTAATCGCCGCTATATCTGCTGCAAATCTTGATGAAGTGGCAACATCTTTATATGAATACAGACTAGTAGTTTTTTTCTTTAAAACTCTGTTAATGATCGCTGCCGCTTGCTCTCTTGTAACAGATTCATCTGGACGGAAAGTGCCGTCTTCAAAGCCTTGGATTACCTGTTGTACGTTTAATTGCTGAATCGCTTCTTTTGCAAAGAAATCTGAGGCAATATCACTGAATGTATCGCTACTACTTGCTTTATCAGAAATCCGCTTTGCTCCTGTATATTTAGGAGCCCAATATGTATTATTTAACGATACGATCGCAATTCCTTTACTGCTCGTTGCACTGATAAATGAGTTGTCACCTACATATATTCCAGAGTGCGTTATGCCACTTTTACCTGAAACTGTATTTTTGAAAAATACCAGGTCCCCTGGTTGTAAGGAGGATTTGTCTACACTTTTTCCGACGGTGGCTTGCTCAGCCGCGGTTCTTGGTAGCGAAACTCCAAGCTTATTGAAAACATAAATTAAAAATCCGGAACAGTCGAAGCCACTAGGTGTCGATCCCCCCGTCAAATATGGAACACCTAGATATGACTTCGCAATACTTATCAGGTCTTTTTCCGTAGCTGCCTCTGCTTTGAAAGTTGGAAGCCAAGAGAATAATAACCCGATAATTAATAAACTACTAATAACTCGTTTCATAATATCTCCTATTCTATCTTTTTATGTATTTTATCGAAATTTAATCTTTATAGTAGTATCTTAGCAATTTTTGCGCCGTTTTTATTTTACATTTGTGTTACAAAGTAGATTTATTGGGATATTTGTATAAAGTGGGGGAAAATTATGAAATACTCTATTAAATAAAAAATCCTGTTAAAACATGATGTTTCAACAGGATTTTTCTTTATTTTAAATGAGGGTTATTCGCTTTTGATAAAAATACAGCATAATTCGAGCGGCTCATTTTAGCATATGGGCGGAAGGTTCCATCTTCATATCCTCGTGTAATGCCAGCAGAAGCTACGAGATTAATAGCTTGATAGCCAGTTACATTTGAAGAAACATCTTTGAATGTTAATCCAGAGTCCGTTGATAACTTATATGCTTTCGACAAAAGAATGGCCATTTCTGCTCTAGTCACCTGTTGATCCGGACGGAAGGTCCCATCCGGGAATCCTTGTAAAATCCCTTTGTCATAAGCCTGTTGAATATAGCCAGAGGCAAAGTTTTGTGCAGATACATCTTTGAACACAGTCGCTTTCTTGGCTCCAGAATGGCCCAGGGCCCGACCAAGCATACTGATTGCCTCGGCTCTTGTCACCAGCTGGGTTGGTTTAACTTGACCATTCGAATACCCTTGCATGATTTTATTTTCGTGCAAGTACATCAAATTGCGCGTGTACCATACTTCATTATTTAAGTCGGGGATAACTGGAGTTTGAAGATCCACTGTAAAAGTAGCTGCTTGGTCAAGTCTCTCTACCCCTTCAGTTATCGGAACTAACTGATAGTCAATCTTTCCTTGTTTTCCATAATCCTCAATCGTATCAGATGTTTCATTTTCCAAGATCAAACTGCCAAAACGGTATAGATTATAGCTCTTTGCATCCGCTGGTAGAGAAGTTATAGTGATTGTAACTCTACCATTAACGCTTTGGTTTGTTATGACTTTCGTTGCCAATTCATTTAAAGACGATTGATCTACCTGCGCTAGACCGATTCCATACAACGAATCACGTCCAATAGCTCCCAGGTCCTTCGCGTTGTCTTGAAGTTTCTGGCGTATTTGTTTGTTTGTATATTTCGGATACTTTTCCATGTAGAGTGCAGCAAGTCCTGTAACATGAGGGGCTGCCATTGAGGTCCCCGTAAGTGTTTCGTACCCCGTTCCATTGATACTAAGAGGATAGGTACTTACAATTGCATCACCAGGTGCAGATAATTCGACTTCCTTTCCAACTGATGAGGACGGAATAATTCTATTATTCTTGTTAGTTGCTGAAACAGCGATTACACTTGAAAACTTTGCAGGATATAACACATTTTGTTCTTTTCCTGTTTTATGTCCCTCATTTCCAGCTGCAGCAACGATAAGAATCCCCTTCTCGTAAGCTTTGTCTAGCAAAGCTTTCATTGTTGGGTCTTCCTCTGGAGTGGTTAGGCTTAGGTTGATAATGTCTATATTATGCTGGATGGACCACTCAATTCCAGCCAGAATAGAAGAAGTATTCCCAATTCCTTTTTCATCTAAAGCTTTTACTCCGTATATTTTTGCTTTTGGTGCAATGCCGACATATCCTATCTGGTTATCCTGCGCTCCGATAATTCCGGCAACATGAGTTCCATGTCCAAATTCATCTTGATAAGAGTTTTTACATGCGTCTGGTTTTACTGAAATATCGAGAACACATACCCCACCTGTTATGTTCAAGTCAGGATGTGTAGTGTCTACTCCAGAATCGATAATAGCAATCCTAATGCCATTTCCCGTTAACTTGCTTGGCGAAATACTTACGAGATTCAGATTTTTATGTGACCACGGTGTTTTCTGAGAACTGACTTGAACAGCCTGATCTTCGTATACAGATTTTACAGATGGAGAATTCTTTAATTGATTGACCTTTTCCTTTGAGAGATCGATTGTAACCGCATTAATCGACTTATACTCATAAATAATAGATGAGTCTAATTCATGTAAAAGGTCATAATCAATTTCGTTTTCGAACATTATATTTTCCCTACTAAATCCTGTTGACTCTTGCTCCGCAAAAGTAGTAACAGGGAGTAAAAAAAGCAGTAAAAAGAATAAGAAATTTGACCATACATTCTTCTTCATCGCATCTACTCTCCTTTTTGAATAGAAAAAAGGAGCCTAGAAGACTCCTCGATTATTAATTTACTATATTATAAAGTTTCGTAACATCATAGCCATTCTCTTTATAATAATCCAATATTCCTAAGTAAATGGCATCAGCAGCTTTTTGACGCCATTCTGGTGATTTTAACTTCGCATTATCAGAGGCATTACTGATAAAGCCTAATTCTGCAAGTACTGCAGGCATATTCGTCTGCCTTATTACTGAAAAATTGGCACCCTTTTCTCCGCGATCCTTAAGATTCCAGGCTTTAATAAGTCTTGTTTGGATAGCACTAGCTAATTTCTTGCTTTCTTCAATTCTCGTATTAGTCGCAGCAGCACTATAATAGTAGGTTTCTGTTCCACTCGCACTACTGCTGGTGGAAGAATTCGCGTGGATACTGACGAAAATATCCGCTTTTAAATTATTAGCAAAAGCAGATCGATTATTTAAAGAGATGAATACGTCCTTCTCTCTAGTAAGTTGAACATCAAATGGTGTTTGTTTTAATAATTCCTTGACCTTTAGTGCAGTATCAAGGACAGCCGTTTTTTCATAAAGACCAAACCCAACCGCTCCAGAATCTGACCCACCGTGACCTGGGTCGATAACAATCGTTTTACTTGCCAAAGGTGAATTTGTCGGCGGTTGTGTTGGAGGAGGAGTATTTACTGAAGAACTTATGTATGAATTATGAACAAAGCCCTCTGTTGCTCCTGATTGTATGTATATCCAATTACCAACTTTATACGCTGTTTGAACGCTTGTACCTTTTTTCAATGTAGCAAGATTAGAGTATTTCGTAGACGGGCCTGAACGCACGTTTAATGAATCTGATGTTACAAATAATTCGTTTTGAAAGGCAACAGTAGGTTTAACACGCAATTTGTAATTAATTGCCCTAGCTAAAAATATTGAGAAATCCATTCGAGTTAATTGATAATCCGCTCCAAATGTCCCATTTGTCATTCCTTGAGCAATTCCTCTGCTCATTAAGGCGTTGGCTGCACCTGATAGGGAGCCACCGAAATCATAGTCAAAAGCTTTACTAATCATAACCGCCATTTCTCCACGGGTAACAACGGTTTCCGGTCTGAAAATTCCTCCACCATAACCTGAAAGAATCTTCTTGTCCACCGCAGATTGTATATATCCAGAGGCAAAATTACCAGATCCGACATCTTTAAATTCTGTTTTTCGCTGTTGGCCGTTTAGATCCAATGCTCTTCCAATCATCGCTGCCGCTTGATCTCTCGTCACGACATTACTTGGAAGAAATCTTCCATCTAATGATCCACTAACAATCTCCCCTGTAGCTAGATACATAATCTCTTCATAGGCCCGATGATTAGCAGATATATCCTTAAATGTAGTGGAAGCTTGTACTTTAGCACTTCCCAAAGGCATCCAAAGACCAAGTAACAAAACAATACTGAGAAGCCATTTAATTTTCTTCATCCTACTGTGCGTTCCTCCTTTTATATTCCCAGTCATTTTAACATATATCTCGACATTCCTAGTCAAAAAAATGGAAACTTATCAAAATAATACGAAAGTAACATTTTTTTGTCATTTAATTGGAACAAAAGGCCAATTTTTAGTATATCACAAGATAATTATTTTAATAGGACTGAAAATGAGTTCTTTTACCTACTTTTTTATATCGGCTATTCCCCATCTTTTTTCATATAATTAAGGAAAATAAATGGATGAGCAAACAAAAACAGCAGAGCATCTCTGCACCGCTGTTTGGCTGCTATTTACTAAATACCTAGATCGGTCTTTCGCCATAAGATCAGATAAGAATAAAATACTATAAACTCTTATAGCCCATAATTCTATTTTTAAAGTATGAATTATTAATAGATGTTACGGTAACACCCTGACTTGAACTGGCATGGATAAATTCATTATTCCCTAAATAGATTCCCATATGCGAAATAACCGCTTTGCTATTTGTTGTCGTGTCAAAGAAGATAAGGTCTCCTGGTTGTGGTGTCTTTACACTCTTGCCCATATCAAAATAAGTAGCAGATGAAACACGAGAAACCTGATGCCCAGCTTTTTTTAATACATAATAGATGAACCCACTGCAGTCAAAACCACTAGGTGATGAGCCTGCCCATGAGTAAGGGGTACCAGTTAATTCTTTTGCGATCTTAATTAATTCCGATGCTGATTGTGTACTATTAGCAACATAATCAGGCTTGGTTGGAATAGAAGTTTCAGTAGATTGTAAACTACTATCAATAACTAAAGATTGTCCCAGATAAATTGTATCCGTCGTTAAATGATTGATCGTTTTCAATTGGTGAATCGTCATGCTGTACTTTGAAGCGATTTTAGATAAAGTGTCACCAGCTTTTACCGTATATTTTTCACTTTCGTTTTGTGGCTGAGTTGGCTTTACAACGCTTTGGTCGGACCCGCTTACACTCGGCGTAGTCACACTATTCGTTTTGTTAGAATTTTCAAGTTGAAGGACTTGTCCAGGAAAGACCGTATCCGTGTTAAGATTATTGATTGTTTTCAAGTTAGATACTGTAGTGTTCGTGCTGTTGGCAATTTTCCAAAGGCTGTCTCCTGTTTTCACTGTATAAGATTGGCCTTTTGAAGTTTGGTTCGTCTCTGTTTTTGGTAATTCAACTACAGTCGTCCCTTTTGTTTCTGAGACGATCAGCTTATCTCCTGGATAGATCACGGTAGAAGTAAGATTGTTTAAATTCTTCAATTCACCGAGGGTAATGTCATATTCATTCGCAATCCTCGTTAAATTGTCGCCAGAAACGACGGTGTGTACAGTTGTATTCGTTTTATGAAAGGCTATTTGTGATGCGGCCTTAACCTCTGTCGGTGTAGATTTATTATCCACTACCAGAACCTGGTTCACATATATAGCATCAGATTTCAGCTTATTTAGTTCTTTTACTTTTGCCACAGTTGTTTTATTGGCTTGGGCAATTTTATGTAAAGTATCTCCTTGCTTCACTGTATATGAATCAGCAAAAGCAGATGGTGCGATCATAGAGGATATCACTGCGACTGTCGACATCGTGTAAAGGGCTTTCTTCATCATTCCCCATCCTTTAATATGTAATTAACCTTAATTTTAACAAATTTCATGTCGGAAGCCTTATTACATTTATGTTACAAATGGGTGAATGATGGTTAATATTGTAGAACAAACAATTCACATTACATTTTTTGCTATACTTCTACGACTGAATATTGTTTTCTTCGCTAATAAAAAAAACCTTCATTCGCATAAAAAGTCGAATAAAGGTTCTTCCATTTTATTCATGGGCCCCATTCAGATAGTCCACCCAAACCGGTTTCATCTTATCCACCACAAGATGGCTGCCTCCTCTGCCTTTGACGTTTTCCATCATCCAAGTCATCAGAAGCCTCGGATTATCTGTGTTGTAGCCTACGAACCAGCCATTTTCAGTACCTGTTGATTCTTTGCTTTGCTTGATTTCGGCCGTTCCTGTTTTTCCAGCAAGTGGAATGCCTGTCTCACTAAGTGAATGGGCAGATCCGGCACGGTTTGAGATAACTTGAGTGAGCATTTTTGTCATTTGTGTAGCTTGATCTTTAGAGATAATATTTTCTTTCCAATAAACCGGCTTATCATTGCCATCGAGAAACAGCTTTGGCGCAATCATGTTTCCTTCGTTCACAAACGTCGTATGCGCTAACGCTACATGTAAAGGACTCATCAATACCTGCCCTTGACCGTAGCCGCTGTCGGCAAGTCTGCCTTCTGAATCGATTTTTCCAATTTGCGACGCTTTGATGGCATATTCAAATGGGATGGTTTCTTCAAAGCCAAAATCCTTCAAGCCTTTTGAAAATTTATCTGTTCCAAGTTGCAATGCTTTTTGAGCAAAGTATATGTTGTCAGAGTATACTAATGCGGCGGTCATATTGATCGGTATACCTGGTGTGGATACCCTCGTTATGCTGTGATCTTTCCAATTCGCTTTCTTCCATGTCTTCCCTTTGATTTCAATTGCTTCATTTGGATCGACACCGTTTTTCATGGCAATCGAAGCAGTGAGCGCTTTAATTGTCGAACCTGGAGAAAAGGTTGCACTAAAGCGGTTGATGAGCGGCTTATTCGGATCACTTTCCAACGCTTGCTGTTTCGCCGCTGTCATTCCGAGCACGTATTGGTTCGGATCAAACGATGGGCTGCTAACAAGTGCGAGCGTTTCCCCTGTTATCGGATTTAGTGCTGTTGCCGAGCCTACCTCCCCCTTGTATTGGGTGAAAATCTGCTGTTGTAGCTCGACATCGATCGTTAGGACGATCGTTTCGCCTTCTTCAGCTTTCTTTTCAGCAATGATCTTTTCCTGACCTCTATCCGTCTTGACGGATATTTTGGCGCCAGGTTTTCCTTTTAAACGTTCCTCAAGGATTTGCTCAATTCCTCTTTTTCCGATTACATCGGTTGCTCTATAGCCTTTCTTTTCCCATGTTTTCAGCTCTTCAGCAGTAATTTCACCGATATAGCCAATAAGATGAGCCGTTACTTCTTTGTACGGATACACACGGCCTGCCACTTCATTCAAATGAATCGATGGAATGTTTGCAAGGGCTTCCTTTAATGCGATATCCTCAATGGACACTTTTTTAAGCGGTACAAAGTAGTTCGGTTTTACCCAGGATTGATTTAGCTTTTTTTCTACTTCTTCTTTCGACATATTTAGAAGTTGGGAAGTTTGTGTGATGATTGCTGATTGATCCGTCATTTCTTCTGGAACGATGCCTACCTCCACAACTGAACCATTCATCGCCAAGTATTGTTCATTGCGATCGACAATTTCTCCACGAATGGCAGGATAGGTTGCGATGGACACTTTCCCCCCTTCTTCAAGCTCAGGAAAGATATAAGTAGCATCCCAATTCATATACCAATTCTCTTTATCGTCTTTCCCTTCTTTGACGAGTATTGCTTTATGGTCGAAATCTACTGGACCAGCCATTGTATCCATGCTGACGGAAAAAGGTAGTTCGGTCTTTTTCAGCTCTTTATCCTCTATGGATTCTTTCGTTTTTTTGTACGTGACAGTTAAATTAGCTGCTTCAATATCCCCATAGATTTTTTCGTAGCGCTTTGTGAAATCCTTTACATTTATGGTTTTCTTCGCTTCTGCGGACAAATACTTATACATTTCATCATATTTTTGTTCATTCCAAAGCTTCACATATGCAGCGAACCGATCTTCTGGCGTAGGACCTTTATCAGAACACCCTGCTAAAATTACAAATAAAATGGAAATAAAAAGAAATTTTTTCATTCTTTCCTCCTTGAATTTATCGTATAGCTGAATTATTTCTATTTTTATTATAAAATATTTTTTCTGAGACTGCTAGAAAGATGGTTAACGTAAAAAAACAGCTCCCTTATGTACAGAGAGCTGAGCTATTTATTAGAAGATTTTATTATTCCGGCTTTTATGTTCCCGGATCCATTCTTTTAGGAAATAGACGCCTATTATTAACGAGATAATCACGCCGCTCATTGTCACAAAAAAGACAAAAAGCTCAGATGGAGTATAGGACATAAACTTACTCAGTGAAAAATTTTCTTTACCGTCCTCAATGACCAAATTCATTCCAAAAATCCCTGATATCACTGTATAAATGGTAAGGATTTGCAACAAGGCATTTTGACGTTTTCCAGAAAGTTTATCCTGGCTTTGGTACAAATCATACAGGGTCTCCTTTACATCTTGATAGAGTCGTTCAATTTGGAATATATCTTTCGTCATCTGGGAGATTTCCCTTCCTGTTGTTGTACTGTTCACCTCGGGAAAATAGAATTTTGCAGAAAAGTTCGTAATCATGACAATTAGTTCTTCCGTTCTGGATTTGTCTTTCTCAATATCAATCAAGGAATGCTGATGAGAGAGCTTTAGCAAAACAATTTTATAGTAAAAAAAGAAAAGCAACGAATAATAAAGTTGACCGTGCATTTGGCTAATCAGCTCTTCCTCCATGTCACCAGCTGTCTTTGTTAAACAAACGAAATGATTCTCACTTGTAACATAATAGGTTTCTCCCCCCCAACGGTCATACACATGACTCGTGTAATACCGGTCGATATAGTCCGAATTCAAGGCACCGAGATAAGGATTTCCACTAGAATCATAGCCGTTCAGTTCCCCTGCCCTAAATAGATTGGATTTAGAAAGCTCACTATCTTCTGTTATGGAAAGATGCCCAAAAACATACATCCGCTCGTCGACAAAAAAAGGCAGGCTTCCAAAGTATGTATCTTTGATTTTACTTTCGTCGATATAGCAACTCATATCTTGAAGCAATTTATTAAATATGAAATCCTTCACCTGTTGATACGTTTCTTCCTCACACCCTATTTTCGCATTTTCTTCATTATTCGAGATTTGCTCAAGCACTCGAAATCTGTCACCGAAGAACAGTACATCTGAATAGGAAAGACCTTCTGGCAAGGAGACCCGTATATTGATTAGCCCAATATGAAATGGACAAATGAAAATATCTATGGAATCCATGATGAAATCTGTTTCGAGGTGGTTGGATGAAAATTCACATGTAAGATTGGTTCGTTTCGAAAACCGGCGGAAGCTTTCTCTTCTTTGATCCGTTTGTGGAAATAAAATGGGTTCTATATTCGGCAGAAAAAAACTTTCAAGTGAACGATGCGAAACATGGCTTTCTCCATAATAGGCTTGCTGCTGTTCAGCATTATTTAAATCGAAGAAATCGAAGTCCTTTTCTATCAATCTATTTACAAATTCCTCAATTCTATGTTCCTCCAACATAAAAGGGAAAATAAATTGAAACTTTGCTTTTTTCACATTAGGAAAATCTGTTTCTTTGTTTAGAACCATGATTTCCCCTCCAGTATTCATCTTATATAATCTACTATACCCAGAGGCAGTATGGTCAAAACCGGTTACTATATCTGCAATTCATAGGGGGTAATTTGGATGATTAGCAACAAAGAAATAGAGTTGGGTTCCTTCGGACGGATTGCCCCCACAAATAAAAAAATCCTGCAAACAGGCAACCGTTTGCAGGCAACTGAAACACCCTTTTTCCGAAAGATGCTTCACACTTTGGTACTAGAAACTGAGGGTTTCCAGAAATTCAAGAATCGGACTATTACAATTTCCAAATTACATTAAAAATTTGAACAATTGTTCATTATTATTAATGCAAAACAAACTTGTTTTGCTAAATAACGAATACTCACATTCATTTAAGCACTTTTCTCATTAGAGATAAAACTGCAATTTCCAGCGTATTTTGCCATTTAGGGCGTTTTTCATCGATTTAAGTAGTTTTATAATTGATTTTCGTATATAAATATAACCATAGGAATATTTTTTGTGAAAAATGGCTTAGGATTGAGATAAAAATTCCAAAATAGGTAATTCGACCAGCTGAAAAAATTAGTATAAGAGTAGTGATTTAGAAACAAAAGACACTCTCCACAGGGAAAGTGCCAGTAAAACTTTCATTCTATCTTTTATGATTAATATTCTGACGGTAATTCGAAAGTTCCTACTGATCCACCTGAAGTTCCAGTTGAAACACCGATAAAGCTTAAGCCCGCTACTACAAATAATGCAAATATCATCCCAACTAGCTTCTTTTTCATAGGTACTTCCTCCCTTTTCCTTAATTATTATTGGATTTTAATAGAAATAAATTCTATATTTATATTTAACCACAGACATAAAAATCAGGATTTAGCCTTGTCGCCGCTTTAATTTAGAGAAACCATGTAAAACTAGCATGATTTCTTCCGTATTTGTATAGAAATATAACTCTAGGAATATTTACATAGGGGGTTAGCATGGATTTTTTAGCAATCGGACATAAAATTAAAGAACTTAGAAAACAAATGAAACTTTCACAGGAAGAGCTTGCTGAAGGAATTTGTACACAAGCACAGATTAGTAAACTTGAAAAAGGGGACGTTTTCCCCTATGCTTCAACGCTATACTTAATTTCCCAAAAACTCGGTGTTGATGTAAATTATTTTTTCGATATGGGGATGACGCCTCGCCTCGATTATGTTAACGAGGTAATAAATCAATTAAGAAATGCAAGAAGGACGATGAATTACCAAGAGATTAGGGACATCGTGGTAGCAGAGGAGAACAATCCGTTATTCAAGCAACATAAACGCAATTATCAACTGTTGTTGTGGCATAAGGGAATCTATCATTACGAGTTATATCGCGATTCTGTCAAATCTATCAATATTTTAAAAGATGCGATTCTGTTGACCCAAACTTCGAATAAAGTGCATTCCGAGCGAGAAATTGAAATCTTGTTGAGCATTGGCGTTATTTTATTCGAAGAAAAGCAATTGAAGAAAGCACTCTCTACTTATAAGGATGCTTATCAATTCGTTAACACCATTCCTTATCTAGTTGATAATACGGTGAAAATACGGATATACTATAATACTGCTCGAACGTTGACACGGCTACAGGAATATGAAAAGTCCAATAATTTCTGCCTCGATGGTATTGAATGGTGCATTCAGAAAAGTAATCTTTATTTATTAGGAGAACTACACTATCATACAGGTTATAATTACGAGCTCTTAGGTGACCTTACTCTTGCTGAAAAGTATATGGAAAAGGCAAAGTTAATCTTCAACCTCCAGAATGACACACGCTTCACCTCTTTTATCTCACAGAAATTAGATAACTGGAAAACTCTTTAATCTCTCCAACCAGACCGAGAACATAGCGGTCTGGTTTTCATATCAATTCAATTACACCAAAACACAAACTCTCCCCTAAAAATTCACCCTAAAATGAAGTATAATGATAAGATGAACTCGGGAAATGGGGTCTGACCCCTCATGTATGATGAACAAACCCTTGCTACAACTAGGGTTATTGATGTAGATTAATTCTGGGAAATAGGGTCTGACCCCTGCACGTAGCTGGTGTAGTTGGCTGGGGTTTGAAAGTAACGGAGGATTTCATTTGTGATGATGTGTCGGTTTGGAGTGCCTTTGGCGTATGCAGAATAGCTGCTCCACTTATATTGTTCTGGTTTTTGGACGATATTGGCCTTAACGGGATTAAGATGAATGTAGCGGCTTGTGCTTGTGAAGTGTTCGGGGGAATCAATCATCACGGCATGATAACGTCCTTGGAATACGTGGCCGTCAAGGTTGTGGCGTTTGTTAAAGGAAATGGCATAGCGTGAGTTTAACTTTCTCATAATACTTCCAGGAGGGTTATCCTTGGTTTCCAGTAATAAATGGAGATGGTTCGTCATTAAACAATACGCATGTAAGTGAAAAAAATACTTCACTCTAGTATCTTCCAGATAATGAAGATAATTCAAACGATCAATATCATCATAAAAAGAGGAAGAACGGCTAAGTTCGCCACGTCCTGTGGCAACGCCGTCCTGACCCGCATCCTGCGGGCCTCCGGCACGTAATATGATACATTGCACCAGGAAACCACACTCTGTTCTTTCTTGGCATATTGATGATCAATCCTTTCAAGTTTGGGAAATAGGGTCTGACCCCTAAAGTACCCTTGATTAAATACTATTATATCAACGTTTTTTATTCAATTATTATTTTGGGAAATGGGGTCTGACCCCTTGGAGGTGCTGTATGGACGATTTGTTGTTTTTGGCGGAGGAGCTTAGCCGGTTGCTTCGTCCTTCGGTGGATGAGGATCAGTTGACGATTCGTGAGGGGCTTTCTCTTTACCGTCAGGGGTTAGTGAAGGTGACTTCTGAAGAAGAGAGCTCGGTTTATGCTGTTGTTCAGGACGGAACGCCAAAAGAGGTTGAATTCGATATGCTATTTTGGGTTGCATCTGAATGCACATGTGATCATCAATCGATCTGTACGCACAAGATTGCGGTGTTTTTTCACTTGTACGCGAGCATTTCTAGTCCAGCGGATTGGGTCCTTAACTGGTCTCAAAGCGACAAGAATACAAAAACTCAAGCAACGCTTCCGGTTAAACCTGCTAGTACCCTACTGACAGAATCAGAACCGTTCGAACAAAGCTATGATAGCTGGAAGAATTTCACGAGAGAGTCTTTCACAGAACTAATCGAAGATCGATTTACAGAGAACTCTTTTGTCATGGAAAATCATATCCAGCACTATAAATCAACGCTTATGTCTAAAGCTCCTAGGGAATCGAATTGGAAATTACTTTATCAATTCATCACGTCCACGTTCACTTTACTGAACACATTCAAGCTGATGGATGAACATCGAAACCAACCCTATACCATACGGGCCTTTTACCAGCTAGTCGACGATTTATTCGATTCTTTGCATTCGATGATTTACCGCTTAGCAAACCGATCACGTCCATTCGCCTTTGATTCCTTTATAAGCAATCTATCCGAAGATACAATCGATCTATTACGGGGCAATGAAGGCTTGGAATATGAAAAAGTCGATTTATATCGTGAACTATGGACCCATTTATTCTCGAAGAAAGCACCTCGAAAAGTAGAGTCAGAACGAATCGAAAAGAAGCTTTCGACGTCAACTTTAAGTGAGATAGAGCGCTCGACTCACTCCATTGCTGCTATTCACCTCTACGTACTGGATAACCAATATGACAAGGCGATACCATTGTTGCAAAATCTCACATTTAACGATTGTCCTTATCTATATTATTGGATGAAACAATTTGCGGACCAGGACACACATCAACGCAATTTGCCTTATATTGAATTTATTATCCGAAATCTGAATGATTATTTAACGGATATAAATGATTATTATGCTTGTAATGACCATGTTCGTATCTTAGCGAAACCGATCTATGCTTCTTGTACGAAATTGAAACGCTTTGATTTACTTGAAAAATTTTACCGAGAAGCGCTTCCATATAGTTATTGGGAATACTCGATGTTTCTTTTTGAGCAGCAAAATTATAAAAAGTGGACGGATTTAATCATTTATTCTGGCGTAACGCTTGATGCAATCGGCCAAGACATGATTAAAACGGTTGTAGCGAGCGACCCTAAGATTATCCTGCCGCTTTACCACCATGCGGTACAGCAAACCGTTTCTTTAAAAAACCGGGCTGCCTACAAACAAGCCGTTCGGTATTTGAAAAAAATGCGAACGATCTATAAAAAGATGAAACAGGAGAATGTATTCGAGAATTACTTGGACTATATCTCTCTTTCCACAAAACGATTGCGGGCTTTTCAAGAAGAACTGCAAAGGAGTAAGCTAATCGATGGATAACCGAAAAACATTAAAAGTAAAAATTGCAGCAATCGGAAGCGGGAAATACTCCATTGCCATCGTCACCCCTGAAAATACATATGTAAATCCCGAATCTGTTCGTAGGCTGTTATTCTCTTGGGATGAAGCAAGCTTCTACGGCACTAGACTGACTGTTGATACGATCGATACCATTCCAGTATTTATCGTCAATGCCTGGGTCCTTCTGAATTTATTTTCTAAAGAAGGATTTAACTCATTTATTGACTGGGAATGGTCAGAGCTCTCTTCTCTATGTCTCTCAGCGGCACCTGTCCTTCATGAATCGATTGAAAAGGGCGTGCCCGTACCTGACTTTACTAGCCTGCAACATGAACAGGTCGGTTGGACATTGCCAGAGGAAGTACTTGAGGAATTCGTACCTGCCTTTTGGGAGGAAAAAGTCTACACAGATATTCATGCTGAAAATGAAGAAACGAAACAGGCGTTTATTGAAGCATGGTATAACGATGCAGCGAACGCTTATCTTTCCAGCTATTCAAGCCTTAAAAATAAATGGGATGAAGCACTTACTGCTTTAAAAGACACTCGACTTACAGCTGAAGAATTGCAAACCTTTTTTGATGAAGAAAGCTGGAGTGCTTGGTTAGGGATTGAAGAAGATACTAAACCTTTCGTCATCGGGTTGAAATTAACGGAGCCAATTGACGGAGTAGGTCCGTGGAATTTGACTACTTTTTTACGTTCAAAAAAAGAAGAAGACGTTGTGATTGATTATCCAGCTAAACGATTACCACGCGGCTGGAATAAATATGCCAGTGAAATCAAACGAACCGTCGAGCGCTGGGTTTCCGTCATTCCATGGCTCAGGTCTGCAGCGAATGGCTTCAAAGAGGAACTAAGTGAGCCGGAAGCTTGGGATTTTCTAACGGATGCTAGTGAAAAGCTGTTGTTTTTAGGAGCTGAAATCCTGCTTCCTTCTTGGTGGATGGCTCTAAAAGAGTCTTCCCTGAAAGTCAAAGCGAGAGTAAAAAGCTCTTCAAATCGTGGTCCTTCGTATGTTGGAATGCAAGCCTTAATGGACTTTGACTGGCGATTTTCCTTGAATGGAGAAGACCTTTCAGAAGCCGAGTTCCAAAATCTCGTAAATGAAAAACGACGCCTTGTCTATATCCGTGGGCAATGGGTCAAGCTGGATCCACAATTCATCAAACAAATTCAAGAACTCATGGAAACAGCCAACGACAAAGGCTTACAGTTAACCGATTTACTGCAACAGGAATTCATGAATGAACAAGATGAAGTAGAAGATGATGATACGAATCAAATGTTGCACATTCAATTCGAATTAAATCAAGAGCTTCGTAAAATGGTCAGCCGTTTACGTGAAACGAAGAACATTCCGATTCTACCTGCACCAAAGACCTTTCATGGTGAGCTCAGACCTTATCAATCACTTGGTATGAGCTGGCTTTTATTTCTACGGGAGCATGGCTTTGGCGCCTGCCTCGCAGATGATATGGGTCTTGGAAAAACTGTACAAATGATTACCTACTTACAGCACGTAAAAGAACTGCAACATAAGGAGAACCCCTCTGTGATTGATGCGGAAGATCAAGAAGAAGCTGTTATTCCTCAGGCGATTGTGGAAACCCAAGAAAATGAAGAAGATGCTGAAGGGAGCACAACCGAAGACGTTTTGGATATTCAAAAAGAAGCGATTCCGGTTCAAGCCTCCCTTATTATCTGTCCAACATCTGTCCTTGGTAATTGGCAGCGGGAACTAGAACGATTCTCACCAAATTTAAAGGTTTACCTGCATTATGGAACAACTCGTGTGAAAGGTGAAGCCTTTGTTCAAACAATCGCAAAATATGATATCGTGTTGACTTCATATGGGATCACTCATCATGATTTTGATGCCCTCTCATCCGTTTATTGGAATACGATTATTCTTGATGAAGCGCAAAATATTAAAAATGCCCAAACAAAGCAATCTCGTTCCGTTCGGAAGTTTAAAGGCCGCCATCATGTCGCTCTTACCGGTACACCGATGGAAAATCGATTAAGCGAATTATGGGCGATTTTTGATTTTATCAACAAAGGCTATCTTGGATCACTTAAGCAATTCTCGGATAAATATGTCGCTACGATTGAACGTGAAGATCAAAAGGACAAAATTAAAGAGTTGCAACGCCTGATTACACCATTTCTGTTAAGAAGAACGAAAAAGGATAAAGATGTTGCCCTTAATCTCCCGGATAAGCAGGAACAAAAGGAATATGTTCCTTTAACAACGGAACAGGCTTCACTCTATGAGCAGCTTATTAAAGATACCTTTACAGACATTGAAAAGCTGTCAGCGTTTGAGAAAAAGGGAATTATTCTGAAGATGCTAAACAAATTGAAGCAATTGTGCAACCATCCTGCTTTATACTTAAAAGAAGATGCTACATCAGATATTATGGCAAAAAGCAAACGCTCGGGTAAACTCGAAAAGCTAACCGAGCTGGTTGATGCTGTTCAGGAGAGCCAGGAAAGCTGCCTCATCTTCACGCAATATATCGGGATGGGGAATATGATGAAGGAATTGTTAGAGAAGCGGTATAACATCGAGGTACCCTTCCTAAACGGCAGTGCTAGTAAAGCACAGCGAGATACGATGATTGCCAGATTCCAGGCAGGCGAATTTCCGATCTTCATCCTATCGCTTAAAGCGGGTGGAACTGGATTGAACCTAACCACAGCCAATCATGTTATTCACTATGACCGCTGGTGGAATCCTGCTGTTGAGAACCAGGCAACCGATCGAGCCTATCGGATTGGTCAAAAACGTTTTGTCCATGTCCATAAGCTCATTTGCACCGGAACTCTTGAAGAAAAAATTGACATGATGATTGATAAAAAACAAGCTTTGAACGACGAAATCATTAACGGTGACAATTGGATTACCGAATTATCAACAGACGAAATTCGGGATCTTGTGTCCTTGCATTAATACGGAGGCACTTTTCGTAAACTCTGCTACAAGTAATCAAAAACGGAACCTCGCAATTGTGAGGTTCCGTTTTTGTATTCATAAATTAGAAAGCTTTTAGTTGTTCTAATGATCGGTAAAGAATGACCGCCGCTTCTGCACGAGTTACATTCGCTTTCGGATCAAAAGTTTTGTTTGTTCGACCTTTTACAATACCTAATGCTGCTGATTTTTTAACAGCGTCTTTTGCAAAAGAACCGATTTTCGAATCATCTACAAAAGTCTTAGTAGTGTCAAGATTGAGTAGGAGAGAATCATCCTGATATTGGATGGCACGAATAGTCATCGCTGCGATTTCTTCACGTGTAATCAATCCCTCTGGGTCGAAACGATCCTTCGTTTTACCTTTAACAATTCCTGCACGATATGCCGCTTCGATGCCTGGGTATGCCCACTCTTTACTCTTCGCGACATCTTTGAATGTCCCTTCGTAAGTACTAAGCGGCAGATTTAGTGCACGAGTAATTAACACCGTAAATTCAGCTCGTGTAATATCGCCAGCCGGATTGAACATCGTACTTGTTTTCCCAGCTATAATAGAGCGAGATGCCAATACTTCAATTTCATCCTGTGCCCAATAATTTCGAATATCGTTAAACGTCTTAGCTGTCTCTAAAATTACAAATTTTGAGAAGTGATGTGTCTGAAAAACTAATTTGTCATTTACATATTTCCCGCCAACATATTCAAACGCGCCTGTTTTCTCATTCATGAAGTAGGCAGCCACTTTACGCTTGTCCTTTACAGAAGCCGAGTCGACCGCGATTTTTAATTCAATTGGTTTGGAGAACAATGAAACGTTTGATGATTTCCCATCTTTTTCAACCGTAATCGTGAAATCATATACATCAGAAAGTACTTTTCCTTGTACAACATTTACTGCGTCTTTCGCAAGTGTCACAATAATGGATGCTTTGCTTGATGTCGCTGCCTCCATATCTTTCAATATATTGTGTGGAATAGAAATTTCCGTCTTACCTGCATGTATCGTAAACGGTTTGTTTGATGTTACTAGACTTTTCAAGACAGAAAGAGGAACTTCCGCCTTAACTGTTGGTACTGCCAAGGTTGGGGCTGAAATAACTACCTTTACTTCTTTTGCTTTCGAATCGTTTATTTGATTCAAGACAGCCTCTTGATTAATTACACCATTTCCTGGTTCAGTCGTCGGAGGTTGTGATGGATCTTTTGACTCCCCTGGACCAACTGGATTTCCTGGATTTGATGGATCTACTGAATCTCCTGGATCTACCGGATTTCCTGGTTCTATTGGATCTCCTGAATTCACTTTTAATTCTTTTGTATCACGTACTCGAATTCGTTTACCGCTTGCGAAATCACCAGATATGCCGACAGCTTCAAGTGTATCGCCGACTTTCATATTTGGTACTTTACCCGATTGATTTGCGATGTATCCGTCTACGAAGACAAGCAAATCACCGGAACCGTCATTGATAATGTAGGAGCTTTCGTCAGCAATGGAAATGACTTTGCCTGTTGCTTTCACTAACAGTCCTATATTTTCATCAGCTGTCGCTGAACCAGTAGTCACATCTTTCGGTTGAAGAGGTTCACCAGTACCGATTTTAATAACGTCATTAGAGAAATTGATAAACTCTAATTCTTTGTTATTATCAAAAGTCTTCGTATGGCCATAAACACGTACTTTATCGCCTGGTTTTAAAGAACCATCTGGGACTTCTTGGAATGCCATGATGCCGCCAGTTTCATCCTGTAGGTTGAAAGCATCAAAGAATACTCCTGCTCCAGTCGTAACTGTACCTTCCACAACAACATCTGTTTCATCTGCTAATTTTCTAACGTCAGCAATTTTTGAAACCTTTGTTTCACGATGCGCTAACCAATTTATCGCATTTAGTGATAATTCGTCGTTTCCTTTTGGTTCATACGATTCATCCATTTGTTTGTCATTAAAGATGTTCATACCTGAAACAACAATACGTCCTTTTTCAATTTCCTCTGAGGCAATTAAAGGAATGGCTGATCCACCAGTCTCATCTGAAACATTATCATACGTATTTCCACCTTTAATATTTCCTTGGTAGGTCGTTTCATTTCCTTTCGCAAGGATCGTAACCGTACCGCTTGCTGTTAGTGGCTGATTATTAGCCCCTGACAAGCTTGTTCCACTATAGTAATCGACGAAAGATACGCGATCCGTAATATAATTAGAAACTAATCCAGGGTATACTCTAACAGCATAAGGACTTACCTTTGGATCGCTCCAGAAGTTGCCGGTCTTGCTATCATCAAATACTCCATCATTACCCATTCGGATAGCCGAGCCCATTTCACTCAGCAAGTTATTATTTACAGTAGGATCTGTGGAGCCATTGTTGCTCTTTCCAGCCATTAATAAGGAACCGCCATTTTTCACAAACTTTGCAACTGCAGTATTTTCAGCATTTGTAAGGGCTGTTCTTGCATGTGTAAGAACTAATACTGTCACAGTACTTAATACTTCATCGGTAAGAGCTACTTTATTTTCATTTACAGTGTATCCCTCTTTTTGAAGAAGGAGTGTATAAGCTTTTAAGTTATCCTTATACGATCCACTGTCAGCACTTGTATTTTCGTTGCCGTGGTTCGCATCGATTAATACTTTAATTCCAAGTGGTTCTTTAATTTTTACCGGTAACGTATATTTCACATCACCAAGATCGAGACCTTCATTTGAGGTCACAACTACAATCAGCTGATGGTCGCCTTTTATTGGGCTTACCCATGTAGCTGTTGCCGTTGCTGAACTCTTAGTTAGAATAGATGAGATGTTATTCGTTCCGATAAAATTATCAGATTTTACTTCATCGTAATAGAAGTCTACTTTAAGATTTTTAACAACTTCCGTACCATTATTAGCAACTGTTGCCGTCAATGTAGAAGGGTTCCCACCAATAATAACGCCACCATCAATATTAATATCATTTACTTTTACATCAACAGATTCTTCTTTTGACCAGATTGGTGAAGAATAAATTCGTTCGCCATCCATTTGTGTAACTTTAACAACAAACCACTGTTGGCCTCCGCTTACCTTATAAGACGGGTTCCATGTAAAATCTTTTTCCATTGGAGAAATAGACTCCACTACTTTTCCACCATTCGTAATCAATTCAACCTTTGCAATTCTATCATCTGATTTGTAAGAAGTCGGAAGGTATTTATAGTCACTTTCATTATGTGCTTCGGCTACCAAATCGCTTCCTTTAATGTCAAACTTTAATGTTTTGCTATCAACTGTGGAACCCATAAAGTATCCATTCGCTAATACTTCCAAAGTGAAATTTGGATCTTCTTCCATGTATACGCGCATATTACGCATCGAATGAAGAAGAGATTCTTGAGTCAGATCATCTGCAACGATAACAGTACGGGCATTGACTTGGCCCCATGTTCCTTCATGGTTGTCTTCGCCATAAGTTGGCGCTACATGCCAGCCTAAATCTAATGCCGAGTAGAATTTACCTTCAGCATTTGCATATCCATAATGTCCAGAACCATTCCCAACTTCTAACATCGTAAATAATTTATCTACGTCTTTATTGTATGGTTTAAAGTTGTTAAATGCATTTGCAGACATATCTGGGTGATTAAATTGGCCAACGATGTCATCATATGTCATTACCCATGCATAATATTGGCTTAAGTCTTGGTACTGCTTCCCATTAATGTTTCGATCGATAAAATTATCTGAACCGAAGATATTTGAATGTCCCCATGTAGTAGAGGTCATTTCAAATGCCGGGAATACGACATAATCACTGTTTGTGTATTTTTTGGCAAGGTCTTTTGTTAATTGCCACTGATCACCACCAGTACGTTCCTGCATACCATCACGGACTTCAGTATCTGTACCAAGTTTTTCAGGGTCAATATCATGTGAATGGTCAGAGAATGCAAACCAATCATAATGGTGGGCTTTACCTGCTTTTACAGCATCCTCAGGTGTACCTGCACCATCATGTGAGATGTTTGTGTGGTTGTGTGTTGTACCACGATAGTGATTTCCACCTGTAAAACGTGAAACGACTTCAAACGTCCATTGTTTTTCACTTGCGTTACCTTTTATATCTTTTGCTGAAACCTTCACGGTGTGCTTTCCAAGTGAAAGTTCTTTCTCAGGTTTGTATTTTACCTGTGTTTTGCTAATGGATGCAGCTGGTGCTGTTAGCTCTTGATCATCCAGCCACATTTGTACTGTCTTGTCATCAACACCGCTTGGGTCGTTAATCAAAGCGGAAATCTCAGGCTGTGGACTTTCTACTTTCGTATCATTTTGTGGTGTCTCGCCGCTAATTTCTGGACCAACTTTGTCCTCAATTACCGTTACTGCATTTGGTGCTGCACTTGTTCCAGCTGTTTGTGCTTGCTCACCTGCTTTGGCTTCAATATAATAGTCGAAACCATCTTGAGGCACATTGACTGCTTCTAATGTTACTGTGTAGCGACCTTCACTGCCATTCATTGGTACCGGGGTATATTCAGTAACTCCAGCAGCTCGGTAATATGCAATAACAGTTTCTGCACCATCTGCATTTGCCTCAAATTCAACATCTGTGCCTTTGTAAACTTCTTTTAACGCTGAATGTGTAATACCTAGAATTGGAGCAATATCCTTCACATCACGAGGGTAAAGTTGGTACCCGTTAGTGGCAGACACATTTGTAGTATATTGGCCTAGTACACCTGTAACAGTATAACTTTTACCTAACACAAGGTCAGTATCAGGTTTAATACCTGTCGCTCCCATAACCCTTAATGTAGTTGCTTTCAGATTTTCATCTACAAAAGTGACATTATAATTTACACCAGTTACTGCCACGGCAGAAACTTTACCTGTCACTGTTACAAGACTACCTTCAAGCGGCTCTGCCACTGCATAGTTAGATAATAAATCATTTATTGTTAGCGTTTTCGCATCTGGTATTGGATTACCTTCACTAACTTTTACAATAGAAGTAGCCTCTAGTTCTGTTAAACCATTGTAAACTAAAATTTTACCAGTAACGCGAACTTTATCACCTTTAAGTGTCTTAAATGGAGTTTCCAATGAACCAAAAATGTTGATGCCTGCTGTACCATCTTGAATATAGAAGTTTTGTTTTTGAGTTCCAAGAATTTGGTTGTCAACAGTGGCAACACCTTCAACCGTGAAGGTTTTATTTAAGTTCACAGGCTGCCCCTTTGCATCAGACTCTCGGACGTCTTTAATTGTTGAAATTACAGATGTATCTGCTTTTGTAACGGATACAGGAATACTTTCTAACATGATTCCTTTATCGCTAGTTGTCATTTGAGTTACATATACCGTGTCAGGAGCATTGTTGATAGTAATAGTAAAATCTCCTGAAGTACTTGCTTTTACTTCGTTAGTGACTAATCTTTCACTCGCATTAGCAGTCTCATTAGGATAGAAATTCATGATTGCATTTGCTGCAGCAGTACTTGCGCCGCCAATTAATGTACCAACCCCGTTACTAACTGAATAGCCTAATTTCGCTTGATCGACTTTCGCACTAGCAACAGCTAAGTTAATTTGAATTGCTGCACTTTCATCCAAATTATCCTGTTTTGAAGATACAAATACAGATGTTAGGGCTTTAGCAGATGTAAAATCGATAGTAAAGGAACCACCTACTGCCGCTGTAGCTGTTCCAAGAACTTCTCCTTTGGATGCATTTTCATATACATTAACAGTCGAACCTGGTTCAGCTGCTTCTGCTGCACCTTTTACTGTTACAGCTGTATCTTGTTTTAAAAATTGGATATTATCTCCTTTGGGTTGCAAGCTTGTAACTGGAACCATTGGTGCTTCAGTTGGGCTTGCAGTGTTTCTTGGAGCAACAACTGCACCTACATAGAAGTCTGTTGCGTTATCATCCGTATCCCATGCATTACCTTTGCCAGGAGCAGGGTCTGTGTTTGCATACGGTCTACGTTGTGCACTAGTTTTAGCATCTAGTGTTTTGGTTGGTGCACCTTCATATGCATTTGCCGCTCCATATCCAACGAAATCAATTGCACCAGCTGGTATTGCTCCACTTTTAGCAGCTTGATCGTTAAATAAAGCCACTTTCCCTGCTCCCGCAGCCATAGCGATTGCGCCCGAAGCATCTGGAGTTGGAATATCGCTACCGTTTGCACCACCTGCTTCTGAAATCAGATAATAACCATGAGCCGTAATTGTGCCATCTAACGGGGTCACTGTCCATGATGTTCCAGCAGCCGATGCATACTGTACTGACCAATTTGTAAGATCAATGGGTTGATCTGTAGGATTGTATAACTCGATAAAATCCTTATTGTAAGGAGCCCCCGAATTACCTCCTCCCCCAAATACTTGTGAGATTACAACATGATTAGCTTGTTCCGCAGCAGCCTTGCCAATTAAACTACTTGGCAAAAAGGTACTGATTAATAGAAGTGCTGTCATGAACATGCTTGTCCAACGCTTAAACTTCTGATTTCTTGCTCTCATTCATTTACCATCCCTTTTATTAAATTTATAAAATGCTCTATTATTCTACAAAAATTTCAGAATAAAGAATGTAATTTTATTGTAAAGTTATTGTGAATTATTGCTAAGAAATTGTAATAACTTTTATTATTTACAGACAAATATAAGAAAAATGTGATTATATTAGGGGATAATAGTCTACTATTTAATTTGATGCTACTGAAAAATATTTCTTATGATAGTTTTAGGAGGATTACTATATTGTCACACGCCAACAAGTTTCAACAACTCTTAAAGGTCAGACCTCTAACCTTAATTGTATTAACTTTTCTACTTCTTTTTTATATTTCTTTCCCTTCGAAAACATCTGCACATGCCTATAGTGCTAGTTATACAAATATAAAAATGGATACTAAAAAAACAGAGGTTATATTTTCAATTGATACTTTATCGATATTAGAGTTAATACCCAAAATAGATAAAAATAAGGACTGGATTCTTGATCATTCAGAAATTAAGAAGGAAAAACACCATTTAGAAGAACTAGTTACAGAGGGTCTGACTCTTGATAAAGGAAATAAAGAACAAACACCACAAATTGAGAAAATGGAGATTGTAAAAAAAGAAAATAAAGAATTTCTTACAATTTATATGAGTTTTCCAGCTTTTTCTCCCGGCGATACGATTGTTTTTAATGATGGCTTTTATTTTAATGATACTGGAACCAATTATGTAAATTTCATTTCTGCATCTTACCTAGATCAAACAAGTGAGGCTGCATTGGAGGGGAAAAATCGAACTTGGACAATGCTGTTAACTGAGGTGCAACAAGAGCAACAGTCAGGTGATGAGCAAGCTGGACAATTAGAGCCTGAACAAAAACAAACCGAACTAGCACACCCCGTTAAAACAACTACTTCATCTTCATGGTTTTCTTTTTTAACACTTGGAATGCATCATATTCTATCAGGGTATGACCATTTATTATTTTTAATCGCGCTACTTCTAAGGAAACAAACATTGAAACAATATATTGGGATTGTTACTGCATTCACAATTGCTCATAGTATTACATTAAGTTTATCTGTTTTAGATATCGTGAACCTTCCATCTCTATTTGTAGAGTCTGTCATTGCTTTAAGCATTATTTACGTGGCATTGGAAAATATTCTCCGTAAGAAAATTCAATTTCGTTGGGGGATCACCTTCGCATTTGGTCTGATTCACGGATTAGGTTTCGCAGATTTATTAAAAGAAATGGCGTTACCAAAAAGTCAACTTGCAGTGGCTTTATTTAGTTTCAACATTGGCATTGAAGTCATTCAAATTGGGATAGTCCTACTGTGCTTGCCTATCCTTTTCTATTTGCATAAGTGGAAAGACTCATTAAAAATAATTCAATACTTATCTTGGATTATCGTAGCAGCAGGTATGTACTTCTTGATAAATCAACTTTTCTTCTAATTATCGATTCGTTTAAATACGAAAACAAAAGCAAACGCTCAGAACAATCAGGAGAATTACCTCATCATCATACAATATATCGGAATGGGAATATGAAGTGGAAATTACTTGAGAGACTGTAAAACTTCTAGATACCCTTCCTAAACAGCAGTGCCAGTAATGCACAGAAGGATTCGATAATTGATAAAAACAAACATTACATGACGAAATCACTAACAATGACAATCGGATTACAGAATGATCAACCGACGAAATTCAGGAACTTGTGTCATTGCATTAATGAGTCGGACGGGGCTGAACTCGCAATACGTCCCAGTCTATCGTAGTCCATGCACCTAAATTGATTGGCTGATACTGAGCCAAATTTTTTTAAAGCAGCCTCTTTTCACATTGAGGCTGCTTTTACAAATTGAATTACTGCTTTTATCACGTAATGTTTCCAACTAGTAGTGATTACTAATAAATAAAGAGTAGAAAATCGATTCTGGGCCATCTCTCCAGCAAAAAATCAGCACGTTCGGTGCCGCAATCCACGATCACAAGCTAAAAACTGAGATATCCAAGCTAACCTGTGCTCCTTTCGAGCCGGATTCGAGATTTTCGCGCCAGAGGAAAATGGACGTGCCAAACAAGTTTCAGTCCGAATTCCATTCAACCTATATAAAAAATTAAAAAAGTCAGCCATATCCGGCTGACTTTTCTAATTAGTTCTTCATTCTTGGATCGAGTGCATCTCGTAATCCATCTCCCATTAAATTGAAGCCAAGTACAGTTAGCATGATAGCCACCCCTGGAAATAAGACGGTCCAAGGTGCTTGAAGAATATATGCGCGAGATTCTGCCAGCATTTGGCCCCATTCTGGAGTTGGGGGCTGTGCACCTAAACCTAAAAATCCGAGTGCCGCACATTCAATGATTGCTGACGCGATTGCCAACGTACTTTGTACAATAATTGGAGCAAGGCAATTAGGGAGAACGTGTTGAAAGATAATCCGGCCATCTCTCATTCCGACTGCCTTCGCTGCTGAAATATATTCTTCTTCTTTTACCGAAAGTACCCTTGAACGAATCAGCCTGCCGAATGTCGGTACATTTATGATAGCAATGGCAAGTAGAGCATTCCTAAGAGATGGCCCAAGTACAGCAACAATCGCAATTGCAAGCAAGATACTAGGAAATGCTAGTAATATATCAAAAATTCGCGAGATAATCATATCTACCCATTTTCCATAATAGCCAGCGAGAAGGCCCAGTACTAAACCTACAATCACGGAGCCAGCTACAGAGACAAAGCCAACCCAAAGCGATAAACGAGCACCAAAAATGATCCGACTTAGAATGTCTCGACCATATTCATCTGTACCAAACCAATGCTCAGCTGAAGGGGATAAATGTTTATCTGCTAGTTTCTGAGACTCATATGAATATGGTGCAAGTAAATCTGCAAACAGAGCCATTAAGATGAAAAACACAACGATTAATAACCCGATAACAGCTACTTTATTCTTTTTAAAACTTCTCCACCCTTCTTTCCATGGAGATATGGCTGTATCTTCTACAGGCTGCCTTGCGAGCGGGGATTTGTTGTTTACAAGTTCTGCCATGTCACGTCCCTCCTACTTATACTTAATTCTTGGATCGATTGCAGCATATAATAAATCGACACATAAATTTATGATGACAAAGATAAAGGCAATCACTAAAATCCCAGATTGAACGACAGGATAATCCCGGTAGTTAATGGCGTCGTAAATATAGGTGCCAATCCCAGGCCATCCGAATATGGTTTCCGTCAAAATGGCTCCGCCAAGAAGCAATCCTGTCTGCAAACCAATGACAGTCACGACTGGAATTAAGGCATTTTTAAAAGAATGCTTATAAACCACCCAGAACATTCTCATCCCTTTTGCACGAGCTGTTCGAATAAAGTCTGAGCGCATTACTTCCAGCATGGATGAACGTGTCATCCGCGCAATAATGGCCATCGGAATCGTTGCTAAAGCGATGCTTGGAAGAATTAAGTGGCGGATCACTTCAAAGAATTGATCAAACCTTCCTTGAAGGAGTGTATCAAGTAAATATAA
Organism: Peribacillus sp. NPDC096379; assembly: GCF_044762875.1. NCBI lineage: Bacteria > Bacillati > Bacillota > Bacilli > Caryophanales > Bacillaceae > Peribacillus > Peribacillus sp. NPDC096379. Next base: position 377,190 of record NZ_JBIWFD010000004.1, read on the forward strand.
GTTCGTAATCGCTTCAACTGGATCTCGGATATTATCTCGACCCGTTGTAGGTAACAGATCCCATTGAATCGCAACGATATATTGTTCCATTAATCCAAGCCAAAAGATTGGCATAGAGACGCCGATAAGCGCGATAATCATCGCGATATAATCAAACCAGGAATTTTGAAACCATGCAGATATGATTCCAGCATTCACTCCAATTACGACCGCTATGATCATAGCGATAATGGCAAGTTCTATTGTTGCTGCTAAATATGGCCAGACTTCCTCAGCAATTGGGGTGCTTGTCTTTAAAGAAACACCTAAATCCCCGGAAAATAGGCCACCTAAATAACCCAAAAATTGCATGTACCAAGGTTGATCCAGACCGAGCTCCTTTGTCAAAGCAGCAACTGCTTCCTTCGATGCCTGTTGACCTAAAATAAGCTGGGCTGGATTACCCGGAATTGCACGGACCATCATAAAAACGATAAACGCCATTCCCAGTAGGACTGGAATTAACGCACCAAGACGCCGAACTGTAAAAGAAAACAAAATGACCACCTCTTCTTTGGGCATCTAAATATTTTCTAGATAGAGTATTTAGTTGACCCAAGCCTTATCTGAATATTAGTCTCGTTGAAATTTATTCTTCACATTTTTTTCGAAAAACAAGGAGCATGTTGCAACCATACTCCTTGTTCCTCTTGATAGATATCGTACTATAAAAATTAGAATGCGCTTCACTCTGATATGTCGGCCTAAATCAATCTCTAAATTCCTAGATCAATAGCCATTTTCATATTATTCCCCTACAGTTACATCGATAAAAGATTGTGTTCCCGTTGGATGCGGTGTGAATTCTTTAATTTCTTTTATGCCTGCGAGAAGCGGCTTAGAGTGTGCAATTGGAACCCAAGGAGCTTCTTCGTGAATAATTTCTTGAGCTTTTTTGTAAAGCTCAATACGCTCTTCTTCATTAGGATTAGATTGTGCTGCGATTAAGATATCATGCAATTCATCATTGCTATAACGTGAATAGTTGTTTGAACCAATGTTATCTTTATCTAAAAGTGTATAAATAAAGTTATCTGCATCACCATTATCCCCAGTCCATCCGAGCATATAGACAGGCGCCTCGCCGGCTTGCACTTTTTCAATATACGTACCCCAGTCAAATGTAACGATATTTGCTGTAATATTAACCTCTTTCAAAGCAGCTTGAATCGCTACTGCTACTTTTTGTCCTTCAGGCATATATGGTCTTGCAACCGGCATTGCCCATAGATCCATCTCGAAGCCATTTTCAAGTCCTGCAGCTTTTAATAATTCTTTTGCTTTGTCCACATTAAAGTCATAATCTACAATGTCATCGTTATAGCCACTAATAGATGGCGGCATTGGATTTTTGGCAGGTTCTGCAGTACCTTCATAGAAGCTCTTAATTAATTCTTCTTTATTGATTAAATGACCGATGGCCTGACGAACTTCTTTTTTATCAAATGGAGCTTTCTCTGTGTTAAAACCAAGATAGCCGACGTTCATAGACGGTCTTTCGAACACCTGCAACTTGCTGTCTCCCTCTACCTGACCAAGATCACTAGGGTTAAGCCCATCCATTAAATCAATTTCACCTTTAATTAATGAATTGAGTCGAGCAGAGTTATCTTTAATTACTTTAAATTTAACGCCATCCAATTTCGGAAGACTATCTTGCCAGTAATTTTCATTTTTCACAACTTCAATCATATCGCCTGGTTTCCAAGATTTAAAGACGAACGGGCCTGTCCCTACAGGATGTTTCGTGAATGCATCACCAGATTTCTCTAATGCTGTAGGACTTGCAATCGCAAACATGCTCATGGCTAAGTTTTTCAAGAAAGGCGCTTGCGGACGGTTTAGTGTAAATACAACCGTATGCGCATCTTGTGCTTTCACTTCTTTAATTACATGACCTTCGTCACCTTCAAAACCGCCAAACATGGATGCATAATAAGCAAACTTTGCTTCATTTTTACTCTGTGCCCAGCGTTGAAAGTTCTTTACAACTGCTTCAGCGTTAAAATCAGTATCATCGTGGAACTTGATTCCTTCGCGTAGGTGGAATGTATAAGTCAATCCATCTTCAGAAACGTCCCATGTATCGGCAAGTCCCGCTTCAATTTCTGTATTATCCTTTTTATAGTTTACAAGTGTTTCAAAAATTTGTTCTGTGACGATAAACGATTCCCCTTCTGTCGTTATCGCAGGATCAAGTGCCGTAGAGTCCGCTCCTCGGCCATAAATAAGCGTCCCTCCGGTTGCCTTTGAATCTCCTGAGCTTGTGCTGCTTTCTTTAGCTTTTCCGCAGCCAGCGAGCGCAGCCGAAAGTGCAAGAATACAAATTAATACGATCCAGCTTGTCTTTTTCATGATTTTCCCCCATTGATTTTTTATTTTACTAATCTATGTCTACGTATACTTAGTCATATAAATGACAAGCTACGTGATGACCTTGTTCAAGCTCTTTTAATTCAGGTCTTATATTCGAACACAGCTCCATTGCTTTTGGACATCTTGTATGGAACGGGCAGCCTTTCGGCGGATTTACCGGACTCGGAACATCGCCTTGGAGAATAACTCGTTCTTGCTTGTAAGTTACATCCGGAATAGGTACCGCGGATAATAGCGCCTGTGTATAAGGGTGAAGCGGATTTCGGTATAAGTCTTCACTTTCCGAAATTTCCACTAACTGCCCAAGATACATCACACCTACACGATCACTAATATGACGAACAACGCCGAGGTCATGCGCGATGAATAGATACGTTAATCCATATTCTTTTTGTAAATCTTGAAGTAGATTCAACACTTGTGACTGAATGGATACATCTAAAGCAGATACCGGCTCATCTGCGATAATTAGCTTTGGATTAATGGCAAGTGCTCTAGCTATTCCAATCCGCTGCCGCTGCCCACCGCTAAACTGGTGAGGATAGCGTGACGCATGATAACTACTAAGTCCAACAACCTCTAATAACTCTTGCACACGTTGCTTTCTTCCCTGCCTATCCTTCACACCATGAACAATTAGTGGCTCCTCTAGAATTTTTCCAATGGTATGTCTGGGATTTAACGAGGCAAATGGATCTTGAAAGACCATTTGCATTTCACTACGCGTTTTCCTCATTTCATTGGTGGAGAGCTTCGTAATGTCTCTCCCTTCAAAATAAATAGTTCCATCACTGGGTTCAAGGAGTCTGAGAATCATCCGACCAGTCGTCGATTTCCCGCAACCGCTTTCACCAACAAGTCCAAGTGTCTCTCCTTTTTTTATCGAAAAAGAAATGCCGTCAACCGCTTTTACAGAACCTACTGTTTTTCCTAAAATCCCACCTTTAATAGGAAAATGCATTTTCAGGTTTTCAACTTGAACTAATGGCTGAGTCATAAATGTCTGCCCCTTTCCCGTCTCCATATAGCCAACAACGCACTTTTTGACCATTATTGAATGGCTGTAGCGGAGGGGCTTCGCTTAGACAACGATCCATTGCATGCGTACAACGCGGAGCAAATTGACAGCCTAGCTTTTGACTACCTGGTTTTGGCACCTGCCCCGGTATTGAATACAATCTTTCCTTTTTTTCACGCATGTCAGGTACAGATTGTATCAATCCGACCGTATACGGATGCTTCGGACTCTGGAAAACAGTAGAAACATCTCCTTCTTCAACTATTTTCCCAGCATACATGACAACCATCCGCTGACACATCTCTGCAACGACTCCTAGATCATGGGTAATCATCATAATTGCCGTGTTCGTTTCTCGATTCAATTTTTTCATTAATTCTAAAATTTGTGCTTGAATCGTAACATCAAGTGCGGTAGTTGGTTCATCCGCAATCAACAATTCCGGTTCACAAATCATCGCCATCGCAATCATGACCCGTTGTCTCATTCCGCCAGAAAGTTGATGCGGATATTCATCCATCAACGCTTCTGCCCTCCCCAGTCCGACCAGTTTCATCATTTCTATAGCTCTTGCTCTTGCTTGTTTTTTATTCCATTTCCTATGTATTCTTAACGACTCTGTTAATTGTTCTCCTATCGTAAATAATGGATTTAAACTGGTCATTGGTTCTTGAAAAATCATGGCAATTTCGTTCCCACGAATCTTCCTCATTCTCGCTTCAGATGCAGTAGCTAAATTTTCTCCTTTAAACTGAATCTTCCCCTGTACTTTTCCAGTATTCGTGGGAACAAGTCCCATGATTGATAAAGAAGTCACGCTTTTTCCACAGCCTGACTCTCCGACAATTCCCAATACTTCGCCAGGTTCAAGATGGAAACTTACGGAATTCACCACTGGAATTTCTCCAGTATCCGTTCGAAAACTTGTCTGCAAATCTTTCACTTCAATCATTGGAGATTCCACGAATTTCCCTCCTTTATAAATAAATTACATTTCTTCCAGTTAATTAATTGAATTATTGCATTAATACGAAAAAATAACAATCTATATTTCAGAATATTTTAATTATTTGCATATCTATAATAAAAAATTAGATAATCTGGTTAAAAACGAAAAAAAGACTGCAAAATGCAGTCCATATTTGAGGCTCATTAGAGGAATCAATCATATTTTTCGAAGTTAATCGGGGTTTGTCTTACGAGGATTACTAAACCAGTAGTCCCTTAGCATACATGTGATAAAGGTTTTTCTATATAATTAAACATGTATAGATCATTTATTCTCAAGTATAATAAGTCGTTGTTGAAGTACTGCATATTGTTCCGATAAATAGATATATTGCGTGTTAAAACGATTTAAGCGCGATTCCATTTCTGCGAGGTGACTTTCATTTTTTGAAGTTTTGGCTTGGGTCTTGGCTATATAGCGAATTAAATCGCCCATAATTTGTTCGATGCGTTCTATTTGCTGGTGATTGTAGTGTAGGGGTGCAGCTGTAAATGGATAAATCGTCTGATTGTCTTCTTTTAAAAAATTACCAAATTGAAAGCTATTTCTTGTCATATTTCACCTCAATAACCGTTATCCTTTAATATGTTCAAATTCTGGTTGCTGCTTATTTGCTGGTTTCGGACCAAGGAATCTTACTGCTTCTGCGACTACCTCTGTTACATAGACTTTCTTTCCTTCTTGGTTATCATATTTTCTCGTTTGAATTCTTCCTGTAACCCCGATAACTGAGCCCTTTTGACAATAATTCGCTGTATTCTCGGCCGTTTTTTGCCAAAGCGTACATTGAACAAAATCTGCATCAAAATCTCCTGCTTGATTACGATAATTTCGGTTTACCGCTAATACAATGGTAGAGACTGCCTTACCTTCGGCTGTATAGCGCAGATCAGGATCTCGCGTTAACCGGCCGACTAAAGTTACTTGATTAATCACATTCTCATCTCCTTCCAATCTATTTGTACCCATCATACATAAATTTATTGTAAAAGAAAAACCGCGAAATCTGCATTTTGATACGCCTTTTTTGTTGATTATTATTGATATCTCGCTTAAAAATCCTATTTTCAACGCACTTCTACAGCAAAAACTAGATTTTCAACATTTCCTCACTTTTTTAAAGTCGAATCTCATTTAGATTATGATTCGTTCCTCATTTTCAGATATGTTATAATAAGCAAAAATAAGGAAAGTTTCTATGCATAAGAAGAATGGAGGAATGGCATGAAATCATTCAAATTAATTTCACTACAAATTGTAACTGAGCGAAATGAACTATTTAATGTGGGGCTTACAGATGGATTGATTATTAACAAAGAAGATGATTTAAATACGTGGATTCTCGAAGCCTTTTTACCTAAACCATATTTCGATAAAATTCAGCATGTACTTCCTTTATTGAATGGCGAAGTGACTGTTCAGGCTGTCATCACAAAAAAAGAGAATGGCCCTGCTGCGTTTGACACTGTCCTCCGTTCAATCAAAGAAGTTGATGGCCATGTTAGCATCGTATTTGAAGGTCATTTGCAAAGAGCCCGTAGTAAGTATGCAGAGTTACTTCTTGAGGATTTAATCGACAAAGGCATTTCCGGCGAGGACTTACTTACGCAATTCAAAGAAAAAATCATTTCTCAGCCTCCATTTATCACTACAAAAAAATCATAAAGTGCGTGTTCAAAAAGAGGATAAAAAGAGCCGAGAAGTTCGAGAAAAGACAGAGCTTTGGTGCAATTCGCAAGCTTTTTTACCGGGCTTTTTGAACAACCTCATAAAGCGTGTAACTCCTCACTGGCAAAAGCCAATGAAAAAAGCAAAAGCAAAGAACTCTTTGCTTTTGCTTTTTTCATTTACATATTGTTGACATGTCTCATTCGTTCAAATTTGCAGAGGGAATTTACGAAAGGATATAAGTGCTTCAATATGACTTTTTTATTTGGAGTTTGTCAATTCCCTTGTGAGCTTCTCTATGACAAAACGAGCTTCCGCGCGACAAGTATAATCATATTCTGTTTTCGTAAGTTTTTGCAGTCGTTCTATCTCTTCCATTTGCTCTTTCTTCGGTTTTTCTGAAAGAATCTTATTAATCGTTTCATTAATTTTCACCGCTAATTCCTCATGAAACTCCGAATTCGCTTTTATATCATTGCTTACCTTATCATACCAAGTAGCTGATTTATTTAAGTATTCTTTCCATTCGCCCATGTACGCTTCATAATCAAACTGTTTTTCATTCCAGTTGATTTTGTTCATATATTGCTCAAAAGTAATTGAAATAGAGCGAGTTATACTTATTTTTACTCCTGGTGAAAGATCTTTTAACATTTTATAAAATGGACCTCCTACATTTAGCTCCTCTGCTCTTGCTAAAATCATATCAAATATCGCCAGTAAAAGGAATCATTTATAACAATTAAATTATTTTCGTTATAGAATCGAAACAAAAAAGGCGGAAATTTCCACCTGTTTTGTTTATGAATAAGAATTACTTGTTATCCTTAGGTTTTGGTGTTTCATTTAAATTTGTATCTGGTCCATTTACATTATTGTCCGGATTTACATTGTTGTCTGGATTCACAGGTTCATTTACATTGTTGTCTGGGTTCACATTGTTGTCTGGATTCACAGGTTCATTTACATTATTATCTGTCGGGGTCTGTTCAGGAGCAGGATTATTGTTATCGTTCGTCGCACATCCCGCTAACATCATTATTGATAAAAATGAGTACCCAAGCAAAGCTAATATTCTTTTTTTCACCATGTTGTATTCCTCCTTATGTTGTGAGCCATATTCTAATGGTCCTTATTTAGAATACCCGAAAAAGGGAATTTCTCTCGTTTCTATAAAAGTAACATTTTCCAAATTTTCCTCTCGCGGACAAAAAAAGAGAGCACGGAATCTTTATCCGTACCCTTTGTTATTCTACTATTATGATTTATCTCCAAAGGCAAACATAATATCTGTTTCACAAGCAATTTCGCCATCTACAGTGGCCACTGCTCTTCCTTTGCCAATGGAACCACGCATTCTCGTGATTTCAACTTCAAGTTTTAATTGGTCTCCTGGAACGACTTGTCTCTTAAAACGACAGTTATCAATTCCAGCAAAAAAGGCTAGTCTCCCTCTATATTCCTCCTGCTTAAGCATCGCTACTGCCCCTACTTGAGCAAGTGCTTCCACAATAAGCACACCAGGCATGACTGGATACTCAGGGAAATGACCATTAAAGAAAGATTCATTTGCTGAAACGTTTTTCAAGCCTACTGCACGTTTTCCATCTTCCACTTCAATTATGCGATCCACTAATAAAAAAGGATAGCGATGCGCAATAATTTCTTTAATTTGATTAATATCAAGCATTCCTTTTTCCTCCTTATAAGAAAAGCCATCACCAGTTGACCTGGATTGGCCCTCTATTTCTCACTGTATACTAAATCAAAAATGTGAGTCCAGGTTGACTTTTTAAATACATCAACCATTGCTCCGCCACCCATCATACTATAGCCGACAATTGATCCGGAGACTACTGATACAACAATCAATACTGTAACAAGTAACACCCTGAACCAAAGCGGTAACAGTCTGATTCGAATTTTTCGTTTCGTCTGTTCCTTATTTTCCTTTTTCTGTTTAAAATCATCTCTGGTTAAAGTTTTTTCTTCCATGCTTGTGTACAATAGCTCCTTTTTATCCCGGTTTAACAGGCCGTTATGCCCCCATAATAATCAGCGGCTTGATCTTTATTGATGGATGTTTCACTTATCTGATACTGTTCACTATTCCTTGCATTTGATCAGCCATTGTAATCGCTCTTGATTGGAATTGATATTGTCGCTGAACCATAATCAGATTAGACATTTCCTTCGACAAGTCTACATTGGAGCCTTCCAACGCTCCTTGTGTCATAGAAATCTCGCCGCGCAAGCCGCCTGTTAATGATGTCAAAATATCTTCTGCATTCATATTCAATTGGTTAAAATTTGAGGGGAGTGCTAATACATTACCGCCTAGCTGCTCCATAAATTGCGGCTTCTTAACAGACACAATGCCTAACTCAAAGGTTTGTGTTCCTCGATCACTCGTCTCTATCTTAATCTGTCCATTTTCGGACATGCTAATATCTGTTACATTCCCGTTTACAACAATTGGGCGGTTGAATTCATCAAGAACAGAATTCCCATCACCCGTAACAAGCATAACCTGATGATCATTTCCATCTACAGGTGTCATAAAAAAGGCTCCATCACGTGTATAGCGTATGTTTTCTCCACTCTCATCTGAAACACGTACACTAAAAAACAAATCGGGCTTTGTAAAGGCGGCATCTAGGCTACGATTCGTCGTTTTTAATGAACCTTGTGTCAGGATAAGTTGTGATTGACCAAGTTTGGCCCCTGTTCCTTGGCGTATTCCATTTGGCGTCAAACGGCCGATTTCCTGAGACGCAGTTGTTTGATTATTGAATTGCTGTACAAGCAAATCCGTAAAATTTGCTTCTTTCCGTTTATAGCCTGTTGTATCCACGTTTGCTATATTATTGCTAATCGTATCCAATTTTAGCTGAAGCTGAGAGAGTGTATTAGTTGATGTAATCATCATGCGATTCACTATATTTCCCCCTTATTCTTTAGAGCCTACCAATTTCATTGACAGCCTTGTCCATACTTTTATCGTATGCTTGTAATATTTTCTGATTCGCTTCAAACGTACGATAAGTAGTAAGCATGTCAGTCATTGTTTGCGCCTGATCGACGTTAGACCCTTCCAAATAGCCCTGCTTTAAATTAAACGATACACCTGCAGTATTATAGGCGTTAGCAAGCCTTGCTCCTTCTGCACGGAATAATCCGTCTCCCTCTTTAATGAGTTGGTAAGGATCCCTTGCGAATGCAACTCCAATGCGGGCTACTGGTTGGTTATTTTCTATAATCATGCCTTCTTCACTGACGGAGAAGTTCTCGCTATTCACGCGAATTCGGTTATTATTGACATCCTGCACATAATTTCCACTAGCTGTGGTCAAGTATCCAGCGCCATCCAATGTAAAGTTCCCATTTCTCGTGTAACGCGCTTCACCCACACTATTTTCAACAACAAAGAGAAGCGTGCCTGGTTTGCCATTTTCCTGATTCAATGGAAGGTTCCCATTAACAATCGCCAAATCGGTCGCTAATTGGGTTTCTCGGATGTCACCTTGCGTATACAAGGGCGTCGCCTCTTGCATATAGACACCTGTACTGAGAGAGCCCACCTGTGAATAAATTGGTAAACTGATTTTCCCGTTTGGTGTTGTCGCTTTTTGACCTATTCGTTGCATAAGCATTTCAGGGAACGACCTCACGCTTGCTTGGTCTGTTTTAAATCCAGGCGTGTTCGCATTTGATAAATTATTCGTCAACATTTCCGCATGCCTTTGTTGAGTAAGCATTCCGGAAGCCGCTGTGTAAAATCCTCTGAACATCATTGATCACCTCTGATATATACAAAATCTAAAATGGCGTTCAAACGCCACTAGTTACTATGAAGGATAGACCATGAAACACGCTACACTCACCTTATCACAATGATAGCGGTGCGAAGCCTGAATTTCGGATGCTTTCTCGATACTATAAGTATACCTGCTAAGCAGGTTAGCTATATGTATAAGTCACGAAGACCCATCCCCATGTCCTTCATACAAAAAGCTGTAATCTTCAGCTATCTGGAATATTTTTTTCTAAACAGTCTTATGGTTGTTGTTCCATACGTCTATTTACTATATCGGAAGGTTTCTAGGGTAACTTAATACTAATTATAGTAGGACTGCTTGAGGCATTAAAATCGTCAATTGTAAAGGAATTGGTTAAAAAACTTCGTAGGTTTTATAACTCGATTTCGAATAAGAAACAGGAACCGAGAATCCTCAGTCCCGTCAAAATGAAGGTACAAAAAGTGTGCGCTTCTATTGAATCAACCAAATTTATGGCGTGGTAATTTATCCATATTATCCAGCATAATTCCCGTTCCAATCGCTACACAGTCCATAGGATTCTCTGCGACTAGTACTGGGACTTTCAATTCTTCTGCTAGCAATAAGTCAATTCCGTGCAGAAGGGCTCCGCCACCTGTAAGAATAACGCCGCGGTCAATAATATCTGCTGATAATTCAGGTGGTGTGCGTTCTAGAACGCTCTTAGCACCTTGGACAATAATAGAAACTTGTTCACGCAGTGCCTCTTCAATTTCCTCAGAATGAACGGTAATTGTCCTAGGCAATCCAGAAACCATATCACGTCCACGAATATCAATTTCTTCCTTCCGCGATCCAGGAAAAACAGTTGCGATCTTTATCTTGATATCTTCTGACGTTCTTTCACCAATGAGCAGTTTATATTTACGTTTGATGTAATTCAAAATTTCATTATCAAATTTATCGCCCGCCATGTTTATGGACGATGAGGTTACAATGTCCCCCATAGATAGGACTGCGATGTCTGTTGTACCTCCGCCAATGTCAACGACCATATTTCCGCTTGGCTGGAAAATATCCATCCCCGCTCCTATTGCCGCCACTTTCGGCTCTTCTTCTAGGTAAATTTTCTTACCTCCGCTTTTTTCAGCTGCCTCTTTAATGGCCTTCTGCTCAACACTCGTGATATTAGTTGGACAGCAAATTAGAATTCTTGGTTTCGATAAAAATCCTTTAACATTTAACTTATTTATAAAATGCTTAAGCATCGATTCAGTTACATCAAAATCAGCAATGACTCCATCCTTTAACGGGCGAATCGCAACGATGTTTCCTGGTGTACGACCAACCATCTTTCTAGCTTCTTCACCGACCGCTAATACACGGTTCGTATTTTTATCGATGGCTAATACGGATGGCTCATTTAACACAATTCCTTTACCTTTGACATGGATCAGCACATTAGCTGTTCCGAGATCTATTCCAATATCCCTAGCAAACATGATTTAAATCCTCCTTGAATCCTCATAAAAGCCTACTTACTCCTAATTGTTTATTTTAACATATTGAAAAGGTGGAAGGTAGGTCTATATCCTTGAAATGGGAATTTTTTTTACGCATCACAAAAACCGGTTTTTGTTGTCATACCCCGCTTCCCGTGGTTCTTAAAAGGTAACACTTTTTACTAAGTATTTCCCTTTTAAACCACCGAAACTGAATCAGGGTAGCAAATACCGGTTTTATTTTTACATAAAGTGAAACTTCAATCAGTGGGGGGGTTCTTCATCCCCACTGATTGTTAGTCCCGTTAATGAGGGAAAAGCTATCTTTTCAATATTTCCTCTTCGCGCTCTGACCGCTTATATTTCAACTTTGTTGCTTCTCCACCTCGAAGATGCCGGATAGATTTATGATAATCCAAAATATCCTTCACCTCATTGGCCAATTCAGGATTAATTTCAGGTAATCGCTCGGTTAAATCTTTATGGACTGTACTTTTGGATACACCAAACTCCTTCGCAATCACACGAACAGTTTTTCTTGTTTCCACGATATACTTTCCTATCTTGATAGTTCTTTCTTTGATGTAATCGTGCACACCACTCGACCTCCCTAAATTGGATGTGAGAAGTGTGAAATGAGATTCGCTTTTGGCTTAAAAACGACCGTTGCCCCGGAAATTATCGATTCATATATCTTCAACTGGATTTATCATTAGATTTAAACGACTACTCACCTCAAACACTCTCTTTGTATGGTTTGTATCAGTTTATTAGTACGGATGAAGATATATGCACACTTTAGAACAACTTCCGGAAATATTTATCGTAATTTTCCAAAAGTTAATGCGTGCTTTCAAATTATTTCCCGAGAAATTTGTCAGAAATAAAGGGATTTTGTAAAAGAAGAAAGGGTTAAGATAGCCATATAAAAAATCCCCATCTTTATGATAGGGATCTCACCAAATTTTCAGTTGTTGTTTACGGTCGTACCATTTTGTTTTGATTCATTTAGTTTAGTTTAACGAACTCATGTATGGAGTGAACAAACTCCATTGATGGAAATTTTAACTAACTACCAGTGGGAGATGCAGAACAACCCTACTGATAGAAGTTTCACTTTATCAGCCTTCTTCAGTGTTACCCATTTCAGAATCAGAAGGATCTTCTTTTTTATGATCGTCACTAGATTTTGCGTCAGATGGGTCTTCAATTGCTTCAGAATCCGAATTCGCTGGATCTTCTTCTTCACTTACACCACTTGGGTTTTTATCAGCAGCTTCGTCCTTTGTTTCAAGGGATGCCAACTGACTTCCGAAAATAGCATTTGGATTTAAAGCAACATCATCTTGGCGAATTTCAAAGTGGACATGTGTTCCAGCCTCTTCATTCAAGAGACTCCTACCTGCTTTGGCAATCACAGCACCTTGTTTCACTTTGTCGCCAACCGCTACTTTAATGTCTGTAATAGATTGATAACGAGTAGTCACACCATTTTCATGTTCAATTTCTACTTCATTTCCAAGCAAAGAATCTTCTTTAACTTTATTTACTTTCCCGCTTAAAGAAGCTACAACATCGAATGCACCACCGTCTTTAGCTGCGATATCCAGTCCTTTGTTTTGCATAACACGATTATTATAAAAGACTAATGCAGCAGCACGTTTTTCTTTGTCAGCCTCTTTATCATAAAACTCTTTCTTAATGACCGCGAGTTGGGAATCCGCTATCGGCATGTTAATTTTTTCAAGATGGCTGTTTACTTCAATCGCAGGCTCTTCCATGTTATTGCCTAATCCAGTTGCCTCTTCTTTATCTGTTGAGTTGTCAGCTGAATCGTTAAAACTGTTCTGTGCCCAAATGGCACCGGCCAAAATCAATGCGGCACTTGCGATATAAATTGCTGGTAATGCCCAACGTTTATTCTGAATACGTCGGAGAATGGACTTTTTGGAAGTTGGTTTGTTTTCTTCCTCTCTCATAATTAATCACCTCAGCAATCATTCTGAACAGATTGCTGCAATTATATACATCTGCCATAAAATTTTTTTAGATTTATTTTTTGTTTAACTTGAATTTTTTATGCATGGTAATTATTTCATTCCTTTAAGGGTATGGGAGTCGGGCTTCGCTACTTTCTAAATATCTCTAGTCTAATTAGCAACTAACTGATTTTATTATAGAAAGTACTTCTAAATTCAGCTTCGCACCGCTGCCATTGTGATTAGGCGAGTTTAGTGTGATACGTGTGGTAATGGTCCCGTTTCGTAAGATGAAAAATATGTTTTTTTATGGAATTTCGCCATTCCGCCTTTTTCAAGTCGCTTACGCTTTGTTCTTTCCCTATAAGAAAATTCTTGATACAATGGCAACAATCACTTACTAAAGGAAGTATTCATTCATGAGAAAATTCTTGAAGCTATTCTTGACGGTTCTGCCGTTTGTTTATATGGGAGCTATTTGGTATATGTCTAGTCAGCCTGATGATTTAATTCTCGATCTTCCATCCTCTTCTGTCGATCATTTCATCAAGGAAGCTCTTCATTTGGTTGAATTTGCGATTCTTTATATGCTGTTCGCTGCTGCTCTTGCTGCTCATAGTAAATTAACCAGCTCCTGGAGTATCCTAGCTGCCATTTTAGCGTGTTTGTATGGCGTTTGTGATGAAATACACCAATCCTTCATACCTGCCCGCTCAGCAAGCCTTATTGATGTTGTCAAAGATGTAATTGGCGTGTTAGCTACTTATTTCCATGTACGCTATCACTATTTCAAGCATCATCGTGGTTTTCTTACAATCATTGAAAAAATGACGAAAAAGGCTGTCTCATAAGGATTTGATCCTTGGCTTTTGAGACAGCCTTTTTTTTATTTCATTGCTATTTTATCTCACGCTTATGAGGAACAAAGGAGATAAGTGGGGGAACAACTGCACGTAAAGATCCGATTGGTTGGTTCAACTAACCGTCAGTGAGGGAGATCTCACTTTCTCTGACGATGTTGATCTTTGGCCCCTTTAGCTCTGACTGAAAAGCTTGTGCGGCCAAAGATCTAATTACCAATCATATTGTTTAGCCTAGCCTTACTTTTTTGCTGTGATGGTATTCAATATTGCGTTCGAAGGCTGAATCGTAACACCTTGATAATAATATTTTACAATTTCATCAGATTTTTTCCCTTCTATAGCCATTCCATTTGCACCGTACTGGCTCATTCCAACTCCATGACCGAAACCCCTTGTCGTAATGATAATGTTCTTGCCTTTTCGCTCCCAAGTAAAGTCTGTTGATTTCAGGCCCAAGCTATCACGAACTTCCACTCCAGTTAGTTCTTTGCCTGCTATAACCACCTTACTTACTCGATTTCCTTTTGTACGAGCCTTTACAGTACCGATTTCATTTCCTGCTGGCAGTTTAACACCTAATCTTTTTTGAAAATCAGCTACGGATATCGTTTCATTATTATAAAACTTCGGTGATGATTTATCCCAAGGACTTGCCACACTTTTTAGATAAGGATAAGCACTTGTCCAAATATCTTCTGAATTCTCGGTATACCCATTGCTAGTTGAGAAGAAGGACGCTGTGATCGGTTTGCCATCATACGTTAAAATTTGCCCTTTTGTCGCATTTACCGCATCTTTAATCTTCTTGATTTTCCATGTATAATCGGAACCCCACGATTTCTTCAGCTCCGCATCATTTCGATACACCTGGTGCAATTCCGTATCTGTCACATCGGCTCCTTTTGGTACTCCAACAACATTATCTGTCAGCAACAAATCCACAATATACGTCCTCGCTGCCAGAGACTGAGCTTTTAATGCTTCTAATTCAAAATCTGCATACATTTCTGTTGCCACCACACCGACAACGTATGATTCTAACGGAATCGTTTGAATCTCTTCTTCGGCAGATCGATACACAGCGACATCTACACCTGACACCTCTGTTGTGTCAACATTTTCTATGGGTTGCTCCACAGCTTCGGATAATTTACCACCCTCTTTATCTTTTGAAAATGGAAGCACAAGTAATGCGGGGATCATAAGTGTAACAAATGCTACAGTTAAAAATAGTGTGATGATCGGCTTAAATGCTCTCAATATTCCTGGGCCTCCCTTTGTATGCATTGAAGGTGGAATTGTGGCAGAAACGAGTCCTCTATCATTTTATCCCGGTTCAACTAACTATCAGTGGGGACTTGCATCCCGCTGATAGAAGTTTCACTTTATCTTTCGAATGGGAGAGTCCTACGTTCCCACACCTCCCCTTCTCTCATGACAAATATATGGGTTGGGACAAGCAATTATGACCTTTATTTTGAAACTACCTTAGTATGTTCATAGCTTATTAGCCGTAACTATGCACTATTTTTCTAGAAGTTTACTTATACCAATACGAAAAAATGTTTTCCTTTCATAAGGCTTTCGTTTTGTTCCATTCTGGTGGGTATTTTGATCAAGTTGGGGAGTAAAGTAAACCTAGGGAATCATCGCTTAGCTTAGCAGGGATGTCATAAAGTTAGTGGAAGAGGAACTTTCATCTGTGGAGTGTTACAGCCGTGGATAGATTAAGCCAAACTCATTTGCAAGCATTGGACAACAAAAAAAAGAAGCTGGACTTCACATTCAAAGTCCAGCCACTATTATCAATTATGCATTCAAATCTGCTGCAATATTTTTAATTTCAATTGTATGTTCGTCGTTTACACGTTCAACATCTGCCCCTAGAGCTGCTAATTTACCATGGAAGTCCACATAGCCGCGGTCAAGATGCTTTAATTCCGTTACACGTGTTACCCCTTCAGCTACTAAGCCTGTTAAAACAAGAGCCGCTGCAGCACGTAGATCGGTAGCTGCTACTTCTGCTCCTTGAAGATTGGATGGTCCATTTATGATGACCGATCTGCCTTCAATTTTAACATTTGCATTCATACGACGGAATTCTTCAACATGCATGAAGCGGTTTTCGAATACTGTTTCTGTAATCATGCTTGTTCCCTTAGCTTGCAACAACAATGCCATCATTTGTGACTGCATGTCAGTTGGAAATCCTGGGTGAGGCATCGTTTTAATATCGATAGCCTTTAAAGAGTCTGGACCAATTACACGTAACCCTTCATATTCTTCGTGAATTTCGACACCCATTTCTTCCATTTTTGCAATTAAAGAAGTGAGATGTTCTGGAACTGCTCCTTTGACAAGGACATTACCACCCGTAATTGCAGCAGCTACCATGAATGTACCAGCTTCAACGCGGTCTGGAATGATTGAATGTTCAGCACCGTATAACTTTTCTACACCTTCAATTTTCAATGTACCTGTTCCTGCACCTTTAACCTTTGCTCCCATTTTATTCAGGAAGTTAGCAAGATCCACAATTTCTGGTTCCTTGGCAACGTTTTCGAGCACAGTTATACCCTTTGCAAGTGTTGCAGCCATCATAATATTTTCTGTTGCCCCTACACTTGGGAAATCAAGATATACTCTTGCCCCCTTGAGTCGGCCATTCACTTCAGCTTCAATAAAGCCATTTCCAACTTTCACTTTCGCACCCATTGCTTCAAAGCCTTTTAAGTGCTGGTCAATAGGACGCGAACCGATTGCGCATCCACCAGGTAATGCTACACGAGCACGCCCATTTCTTGCTAGTAAAGAACCCATAACCAATACAGAAGCACGCATTTTTCGAACATATTCGAACGGCGCTTCATCTAATAGCCCTCTAGATGCATCTACAGTAACTTCATTATTATCAAAGGCAACCTCAGCATTCAAGTTGCGCAATACTTCATTAATTGTATATACATCGGAGAGCGTTGGAACGTCCTTAATAATGCTTTTTCCATCACTAGCCAATAGTGTTGCGGCGATAACCGGCAAAACGGCATTTTTTGCTCCCTCTACTTTAACAATTCCGCTAAGCCTTCTACCGCCGCGGACGATGATTTTTTCCAAGAGTATTCCCCTCCGCGTCCAATTTCTCTATATTAATATTCAAACGTAATGATGGGTGTGCCAACTACAAAGGTTGTTTTTTCGCCCAATCCATCTGTTCTTAACGCAAGTTGCAAGTTCATAGATTCATGTGTCAATGTTTCGGTAAACATGTTAGATTTTGCAGACACCGAGATAAAATGAGGCTCCTTTATGCTTTCCATTTCCTCTGCCTGAAATAAACCTAATAGCTTTATAGATTCCGAGGTTAAAACCGTATCAATATTATCATTGAATGTCCCTTTAACACAAGTGAAAGTTGCCGGTTTCCCTCGAAATATGACTTTTTTCCTGTCTTGGAAATCCCCTTCAATAAAGGAGGAATAATCTGCATTCCAGCTATGACCTTTAGCCTCATAAATCATATAGCTTACAATATCAGATTTTTCTTGAGTAGACATTAAATGAAGCGATTCTGTTAAATTTGTTTGTGGATCCACATATGTCGCAGTGGCTGTCCATTTCTCCTCTTCAGCTGTAATTGTCCAGGTGAAGTCGGGAAATATTCTTTGAAGTTTCTTCACTTCTTTATTGAAGTCTTTCCTTGTTTCAATCATCAAAGTTTTTTCACGTGCATATACAGACCAATCGCCTATTTCTATATTTATGTTCGCTTCTAGCTGTTCGATTATTTTTTCTATATCTGACTTATTCTTAGCTACACTTGTACTATTCCCAAGGAAAATCAGTATAAAACCAAGAAACACGATGTATGTTAACGTTTTTTTCACTTTGAATCCCTCCCTTTGGTACCATCTTTTCCGGTAGGGAGGTAAGACATACTTAAAATGTATCGTCAGTAATTGACAAAATCTTAAAACATCAGTGTTACTGATTAAACATATATGGAAGTTGCTGCGAATAAAAGAGGTAATCTAAGAAGAAATTGCTTACAGCTGATCCAATTGCAACTGTCAAAAGTGTGTAAAGAACTCTTGCCTTCAATACGGAGTTTGCTTTTAACAGCTTCTCGAAATTTAAAGCTTGGAGAGCCCACCACGTTACGGCAATAAAAAACAGGTGTGAAACAATTCCAATCAGCGCCTGTTGGCTAAATGCTGAAAACATACATAATCCTCCTTAAAAAAACACCCAGTCCCTATTATAGCACATAACTGTTTGGAACTTGGAATTTAAAAGGAAATATGACCAAAAATTTTTTAAAAAATTCATAGAAAAAGAGAAATTTTGCGATCTTTTGTAACTAAAGTAAAACTTCAATTAGTGAGAGGTTTCTTTATCCTACGCTCCTTCGATTCCTCTAAGTCTTGAGGCGGGGGTCTTACTGCCCGTTAAGAGTAGGATAAAGCACCAAACAAACATATGATGATGTTCAAAAAATAAGGGCTATCCCATAGCGAAAGAATCAGACCCCACATCTACTAAATATCGTTTATGAGACGGAAAATGAAACTATAAACGGAATTTAGAGTGTGAGGTCAAACCCTCTTGGGATAACCACTTATTAAGTATTATTTATTTTCTGCAATACTAATCCGGTTGACTGCACGTTTTAACGCTATTTCAGCTCGCTTTATATCGATTGAATCAGGGTTTCCCTGCAATCTCTTCTCTGCACGCTCTTTAGCCGATTGTGCCCGGACAAGGTCGATAGTTTCAGCTCTTTCTGCAGATTGAGCAAGAATCGTAACCACATCTGGACGAACTTCCAAGAAGCCTCCATTAATGGCAATATAGTCTGTACGGCCTTCTTTTTTAAGACGGACAGCAGCTATATCAAGAGGAGCTACCATAGGAACATGGCCGGCCATGATTCCTAGTTCCCCGCTCTTTGCCTTTGCGCTTACCATTTCTACTTCTGCATCATATACTGGGCCATCGGGAGTAACAACACTGACTTTTATCGTCTTCATTTCATACCCTCCTCGGTCCCTTTATTACGCCATTTGCTTTGCTTTTTCAATAACTTCTTCAATTCTTCCTACTAAACGGAACGCATCTTCTGGAAGATCATCATACTTACCTTCAAGGATTTCCTTGAAGCCTTTGACCGTTTCTTTAACCGGTACGTAAGAACCTTTTTGTCCAGTGAATTGCTCTGCCACATGGAAGTTTTGTGACAAGAAGTTTTGAATTCTACGAGCACGGGCAACAACTAACTTCTCATCGTCGTTTAACTCATCCATACCCAAGATGGCAATGATATCTTGTAGTTCTTTATATTTTTGCAGTGTGGTTTGAACTTGACGTGCTATTGCATAATGCTCAGCACCTACGATTTCAGGGCTAAGTGCACGAGAAGAAGAAGCCAATGGATCAACTGCTGGATAAATCCCCATTTCAGACAATTTACGCTCAAGATTCGTTGTTGAATCTAAGTGAGCAAAAGTTGTTGCTGGAGCTGGATCCGTATAGTCATCTGCCGGTACATAGATTGCTTGAATCGATGTAACAGATCCTACGTTTGTTGAAGTAATTCGTTCTTGTAATTGCCCCATTTCAGTTGCAAGTGTTGGTTGATAACCAACCGCTGAAGGCATACGGCCAAGAAGGGCAGAAACCTCAGAACCTGCTTGTGTGAAACGGAAAATGTTATCGATGAATAACAATACGTTTTGTCCTTGCTCATCACGGAAGTATTCAGCCATTGTCAAACCAGTTAAGGCAACACGCATACGTGCACCAGGTGGCTCATTCATTTGTCCGAATACCATAGCTGTTTTCTTAATAACACCAGAGTCACTCATTTCGAAGTAAAGGTCATTTCCTTCACGAGTACGCTCACCAACGCCTGCGAATACAGAAATACCACCATGTTCTTGGGCAATGTTGTTAATAAGTTCTTGAATTAATACCGTTTTACCTACACCGGCACCACCGAATAGACCAATTTTCCCACCCTTAACATAAGGTGCAAGAAGATCTACTACTTTAATACCTGTCTCCAAAATTTCTACCTCAGTAGAAAGTTGGTCAAATGTAGGTGCTTGTCTATGGATTGGATCTCTACGTACTTCTACAGGAATAGGTGCATCAAGATCAATGTTTTCTCCTAATACGTTGAAAACACGTCCCAATGTCACATCTCCTACAGGTACGGAAATCGGAGCCCCTGTATCAACAGCTTCTGCTCCACGTGTCAATCCATCTGTGGAAGACATCGCAATTGTACGAACTGAATCATCACCTAAATGCAAGGCAACTTCAAGAGTTAAGCCAGTACCAGATGATGTATTTTCAATTCTTAACGCATTATAGATCTTAGGTAGCTGTCCGTTATCAAACTTCACGTCAACTACCGGACCCATAACTTGAGTAACGCGTCCAATATTCATCGTTTTCCCTCCTGTCATTATGTTTGACGACTATCTATGATTGTAGAACAGGAAGCAATCGTCTAGGCTTACCTGGTCCATATATTTTTAAGACACTTTAGTTTATTCTAATGCTGCGGCACCGCCGACAATTTCAGTAATTTCTTGCGTGATTGCTGCTTGACGCGCACGGTTATATTGCAATGATAAGGAGTCGATAATCTCTTTCGCATTATCTGTCGCGCTTTTCATCGCAGTCATACGTGCCGAGTGCTCACTCGCTTTTCCATCTAGTAAGGCTCCGTAAATTAAGCTCTCTGCATACTGAGGTAACAAAACCTCAAGAATTGCTTCAGCATCCGGTTCATATTCATAAGAAGTTAACGACCCTGAAAGTTCGATATCTGTCAGCGGCAGAATTTTCTTTTCCGTTACCTCTTGAGAGATGGCACTGACATAGTGATTGTAGTACATATATAACTCGTCACACAATTCATTTTGAAATAAATTCACTGTCGATTTTGCTATATCACTAATGTCTGAAAACGATGGTTGGTCAGGCACTCCAATTACTTCAAGCTCCACATGCATTTTCCGACTGACAAAGAAATCACGGCCAACTCTTCCGATGGCAATAATGACATATTCATCGGCTGATTTGTGGCGTTGTTGAATCGTTTTAAAGACGTGACGAAGCACACTGCTGTTGTAAGCACCGGCCAAACCTTTATCCGCTGTAATGACAACATAACCAGTTTTCTTAACTGGTCGAGTCTTAAGCATCGGATGTGATGCGTCGGTACTTCCGCTAGCAATACTCGTTACGACTTCCTGAATCTTCTCCATATAAGGAGCATACCTTTTCGCATTGGATTCAGCACGGTTCCATTTTGAAGCAGAAACCATTTGCATCGCTTTGGTAATTTGACTAGTCTTTTTAGTCGAGTTAATACGAGACTTTATATCGCGTAAAGAGGCCATTCATTCTCACCACCCTTGTAAAATTTAATTAGGCCGATTATTCAGATGCTACAAAGTTCTTTTTGAATTCGTTGATAGCAGCTACAATTGCATCCTCTTCAGGAAGGTTACCTGTCGTACGGATGTGGTCTAATAAATCAGAGTGAGAACGATCTAGGAATGAATAGTATCCTTCTTCAAAACGAAGAATGTCCTTTACAGGAATATCGTCTAAATGTCCACGAGTTAGAGCAAACAGAATCATAACTTGCTTTTCAACTTTGATTGGCTTGTTAAGATCTTGTTTAAGCACCTCAACTGTACGTGCACCACGATTTAGTTTCGCTTGCGTTGATTTATCAAGGTCAGAACCGAATTGAGAGAATGCTTCCAACTCACGGTAAGAGGCAAGGTCAAGACGTAGTGTTCCAGCAACCTTCTTCATCGCTTTAATTTGAGCTGATCCACCAACACGGGATACAGAAAGTCCTGCGTTAATCGCCGGGCGTACACCAGAGAAGAATAAATCAGACTGCAAGAAAATTTGTCCATCCGTAATAGAGATTACGTTTGTTGGGATATAAGCAGAAATATCGCCTGCTTGAGTTTCAACAAATGGAAGTGCAGTAATTGAACCAGCACCTAATGTATCGTTTAATTTAGCCGCACGCTCGAGTAAACGTGAGTGCAAGTAGAATACGTCTCCTGGGAATGCTTCACGACCTGGTGGACGACGAAGTAGCAAGGACAGTTCACGGTATGCAGATGCTTGTTTTGAAAGATCATCATAGACAATTAACACATGCTTGCCTTGGAACATGAAATGCTCACCCATTGATACACCCGCATAAGGAGCCAAGTATAATAGTGGAGCCGGTTGAGAAGCAGACGCCGTTACAACGATTGTGTAATCCAACGCGCCATGCTTACGGAATGTTTCAACTGTATTACGTACAGTCGATTCTTTTTGTCCGATTGCTACGTAGATACAAATCATATCTTGGTCAGATTGGTTCAAAATCGTATCAATCGCAACAGATGTTTTACCTGTTTGGCGATCCCCGATAATTAACTCACGTTGTCCTCGACCAATCGGAACTAGAGCGTCAATCGCTTTAATACCTGTTTGTAATGGTTCATGAACAGATTTACGGTCCATAACACCTGTAGCTGGGCTTTCGATTGGACGGGTGTGAGTCGTATTGATCGGACCTAGTCCATCAACTGGTTGTCCTAATGGATTCACGACACGGCCGATTAATTCTTCACCTACTGGTACTTCCATAATCCGTCCTGTACGACGAACTTCACTGCCTTCTTGAATATCTCTAAAAGGTCCAAGAATAACGATACCAACATTGTTCTCTTCAAGGTTTTGAGATAGCCCCATTGAACCATTTGCGAATTCTACGAGCTCTCCTGCCATTACATTATCTAAACCGTGAACGCGTGCAATTCCGTCCCCAACAGAGATGACAGTCCCAACGTCGCTTACTTTAATTTCAGACTGGTAGTTTTCAATTTGCGCCTTTATCAGCGCACTGATTTCTTCAGCTTTAATGCTCATGAATTTCACCCCTAACTGTGAATATTAGCTTAATAGTTGTCTGCTAAGGCGTTCAAGCTTTCCGTTAACACTTCCGTCAAAAATACGGTTGCCGATACGAAGTTTGATCCCGCCAAGAATGCTGCTGTCAGCAATATTAGTAATTTTCAATGTACGTTTTCCCACTTTGGCTGCGAATACGGAAGACACAGCCTCACTCTCGCTATCAGTCAGTGGACGAACTGTATATACTGTCGCTTCTGCTACTGATTTTGCTTCATTAGCCAGTTCAATAAATTCACGCGCCATTTCTGCGATTGAATCCGTACGATGACGTTCAATCATAATGAGAAGCGTATTTTGAATACTGGGAGAGACGCTTGAAAAAGCTTGTGTAATTACATTTTTCTTTGCTTTAATTGAGATTTTAGGCTGCGTAAGGAAGGCTAAAAGTTCCTTATCAGAGCTGAAAACCTCTTTGACTGCTCGGAGCTCTTCTTCTAATTGATCAAGAAGGTTTTGCTCTTGTGCAATTTGGAAAAGAGCTCTCGAATAACGCTTTGCTACTGCAACATCGCTCATCTCTCTTCTCCTGCCTCTTGAATATAATGATTAATTAGTTTCTCTTGATCTGCTTCAGATAGTTCTTTTTCAATAACTTTAGAAGCAATTAAAACAGACAAGGATGCGACTTGTTCGCGCAATGCAACGACAGCCTTTTCCTTTTCTTGTACGATTTCGCGTTTTGCTGATTCTTTCAGGCGTTCAGCTTCTGTACGTGCTTGAATGATAATATCTTCACGCTGAGTCTCACCTTGTTGTTTCGCGTTTTCAATAAGCTGAGTAGCTTCTACGCGAGATTGTTTCAATAGTTCACGTTGCTCTTCTAAATATTTGCTTGCTTCTAGTCTGCTTGCTTCTGCAGCATTGATTTCAGATGCAACATGTTCTTCACGTTGAGTCATGATGCCCATTAGAGGACCAAATGCATATTTTTTAAGCAAGAATAACAAGATGATAAACATTGCCAGTTGGAACAAGGCATCTCCACCGTTAAACTTGCTTATAGATAATCCCAATACTAAACCGCTTGTTAACACGCTTGGTTCACTCCCTTCACGAGTTTCACTTATAATGAGGTTGTCTCAAAAGAGTCTGACTTTAACTTGAGACAGCCTCGTTTATTTTTTTTATAGTATTTTCTTCAGCAATATGATGAATACTGAATATGGACATAAAGGAAAGGCGAAGGTTCACATGAAACGAACTTCGCCATTTTTGAACTTTTTAATGGTTCTATTATTGACCTAATACCATGAACGCGATAACTACAGCGATAATTGGCATTGCCTCTACTAGACCTACACCGATAAACATTGTAGTTTGTAGCATTCCACGAGCTTCTGGTTGACGAGCGATACCTTCTACTGTTCTTGAAACGATTAAACCATTACCAATACCTGCACCTAGTGCTGCTAAACCGATTGCGATTGCTGCTGCAAGAAGACCTACTGAACCTACCATTATTAATTTCCTCCTCGAGATATATAATTTTGCAAATTAGTTCTTATGAACTTATAATTAATGGTCTGAACTGACTTTATGAGACAGATAAACCATTGTTAACGTAACGAAAATAAACGATTGAATTGCACCTACGAAAATACTATATCCTTGCCATACCAATGTAGGAATGACGGCTCCAAGGGCGCCCCAAATACCACTCATAGCAAGTGTTCCTGCTAATAAGCCAAGCAATACTTCACCAGCAAAGATATTACCATACAAACGTAAACCGAGTGTCAGAGTATTTGAAAACTCTTCGATTAATGTCATTGGGTTTTTGTATGCTTTCAAGTATCCTTTGAAGCCTTTCATTTGTATTCCATAATAGTGTGCTAAACTTAGAACTAAGACTGCTAAAGTCAGAGTTACAACAGGATCTGCTGTCGGTGATTTCCACCAAAGTACGTGATCATACGTGATCGCAAATGGAAGACCAAGCATATTCGATACGAATAAATACATTATCAACGTCATTCCAAGTAGTTGGAAACGGCCACCCGTTTTCCAGTCCATTGAACTATTAATCATGTTCTTAATAAAGTCCATGACCCACTCCATAAAATTTTGCATACCAGTTGGTTTCATTGCAAGTTTACGAGAGCCAAGTGTAGCAATAATGAAAACAATAACGCTTGCTACAGTTATCATTAAAACATTACTTAAGTTAAAGGTTAAACCTAAAAAATCTTGCGTTGGTGCCCCATGATTCAACTATATTCACCTCTCTTCCCACTACCGACGTTTTAAGTGGATAAAAAAATCTATAATAATGACAAGATAAGCTGTCATCAATCCCAATACTACACTAATTAAATGAAAATGTTCTGGGTATTCAAGTGCAATAATAACAGCCAAACCAGCTGAAGCAAATCTGGTCATTGTTCCGAGAGATTTAACCTTTCTCCCTTCGGTTATTGCTTGATCAAACTTTTTCATCTTTTGATTGACTAGCCATAAATTGTACAAACTTAGGCTAGTTCCTAGCAAAAGCCCCCCAAACACAGTTTGGTAATTTGTAAATCCCCAGCCTAATACAAAAGCCGCCAAAAGATAGACCATGTATTTACTCTGCCTTTTAAAAACGATGTTTATTTCTGGCATCTTTTTGTTAATCTCCCGAGAAAATTTTCCTTGCTGTTTTGGAGCATCGCAAAAGTATGTATTGCATGTCCAGTGAGAAGAACCGATTGTGATAAATTACGGCTTGGTGTCAGGCGTTCGGTTTGGCATCTTCTTATTAAAAATGCTCATATACAATGAACCGACAAATTGTGAAAGAATCGCTGACATTTATGCCATTGCCGTATACAGGCTGCGATATTTGACGCATATTGTGCATCCTTGCGGTCGAAATTTGTGGAGGATGTGAATAATATTCCGAAAGAAAAAGACAAAAAAACCGTCTTGAGACTCTGAAACCCCTACCATTTACACCCTTAGTTAGCATACAATAGCCTAATAGGTTATGTCAATGTGTGGTTCGTGAATTTTGTCACAGAACGGTAATAGTTAACCAATTGTTCACATTTGTATTTTGCCTTTTTGTTGACTTTTTCAAAAACACCTTTTTCATTCAATTATGATGGTCGTTTCAATCTGATCTTCCTTCCCAAATTTCCTTGCAAAAATTATTGCTGTATACAATCCCGCCACCGGAAGCTTGTCTTTAGCTAATTCCTTCTTAAATAAACCTTGCGGTGCGTCTTTCGCCCAATCCAAATAGCCTACAAAACGAAAATTATCTGGATCATAAAGTGCAATCCCCACTTCATCAGCGCCACGTGGTAAATACATCTCATAGCGATATATTCCTTCTTGATCACCGGCACTGAATTCAAATCCCATTACTCTTGGATAGTTCGGTTCCTCCTTCACATAAAGAAACGGTAGACTGATTTCCTTCACGCCTTCAACCAGCTTTAAGTAACCATCATAAATCCCCTTTTTCATAAGTGCTGGGTTTATTTGTAATCCTAACTGGACTTGTTTCTTTTCTCCTGATTGAATGGAAAAGGATGCTGGTAAATCCCACGTAATCCCCTTTTCTTTCATCGGAATCTGAAATGAGTAATGTTTCTTCTCCTTACTGGTGTTTTCAATGACGAGTTTCTCTTCATGTTCGTGAATCCCTTCTTTCTTTGTGAACATCCCAAACGAAAGAGAACTTGGGTAAAGAAGCGTATCTGCCTTTAAAGCTTGATCAATTTGCAGTCGCCCTGCCCCTTGCTCGAATGTACGATACAACTTCCCCTTCTTATCTAACAGTGGTTTGGACGTACTCATTAGGGCAGACTTCACTTGATCCGGTGTCCATTCCGGATGTGCCTGTAGGATAAGCGCACTTGCTCCAGCTACATGTGGAGCAGCCATGCTTGTCCCCTGCATCTCTAAGTATCCCTGTGGAATTGTACTATTAATCGCCACTCCCGGTGCCAATAGATCCGGTTTAATATCCCAACTTACTGTAACCGGCCCTCTTGAACTGAAATCCGCTAACTGATCTTGTTCCTTCTTATATTCAAACTGCACATTCCACTGCTTAGACCGAATCTGCCTCTTTACCAACTCTCCCGACTTTTTTGAAATAGAAACTACTGGTATACCCAAACCTTTTGTCACACTGCCAATAAAATTCCCCTCTGTATTGTTAAAAATAATAACGGCAACCGCTCCTGATTTCTTAGCATTGATGACCTTTTCAGAAAATGATATGCTCCCCCTCTCTATCAGAGCTATTTTCCCTTTCACTTGTTTTAGATCATCTGCCCTTCCTTTCCCCCCATTCATTATTTCTTGTGTGAAACGTAGCTCCCATGGTTCCGTCCCTTGCATAGGCATTAACTGAATCATTTTCTTCCTCGCTCCTAGCCCTACTTTCATATATGGGACAACCATTGGAGGTGTCGATGCCCCGACAGAAATAGCTTTCTCTGCAGTGCCTGGTGAACCAACAGTCCAGACTGCCGGACCTGAGTTTCCATTTGAAGTAACCGCGACGATCCCGCTTTCCACCGCTTTATTTAGCGCAATCGAGATGGGCAAGTCCGGACCATTCACATCATTCCCTAATGATAAATTAAGCACATCCACTTTATCTTCGATCGCCGCTTCAATCGCCCCTAATACTTGTTCAGTATTACCGGTCCCTCCTGGACCGAGCGCTCGATATGCAATCACTTCAGCTTCCGGGGCTACACCTTTCATTTTCCCATTGGCTGCGATAATTCCCGCTACATGTGTACCATGTATGGTCGATTGGTCACCTTGTCCTCTCGTTTCCATCGGGTCTTGGTCTCCATCAACTAAATCACGGCCTCCCTTATACACTTTTCGTAGATCAGGATGTGTATAGTCAATACCGGTATCAATAATGCCAACCTTTACACCTTTTCCCGTGATTCTTTGTTTTTTTTCATCAAAAAAAGACCTAGCTTGATCGGCACCAATAAAAGGAATGCTTGAATCAGCTTGAACACGATAAACCGAAACCTCTGTTATCGCAGAAATTGCATATTCTTTTTTAAGTTTCATAATTTCTTCCTTTTTCCCTTTAACGGAAAATCCTACGATAGCGTGTTTGAATACTTTCCTAAGCTTGAGCGACGGATATTTTGTCAGTATTGTTTGAATGTCAGTAGTAGATATAGGCTTTTCTAACAGCACAATCGCTTTTATACTTTTGGATTCAATTTGTTTTGGCAATGGCGGTAACTGTGTCGCGTCTACTGACGTTACACTTGTACAAATAAAAGTGAGTATGATTAGTAAAGAAAAGCATTTTTTCAGCAAAAGCGACACCCCTTTCACTTATGGTTTCACTTAAGCTCAAGTCTATGCATATGGGGAAGTCCTTTTTCAAAGTAGAAGGTTTTAGATGCAGAATCAAAAAAAAAGATCTGTTCTCGCAACGACTATACACAGTGAACATTTCATACTGTATATAGAGTTCAAGATCAGACCTTTGTAAAACGCTAATTATTTCCCCGGCACAAACGTTACTGGAGCTTTGTCAGTTTGCTTGAAGTAAAAACGAATGGCTTCTGCTATCCTTGCTGATGTATGTCCATCACCGTAAGGATTGTGAGCCTTCGCCATCTGTTGATAGGCTTCTTTATCCGTTAACAGTTCAGTCGCTAGACTATAGATGGTTTCTTCATCTGTTCCAGCAAGCTTAAGCGTACCTGCTTCAATTCCCTCAGGGCGTTCCGTTGTATCCCGCAAAACTAGAACTGGAACACCAAGCGAAGGAGCTTCTTCTTGCACTCCACCTGAATCAGTCATGATCAGATATGACTTCGCGGCGAAGTTGTGGAAATCAAATACATCTAATGGTTCAATTAAATGAATGCGCGGATCGTTTCCAAGAACTTCAGCTGCTAATTCTCTGACAACTGGATTCAAGTGTACGGGATAAATGACCTGTACATCATCATGCTCATCAATGAGCCGTTTAATCGCACGGAACATATTGCGCATTGGTTCACCTAGATTTTCACGACGGTGAGCCGTTAATAAAATGAGACGGTCATCGCCAATTTTATCTAAAACGGGGTGTGAATATGTCTCTTTCACTGTTGTTTTTAGTGCATCAATGGCTGTATTTCCTGTAATAAAGATGAATTCATCATTTTTTCCTTCATTTGTTAAGTTCTCAGCTGCTTTTACAGTCGGCGAAAAGTGCAAGTCAGCGATCACTCCTGTCAGCTGACGGTTTGCTTCT
The DNA here is from genome assembly GCF_044762875.1 of Peribacillus sp. NPDC096379. NCBI lineage: Bacteria > Bacillati > Bacillota > Bacilli > Caryophanales > Bacillaceae > Peribacillus > Peribacillus sp. NPDC096379. Next base: position 406,643 of record NZ_JBIWFD010000004.1, read on the forward strand.
TCAGGAAATGGTGAATATTTATTCCATGTCCGCAGTCCTGCTTCCACGTGACCAACTGGTATCTGATTATAAAAAGCCGCTAAACTCGCCACAAATGTTGTTGTCGTGTCACCGTGTACTAAAACGAGATCTGGTTTTACTTCCTTCATCACTCCATCAAGACCCTCGAGACCCCTTGTTGTTACATCAATGAGCGTTTGGCGATCCTTCATGATATTCAAATCGTAATCTGGTTGAATCGAGAAAATTTCTAATACTTGGTCAAGCATTTGGCGATGCTGCGCCGTTACTGTAACAATCGATTCAAAATGTTCCGATTGGTTTTGTAATTCAAGAACTAATGGAGCCATCTTGATCGCTTCAGGCCTTGTACCAAAGATTGTCATAACCTTAATCTGTTTTGACATGACTGCCACCTCGTTTTATCTTATTTTGTTCCGAACAATCGATCTCCGGCATCTCCAAGTCCAGGAACGATATAACCATGGTCATTTAGCTTCTCATCAAGACCAGCAATGTAAATATCTACATCCGGATGTGCTTCCTTCAATAATTCAACGCCTTCAGGAGCTGCAATTAAACACATAAATTTAATGTTAACCGCTCCACGCTTCTTAATAGACGTAATCGCTTCAATTGCAGATCCTCCTGTTGCAAGCATTGGATCAACAACTATGCACTCTCTTTCTGCCAAGTCACTTGGAAGCTTCACATAATATTCTACTGGTTTCAATGTTTGGGGATCTCGGTATAGACCAACATGCCCTACTTTAGCAGCTGGAATTAAGTTCAAGATTCCATCGACCATTCCGATACCTGCTCGTAAAATAGGAATAATTCCAAGTTTTTTTCCTGACAACACTTTTACTTTCGCTTTGCTAACTGGCGTTTCAATTTCTACTTCTTTTAGTGGCATATCTCTCGTAATTTCGAATGCCATTAAAGTTGCAACCTCATCTACAAGCTCGCGAAATTCCTTCGTTCCTGTTTGAACATCTCGTATAAAAGCCAACTTGTGTTGAATGAGTGGATGATCGAATACATATACCTTTGCCATTAAAGGTTCTCTCCATTTCTATTTCCGGATTTTTTCTTTCCCCTTTTAAAAAGTAGGGAATGTAATTATTCACCAATTTCCTATTGCTCTCCATTAATTGATTTTTGCGCACAGGAATGGTGATGGTTTTCTTATTGCCGGAAAGCCATTTCGACAAAAAAAACACACTTCTAACCATTTTACAGAAAAATATATCTAACTTCAATTATGAATAGAGAAATCATGTGCTCACATGTTTAAAAATCAGCATATTTTTTAACATGTACCGTGAATGAGTTCTTTATCCTTTTTACGCACGAACTGATTTTAGCACATGGATCAAATCCTAAAAAGGAGGCTGTCATAATGAAAGGGCCTAACCCCACATTGCTATATTTCGTTTAGTAGACGTGTAGAGAACACGATAAACGATGGATAGCATGTGAGGGCAGACCCTTTTCGACAACCTCTTTATGAATTATAAAGAGGGGTATAAAGTATATTTTCCAGAAAGAGCTTCCACTCGTTGTTTCGCTTCTTCCAGTTTTGCTTCGTCTTCTACATTCTTCAGAACCAATCCAATAATTGAAGCAATTTCATCCATGTCTTCTAAACTAAATCCACGGGACGTTACTGCTGCAGTCCCAATTCTGACTCCACTTGTTACAAATGGACTTTCAGGATCGAATGGAATCGTGTTTTTATTTACTGTGATTCCAATATCATCTAATGCTTTTTCAGCCACTTTACCCGTCAATCCAACTGAACGCACATCGATCAATAGTAAATGGTTATCCGTTCCACCTGATACAAGCTGGATTCCTTCTTTTATCAAAGCGTCACCGAGGCGTTGTGCATTATCAATGATTTGCTTTGCATATGCCTTAAAATCATCTTGTAGTGCTTCGCCAAAAGCAACTGCTTTCGCCGCAATCACATGCATTAATGGACCACCTTGAATTCCAGGGAAGATGGACTTATCAATCTTTTTCGCAAATTCTTCTTTACAAAGAATCATCCCACCGCGAGGTCCGCGTAATGTTTTATGGGTAGTTGTTGTCACAAAATCAGCGTATGGAACTGGATTTTCATGTAATCCAGCTGCAACTAACCCTGCAATATGTGCCATGTCGACCATTAAATATGCTCCGATTTCATCAGCAATTTCTCTGAAGCGTTTGAAATCAATGGCACGCGGGTAGGCGCTTGCTCCAGCGACGATTAACTTCGGCTTATGCTGGCGTGCTTTTTCAAGTACATCTTCATAATTAATCAGATGATTTTCTTGATCTACTCCATACTCAACAAAGTTATATTGAACACCACTAAAGTTCACTGGGCTTCCGTGCGTTAAATGTCCACCATGAGAAAGATTCATACCAAGAACCGTATCTCCAGGCTCAAGAATCGTGAAATAAACAGCCATATTCGCTTGCGCTCCAGAATGAGGCTGAACGTTTGCATGTTCGGCACCAAAGATTTCTTTCGCACGGTCACGAGCTAAATCTTCGACAACATCCACATATTCACATCCACCATAGTAGCGTTTACCTGGGTACCCTTCTGCATATTTATTCGTTAATACAGATCCTTGGGCTTCCATGACAGCTTCACTTACAAAGTTCTCTGAAGCAATTAATTCAATCTTACTTCTCTGGCGACCTAATTCTTCTTGAATAGCTTTAAAAACCTGCTCATCTTGATTCGCTAAACGGTTCATTGTAATCCTCCTCTTAATCCGTGATTGTCAGTATGTATCATAGATTGATGAAAAAACCTAATCTACTGAACTACTAGTTTGAAAAATTTCTCTTTCATTTTACCATGTTCAATAAGCAAGCGGTAGTGTATCCATTTAATTTTATCGAACATTATTGTCTATTTTTTATTAATCGTTCGTGTAATATACACTCCCCATAATAAAAACACTCCTCTATATTGACAAGAGAAGCGCTTTACTAAAATTACGAGCAACTTTGGTTTTCTGAAGTATTATTATAAACAGCGCGTTCACCGCCAATGAGTTTTGGACGAGTTTTTGCCATTGTAACATGTGCGTTTCCAATTTCTTTTACAGAAGAGCGAATTGGAACTGCGACATGTTTAAGATGCATCCCAATAAATGTATCTCCAATATCAATACCAGCATCTGCCTGAACATGCTCAACAACTACAGGATTCGCTAGCTGCTGATACGCAGCCGTGGCCATTGCTCCTCCAGCTTTTCTAACAGGAACTACTGATACTTCCTCATACCTTCTTGATTCTGCAGTCTCTCTATCTAAAACAAGCGCTCTATTTAGATGCTCACAGCATTGAAAGGCAAGTTGGGCTCCTATTTGTTTCTGAAATACCTGCAATTCAGTGAAGAGCATATTCGCTACATCTAGCGTACCTTCTGTCCCAATCCGTTTGCCGATCACCTCGCTTGTGCTACAACCTATGACAAGCAACTGCTTTTCTGTCAAGCCTGCCTCTTGTTGAAATTCTGCAAGCAAAGTTCTGAATTGGCTTCTGATCAACTCTAATTCTTCATATGCCATGAAATACGCTTCCTTTCAGAATGATCCTTTTTTGTCCTCGTACTCAGAAATTTTCCCAATTCGATTCGCATGACGACCACCTTCGAACTCTTCTACCAACCACGCTTTGGCAATTTCCCGGGCAAGTCCTGGACCAACGACACGTTCTCCCATCGCAAGCATATTGCTATCATTGTGCTGACGTGTCAGCTTTGCACTATAAACGTCATGTACAAGTGCACAACGAATCCCCTTTACCTTGTTCGCAGCGATACTCATACCAATTCCAGTTCCACAAATCAAAATGCCTTTATCATATTCTCCATTCGCTACCTTTTCCGCAACAGGGAGTGCGTAATCCGGGTAATCGACGGATGTTTGACACTCACACCCAAAATCATCATAAGGAATGTCAAGCTCGTCCATTAACTTTTTTATTTCTTCACGGATTACCATTCCGCCGTGATCTGATGTGATTGCTACCTTCATTGGAGTCCTCCCCAGGATTTTTTATTTTTATTGTGTCATAAATGAAAGAAAAGATAAAGGTGTCTTTAACGTAAAACGAAGAGCAATTTTCACAACCATTATTCACCATCCGTTTTTTTGTTATTCACCAATGTTTTTAATTAATCCTTCGATTAACGCCTGAAGCTCAATGAAGGTTTCCTCATACATTTCTCGTGAACCACCGTACGGATCGAAAACATCGCTATTATTTGGGTCATCGAGCACAAATTCTTTCAATGTAAAGGTCTTATCTGAAGATTGTGGGTATGAAGTCGTTATTATAGATTTATGTCCTTCTGTCATCGTGAAAATATGTGTAGCCCAGTCAATTTCAGCTTTTGTTAAAAGTGTAGAAGAATGAGCCTGATGTATATTTTGATCTGATAAAATATTTTTTGCATGATCTGAAGCCGGATGGCCTAATGAAGCATATATACCAGCCGACTTTACTTCTATTCCAGACAGCTTCTTCGCTCGTAGTATTGCTTCTGCCATAGGGCTTCGGCATGTATTTCCCGTACAAACAAATAATACTCGAATCATTAAGTCAGCCTCCTTCAATTCCATTATAGTGGACCATTCTCTAATCCTAAAATCTCGTTTCTATATTCCCTAAGATAAAAGTAGCACTTTATCCTAATGGACGTCCATGACAATTCGAACAATATTTTGACATTTTATACGAGAAACATAAGGTTATGTTCTAATATCTAGAAAAGGCTGACTTATACAGATAATCGCCTTGTTGTAAGCGACGGAAAGGATAACAAAAAAAAGCCAGATTTCAAAAACACTCTGACTTCGGCTCGTTTATTCATCATTAAAAGGACAGTAAGAGCTTTAAACCGAAAGCACATAAAATGCTACCGCCCAGCACTTCACTATAAACTCCGAGCAATCCTTGAATTTTCCTTCCTGTTAGTAGACCCAGCCAGGTAAGCAGGGTAGCTGCAATTCCAAAGCAGAGAATGGTTAACAATGTTTTCGCTCCATAAATCCCCAGAGTCAGACCAACAGAAAGACTGTCCAAGCTCACACTAATGGCAAAAATGAATAACCCTTTCCCTACCGGAGCAAGGAGAGGAGCGTCTCCTCCTCGTATTCCTGATATACACATCTGAATCCCGAGAATGATAAGTAAAATTCCACCAGCGTAAACAGCAAACACACCAAAATGCCCCGAAATAAACCGGCCAGCTGTCATACCTACTAGAGGCATCCATATATGAAAAAAGCCTACTGTCAAGCCAATGAACAAGATTTGTCTGAGCCTTAACTTGAACATCCCCATCCCAAGCCCGACAGAAAAGGCGTCCATTCCTAATGCAAATGCCATAAGCATTAAAGTTACCAGCTCTCCCGTAACTACACTCACTTTCCCTACCCCCTCGGACGTGCCTACTTCATGTTATGCATGTCCAAAGGGAAATAGAATGAGAAAAATGAAAGTGCCGCAAGTCCTGTGCACGTCTTTACTTTTCCCTGATTAACTGATGTCCTGCTGCTTTATGCAACCGGTTCATAATAGCTTGACCAATACCTGTTTCTGGATATACTTCTGCCAAAATCAGATCTACATCAAGATCGTTGAATGTCCGTAATGTATCATATAATTTCGCCGCAATTGAATGTAAATTAGCCAGAGAACCTGAACAAACGAGATAATCCGCTTGATAATTATCCACGTGCTCTTCGGGCACCATCACCGCAACCTTCTTGCCTTCTGCTTGATACTGATCGACTAGCTGCTGGAAAAATTCCCGTTTGCCTTCAATTAAAATAAGCGGTGCATTTGGCGCATAATGGGTATATTTCATTCCAGGTGACTTCGGTGTAACTGCTTGATTTTTAAGTGCTGCATCCTCCGTAATCGGACCAATAACAGCTTCAATTTCTTCTTTTGTCACACCACCAGGTCTAAGAATGACAGGTACCGGTACTGTACAATCAAGAACGGTCGATTCCACTCCTATACCGGTAGGACCGCCATCGACTATACCTGCAATCCTTCCGTTTAAGTCGGCCGAAACGTGTTTTGCCGTTGTCGGGCTTGGTTTTCCTGATGTATTAGCACTTGGAGCTGCAATCGGCACACCACTCGCACGGATTAATTCAAGTGCAACGGGGTGATCTGGCATTCTGACACCCACAGTTCGCAAACCTGCTGTCACACTATTTGGCAGAACACCTTCTTTTTTTTCAAGAATGAGCGTGAGAGGACCTGGCCAGAATTCCTTAATTAAGATTTCCGCTAATTTAGGAATCTCTGCTGTAATTTCATTTAACTGTTCCATTGACGCAATATGAACAATTAATGGGTTATCATTAGGACGACCTTTTGCTCCAAATATTTTCCTTACCGCTTCATCACTTTTAGCATTCCCTCCTAATCCATAAACGGTCTCAGTTGGGAAAGCAACAACCTCATTTTCAGCAAGTAAATGAGCCGCCTCTATTAGTTGTGGATAACCTTTTTTCTTATCCACAGTTTTATCCACTATCCACAAAATAGTTTCCATCATTAACACCTTCACCTTTTTTACATTATGTTCTATTTCTTATTAAAAGAATCTTATTATTTCACCTTTTATTAAAAAAGTTACTTTGAAAGTATAAAAGATGACCGTAAATAAAACAAGTGTTATCCACATTTTGTGGATAACACTTGTTTGTTTGTGAATAACTTTGTGGGTATGTTGATTAATTCAAAGAATTTTCTGCATAAACCACCGATTTTCCTGTTGGATTAGCTTTTCCACATGTGGAGAACTTTTTATCTCTTGTGCTATACTTTCTTTTCTTTCAAAACCAAACGCTTCAAAAAACGCGAGCGAGCTTCGTTTCTCTGTCACAAGATAGATTGACGCTAATTCGCGACTCTTAGCTGCAAGTAACATACATTGAATAAGCTCTGAAATTTTCTCTGTAGGAAATGCAGGTGAAATCACAAAGGATCGTAGCAATCCGGAATTTCCGATGGGGATTAATCCAATGGTTCCCAAGATTTCACCTTCATCATCTTTAGCGACTACAAAGTAATGATATTGTTTCTGTAAATCTACCTCTCCTACATTAGCTTCCGATAAAAACAGCTCCAACTCTGGAATGTCCATTTCACTTACTTGATAGAATATCGTCATACGTATCGCCCCTCTAGTTTTTTTACTAGGTATATGATAGAAACCCTAAACTAGAACTCCGAGTAAGAACAAACGGAAAAGCGACTTGATCAACCTAAAGAGGGTAGCATCAGCCAAAAACAGCTCCAATAACAGAAGAACGCAGTTGCAATTTAATTGGCAATGTCGTCAACCTTCCCCTTCATACAAACGGTCAAAATAATTGAGAAAATAGCTCTGCAAAAAATGATTTTACGATAATCGGTTCTTCTTCTTGACCATTGTAGATCGAGTCCTGCTTTACAGCTACTTGAACTTGTTGTGAGTCAGGCTGCTTCTGTAATTCTTCATTATTGTCAAGAAGACTCTCTGTTCCTTCTTTATTCTCAATAAGATCCCGCGATTCCTCTTTATCCTCAGTGAGATTCTGTACTTCTTCTTCCTCTTCAACAAGACCCCGCGCTTCTTCTTTCTCTTCAACAAGACCCCGCGCTTCTTTTTTCTCTTCAACGGGACTCTGCGCTTCTTCTTTCTCTTCAATCAACTCAATAGAACTTTGCGTTTCTTCTTGCTCTTCAATAGGTTTCTGTGATTCTACTTCCTCCTCTTCAAAAGGTGTCTGACTTACTGCTGTTCCATTTGAAAAATCAAGAAAGCATAAGGGTGGGAATAACACACACCACCAATTAGCTCCTTCCCCCGCTCCCAATGTAATGACAATCGCCTCATATTCGCCTGCTGGATATAAGTATTGGCCGTACAGCTTCGTTGGAAATTCAGCTTTACCGAATTTAACCGAGACCGTTTGATTCAAACCTTTTTCCGCTATGATTCTTTCTGCTATTTTCTGGATCTGTGGAATATTAGATGAAATGGTTGTTCTTGCCTCGTCTAAGGATGTTAAATCTTCAACCCAGGTAGTGATCTCCTTATTCACTTCATCGCGGATGAGTCGCTTGACTGCTTGATCTGCCTCTAAATCACTATTAGCAAGAATCCTTAACCTAATCGCTTCGTCAGGTATCATCTCAGTTTCGTCAACTGTCGCCTCCACTTTAGGCATATATAAACTTACGATCGTTCCAATCGTTAAAATTAATAGATAGATAAGTGCTAAATTTTTTCTCATCTTTATCCTCTCCCCTCACAAAAATAGTGTCGCCAGAAAGGGAGTGTTTTAAACTATATATCTAGAAAAAAATAAAGTATCGATTATCCTAACTTTTTAAAAGTTTAATAGAATCCATTTACATTATAGAAAAAGACCCGTTTATCCACCGCAACGGGGGAAAACTGGTCTTTAACGGAGAAAGCAGACTTTATAAGCACTTTTTGTTTTAAAGTTCAGCAAAAACCATTCGGTCCTTGCCATTAATATCATATTCAACACTGACCAAAGCTTTCGGAAATGTCTTTTGTAAAATTTCAGCAACTGAATTACCTTGTCCTGCACCGAATTCAAAGCCGATGAGTCCTGGTTTTTTCATAACACGGGGGAGCTCCTCCATAAACCGACGATAAAAGTCCAAACCGTCCTCACCCGCGAACAAAGCACGGTGTGGTTCATGTTCGGTCACAACGACTGACATCGTTTCTTTGTCAGCTACGGGAATATAGGGCGGGTTGGAAAGAAGGATATCGAACGTTTGTCCCTTTTCAATAAATGGCGCTAATAAATCTCCTTGTACCCACTCGACCTCTGCCGATAAAGCATTTCCATTTGTTCTAGCAACATCCAAAGATGGTTTCGCAATATCTGTCGCAGTCACAAGCAAATTGGGACATTCTAGCTTCATCGTAATGGCAATTGCACCGCTCCCTGTTCCAATATCCACAAGCGTGAGCGACTGTTCTACTGGAAACATTTTTTTGATTTTACGAAGTGCATGTTCAATTAATTCTTCCGTTTCCGGTCTTGGAATCAGAACTTCTTCATTCACCTTAAAGGTTCTGCCATAAAACTCCTCGGTCCCAGTAATATATTGAACAGGCGTACCCTCTGCATGCTTTTCCACAGATTGAATAAACGATGTTTTTATATGTTCGGGAAGTTCATCATGTAAACTCGCAAGCAACTGTGAGCGATTTACTCCAAGATAATACTGCAGTAATATCTCACCCGCATTCCGATCTCGATTATTCTCCACTAGAAAAGAAGAAGCCCAATTCAGGGCTTCGTATACTTTTTTACATGACTTAATCATCCGCATTTTGTAGCCTAGAGGATTGGTCCTCTACAATTAATGCATCAATTACATCATCAAGCTTCCCTTCCATGATTTGATCGAGCTTCTGAATCGTCAAACCAATTCGATGGTCTGTCACACGATTCTGCGGGAAGTTGTACGTGCGAATTCGCTCTGATCGATCACCTGTTCCAACTGCCAACTTACGGTTTTGATCGTACTCAGCTTGAATTTCCCGGTTAATTTTATCATACACACGAGCACGTAAAACCTTCATAGCTTTTTCTTTATTTTTGATCTGCGACTTTTCATCCTGACACGAAACAACCGTATTCGTCGGAAGATGTGTTAATCGAACAGCGGACATCGTTGTATTTACACTCTGTCCCCCAGGACCACTAGAAGCAAATGTGTCGACGCGAATATCTTTTTCATGGATTTCAATTTCCACTTCTTCTGTTTCAGGTAATACCGCAACCGTAGCTGTTGATGTATGAATTCGGCCACCCGACTCTGTTTCAGGAACACGTTGAACGCGGTGTGCTCCATTCTCAAATTTCAATTTAGAATAAGCGCCATTTCCGTTAATCATGAAGATAATTTCCTTGTAACCGCCTAGTCCTGTTGCATTGGCATCAATGATTTCAGTTTTCCAGCCCTGCATCTCAGCATATCGGCTATACATGCGATATAGACTTCCAGCAAATAACGCTGCTTCATCTCCACCAGCTGCGCCGCGGATTTCCATAATTACGTTTTTATTGTCATTTGGGTCTTTGGGAATTAAAAGAACTTTTAACCGAGCTTCCAACTCTTCAATATTCGATTCAAGTTCATTTAACTCTTCTTTAACCATCTCTTTCATATCCGCATCAAGCTTTTCATCAAGCATCGCTTTCGCTTCTTGATATTGTTCCCGAATGACTTTATATTCCTTATACGTCATAGCGGTATCTTGAATATCCGATTGTTCCTTCGAGTATTCTCTAAGCTTATTTGAATCATTGATCACTCCAGGATCACTTAATAATTCATTTAATCGTTCGTATCTATCTTCAACTGCCTGTAGTCGATCAAACACTCTTTTCACCTCATAATTTCCAAGGAGGATGTCCCAAAAAGATCTGATCCATATGTTTCGGACACACCATCCATTGATTCGCCTCTTTAGCTTTTTAGTTTATCCATTTCATGTTAATTATAGTATAGGATAATAATCAACGTCAAAGACAATCGGGTGAAGGATGCTTGAATCAGGTAATCTTTCATTAATGATCTCGTTTTACATCAATATGATAACGTGGTAAGGCTTTAATCAGAAGACGATGAATTCGTTTCTTTTCCTTCTTCCATTCTGATTCTGTCTTAATTTTCCCATGATCATCAATGGGCACAACCATCGAAAGCCCATTCACCCAGACACTCGTTGCCTCATAATCCGTTTCTGCCTCGACTGTTTTACGTGCTTGCTCGATATCAGCTCCAGTAGAAGGGGCTACGTTCGATACACTATTCGGAGTATTTAACAGCTGATCAGCGGGCAGATTACTATAATGCCCCCTCTCACTCGTTACCTTATTCAGATTACTTGTGGCAACTTCATTCGCATTATTCTTGTCACCTGCGTTGTTCGACAAGCCATTACAGCCTGCTAATAACGCGATGATTACAAAAGACCATATTTTCTTCATACGGAACCCCCCTTTAATCCTGCCCTTTATCGGGCTTAGTGATAGGCTACCCATATTGGACACAAAACATAGGTGAAACCCAAGAGGCATAATGACGAAAAAACTGAGGATATCCCACTAACAAAGGGTCATCCTCAGTTTCATTATTTTGTATGATTCTTTATGATACTTCTCATCTTTTCGGACTTACCAGGCACCATATGATGATGTCTACATCTAGGTTCATACGCTTCAGAGGCTCCAACAAGTATGATAGGTTGATCATAGGCAGCTGGAAGTTCATTCACAAGTCGCTGAGTTCTACTTGCTGCTGAACCGCAAACCGCACAAACAGCTTGAAGCTTTGTGACAGATTCCGCCAACGCCATCAAAGTCGGTACAGACCCAAATGGTTCACCCCGAAAGTCCTGATCCAATCCAGCCAGGATGACACGATAACCGCTGTCCGCAAGTTGCTGGGCAACGTCTACAATTTCTTCGTCAAAAAATTGTACCTCATCAATCGCAATGATATCTATTTTTTTATCGAGATAATTAAAAATCTCAGTAGAATGCGAAATCGGTTTTGCCATAACAGACGATCCATCGTGAGACACTACAGCTTCTTTCGCATAGCGATTATCAATAACAGGTTTGAAAACAGCAATACTCTGTTTCGCAAACTGAGCTCGGCTGACTCTTTTAATTAGTTCCTCTGATTTCCCTGAAAACATACTTCCACAAATCAATTCAATCCAGCCAGATTGTTTCATTTCATACATTGAAACAGTCACTCCCCTTTCCAGCTATTACCCTTTCTTCCGACCAATTTCTCACGATCACTTTGTCCTGATTCTTGGTCCAAAAACCTAATCTATAAAAACAGAGTTAACAACCCTGTCACCTTTCAAATTCCATCAAACTTATTATATTAAAGCCTTTTTTCAGGCAATCTTAGTAAAAAGACCATTAATTCGCAATAAAAAAACAGGCAAGGACGTACACTTGCCTGTTTCGGAAGTTTTCATTATTACTGTTGTTCTGATTTGATACCGTATTTTTTATTGAAACGGTCAACACGTCCGCCAGCTTCAGCGAATTTTTGACGACCAGTGTAGAATGGATGACATTCTGAACAAGTCTCAACTTTAATTTCTTCTTTGATTGAACCAGTTTCAAATGTATTCCCGCAAGAGCAAATTACTTTTGCAAGTTTATAATTTGGATGGATTCCAGTTTTCATTCTTTTCATCTCCTTCTGCCCTGAATCATTCTGAAACAGAGTTATAACTTCAATGCGAAGATAAGTAACCCTCACATAATTTGTAAAAACACATGCACTTATTATAACAACTGTAGTCGAGATATGCAACTACTTGTTACATTTTACTAAGAGTAACGGATAACGGAACTTCGACTAACGTCAACGTTAGTACATCCACACGGGACAGAAAGCCATTATGGAGAAGCTAGACCACTTGATCTGATCATCGTTATTCGATATAAAACTCTTCTTATCGTTTAAGAACGCTTGGATGCAGCCAAGCCTTTTTTCATTTCTTCTTCCAACTTACTGAAAAATTCTTCATTGTTCTTTGTTTGTTTTAAACGGCGCAAGAATTTCTCAACGAAATCAGGTGAGTCAGACATTGTTTTGCGGATTGCCCATAGCTTATCAAGGCGGTCTTTCGGAATTAACAACTCTTCCTTCCGCGTTCCAGAACGTCTGATATCAATTGCTGGGAAGATTCTTCTCTCAGCTAGCGTTCGATCCAGATGAAGCTCCATATTTCCCGTACCTTTAAATTCTTCATAAATGACATCATCCATACGTGAACCAGTATCAACAAGCGCTGTTGCAAGAATGGTTAAACTTCCACCTTCTTCAATATTACGCGCTGCACCAAAGAATCGTTTTGGTCGATGGAAAGCTGCTGGGTCAATCCCACCTGAAAGGGTACGACCACTTGGCGGAATCACAAGATTGTACGCTCGGGCAAGACGAGTAATACTATCCATCAGGATAATAACATCACGTTTATGTTCCACAAGTCGCATTGCGCGTTCAAGAACTAATTCTGCCACTTTAATATGGTTTTCAGGTACTTCATCAAACGTTGAGCTGACTACATCCCCAGCAACCGACCGTTCAATATCCGTTACCTCTTCAGGACGCTCATCAATTAAAAGCACGATTAATTCTGCTTCGGGGTGATTCGTTGTGATTGAATTAGCAATTTCTTTAATCAGCATCGTTTTACCCGCTTTTGGTGGCGCAACAATCAAACCACGTTGTCCAAACCCAACTGGAGCAAGCACATCCATAATTCGAGTGGACAAATATTTCGGAACCGTTTCCAGCTTAATTTGACGATCAGGGTATAGCGGGGTCAAACCAGGGAAATGCACACGTTCCTTTGCTGATTCTGGATTATCACCGTTGACAGCTTCAACATGAAGCAAGCCATAATAACGTTCGTTCTCTTTAGGAGGTCGTACTTTACCAGATACCTTATCACCATTTCTCAGGTCAAATCGGCGAATCTGTGAAGCTGAAATATAAATATCCTCTGAGCTTGGAGAATAGTTAATCGGGCGCAGGAAGCCGAACCCCTCAGATGGGATGATTTCAAGTACACCTTCCATGAATAATAATCCATCTTGCTCAGCTTGTGCTTTTAATATCGCAAAGATTAGTTCTTTTTTTGAAAGCTTGCTGTAATACGATACTTTGTATTCGCGAGCATGTTCGTACAAATCTTTTAATTTCATGTTTTCTAAATTCGAAATAGTTAAATTCATTTTGGCACCACACTTTATATAATTAACGGTTACATTCATATTATACAAAGATTATATGAATGGGAAATAAATGGCAATAGGGAGAGTATCCTTTTTGCTAGAAGATAATGATTGACATCTTTACTTGTAAAGAAGAATAAAATAGAAGGCTCATAAATTTGGAGTAATAAATAGATAGTTGATTGAATGTAAAATGTTTATAAAAACAACCTTTATTGTACTTTCTTTATTTTAATTAATCAACTTAATTTTTTTGCAGAGAAAGCGAGCAGTGAAAACCGCCCGCCTTTATTGAAGAATTTCTGAAATCCACGAGGTAGAATAGGTTAACGCATGACCAGGTTTGGTTTCTTTTTTAGGCTATGGCGCCCTTCGACAAAGCGGACTGTGCCAGATTTTGCTCGCATGACAACAGAATGAGTTTCGCCATAATTCCCTTTAAATTGGACACCTTTTAATAATTCTCCATCCGTGACGCCTGTTGCAGCAAATATTGCATCGTCACCACGAACAAGGTCTTCCATTCTTAACACAGCATTGACATCAATACCCATCCTCATACAGCGTTCAGCTTCTTCGTCATTTTGCGGAAGCAGTTTCCCTTGGATTTCTCCCCCAAGGCATTTTAAGGCAACAGCTGAAATGACGCCTTCAGGTGCTCCACCGCTACCAAATAAAATATCAACACCAGTATGATCAAATGCTGTATTAATTGCTCCAGCCACATCACCATCATTAATTAACTTAATTCGCGCTCCAGCATTACGTAATTCTTGAATAATCCTTCCGTGTCGCTCGCGATTTAACACCGTGGCTACAACATCTTGGATATCCTTATTCTTTGCTTTTGCGACAGCTTTTAAGTTGTCGAGAATCGAGGCATCGATATCAATTAACCCTACCGCTTCAGGACCAACAGCAATCTTGTCCATATACATATCAGGGGCATGTAGTAAATTACCATGATCTGCAACAGCTAAGACCGCAAGAGCGTTCCAACCGCCAGATGCGACAATGTTCGTCCCCTCTAAAGGATCTACCGCCACATCTACACGAGGTCCATAGCCTGTCCCAAGCTTTTCACCTATGTATAGCATTGGAGCCTCATCCATCTCTCCTTCACCGATGACGACCGTCCCTTTCATGGGAACCGTATCAAATACATCTCGCATAGCGGTTGTGGCTGCATCATCCGCTTCCATTTTCAACCCTCTACCCATCCAGCGTGCTGATTCCAATGCCGCTCCTTCTGTCACACGAACAAGTTCCATTGATAAGCTTCTTTCCATCGCGATCCCCCCTTAGTGTTACAAAATATATTCTTTTATTTAAATTAGTATAACACATTTAAATAAATATCGTAACACATTGAACACTAGGGATATTGTTAATTTTTAAACTGTTCAATTTCTTCCACAGTCATTTCTTCACGCCAAATCGTTGCCCCAAGCCCTGATAACTTTTCAACAAGATGGCTATAGCCTCTGTCGATATGTTCAAGGCCTGTTACTTCCGTGATTCCTTCAGCCATAAGCCCCGCAATAACCAGAGCCGCTCCAGCACGCAAATCACTTGCCTTTACTTTCGCCCCTTGGAGTTGAGCAGGCCCATTAATAATGGCAGCACGTCCCTCAACTTTAATGGCTGCATTCATCCTACGGAGTTCATCGATATGCTTGAATCTTGCTCCATAAATCGTGTCTGTAACCATACTTGAACCGGTTGTCTTCGTTAATAATGATGTGAAAGGTTGTTGAAGGTCTGTAGGAAAACCTGGGTAGACAAGCGTTTTGATATCTACGGACTTTAATTGAGATCCAGGAGAGACGAAGATTTGATCATCTCCTGTTTCTATATTCACGCCCATTTCCCTTAGTTTGGCAATCAAAGATTCTACATGTTGGGCAATGACATTATCAATAATGATGCCTTGTCCAACCGCTGCAGCCATAATCATAAATGTACCAGCTTCGATTCTATCAGGAATAATTGTGTGTCTGCATCCGTTTAATTTTTCAACACCATCAATTCGGATAACATCTGTGCCAGCTCCTTTAATTCTCGCGCCCATATTTGTCAATAATGTCGCCACATCAATGATTTCTGGTTCTTTAGCTGCGTTTTCAATGACCGTGCGGCCTTTCGCAAGTACCGCCGCAAGCATAATATTAATAGTTGCTCCCACACTTACAACGTCTAGATAAATTTTTGCGCCTCTAAGTTCATCTGCTCTTAAATAAATTGCGCCTTGCTCATTCGTAACCTGGGCACCGAGCGCTTCAAATCCCTTAATATGTTGGTCTATCGGACGAGGGCCTAGATGACACCCACCAGGCAAACCAATAACAGCTTTCTTAAACTTCCCAAGCATGGCTCCCATTAAATAATAAGAAGCACGTAATTTCTTCACTCTCCCATTTGGCAATGGCATTGAAATCATTTTTGATGGATCTACAGTCATCTCTCCATCCCGAAAATCAATCTCGCCACCTATCTCCTCAAGGAGCGCTTTCAACATTTGAACATCCGATATATCTGGTAATCCTTCAATTGTAACGGTAGAATCTGCTAATATTGTTGCAGGAATGAGGGCAACGGCACTATTTTTAGCCCCACTTACTCGAATACTCCCTTGTAACGGGTACCCACCTGCAATCTTAAGTTTTTCCATAATAAACTCCCTTCTACGCTAGCACTGGAGAAAATTTCACCCAAAAGGAATAATGGGATATTTTACCATTACACACATATACTTTTCTTAGTTTTCACTTTACTAGTTTGCACAAAAATCCAAAAGTCATGTATACAAATTTTAAAAAATTTTTTAGTTAAAAAGTATGGAAGATTTAGTCTGGATCGGAATGCATAGCATCATAGAAAGCGTTTACACACTTATCTTACATTCCAATATTTGAAATAGCTCCATTCCTTTTTCTATTAAAGAACGGTTCTTAACCTATCTTCTATATTGGGCGTTTTTGAAATAACCCTCCTAATGTGTAATTTCATTGTTTCCTCTAGTTTATATGATTGTGAAAAAAATTCCAACTGTTTAATGGAAAAGGGGCGGTTCTTCGCAAAAACAGCTCTTCACCGCCTCCTTCATAAGATGATTTAGTTTTTAGTACCTGAACCTTTTTCATCGCTAGATTAGGAGCAGAAACTTATGAATGTTTTGCACACACATACGGGAAGATAGCTATTAAAAATGCGTTTTAAAGAAGAATCTACGTTTGGGATCAAAAGAAATCCCTTTTGTCTTTTAAAAAATAGACATTGTTAAACAATATTGTGATTAATACAAGTTTGGTTCATTCACGCGGAATTGCCATTTCATGGAGATAGAGCTATAATAAGCCTAAAAATAAAACAAGGGTTTCTCTTCCATTTCACATAGTATGCAAAATAGAAGAGAAACCCTTGTTCACTTTAAATTAAAGCTTACGCTTGTCCAGCAGAACCGAATTCGCGGATTTTGCCAATAACTACTTCTTTAATCGCTTCACGACCAGGTACGATGTATTTACGTGGATCATATGCTTTTGCATCGTTGTTCAATACTTCACGAACAGCTTTTGTGAAAGCAAGTTGGTTTTCCGTATTTACATTAATTTTAGAAGTTCCTAAAGAAATCGCTTGTTGGATATCTTTTGTTGGGATTCCAGTTCCACCATGAAGAACTAACGGAACTTGTGTTAAGTCACGAACTTCTCCCATTTCTTTGAATCCTAGGTTTGGTTCACCTGAGTATTCTCCATGTACAGAACCTAAAGCTGGAGCAAAGCAGTCAACACCTGTTTGTTTAACTAGATCTTCACATTCTTTAGGGTCAGCATAAATAACACCATCTGCAATCACGTCATCCTCTTGTCCGCCAACTGTTCCAACTTCAGCTTCAACAGAAACGTCTTTTGAATGAGCATATTCAACAACTTTCTTCGTTGTTTCAATATTTTCTTCGATTGGGTGATGTGAAGCGTCAATCATTACAGATGTAAAGCCAGCATCAATGGCTTCTTTACATTTATCAAAACTTGAACCATGGTCTAAATGGATTGCAACTGGAACTGTAATCTTCATATCTTCTAATAGGCCTTGAACCATCATAACAACTGTTTTAAATCCGCCCATATGACGAGCTGCACCTTCTGATACTCCAAGAATTACAGGTGACTTTTCTTGTTGGGCAGCACTTAAAATAGCTTGAGTCCATTCCAAATTATTAATGTTAAACTGACCAACTGCATATTTACCTTCAAGAGCTTTATTAAGCATTTCTTTCATTGATACTAAAGGCATAATCATTTCCTCCTACAGTAAATGTTCTTCTACTTACAAATACACTTTAGAGATTTCCACAAACCTTATAACTTATTCAAGGATGTGAATGTCTCCTTATCCCTCTAAGCATATCAAGTCAAACAAAAAACAGCAACAATTTCTACATTCGTAAGAATATTCAGTTTTATTACAGAAAATAAAACGACTTTACAAGAAGTACAATCATCTTGAAAAGAGAAAGAATCACGAAAATTAGTCTACTCACCATACAAAAATACTATATATTAAATCGTCGCTATTTTATAGTTTTCACACAAAATCTCGTTGAATTTGCCATTTAAATAGTTCCAGCATTAAGATGGCCGCGTCCTTTTTTCCTTCAAAAAGGGCAGGCGTGCATCTGTGAGAAAATAGAAAAGTTTCATTTAGCTTTTATTCATTTATCAATTCAAAGTCAATTAGTTGGATTGAATAAGTATATGTTCACGCACTGCTTTACGAATGTCGTCTATATCAAATGGCTTTGCAAAATGAGTAAGTGCTCCTAAGTCCTTCGCTTCTTGAATCATATCAAGTTCCCCATAAGCAGTCATAATGATGACACGGATGTCAGCATCTATTTGCTTCATACGCTTTAGTATTTCAATTCCATCCATACCAGGAATTTTCATATCCAAAAGAACCAAGTCTGGTGAATGATTCGTAACGATATCAAGTGCTTGCACACCATTTGCGGCCTGAAATGTATCATACCCTTCCTTATGTAACACCTCATTTAATAATATTCTGATACCGAATTGATCATCGACAATAAGAACTTTCCCTGCCATACTCTCACTTCTTTCTGAATAAAATTATTATATCTATTTGACTAACCATCAGTAAGGTATTACAAAAGCACAAAATTTAAAATCGCTTTTGTTTGAAGAACCCCATTAGTAGACATTTCCTTTTATTTGTTATTGCCGTTTCGAATACTTATCCGTTTTAGTATTTACAAGCTCTACCTTTTTACTATTCAAAGTATTGTATTATAGTCAGTTGATGTTAGATATGGTTCCTTCTTTACAATTGTAAACTATTCACTCAAATTAAAATACTATATTTTTAAAAAAATGGGAAATTCAAAGAAACTTTAAAGTATTTGATACTGCTTTAGTCGATGAAAAAACGTAATTAACTTAGTGGCTTCCTTTCAAATCAAAATACTTTCCCTTATAATTAAATGCATTCAGTTTGTGAGTATAGTGATTGAAAGGAGTTTTATCCATGTTAAAAATGTTCTCCACCCAGTTAACTGGATTATATAAAAAGATGCTTGATGAAGAAAGCTTCAATTTCGAAGATGGTGCAAGACTTCTTGCTCAAGCGGCTATTAGTGATGGTACGATTTATCTCAAAGGTTTCCAAGAGATGGGAGGCATTCTTTCAGAAGCTTTTTACGGCGCAGAACCTTTCTCAAGTGCTAGACCCTTTGATGAAAGTGTTTCGTTAACTGTGGCCGATCGCGTTATCTTGTTTACGAGATACTCCACCGATGAATCAGCCATACAGCTTGCAAAAAAACTGCGAGACCAACAGATCCCTTTTGTAACAATCGCCACTTCCTTAGATGCTGATGGAGAATCCATCGAGCACTATTCTGATGTACACATTAATTTACGGTTGCAAAGAGGGTTAATTCCAGACGACTCAGGAAACCGCGTCGGCTTTCCGCATTTAACGATCGCTTTGTTTGCCTATTATGGAATTAAATCTACACTTGAAGAAATTCTTTTGGAGTATAGCGAAGAATAAAGTGAAACTTCCATATCAAATTAAGTAAAACGAGGGTATCCCAAAAGGTCCGTCCACGCACACATAGTTCAGAGATTCTTCTGTATATGGCGGTTGCTGACTCTTTCATTATGGGAAACCCTCGTTTTTTTTACATTATTTATTATGCTTTCAAAGACATTTCCACAAAATCACGGAATAGTGGTTGTGGACGATTTGGACGAGAAATGAATTCTGGATGGAATTGAGAAGCTACAAACCATGGATGATCTTTCAATTCAATAATTTCAACAAGGCGACCATCTGGGCTCGTTCCGGAGAAGACAAATCCTGCTTCTTCCATAGCTTGACGATAATGGTTATTGAATTCATAACGATGACGGTGACGTTCATAAACCACTTGTTGTCCGTAAGCATCGTAGGCTTTTGTACCTTCTATTAGTTTACATGGATACAGTCCTAGACGTAATGTTCCACCTAAATCTTCCACGTCTTTTTGTTCTGGAAGAAGATCGATGATAGGATGCTGTGTATCCTGATTAATTTCCGCTGAGTGTGCTCCTTCTAGACCAAGCACATTACGAGCAAATTCAACGGAAGCTAGCTGCATACCTAAGCAAATACCAAGGAAAGGTTTTTTCTGTTTACGAGCAAATTCGGTAGCTGCAATTTTCCCTTCAATACCACGATCACCGAATCCACCAGGTACAAGAATCCCATCAGCTTTACCCAATAGTTCTTCGACATTTTCTCTCGTAACACGTTCAGCATTAACCCAATCAATTTCAACATCCGCATCATGCGCATAGCCTGCATGCTTCAATGCTTCAACAACCGAAAGATATGCATCTTGAAGTTCAACGTATTTCCCAACAAGAGCAATCTTTGTAGTTTTTGAAAGGGACGTAACTTTTTTAACAAGCTCTTTCCATTCTGTCATATCAGCTTCTTTGCAATCCAACTTCAAGTGGTCACAAACGATTTGGTCCATATTCTGCGCTTGAAGTGCTAAAGGAATGGAGTAAAGGGTATCCGCATCTTGACATTCAATGACTGCTTTTTTATCAATATCACAGAATAAAGCAATCTTATCTTTCATATCTTGAGAAATTGGCATTTCCGTACGACATACGATGAGGTTTGGCTGAATACCAAGGCTTCGCAACTCTTTTACGCTATGCTGAGTCGGTTTTGTCTTTAATTCTCCCGCTGCTTTAATAAATGGAACAAGGGTACAATGAATATACATCACATTATCACGACCGATGTCACTTTTGATTTGGCGAATAGCTTCAAGGAATGGAAGCGATTCGATATCGCCCACAGTTCCGCCGATTTCTGTTATGACAACATCTGCATTTGATTCATTTCCTGCTAAAAATGCACGTTCTTTGATTTCATTCGTAATATGAGGAATAACTTGTACCGTTCCACCCTGATAATCGCCTCGACGCTCTTTTCTAATAACAGTCGAATAGACTTTACCTGTTGTCACATTACTATGTTTTCCAACATTTATATCAATAAAACGCTCATAATGACCTAAGTCAAGATCGGCCTCAGCACCATCATCGGTTACATACACTTCACCGTGTTGATACGGGCTCATTGTTCCTGGATCCACATTGATATACGGATCAAATTTTTGAATGGTTACACTTAGTCCTCTGTTTTTCAATAATCGTCCTAATGATGCTGCCGTAATCCCTTTACCTAGCGAAGAAACGACACCGCCTGTTACGAAAATATACTTTGTCATGTTGTATCCCCCTTCAACTTCTCTTACATAATTGTCGCCTATGTTAATTTTTCTTACATCCTAAGTCCATTCTTTCAGATTCCCCTTTAATTGCAGGACCATTTATACGAATCCATAAAAAATAAAAAAATGATGTTTATTTGAATGATTCATTCAGCAATCCATCATTTTACGTAGCTTTGTTTTCAACAGATAGAAAGTTTATGTTTTTTTAAAACCTACCTTCCTGTCTAACGCAAGCAGCCTCAGAGATTGAAACAGTGCTTCCGCTTTCTAATAAAAAACAAAACGCTCCGCTTACAGATGTAAGGGAGCGATATATTTATTATCCTGTCCTTTTTTAAGGAGCCCAAAGATGACTCTACAAATTCCGCTAGAAAAAGTCAAGGAAATCCCTATTCTTTTTCTACTTCTTCATCAAGGTCTTCTTCCTCATCTAATTCAAGTTCATCTTCGTCTATTAATTCTTCATCAAGGTCTTCTTCCTCGTCTTCGACTAAATCATCGTCAACATCCTCATCAAGCGGATCATCAAGAAGATCATCTTCGTCCTCATCAAGATCTTCTATATCTTCTTCAAAACCTAAATCATCCTCATCCAGCTCTTCAAAATCATCCTCGATGACTGAAGCTTTCTTGGCCTTTTTCTTTTTCGGCTTAACAACATGGACAACCTCATCTTCGATTTGATCAACCGGATACCATGTTTTCAATCCCCAGCGATTTTCACCTAAACAAGTAAAGCGTCCATTAACATTTAAATCCGTATAAAATTGCGGGATTATACTTTTAATTTGTTCTTTCGTTAATCCTTTCAAAGCAGCCAATTCTTTTACTAAATCATCAAATAACAGAGGGGCATTCTTTTCTACAAGCAATTCATAAGCCACTTCAAGCAATGACATTTCTAATAATTCTTCTTTTGAGTATGATTTTAAACTCAAGTTCGGCACTTCCTTTCTCTATATCAAACACTCTGTAAGTGTCCTTTCATATAAAACAAATATGGCGTTAAAACGCCACCATTTACTATGAAGGATAAATCCTATTACACGTTACACTCATCTAATCACAATGGTGGCGGTGCGGAGCCGGACTTCGGGGGACTTTCTTAATAAAATAAGTATACCCGCAAAGCAGATTGACTATATAGTAAGTCACGAAGCCCCGCTCCTATGTCCTTTAAACAAAACTAACAAAAGATATTCATACATCATTCTGTATCGTCTATTGCTCTTCCCGCTAAACATACTATCCATTATAAACAATACCAGGAGGTTTATGCTAGTTAATCTTAGATTCTATGCTTATGACAGATCTTTTGAAAAAGCAAGAGAACCTTATAAGAGGATGTTCAAAAAGTCCGGTAAAAAGTAGCTGTCGAATTGCATCAAAGCTCTGTCTCTCTATACCTGTACGTATTACCGCATACGTGCAGGTATAGAGAGATGCGCTCCTCGAACTTTTCGGCTCTTTTTATCCTCCTTTTTGAACACGCATTATAATAGGGATCCTTACCTTTTTAGCGATCAATCATTACCACTTTAGCATATTTCCCTAAAAAAATTCCATCACGAATACAGACATAAATGGAATTTCCCTTGCATTTTTATTTACATATTTCTTCTATATTGGCCACCCACCTCATACAAGGCACGGGTGATTTGTCCGAGGCTTGCATATTTCACACATTCCATCAGCTCGACAAAAATGTTTTCTCCATTCATGGCCGATTTTTTTAAACGTTGTAACGATTCTTCAGATTGATCGATGTTACGTTTTTGGAAGATACGAAGGTTCTCGATTTGACCTTCTTTCTCTTCACTAGTAGCTCGTGCTAGTTCCATCGTATCAAGTTCTTCTGCGCTTTGCGGATTAGGGTTCAAATACGTATTAACTCCAATGATCGGCAGTTCTCCTGAATGTTTCTTCATTTCATAATACATCGATTCATCTTGAATCTTTCCGCGTTGATATTGAGTTTCCATGGCACCGAGAACCCCACCCCGATCATCTATTCGGTCGAATTCCAAAAGGACGGCCTCTTCAACTAAATTGGTAAGCTCTTCAATTATATACGAACCTTGAAGAGGGTTTTCATTTTTGGAAAGCCCAAGTTCCTTCGTAATAATCATTTGAATCGCCATAGCGCGGCGAACTGATTCCTCAGTAGGTGTCGTAATCGCTTCATCGTAAGCATTTGTGTGCAAAGAATTACAATTATCCTGGAGAGCCATCAGTGCTTGTAAGCTCGTGCGAATATCGTTAAAATCAATTTCCTGTGCATGTAGCGAGCGACCAGATGTTTGGACATGATATTTCAATTTCTGACTTCGTCCATTTGCCCCATACTTATCACGCATAACCGTTGCCCAAATTCTTCTCGCTACCCTACCGATTACCGTATATTCCGGATCCAACCCATTCGAGAAGAAAAATGATAAGTTCGGAGCGAAATCATCGATCCTCATGCCTCTGCTTAAATAATATTCTACATACGTAAAGCCATTCGCCAGTGTAAAGGCTAATTGCGAAATGGGATTAGCGCCAGCTTCTGCGATATGGTAACCGGAAATGGAGACAGAATAATAATTCCTCACTTTCTGATGAATAAAGTATTCCTGGATATCTCCCATCATTCTTAGGGCAAACTCCGTCGAGAAGATACATGTGTTTTGACCTTGATCTTCTTTGAGAATATCAGCTTGAACCGTTCCACGTACTGTTTGGAGTGTATACGATTTAATTTGTTCCATTTCCTCTTGCGTTACTGTTCTTTTTAGTTCGATTTCTTTCATGACAACTTGTTGTTCAATGGCTGTGTTTAAATACATCGCTAAAATAATCGGCGCTGGACCATTGATGGTCATTGATACCGATGTGGAGGGGTGGCATAAATCAAAGCCTTGATAGAGCTTTTTCATATCATCTAACGTACAAATGCTAACTCCACTTTCCCCTACTTTTCCGTAAATATCTGGTCGATGATCAGGGTCTTCACCATATAGAGTAACGGAATCAAAGGCTGTGCTAAGTCTCTTGGCATCATCATCTTTAGATAAATAGTGAAAGCGTCGGTTCGTTCGATCAGGTGAGCCTTCGCCCGCAAATTGACGTTTTGGATCCTCTCCCTGTCGTTTGAATGGGAAAACTCCGGCAGTATAAGGAAATCTCCCAGGAATATTCTCCAAATAAACCCAACGAATAATTTCTCCATAGTCAACAAACTTAGGCAGAGATACTTTCGGAATCGATAAGCCTGATAAACTTCTTTGGCGTAGTTCAGTGACAATTTCTTTATCCCGTATTTTTGTAGTCAGCTTATCTCCAGAATATTTTTCTTTTAAACCATCCCATTCAGTAAGGATTTTTTTGGATTCTTCCGTTAATTTTTCTTCTGTTTCGATACGCAATTCTTCAAGAGCTTCCCAAACAGTTTGACCTGTGTCTTGCTGTTTGACTGCGTCAATGGCTCCTTCGAGCTGAAATAAACGACGGGCTACTTTCGCCTGTTCTTCCGTGCGATGGTGATAATTCCGGACTGTATCTGTAATTTCACGTAAATAGTAACGGCGATTATTGGGAATAATCATGTTTAGTTTCTTCACGTCAGCTTGCTTTGAAAAGCTAGTCGTCCATAAAGTTCCTGTCTTTTCATTTACCTTCTCTATTAATACAGCAAATAGGGCATTTGTTCCCACGTCATTAAATTGAGAAGCAATGGTCCCAAAAACGGGCATCTCTTCTGCGTCACGGTCAAAAAGCATCCTGCTTCGTTGATATTGCTTTTGCACCTGATTTTTGGCATCTTCTGAACCTTTCCGTTCAAATTTATTGATAACAACCAAATCTGCATAATCAATCATATCAATTTTTTCCAATTGAGAAGGTGCTCCAAATTCACTTGTCATTACATATAAAGAAACGTCACAAACTTCAGCGACTTGAGCATCACCTTGCCCAATTCCACTCGTTTCCACGATGACTAGGTCAAAACCAGCCGCCTTGACTACCGAAATCGCATCACGGATAGCTAATGATAGCTCTGTCTTGGAATGGCGTGTTGCAAGGCTTCGCATATACACGCGATTAGAGAATATGGCATTCATTCGTATACGATCACCAAGTAAGGCACCACCTGTTTTCTGTTTGGTTGGGTCAATGGACAGTACAGCCACTCTCTTTTCCGGAATTTCGTTAAGGAAACGACGAATTAATTCATCGGTTAAGGAGCTTTTTCCCGCTCCTCCTGTTCCTGTCATTCCAATAACCGGTGTCAATTTATTAGATGTCTTAATTTGTTCAAGGAGGCGCTCCGCTGTTGCCGCTGTTTCAGCATCCATCGCCATCTTGTTCTCAGCAAGTGTAATGTACTTTGCAACAGCAACCGGATTCCCCGTTAGTAATTCGTCAAATTGATCTGGCTGAGACGCTTGAATGGTCGAGAAATCACATTCTTTAAGTAGTTTATTAATCATTCCTTGAAGCCCTTGGTTTCTTCCGTCTTCAGGGGAAAAAATATGACAAATCCCATAATCATGAAGTTCTTTGATTTCTCGGGGAATAATGACTCCGCCACCACCACCATAAATCCGAATATGCGGCGCTCCCTTTTCCTTCAACAAATCATACATATATTTAAAGTACTCTAAATGGCCACCCTGATAGGATGTAACAGCAATCCCCTGAACATCCTCCTGTATCGCCGCATTTACTACTTCCTCAACTGAACGATTATGGCCGAGATGAATCACCTCAGTACCGCTTGATTGCATGATTCTTCTCATAATATTAATCGTTGCATCATGTCCATCAAACAAACTCGAAGCTGTCACAAAACGAATCGGATGTTTCGCTTTGTAAACCTCAATTGTACCCATTTGCTTCCCCCTCACCGCAATAGGTTATCATGTTTTTACATTCACTACTGATGGAAGCTTTCTAGTTTATTTGGTTAACATTCTTGATATCACGAGTTTTTGAATTTCTTGAGTGCCTTCATAAATCTGGGTAATTTTCGCATCTCGCATATAGCGTTCAACTGGATAGTCTTTCGTGTAGCCATAACCACCAAATATTTGTACTGCTTCCGTTGTCACTTTCATTGCCGTGTCTCCAGCAAATAATTTTGACATAGCTGATTCTTTTCCATACGGAGACCCTTCCGATTCAAGCCAAGCAGCTTGGTACGTAAGGAGACGGGCAGCCTCCACACTGGTGGCCATTTCCGCAAGCTTAAAGCTAACTCCTTGTTGGGCTGCAATTGGTTTTCCGAACTGGACGCGCCCTTTTGCATATTCAACGGCTGCATCGAGCGCACCTTGAGCAATACCGACAGCTTGGGCCGCTATGCCATTTCGACCACCATCTAGCGTCATCATGGCAATTTTAAACCCTTCCCCTTCTTTTCCTAGCAAGTTTTCTTTTGGAACCTGACAATCTTCAAAAATAATTTCAGTAGTTGGCGATGAACGAATCCCTAATTTCCTCTCTTTTTTCCCTATGCTAAATCCAGGAAAATCCTTTTCTATAATGAATGCACTCGTACCTTTTTGTTTGGACGTAGGATCGGTTAAAGCAAAGACAATGTACGTATCCGCAATCCCGCCATTTGTGATAAAGATTTTGGAACCATTTAACACATAATGATCATCTTCTAATCGAACCTGTGTGCTCATTCCTCCAGCATCTGAACCAGCACCAGGTTCTGTCAGACCGTATGCACCAATTTTCTGTCCTTCTGCCATCGGACGAAGATATTTCTGTTTCTGTTCTTCAGTACCAAACGAATAGATCGGCCATCCTGCAAGAGATGTATGGGCGGATAGTGTAACACCTGTTGAAGCACATACTCTTGAAAGTTCTTCAACCGCGATACAATAGGCCAAATAGTCGCTACCGATTCCACCGTATTCTTCGGGCCACGGAATGCCAGTTAAACCCAATTCAGCCATTTTATCAAACAGCGTCCGATCAAATCTTTCTTCTTCATCACGTTCTGCGGCAGTTGGTTCTACTTCTTTTTTTGCAAAATCACGGACCATTTTTCTGATCATGTCGTGTTCATCCGTTAATTTAAACTGCATGCCTTTATCCCCCTACAAATGTTTGTGAATCACGATTTTTTGAATTTCACTCGTACCTTCGTAAATTTCTGTCACTTTTGCATCGCGAAAATAGCGCTCAACGGGGTATTCCTTCGTATAGCCGTATCCACCAAACACTTGAATGGCTTCTGTCGTCACATCCACTGCTGTTTTTGAAGCAAATAGCTTAGCCATCGATGCTTCTTTGCCACAAGATAAACGATGCGAACGAAGATAAGCTGCTTGGTAGACTAATAGTTTGGCTGCTTCAATTGCTGTCCCCATTTCGGCAAGCTTGAAACCAACTCCTTGTTGTGCTGCAATTGATTTTCCAAATTGAACACGTTCCTTCGCGTACGCTACAGCATGACCAAAAGCACCTTCTGCAATGCCTAGTGCTTGTGCGGCAATACCAATTCGCCCTACCTCTAAATTGGCCAAGGCAATTTTGAATCCGTCTCCTTCTTTGCCTAATAGGTTTTTTACCGGTACCTTCATATCCTCAAATGTAAGCTGTACGGTTCGTGAACCCATCAGACCCATTTTATGTTCATCTTTGCCAATGATTAGACCTGGTGTGTCTTTATCGACAATGAAAGCAGATATTCCTTTGCTTCTCTCTTGAGGGTTAGTGGAAGCAAACACAATATACACATCCGCTTCTCCGCCATTTGTGATAAATGCTTTTGAACCGTTCAATCTATAAAAATCTCCATCTCTTATTGCCCTTGATTTCAAGTTAGCAGCATCGGAGCCAGCACTAGGTTCTGACAAACAAAATGCGCCTAAATATTTTCCAGTTGCAAGCTTCGGAACATATTTTTGCTTTTGCTCCTCGTTCCCGAAATAGACGATTGGATTTGTTCCGACTGATGTATGAACAGATAAAACGACGCCCAAGGCGGGGCTTACTTTGGAAATTTCATGAATGGCAATAATATAAGAAATAAAATCCATTTCAGCTCCGCCATATTGTTCAGGTATCGGAATCCCCATTAATCCAAGCTCCCCCATTTTTTGAAGCACTTGTCTGGGAAATTCACCGTTCTCCATCCGCTCTACAAAGGGAGCAACCTCTGTCGCCGTAAAATCTCGAACCATTTTCCGCATCATTTCTTGCTCTTCATTAAAGTGGAAAATCATCTGTACTCCCCCTAGCTGTCACTAAATACTTGTTAGCTATATTCATAAAAGCCACGTCCTGACTTTTTACCAAGCCATCCTGCTTTTACATACTTACGAAGTAGCGGGCATGGGCGGTATTTGTCGTCACCAAAGCCATCGTGGAGCGTTTCCATGATATATAAACATGTATCTAAACCGATAAAGTCAGCGAGCGTCAATGGCCCCATTGGATGGTTCATGCCTAACTTCATGACATCATCAATCGCTTCCTTCGAGGCCACACCTTCATATAATGTATAAATAGCTTCATTGATCATTGGCATCAAAATTCGATTGGATACGAATCCAGGAAAATCATTCACCTCAACCGGCACCTTTTTTAGCGATAGAGCCATTTCTTCAATCGTTCTATATACTTCATCATCTGTCGCCAGACCGCGGATGATTTCAACAAGTTTCATGACGGGAACTGGGTTCATAAAATGCATGCCAATTACCTTTTCAGGACGTTTAGTCGCAGCTGCAAGTTCAGTAATGGGGAGTGAGGACGTGTTGCTAGCGAGAATCACATGAAGAGGTGTAATCTGATCAAGCACAGTAAATAATGATGCTTTAATTGCCATATTCTCTACTGCCGCTTCAATGACTAAATCAACTGAAGCCGCGTTTTGTATATCAATAGAGGAGGTTAGCCTTTTAAGCGTATCTGTTTTTTCCTGCTCGGTAAGCTTTTCTTTATTCACTTGTTTAGTCAAATTCTTCGTAATAGTCGTAAGTCCACGATCCACGAAATCCTGGTTTAGATCATGTAGGATCACTTCATACCCACTCATCGCACATACTTGAGCAATTCCTGAACCCATTTGTCCGGCTCCAATGACCATTACCTTGTTAATATCCACAGCTACTCCTCCTCATCTCGATTGAAAACTCTATTATGCTTGACTTGGCACTTCTATTAAAATGGCATCTCCTTGACCGCCACCGCTGCAGATTGCGGCAATTCCTAGACCACCGCCGCGTCGTTTCAGTTCATGCATAAGTGTAATGATGATGCGTGCACCGCTTGCCCCTATAGGATGACCAAGCGCTACCGCTCCACCATTCACATTCACTTTTTCTTGATCAACATTGGCAATTTCCTTACTAGCAAGCGCTACGGCTGCAAATGCTTCGTTAATTTCAAATAAAGCAATTTCATCAAGTGATTTCCCGGTCTTTTTCAATAATTCATTAATTACGAAACCTGGGGTTTTTGGAAAATCCTTCGCTTCTACTGCTACTTCTGCATGACCAAGAATATAAGCAAATGGAGCAATGCCTTCTTTCTCTGCCCGCTCTTCACTCATTAATACAAGTGCTCCTGCTCCATCATTTACTCTGGGAGCGTTTCCTGCTGTAATCGTTCCTTCATTGTTAAAAGCAGGTCTGAGCGTTGCTAGTTTCTCCATGGTTGTATCTTTTCTTGGCGCCTCATCGTTCGCAACCGTTAACGGCTCACCTTTTCTGTTAAGTACTTGAACCGGTATAATTTCTTTTGCAAGTGTCCCATTGGCAATCGCCGCTATTGCTTTTTGGTGACTTTGAAATGCCCAATGATCCTGATCTTCCCGTGATAATCCCAGCTCTTTGGCTGTGCTGTTTCCGTATGTGCCCATATGTACACCTGTAAAGCTGCAGCTTAAACCATCATGAATCAGTACATCTTCCAATTCTGAATCACCCATTCGCAATCCCCATCTTGCATTTGGCAAAATGTATGGCGCTTTACTCATAGACTCCATCCCACCCGCTACAATGACCTCTTCATCTCCAAGCCTTATAATTTGATCAGCAAGTGTCACACTGCGTAGTCCAGACGCACAAACTTTATTAATCGTTTCTGTTTTCACTTCCCAAGGTAATCCTGCATGGCGTGCTGCCTGCCGAGAAGGAATTTGTCCCTGCCCTGCTTGAAGTACATTTCCCATAATCACTTCATCAACTTGGCTACCATTAATCCCAGCTCGGTTAAGCGCCTCTTTAATCGCGACTCCACCAAGCTCTGAAGCTGTTAAACTACTAAGACCTCCGCCAAATTTACCAAAAGGTGTACGAGCACCACTCACAATCACTGTTTTTGCCATTTTAAATTCCTCCCAATCCCTTTAATTAGATTTTTTCATAACTAATTGAATGCTCGCTCGTAAGAAAAGTGCAAGCACCTTGTTTGTTCTTTTTGTGTAAGCGCTTTATTATCTGATTTATTTAAACTCGATAAAAATATTGAATAAAACTTCTTTACATATATCAGTTTCGATAAAGTGAGACTTCAATTGGGGGTACTTTCCCCCCACCCTTTTATTTCTTGATTATCTAAACCAAAATTGATGTAGGTGGTTACCTTAAACTAGGATAAAAAATTACGCGCGCTCAATAAGTTTGAAGCTCTAAGCAGTAGATAACACTGCTTTATAAAGGTTTATATTATGAAACTACCATTTGCTGATTCCCTATGACTGATCGTTCCAGTAATTCCGCTACATCATAGGTTTTTACATCCTCTTCTACTTCTTTCGCCTTCGTTCCATCTGAAAGCATCGTTAAGCAGTATGGACAGCCTGAGCTGATCACGGATGGTTTTACAGCGAGCGCTTGCTCTGTTCGGGCGATATTGATCCGGTGTCCGGTTTCTTCTTCCATCCACATCAAGCCGCCGCCTGCTCCACAACACATCCCGTTTTCTCGACTCCTTTCAATTTCAACAAGGGTAACGCCAGGGATTGATTTTAAAATCTCCCGCGGTGGGTCATACACTGCATTGTAGCGGCCTAAATAACAAGAATCGTGGAAAGTTACCTTCTCATGAACCGGGTGCTTCGGCACAAGTTTCCCTTCTTTTACAAGCTTGGCAAGCAGTTCTGTATGATGATACACTTCTGCGTCCAATCCGAAATCAGGATATTCATTTTTGAAAATATTATAGGCGTGTGGGTCAATTGTGATGATTTTCCTCACATTATGTTTCTCAAACTCTTCAATGTTTTTCGTTGCAAGCTCTTGAAAAACAAATTCATTTCCTAAACGGCGTGGCGTATCCCCTGAATTCTTCTCTTTGTTGCCAAGAATCGCAAATTTCACACCAGCTTCATTCAGTAACTTGGCAAAGGATAAGGCGATTTTTTGGCTGCGGTTATCATAAGACCCCATGGAACCGACCCAGAATAAGTATTCGAATTCTTCGTCTGCTTTCTTCAATTCCTTTACAGTTGGAATGTAGACATCAGCGCGTTGCTCTCTCCAGTCTTCTCTTTCTTTCCTGTTTAAGCCCCAAGGATTTCCTTGGCGTTCAATGTTTGTCATAGCACGTTTCGCGTCTGGATCCACTTTTCCTTCTGTTAAGACAAGATAACGCCTCATATCAATAATTTTATCGACATGCTCGTTTAATACTGGACATTGGTCTTCACAGTTCCGACAAGTTGTACAAGCCCAAAGCTCTTCTTCCGTAATTACTTCGCCAATCAAGCTCTTACTGTATGTTTCAGCAGTTGCTGCTGTTTCTTGTGCTCCCGCTGTTCTTGATGCAATCGCAATCTGATTTCCTTCTGTTTGCCCAAAAACAAATGTCGGCACCCATGGCTGCTTGCCTGTAATCGCAGCTCCAGTATTGGTTAAGTGATCACGCATTTTCACGATAAGATCCATTGGCGAAAGCATTTTTCCTGTTCCAGATGCTGGGCACATATTCGTACAACGGCCACATTCCACACAAGCATATAAATCAGTAAGTTGGTACTGCGTAAAATCTTCAATCTTCCGAGCTCCGTAATAGACCTCTGCTTCACCTTCCTCTGATTCTTCTTCAAAATTAATGGATGCAAGCTTCCCAGGGTTCGTTAAGCGCATAAAGAAAACATTCACAGGTCCTGCAATTAAATGTGCATGTTTAGATTGTGGGATATAAACAAGGAAGGTCAATATAATTAGCAAATGTAGCCACCATGCCATGTAAAAGCCTACCGTTGCGGCTTGTGGTCCTATCCAACTGAATAGGAATGCAACTGCTGAAGCGACTGGCTCTGACCAAGTAGCTTCATGCTCGTTCCAGACCATCGCCATTCCATTACCTATTAACACAGTAGCCATAATGCCGCCAATAAAAAGGATGACGAGCATTGCCTTGAAGTCACGTTTTAGGCGTACAAGTTTCTCGATATAACGGCGGTAAAATGCCCAAATGATCGCGACAAGTACGGTTAATGTGACCATTTCCTGAAAGAATGTAAAGGCAGGATAGACTGGGCCAAAAGGTAAATGCCAACCCGGTTTCAAACCTTTGATAATAAAGTCGATTGCGCCAAATTGCACTAAAATAAACCCATAAAAAAGCATGACATGAATCGTACCGCTTTTTTTATCCTTCAATAATTTCTTCTGTTTAAATACATATACCCAAATATTCAATAGCCGCTCTTTAACACGGTTATCGAATTCTACTTTTCCCCCAAGCTTCACATAAGCTGTTCTCGTTCTAAGTAAATAAGCAAAAAGGCTCACCGAGTAAATGATTACAATTACTGTCGCGACTAAGTTTAACCAGAGTAAACCATTCATTTCCACAGATATAACCCCCTTCTGGTGAATTGCCGATTTTAATATGTAGAATACATCTGCCCATATTTTGTAATAGATTACCTCCATTATATAATGAATGACCATTCAGTCAATGATTTTAATTTATAAATTATGAATTTTCCGATTATTATAATCACCTTCCCTATTTATGAAAAATTCTATTCATTTCATTAGGCTTATTCAATGAGTATAAATGGAAATTATGCGTAAACTAATGAGACGAGACTTGCCACATTTGAGGAGAGAATATGCTTTGAAAATTGTTATCGTTCTTTTACTGTTACTGTTATTTGTCCTCTGTTGGCTAAGAATTGATTTTAGACGAGGACAAAAGCATCATATACAAAACAACCACAATCGAGTATATCCAAAACGCCGAGGAGACTTAAGGCTTTATACAGATGGAACTGATTTATTTGCAGAATTATTCAGAGATATTCATCAAGCCACCAAACATGTTCATGTGCTTTTTTACATTATAAAAAATGATCAGTTTAGCCAACATTTCTTGGACGTATTGATGCATAAGGCAAAAAGCGGAGTTGAGGTAAGGCTTTTAATAGACTGGATGGGAAGTAGAACTATTTCAAAGCGAATGGTAAAAGAACTAAAAAAGCACGGCGTCCGCTTTTCTTTTAGTTTTACACCAAAGTTGCCATACCTTTTCTATACCTCTCAAAAACGAAATCATCGGAAGATCACTGTCATTGATGGTGAGATTGGTTATTTAGGTGGTTTAAATATTGGGAAAGAATATATCAATCAAGACCCTAAGTTGTGTCCTTGGAGAGACTATCATCTTAAAATGACTGGTGAATCCATTCAAGATTTACAATATGAGTTTCTAACAGACTGGTACACAGCTACAAAGGAAGATTACCGGAAAAGTGATCATTATTTCCCACAGCAGCAACCTGGCACCATGCAACATATGATCGTTCCAACTGAAGGGTTTGGATTGGAAGAAACATTTACACGCTTTATTCACAAAGCGAAACATGAAATTATTATTGGTACGCCTTATTTCATCCCGAGCATTACATTGCTTGAAGAACTGAGGAAAGTGCTACGCAAAGGCATCAAACTAACCATCATTGTTCCCTTTGTTTCCGACCATCTATTCGTGAAAGAAGCCGCCTATCGTTATTTTCGAATTCTGATAAAAGAAGGGGCTCACGTCTTACAGTTCCAAAATGGGTTTTACCATTCAAAAGTCTTATTTATCGATGATCATCTTTGTGATATTGGCACGGCAAATTTCGATAAACGCAGTTTGTTTTTAAACCATGAAGTCAATTGTCTGATCTATGATCCGTCATTTTTAGCTGAAGTGGCAAAGAAAATACAGGATGACATATCGAATTCAACAACGCTAGCAGAACGTACGCTAACCCGTCCGACTTTGGTGCAATTAATCAAAGAACGGATTGCCTATACGATTTCACCCTTTTTATAAGTTTTTGAAGGAAGAAAGGATTTCTCATGAAAAGAGGATGGCTCGGGGCCATCCTCTTTCATTTTTTCTTTACATTTTCTCTGGTGCAGATACGCCAATCAAAGCAAGTGCGTTTTTCAGTGTAATTTGCACAGATTTAGCGAGTGCTAAACGTGCTTTACTACGATCAGTATGCTCCACATCTAAAACTTTGTCGGCATTGTAGAAGCTGTGAAATACAGAAGCTAGATCAAAGATGTAATTCGTCATTCGATGCGGCATCCGTTTTTCAGCTGCTTCAGCAATGGCTTGAGGGAATTCACCAAGCTTTTTCAAAAGTTCAATCTCTTTTTCTGTAGACAGTAGTGAGAAATCTGCTGATTGGTCTAAGCTGATTCCTTGCTCCTCTCCTTGACGCAAAATGCTAGAAATACGTGCATGTGCGTATTGTGCATAATAAACAGGATTGTCATTGGATTGTGAAACGGCTAAATCCAAGTCAAAGTCCATATGTGTATCCGCACTTCTCATCGCAAAGAAATAACGTGTTGCATCAAGACCTACTTCATCAATCAGGTCGCGCATTGTTACCGCTTTTCCAGTCCGCTTACTCATTTTCATTTTCTCGCCATCTTTATATAAATGGACAAGCTGAATAATTTCTACTTCTAATTGGTCACGACGGTAGCCTAAAGCTTCGATCGCCGCTTTCATACGCGGAATATATCCGTGATGGTCAGCTCCCCAAATATTAATCAGTTGCTCAAAGCCACGTTCTAACTTATCGCGGTGATACGCAATATCTGGTGTTAAGTATGTGTAAGAACCATCCTTTTTAATAAGAACACGATCTTTATCGTCACCTAATTCTGTTGAACGGAACCATGTAGCTCCATCTTCTTCGTAGATATGGCCTCTTTCTTTCAACGCAGCAAGACCTTCATCAATTTTCCCATTCTTATACAATGACGTTTCGGAATACCATACATCAAAGCGCACACGGAAATTTTCTAAGTCCGTTTTTAATTTTTCCATTTCATATTTCAAGCCGTAGTCACGGAAAAAGTCAAAACGTACGCTTTCATCCACTGTTACGTACTGATCACCGAACTCCTCAGCAAGTTTTTTGCCGATTCCAATAATATCTGCTCCATGATAGCCATCTTGTGGCATTTCTTTTTCAAGACCTAGAGCTTGGAAATAGCGTGCCTCTACAGATAATGCAAGGTTATTAATTTGATTACCGGCATCATTGATATAGTATTCACGTGAAACATCATAGCCTGCTTTTGCTAGGACATTACATAAGGTATCCCCTACTGCAGCTCCACGCGCATGTCCCAAATGAAGGTCCCCCGTCGGATTAGCAGAAACAAACTCAACCTGGACCTTTTGTTTTTTTCCGAAGTCACTCTCACCATATGAATCTCCGGCTTCTAAAATGACCGGAATTAATTCGGTCAAATATTGATTATCCATATAAAAATTGATAAAACCAGGTCCAGCAATTTCAATTTTTTCAATCGAAGCTTTATCACGGTCGAAGTTTTCAATTAAACTTTCCGCGATTGCACGAGGTGCCTTTTTTGCTACACGGGCAAGTTGCATCGCCATATTTGTTGAATAATCGCCATGTGTTTTATCTTTCGGAAGCTCTAATACGACATTGGGAATTTCCTCTTTTGTAGCTAGCCCTGCTTTTATTACTGCATCTTTTATTTCTTGCTTTAGTTTTTCTTGAACTTGCTGCACGATATTCATTGATTATGCTTCCTCCTTATATGTTAATGTCATTTCATATTGACCTGGCTCTGCCCCTTGCATCTGCATTTGGTAGGAAATATCAAAACGACCTTCCTTCGCCATGTCATTCCATTGATGATGGGCGTATTTTGTTTTTGTAACCAGTGCCAGCATGCCATACATGCTTTCGTAATGGCCCTTTGTCATTTCTCCCACGCGGAAAAGCTGACGCATCTTAATCGCTCCATTCCGTAGAAGCAGTATTTCATTATCTTTATTTTTAACGGTCGTCTGAACTTTCCCCGCTTCATTTTCCTCAGCATACTGTAAATAGAACGAGGAGTTTTTTTGAAATTTTGTCCCAAAGGTTATCAACTCATACGCCTCGGTTTCAGAACCAACAGTAATTTTCATTTTAAGTGTCACTTTCACTGATTGCTTTTCCAGATCATGAAGTGCCAATTTTCTACACATCCTTCAGTACCTAATAGAGGTTGTAAAAAAAGGCCGGTAAAAAAGCTTGCGAATTTCTTAGCTCTTTTTATCCTCCTTTTTGAACACGCACTAATAACCTTTTAAGTATAAATACTCTTTCAAAAAGATTCAACCTGCAGAAGAAACAATATCGCTTTAAAACGGCAAGAACTAGTTTAGAGGGTGGCTTATTTAGCTCTAAATTACTTTACAGTTTATTCGGTGGATCTCAAGAATAAGTTAACCACTCCTTGTCTATTCCTTTATAACAGACAATTGATCTATTTTAAAATCCACAGGACGGATATATCTACAGATCTCATATTTTTTCAATTTTACACTAAAAAAAGAGGATGACAAAATTGTCATCCTCTACGATTATTTTATCCAACCGAGAATCATTTCGCGAATAAGCTTGCTAGCTGTGTTCACTGTTTGCTCAGAAGGGTCATAAATAGGTGCTACTTCCACTAAATCGCAACCTACCACTTGGAGCTCTGAATGGGCAATTTCATGAATCGATGCCAACAACTCTTTAGCTGTTATCCCGCCACAATCTACTGTCCCCGTTCCTGGTGCGTGCGCTGGATCAAGAACATCAATGTCAATTGTGACATAAACTGGACGACCAACAAGCTCAGGCAACACCTGCTTTAATGGCTCTAATACCTCGAATGGAGCAATTTTCATACCATTTTCTTTTGCCCATTGAAATTCTTCTTTTAAACCGGAGCGAATGCCGAATGAGTACACATTACTTGGACCAATCAATTCAGCCGATTTACGAATAATTGTTGCATGAGAAAGTGGCTCACCCTCATAGTCCTCACGTAGATCGGTATGAGCATCCATATGAATGATCGCCATGTCTGGATATTTCTTGTGCATTGCCTTAATAATTGGCCATGTTACAAGATGCTCTCCGCCCATTCCGATAGGTACCTTACCATCTGCGAGCACTTTATCAACAAACTCTTCAATCATCGCAACACTGCGTTCTGGATTACCAAAAGGCAATGGAATATCACCGGCATCAAAAAATTTCACGTCTTCTAATTCACGATCTAAATATAAGCTGTATTCTTCAAGTCCAATAGATACTTCACGTATACGCGTCGGGCCGAATCGTGAACCCGGGCGAAAGCTTACGGTCCAATCCATCGGCATGCCGTAAAGCACAGCTTTGGACTCTTCATAATTTGGGTGACTCTTTATAAAAACATTTCCTGAATAAGCTTCATCAAAACGCATAGCTGTGCCTCCATTTTTGTTATGATCTAACGCAAGCGAATAAGGCGCTTCCGCTTTTCTTATTGTCTAGCTACAGCGCCTAGCCCTTCGAGGTCATAAGCCAAGCAATCTGATGGGGAGAAACCCACTCCCCACAGCTTGCTTGGCTTATGCTTGTCAGGGCTGAGCAAGGCGCTTCCGCTTTTCTTATTACTTTATTAAGTCTTGAACAAATTTAGGCAGTACGAACGCTGCTTTGTGAAGTTCTTTAGTGTAGTATTTTGTTTCTATTTCATGGAAACGATCTTCTGACACTTCAAGTGGGTTGTATTTTTTAGAGCCGATTGTGAATGCCCAAAGGCCACTCGGATAAGTTGGAATATTTGCCACATACAAGTTCGTAATTGGGAATATTTCTTTCACATCACGTTGAACGTCGCGAATTAAATCTGCTTTAAACCATGGGTTGTCCGATTGAGCAACAAAGATTCCATCTTCTTTTAAAGCTTTAGAAATACCTGCGTAAAATCCTTTTGTAAATAAATTTACAGCCGGGCCAACAGGTTCTGTAGAGTCCACCATAATTACATCGTATTCATTTTCACTTTGGGCGATATGCATGAAGCCATCTCCAACTTGAACATCCACACGCGGATCCTCAAGCATTCCAGCAATACTTGGTAAGAACTTCTTAGAATACTCAATAACTTTTCCATCGATATCAACGAGTGTCGCTTTCTTCACGCTTGGATGCTTTAATATTTCACGGATAACGCCGCCGTCTCCCCCACCTACTACTAAAACATTCTCTGGGTTAGGATGTGTAAATAATGGAATATGAGCCACCATTTCATGATAAACAAACTCGTCACGTTCAGATGTCATGACCATATCATCAAGTAAAAGCATATTGCCCCATTCTTCCGTTTCAATCATATCAAGCTTTTGAAATTCTGTTTGTTCTGTATGTAGTGTACGATTTACTTTCATCGTAATGCCGAAATTCTCCGTTTGTTTCTCAGTAAACCAAATGCTCATGTATTTTACTTCCCTTCTATGCTTTTTCATTCATCATTCCCGTGACCTTCTGAAGCTACTCATCAAAAATAAGCAATCCTGTGACTATCACTAGTAGAGGTTGTTCAAAAAAACCGGTAAAAATAGCTGTCGAATTGCATCAAAGCTCTGTCTCTTCGGTCCTCTCGAGATGCGCTTCTCGAACTTTCCGGCTCTTTTTATCCTCCTTTTTGAACACGCACTAGTATTACGGGATATGCTTTTTCTTAAAATATTGTTTTAACAGTTCTATGTGTCTAACCTTATTCCTGTTACGCTCAGGTCATAAGTTTATGTTAGAGTCACTAGTTTTTGTAGCCAAGGACTGGTGACTTTTTTTCTTATTTGCTAGAAAAAAGTATAGACCAATCTAGCAGAAATGCAAGCGGAATTTCTGTTTTAGTCATTGAGCATGTTTAAAATATGCTTTTTTTTTTCATACTGTTACATAAAGGAAATTTCAGCAAGTAAAAATTAAGGAGGTGTAACTATTGGAACTTATTACAGGGCAACGCTTTAAACAAACACGTAAGTATATCCGGGCGATT
Source organism: Peribacillus sp. NPDC096379 (assembly GCF_044762875.1). Classification (NCBI taxonomy): domain Bacteria; kingdom Bacillati; phylum Bacillota; class Bacilli; order Caryophanales; family Bacillaceae; genus Peribacillus; species Peribacillus sp. NPDC096379. The sequence goes on from NZ_JBIWFD010000004.1 coordinate 446,618, forward strand.
ATTGTGATTTCTGCAATGGCTTTTCTTTTGCTATTTTTATTTCTTTTTTCCATATTAATTTATGCCAAAATTCTTGGGCCACCGCCGATTGCAGTTCCCCAGTCTACCATTTATTACAGTGATAATAATCGGGTCATCGGCGAAAGTAGCCATGGACAGAAACGATATTGGGAGGGGCTTTCAGGCATCTCTCCTGATTTAATCGACGCGACAATTGCTATCGAGGACCAACATTTCTATTCCCATCACGGCTTCGACCTTAAACGGATTGCTGGTGCAGTAGTTGCTGATATTCACGCCATGTCCAAAGTTCAGGGAGCAAGCACCATCACACAGCAATATGCACGAAGTTTGTTCCTAGAAAATGACAAAACGTGGAGCCGGAAATTAAACGAAGCATTTTATACAATCCGCCTTGAATTGAATTATTCAAAAAAGGAAATTCTTGAAGGCTATTTGAACACAATCTACTATGGCCATGGTGCATATGGTGTCCAAGCTGCTAGCCAATATTATTTTGGTAAAAATGCAAAGGATTTATCGCTCGCGGAAGCAAGTATGCTTGCAGGCATTCCCAAAGGACCGACACGCTATTCACCTTTAAAAAACTTTGATCGAGCTAAAAAAAGACAACAGATTATTCTTGCATCAATGATTAAACAGAAGTTTATTACGAATAATCAGGCGACTCGAGCAAGTAGTAGCCCACTCCTATTCAAAGGAAAGCATCTAATTATTCAAACACAAACGGCTCCATATTTTCAGGACGCTGTAAAACAAGCTTTAAAATCACAGCTCCAGCTTGATGAACGGACCATTGAGCTCGGGGGCCTGCGCGTGTATACAACCTTAAATGAGCGTCAACAGCAAATCGCAGAAAAATCATTCGCTACCATAATGAGTACAGAATCAACCATTCAAGGTGCACTTGTCGCGATGAATCCAAAAACGGGTGCAGTACAGGCACTTGTCGGGGGCAGAGATTATCAGACTTCCCCCTTTAATAGAGCGACTCAAGCGGTCAGACAACCAGGCTCCACGATTAAACCTTTACTATATTATGCAGCCTTAGAAAATGGCTATACGCCGTCAACAATGTTGAAAAGTGAAAAGACAACGTTTAAATATGATCATGATCAAACAACCTACTCGCCTAGCAACTATAATCATCAATATGCCAATGATGAAATTACACTTGCCCAGGCGATTGCTCTTTCTGATAATATCTATGCTGTGAAGTCCCTCTTTTATCTCGGCTTGGATTCCTTCATTCATACAATCCATCGCTTCGGCATCACGTCCGATATGAAAAGTGTTCCTTCGCTTGCTCTTGGTACGTCTGGGATAAGAGCGATTGAAATGGTGAACGCTTACGGCATTTTGGCAAATGGCGGTAAAAGGGTAACACCCATTTTTATTAAAAAAGTGGAAAATGCCAAAGGAGAGGTTATTTTTGAGCAGCAGGATGTTGCTGAACAAGTGCTTGATCCTGATCAGACCTTTGTCATGACCCAAATGTTAACAGGTGTGTTCGATGAAAAGTTGAATGGTTATACGAAAGTGACAGGCAATTCAATTCGTTCCAAGCTGACACGCCCTTACGCAGGGAAGTCAGGCAGTACGAGTACAGATAGCTGGATGATCGGCTATACGCCACAGCTCGTTTCAGGGGTATGGATCGGCTATGATAAAGAAAATAAGCTTGAGAAGCCTGTCGAGAAAGGCTACGCCAAACGAATCTGGGCTGATTTCATGGAGAATAGCTTAAGCAATCAGCCTGTGCACGAATTCAAAGAAACCAATCAAGTCACCGGCGTCTACATTGACCCGAAAAGCGGCAAGCTTGCCACTTCTGATTGTCCTGTCGCTCGGTTAACATACTTCGCTTCTGGCACAGAACCGAAAGAATTCTGTCCGGGTCACGGCAAGGACAGTGAACCGTTAGAAGAATCCACACCATCGGAAAAGAAAAAACCTTGGTATAAACGGATCTTAAGATTTGGGGAATAAGCAAACAAAGCCTTAAATGGCGTTAAGACGCCACCAGTTACTATGAGATGTATCATTCAAAAAACCTCGAAGCCAAAATGGCATCGAGGTTTTTCGTGTCCTAGCTATAGTGGTTTTACCCAGTCTTAGTTTACCTATTTTTTTCAATTTCGACAAGAGCCAGATTCGTTTTAAAAAGAGATTGACTACATTTATCCCGGTTTAACAGGCTGTAATACCTCCACCTCAATTTTTGCGAGAGAATCAAGAAATAAATAGGTGGGGGATAAACAGCCTGTAAATCCCCGATTGGTTCAACTAACCCTCAGTGGGCGATGAAAAAAACCCACTGAGGGAAGTTTCACTTTATTCCGCGTGAAGCCCTTGTTTTAATTCAACAGATGAATGTTCCCACATCTGGGCATTATGGTTTTTCAAAAATTCCGCTAAAATACCTTTTGATTTTTCATCCATATGCTCGACAATAATATGCCGTTTCATCGATTTATCCATATAGTTCACATGCTGTGGAAGTGATTTATATCCTCGGCGAATGGCGCGGTCCACCGTCATTTCGCATGCCGTAACGCCAGCATACAGAGGACCTTCTTGAGTCGTTTCAATGGTTACCCAGACGAGCCAGTACGGTTTGCCGTTCGGAACCTCTTCTTTTGTTTTCAAGAATTTAATTCCTCGCTCTACCGTACTTCTCGCATGCATAGCCCCAATATCTACTTCTGCGGTTCCTTCTTCTATGTCAATGATGACTGGCGCGATATTATCAAGTGTCATAACACCAGCGCCAAATCCGCCATGTCCTTCTGTCGGGTCATTTTTAATAATATTAAATCCTAACTTCTTCTTTGGTTGTTCTGTCATCTGGTTCATACCTCCTCATTTATACAGTATCTCTTTAAAAGAATAATAATGAAAAGAATTCGCTCATGCTCTGCAAAACAAACGGAATAAGGGTCGTAAGAACGGGGCTGATCGTATAATCGCCTAATGGGGTTATCACCAAGATTAAAAAGATCAATGCCCCATAGTTTTCATATTGCGCCATTTTTGCCCTCATGTCTGATGAAACAAGATCCTGAATAATCCGGTATCCGTCAAGCGGTGGCAACGGAAGTAAGTTGAATACAAACAGGACAATATTTAAATTGATCAGCATTTCCAAAAAGTCCACAATGAAAAATGGTGTATTCGGTTCAAGTCCTAAGGCATACAGCCCAAATAAAATGAAATAACCAACCGTCGCAATCAGAAAATTGCTGAATGGCCCTGCAAAGGACACAAGAACCCCTGCTAGACGTGGCCTTTTAAAGTAAAATCGATTCACCGGAACCGGACGCGCCCAACCGAAGCCGACAATAAGGATAAGTAAGGTTCCCAATGGGTCGATATGGGCAACAGGGTTTAATGTCAGCCTTCCTTCTTTCTGGGCGGTCGAATCTCCAAATTTATAGGCTACAAAGGCGTGAGCAAATTCATGCACCGTAAACGCTATCAGCAGAGAGACAATGACATAGGGAATCTCTTCAAGTGGATATGCTAAAAATCGTTCCAAACTATTTTCCTCCATTGTTTAATACCCATTAGTATACAGCATATTATCAAATATGAAAAAGAGTTGGATAAAGTGAAACTTCCATCAGTGGGTTTTTTCATCCCCACTGATGGTTAGTCCCGTTCTACTGTCGCTAAGGCCTTCGCTTTCGCTTCGATCAATCGACAGTACGAACCCGATTGGTTCAACTAAACCGCTGAAGAGCACAGCGGTAGTTTCACTGTATCCCACTGATCGGGGATTTACAGGCTGTTAAACCGGGATAACGGAAAATATAATAAACTCATTTCAGCTTAACGAGCCTTTTGTTTCTAAATTTTCTTGCAATTATCACACCAATATGGAACACTAAAAGCATAAAGATTGGAGGGCTATACTATGCCATATGTAACTGTAAAAATGCTTGAAGGACGTACTGAGGAACAAAAGAAAGCACTCGTGGAAAAAGTGACGATTGCTGTTTCAGAAACAACTGGTGCGTCAACTGAAAGTGTAACAATTTTCATCGAAGAAATGTCGAAAAATCATTACGCACAAAATGGTGTCCGCTTTAGTGATAAATAAGAACATGGATGGCATTTAGTAGGTAGGCTACTAATGCTACATATCAATAACTTTTTGAACATCCTATTTTAGAAAAACCTTCTTATCACTATAAAGGCTAAGCTTAATTAAAGCTTAGCCTTTTCCTTTAATCTTCTAATATATTCATATGCTTCGTCAATTTCTTCATGCGTGTACTTTTGCTTACTTTTCAAAGTAAATACTTTCTCCGTTACTTCATCCTTTTCAAGTGTATCAAAATAAAGCACAGTCGAAACAAGTTCCAAAAAGCGTGCATTTTGCTCATTCATGTCACAGAGACATGGCTCTAATGTAGGCATGTCCATTTCATGCATTGAAAGGAAACTTCTTCCTGAATCTGTTATCGAATAACAATATTGATAGTAGCCTGCTTTCTTTTCCCTTACTTCATTCAAATACCCCATTTCACATAATTCCTCAACTCGTAATGTTAGCTCTTCTGAATAAGGGCCGTAAAAGTGAAATTGATACTTCTCCTGAAACGGAAAGGAAAGCTTCTTGGCAATATAAAGCATTTTTTGTAGTTTTTTTCTTCCATTTATTTCACCTGCAGAAGAAATGGCATGAATAATCTTGGCATGATCCTTAAACAAGGCTCATCACTCCTCATTCTAAATGTTCCTTTGCTATAATAGGTTGTTCAAAACGTCCGGTAAAAAAGCTTGCGAACTTCTCGGCTCCTTTTTGAACACGCACTATAAAGTTATGACAATTCAAGCAGCTCACGGATTTGCCGCTTCACGTTTTTCTTCGTTGATTCATCGCGCAATAAATCGGCAGGGAAATATAATTTATGGTCCGTTCTTCTTTTACCAGAAATCGCATCAACAATTTCTGATTCACGGGACAACTCCCTGATCTCGCCATTATTTTTCAACAAATGAATTGGCAATCGTTCTTCCTCTTCACCCGGACGGTAGAAATCATAAGGCAAATCAGAAGAGGAATCGACGACAAGATAATACTCCGGATCAATGCCTGCCTTTTTAAATAAACGGTTCAACTCCATCAGTTTGTTCATTTCGTCATTGGATGGATGAAATTCGACATATTTAAATAGTTTACGATTCATAAAGCGAAGGCACAAGTCCCGCAATATGCCATCTTCTTCCGCTTCCCAAACTTGGAAATAATAAAGAATGACCGCTTCATCTAATTTCAGATAATCCTCTACTGTTACATTCCCATCGAACAGGGAACGGAAATGGACTGGTTCCTGTTTAAACGTATAACCCGCAACATATAAATGCTTCGCTCTATGTAGAATTTTCGTCAAAATGACTTCAGCACTTCGCGATACGGGGTGAAAGTAAACCTGCCAGTACATTTGATAACGACTCATAATATAATCTTCCACTGCATGCATCCCACTTTGTTTAATCACTACTTGATCTTCACGTGGGCGCATCACACGCATAATCCGTTCCATATCAAAATGACCGTAGCTAACTCCGGTAAAATAAGCATCCCGTTGCAAATAATCCATCCGGTCTGCATCTATTTGGCTCGAAATCAGACTCACGACCAGCTTATCTTCATATGTCTTCGCAATAACATCCGAAACTTTCTTTGGGAAATCAGCGCCAATTCTGCGAAGGACAGCATTCACTTCTGTATGCCCGAGAATAATCTCTCTCGTAAATTCCTCATGATCCAAATCGAATACCTTTTCAAATGCGTGAGAAAATGGACCATGACCTAAATCATGAAGCAAAGCAGCACATAAGGAAAGAAGCCTCTCCTCTTGGTTCCATTCAGGTCTTCCTTCAAACACATCATCGACAATTCGGCGCACGATTTCATACACACCAAGCGAGTGATTGAGGCGGCTATGCTCTGCACCATGAAAAGTTAAATAGGTTGTGCCGAGCTGTTTCACTCTGCGCAATCTTTGGAACTCCTTTGTACTGATTAAATCCCAAATCGCCCTGTCCCGCACGTGTATATAGCGGTGAACGGGATCTTTAAATACTTTCTCTTCACTAAGCTTTTCACGGGAATATTTCATGGACTACCCTCTTTTTTACATGAATTTTTGTGTCTAGCGCAAGCGCTTTTGCTTTCTGATTCTATTATTATAGCTTGTCTTTTAAAAAAAATCCTATATGTCCTATTTTCCACGATTGAAAAACTCGAAGTCCTACATATCCCGCTCTTTTCCTTTAAAACCTTTTGGGTAAAAAAAGAGGTCCATGCTTCGTTCCGTTACCCATTCTATAGAATTATGCACTAGATTTTGAGTAATCTTTTATTTAATTGCAGCGGAGGATAGAGATGGTATGAATAGATATCTTTTGTCTATTCCTCAATTTTTATGAAAAATTTTATTTCCATTCAAGTTCCTCGCAAATCATAGCCTGAAACCTTTCCTAAAAAAAAGAGAGACGTCCATCCTTTTTAACACGCACTAGTAGGTATTTTAACATGTCCATCTGCAGTTCTAAAAGCGTACATTCAGTGACAATTTATCCAGAAATTGAGTTTTACATAAAAGCAGACTCCAATCATCTTTATACACCGAAAAAAACTAGTATCCTTTTAAGTTCGATGAATAAATTACCTAATCCTTGGTAATAATGATGTTAATAAGAGGTAATCAAATTTCTATAAACTGTATTAATATGTTACCAATTTTACATGTTACCAGAAAGGAAGTAGATTAGGATGAAGGTTCGTCAAGATGCTTGGACAGAAGAAGATGATTTGTTACTTGCTGAGACTGTGCTGCGGCATGTGCGTGAAGGCAGCACTCAATTGAATGCTTTTGAAGAAGTCGGTGATAAGTTAAATCGTACGTCAGCTGCCTGTGGATTTCGTTGGAATGCGGTCGTTCGTCATACATATGACAAAGCGCTGCAATTGGCAAAAAAACAACGCAAACAGCGAAATCGAATGTTAGGAAAAGAACAAGGTGGAAAAAAACGCCTGCTTTATACACCACCCGCTCCTACAGCAGATGCAATCGGGTTATCTGCTAAACCCGTGAAGACGATAGCTCCAGAAATATCTGTAGAACTATCAGAAGAACTAGCAGCCCCCATGCAGACTAGGGAAATAGCAAAATCAAGTTCATCTCTAACGTTAGACATGGTTATCTCATTTTTACAATCTATGGATGACTCAACACTGCATGCCGAACTACTTCGGGCTGAAAATGAAAGACTAAAGCTCGAAATGAAAGAATTGAGACAACGAAATAACGCCTTAGAAAATCAAATGAATTCACTTGAGCAAAATAGCGGGCTCATGCAAGAAGACTACGAAACTTTGATGAATATCATGAACCGCGCTAGAAAACTCGTGCTTTTAGAAGAAGACGAGCGCCCTGCTACTAAATTCAAAATGGATCGTAACGGAAATTTGGAAAAAGTAGCTGAATAATTAGCCATTTAAATAGATACGTATTTGTGGAGACGGTAGGCAACACACGTTTATATTTTACGTGTAATATAACTTAATAATTTATATAAAAAAGGATGCTACGGAAAAGGGACAGACCATATAGCTATTTCACTTCTTTCAGGTAAAATTTTCATCACTATTCACTGAGTATAGAGTGTTGGTCATACCCTTTTGCATCCTATTTTGTATTAAAGATATGGGGACGGTGCTTCGCGACTTAATAATGTAGTCAATCTACTTAGCGGGTATCCTTACTTTATTATAGAAAGTATCTTGAACTCCTGCTCCGCACCGCCACCATTATGATTAGGCGAATGTAGCGTGCTTAATGATAGAACCTTCATAGTAACGGGTGGCTTTTTAACGCCATTTTAGGTTTTGTATGTCACTCTTCATCTAGCTTGTCGTTTCGTTCTTTCACTCTCACTAAATATCCTTCATATATAGCTAGCTCTTCTGGCTGAAGATGTGAGGAGTAAATGCTTCCACTTGTTTGCTTTAAGGTTTGCAATAGACTCATCATTACATCCTGGATGGTTAATGGTACATGTAATAGTTCCGATAATGATGCCATCACTTCTGGTTGAATATCAGGATAGGCAAACTTTGTAGCCACGTCTCTTTTTGCTTGAGCATAAAAGCCACGAATAAGCTCTGCACGCTCAGATCCACTTCCATTTACACATAAATAGATTTGAACAGCGACTCCATTACGAATTCTCCGCTGGGAAATGCCTGCGAATTTTTTATCATTTATACTAAGGTCATAACTTCCGGGGCAATACGATCCGATAATTTCTTTTGCTTCAATGTTCACACCATATTGGGAGAACATCGTGCGAATCAAGTCAAGCATGGCATCATATCCACGATTGATTTCGATTCTTCGCTCCGTTTCTGGAAATACAAGCGAGACATTTAGCACGCCCTCATCAAGAACAACAGCAAGTCCTCCTGAATTCCTTACAATGACCCGATAGCCTAAGGCATTTAAATATGATATTCCACTTTGAAGGAATGGAAGCCTTGTATCTTGAATTCCGAGTACGATCGTTTGGTGATGCAGCCATGCTCTAGCCACAGCTTGTGAACGACCACTGCCGACAGAGGCGCATAATGTATCGTCCATTGCAAATGACTGTAATGCATGAAAATTGGGGCCAAGTGAAGATTGATCGATGATTCTCCACTCCGGCTGAATGATTAAAGATTCTTTTTCACTCATTTAAACGCTTCCTTTTTATCATCATTTAAATCAAATCAATTATACCATTAGCTTTATATTTTTAAAAAAAAGGCATGTGAAAACAGAGATGTCTCAAAGCAAAGGGTCTGACCCCGTAACAACTAAACACAGTATATAATAAGTGTATGAGACACTACATACTGATTTAGAGTGCGAGGTCAGACCCTTTGTGACACCCAGGACTAACTATTATCGTTCTATTGCTTGACCGGCAGTAATCAAGGCCAATTTATATACATCTTCTTCATTACATCCACGAGAAAGATCATTCACAGGACGATTCAAGCCTTGTAGAACCGGACCAACCGCTTCGAAATTACCAAGACGCTGTGCAATTTTATATCCAATATTACCAGCTTCAAGGCTTGGGAATACAAATACGTTCGCATCACCTTGTATTAAAGAATCAGGCGCTTTACTTTTCGCAACAGAAGGGACAAATGCAGCATCGAATTGGAATTCTCCGTCAAGAATTAAAGTCGGATTCAACTCTTGGGCGATTTTTACTGCTTCCGCAACTCTTTCTGTTTCTGGTGAAACCGCTGATCCTTTTGTTGAGAAGCTAAGCATCGCAACGCGTGGCTCAATATTAAACATTTGAGCTGTTTTTGCACTTTCAATTGCAATTTCAGCTAAATCACTGCTATCTGGTGCAATGTTGATGGCACAATCTGCAAACACATATTTTTCTTCATCGCGAACCATGATGAATACCCCAGAAGTCTTTTTAACTCCTTGTTTCGTCTTAATGACTTGCAAGGCTGGACGCACTGTATCTGCAGTGGAATGTATTGCACCACTAACAAGGCCATCTGCTTTATTCGTATGCACAAGCATTGTACCGAAATAATTTTCATTCAATAAAATTTGACGTGCTTGTTCTTCAGTTGCTTTTCCTTTACGTGCTTCCACGAAAGATGCAACAAGTTCGTCCATCATCAAGTATTGAGCAGGATCATAGATTTCTACCTCTTCAAGGGAAACACCTAGATTTTTGGCTGATTGCTGTATTTTTTCAATATCTCCAATTAAGATAGGAGTCAATAACTTATCTGCTGCCAAACGAGCAGCGGCTGTCAAGATTCGTTCATCCAAACCTTCTGGAAAAACGATTTTTAGGTTTTGCCCTGAGACTTTTTCTTTTAATGTATCAAATAAATTACTCATGCTTTTTCCTCCTGTACGAAATGACTTGTATGAACCGACATGATTTCTAATGAACTACGGCTGCAAACATTCATTTTTATTGTTATATAATTAGCATACCCTGTTAGCCTGAAAAATTCTAGAAACAGGCAGCCTGACACCGCTTACATTTACAAAAAAATATTATTTTGAGATAGTATGCGTTATCATTTCACAAAGATGGTATAAAAGAGGGGTAAGATGGCAGATCATGACTATGATAAATATGAACAAATTTTGAACGTGTTGAGCTAAATTTGGACCATATCCGATTCACAAAATTTCCTTTAAATTAAATTATGATATAGTTAATATATAGAAAAAAACAAGGCGATAATTCGCCAAAATTTAGTATGAAGCGGGTTCTCATATTGTGAGCGTATACAACACTAGTTGTATTTTTCAAGTTAATCGTTCTCCCTTTGTTCTTCATACACAAAAACATATAGGAGTGATACTCATGAGTGAAGCTGCACAAACCCTTGATGGCTGGTATTGCCTGCACGATTTCCGTACAATTGATTGGGCATCTTGGAAAATAATCTCTAATGAAGAACGCCAAGAAGCAATTTCAGAATTCAACCGTTTAGTTGACAAATGGAATACAACACAAAGTAATAATGAAGGCAGTCATGCACTTTATACAATCGTTGGTCAAAAGGCAGATTTCATGATGATGTTTGCACGTCCAACAATGGAAGAGCTTCAGGCAATTGAATTGGAATTCAATAAATCGAAGCTTGCTGAATACACAACCCCTAGTTATTCTTACGTATCTGTTGTTGAACTCAGCAACTATCTTGCCGGTGAGTCGGACGAGGATCCTTACCAAAATCCTCACGTTCGTTCTCGTTTGTACCCTATTTTGCCTAAATCGAAGTATGCTTGCTTCTATCCAATGGACAAGCGTCGCGATGGCGATGACAATTGGTATATGCTTTCTATGGAAGAACGCAAAGACTTAATGCGTTCCCACGGTTTGATTGGCCGCAGTTATGCAGGAAAGGTGAAACAAATCATTTCCGGTTCAGTCGGTTTTGATGATTTTGAATGGGGCGTTACATTATTCTCAGACGATGTCCTGCAATTCAAAAAAATTGTTTATGAAATGCGTTTTGACGAAGTAAGTGCCCGCTATGGTGAATTCGGTTCTTTCTTTGTTGGAAACATCCTTTCCGAAGAAGAAATTTCGACATTTTTATCTGTATAATCAATTAGAACATATAGAAGGGCTGACTTCCCACACATATCTGTATTAGATAAAGTTTGAAAGTTGTCCCCAAAAGGTCTGATCTCGCACACTATACACCGTTTATTGTGTTCATTACACGTTATATAAAGTGAAACTTCAATCAGTGGGGTTTTGACTTTCCGTTAATGCGTGATAAACGATATATAGTAGCTATGAGATCAGACCTTTTCGTGATAAGACATATGTTTTAATTGTTCCCTTTCCTTTGAATTCCCACAATAGTTTGCTCCTCACAATGACTCAAAACCTTTTTGTCATAAACTTGCCCACGTTACCGTACACATGAATTAGTGATGATACAATTGTTACGTTAAATTCCCCTATAACCAATAACTTCAAGATTAAATAGTAAAACAGCCATAGAGAGGTGATTAGGTTGGCGGTCATCAAGCATAACGAAGAAGATGTAAAACTTTTAGCCCGACTGATGCGGGCTGAGGGTGAGGGTGAAGGGACTCAAGGTATGCTACTAGTTGGAAATGTAGGCGTAAATCGGGTGAGAGCCGAATGTCTTGATTTTAAAAATATCTCAAACATGAATAAAATGGTTTTCCAGAGTCCAGGAGGCTTCGAAGCCACACAGAAAGGGTATTTCTATCAACGGGCTCGTCAATCAGAAATTGACCTTGCTAGAAAAGTAATTAAAGGCAACCGCTACCACCCAGCTCGTTATTCATTATGGTTTTTTAAACCTTCTGGAGCTTGTCCTGCACAATGGTATAACCAAGACAATACTGGCCGATTCAAGTCACACTGCTTCTTCCAGCCTACTCAAGCTAATTGTCCAAGCGTGTATAGTACGTATTAAAAGAATGGCTACAGAGGTTGTTTGTTTACACCGATCCCTTATGTCTTCATCGGCATAACTCACTTCCTCTGATCAAAGAAAAGAAGGAGTACACCGCGGATTTTCGCATCGATCTTTTTCACAATAAGCCAGAATATAGCAAGAAAAGAGCTGTAAGGATCTTAATTGACGAGTCACTCCGTATTTCAAAAAGCATGTACTTAGTTTCATGTCTAATTTCAGATATTTGGAGGGAAAATGATGAATCAGCCTACAAACCAAAATCAATTTGGAAATTACCCATTTCCACAAGGCTACCCCCAACAATATGGCAATGTTAATCCAACTCAAAGTCCGACTGGCTACCAACAGGGACCGTATCAACCTACTCAAGCACCATTACAAGTACCGGTTCCACCAAGCATGCCAGCCGGCGGTCCACCGGTTCCAGGAATGCTATCAGTCGAAGAATCTTATATTGAGAACATCCTAAGACTTAATAAGGGAAAGTTAGTGACCATTTATACGACCTTTGAAAATAACCGGGAGTGGAATGCGAAAATTTTTAAAGGAATTATAGAAGCTGCCGGGCGTGACCATATCATAATCAGTGATCCCCAAACAGGACTTCGATACTTAATACCAATGGTTTATTTAGATTACATCAGCTTTGAAGAAGAAATTGAATATGAATATCCCTTTGGAACAGGTCAAGCGAATATGGCTTCCTACCCACCTAGATAAAGCGAAACTTCAATCAGTGAGGGTTTTACTGCAAAAAAAAGGCATAAGGGGACTTTGGCTAACCTCAGAAGCAACTTCATGGACAGGCACTTTAGCTACTCACTAAAATTCATGAAAAAGGAGTATATTTTTCGCCTTTTCGCATAAAAAGAGGCTGTTACAAGATTCAATCCTTGTGACGGCCTCTTTTTTTGTTTATACATACTTCACTGTTGCAACGACTAGCAACACCCAGGCTACAAGGAAAGCGACTCCTCCTAGAGGGGTAATTGCACCAAGAACTTTAATTCCCGATACACTCAGTACATACAAACTGCCTGAGAATAAAATGATACCAGCAAACATGAGCCATCCTGACCAGTTCATAATAGGACTAGAAATTTTCCCAAAAAGAATTCCGATAATTAACAAGCCTATGGCATGAAACATTTGATACTGGACACCAGTCTGCCATGTCGCTAAGTATTTATCGGAGATTTTCCCCTCTAACCCATGGGCACCGAAAGCACCAAGTGCCACAGCTACAAAGGCATTAATCGCCCCTAAAATAATAAATAATTTCATCCCAAACACCCCTTTTATTTAAAAATCAAACAAAGAATCTCCATTTGCATCCGCTATTTTAACAGGTTTCATTTGTGTTATGGATGAAACAATCGGGACTTGTGGCTGAATCGGCTGAGTGAATAAAGCTTGCGGCTGCACTGGAACATGGCCCGTGCTTAAATGTGTTGCCGTTTCTTCCTTTCCTTCATGCAAGACATCGCATAATGCTTGAATCGCAAGCACATAGCCACTTAATTCCGCTTTAGATTCCGCCTGCTTTGCTTTTGCAACCAGTTCACCCATTTTATCTAATATTTTCCCAGATGGAACTTCCATCTTCTCACCTCTTTATTTATGGCTGTCAAAAGGGTCAGACACTTTTGAGACAGCCTCTGCTGTTGCTTAGCATATCAAAAAATGAGCATCTGTTCAAAGTTTGCTTCTTACTGGTTTGCAAGCAGGCTTCGGTGAAAACTTCATACAAGCTTCACCCGATAAGCGAAATACTTCTAATGATGGAAGATTGGCACTTTTAAAGGAAAATGATCTGCATCCTCGTGGAAAATGCGGATCCCACGTTACATAATAATGCTTGCAAGCCATACAATTTATTCTTCTTTCCTGCATACTCTACAATCCTTTCACAAAATTCCCTGTTTCATGTGGAATATTGTCAGTATTTATCCTGATTTAACTAACCCACTTTTACAGGTTTTAGAATTACACTAAACAACCTTATTATCTATTTGAAATTTGCCAATCAATTTCTTGTTCCCCTAGCTGTTTTAGAAGCTGATTGGTTTTTGAAAATGGTTGGCTACCAAAGAAGCCCCTATTTGCAGATAATGGGCTCGGGTGAACCGAAGTGATGATAGGATGCTTCTTCGTATCAATTAACGGGATTTTACTTTGCGCAGGTTTTCCCCATAAAATGAAGACCACTGGTGTCTCGCGTTCATTTAATAGTGAAATGACTTTATTCGTAAATAGTTCCCAGCCTTTTCCTCGATGGGAATGTGCTTCCCCTTCTCTAACTGTCAATACAGTATTCAAAAGCAGTACCCCCTGCTCTGCCCATTGAACAAGGTTTCCGTGATCTGGGATTGTACAGCCAATATCCGCATGCAATTCTTTATAAATATTTTTTAAAGAAGGCGGAATCCTCACTTCTGGTTGAACAGAGAAACTAAGACCATGTGCTTGATGTGGTCCGTGATATGGATCCTGACCTAGAATAACCACCTTTACCTTCTGATATGGCGTAAGTGTAAGCGCGCTGTATATATCCTTGGCTTCTGGATGGATTCTTTCATTCCTATATTCTTTTTTCAAAAACTCCCGTAGCTCTTGATAATACGACTTTTTGAATTCCTCTGCCAAAAGTGGGTCCCAATCATTGTGTAGAATCTGATTCTTCATTGTCTAAAAGCTCCTTTCTACAATCTAGTATTCTCTATTATACGCTATGCTACACTTCCTTCCTCGTTTTATCAGGCGTTTAAAATTTTCAGGTTTCTACTCTACTCATTTATGGATATAAGGGGTAAATGGGCTTATTAATGTTGGGGGAATAGAGAATGAAAAGAAGTTGGTTTTTAAACAAATGGATGTATGGAATGTATCTGATTCTCCTAGTTATTACAGTCGTGATTGTATACAACAGCTATAAACCACTACCAGAGGGGATTTCCCTTGAGGGAAAGGTACATCGTGTTGATGATGTGAATTTCATATACGATTTGTCGTACAAAGACAAAAGCGGCCATGCCCAGCATGAACAGCGGATATTCACTGATATCTACCAAGCCATTGAAGACGCTGATGAATTTATTGTAATTGACATGTTTTTGTTCAACCGATTTTATGATGGCGATGTTCATTTTCCCAAATTAAGTAAGACTTTAACGGATAAGCTTGTTGCCAAGAAGCAAGCCAATCCTCATATTCAAATAATCTTTATTACTGATGAAGTGAATACAACCTATCAATCGTATCAATTAGAAGAAGAAAAGGAAATGAGAGAAAACGGGATTGATATGATAGTGACCAATCTAGATCGTTTACGAGATCCGAACCCAATATACTCTGGCTTTTACCGTACGTTTCTACAATGGTTTGGTGAGTCCGGGTATGGCTGGATTCGTAATCCACTGGCGAAGTCCGCACCTAAAGTTACTGTTCGTTCCTATTTACGGCTACTTAATATTAAGGCCAATCATCGAAAATTGATTGCCACAGAGAAAACAGCACTGATCACATCTGCTAATCCTCATGACGCAAGCGGCTATCATTCGAATATCGCGTTTCAAATGGACGGGAATATTATTTCGGATTTTGTAGAGGCCGAGGAAGCAGTCGCACGCTTTTCAGGAGGACTACAACAGTTTCCAATCTATGAAAAAACGTCGATGGAAACGGGAGAAATTGGTGTTCAGCTCCTGACAGAAGGAAAGGTTTACAAGCATGTTCTTCGAGAAATTGATGCAGCAAAAGATGGAGATCATATCTGGATGGCCATGTTCTACATCGCCGACCGCCCCGTAGTAAAGGCCCTTACAAAGGCTGCTCAGCGTGGCGTTAGCATTCATATGATTCTCGATCCGAATAAAAATGCCTTTGGCAGCGAAAAAATTGGACTGCCCAATCTGCCAGTTGCCGCTGAATTAGAGAATCTTGATGGAGAAAACATCCATATTCGCTGGTATGACACGGAAAAGGAGCAATTTCATACTAAATTGATGTTCATTCAAAAGCCTGAAGAAAGCATCATTATCGGCGGTTCTACTAATTACACTGAACGGAATCTGGATGATTACAACCTTGAAGCAAATGTCAAAATCATCACTCCTACTACTGCAGAGGTTTCCAAAGACGTAAATGCTTACTTCTGGCGCCTTTGGAAAAATAAAGATGGGATATATACGGTTGATTATGAAGAATATCAGGATGAACTTCCTGTGTTTAAGTATATTACTTACCGTATACAGAAGATTTTCAAATTCACAACTTACTAATTTTCAATTTCCTTTAATTAGTAAGTTTCAATTCTAGCAAAAGCGGCTATATATAGAACATAACCATACAGAAACTTTTACAAACACTCATTTTAAAAAACTAAAGGAGGAACTATACTATGAATCAAGTATATGTTGTAGAAAATGGCGTACAAGCACAGGAAAGAATTAATCAGTTGGTAACGACAGGGTTTTCTAAGGAAAACATTTACTTATTTGCTCATAATATAGACCGCTCAGAGCATTTAACTGAAGCTACAAACACAGAAGAAGTCGGTATGAAGGAACAAGGCCTCTTAGATACCATTGGAAATCTATTTAAATCCCGAGGAGATGAGCTTCGTAACCGCTTCGAGAATCTTGGCTTAACCGAGTCTGAAGCGTCTCGGTATGAAGAAGAACTGGATAAAGGCAAGGTAGTTGTCATAGCAAGCACAGACGTGAAATAAAGTGAAGCTTCCAAACACTAATCAAATGAAACAGGCCTGTCATTTTCCAAATTAAGTACGGAAATTGGCAGGCCTGTTTCATGCTTTTTTCTAACTATATGTAGAAAACCTTTTTGACAATACCTATCTAGCATTCCATTCCTCTGAATCTTGATCACTTTAAAACAACATGCACAAATCTCTTCATGTTCAAGCATTTCCTCGTTTTACTTATCATCGTTTATGCTATACTAATTAACAGAAATTAAAAAAATATTTTATATACTTCCCTGGGGGGTCACTCAATCATGACGATGAAAAAGGCACTTTCTATCGCAGGCTCGGATGCTAGTGGTGGAGCTGGTATACAAGCAGATTTAAAAACACTTCAAGAGCTGGGCGTATATGGTATGACTGCTTTAACAGTTATTGCTACGATGGATCCAAAGAATAACTGGAATCACAATGTATTTCCACAGGATATGAAAGCTTTAGAAGCTCAACTGGAAACGATCCTTTCCGTTGGCATTGATGCAATGAAAACAGGTATGCTTGGAAGTGTAGAAATCATTGAATTGGTCGGACGTACAATCGATGAAAATGGATTGAAAAATGTCGTGATTGATCCAGTTATGGTTTGTAAAGGCACAGACGAAGTGTTACACCCTGAAACAGCCGTTGCACTTCGCGAAATCTTAACACCAAGAGCAACTGTTATAACGCCTAACTTATTTGAAGCATGGCAATTAGCACAAACAGGGCCCATTCAAACGATTGACGATATGAAAGAAGCAGCTGTTAAGATCCATGAAATTGGTGCTAAGTATGTATTAATTAAAGGCGGCAGCAAGCTTAATTATGAAAAAGCAATCGACTTACTGTATGATGGAAAAGAATTTGAAATTCTTGAATCAGAGAAAATCGAAACAGCCTATACACACGGAGCTGGCTGCACATACTCTGCTGCAATTACAGCAGAGCTTGCAAAAGGAAAATCTCCGAAAGAGGCGATTTTCACAGCGAAGGAATTCATCACTGAAGCGATTCGTCATTCATGGAGACTTAATCAATATGTAGGTCCTGTTATGCATGGGGCTTACAAAGAATTGAGCAAAGCGAGCAAAAAATAAGAAGATGATCGGTCTACCCGGCTCATTTTGCTGGACCTATAGAAGGCTTCCTCATTTCGAGGACAAGCCTTTTTTTCATCTAAATGGTCCTTACCACAAGCTATAGTCTTATCATTTCACTTTTTGCCGCTATTTTTGTAAGATGGTGTGTAAGATACTAACATGTAGACGGACGAGATCATACGATAATTCGCTCCGACATAGGAGGAAATTAGATGAAACCAATTGAACGTGATGAAGTACAACGCGCGATTGACACTTTCGCCAAAAGAGATGTTTTTCTTCATCTTGAAACGACAAATGGGGCGTATGCCTCTCACCATGATGAATCGTTTTTTTCCGCAGGTGCCTATATCAGAAATGCCAAAGTTCAGTACGAACATGGAAAGATTGTCGGCGATGACCCGTACCGCGTCGGACTTAAGCTTGACATTGGCTGGGTGTATGCCGAAGGACTCAATCATTTCGAAATAGATGAACAAGGAAGGCTGCTGTTAGCTGGACTGGATTCGACAGGAAAACTTGCTGTTGCTTTACAAATCAGCCTGCAGCCATTTGAATGAGAAAAGGAGATGATCGCTTTGGAAAAAGAACAACAAGTACTAGTCGTATTTCCACATCCAGATGATGAAGCATTTGGCGTTTCAGGAACGATTGCTTCATATATAGAAAGCGGTACGCCTGTTACATATGCCTGCTTGACTCTTGGTGAAATGGGACGTAATCTTGGAAATCCCCCTTTCGCTACTAGAGAATCACTTCCTAAAATTCGCAAAAAAGAATTACAAGATGCTGCGGATTCACTA
Organism: Peribacillus sp. NPDC096379; assembly: GCF_044762875.1. Taxonomy (NCBI): domain Bacteria; kingdom Bacillati; phylum Bacillota; class Bacilli; order Caryophanales; family Bacillaceae; genus Peribacillus; species Peribacillus sp. NPDC096379. The sequence goes on from NZ_JBIWFD010000004.1 coordinate 465,302, forward strand.
GGGATTACAGATTTAAGAATGCTTGGATTACGTGATAAAACCGTTGAATTTGAGGATGATGGCGAACTTACTGACAGAATCTCTTCCCTTATACAAGAACTAACACCGTCACTAATCATCACGTTTTATCCCGGCTACAGCGTTCACCCTGATCACGAAGCTACTGCTCGGGCAGTCGTTCGCGCTGTAGAAGCATTACCGGTCAACCAGCAGCCAAAGCTTCAATGTGTGGCCTTTTCAAACAACTGTGTGGCTGAGCTGGGTGAACCTGATATCATCCATGATATTACCCCAGTACAAGACAAGAAGATAGCCGCCATGAAAGCACACCGTTCACAAACCGAAGCCATGCTTGCCACATGGGCTGAAAAACTTGAGGTTGAAGATCCTGAGCTGCTTGGCTGGATTCAAAAAGAAAGACTCTGGACTTATCAATGGCCAGAGAAATGAGAAAGAGCAAAAAAGAGAGAAACAGCAGGTCCTCTCTTTTTTGCTTGTTTTCATTTTATAATCGTTGCCAATGTTCCACCGTTTTTCAACTTAAGAGCCTCTAATGACGTGCTTCAATAAAATGCGAATGGTTCATTGTTGCAACAAAGGAATGTGTTGAAACTTTATCCGTCTCTTTTTTATGAACACCCTTCAAAAGAAGACCATCAGTAATGCCCGTAGCTACAAAAAAGCAGTCATTGGATTTCACAATTTGATCCATCGTCAATACAGCACTTGGATTTACCAGTCCCATCTTGATACATCGTTCTGTCTCTTCTTCTGTTTCTGGAACAAGTCTAGCCTGAAAATCACCGCCGAGGCACTTTAACGCAACAGCCGCAATCACTCCTTCCGGTGCACCACCTGTACCGACAAGGATATCCACATCGAGCTCTTCAATTGCCGTTGCGATTGCTCCTGTTATGTCAACGTCTGAAAATAAGCGTACTTTAGCACCGACTTCAAAGACTTGCTTTATTAAATAATCATGGCGTGGACGATCTTGCATCATCACCGTCAGCTCACTAATATCTTTTCCAAGAGCTTTTGCAACAGCTTTCATATTTTCTGTAAGGGAAGCTGTTATATCTATACAGCCTTTCGCTTTAGGTCCGACTGCTATCTTTTCCATATACATATCTGGTGCATGTAAAAGGGTTCCCTTCTCTGCAACCGCAATGACCGCCAGTGAGTTATCCTGTCCTTTTGAAACAAGCGTCGTTCCTTCGACGGGATCGACCGCAATGTCAACATCAGGTCCATTTCCCACACCGAGTCTTTCACCAATATACAGCATCGGTGCTTCGTCCATTTCTCCTTCACCAATAACAATCACTGCATTCATATTTATACAGTTCATTTCATTTCTCATGGCTTCGGTACCTGCACCGTCCGCTTCGTTTTTATTCCCTTTTCCAATCCACGGATACGCAGCAACGGCTGCTTTTTGGGAAACTGTTAGAAATGCTCCAGCCAGTGACTGAATATTTTCTTTCTGTTCAATAGTTAATCCAGACAATGAACTCACCCCCTTATATTCAGTAGAATAAATTCCTATGGATTATTTAGTGCGTTCTATCTATACATTCAACTGTCCTACCAGTAGTGTTTCATTGAGTAAAAAAACTTCTTAATTATGCTACTTGGGCAGATTTAATTGTCGTTAAAAAGGTTTTTAGAATCATAAACGATGATGCTGCACCAGGATCTATCGTACCGAGAGACCGTTCCCCAAGACGACTAGAACGTCCGCGTTTAGACAAAATGTCTTTTGTAGATTCCATTCCTTTTTCAGCCGCTTGTACAACACTTTCAAAAGCTGATAAAAAGTCGTTCGATTTCCCAAAATTAGATTGTAGACTTTCAAGTGCCGGTTGTAGCGTGTCAATCATCGTTTTATCGCCAACTTCTGCTTTCCCACGCTCTTTAATTCCCTCAATAAACGCAATCCAGAAATCCTTCAAATCTTCACCTGATAATTCAGATTTTCCCTGGAATGCTTTTGCCCCTCTCATAAAGCCCGTCGCATAAAGCGGGCCGACTGAAGAACCAACTGCACTTAAAAAGGTGCGTCCTGTCACGATACTGATTTTGCCGCAATCTTGTTCCTCTTTCAATTCTCCTTCAAGCTTTTCATTCACAGCCTGCCAGCCAATTGACATTGTCACACCGTGGTCACCATCTCCGAGTTTCCGATCGAGCTCGCATAAATAATCTTTTTCTTCTTCTATCATTGTTACAACATTTTTCAAAAATACTTTAATTTCTTCAGCTGTTATTTTCATTGCGGGTTCCTCCTTATTTTTGAACGTACATTGGACAGTCTGCTGGATGATCAATAAACGCTGCCAACTCTTCGTCTAATTTTGTAATCGTGACAGATGCGCCACCCATCTCAAGTGACGTGCTATAGCTACCAACGTAAGAACGGTGAATCTCAATCCCTTTTTCGCTCAAAATTTGTTCTACACGTCTGAACATTATATAAAGTTCCATGTTTGTTGTGGAACCCAATCCGTTTACAAGAACTGCTACTTTTTCTCCTGAATCGATCGGCATATCCGTTAAAATGTCATGAACAAGGCGATCTACCACTTGATCTGCAGGCTGCAAGTCACCTTTTTCAATCCCTGGTTCACCGTGATGGCCAAGACCAATTTCCATTTCATTTTCAGCAAGCACAAAGCTCGGTTTTCCCGTCTGGGGAAGTGAACAAGGTGTTAAACCTACACCCATTGTACGTGTGTAATCGTTTGCCTTTTGTGCAACACGAACAACATCATCCAGGTTATACCCTTTATCTGCTGCTGCACCCGCTGCTTTTGTTACAAAAAACTCACCAGCTATTCCTCTACGCTTTTCTTTTTCTTCTTTTGGTGCAGATGCCACGTCATCTGTCACAAGAACCGATCCAACACGGATACCGCTTTCAAGATCCGCCAGCTCTGCGGCCATACCGAAGTTCATCACATCTCCAGCATAGTTGCCATATACGTAAATAACACCTTCGCCTTTATCGATTACTTTCGTCGCTTCCAAAATGGGATCTGGAGGTGGAGAAGCAAAAATATTCCCTACAGCCACACCATCTGCCATGCCGTCACCAACATATCCTATAAAAGCAGGCTCATGGCCGGAACCGCCACCAATTAATACACCCACTTTTCCTTCGCGCGTTTCTTTTGCCGTAACGAGTGCGCGCTCATTTTCAGTCAGTTGTCGTACATGATTGGGATATGCCTTCACATAGCCTTCAATCATTTCTTCAACAACTTTTGTCGGATTATTAATAAGCTTTTTCATACTCCTGCTCCTTTCAGAAATTCCTGTTCTTTATCCATAATTTGTTGTATTTTCCTCGCTGAGTTACCACCTGGGAAGTCGGACTCCAAATATGCCTTTACAACGTTTTTAGCCGGTTCAATTCCGATCACTTTTGCTCCCATTGTTAACACCTGTGCATCATTGCTCTTTTGAGCGCGCTCTGCCGAATACGTATCGTGGCATAATGCCGCGCGAATGCCAGGTACCTTTCCAGCCGCAATCGCCATACCAATTCCAGTTCCACAAACAAGAATAGCCCGATCTATTTTTTGCTCATTAATATCGTTTGAGGCTTGAAATGCAACACCTGGATAATCGATTTCTGTACAAGAATCATCAGATCCATAATCAACAACTTCGTGTCCTAACTCCTCAATATACTTCTTCAAGCTATTTTTCATATCAAATGCGTTATGATCAGAACCTAATCCAATTTTCATTATACATCGTCCTTTCCATATTTTCTTGTTTTATTCTTAAGTTTATTTTTTCATTTTATTGTCAATATGTCAACATTTACTTTCTTTTATTTTCGTTTATTTTCATTTTGTCAAAAAAAGAGAGAACATCTACAAGATGTTCTCATTCATTCTTTTTATTAAACAGCCTGAACATCTGATAAGCTATTAACAGCCTCTGCTTTTTTCGGAAGTGTAACAAACCTCATTATAAACGCGCTTAATAAATATAGTCCTGAATAAATCCATAGAATACCTACTGTACCCACACTTCCAATAAACAGACCAACAATCGCCGGGCCAACAAACGTGCTTAAGCCAGCACCAAGATTTAAAATAGACATCGCAGCTCCCCGATTTTCAGGAGCAAGTGATGGTATGAGGGCAGAAAGCGGTACGAATGCTGCCACACATGCACCGAAACATATCGCAACAATGATTGTGGCCAAATAATTGGGTCCCATGAACTTTGGAATATAATAAAGAGTCATGATCGTGATCGCACAGCCCACACCACCGAACCACATCACAGTATTTCTCCACCCCAGTTTATCTCCAACAACGCCCCAAATGATATTAAAGATCACGTTGCTTGTCCAAAGTGCACCATAAATTTGTAGCCATTCTGTCCGTGTAAAACCGATTTCTATCATGTACGCTGGAAGAAAAACAACCAGTCCATACGCACCGGCAGTATTAATCGTTCGAACAATTCCTCCAAGGCCGACTTTCGGTCGTTCAAATGCTATAGTAATTCCTTTTGAAAGATATTTAATCATTTCCGCTTTTGTCTCGAATGTTTTTCTATTACTACCATCATCTTTATTTAAAAGAATCGCAAGAATGGCTCCTAGTGCTACAAAAATCAACGCACTCCAAAGCGTTTTCATTTCTCCTAAGTATGGCAAAACAAAACTTGAATAATAAGCACCAAGAACGTTCAATCCAGCGGCGAACGATACCCAAAACCAACCTACAGCCGTTCCAAGTTTTTCAGCTGGTGCGTAATACGTCAGCCAAACAAGGAATGAGTAAGCAAATAACGGATATCCCAGCCCCCGAAGTGAATAGGTTGGAATCATGACAGCCAAATTCATCGTTTTAAGACCGACGATTAAAAAGATAACGGTTCCAATAACAAATAAAACGACGCCTATTGTCATGGTTTTACGCGGTCCTAAAACTTCAGCAAGTACACCTGAAAACCATGCCGCAATCGCCACAGCGAAACCGTATACACTAAATAGCAACGCTGATTGTTGAACAGTCAGGCCGTTATCAATTAAATAGGAAGAAAGCCATCCTTGTTCGAGCCCATCCCCCATCATAAACAGTAAGATACCTATAAATCCCATGGCCATTTTAGAATCCATTCCAAGCTTGCCTAAAAGTCCTTTATTCATCCCTTTACCTCCTCCTTTTTAAAAAAAGGTCCCTGACATGCTGCAGGAACCTATAATAAATTCACTTTTTTTACAGATTGGGATTAAGTACTACTTTTAATGACTCCGCTCCATTTTTCACAAGTTGGAACCCTTCCGCAAATTTTTCAAGTGGCAACACGTGCGTGACAACGCCATCAGTCGGAAGGTCTCCATTCGCAATCCCCTTCATAACGGGTTCATAGCAATATGGTCCAAGGTGAGAGCCAAGTACATCAAGCTCTTTCCGATCACTAATAATACTCCAGTCAACTGTAACAGGATCTTTAAATACACTGAATTCAACAAATCGACCCAGCTTACGAATCATTTTCAATCCTTGTTCTACTGATTTTTGAGCACCTGTTGCTTCAATATAAATATCACAGCCATAACCATCTGTTAGTTCCTTTACAATTGCATCCACATCGTCTTTCGCCGGATTCAATACTAGGTCAGCACCGAAATTTTTTGCCATTTCAAGACGATCTTCATTCAAATCTAGCACGATTAATTTACCCGCTCCTGACTTTTTGATCGCACCGATCATTCCAAGTCCAAGTGTCCCTGCTCCTGCCAACACAACCACATCATCCAACTGGACTTGTGCACGTTCTACAGCATGATAAGAACACGCATAAGGCTCGATTAAGATTGCTTTTTCAATCGGAAGATCTTCCGGTACTTTATAGTTAATGGCTTCTTTTGTAAATTTCATATACTCCGCCATCGCACCATTCACATTATTCTGGAAGCCATATAAATCATGCTTTTCACACATCCAATATTGTCCACGGTTACAGAATCGGCAGTCCCAACAAGGAACAATTTGTTCTGAAATAATACGATCACCAATTTTAAAATCACCTTTCACACCCTCACCAAGTGCTACAACATGTCCGATAAATTCATGTCCCGGAATCATCGGTGCTTTAATGTACGCAGGCTGTGTTTCATCTCCCCAGAAGCTTGGTGCTCCATCAAACGCTTTCAAATCTCCTGCACAAATACCACATGCCTCCACTTTAACGAGTATTTCTCCATCGTTAATTTGAGGAACTGCCACTTCTTCCAGGCGGTAGTCACCAGGCGAGTACGCAACAACCGCTTTCATTGTTGTCGGAATATTTCTAACTTCACTTTTTTGTGTTACTATTTGATTTGTATGCATCTTTCATCGCTCCTCTTCTTTAGCTGGAATTTTGCTACCCTCACACCAGACAACGCTTACATTTACTTTGATAATTGAACTTTCTGAAGCCTTTTCCATTAAAGGCCGTTTATCTGTTACACATTTTCAATATTCGTTTAGCTTTATTTACAAGAGCCTATCCTGTTTACGATTTTCATTATATTATATTTATTATTGATTGGTCAACTTATTTTTTCGATTACTTTCAATATACTTTCATTTATTTTTGATTTTTAAAATACATTACATTATTAACGCCAAATGATGTACTATTAGATGTAATATAAATAATAAAGTTTCTATACTGCCTTTTATGAGTCCATCATGAATCTTTCTTTTAATTTCAAATGTTTTGTAATCGAATACAAAACGAAAATAAATATATGCAGGTGATAAGAATGACAAAAATGTTTGCATCAGAAAGACAAAAAATTATTATGGATAAGCTAATGGATCAACAACGTGTAACTATTAAAGAGCTCTCTGAAGAGATCAAAGTTTCCGAGGCAACATTACGAACAGATTTATCCAAGATGGAGGAATCCGGATTATTGAAACGGACACACGGCGGCGCTGTTTTATTCGAACATCAAGATAGCGACACAAGTTTCTCTATGCGTGAGAGCAAAAATAGAGATGAAAAATCAGCTATCGCTAAAAAAGCAGCTGAGCTTTTATCTAGTGGCCAGTGTATTATGCTCGATGCTAGTTCAACTGCTCTTGAACTAGCTCGTATATTAAGGGATACATCAATCCGTTTAACTGTCGTGACAAGCGGCATAAACACCGCATTGGAGCTAAACAATCATTCAGATATTACTGTTATTTTATTAGGTGGGATTGTAAAACGAGGTTCTAATTCATTGGAAGGGAATCTGGGCATTAGTATTTTAAGTCAAATACATATTGATGCTATGTTTACTTCTGCAAATGGGTTTTCAATTGATTCTGGTTTGACCGACTTCAGCGTATACGAAGTTGAATTAAAAAAGGCAATGGTCAACGCTTCTAACAAGGTGATCGCTCTTCTGGATCATACAAAAATGAATAAAAACTCAATTGCATCTTTCGCGTCTATTGATCAGCTCGATTTAATTATTACAAATGACGAACTCCCAGATGGTTATGCTGCAAAACTAGAGGATCAAGGTATTGAAGTCCTCATTGTTTCTGGTAACACAAACTAAAAAGTAACCGAATTTTATTTACGTAGTTCAGTAACGTGGAGAAATATCACTCATAACACATTAAACAGCATATCAAATATATGCTGTTTTTTCATCGCTATTATAAACTAAAGAAAAACTAGGTTGTTGATCTAATATGAAAATGACTACAAATCATTATATATAGACAAAAAGTAGAGCGCTAAAACCATTCCATTCCGTTTAGCACTCTACCGTTATTGTAATTACTGTTTTCGCCCACAAAAACAGAACTATAGATTTTAGTACTTTTACCAGATTGTGTATCCACCATCTACTATAAATGTAGATCCAGTTGCAAAAGTCGATGCGTCAGATGCCAAATAAATGGCCAGACCGCCAAGTTCATGGGGTTCACCCAGCCTTTTCAATGGTACGAGGTCCAGCACATGTGCAAGTTCTCCCCCAGGTGCAAAGATTGGTTTTGTCATCTCTGTTTTCATATAGCCCGGCGCAATGGCGTTGACACGAATATTGTTTCCCGCCCATTCGGATGCCATACATTTTGTCATCATATCGACCGCTGCTTTTGATGCGTTGTATGCACACTGCGCTTCAGTATTCGCAATAAAACTCGACATTGATGCCAGATTAATTATGGACCCGCCCCCCTGCACTTTCATTTGCTTACCGCTATACTTCGAAACTAGGAAGACACCGTTTACATTTACATCCATTGTTTTCTTCCAATCTTCTAAACTCTGTTCTTCCACTGTGATTTTTTGGCATATACCCGCATTATTAATGACAACATTCAGCTCATTGAATTCGCCTACAATTTGATCAACCATGGCCCTAACCTGTTCTTCACTTGTTACATCTACTTGAAGACCCAATGTTCTTCCACCGAATGAAGCTAATTCTTTCGCCGTTTGTTGTGCTGAAGCCAATTCCATATCTGCAATGATAATATTTGCACCAACCTGAGCCAATGCTTCAGCCATGGCTTTCCCCAGCCCTCTTGCTCCTCCAGTAACTAGAGCCGTTTTGCCCTTCAAACTAAATAATTGTTGGTAATCCATTTACTTCACTCCTCATGACTAAATTTTCAAGACTTTATTATATTTTATCAATTGTTTTCATTTTGTCAATTTTACTTTCGTATAATTGTTTTTTATTTTCATTTATCTTTCGCGAATATTTTAAACTGTTAGATCACAACTCTAATACTCGCGGAAAAGAATAATTACTCTCGAGAATTACTTCTAAACGAATTCAAGTAATTCATTCATAAACTAGTGTATCAAGCATGGATTATTAAACCTTGAAAGACCTATAGGATAAAGAAACACAAATCAATAGCTGGACTATTCATTAAGAGCCCAATCCTAGCTATCATACGCATCAAAAAAATCGCCTGCCAATAGGCAAGCGATTCAAAAAGGGGGAATTTCTTTGAAAAAATCATCGTACTTCTATTATTTCACCAAATGATTTTTTTATTCACTTATTCTCAAATAAATTTATTTGTATGCGTGTACCTTTTGTTTATCCTCAGCTGATTTTTTCCCATGTAAAAGATAATAAACAAACATACATGCAAACCCTACTAATGCCATACTCACGTATAGACCATTATAACCGATAACTGGGATTAAGAAGCCTAGAGTAAAAGGTCCGATTCCTATGCCTAAATCGACGAACACAAAGAAGGTAGATGTGGCAAGACCCATTTTATGACGAGGGGCATTCTTTATCGCAATAGCCTGAGCGCTGGATTGGAAGGTCCCATATCCTACACCAATTAGCGCACCTGCAGCTAACAAGATAAACCCATGGTTTGCTTGACTTAGTACTAGCATCCCAATGCCAAATAAGAGTAAAGAGGGATAAATGACAAAATTCTCTCCTTTTAAATCAAACCAACGTCCAGTGAACGGCCGAGACGCTAAGAGGAAAATGGCAAACACGACAAAAAAGAAACTCGCAACATTTACTAAGCCCATTTCCTTAGAATACGCAGTCATGAAAGTTAAAACACTAGAATAGGAAAACCCTACAATACACATAACAATAGCTATCGGTAAAGCCTTCACCTCAAAGAAATCGCCAATTTTGATTCCTTTCAATGTGTCCCTTTCCATCTGTGTAAGTTCAACTTTTCTAAACTTCATGAATAAGGTCGGAATAAAGGCAATGACAGCAAATATCACACATGATACAAAAATCATGTTGTATGTTCCATGTTGGCTAAGAAATAAGCCTAAAAATGGTCCAGTAGCCATGGCCAGATTCATACTCATTGCAAAGTAGCCGGTACCTTCCCCTCTCCGTTCATTCGGAATAACGTCCGCTGCAATCGTTCCTGTCGCCGTTGATGCAAACCCAAATGCAATCCCATGTATCAAACGGTTTGTTAATAAAAAGGCTAAGCTATCCGTTTTGAAATATATTAATGTTGTAACAAGAAAAAGTACTAATGCTCCATATAGCATGTTCCTTTTCCCAATTAATTCAATATATTTCCCTGCAAATGGTCGAACAGCGAGAGCACCGATAACAAAAATACTGGATGCCAATCCTGATTGACTTGCAGTTGCTCCAAATTGATCAATCGTGTAAACGGATAATGTGACCATCAATAAATAGAAAATCATAAAGATAAAAAAGTTCGTTGAAGAAATGATTAAGAAATCCTTCGTCCATAATTTTGGTTTATTCATATTTTTATCACCTTACTTCTCTAAATTGACATAAATCTTCGTAAGTGTCTGAAATACTTCTTCCTTTTCCTGCTCGGAAATACCATCCATGACTTTATATTCAAATTCAGTTACTGCTTCCCTACACGATGTATACACTTCTTCTCCTGCTTCTGTTAGCTGAATTCGTTTTACACGGCGATCCTTCCCAGGAACCTGTTGAATAAACCCTCCTTCATTTAAACGTTGGACTGTCCGTGTAATCGTTGGTTTTTCCACATTTAAGTATTCACCGATTTCAACAAGTGTGGAAGGACCTTTGGTTTTTAAAAAATAAACAATGCTCCATTGTGAATGAAAAAGACCATATTGAAGAAGCTGCTCATTTAGCTTCTTCGTAAACAGCCTAGAAATCTGCAGATATTGGTGAAAGAATTGATGATTTGGGGTCACTTTTTATTTCCTCCTACAATAAGTTACCTAGGTAACTATACTCCTGTTTTATAAAAATGTCTAGTCTTATGGATATATTATCCGGTATTATTTAAGAGAAGGAGAATAAAAAAATGCCTATAGCAAAGGCACTTTTTTATTCTCCTGAGGTTTCCTTTCAGGCTTTGTTAGCTGTTTGTACTTCCTTTAACACGTCTTGAATCGCTTTGGCAACGCCATGTTCGTCATTTTTCGCAGTAACAAAATGACATAGCTTCTGAATTTCAAGCGGGGCATTTCCCATTGCTACTGAGCGACCAACTCGCTCAAACATGGACACATCATTGAAGTTATCGCCAATCGCCATCGCGAACTTAATGGATTCTCCCTTTTCATCCAAGTAGTTCTTAAGAGCAATTCCCTTTTGTGCGGATTCACTGGAAATTTCAAGATTTTCACGTCCTGATGATGAAACTGCAAGACCTTTGAATTGCTTAATTTCTCCAGCCGCTTTACCTAAAGCAGTAAGGTCACTTGAAAAAACGAGCATTTTATGAATGGAAACATCTGACATTGTAAATAATTCACGATAATCCGCGATTGTTTTTACAAGTCCCATCTTTAATCTGTTATGGGCACGTTCCCTAACTTTCATAGGATCAGCATCAGGATTTGCCGTTAAGATAATATCAACTAAAACCGCTACAGAAACTTCATAGTCTTTCGAATACACACCATTGCTTGTGTACACTTCAAAATAAAGATTTTCCTTTTCGAGGCATTCAATCGTTTCAAGTACCTTTTCTGTGCTCATCGGATTAGACGTCACAATCTGCCCATCTTTTGTGTAAACAGCTGCACCATTCGCAGCAATAATTGGCAAATCAAGCTTGGCTTCATCCAATGCAATACGAGCTTCCTCGTAGGATCTTCCAGTTGCCACGATCACTTCAATGCCTTGGCGCAGTGCCGCTTCAATCGCATCCTTATTCTCCTTGCTCACTTCTTGAAATTTATTCAATAATGTTCCGTCCATATCTGTAGCTATCGTTTTAATCAATTTATCCACCTCATACCAATCATTTTTTTGCTTCCGTAGATCTCGTTAATCGACATTCTTACCTCGTGATGCTACCCAAATTTCATACCATTGTTCTCTGCTAAATTCCAACGATAAAGCATGAACTGCCGCTTGGATTCGTTCCATTTTTCCTGAACCGACAATCGGCATGATTTTAGCAGGGTGGTACATGAGCCAGGCATACGCGACTTCATCAATCGTTTGTGCATTCATGTCAGCCGCAGCTCGTTCAAGGGCTTTGCGTACTCTAATCGCCTGTGTGTCTTCACCTGTGAACAGCTTCCCCCTTGCAAGTGGTGACCAAGCCATTGGAGGCATATTTTCCTTCATACATTGATCAAGAACCCCATTTTCAAAATGCTCTCGATATAGGGCGGACAGTTCTATTTGATTGGTGATGAGCGGTACATCTAAATATGCGTTTAGCATGTCCACTTGTGAAGGCAAGTAATTCGATACACCAAAATGCTTCACCTTTCCTGCTTGCTTTAACTTCCTGAATGCTTCTGCTACCTCTTTTGGATTCAGCAAAACATCTGGTCGGTGAAGCAACAAGACGTCTATATAATCTGTCTGAAGATTTTTGAGTGATTGCTCTACTGATTCAATAATATGTACTGTACTGCTATCATAATGATTCAAATGAACGCCATTATCTTCATTAGCTAGCTTGATTCCACATTTCGTAACGATTTCCAATTTCTCACGAAGTTCAGGCTTTAGAGCCAATGCTTCTCCCAAAAGAGCTTCACATGTATAATTCCCGTAGATATCGGCTGTATCAATCGTTGTAATACCAAGCTCTAAGCATTGTTCGATTAGTTCTATTCTTCTCTTTACAGAATAGTTCCAATCAGCTAACCGCCAATGACCATGAATAATTCTCGAAAAGGATAAATCGCTATGCAGCTCAATACGCTCCACTTCGTCCTCACTCCCAAAGTATGATTTCTTCCAGTTTAGCAAAGAACAGGAAGAAATCACACAAGGATGACTCATAAGGCCAAAAACACCTTTAAGTCATCCTCTTCTAGCATTATATAAACGGCTGGGCAATCTGATTGACCTTGTCATGGATACTGTTATGAATACGATCTATTTCTGAAAAATCCATGGCACGTATATAGATATCTTCTAGTTCATCATGTAAGGATTTCGCTTTTGCTAAAGATTGAGTCGCTTCATTCATTTTCGTGCGGTATCTAGTTGAAATATCCTGGATTTGATCGCTATAAATTTCATCAGTCCCAGGAAGAATCGCTTCTTGATAAATATCAACAATCACATCACCCTGGCGGCTCGGAAAATATTCATGGGGAGCGGTGCTGTCGAAAATAGCCACGCCAATTTCACGCATAATGACCATATCGAGGCTATTGGGATCAAAACCACAATGATAGATTTCAACGTCAAAACCACGCTGCTCTGCTTCAAGCGCCAATTTCTTGAGCATCGTTGATTTTCCTGAACCTGGCCGCCCTTTTAGAAAATAACGCTTTGCTATATCTTCAGTTAAGTTCGGCACATAATCGACCGCACCTATTGGCGTAGCTGCACCTAAAAACCGGTGCCGGATTTCTGATGTTTTGTTAATAAACATTTCTCCAAAAAAGGTATCCTTCAATTTTCCTGTTAGCTGATTCACTTTCTGAAAGTTTAGGTTGGCGATGTAGATCTCTTCCCACTCATCATGGACCGCCAATGCGGAAGCAAATAAAGAATAAGCATCTTCAAAAGCAGCGCTAATTTCACTTGATAACCTTATAATTTCTTGCTTATTCTGGCTAAGAATTTGAGAATCCCAGGCTGTTCCAAGATTGATATATTCTTCAATCGCACCTGGTGCTTTAGGTTCTATCACATGTGGTGCTGTACCATCTACAATTCCAACCTTTAAATCTGTTACGATAACACCATCAATTGATTCTGGATCTGATGAGCAATGCAAAAGCTGGATATCAAACCCCTTTTCCACCCATTCCTTGCCCACTTTCTTCATCAACGTAGATTTCCCGGTCCCTGGGCCACCTTTTAAAATATATAATCGTTCTAAACCATGCAAATTAGATTCATATAAACTGTGAAATCCTCTAGCTGTATTTCCTCCAGCAAAATAATGTTTGGTTTTTCCAGTCACCTAATCAACACTCTCCTTTATCCGTGATACTTGAGAGATATCTATGCTTTCTACGTCAGCATATGCACGAGATGTGGTTTGGGTGAACGCCTATCAAAAAGGGTATCAGAGCAACGTAGCCCTTTATACATTACTAGTTTAAACGTATGTGACACGATAATCTGTATATAGAGTTCAAGTACAGACCCTTTTAGAGGACATTCTCTTTAGTTAATTAACTCGACAAATTTCGCTTCAACCGTTTCAGCAAGCTTTAGTGGTTCCACTTCCATCTGCACGCCAATCTTTCCAGCGCTGACAATCATCCTACCTAAATCCACCGCGCTTTTATCAATAAAGGTCGGGTACAACCTTTTCATCCCGACCGGTGAACAACCACCGCGGATGTACCCTGTCCACTTTTGTAGCTCTTTCACAGGAAGCATTTCCATTTTCTTCACTCCCGCTGCCTTGGCTGCCTTTTTCAGATCAAGTTCGCCACCGACTGGAATGACAAAAACAAATGAATTCGATCCGCTTTGCGAAACGAGCGTCTTAAAAACAGTATTAGCCGGTTTGCCAATTTTATCAGCTACTGCTGTGCCATGGATTTTTCCATCTTCGTTGTCATATGTAAGAATTTCGTACGCTACTTTATTACCATCAAGGATTCTCATGGCATTTGTTTTACTCACACGCATTATGGCCATCCCTTCATAATTTAACCTACAAAATAAACTCCTGCCAATTTTCTTAATTCCGCTTCAAGATGATCTGGGTAGGAAATAAGGAAGCAAGTCGAAGGTCCTGCAGATGTTGCAACGTTGATTTGATTTCTAAGTGCATCTGGAATATCCGTATCACTCAACTTTCGCCATTCATGGGCAATACCCTTTGATCCGACCGGAAGCACGACTACATCTTCGTATTCACAAACTGCTTTAAATAAAGAAAGTGGGGCAATACGGTCTGCCTTCTCGATCACCTCATGACCAACAAGAGGTTGTCCGATAATAGCCACCTTCCTCATCCGATTAATTTCGACTGAACCTTTCCATTGACCGATTACAATCAATCCAAGAGCAGATTGCACTAATAGAAAATTACTTTCTGTACTTCCCGTAATCGGAATATCCAAACCTAGCTCTTTTTGTCCAGCCAACACTCCTGTACAGATGTCGTCCCAAGCCGCTTCACCGCAAAAGTTCTGAACGGTTACCGCAACTGGTTTGGCACCTGCTGCCATGCATTCCATGACCGCTACCCGAAATGAGTAATAGGCTGTTACTTCATAAGGAACTTTTACAATATCCTGTTCCTTCATGCCAATCCCACCGCTATTATCACATGAAATAATTAATGTTTCAGAATTAGATATCGGCAATTTTAAAACGTCCCTCATTCCTTTGCACCTTCATTCATCATTTTTTGCAAAATAGGTGTTAATCGCGGCAGCAAAATAAGGGACACACCTAAATTAATCGCTGTTGCAATGGTCAGCGATGGAATTAAAGCCACAAAAAATGACCAGCTGATGATCATAATGAATGGCAAGGGAGAAATAAATGCATTGCCAATAAAAAATAACAGACTTGCCCCAACCTTATTGCCCTTTCGATACAAAATGCCGAAAGTCCAAGCAAGTAAGGCCATTTCTAACATAATAATGAAATGAAGAGGACCGAGCAACATTCCACCTATAATAGCTGAAATGAAATGCCCGAGCCCGCCAACAACCGCACCCGCAACTGGACCGAGTAAACAAGCTGCTAGTAACGAAGGAAAACTGTCCAGTGCCACGCTGCCAATAACACCTGGAATTTTTATAAAAGCACCTGCTACCGATAAAGCAATAAAGATGGCAAGGAGGCTCATTTGTTTAACATTCATTTCAATCCGTTTGCTCCTTTTTCTTGGTGTTGTGGAACACCTTCGCACTTCTAACGTACTCTACATCTTTAACCCCAAGGCGAACATTAATCGCCCGTGCAAGTGCAAAGAAATAGTCAGACAGTCTATTTAAATATTGTAGTGACAAAGGAGAAACAGCGGCCCCTGATTTCACAAGCGTTACAGTCAGTCGTTCAGCCCGACGCACAACGGTACGAGCAAGATGAATCGTTGCGGCTGGCTTCGTTCCCCCTGGTAAAATAAATTTCTCAAGTGGTGGTGCTTCCGAAATATATTCATCAATACGCTGTTCTAAATACGTAATCGCTTCTGCTGTTAGCTTTTCCGGTGCTTTATCAGAAATCGTTGCTAAATCACCGCCACAATCAAATAATTCATGCTGAATCTTCTCCAGGTCTTCTAAAACATCTGCGAACTTTGTACGATCTAATTCCGCCATAGCTAACCCAACATAGCTGTTCACCTCATCAACCGTTCCATACGCTTCCACTCGAACGTCATCCTTATCCACTCGGCCGCCAATGACGCTGGTTTTCCCTTTATCTCCTGTACGTGTGTAAATATTCATGCTTTCATCTCCTTATTTTAATTGTTGATTTAAGCCATACCAAATGATATCGACGCGGTTGGATAGGACCGTCAAGTCTTGATAGACCCAACCTGTAACATCACGCCAAGTTCGGTCTAGTTTGTTCATTGGGACAATTCCCTTTGAAATGTCGGTTCCAATTATAATGATTCTTCGATCTCCTTGCTCCTGCTCCCAGTCGTGCCATGTTTGAATGTACGTCTTCCAATTCGCACGAATGTTTGAACCATCGCTACTCTCTACATCATTCTTTATCCACATCTCAATTCCTTCTAATACAATCTTTTTTTCTAAAAAATCATTTGAACGAAGCGGGAGTGGATAATCATAATAAGCAGAAAGCCATTGGGTTTGTTCATGTAACGACCTTACCCATTTTCTTTTTCCATTATAGGCACCGCCTGTAACAAAGTGCATCTCTCACCCCTCCTCAATTGCTCGTAGCTCTTCCAGTAAAGCTCGTACCCACAACCGTAAGAAATTTCCCAGCCCCAAAACGGCTTTTGCTCGGGAGCATATTTAACAAGCAAATCACGGATCACCCCACCATGTGTAAGGATTACAGCAGATTTAGTTTCCTTCCGCTTCATATCCTCTACAATTTCGCTCCAGCCCCGATTTACTCTCTTACTAAAGTCGTCGAAGCTCTCCCCACGTGGCGGTTCTATTTCAAACGGACGCTCCAACCAGCGCTTATAATAAGAGGAGCTTAATAATTGCTCATAGGTTCTTCCTTCCCACTCACCAAAATTCATTTCACGAAATTCTCTCTTTAAAATAGGCTCAAAATTTGGAAATAAGATATTTGCAGTTTGGATGCAACGATTTAAATCGCTGCAATACAACCGATCATAGTTTGGATAGCTTGATTGTAATCGCTCTAGTTCCTGCAACCCTTCTGTTGTCAACCGTGAATCTGTCCATCCTACATATTGCTTCTTAACATTCGCCTCCGTCATACCATGGCGAAGTAAGGAAAGGCCCACACCGTCAGCCATAAAAACAGCTCCACTCCTTCTACCGATGCTCCCAGAACATCGCCTGTGATTCCGCCGAACCAAATTGTGGTTTTCCTGCGGATCAATAAAAAGAGAATACAAGCTACCGCTATCATGATTAAACTCATATAAAGTAAAGGCAAGCTTATGTAAAATGCCATAATTAATAAGACAATTAGATACAAGCCATATATATGTATACTACTTTTTTTCGCTGCTCTTTGAAAAAATGCTGCCAATCCATCTTGTTTAGCAAGCGGCGCTGTATAGAGCAACATCCCCATCACCATTTTACTTATGGTAGGAATTAAGGCAATTAAGAAAAAAGAACTGAGATTCATTCTTGAAATGATTTCATAAATAAATAGAAACCTTGCACTTAATAAGACGATCACAGATAAAACACCAAACGCTCCCGTTCGCGGATCGCTCATAATTTCAAGCCGCTTTTCTTTGTCCTGATAGGAAAAAAACGCATCACTCGCATCCATCCATCCGTCAAGATGAAGGCCTCCTGTTAGAATAATCGTCAGTAGCCACACAACGAAACTAATCGCAAGCAAGGAGAAAGGCGTCCACTCCATGAGCGCAAAGAGACTGCCGCTGACTAGCAAACCGAGTGTCAGTCCTGCAAGTGGAAAGGTCTGAACAGCTCGATGAATGGATGGTTCATCCATGGGAAGCTGTTTTTTGATCGGAATTGCCGTGAAGAACTGAAGATTAATTAAATAACCGATGAATACGCTCATTCTTTACTTGCTCCCTTTCATCATGAGTGGAATACCCGATTCAACCAAATAGGCTTGAGTTGAACGAGCAACAAGTTCCTGATGCAGCCTACCAATTGTTTTTTGATAAGCCTGTACGATTTCACTACTTGGTAAAGGTTCGTGCAATACTTCATTACTGACCACAATCAAGCTGAAGCAATGATTTCGTATTGTTTCTATACTTCCCATCATTTTTTCAAAGACGTTTTGGAGATGTTGTTTGCCGAGCTCTGAATCTATCGAAAACAACTCATTATCGAGCCAAGTGGTCAAACAATCCAACAAGACGATTGTCTGTTTATTGTAAAAAGGGATGGAGTTGTCAATATTTCTAGGGAACTCACCAGACTGCCATGGAACAACACTATTTTGACGAGATTGCTGATGCAACTCAATCCGCTGCTGCATTTCTTCATCTTGTGCTCTGCCACAAGCCAAATAATATAACAAGGTTCCAGTATGAGCTCGCGCCAGCTCATGAGCTGCTTTTTCCGCAAACGTGCTCTTCCCGCTACGTACGCCTCCAGTGATAAAGTAGATGGGTGCCGTCTCCATTTCAGCCATCCTTCCATTCTCTATTTTTCATTGCCAGCACCGTACATTCATACACCCCCGTGCTAACTAGCTGAACTAATGATTCCATGGATTCACCTTGTCGGATGTTTGTCCCCCGTTGCGAGGCAGCAATTAAGACGCTATCTTCCGTCGTAGTTTCTGCTCCATATTCATATAACGCCTTTACCTTTGCTTCTGTTGCAATAACAAGACTCTGAATAAACGCTTCTTCCGGTAAACACCCGTTCACAAACACCCATGTATGGACGCTGGGTCCTTTAGCTCTTTCAGTATGAGATGTATGAACCGGAATTCCTTTACCCGCCGTTACCACGATGAAAGTGGAGATATCATCGCCTTCATAGAAACGTACTGCCGCTGTCTTCACATCAACATTCGTCATCATGCCCACCGTTTCGCTTGGATTAAATCCTTTTGCAGACAAGTACTCTATCATTTCCTCGAGAGGATCATGACAATCATAAGTACGCTTAACGTGACAGTTCACAAACGTTTGATTCCAGCTGTCTCCAGCTCCTGTTACTCCAGAAGATAGCGTCTTAAGCGGGATCGGTGAATTCAATGCAATCCACTCATCATTTCTTTCTAAATATCGCTCATTAATCACCAGTGCCTCCTGCTCCTTGGCAAGATGAGCCGGAACAATGAAAAGTTGCGGTTTAGGAAGACTCGGATGTGGTCGATTTTCAATTTCCGTTTGGTATACCGCTTGAATGCGTTCTCGTTTCAGCACTTCATTCGGCCTATCATTGATCTGAATCCTTCCTTTTTCCAACAGTAGCAATCTATCACAGTATAGACTAGCAAGATTTAAATCGTGGAAAATAGAAATAACAGTCAGGTCTTTTTCCTTCGTCCACCTTTTCATCAAGTCGAGTAGCTCCTTCTGATAGGAAAGATCCAAATGATTCGTTGGCTCATCTAGAAAAAGAATTTCCGGTTCTTGTGCCAATGACTGTGCAAGCAAGACACGCTGTTTCTCACCACCAGAAAGCTGTTCAAAAGGTACATGTTGAAATTGGGTGACACCTGTTTGTTCCATAACCTTTTGCACAACTTCTTCATCTTCCGTTGACCAACTCTGCAGTAAACCTTTTTGATGCGCATATCTACCAAGAGAGACCGTCTCTTTTACCGTATAGGAAAAAGCCTGTGTAGAGTGCTGAGGTAGAACGGCAATGACTCTAGCAAGTTCCTTCGTACGATAATCCTGCAGCCTTTTTCCTTTAAGCATGATTTCTCCACTATGATAAGGTAATATGCCACTCATCATTTGGAGCAGCGTAGTTTTTCCACTTCCATTCGGTCCAAGAATTCCAAACAATTCTCCTCTGGCAACCTCGAAGGTAAGGTTTTTCAAAACAGGCATTTCCCTTGTATACCCACCTATTAATTCAGTAACAGTTAGCATATTCATCACCTTCTTTCTATCCTGCGCCGTTTTAATAAGATCATGGCAAAGACAGGGGCACCAATTAACGCGGTAATAACACCAATTGGTAATTCAGCTGGGGAAATAATAATTCTTGAAACAAGATCTGCCAGAATTAAGAATCCACCTCCAATGATCATCGATAACGGCAAGAAATGCTTGTGATCCGGACCAACAAGCTGTCTCGTGAAATGTGGAATCACCAAGCCAACAAAGCCTATTGTCCCTGAAACAGCCACAGCAGCCCCAGTTAGCAGCGAACCTGCAATTAAAATCAGTAGCTTTCTTTGTTTCACATTCACACCTAAATGCTGTGCACGATCTTCTCCAAAGGATAAGGCATTTAATTCACGTGCATTCAGCATAAGGATCACAGCTCCCACGATAAAGAATGGCAAAATAATCCCCACATAGCTCCAGCCACGCATTGAGACACTCCCCAATAGCCAGCCAATAATCTGACGTAATTCTTCTCCAGTCATGGCAATCATCAGGGAAATAAATGCGCCTAAAAACGAACTAAAAATAATCCCTGTTAAAATAATCGTTTCTACCTTCATCGAGCGATCCATTTTCTGTGCAAACAACAGTACAGAGAAAATCGTCAGGAACGAAAATAGGACACTTAATAATGGCAAAGTAAATAACCCGATAACAGGTAGTGACAACCCGAAGAATAGTGTTACAACCGCCCCCACAGAAGCCCCCGAGGAAACGCCGAGTGTATAGGGATCGGCCAACGGGTTACGCAGAAGACCTTGAAACGCTGCACCAGAAATAGCAAGAGATGCTCCTACCAATCCTGCCAAAACAACACGAGGCAAGCGTATTTTCATCACAATATTCGAAAACATCACATTTGCTTCAGTTGACAGCGGTAAATGAAAAACTTCCTTGCCAATAATTCGAAAAAGCTCAGACACAGGCACTGAAACCGAACCTACTGAAATTCCAACAATCATCGAGACAGCAAGAAATGCAAATGCGAGTATATAAGCTAGCTGTTTGTTGTTTTGTAAAATTTTACCTATTTTCAAATCTCCCAAATTCCACTACTCCCTTACCATGCATTTTTAGAGGGAATAAATAAAAGATCAGCCTCCTCTATTTCTTTTAGGAAGTCTGACCCTTATAAGTCAATCGTCTATAGTATGAACAGATGTCCCCATATGTCTGCCACACACCTTCCCATACCCGCAGGCAAATTAAATTGGGTGCACGAATACAGGCAGGCCTCCTGGCTTATGGTCTACGTTACGGTACCATCCATATCTTCATACAGTGGTGGAACCGCGTTGGCACTCACCAACTTCTCTTTTAAGTCCTAGATCAGACACCTATTTCGTTTATGTATTTCGCTTCTATCCATCTATTATACACAATTGAATGCGAAAACTAGTCAGAAAATTATTGCATTGTGAGTCAACAGACAATCATGTTTAATAATCCTCTGACACAACTACTTTTTATTCTTTGCTCTGCATGGATTCTAAGTATTTTATTAGCTCTTCGTCATCATCAGTTCGGAACACTTCTTGAGTATAGTCAAAAATAATATAGGTGGGGGTGCTTTCTATTTTCAATTCAGGATATCCAGATGGTAATTTTCCATCTGCATCCATCGTGTGAATAGGGCTTAAATCATACTTATTTTCATCAAAATTAACAGGACTAACACCCGATTTTCCAAGGATAATCAAAGCACTGTTTTCATGTTCCCTTGGCAATAATCCCTGATAAGAAACGAGTTGCTTAACGTCCAGTTTAATGGAATATGTCGCCTCTTGCCCATTTTTCCACTTTGCATGGATGACATAAGATTTATAACCAACCCAGTTGTCCAAGGCATACTCTCTGAAACTGACTGTATCCCACTCCTCCGTTCTTAAATAATCCTCTTCATCCCCAAAGCTATTCATCTCTGAAACAATGAAACTTTCGGGTTCTTCAGCGAAATCAATTATAAGTTTTGTTCGAGGGTTAACCTTAGTAATTGGATCTTCTTTTTCGCCTTTCACAATTACAATCCCGTCCCTTTCAAAACTGCGAACCTGATAAGCAACCTTATCTCCATCAACTGTCGCGAGTAACTCTGGAGGTGTATGAAGTTTCTTTGTTTTGGCTTTATCTAGGGTATATAGTGAAAGGGAGCCTCCAAAAATAAGAACTACTATTAACAATAGATTTTTCTTCATTAGATTCCCCCCGCAAAAATTGTTTTATGAACTCTATTCGAATTCCTTGAGGTTATTACTATTGGCGCAATCTTTTTAAAATGAAGGAAATATAAAAGTATTCTTTCCCATTTTATCACAGCGTAAATACAAAATAGTCTGGCGATTTAAAAAACACCTAAACAATCCCCCTATTTATTTCAAAGTGAATACAATTTTCTTTAGCGCATAAACCTTGAAAAATTTTCTTATAACAACTATAATATATCAGTCACAACTATTTATATGTCCCAGTAGCTCAGTAGGATAGAGCGACAGCCTCCTAAGCTGTAGGTCGTAGGTTCGATTCCTATCTGGGACGCTAATACAGGTAACCGAAGCCCGATATATCAACGTTATAGACCCGTTCAATCAACGGTGAATTAGCGCTGATATGTCGGGTTTTTTGTGTTCTTTTAAGGTACGCCGTAAGACAAACGTGAGGCTGTACGTAAGACTTAATCGGAGGTGAATCCGCAATGAGACAAGGCTATATTGGCGCAAGAGGTCCGACAGCCGGCGATTCTGTCCCACGTACTGCCAGTCCTACCTACACCCGATACGCGCTACAACATCGAAGAAGCACTCGATATATTCGTTAAGGCAAAGGAAGCCGAAGGAGTACGACCGCGCACTATCGGAAATTACCGCGAGCATATTACATACTTGATGCGTTATACTGACCCGTCTCCTTTCTACGTAGATGAATTGACGTCTGATTTGATCCGTAGCCATATTCTTTATTGAATGAAGGAACGCGTCGCATATGCAGAGGTAGAAGGACGAAATAGCCTTACGAAAGGGTTATCGCCTCATACGGTCAACATGCGTCTTAGAACGTTGAAAACGATGTGCTTGTTCTGGTATAAAAGACGGAATTCTTCCAACTAATCCAACAGCCAATATTAAGCGCGGGAATTCCGACCATTTGGACGAAGTGCCAGGACTAGCTGACGCCGAGGTCGACCGGTCGCTTAGTAGTTATGATGAACGTCAGTTTGCGCAATGGCGGGATAAAACGCTGTGCCTGCTTTTATTAGACAGTGGAATGCGGATTCAAGAAGCCGTTAATTTGAAGATTGACCATATCGGCGTTAAGCGCTGCGTAATATACATTCCGTCCGAGGTCGCGAGATACCCGTTAGTAGAGAGATCGCGAAAAGGTTGGTTAAATTGCACGAAGAAAGACGCCTTAAGAAGAAGCTAGAAATACCGAAACTGCACCCGCATATGTTCCGCCATACTTTCTGTAGAAATTATATTTTAAACGGAGGAGATATGTTCACGCTTCAAAAGATCGTCGATCACGCTGATATAAAAACAACGAGGAAGTATATACAAATGGACAGCGAACATGTTCGGCAACAACACAATAGGTATTCGCCAGCGCATCGTGTCTTACGTCAAAACAAATAAAAATACGCAAAAAAAGACGCCGGTTGCGCTAACAACCGAACGTCCCGTCGCATTTAAAATGCAAGAAATTTGAGATCTTAAGTATACCACGAAAAAAGCGGAGATTCAATACGCTTATTTAAATATGCCTAAGCGCGGGGCCTGCGTCCTTTTACGAAAAGGGAGCCATTATCAATGAAGAAACGAATAGATATCATAGCTTCGGCGGACACATTCGCCAATCTATCAACGTTCAAGTCAGTCGAAACGCTAAACGAAGTTAGGCGAATTAATTGGAAAGAGTCGCCGCACTATAATCCGTGTTTGTATGTGTTTCAGACCAAATTAGCTGCATTCAACTTTCATTTCACTATTTTTGAGGCAAAATCAGCCTGATAGTCACGGAACGTTGGATTTTCTCCACAGACCATCAAGCCTTGCCCCCAGTTCACGTGTACATCGGCAGTCGGTTTATCCGACGGATCACGATATTGGAATAATACGTTTCTACGCGGCCGGTCACTGTGATTACTATCCGAGCCATGTATCGTTAAATAATTAAAAAACAGAACGTCGCCTGCTTCGGCAGGGCACGGAGTCCCTATGGAAATCGGGTATTCCTTATGATTTAAGTAGTGACGCCCTACATGTGGGATCGATCCTTCTTTATGAGATTTTGGTATAACCCTTAGACATCCGTTTTCCAAGTCTGCATCATCAAGATGAACACTAGCTGCCAACATGGTATGACTTTCATGTGGAAAATACGGATGATCCTGATGCATTGGAAAAGCTGCTCCCTTTTCAGGTGGTTTAACCAGCATTTTGGAGTGATGTAATTGTACATTCGGTCCGATAAGCTTTTGCAAAATAGACACCATACTTGGATGGATAATGGCTCTAGAGAACGATGCATCATGATAATGAACGTCATGAAACCCTTTTAAAACAAGTTTTTTTAACTCGTTTGGTGGGATATGCTCCCCTTGCCATGCATGATTTTGATCTTGTTTTGCATTTGCTGCACGTTGAATAATGTCTTCAACCGCATTTCTCATTTGCTCTACTTCATCTTTAGTAAAAACCCCCTTAACAAGTAAGTATCCATTTTCTTTGTAAAAGTCAGCATCCTTTAAAGTAATCATAATATTTTCCTCCCTTAAAATTGATAGTATACTTGTTATAATTTTAAAAAATTTATAGATTCCAGTCTTTATCAGAATAGGCTATTTTTTTGTCTTATGAGGACATCGGAGGGATATTTTTGGTAATCCAATCATGTAAACTTAGTGAAGGGATTTTGGCTCAATATGCAATGGAACCACTTGGAGAAGAAATTGCCTTTAAGGTGCATTATTGGGGAGTTACCCCGAAGCATTTTAACACCCCGTTACATAGGCATTCATTTTTTGAAGTTTGTTATGTACTAAGTGGAGAAGGACTTTATAAAGACATGGATGGACAATATCCGTTAAAGAAAGGGACAGTATTTTTATCCCGTCCGAACGTTCAGCACCAAATTTTAAGTGAAACAGGACTTTTTCTTGTATTTGTTGCTTTCGAGATTTCACATGAAAAATCAAAGGATGATGCCATTAGCATGTTTAATCGGCTGGCGAAAACAAATAAGATTTGTGTCAATGTTGCCGATGATTCCCCAACCGCCTTAATATGGAGGGCATTGGTAGATTATACGTCAAAAGGCGGTATCAACGACTTTAATTTAATTACTAATATGGCACACACGCTCATACTGTCCTTTAACTCTATGTTTTCCGAAGCTACTCAGAGAAGTCGAAGTCAAGAAAAAATGTTTAGTTCTCCAACACATCTATATCAAGCAAAGCTGTTCATTCGTGATAATTTATCAGAACCATTGAAGCTAGAACATGTCGCCAACTATCTTCACATTTCTAAACGTCATTTATCAAGGCTCTTTTCTAATGAACTTCGTGAAAGTTTCTCCAATTATATTCGTAAGGAAAGGGTAAAGGAGGCGGTCCGCCTGCTTGAAACAACAAGCATTCCTATTAAAGAGATAGCTGACGTTACCGGCTTTGGATCAGTGCATTACTTTACGCGCGTATTTACTGAGATGATGAACGTTTCACCTGCTAAGTATCGCTATGATTACGAAAAAATCGTTCAAAAGAGGGGAATTTTGAATAATAGCTAAAACATGATTCATTCAGTAAATATATACGATCGAACACTTTGTATTTAGTTTTTGAATCTTTTGGTAAATATTCAGTAAGGCTTTCAGGCGGGGCTCGAGCGGCAGAAAATCGTAATTATGTTGAAAACAAACTAGTGAAGCTTGTATCATAAAAATCGGAAACATTGCTTCGGAAACGTCAGACACTTTTATTTAGTATTTTACGCTTGGTATACGGTAAAAGCGTGGAAATTGCCGTTATAGTAGGATTTATAAACAGTTCAAACCTATTGTAAAGGAAACTGAAATTTAACAGTGCCTCCTAATCTATAGGTCGTAAGTTCGACTCCTATCTGGGACGCTAAAAATAAAAAAACGTCAACCCCATACGTATCAAGGGATTGGCGGTTTTTTCATTGAATAAGAATTCACTCATTATAAGCCCACTTTTAGAAAATGGGGTCGGTTTGAAGTAGATATAGGATCTGACCCCTTTTTTATTGAAAAAGGATTCAATTATTCTACCTCTATGTTAACTGAATGGGGACGAAATAAAAAATACTGCTCTGTTTTTATATACGCCTAACATATTATACGTGATACAGTAGTTTCAGCAAAAAAACTATTTAAGTAATACTTCAGTAATCTCAATGGATATAGTTATAAAGTGAATTAGGTAGCTGGAGTGTGGGGCTACATAGATCGTACCTGATGCCAAATACGGGAGGCTTATGTTAAAAAGAGGCTCTAAGTTCTGTAAAACTTTTTGACGTAAATTGTGGCACTTGCTGAATGAATAAAACAAAAAAACTAACCCAAGTAAGATTAGTTTTTACGCACCTTAGAGGATTTGAATCCTCACGCCGATTACCCGGACCTACATCCATAGTAGGGGCGTCTCTTGAGTACTTCCTTATATAAAAAAATGGCTCCGCAGGTAGGACTCGAACCTACGACCGTTCGGTTAACAGCCGAATGCTCTACCACTGAGCTACTGCGGAACAACATATAAGGTTATGGTGGGCCTAAATGGACTCGAACCATCGACCTCACGCTTATCAGGCGTGCGCTCTAACCAGCTGAGCTATAGGCCCATTTTGGAGCGGGTGAAGAGAATCGAACTCTCATCATCAGCTTGGAAGGCTGAGGTTTTACCACTAAACTACACCCGCATATATAAAATGGCTGGGCTAGAAGGATTCGAACCTTCGCATGACGGAATCAAAATCCGTTGCCTTACCGCTTGGCTATAGCCCAATAAGATAAAATAAATGGGGCGACTGATGGGAATCGAACCCACGAATGCCTGAACCACAATCAGGTGCGTTAACCACTTCGCCACAACCGCCATAATGTAAGATGAATTTTAAGTTGGCAGGGGTAGTAGGAATTGAACCCACACCGAAGGTTTTGGAGACCTTTGTTCTACCTTTAAACTATACCCCTATAATGAATGGTGGAGGGGGGCAGATTCGAACTGCCGAACCCGAAGGAGCGGATTTACAGTCCGCCGCGTTTAGCCACTTCGCTACCCCTCCGTATTAAGCTAATGATGGCTCAGGACGGAATCGAACCGCCGACACAAGGATTTTCAGTCCTTTGCTCTACCGACTGAGCTACTGAGCCAAACAAATTATATCAACAGTAAGTTTATCTACTGAATAAAAATGGCGGTCCGGACGGGACTCGAACCCGCGACCTCCTGCGTGACAGGCAGGCATTCTAACCAACTGAACTACCGGACCAGATTGCGGGGACAGGATTTGAACCTGCGACCTTCGGGTTATGAGCCCGACGAGCTACCGAACTGCTCCACCCC
Source organism: Peribacillus sp. NPDC096379 (assembly GCF_044762875.1). Classification (NCBI taxonomy): domain Bacteria; kingdom Bacillati; phylum Bacillota; class Bacilli; order Caryophanales; family Bacillaceae; genus Peribacillus; species Peribacillus sp. NPDC096379. Next base: position 493,022 of record NZ_JBIWFD010000004.1, read on the forward strand.
GCGACGATATGAATTGTGTGACCTTTTTTGAAAAAATGGAGGAGGTAGAGGGATTCGAACCCCCGCGGGATTTGACTCCCCTGTCGGTTTTCAAGACCGATCCCTTCAGCCGGACTTGGGTATACCTCCGTAATAATTAAAAATTCAGCTGCATAATTTTATAGCGGCAGAGGGGATCGAACCCCCGACCTCACGGGTATGAACCGTACGCTCTAGCCAGCTGAGCTACGCCGCCAAATAATGAAGCGTATACGATAATTATAATAATGGTGGAGCCTAGCGGGATCGAACCGCTGACCTCCTGCGTGCAAGGCAGGCGCTCTCCCAGCTGAGCTAAGGCCCCATAATAAATGTTTAGACACATAGATGGTCGGGAAGACAGGATTCGAACCTGCGACCCCTTGGTCCCAAACCAAGTGCTCTACCAAGCTGAGCTACTTCCCGTATCAAGGCGCACCCAAAAGGAATCGAACCATAACATAACCTTCTGATCTGTTAGTCAGATGCTCTATCCAATTGAACTACGGGGCATTACAAGATGGAATCTGCCAATTCCGTCGCGCCCGCTAAACTAATAGTGAGCCATGCAGGATTCGAACCTGCGACCCTCTGATTAAAAGTCAGATGCTCTACCAACTGAGCTAATGGCTCATACAAATTTGAAAGTGGTGCCGGCAAGAGGACTTGAACCCCCAACCTACTGATTACAAGTCAGTTGCTCTACCAGTTGAGCTACACCGGCACTATAGGTAATGGTGGAGGATGACGGGATCGAACCGCCGACCCTCTGCTTGTAAGGCAGATGCTCTCCCAGCTGAGCTAATCCTCCAATATGGTGACCCCTACGGGATTCGAACCCGTGTTACCGCCGTGAAAGGGCGGTGTCTTAACCGCTTGACCAAGGGGCCACATACAACTATGTACAAAATAATAGCCCCTACTTTTAGGGGCTTAGCCTGGCAACGTCCTACTCTCACAGGGGGAGACCCCCAACTACCATCGGCGCAAAAGAGCTTAACTTCCGTGTTCGGAATGGGAACGGGTGTGACCTCTTTGCCATCATTACCAGACTAAATTCAGTTAGAAGGTTTATTCCTTCAAAACTAGATAACAGACTTTAGAATCATCATTAAAATATATATTGGTTAAGTCCTCGATCGATTAGTATCAGTCAGCTCCACATGTCGCCACGCTTCCACCTCTGACCTATCAACCTGATCATCTTTCAGGGATCTTAC
>NZ_JBIWFD010000005.1:0-251223 GCF_044762875.1 Peribacillus sp. NPDC096379
AAGGCACAGTGAGTGAAGTTCATAAAGATTTCATTGTTTTAGTGCCTACACGAAATACGACAACTCCTGAAAACGTAGAGGTTGAAAGTAATAGTAATGGTTCCACGCTTGAACAATTTCTAAAATATTTTCTTCGATTAGATGATATAGTTGGATTTGGAGAAGACCGTGAGTTTCCTGAAGCTTAAGGGCTTGTTGAACGATGTACATTAGTTGAACATGTAAAAAAGGGCTCATTTTAACTGAGGCCTTTTTTTACATGTTCAACTAATCCTTATAAGTGTCGGTCTGGTTTCCTGGAGCACAGCATCATGCATAATGATAACTATCGTATATTTGTGTCATTTCATTATTTTAAACATACAATTAATTAGCCCATGCAAGTAGTAAGTGCCTCCTTTAATACAAAAGGAGATGTTTGTATATGTCAGGTTGTGTAGATGGCGGTATTGGTTTTGGTGGCGGTTTTGCCTTTATAGTGGTTTTGTTTATCCTCTTAATCATTGTTGGCTGTAGTTGTGGCGGTGGATTCGGCGGCGGTGGCTATGGTTACGGTGGCGGTTACGGAGGCTTCTGCTAATAAATAAGTAACAAAAAGGACGACCGTCATAGGCCGTTCTTCTTTAAATTATAGATGGTTATTAAACCTACTCCTTAGTTGTACAAGGGGTTTTTCTGCATGTATGATTTTAGTTATTTTCGTACATTGAAAAGACCACTAAAAAGGGTCTTTTTAATGTACTGATTTCACCCATTAATCTAGCTTATTAGGAACTAACTATCTATTAGTTATTAAAATGTTCAATTATTTTATCAGCTGCTTGTTCAGCTGTTAGATTTGTTACATCTAATTGAAAATAATGTTTATCTTTTATCTCTCTGGGCAATGAATTTAATCGATGTGTTCTATAAGATTCAAGCAATTCATATTCAGAATGTTCCAAATTACGTTTTGAGGGTTTTTTAGCTAATCGATTTTCAGTTTTATTTCTATGTAATCTTTCTTCCAAATCTGCTTTTAGTTCGACGAAAAAGACATCGATACCCTTAGATAAAAATACCTCTTTGTATCCATTAATTTCTTCAACATCTTGCGGTACATCAAAAGCCATTACAAATGTGAAAATTAGCCCCTTATTTCCCGATTGCTCAACTATTTCATTGAATATAGCTGTTCTAAATTGAGCAGAAAGTTGAAAAGTAGCTGGCACCCAACCTAAAAATGGTTGAATTAGCTCCAATGTCATATGATTATGTAACAATGGTAAATCTAGTTTTTTTGATATTACTTCACCGATTGTCATTTTTCCTACAGCATGCGGTCCACATATAAAGAATACTTTCATTTCTTATTACCTCCCTGACACAACTACTATTACAATTTTTAAAAAGATTATCTAATATTACATGTAGACTTTATATAAATCTAGTTAACATAATCATCCTTTTAGCTGCTTGTTCAATTAAAGCGCCCAATTGTGGAATATTGTACAACACTAAAACTGCAATATAGTTCATCAGTTATTTTGCTAAATACCCTGTTAGTTGAAGTAGGGTGTTGAACAATTGATAGTTTATTTCCATTCATTAACCAAGAGTCCATAAATAACGTGGTCTACATAATGGTCATATAACCACTCTGCTTGTCTTATTTTTCCCTCTTCTTTGAAACCAAACCTTTCAGGTAGCGCTCTACTTTTTTTATTTTCAACTGCGACACTAATTTCAATTCGATTTAGTTTAAGGTCATTAAATCCGTAATCAATTAATGCTTTGAGTGCTTTAGACATTATACCTTTACCTTGATATTTTTCACCTAACCAATAACCGACAACACCAATTTTGTTAGCATTATGTATTTCATTAAATCCGATTGTACCTGCAATTTTCCCATTATATATAATAGCAAACGATAGAGGATATCCTCCATTATCAACAAGCTCATTACATCTTGATATAATATTTTGTGCAGTATCTTCTACACTCTTAGTATAATCGAGCCAACCAAGCCACTCTTTTAAATAGGATTTTGAACTAATTGTTAAATCGTAGAACTCCTCTGCGTCATCTTTGTTGAACAACCTCAAAGAGACTTCATCATCTACCTTATGTACCAACACAATCCTACTCCTCTTTCGATTATCATTATAGTAATTTCCAATTAAGGCATCCTGACCTTTAGTATAAGTATATTTAATCACAATTTTCTTTATATCTTAACATAAATATCCAATTTTTCTTATTAAGCGATATTCAAGATAATGGCCCGATTGTGGAACAAGGTCCCAAAGGATCACATAAATGCTCTATACAAATCTAGTTAACATAAAGTCAATTATCGGCAAAAAAGAGGTTGGGTATCTAAAAGGTACCCAACCTCTTTTTATTCTAGTAATACTTTATCTTTGAATATTTTCCTTAATGATTCATTCACCAATTCAGATTTATAGTTTTTAGGAACACGATCAATGATGTTTAATATATCTTCATAACGGTAACTCTTAGAAAATAAACACTAAAAAAGCCCGCATAATGCCGGCTTTTTTAGTGTTTATTTACTTTGTTGCTTGCGTTGCAGGCAGAGCATCCGCATGAGTGAATGAAGAATCCACGTTTGTACTTGAAGATATTTTCACTGCTGCAAAATCAAATGAGGCTTTTGTTTTACCTTTGAAGTCTTTAATGATCATCGTTCCTTTTTTACCGGCTAATGATAGATTCGTGTGGTTGATCACAAGAGCTTTACGGTCAGCTGTAAGAAAATAAGAAGCAGGATCAAATTCTACTACACTTCCATTGCTATACTGAACATTGAATTGCAGCCAAACCATTACATCGCCTGCTATATATTCTTTCGGCACTGCTTCAGTCAAATTAATTTTCGTTTGAGTAGTAGAAATCACTTGCGCATTTGCAACCCATGGAATATAAAAATTTTCGTTTCCCAATACGAAGAAATACGTTCTATATAACAGATTGGCAAATTCGCCACGAGTAATATTTAGGTTTGTGCCGTAAGATGTATTAGTCTTTCCTGATGTAATGCCGGTTCCATGCAAAGCTTCAATATAAGGCTTGAACACGCCACCGGCATCTGTGAATGGCGTTTGCTTTGCATACTTCTCTAATTCATATGCTGTTACAAGAAATTTAGCCATTGCGCCACGGCTTAAGGTCTGTCCTGGCTTGAACTCTGTTTTCGTCACACCAGAAATTACGCCGATTTCAGCAAGAGCATTGACAGATCCCCTTACGCGGGCATTTAAATCTCTAAAACCTGCATCAGGAGCGTTTTTCGTATCAAACAGGCGCATATTAGCTAAAATAACGGCCGCATCGCCTCGTGTTAACGTTTGGCTTGCGCCAAATTTTGTTGCCGAAATACCGTTGATTGCTTCTCTATCATATAAAAAGCTGACAGCTTCATCATACTGGCTTCCTACATCCGTAAATGGGTGGTTCGACTCTGCGCTCGCTGGAACTGCTAAACTAGAAATGGCTACTGTGGTAGCTGTTGCAGCTGTGAATAGCGAATATTTGTTCAATGGGTTATCTCCTATTCTTCAATTATTAAAATGATTCTATCACCTTTAATTAAACAGGTAAATATTAACAAACCCAAAATGTTAAATTTTTTTCAACTAACCTGCTGAATTAACTGAACTAGATCCCAAAGCTTCAAATGAATACCTTATACAAATCTAGTTAACATAAAAGGAATTATCGGCAAAAAAAGGATTGGGTACCTCTTAGATATCCAATCCTTTTTGTTTCTTTGGTCACTTTTCATATTTTTCTAGAAAGTCGGCTAAGGCTAAATGAAACACATCAGACTTATTGATCCTCTCAGCTTCACAAAACTCATCTAAACGTTTACCAATGACACGATCAATAGCAATCGTCTTTCTTATTTTGTCACTTCGTGGCAACTGTTTGACGCGATCATAAAGACTTGGCTCATTGGTTTGTGTAGTTGGGGTAACCTCTTGCCATGATTTAAGCATTTCCTTAATCATATGGATTTCATCTTGGGTGAACGGCTCATGAACAATAGGTGAATGATTCGTGAATTCCTTATTACTCTCCGTGAACTTCTGATTACTTCGTGTGAAAGGTGTATGAACTTTAGGTGAACTCGATTTCACATAATCAAAAATACTTTTATCATGGGGTTCTTCACCTTCTCCAATAAAAAACCAACCCTTTTGACCAGAGTTTCTAAATTCATATCCAGCCTCTTTTAATGCATGTCTAAATGGTTTTTCACTTATGCCAGGTATTTGTTTAGCCACATCGCCTGTCTTTATTCCTTCTTGGGCCAATACTTCTAAAATGCTTCGTATGGATGCTTTTTGATCTACACTCATAGGTTGTTCACCCTCATTTCACTTAAACTCATATATGTATGATTCCATGTGAAATACGTATGACCTTCAAGTAAGTTAACATAATCACCTTTATCGGTATTGAAAAAGGATCCTTGGGTTTGAAAGATCCTTTTAACTGCTTATATTCTCGAATAGACTCCTACATAATGTGTTCATACTGTGTTAGTCCTCATCTATGACTTATTCCGTACCTGAAACCAATAATTTAAAGTATAAAGATAGCAAAAACATATAATATGACAATACTAATCAAAATTGTGATATTTGCGATCATGGCAATTAAATGGGTGGTCCTATATTTCAATTCAATTCCAAATACTAAAGCTGTCATTCCAACTGGTAGTAATAGTCCGATTAAGAGTGTATATCGAAACATTTGATCGAAAGGAAGGAAGAAGTATAATGCTAAACCAAAAAGTAGCCCTAAACCGTATCGGAAAGTTAAAAATTTCATAATAGGTCTAAAATATTTTTTGTCAAATGTAAAATTCAAATATAGTCCTAATAATAATAATGACAACGGCATATTTGCTTTAGATATAGTAGTAGCAACATCAATTATCGTAGAAGGCAATTGGATATGGCTATAATTTAGAATACTAGCAACGATATAAGTCATTAAGGGAATGGAATTTCCGAGTTTTTTTAGAATTGCAACAGGCTTAAGTGTCAGCCCCTCTTCTGAAAAATAGCTACCTAATATATAGCCAATTACCCAAATAACAATTGCAGTTCCTACATCAAACATTCCAAAATACATTAAACCTTCTGTTCCCCACATAGCATGAACAATAGGATATGCAAATAATCCAACGTTAGCTCCAGGAGCAAGCATTAGTAAAGTGCCTTTAAGTTCTTTTTCCTCTTTTTTAAATACAAAAAAAGTAAGAAACGCAGAAATTAGTCCAAAAATAATGACGATGACCGGTAACAAAATTAAAGAAGGTTCAATTTTAACAGAATTAAATGTCACAATGACCAAAGCTGGTAGGGTAATATTAAAAATAATTTTTGAAATTACTGCTCCATCTTTTTCCTTAAAAATGTTTATACGTTTTAATAGATAACCTAAACAAATTATAAGTAATATATTTATAAATGCTTGATTCATTTCTAAGTTGCTCCTCTGCAAAATTGTAGTTTTTAAAAAGCTAATGATAAAATTTTGTCTCTTTAGTGATATCAAGAAGAAGGGTAGCAACACCATTTACTATGGTAATGTAAACACTCCTCGCTTATATTATTTTTGGGTAACGCAAGAATCACGAACGCCTCTGGTTGGGCGCAATTCAATTTTATTGCGTGTTGACGCAAAAAACATTTGCTAGAACGGTTTTAATCAACAGAAGAAATAAATCTCAAATTCGTGATGTGAGTGAAATTGAAAAGGGTAGAAATCCACTCTCTGCATACGATAAGATGCAATAATCCATTCATCAAAAGACAAATTATTTCGACCTTCCACAGCCCTCACGCCTTTCTTAAGCATTGTAAAGCTTACATATATTTTACCACTGCAGCATATAAAAACATTCTCTGGGGCAGCTTTCATTTTTACTGTTTTAGACTGATATTGCTTTCCGATTAATAATTACAGCAAAAAAAAAGACAAAACCAACCATTTTACTGGCAGTTTTGTATCATATTAAGAATACAAGGTATTTTCCATCCAGCTTGGATGGAAAATACCTTCTTTATCAATACGTTACCGTTTGTTGAACAAGGTTTCTAAGGAACACATGAATGCTCTATACAAATCTAGTTAACATAAAGTCAATTATCGGAAATTAAAGAGGTTGAGTGCCCTTTAGGTACTCAACCTCTTTTGATTTTCTTTTTCAAGTTTTTTAAATTCTATAAATGCTTTAAAATCTTCTTTAGATACTCCAGATTCTATTAACTCTTTGACTAATCGAAGCCATTTTTCATCTAATTGTTTATTTTCCATGATTAACCTCCCTGTAATTGGAAGTGTTTTACTTTACAATTCCATTTATATAAAAAGTAACAGTTGTTTCTTATAACCCACAACGGTAATACATGGGTTATAAGTAAAATTACTCCTAATAATTAAAATTGCATATCCTATTTATTTCTAGTTAACATAAAATTCCTTATCGGTATTGAAAATAACAGTGTATTTAGAACGAGTTTTAACCAATTAAACAATATAAGAAAGAGCATCGTTGGATGCTCTTTCTTTGTAAGATATTTACCATTTGTTATTTGTTACATCGGATATAATCGAATTTCCCTCTGTAATTACTATATACAAGAAAAAGATTGCGAAAGCAAGGAACAGAATCCCGATTAACAGGTATACGATTTTAACCAGAATATTTGCGGCTTTCTTCGGAAATATGAGGTGAAAAACCACAACAAAAATGCCTAAAATGAAGTACCCTACAGTTTCGGGTAGGTTGAAAAAACTGAATTTTTTTGGTTTATCAAGAACCTTCTCAACGTCTTTTACAAATGTCCCATTTACCATCGAAAACCCTAATAATGCAAATCTAATGACTAAAAGAGTTGCCATTACATAGAAAAATACCGTAATTAACAATTAAATCCCACGCAATCTTCACTTGAATTGTATGTTATTGTAAATAAATTATATCATTAATATCAAATACTTTTTCGGTTATTCCTAGTCTCTGGGCAGGTATGGATAGAAACACTAAAGCTGTGGAATATAGAGAATATGTCGGCGAAACTATTAGACGTACTTGGGTTGCGAGTAAAAACATGAATACTCTATACAAATCTAGTTAACATAAAGTCAACTCTCGGAAGTTCCGAAACATAAAACCCCTTGGTACTCAAGGGGCTCCGAACCGTCCGTTTTTATCGTTTATACATATGATTTTATACAATGTTGATGAATCAACATTGTCGGCTTCTGAAGAAGCCTGGTAGCTGTATAAAAAAGGGGTGTTTTATGCAAATTCTTCTTTCACTAAAGCACCCGTCAGTGGAACACAGTCGTATATCATAAACTAGTATTGAACAAGGCTACCCCGAATACATCTATCTCACAAATGTAATAAAGTCAATATTAACTGGTTCAAAACCATCGGATCGAAGTCGTGAGTTAATCTGTCCTCGATGATACTGACCATGCAATGCTACATGAGTTAAAATATCCTGTACAGAATTCTTAAACTCTTTTCCTTTACTATTTGTGTAGGTTATTAATTTATCTAGGTCAGTATTTGATAAATTAGTAAGAAACGTTGTTAAGCTCTCTTTATTTTGCATAACAAGCTCTGCACAGACTTCAATATCGACCTCTGACCAGATGGGCAGTCGTGAACTGTCCAATCCTCGTAATCTAGTTATCCATATTTTTTCTGCAAGTAGGATATGGGAAAACAAACGGTTTACCTCTTGATTTTTATCTTCAATACTTTGCAATGTTTCAAGAATACGTTGATTAGCCCAATTTAAATGCTCATACATCTTTTGGATAGTTTTCAATGAGAATCACACCACCAATGATTGAATTTTTCAATACGATTTCCCCTTTTAAAAATCAAATTTCCTTCATTTTTATATTACCGTATAACTCCATTAATTCAATTGAAATAAAAGGATTCTTCTTCAACTAAACTGTTCCTTTAGTTGAAGATGGGGTCTTTCTGAATGTATGATTTTAGATAGTTTCGTACATTGAAAAGACCACCAAATTGGTGGTCGCGCTGTTGAATTAAGCACCCATTTAATTGAATAAGAAACCTTGAGTTCTGTTTATTTTACTCCACCAAAAACAGCAAGTTCCATCCACTTAAAATAACAATCCGAATGCTTAAAGCCAATTTCTCTAAGCCAATTAACCTGAATATCTACTCTTTCCAGTATATTATCTTCTTTATCAGGGCGGTTATAATATTCCTTAGCTATTTCTTGTCTATCTTTTTTATTATGAATTGAAAGATGGTCAATAAAAAGCTCATCATGCAATTTTTCTATTTCAGGAGTAGCAGAAGCTGTATGCTCAACATTTATGAAAACTCCGCCTGGTGCTAAAACTTTGTATATTTCTTGATACAGTTCCTTTTTCTTTGTATGAGGAAGATGATGAATGGCATACCCAGAAACAATGCAGTCCACTGTCTCTGGTTCAGCATACTGCCCAATGGATTGACTAAAATCATCAAGTATAATCTCACAACGATTCCTATAATCTTTCATGTGGACACGTGCATTTTCAATCATTGGTTCGGAATGGTCTAATAACACGGCAGAAGCTTCTGGATACGATTTAAGCAAAATTTCAGCCAAAAACCCGTTTCCACATCCCAAGTCCATAATTCTTTTCGGTTTACGAGTAAAATGATTGACTACTTGAAGCATAATTTTGGCTTGTTCAGCTCCAAAAGGAATTCCCCCTCGAACCTGTTCAAGATAATGTTGTGTAACATCTTGTCGCTGCCAAGTTGTTGTTTCCATTTTTTCTCCCCCTTATAAAAGTTTAGAAATAGAAAAGCCTATCATCTTAATTACCAAATTTACATTTAGAATATTTTGTCTATTCTATTATTTTTCTCCACTTGAATCAACCTATATTTTACTATTTCATTTTGGACTAAACTGCTTCGTTAGTTGAATAAAAATTTTTCTGAATGTATGATTTTGTATATTTACGTACATTGAAAAAACCACCAATTTGGTGGTCACATTGTTGAATTAAAGCTACCATATAGTTGAACAAGATAAAGTGTGTTATTCATTATTTGGTTTTATCATTGGTTTTCCATCCTTATCCAATAACGGGGTAATCCCCCCTGCATATCCACTCCAACTAAATAAATAATGAATTCCTGTTTCTTTATCTACTATTATTCTGTTTCCATTAGCCACGCCATTTTCTGCAAGGATTTCTTCAACTCTATTCTTTGAGCCTTTATTCTTCTCTGAGTCATTATTAAACATTTTTTCGCCCCCATATTCATTTAAATGTTAACACTATTACTGAAATCTCAAATAACACCTTTTTATACTACGATCTTAGCAGGTGATTATTGCAAAAGTAGTAAAAAAGCAACGTTTTTTTTGAAAACAGCCCATTGTATTAACCTGCCCCGTTAGCTTAATAAGCTAGATTAAAAAACTCTTCTTATTTTATTTCAAGAAGAGTTTACATAATCACCCTTATAGGTATTGAAAAAGGATCTCCCAGTGAAGATCCTTTTAGCTGCTTGTTTAATTAAAGCTCTCGATTGTGGAATAAGGTTATTAGTTAGTTGCAATGAATATCCAAAGTCCCCATAAAAATATCCCCATTTATAATAATATAAATACTAATTCACTTTACGAAAATATTCTATAAAATAAAGTTAAATAATTACAAAAAACAACTCCTTCTGCATGGAGAACAAGGTTGAATACTGCGTAATAATTTCTTGAACACGCTTTACCTGTGTGTCACAATCAATAAGGGGTACATACGCTGAATTTTCCATTGTATACATATACCTTTGCCACCAGCGTGGAAGAAAAGTTCAAACGCATTATATGAAATTACACAATTACAATCAAGGAGGATATATCATGAGGACTATGAAACTTGGAAAAAGTACTTTAGAGGTGCCAGTTGTTTCAGTCGGCTGTATGCGCATTAATTCTCTGGAAAAGGCCGAAGCTGAGCACTTTGTCCAATCAGCACTTGAATTAGGTGCAAATTTCTTCGACCATGCTGACATTTATGGGGGTGGAACATGCGAGGAAATATTTGCTGAAGCCATCCATATGAACGATGATATTCGTGAAAAGATTTTTTTGCAATCTAAGTGCGGTATTCGAGAAGGAATGTTCGACTTTTCAAAAGAACATATTTTAGAATCAGTTGACAGAAGCTTAAAGAGATTAAATACAGATTACCTAGATATTCTGCTGCTACACCGGCCGGATACGTTGGTTGAACCAGAAGAAGTGGCAGAAGCTTTCGATATTCTTGAAAGTTCAGGAAAAGTTCGTCACTTTGGTGTTTCCAATCAGAATCCAATGCAGATCGAATTACTTAAGAAGTCGGTGAAGCAAACAATCATTGCTAATCAACTTCAATTAAGTATTACCAATGCAAATATGATCTCTAATGGATTTAATGTGAACATGGAAAATGATTCTGCTGTGAACAGAGATGGTAGCATACTTGATTATTGCAGACTGAACGATATTACCATTCAGCCATGGTCCCCTTTCCAATATGGGTTCTTTGATGGAGTATTCCTAGGTAACGACAAGTTTCCTGAATTGAATCAAAAGATTGATGAAGTCGCGAACAAATATGAAGTAAGCAACACAACCATCGCTATCGCGTGGTTATTGCGTCATCCAGCAAACATGCAACCGGTTATCGGTACGATGAATGAAGGCCGTTTAAAGGATTGCTGTAAGTCAGGTGATATCCTTCTTACTCGCGAGGAGTGGTATGGCATCTATCGTGCTGCAGGTAATGTACTGCCTTAATTTCTTTTTTCTATAATATTGTTGGGATTAAAAAAAGTTTGATCAAAAACACGTCTTATTATGTTGTTTTCCAAATATAAAAGAGCCTGCTTTTGAAAAAAAGATTGATCAAAACAGGCTCTTTAAATATTTCACGAGGACGATTTTTATATAAAAGTTTGATCATTTTCTACCTGTGTTGCTCAACAATCGCGCCCGATTGCTAATTAGTGATGCCTTTCTTTGCCAGCGCTAAACCGAATAAAACCCATAATATAATGGCGATTATAGTTTGATATATCTTTACAAAATCTACGGAAAAAAGAATCATTAGCACTGCAATCACGCTGAATAAAATAGCAATAAGTAAAGATGTTTTTACCTTTCCTTTTCTCGCTAAGGACAACTGCCATATACAAAAAATAATTCCCACTAAGAATAATAGATAAGCCATAGGGCCAACCTCCAATCTATCCTATACTATCAAACAATCTGGCCCGTTTATTGAATAAGGTTTCTAAGGAACACATGAATGCTCTATACAAATCTAGTTAACATAAAATTGCTTATCGGCATTAAAAAAAAGATCATTCAATCGAAGATCTTTTTTTATGCTTATTTTACTATAGCTGTTAGCTTAATAAGAACATTGTGAAAGGATAAGTAATCCTCCAATAATTATAACCAAAGTAATAACTCTTATAAGACAACCGCCTTTTGTTAATGCTCCTAAATCACCAATCATTGAACGGTTAATAGAGTCTGAGAAATTGCCCATTGGATTTTTTTTATGTTCTTCTATTTGTTTTTTGTCTTGGTCATCTTGGTTCACAAAACCACCTCGTATTTTTTCCTTGAAGGGATTTTATTCTTCAACATTCATATTAAATCCTGCTCTGTTAGTTAAATCAGATGAATATGTTATACAAATCTAGTTAACATAAAGTACCTTATCGGCAATCGAGTAAAGGGAAAATAAGATAATATTTTCGCCCCTCTCACAACACCGTACGTACGGATCTCGTATACGGCGTTTCAATTTATATTACAGTGCGTACTTTTAGGTAACGTTCTAAAGCAGAGGGTACTCCCCTCTGCTTTAGTCTTTTGTTTGAGATGGCTCTTTGGACGACTTTCGATAAACCTATATACCCATAACCTTTTCGACAGTAGGTTAACCCTTTCGCTTCTTCCTTCGGAATCCCTAGTTGAATTAGCGATTTGATTTGTTTCTTCGGTACCTTCCATTGCTTCCAGATGATTACCCTAATTCTTGAGCACCCGTTAGTTCGATACAATATTTACCCTACTTTAAGTTGTCTTCAATAAATTCTCTGAACACGTTCTTAGCTTCCTCCAATGTTACTAACTCTCCAATAACCTTACTTCCAGGGATGTTTTTTGAAAGTGATATGCCTAAAAGATACCTTTGACACTTCCATATAGGAACTTCAATTATAATTTTGTATTTCTCTTTAGATTCCTCTAGTTCTATTTCTACTGAAACGAAAGAAAAATATCCAGGTTTAAAAGGGTCTGTTCCGTATTTTTTTAATTCAAGGTTAATACTTTGGTTTCTCTCAGTAAAAGTAGGGGTATATTCACTTAATAATAATTCGATATGTTCATAAAAAGATTGTTCAGTAGCTTTAATTAACTCATTTAAGTCGAGGGAAAAATCCCTTTGTAAATATTTCAATGGAATGGTCCTTCCGCAATGGTTTTTAAAAATTTAGTTTAATCTTAATTAGCTATTATACCCTCTAATCGAATAATTGAAGATGGGGTATTTCCTAATGTATGATTTTGTATATTTCCGTACATTCAAATCGTTGATAACATTAGATCTTATTGTTAAAATAACAATATCATACGTTGAATATATGATATCGGAGGAAAATCATGAAAGAAAAGAACGTGCAGCCATTGCGAACGGCCAAAGAAATCGAGGATATGAAACGAGCGCTACGGCGATATGGTTCCGAACGGGACTATTTTTTATTTGTCTTTGGCATTAACACGGGTTTGCGGGTTCCCCTTTAGTTTAAATACAATCCTGTAATTATATGGCTCGTTTGTTAAATAAAGTTTCGTTCGTTGATAACCAGAGTTGTAGTACAAGAGTGTCTAGACTTTTGTGTCATTTATCGAGAGTGTCTAAAGCTTTGTGTCAAAAAACTAGAGCGTCTAGAGTCTTGTGTTAATAATTATTGACACAAAATCCTAGATCATTAAGAAATAAACCTTGTTATAATCATGTTTTTATAGTCTAAGTTTTTGTATCACTCTTCAACACTAATAGTTAATAAGAACTTGTTGCTAAGTGAATGCCTTCCCGAGTTCCTTCCTTCGTTTGATCGTTATTTTCCGTTTCGATCTTCTGTTCGTTACATTGTTATTTAACACGAATATATCCCCCGATAAAAGGAAATACAGGATCCATAGGCGTGTCAGTTGCAAGATTGTATCGATCACTAAAAGAAAGCACGCCCAGTAGAAGGTGCTATTTATGTTTTGTTGAACCCGGACCTCTGGGTAAAACAAATAAGCTAAAAAGAAGATACAAGCTATCCCCCAACTAGAAATGATAGTGGTTTATACGAATGTTTGATCATTTATCAATACACTATGTATTATGATCTACAGCCATCCTTTAGCATAAGAAAAAACTCTTAACAAAAATGCTTAATCAAACTTTATCTTATTTCAATAGTATTTTTGATTTTGCCATATTCCGACAGCGTTTTCATTTATTATCCTTTATACTATTAATTTGATAGAGAAATGGTCAAGAGATAATAAATTCGGTCAACAAGCGCTAGTTTCATAATGAATTCATTATTTCTATATAGGTTTGTTAAACATCAGAACTCAATTGAGTGGCGGAGGGGTACGAGTGAGTGTAAACACCGGAGTACGGATAATTGAAAATTATGCTAAATTAGAAGATACAGTTTTGGTAAAGATGGCTCATAGTGGAGATAGTGAGGCATTGACTTTTTTAATTACTAAATATCAGAATTTTGTTCGTGCGAAGACAAGACCATACTTTTTAATTGGCGCGGATAAAGAAGATCTTGTTCAAGAGGGATTGATTGGTCTATATAAAGCGATTCGTGACTTTAGAGAGGATATGATGACCTCTTTTAAAGCTTTTGCTGACCTTTGTATCACTAGACAGATTATTACGGCGATCAAAACGGCTACTCGTCAAAAGCATGGCCCTCTGAATTCGTATGTTTCTCTGGACAAGCCCCTTTATGCTGAGGAATCAAACTATACGCTTATGGATATGATATCCGGAGAAAAAATAACAAATCCGGAAGCATTAATCATTAACCAAGAAAAAGCTAATGATATAGAACTAAAAATAGCAGAATTGCTTAGTGATTTAGAAAGAAGAGTGTTGACCTTATATATGGATGGACAATCATATGCGGAAATTTCTGAAGAATTAAACACGCATGTAAAGTCGATTGATAATGCTCTTCAACGAGTAAAAAGAAAACTTGAACAGCATTTGAAGATAAGAATGGCTATCTGATAACTTCGTGTCAATTTTCCGCATTGATAACTAGCCCCGTTTTTTTGTGAAAATTAAATACGTCGTTAATTTCAATCACAGAAATTGCTTGGAGGGCCAAGTCAGTTTCTGTGGTTTTTTCATTGCTTATATGTTAAATAGGCAGATATGAATACTCCCGCCACTTCATTTTCTAACAAAAATTTGAAGTGGGGGTTTCTAACGTATCGAACATTTCTGAACGCTTAACGTTAGTGTAGTTGACACAGTTGTGTGCCTCGGCTGTTAGTTTTAGCTTGAACATGTTACAGTACGAAGCCTTTCTCGTACTAACCTTCTATGTTCAGTTGTCAATGAACAATCTGTTCAGGAATATCGCATCATATGAACTAATGTTCTACTTCACAAAAAAACAATTCACCCCTCGCTACTCATTGGGCTACGCCCCTCGCATTCCTTGAGGAAGGGGTACTCTTCCCTGAAGGTGATAGAAATCGTCCTTTCCTTATTCCCCAATCGAAAATTTTACTTGAAAATAGATTACTGAAATGATCAGACTAAAAAAGGGATGCAATTATACCATCAAATTAAACTTCTAATATACGCATGTCTTTATAAAGTTATAATTAATTAGATCTATAGTCATATACATCTAAATTGTTTTCAACATATATGTCATTATATATGTTAACACATATGTTATTTTCATCATTATTAACATTTTTGATATATAAAATATTTAGACTCTGTGTATATGGATCTCACCGTATATCCCTACTGTCCTGACCCTCCAGTAACACAATCATCGATTCTATTAATCACTCCTTCTATGCCTGACTCTTTTATCAAAATCATCTAACAGAGTCCATATCTGTCATTAGATAGCAATAACAATGTCAACAATAATAAAATATATCTGTTTGTTAATAATGTCATCATTATGTATATTAAAAACATTCTCAGAACATATGTCATTATATATGTTAATATATATGCATATGATGAAATTCAATAATTATAGAGATAACTTGATCAGATTATAAGTAAACAAGAATCCATATTCTTTATGGTATTTATCGAAAGAGGTGTTAATGTTGACAGCAAAAATTATAACATTTGGAATTAGTAAAGGTGGCTGTTCCAAGTCGACTAGCAGTGGCATTACTTCTTATCTATTAAGTAAAGAGGATAAAGTTTTGGCTATCGATATGGATGGACAAGGGAATTTAACTAGCTTTTTGACCGGCGAATATGACATCTGCAATGTCTTTGAAGAAAAGACCATTTTAGAAGCCATTTTAAACGAGGACTCACGTTCTTATATCATAAAAGTTACAGAGAATTTAGATTTAATCCCTTCTAATGATTTTCTAGCTACTTTACCCAGAAAAATGTTTGAAAAAGGCTTGAATTTAGATGCTCTACAAAAAGCGCTCCAGCCTGTTATGGAGGATTACGATTGGATTATTATTGATACACCACCCGCATTATCCGAACAAACTATCATGCCTTTAAGTACATACTCAGAAGCAGGTAGTTATGCTGTTGTTATGTTCGATGGTTCGATGTTTGCCTATTATGCTATTCCAAAATTCTTAGAAATCATTGAAGGGGCCAGAGAACGATATAACCCTACATTAAAAACAGCTGGAATTCTATTTTCTCTAATTGATGCTAGAGCTAAAGAAAATGAAGTTATGCAGGAAGCCATCGAAGAAGATTATCCTAACCTAAAGTTTGAAACGATAATAAGAAGAAAAGCTTCCACCAGGCGATTAGCCATATCAGGATTTGAAAAAAATTCAGAACTAAAAAACGCATTAGAATTTTACAATCCTTTTGTACAGGAGTTGAAAAAACGTGTCCAGCAAAAACAACCTCAAAGATAAGATTAAAAAGCCAAATGCTACTCAGACATTCTTTAATTCATATGATACAGAGAAAAATAATAACAAAATTAACACCGAAGATGAAAACAAAGATGTTGTCACAATCAACAACAAAGATGAGGATGAAATTAATAATAAAATTGAAACATATGTCAACAATGACAATGTTGTTATTGTTAATAACGATGATGATGATGATTATTTTAGAAATTTAGCGTCTGGAAAAAAGGTACCGAAGAAAAAGCCGAAGAAAGTCTTCACCTCATTCTATATGGATGCTGACCTAGCTACTGAAGTGGATAAAATCGCAGCTAGGGGCGAAAAAGGGGACAAATCCAAGCTGATTAACCAAGCAATTAGAAGATTATTAGAGGATTACGATGTTTTAGAAAAAAAATAATCACCTTTTCAGGTGCTAAATAAAATGGCCGGCTTTAAGCCGGCTTCTATATATCTACTAATCGATTTTTTCGACATGAGTTATGATCCGCTTCTCTCCCTTCCCATAACTTATGTCTTATTTTTCAAACGCTTTAACCTTTCTCCAAGTCAATCGAATTGGATTTACAACTTGCTCATATTTGTTAGACCTTAAAAGGTTTTCCTTCTTCACGTTTCTTATCATAAAACTCTCTTAATCGCTGTTACGAGGAATGATTCCATCTGTTTTTTTCTTTTTACAAATAACAATATACAAGATGTGCCGTAGTCTACTAGAGCCTCTTTGAGTATATCGATTTAGAGTATTTTTGAATGGACCCGATTCAAAGACACTTGGATCAATTCTGGGAAATGCAACTAGTTATTTAGGCTGATTAAATCAATCAATTTCTCCTATTTATTGACCACTCCCACAGCTCTTGTTCAAGAACCACAATTGAAAGTTCATATAGCTGTTTATCATACTTTTTATAAATTCCGCATTTCAATAACTCTTGAATCAACTCGTCTTTATTTGGTGTTTCATTTATATTTGTTTGAGTCATCGTGGAGAATCCTCCTTCATAGAGATACAGATTTAACATAATGAGGGATTTTTAGGACACGACTTCTCGAAAAGAGTCTCCATTTCTTCCGCTTGTTACTCCACCTAAGAACTTGATCAGCAAAGTCTTCACATTTCTTTGTTTGGTCATATGTAGTTGTCTTTTGATGAATTTTTAAAGTTTTATCATATACATATGCCCCGCTCCCCTTCATTTTCTTCAAAAGTATATCTATCGCTGTATACGTATTCGTATAGAATAAATCATCGGAGCCAAAACATGCCGCTTTTACGCCATGAACGTCTGCCTGCCCGAGTTCTTCATAAAATTCCATTGCCTCATAAGGCAATTCTTCCTTATTCCATGTATATGAACCAATTAAGACCAAATCATAGTCCTTTAAGGTATCCGCTTCGATCGTATCCAATCTTTCCATCTCTACATTACACCCACAAGCAGCCAATCTATCCTTAATGATTACAGCCATTCTCTCTGTATTTCCAGATAAACTGATATATCCAATGAATACTTTCATCAAACCCACCTGCCTAATTGAGAATATTTTTCAATATACATTTGAGTATAAATGAAAATGATTCTCAATGTCAATTAATTATGTTTCGTATTAATAACCACCTACTTTTATTATGTAAATATACATAAATAATTTACAAAACTATTGAATGATTGTAATACAAAAACAAAAGAATTGTTTTATTATTTAGATATGTGGGTTTTCTAGGACGTTATCCTTAGAATTATACGAAAAGAAAGGAGTTTCGTGTTGAAGAAACTTAACAAAAAATCATTTAAAGATCTTTTGCAAGAGAATAAACAAGAATTACTTAATGATAAACAAGCAATCGAAAAAATTGAAATACGTTTAGAACTACGCCATGAACTTAAAAAGCTAGCTTAAAACAGCTAGCTTTTGTATGATATACAATTCGATTTCGTTTAATATCACAGTAGGGAAGGTATGACTCCTTACGATTTTGTAAGAGGTATTGTATACATATTATGGTTGAAAGGCCCTGTTTCACAAGGCCCTCGGTTTCAGAGGGTTTACTATTCAAGTTGGTTCACACGTCAAACATTTCTGGAAGGAAACATAAGGGTGAGATTACCTTCCAGAAATGTTTGTTTTCTTTATTTTTTCAGATGTTCACTTTAGCACTCCTATCAAACTTTCTTATTTTCTCTCATTAGCAAGCAACCTAAAGACTATCTACTACTATTCCATGCCGTTATCCACGTCACTCTTATCGTTTCATTAACTTTTGAACGGTAACTAATACCTCATCAATAACTTCCGAATCTCCCTCATTCAGCCGGTCTACTACACAGGTTTTCAAATGGCCTTCTAATAATATTTTGGAAACACTATTTAGGGCACTTTGCGTGGCTGCTATCTGTGTTATGACGTCATCACAGTAGGTATCCTTCTCAATCAGACCCTTAATTCCCCGTATTTGACCTTCGATGCGATTTAAACGTGTCGTTAAATTTTTTTTTACTGTTTCAGAATTGTGACTTTTTCTATTTTGAGTGGAGATTACACTGCATTCATCATGAATTAAATGGTCAGTCTCCTTTATTTTTGTCTCCATTTCTCATCCACCTTGCACATATGATACTAACCTATTAATCTCACATCGTTCTGTCACCGATAGAGACTATCTATAAATTGGGTTGGTGCGACATGGACAAATTTCTTAAACCCCTTAATAAAGTGGGCCTGATCATAATATCCATTTTGATAAACGATATCCGCTAGATTATGAGCATTGCTTTCAAAAATCATAGCTAATGAATTTTGAAAGCGAACAATTTCACTAAATTGCTTTGGTGAAAAACCAATTACCTCTGCAAATTTCTTGCGAATATACCGATCAGAATATCCGGTATCTTCCGTTAAATCATTAATACTAATGTTCCCATTTGCTAAATAAATTTTTTCAATGCAATATCTCACTATATTGTGACTACTAGGAGGAGTCAATATGCTATTAACGAATACTTCAAATAAACGTATTCTCTCAACAAAACTAGTTGCATGTAATATTTTCTCCATTAGGGATGGGTCTACAGATATAAGATCATTTAAAGGGATTTTTTTACCTAGAAGATCCCTCATCGAATAATTTATTTTCAAAAGCCCCTGCTCAGGCTGAAATCTAACACCAAAATATTCACAGCCTTCTTGAAAATCAAGTTGCTGCTCTCTCCGCTCGAGTGGACTCGTCCATAGAAAAATAGATGAATGTTTTGGACAACAACAAAATAATAAATCAAAGCAACCATCAGGTATAAGTGCAAAAGTATTGATTGTTTCCTTTTGGGTTTTAAACTGATAATATAAGGCAATATCTTTACCGATGAGACGATTTAATGGTCTCTGCTCGATATAATTATCCATCTTATACTGGACTTCGGGTTGGGCTGGGAAATAGGTAAGGGCTTTCATTAGGTTGCACTCCCCTGATTCATACACGTTCAATATAGTGTACTAGCATTTTTATGATAATTGCAAAATATTCAAATAATTTATAAGTCCAAAACTAAACATCCTTTTGCTCGTGAGACACATGTCAAAACGACATTTGCGCCGTTCTTTTCTTCATCTGTAAGGAACACATCTCTATGATCGACTTCCCCTTTTAACACATTCACTTGACAGCTACCACATCCACCAACTTTACAAGAATATGGTGCATCAATATCATTTTCCAATAAAACATCTAATAATGTGGCCCCTTCAGGAACTTGAAGAACCTGCTTGCTTTGTTTCAATTCCACTTCAAATGCATACAATGGACCAAAATCTGGCGGTGTGAAAAGTTCAAAGTGAATGCTACTTTCAGGATATCCGTAT
The DNA here is from genome assembly GCF_044762875.1 of Peribacillus sp. NPDC096379. Taxonomy (NCBI): domain Bacteria; kingdom Bacillati; phylum Bacillota; class Bacilli; order Caryophanales; family Bacillaceae; genus Peribacillus; species Peribacillus sp. NPDC096379. The sequence goes on from NZ_JBIWFD010000005.1 coordinate 20,109, forward strand.
AATTTTGCAGCTTCTGCAAACTCCTTTACCATTCCTTCCGTTCCACAAAAATAAACATGAGTGCCTATCGGTTGGTTTTTCATCACTTCCGTTGTCATTCTTCGATCCGTTCTTGAGAAGTAGAAGTGAGTCTCTTCTGGATAAACAGATGACAGAAAAGGATAAAACGCGCACAATTCTTTTGAAGGAGCTGCATAGTGTAATTCAAACGTTTTTCCTTGCTTTTTCAAATGAGACGCCATAGCAAGAAACGGCGTTATTCCAATACCAGCAGCAATAAAAACATGATGTTTAGCACTAAAGCTAAGAGGAAAATGGTTTTTCGGATAACTAATCTCTAGCTGATCCCCTTCTTTTATAGAGTCATGCCAATAAACAGAACCCCCTCGCGAGTTTGTGTTTCGGCCGACAGCAATTTGATAGTATTCATTTTGATCGATATCATTTGTTAATGAATAATGGCGTTCAAAGAGGGCTTGTTCACTCTTAATCTTTGTCGTAATATGGGCCCCACCACTAAAACGTGGCAAGGCAGAACCATCTGCTGCTTTTAGCTGAAAACTTCTAACCGATGGCGATTCAATGGTTATTTTATCTACAATAACATCAATGATACCCGTAGTCATTTTGTCGATTCTCCTTTCTAAACTTAGACCACATGGATATAGCCTAAGTATGCATCCAGTCTTTTTGAAAAATGATTAGAAACGTCGAGAACTGTATGACAATGTACACATGTTATTTCACTGCGGTTTGTTTTCATATTATGGTTGTAACATTTTACACAATATACTTTTTCCTCTTTTATTCCAATCTCTTTCGTTTGCATTTCCTTATCTGTAAACCCTACTGAATATCCAGCTTGTTTGATATCTCGAACCATGGACCAGTCCCCAGATATAAACAGTTTTGTACCTATTAATTGTTTATCCAGTACGGCTTGAACGTCATCAGCCGTAAAAGATGATAGAATGGTAATGTTACGACCATACTTCTCTTGAAGATAATCCAAAATAGGATCTTTTTCTTCAGCTATCACAAATACATTGAATTCGATATTTTTTAATGACAGAAAATCTATTTCAGCCAAATTAACAAAAAGAGCCGATTGGTCAATGATTAATAGCATTTTTTGACAGTTGTGATGAAGTTCAAAATATGGATCTTCCTCCACAATCAACTCGAATTCCTGATCTTTGAACTGTTCTACTAAGCGCACTTTTTCTTGTTCTGGATAAGTTGTTGTATTCATTAGCAGGCGATATGTTCCTTCCTGTTTACCGGTTTCGACCAAATAAACAGGAAGCTTGAACCGAGTTTGATTGCATATAATTTGCTTCGCAAAGCCTATCATTTGAGAATTAGAACCGGAAAGCAATTTCACTTCTGCTATAAACCCTTGATCAAATGAATTCTCTACTTGTATTACTCTGCCTTTAACTGTATTCAATTTTCCTCATCCCTTTAGTTAATTTGAAAAAGTCTCTTCTAGCTTTTTTTCCAAGTATGTTACTAATTTATCTTTATAGAAAAGCAAACCTTTGTATTCTGCTATATCATCTGCCAAATCAACTAGTACATTGCGAAGTTGGCCCGTCCATTTGCGATTTTTAGTTAATTCTTCCAACGTAATAATATGGGTATGGATGCTGAACAAAATTCCATTGCTACGTGGGAGTCGGAATAATCTTTGATCTTCAACTCTAAAATATACTAGTTTTCCTGCATTTTCACTGGTTACATCGTCTTTTTTCGGTCCCCACTCATCAAACGTTTCAGGTGATGTACCAAGAATTGGCTCAACGGTCATTGTCCAATTAAATCGAGTCCACGGTTTTCCAGCTTCCATTCTTAAAATGAATCCGCGGATTTTCTCAGCTAACCCAGTATTCGTAAAACGGGATGGCACAGGAAAATGAATAGATAAAAAGTCCATACCTAGATCGAATGCTAGGGACCAATTAGCTGGGAAACATAATTGTCCCGCGTCAAGGAAAAGATCACCGTCTTTTTGTGCAAGATAAATCAAATCTGCTTGTACATGGCGACCAATAAAGTCTAATGGCTCATACGGTAAACTTGAACAATCGCCGAAAGTAAATGAATATTCTTCTTCAAGAATGTTATTTTGGAACATCCACTGATTTCCATTTTTAAAGACACTGAAATAATTCGGGTGAATGGATGCCATCTCATCCATAATCATCTCCAAAATTTCCCATTGCGCTTCAATAGAATGAGGGTAAGATTGATAGGTTTGTTCTTTTCTGCTATCTAGAAGTTGCCGCTTTAGTTTGATTTCCTCAATATATTCAGGTGTAATATCAAGCACAAACGGCGGATCAAGTGGTGTGGAGTTGTTTGAAAAATCATGGGAGTCTCCCTTAAACGGGAAAGGGAAACGTTCGACTATAGGCCGATTAGGAATTTCTGCTTTTATAGGGGTAGGAGTACTTTTTTTCATTATTTTCTCTCCTTGATAAAAGATTCGTCTTTTTTTAGAAAAAACATTCTATAGGAACGATCTACCTATAGAATGTCTTTTCGTACATAATTTTTTTGTCGTTCGTACATGTCAGCTAAACTTTTAAATTGGGTGATCCTTATTTCATAAATGCAGCATCAGCAGCAGCATGTTTCGTGTAGATCGCTTCTCCATCACTTTCACCATCAAAAATAACTGGAACATTCGGTGTGAAGAGAACGACATCGCCTGCTTCAGCTATATATTTGTTCCCTTGCTTGTCACGTAAGACAAATTTACCTTTTGTGATTACTTTATACTCTAAAAATTCATATACGAATTCAAATTCATCTCCTGGTTGCATAGAGAAGAATCCGATTGTAAGAGGATTAGCAGTTGCTGTTACAGGTACATCAATGATTTGGCTGTTCAAATCTGGTTTGCCTAAAAGTCCATCCAATTCAATTTTATCAAACGTACCTGGTTTAAAAATTTGGATCCCTGGTTTTTGGCTCAAATAGCTATAGTTTTTTGCTTCTGTTGATTGGCTCATTATTAACACTCCTATTATTTTTTTATTTGGATTCTCTTATATATCCTGTCATTTATTTAAATTAAACAGTAACCGCTTCTTTAATTAAGCGTTGCATTTCTTGTGCCACTGCTTTTTTATCTTCTTTCCCTGTGATACCTCCGCCAACGATTACAAGATCCGGTTGTGCTTGAATCACTTCAGGAAGCGTTTCCAATTTAATGCCGCCTGCTACAGCCGTTTTTGCGTTCTTCACGACGCGTTTGATTGTTCTCAATTGTTCAAATGAGTTTTCACCCGCTGCTTGTAAGTCATACCCTGTATGTACACAGATATAATCAACACCTAGAGCGTCTACTTCTTTCGCACGTTGTTCAATGTCTTTCACATTGATCATGTCGACAAGAATCTCAGATCCGTGTTTTTTCGCTTCTTCGACAGCACCTTTAATCGTCGAATCATCAGTTGCACCTAATACCGTTACAATACCAGCACCAGCTTCAGATGCTTTCATCACTTCATACCCGCCTGCATCCATAATTTTTAGATCAGCTAGGACCGTTAAGTTAGGGAATGCTTCTTTCATTTCTTTAACAGCGCGAAGCCCTTCGTTAATCACGACCGGTGTACCGATTTCAACGACATCTACGAATGCTTCTACTTCTCTAACGACACTGATACCTTCTGGAATATTGACTAGATCAAGTGCTAATTGCAATTTCATGAATAGGACACTCCTTATAAAAGTAGTTAGTAATTGGTACTGATCTTATTATATGTCTTAATTTTCAGAAAACAAAGTACGCACTTTTTTATCATATTGTGTCATAAAATATACTATTGGGATTTATGAAGTATTTTCTTCCTATTATTCTGTCAATATTACCCGAATATTAGCTGATTCTGCTACTTGCCTATCATGATTTTTTTAGCGTTTTTTGCAAAATATCCGCCTTCTTATTTAGAGTTCATTCGTTTTTTCTAGTGTATGATTTAAAACGCTTTCAGTATAATCTTTCCCCCACACATACATAGACTCGAGAATCGGAATTAAAGTATGACCTCGTTCTGTTAGTGAATATTCGACTTTGGGCGGAACGACAGGATAAACTTTACGACTGACAATGAGATCTTCTTCCAATTCTCGAAGCTGACTAACAAGCATTCTCTGAGTAATGGCCGGTATGAGGGTTTTCAATTCGCCGAATCTTTTTGTCCCATCTTTCCCTAAATGCCACATAATCAGCATCTTCCATTTCCCACCGATAATAGAAAGTGTTAATTCTTTTTCACAATTAAATGTCTTTTCTCGAGTATGGCTCATTCGTTATCCCTCCCTTATCATGTTAGCGTTCATCATTAAAGTATGTTTTCTTACACTATATAACAAAAAACTGCATATTTACAAACAATATTTTCTGATAATAAAATATTTTCTAAAAATTTTTCTAACCTGACTGAATGGACGCATGGCAAACCAAATTGTAATAAATCTTTAGAAGAGAGATTACAAGAACTGTTAACAACCTTTTTAGCAAGAAGGATGAGGGGTCAGAAAGGCAAATGGATGGGTCGATTCTGTTATAACGATGCTAAATAACAAAATTAAGCAACCTTCGCCCGTATGAACTGGACGAAAGCTGCCTAAACGAGCTCTTTTATTTCCTGTCATCTAACAAAGTCTGATCCTGATGTTTGACAGTCCACTTTTCTTATTTCATAAATGCAGCATCAGCAGCAGCATGTTTCGTATAGATTGCTTCTCCATCACTTTCACCATCAAAAATAACCGGAACATTCGGTGTGAAGAGAACAACATCGCCTGCTTCAGCTATATATTTGTTCCCTTGCTTGTCACGTAAGACAAATTTACCTTTTGTGATTACTTTATACTCTAAAAATTCATATACGAATTCAAATTCATCTCCTGGTTGCATAGAGAAGAATCCGATTGTAAGAGGATTAGCAGTTGCTGTTACAGGTACATCAATGATTTGGCTGTTCAAATCTGGTTTGCCTAAAAGTCCATCCAATTCAATTTTATCAAACGTACCTGGTTTAAAAATTTGGATCCCTGGTTTTTGGCTCAAATAGCTATAGTTTTTTGCTTCTGTTGATTGGCTCATTATTGACACTCCTTATCCATTTTATTTTTTATATTCGTTCAATCGAACTCTATTTCTGCCTAGCATATTATTTAACTGGATTTTAACCATCCTAATTCTTCAGAAATGATCCCTGCCGCTCTCTTCACTTCACTCATAATATATTTAGAATGGTGATCCTTATTCGTTTCCGAAAAAACAGCGCTGATGGAAGCCACTACTTTCCCTTCCCAAGAAAAAATAGGTGCCGCTATAGTAACCGTTCCCTTAGTAATTTCTCCAAAAGAGTTAGCAATCTTCCATTTCGTAATAAGTTTTAATTCGCTTTCTAATGTGTTTACATCACTTATTTCACCCTGCTCAACAAGTTTTTGTATGATCTGCTGTTTCATATCTGAACTTAGATGAGACAAAATTGCTTGATTCGATGCACCAACACATAATGGCGTTCTCTTCCCAATCTCTTTCTCCTTTGAAAGCAAATTCTTATTAAGACAGTCAACAATTACTCCCTCAGTACCTTCTGGAACGGTTAAATAAACGGATTCTCCGGTTTTCATCATCAGCTTTTCCATAGTCGGAAGTGCACTATTTCGAATGGATAAATTATCCCGTATCGAGAACCCTAATTGCATCAAAGTTAAACCTAAACGGAACTTTTTGGTTTCATGATTCTGAAATACAAAACCATATTCAGCAAGACTTGAAAGTAATCGATGCACCGTTTGAATAGGAATATCAAGTTGGCGGCTTACTTCAGTCGCACTCCACTCCTCTTGATCCTCAGTCGGCACGATGGTGGTGAGTAATGCAACAGACTTCCGAATAACCTCCGACATACATTTTCTCCTTGATTGAGATATTGATAAGTTGCTGTCTTTATAAAAGAGTACTTCCAAAATGAATCATAGAAACATGGATAGTTTGTCTTGCGATCTAACGAAAGGGATCATCGAATAATAGACGACTCGATCCTATTCTAAATTCGCGTGACGTCCGTACATTTTATCGGAATCCATGCCTTTTTTCTCCATGAAGCGGAGAATAATAGAATCATAGAATAATAGCAAGCTTTGTTCGAACAGAGAACCCATTGGTTGAATGGATTTATTCCCTGTATCGACACCGGACTTCGCTTGAGCAGGGATTTCAATGACGATATCTGCCAAATCACCAATGGTGGAGTTCGGGAATATCGTTACTGCTGCTACTGTAGCTCCGATGCTTTTTGCTTTCTCTGCCATGGCAACAAGACTTTTCGTTTCACCAGATCCAGAGCCGATGATAAAGATATCGCCTTCTTCTAAATTAGGTGTCACGGTTTCGCCCACAATATATGGATCCAATCCCATGTGCATCATACGCATGACAAAACATCTAGCCATGAAACCTGATCTGCCAGCACCTGCCACAAACACTTTCTTTGCGCTCAAAATGCCATTTACGAGTTGTTCAGCATCTTCATCGCGAACGAGCGCCGCTGTTCGTTGAAGCTCTTGCAAAACGAGTTCAGTATATTGAGTTGTTTGCATAATTAAACGGTCACCGCCTCTTTAATTAATCGTTGCATTTCTTGTGCGACGGCTTTTTTGTCGTCTTTCCCTGTGATGCCGCCTCCCACGATTACAAGATCTGGTTGTGCTTGAATCACTTCAGGAAGCGTTTCCAATTTAATGCCGCCTGCTACAGCTGTTTTTGCGTTTTTCACGACGCGTTTAATCGTTCTAAGTTGTTCAAATGAGTTTTCACCCGCTGCTTGTAAGTCATACCCTGTATGTACACATATATAATCAACACCTAGAGCGTCTACTTCTTTCGCACGTTGTTCAATGTCTTTTACATTGATCATGTCGACAAGAATTTCAGATCCGTGTTTTTTTGCTTCTTCTACTGCACCTTTAATTGTTGAATCATCTGTTGCGCCTAGAACTGTTACGATACCAGCACCAGCTTCAGATGCTTTCATTACTTCATATCCGCCTGCATCCATGATTTTTAGGTCAGCTAGGACAGTTAAATTAGGGAATGCTTCTTTCATTTCTTTAACAGCGCGAAGCCCTTCGTTAATAACGACAGGTGTACCGATTTCAACGACATCTACGAATGCCTCTACTTCTCTTACGACGCTGATGCCTTCTGGAATATTAACTAGATCAAGTGCTAATTGTAATTTCATGATTGGGTCACTTCCTTCATATAATTGTTATTATTGATTTATTAGTACTACACTCAGTATATGTCCTAATTTTCAGAAAATAAAGTACGCACTTTATTAACATATGGTGATAAATATTATACTATAGAGAGTTCCTTCTTAAGGAAAATTGATTTCCATATTAAAATCGTCCATTTGAACATTCGTTTGAGAGGTATTGCATCGGCTCAAATCTATCAATAGAATACTAAAAAATACAGACAGTCCTCTACAGAAGAAAACAGTCTGAAACTCCACAGATATGGGCTTTTCTTTTTGTCGGACAACGGTTCTACTTATTAAAGGGCCATAATAAAAATCCTTCTTTTAAGAAATAAAAGAAGGATAGACTTTCTATTAAACATACAATCATTGGCTTAACTTGATTGATCTGGAGTGATTCCTTACACAACACCTATGATCAAGTTAATCTATACATTATTAACTTAAGCGATGTATTCCTCAACTGGAATATCTTTCGCTTCTTCTCTAACATAGTATTTCCCTTTTGTAGCAATTGCCATAATAATTGTGACCACAAACGCGATGATAAAGGAAAAGAATGCAGATGTATTTTGTAAGAACGTCCCCATATATCCGAAGCCAGCAATAGAACCAAATATACTCGCTACTACAAAAGCAACGACGCCAACCGGATTCCATTTGAACAAATTCTTTTGTCTATGTTCATAATAAGTAGGGCCGATTTTTAATACTTTTTTAACAATGAATGCATCACTTATTAAGATAGCTGCCCATGCCATTAGGAAAATCCCTTGAGCGATTAGTACACCACTTAAATGATCTAGTATGCCACCTAGCATTAAAGCGATTGAGGTTACGCCTGATACGACTACCCAAAACGGTCTTCCTGGTTTAAATTTAAACACGTTCTCAAAAAAGCTGGACAGAGATAATGAACCGCTGTATAAATTCGTAATGTTAATACGAACTTGCGTCAAAATCGTAAAAAATACGCCCCCTATACCTAGGAGTTGAACCATATAAACACCAGGGTTAGCTTCTCCCATGCGAACTCCAAACCAGATACCGATAAGACCCATGATGAAAAAACAAAGGAGCTGAGGGAAAAACCCGATAATATACTTCCCTACTTTAACGTCATCTTTTTTAAGAAATCTCGCATAATCTGATGCAAGTAAAGCCATTAGACCTAATAATCCATTTTGCATGCCTATGCAAAGAAGCAAAGCTGTTCCTCCAAATTTAACTCCATCTGGCACATAGGTCAAAAAGTTCCCATCATACGCTGACGGTTTAATGAAAGAGACAATCAAAGCGATGGCTAACATAATGATAAATATCGGCAATGTAAATTTTTGTATTTTATCCAATTGCTTAATCCCAAACCAGTTTAAAGGAATAACAACTGATCCAAAGAAAACAATTAACACCCACATTGGAATGGCTGGGAGGAATTCATTCACAGCATACACCATGAGAATTCCTTCAAATGCACAGTACATAATGAAGTTTGAGGCATAAACGAGTGAGGTTAATGAAGCACCTATATAACCAAATCCTCCGCCCCTGGATAATAAGTTTACATTCATTCCCGTTTTTGCGGATAAATAAACAATAATTGTACTGATGATTCCAGCAACAATTGTTGCGTATATTCCTGACACCAACGCATTCATCGCGCCAAATTTAATGGCCATGACGCTCCCCATTTGAAAAAAGAAGATGGCTGTAGAAATACCTAAAGCGATGTTTGCAACACTTAGTAAGCCCATATTTCTTTTTTCAGTAGGCACTTTACTTAATGAATAATCATCTTTCATTAATTCTTTTTCGCTTAAACCCTCTGTTTGTCCTGATACGTTCAATGACCCTCCAGCCATAATTTCATCTCCTTTTGAAAATTATCCAAATATTAGGAATTATCAGTTAATTGAAAGGAAAATATAAGGTAAGAAAACGATGGTTGAATCTATGCCAATCGTATAATCATGATTTGCGATATCTACGCTTCTATTTCAGCTTCCAGTTCTAGTAGAGCAAAATAGCTTCGTGTTGTTGGACCTGGTTCAATATTGCGAGTGAGCATGTGCAATGCATCTGCTACTTCAATGCGGCGATACGTTTCTGTTACACGTCCATTTATCTTTAATGATTCCCGTCTTTGAAACAACTCTTCCATGGTGTCATTTGAAAGACCTTCTGACATTTTAATTGTGTCCATTACATTTTTCTCAGCTGCTTCACAACTCGTAATTTTCACATCACTATTTTCAATGCGACCTGATGGTGAATAGGCTAACGCTGTAACAATACGATGTTTAGCAGCATTTACAGTTTCTTTTAAAAAAATAGGCTCAAGAAGATCCATATCTTCGACAAGCAAGCGCGTAATACCGCGGTCATTAATTGCCTCTAAAATTTGCTCAGGATCATCTTCCACGATAACCTCTTTATGCGGTGGCCATATGTCCATCCAATAATGTGTCATATACTTTTCACCGACATGAAAGACAAAGAACTCGGGATAAATAAACTGTTGCCCTGGTTCAACCCCAAGATTCGGTCGGAAAAAATCATAAAACCGCGTAAGCGCTGACATCAACACGGCACTTGCACCTGTCCCTCCGCCAACTTCTCTGACGACGACCCCGATGCGATCATGTTCGTTGAAACCTGGAAAAATATCTTCTAATAAAGCTTCCTGACCATTCAGCTCAAAATCAAAATCTTGATAGCTCATGGCATTGACCGTATGCATTGTTTAATAACCCCTTTTCGTTTCATAGATTATAAGAACACTTAAATGGAATATCTCTATTTTTTAGATAGGAAAGGAAATATGGCCTCATGTATTTAACTTGAGATTACATATTAATTATTTGTCGAATTAAGTTTAGCTTAAACTCACTTTGCTACAAAATGAAATCGCTTTCTTTTGAGGTTTGATCATTAAGTGGACTACTTATTTTCTTATTTGATAAAACGGCCTTCATTTCCATTCAACCACAAGAACATTCAAAGTTTTCTGATTTATAGAGAGAAAAGTAACCCGTTTGCGCAGCGCTTTCATTTGTGCAAACGGGAACATCTATACTTCAACTTTAAAATCTAGTTAAACGATCGATTATGCAAATATAGGTTCTGGCAATCTGTGTGCAACATAAGTTGCTACTCCATCGCATTCAGGGTGGAATGTAACCGTAGTACCAGCGTTGATGATAACTACATCACCAGCTTCTGCTACCATTCTATCAATTCCTTGATCATCACTAAGGATAAATTGGCCACTAACAACCGTTTTAATTTCTAAGTAATCATATTTAAAATCAAAGCCTTTTTCGGCTTTTTGCATTGCATATAAACCTAATGTTGCAGCACCTTCAGCTTGAGTAATAGGAATATCAATAATTTGGCTTCTCACTTCTGGGATTCCTAGTATCGCGTTGACTTCTTTTAGTTCTGTAGTACCAGCTTTAATTAATTGTAATCCGGGACCTTGACTTAAATAAGTATAGTTGTCTTTTGTAGCTGTTCTGCTCATTCTTTTCACTCCAATTAATTTTATTAGTTTTATCTGAATCTTCTTTCTACTTTAATTCTAGCATTATTAAATGATATTTACTTGCTTCAGTTCCATCAGTTTTGTCGCGTTCAACGTGCGACAAAACTGATGATAGTGCTATTCTAATGCAAAGATAGAAGGGTATACTTAGACACTAACAGCCATATTACTTTTTAACTTGTGTAGAACCATGCTAGATCTACATAACGTATGCCTGAACTTAACTCATTTTGGACATTGGCTATTAAACAATATTGTTTATATGCTCCACCAGTTCATCATAACCTTTCATATCGGTGAAAGACCTAAGCGAATAGCAGACTTTATTGGGTACCGTTTTTTGTACAACAGAAAGGAACTTCTCGTGGCAAATAATAAGGTCTGCATATTCGGGAATATCGCTAATAGAGGCATTTTCAACTTCTATAGTCAAATTGGCTTGTTTGAGCTTCTTTTTTAACATCGCAGCTCCCATTGCACTTGAACCCATTCCTGCTTCACAAATAAAAAAGATGTTTTCAAGCTTATCTATATTGGAAAATGCTGAAATAATTTCTGTCTCACCTCTTTCTTTATTCATAGATGGATCAGTCATATTATCCATCGTCTCTTTTGTGATTGGTTTTTCATCTTTCTCTACACGTTGAAACTTTACATATTCACTATTTTCCAATAAAAGAGGAGAATCTGGCACTCGTTTTAAAAGAATCACACTGCAAAAAAAGGTGGCTATAGCTGAAAGCAATATACCTAATATGATAAAAAGTATATCCTCTTTTGGCGCCAGACCGATAAACAAGAAGATACTAGATGGCGATGGAATAGCGACAAGACCTACATCAAACATTTGAAATGTAAACACCCCAATCATTCCTCCTACAATAAGTGGAATAATTAAAAGCGGATTCATTAAAACGTACGGGAAATAAACTTCCTGTACACCACCAAAAAAATGGATAAAAACAGCTAGTTTTGCACCCTTCCTTTGTTCAATCCCCATTTTCAACCAACAAGCGAGAAGAATACCTAGTCCCGGTCCCGGATTTGCTCCTAACACGAAAAAAATAGATTTACCGAGCTCTTCTGCTTGCTGAACCCCGAGAGAGCCTAATACTCCAAAATTGATAATATTATTTAAAAATAGCACTTTTGCAGGTTCAATGATTGTGGCCGTCAGTGGGAGCCAGCCTGAGTAAATAATGGTTTCTAATAGATTTGTGAGCCATTCCACGACAGCAGAAAATGTTTGTCCTACATAAAAAAAACATAAAATCGTGAGTATAGTAGCAATCATCGCAGCTAAGACATTACTAATGAGCAATTCATATCCAACACCGGGTAATTTCTTTTTTACGATATGATCAAGCTTTTTTATTAGCCAACCTGTTAATGGTCCGATTATCATGGCACCAAAGATGGCCGGAGTAGAACTTGATAGTATTAATCCATATGTCACGATGGAAGCTACAACAGCTCCCCGCTGTCCCCCTATTAATCGCCCACCTGTATAACCTAATAAAATAGGCAAAAGAATGTTATTAATAGGATTCAATAAAAGTAAAATTCTATCATTATACCACCATCCATAAACCCCAAAAACTCCTTGAATGATTCCTGCGACTATAATGACCGCAATATTTTGGTAAACGATGGCGCTCAACAATTGGCCTAGTTTCTTCATCATATTCACGCAGGAAGACCTCTGCTTCAAACACAGAACAGGCAACGCCCAGTGTTAAACAGAGGAGGAATGGCGCTTTTGCTAACAATAATATCTCCTGCACTTCCTCCTTTCCGTAATCGAATGGGTAGAGGAGAAAACCGTTGGATGACTGATGTAAACTATTAGGTCAGTAAGGTACTCCTTGGTTTGTTGGCAACTTAAAGTAGGGGCCAAAAGCGTTCGCATTATCAAGATGTTGACTTTCCCTGAATCTCCTTTAAAAAACGCGCTGCTTTCTTTTCATATGTCTCCGATAATACAGCTTCCAACGAACTGTTCACGACATCTGCCGTAGATTCTCTTAATACGTTAACAAATGATTCTTCTATTAACATGGAACTGATGTTACTGATCATTTCTATATGCTCTTTTGGCGCCCCCTGAGGTGCCGCCAATAAGAGTACTGTATTAACAGACTGTTCTTCATCATCAGCAAAAGGCCATAAAATAGGTTCTTTCATTCGAAAAACGACAACAAGCAAGTTATTTAATCCTTCTGACTTAGCATGAATCATCGCCAAATCATCTATTACAAACCCACCTTGCTGCTCACGCTCTTCAAGATCTTTGGAAAGCTTCTCAAAATCACTTACTTCCTCAATATCTTTAATCCCACTAAGAATGCTGGGAATCGTAACAGGAGGGCGTACATAAACATCATTATAGACTTTTAAATTTCGTAAAATTTGAATCATACCTTCCCCATATTTTGCAAGGGACATGACAGAAGATGATTTCCCGTTCGTATTTTGTACATTCTTTTGAATGGGCTTTGATTTATTTACTTTGAACAAGGCACTTTGAATTCTTGATAGATCTTCTGGTTTGAGAAATGGGCTTACAATGACGACGTTATTATGTTTCACAAAAGGAAGGTTTATTGTCGAAATCAAAATATCCACTTCCGCCTTTTCCTGCAGACATCCTTCAAGCTCATTCATCGAGACAACTGCTTCTACGTTCAAATTCGGCATTTCAGTACGTAGCCTTGAAGCCAAATATGTTGACGTTCCAAGTCCACTAGAACATACAACAATGGCTTTATACTCACTTTTTAAAGTATCTTTCTTCCGAATAAGCGCAGCTCCGATGTGCATCGCTAAATAACCGACCTCATCGTTTGGAATAGGGCCGCCCGTTCTATTTGCTAAAAGCTCACACGCTTCCTTACATGCAGAAAACGTTTCCGGATACCTTTCTTTAATTTTCCCGAGCATCGGATTATGTATTTGAAGCCCGTATTTTAAACGGGTAAAGGCTGGAGCAAAATGGGAAACTAACCCATCAAAAAGAAGTTCATCCCCTTCAAACGATTCATCTAGATGGTATTCCACTGCTCGAATAAAGCTTTGTGTCAATTCAATCCAAGTAAATTCTTCTTTTTCATAGTTTTCCCTTTCTTTTCGGTTAGAAAGACGGGCCCCTGATAAATGTAGAGCAATATAATTCACTTCGATTTTAGGTATTGAAATGGCAAGAATGGTTTCAAGTCGTTCAACAATTTTTTCCGCAAGTGAATAGATTAATTGATCAAATTCATAGTCTTGAGATACATTAGGCACATTGGATGTTTGAATGATCTGTCCGCTTTTTATTCTCTCGACTGCAAGCATTAGATGAACAATTAGATTTACATAGTTCCTGTCTGTTAATTCGATATCTGTTTGCTCTTTTAAGACTTGGTGTACAACACGCTCAACATCCAAGATGTTATGAATTTGAACAAACTTTAGTAAACGATTTCGAATCATCATACCTAACTGATCTTGCACCTCTCCCCCCCCTAACTCTGTCTTTTTATGGAAAAGTTCGAGCCATTCCTCAAACATTATATCCTTGTGGAGCAACCTGGACAACATCGTCCTCCGTTGCTTTTCCTGCCCATTGATATATACGCCAATTCCCGGCGTTCGTATGAGTGTAATCCCCCCCTTTTCAAGCCAAATACTCACCTTGTCCAAATCAGAGCTGACAGTCCCTTCCGTAATCCCGTACTTTTTACTAAACACAAATTGCTTAATCGGTTCTTTAGAAAGCAATAAGTCATAAGTCATTCCATCCTGTCGTTCTTCTGGAGAGTACGTGGAAAACGTTTTTGCCTGCTCTATGTGTTCTCTTAACCATCTCTTCCCTTCCTCGGATCCTTTCAATTCAAAACCGTCTCCAATTTGTTTCTCTACTTTTAAATCGTAGGCCTCTAAGATTGATTTAAGCGTTTTCATTTCTCTTTGAATTGTTCTTGTACTTAATTTAAACATTTCAGATAACTCTTTATAAGTAATAGGTTTTTTAGCTATTAGCAGCGTCCTTAACAGCTCTTTTTGGCGAGAATCTAAAATAGGAATTTGTTGTTTCACTTTGTTTATCTCCCTCCAAATATAATCATTCTATTTATAGAAGGCTATACGCTGGCCGTCAAAAGAGTGACTTCCTATTGCTGCATTGACTATCAAAATTAGATATCAACGATAAAAAGGACTTTCCCTTAGTCCCTCAATAGTTTATTGCATAAAACAACCCTATTGATGTTTTATTGAAGCTGAGCTTTCACTTTTTTACTTACATTATCGGGAACCCAAGTTGTCCATACTTCTTCATATTCTTTTAAAAACCATATAGCCGCCTCATGTGTAGTTGTATCATATTTCTTCATGTAAGCTAAAAAGTCAGTCGTAATGGCATTGCTTATAGAATAGTTGCTTAAAAACGCAAAAACTTCTGGCACCTGTTCTGGCAGCTTATTGTGAACAGCAATCGTTAATCTTTGTGAAGGGAACTCTGTACGGTACCCATTTAACCAATCTTTTTCATTGTATGGCTCATCTTTCAGTTCGGTAATATCATACAATCCGGCCGTCCATGTCGGTGTCCATATGTAGCCTACCCATGGCTCACCATTCTCATAGGCATTAATGAATGTTTTATTTAATGCTGGCTGAGTCACTGATTCAGAATAATTGAATGTTTTGTATAACCCGTAGTTTTTCATTTTTTCTCGAAACACTTTATTAGCATTCCATTCTGGATTCGCCCCGTAAATACGTCCTTTATTTGGATCATCCGGATCTTCGAAAATTTCCCAATACTCAGGTAAATCATGAATCGATTTCAAATTAGGGGCTGTCGGTTCAATACCACGCTCGGGGTCCCCTTCAATAACATAGGTTGGAACATAAAGGCCTTGCCGCGTACTTTCTGAGTTTACAGATACTTCTATAATATCACCATTTTCAATGGCAGATTTATATTCTATCGGGTAGCTTCCCGACCAAATCTCCATATAAACATCCATACTTCCCGTACTTATCGCATAAAGTGAAGCTGTTTCAGATCCCGGAATTAATTCTGTTTTATACCCATAACCGTCTTCAATAATAATTCTTGCGATCTCGTTGTGTACTCTAATACTTTCCCAACCTGCATCCGCAAATTTAATTGTCCCAATTGCTCTAGTTGGTACGATAGATCCACTAGAATTACTGCAACCAGCAAGGACAAACGATGAAATAAGAGTTATTATGAACATGAAACTCATGCTCTTTTTCATTGAAATCTCCCTCTACCTTCATACTTTCTTCATATAATAGCGCTATCATTCGGCGTAATTCATGAAGATAAAGCGCTAGCCTTACACTGAAGCTTTTTGAATTTTGATTGAAGAGATGCATCCATATCCCATCAGCTTATTATACATCTAATATTCGATACATTCAGAAAATTATATCGTTTTAACTTCATTGAAACAATAATGAAGGAACTTACAAAATGAGCAAAAAAAGAACCAGGCGTGCATATGTAGTGATGGGACACTCATACGCCGTCATCGCAAACTCCCTGCGACAACACTTACCTTGGCCCTTACTCGTACTATTCTGCCGTTAATTGTAGCGTGTATGAAGGTTCGTAGCAAGGGAAAACCGTACCAGTTACGGTAGGAGGACGTTGTTATCCGACGCGATAGTAGCGTCTTTTGTGTCGTAAAGGAGCTGGAAACAATGGATGATTGAATACAAGCAGCATTTTACCACATCTGAACGGATCGCCTTAAAACGCTTAATCCGATATGTAGCTAAAGTACTGGGCATTTCAACGGCCAAGATCAATACGATTTTGGCCGCCATCGACGACAAGGCGAATGGATACGAGATAAGCAGAGCCACATTTAAGCGAATGACATGTAAAGCAAAGAAAATCGGTTTGCTGACCGTCAAAGAGACGGTTCGTACTAATAAATAGAACAATCTGTTTTCAACGTAAGGCTCCTAAAAGGCAAGGAAAAGAAGGCTGGCCTTCTTTTCCTTGCCTTTCTAGTAAGCTAGCTAATACTCAACTGAATAGTTACAAACTTCTTTTTTCTAGATACGGTAGGAAATATGGATTAATATATTAATGACAACGTTTTCTCTTTAAGATTAATAATTACTTGTAAAACTTCTTTGGCAAGATAATTATAAAAACACCCTATAGTGCATAATAAGCTACTACAGAGTGTTTAATAATGTTATTCCTAGACAACTATTTCTTCTTTTAAATTTTTGAAGAAACGAATCACCGTCGATTGTTTCTTTACATAAATGTTGGTTCTGGCAGACGATGTGCTGTATAGAAAGCATCTCCATCGCTTTCAGCATCAAAAATTATCGGTACATTAGGAGTAAAAATAACAACGTCTCCTGCTTCAGCTACATATTTGTTTCCTTGCTTGTCCCGTAAGACAAATTTACCTCTGTATACAAACTTCACTTCTAAAAATTCATACACGAATTCAAATTCTTCTCCAGGCTGCATAGAGAAGTACCCCATTGAAAGGGCATTTTCAGTTGCTGTTACAGGTACATCAATGATTTGGCTTTTCAGTGCCGGAACTCCTAAAATATCATTCAATTCTAGCTTTTTATAAGTTCCTGCCTTAATAATTTGGACACTAGGTTTTTGGCTCAAATATTTGTAGTTTGTTGCTGCTGTTGATTGGCTCATTTATAAACACCTCTATTTTTTAAAATATTTTTAATTTCCTTACATGTATGGTCGTTGATTTAAATTAAACGGTAACTGCTTCTTTAATTAAGCGTTGCATTTCTTGTGCTACAGCCTTTTTATCATCTTGGTTAGCAATACCGCCACCTACAATGATAAGGTCAGGGTTTGATTTAAGAACTTCAGGAAGTGTTTCTAATTTAATACCACCTGCGATTGCAGTTTTTGCATTTTTCACAACGCTTTTAATTGTTTCAAGGTCCTTAAATGAGTTTTGACCTTTTGCTTGTAGGTCGTAACCTGTATGTACACAAATATAGTCTACGCCCATTGCGTCAACTTCTTGCGCACGTTTAGCAAGATCTTTTACAGCAATTAAATCAATAAGAATCTTTTTACCTTGTTTTTTTGCTTCTGCAACAGCGCCTTTGATAGACTCATCTTCAGCTACAGCTAGAATAGTGACGATATCAGCGCCATGTTCAGATGCTTTTAAAACTTCATAACCTGCTGCATCCATTGTTTTCATGTCAGCTAAAACTTGTAATTGAGGGAATGCTTCCTTCATAGCTTTTACTGCTTGAAGACCTTCAATTTTAACAACCGGTGTACCAATTTCTACGATATCAATGAAATCTTTAACTTCTTCCACCAATTTAATTGCTTCTTCAGTATTTACTAGGTCTATCGCCAATTGTAGTTCCATGATTGGGCCACTTCCTTCATATAATTGATTTATTAGTACTACACTCAGTATATGTCATAATTTTCAGAAAATAAAGTACGCACTTTATTAACATATAGTGTTAAATATTATACTATTGGAATTAATAAAATAGAGTCCGCTATCCTTATTACTTGAATGATAGATATTACTGGTCATTGTTGATCATTATACTTAAATCGTGTTCATTTGTTTTTTCTAATGTATGATTTAAAATAAATTCCGTATAATCTTTTCCCCATACGTACATAGATTCGAGAATCGGGATTAAAGTATGCCCTCGATCCGTTAGGGAATATTCGACTTTTGGTGGCACGACAGGATAGACTTTACGACTAACAATGAGATCTTCTTCCAGTTCACGCAGCTGACTGACAAGCATTCTTTGGGTGATGGCAGGTATGAGAGATTTCAATTCTCCGAATCTTTTTGTCCCTTCTTTCCCAAGATGCCACATGATCAGCATCTTCCATTTCCCTCCGATAATAGAAAGTGTTAATTCTTTTTCACAATTGAACGTCTTTCCACGAATATGACTCATTTGTTATCCCTCCTCTATTATCACTATCATACACTATTAAAGTGTGATTTTTCTCACTATTCAACAATCAATGTCAGTACTTACAATTAGTCTCCCCCTCCTTTGCACCCTTACGTTTGTTTGAAGAAAGAGATTCCTAAGAATACCAATCTATCGATCCGTTTTGGATTAGGCGATCCCCGAAGTTCCTAAAGTTAAAAGTCTTATCACTTCATTTCTAAGATTTTGTCCTGCTTTACTATTTCGATCATGGCTAGATGGGAGTCTCAAACTTATTCAATTGTTTTTCAAAACCTTTCAGCATCTCATCCAAACGTGTATTTTCAAATGAAGGATCGGAATCTGGTTGTTTTGTATTCTCTACTACCTTATAGTTTTCAAACCAACTTGGAATTATTTCCTTTCTAATTCCTTTCTTAGCGACTGATTCTACACTAACTTGATAATGACTTGTTCCATTTTCAACACAATTTACTTTTTCATTGAGAATATACGTGATAAAAGCAATATGATTCTTAATGTTATCGATTTGGAAAGATTGTTGAGTTAGCTTATTTACTTCTACATATTTGTTACCACTCCATACTTTATCAGCTAGTCCTACCCATCTTTCTACAACTTCTTTTGTTAAGGTGTAGTTATGTTGTTTGAAAGTGTGATGGAGTTGTATGTAGAGAGATTCAAACCAATCATCATTTTGGTTAATTATTTCATCCTCCTGCTTAATTGTGTTGTTTTTCGAATGAATCATAAACCGAATCGAAACAACTTTTCTTCCCTTTTTAATTTCTTCATAATCAAAAGCGATATCAGTTCTTTCTTCAATTTCATTTTGTGAAGATGTTAATACCCTTTTTTTGAAATTATGGTACTCATGATATTTATCAGTGGCTCCAACCATTTCTCTCAATTCTTTTAAAGGGAGTTCTACCACTTTTATGGTTTGCCATTTTTTCAAAATCTCATAAATCCTTATTGAATATCCACTTTTTAATTCCATTACATTTTTTAACTTATAAGAGGTGAATTCTCTTTTTAGTTGTAAAAGGTAAGGTTTAAGCCGTGGATCAAAAGATAAATTAACACTACCGTCATTTTCATTGTATTCAACATAGGATAACCAACTCATTTGTTTGAGCTTCTTCTCCTCTTTTATTTCTACTACTTTTCCAATTAAATTTTTTGTGATCTTTTTCATTTCAGAGTACTTTGGATTACCCTTATAACCCAGCAATTCATAAAATTGTTTAATTGGGAGTGTATAGGTTTTAAAATCATCATCATCTTTGCGAATTTTGCTCACTAAATATAAAACAATCTTTTGTTCAGTAATTGTTAATTTGTAATTAGCTTCAATTAAAATATTTGATTTAGTCACAACGTTATTATTAGTTCGTACCTCTTGACGCTCCAATTCAATTCACCCTCTTTTACCCGTACATTTTTGGTTCGTAATAGTAATATATGAACTTCTTTCTCTATTTTACTATTTAGCTGAATTTTTAAAAAGTACAAATTTATTTTTTGTACGCTTTGAAACCAACTTTGTACGGGTGAAACCAAAAAAGTACGGTTTGAAACCAATTATGTACGGTTTAGAAAACCAAAAAAGTACGCTTTAAAACCAATTATGTACGGATTGAAACCAAAAAAGTACGCTTTAGAACCAATTATGTACGGTTTACCCCCGATGAACCCTTATATATCAACAGCTTTCGACATCCGAAAACAATAAAACATTTAAAACAATTAAAATAATATATACAAAAACAACAAAAGGAAGATTGCTTGATTAATAACTATTCATTTTTAATTTCTTCATTATCAAACCAAATATGTACGTGATAAGCCAGCAAAAATTAATTTTATATGGGGTTCCAAGAATTTTTGGAGATTTGTCTTCTGGTATTTTAATTCACCTTAATATAAAAAAAGGGGGTAAATGTATATCATTTTCTTTTTTGATACCTTATTGAAAAGCCTTAACTCCTTTTACTTCTTCAAAAAAAGGAGAATGTCTCCTCCAAAGGGATCAGACCCTTTGGAGACATTCTCCCTTACTCCATTTATTTCTACAAACCTTAGTTCTAATAGACTTAACTAGTTTTTCTTGTCGCGATATCTATTTGACTAGCTGTATTTGCCTTCGATCGGAAAATATATTTCGACGAAACATAATAACAGCCGCCTGCAACAAAGTACGTTGGAATACCAGCAGTAATGTAAATAAAGATTCCACTTGGCTGATCCAATAATGGATTATACACACTCCAATAAAAGATTGTTCCAACGATTACGCTTAATACAGCTGAAGGATTAATCCCATACCAGTATTTATAAATTCCGTTTGTATCATATAAATCTCGCACGGAAATATTTTGTTTTTTGACAAAGAAGAAATCCACGACGACAATTCCACCAATTACCGACATAACGTATGCAATAATGACAATGAAAATATTCCATGAATTATAAAAAGCAGGAGTAAGAACTAACAAGATAACAGGTACATTCGTTGCTAAAGCAACCCCCCATTTTTGTTTAGGAAAGATCGTTTTAAAACTGATTGCTTGTGCGTACATGAAGAAAATCGCTGCTGTAACATTTCCTAATATTAAAAGTCCTAATCCCATGACAGCAAGCCAAGCACTGCCCATTTGTGTCATCCAATCAGTTGGATTGATTGAACCTGTAACAAGCGTCATAAAAACGGCTAAAATAGCAGCGACGCATAAACCGATTCCATAGCTTAAAAACCCGCCGTTAAATGCACCCTTTTCATCTTTAGCAAGACGGCTATATTGGCCCAAATAAGGGAGCCAGGAAAAACCAAGCCCGACATTTAACTCGATCGCTGTTGCTAACGATCTTCCAACCGAATCATATGGTCCTATCGGCTGAAGGGCAAACACCTTGTCTAAATTTTGTCCAAACAAAACGACTCCTAGCAAGATTAAAACTAAAACAAACATGGCCGGCGCTCCAACCCAGTTAAAATATTTAATCATAATTGGACCTTTGGATGTGACGAATAGACAAAGAAGAATTAAAACAACTGAGAAAAAAGGCGCTCCAAAACTACTCGTTGTCAATATACCGCTAGCATGGAACATGTTTAATATGGTTACAATCGCTTCCCCTGACATAAACATCGTAAATGCCGTGTATCCTAATGTTGTTACAGCAAATAACCCCCAAAACAATTTAGATCCTAGATACCCTAAAGAACTTCTAAAACCAACAATTGTGTCGATTCCATATCGGGCAAAGTAAATGGCAATTGGTATGATTAATATCATTGGAATCGCATTTCCAAATAAAATGGCTCCAATGGAATCTTTCGCGTCTAACAAGGCTCCTGTGGCTCCACCGGTAAGCAGGCTAAAGCATGATAAACCTGTCCCGAGTTGAATCAGAAGCAGGCTCCAAAACCCTAATACTCGATCGCTTTTTCTCGCCGGTAAAAATCCAAATGCTACATCTTTTGAGATGCTATTATCACTCATATGTAAATCCCCCCTCTTTTATAGAAACTGCTTTAAACATTCTGGTTATCACAGCCAGTCAATTCAAATTCATAATTAAATACACTAAAAAAACACTTATGATTTCTACCAAAAACAATGATAAAGAAGAATCTTTCCACGTCATTCTTTTCACTTCATGGTCTTTGCTTTCAATTTCAGCAAGCCTGATGTCTAGATCTGCATACAATTGATCCACAAATGACTGATCCGTAGACGCATACGTTGTCTCTTCAAAAGCTTCCGTTTTCAACATTGCTTCTTGTTCTCTCATAATTTCACCTCATATAGTTTTTGTTAAACTTTTCGTAAAACATGTTCTCTTGGCAAGTTAACAAACGACTAGACGTTGACGTCTCGAATCATTATGTGAGTTTTCTAATACCATTAATAGGATTTTTTATCAGTAATGATATTCATGGTCATCTACTTGAATGTAATTATCGATCGATTGGGCTAAAAAGCGACTATTAAAATAGCTGAAATAACGATTGTAATGATTTATGGAAATAAAATCTAACAGTTGGTTGAATTTATGGAAAATTCTGATAATTTATCCGATGATTAAACTGCTCCTCATCCATAATACCATTACAACCATCATGCCAGTTATATCCTCTATCTCGCTTCGAAACGAACTGATCTTTATAAAAAAAACTAAAAAAGGGTGTTATATTCTGCAACAGGATCATTCTCTTTCTATAATAAGAAGGCGAAAAGGGAATTGTAATCAATTCCCTTTTCACGCGACTTTTTTATTTCTTAATGGCAACTTTTTCCTTCAGTATTAGAGCAGCTCTTGCTTTCATCCTTAGTTGCACGTGGAAGATCAAGCGCTGGGTTTCCATCAAAGAAGCCATGAGGCTTTAATTTGAATCCGATATGGTGAACTGGCATTACTGGCCAATCTTCAGGGCGAACAATATGGTGAACAGCCATGTTATACCAAACAACGATATCCTCATTGTCAATTGAGCGGTTCTCTTTTACATAATGCTCTAAGCTATCGATTCCGCCTTTATTTTGGTTTGGATATTTTCCGGAAGCATACATTTGATCACTGTCAAATTGTGTAACATGCAAGTGATTTTTAATAAATCCAGCACGTTTCATAATACTTGACTCTTCATGTAAGAATGGAGAAGCGTTTTCACCAGGTACTAGTTCGTAAGCAACAGGCTGACCAATAAAGTTCTTAGAGTTTGGATTAATAATTTTCCATCCTCTAGCTGTTTCAAGGTTCATTTTACGCTGCGCTTCCAATTCTGTTTTAAATGTTGTTGTTTCATGGTAGAAACCATTTAAATGTGGATTGTTTTCATCAGGACGTGACGCAACGGTATTCGTTTCTTGAACAGAGTTCTTTTGACCATCAATATGCGTATCAATACGGTAGTTAAAGATATGTTGGTGAACTGGCGCAAAGACTTGCGGCGCAACTTCTGCTCCATATCTTGTTTTCACGCCTTCTTCTAGTGCACCAACATTCAGAATACCTGTTAGCTTCGCTTCATGTTCAATTCTTCCATCTGTATAGAAGTACCAGAAGAATCCATAATCGTAGTTTGCAACAGTTGTGAAGAATGAGATGACAAGACGGCGTGAACGGCGTACTTCTACATCTTCTGTTCTCCAATCTGTATGCTTCCATGCGATTCCAGCATCTTCTTCGTGAAGACAAACTGCATTAGGAATTCGATGAACGCCACCTTGGCTATCAGCCATTACAGCATCAAAATAGTGAATGTTACCGACACAGTCACAGCCTAGCTCTAAAGAGTTTGCCAATTGACCGATTCCGTATTCACCAGCATCAAACGCACATTGCCAGTTATGAGCAGGATTTGTATCCCCATAAGGAACAACCATTTCTGATAAAGCTGCACGATATAGAACTGGTCTTTTCTTTCCTTTATCCTCATAATCTACTGTATAAAGAACAAGTCCTTCACGAGCTGTGTATCCAATACGGATATCCCATTTTTGCCATTTGATATTATGTCCTTCAACTGTAAAGCTAGGACCTTCTGGCTGAACGATTTCTAACGGTTTTAGATCTGTACGTACATTGATTTCATCATTTAGTTCAGGTTTATAAAGTGCGTTTTTAGGCGCAATTGGTTGTACACCATGATCTTCAATTCTTACAATTTCCATTTTGTTCATATCAACAACTGGAAGTAAACCTGTAAGTGGATGCGCATATGCATTATCTTCAGGAAATTCTTTAACAAAACATAGGGCACGTAACAGTCTTCTTCCTTCATCTTCTTCGATTCCAAAGTATCCAACAGACCAAGGATCAACCATAACTAAATCTGGATCTTCAATACCGCGCTTTTTAAGAGCTGCATGGAAGTCAGGATGACTCTTTACTAGTGCCTCTAGTTCAGAATATTCTTCAAGAAGGAATGATGGCTGAACACCTGGAACATGTTTAAATGAAATCACTTCTTCATTTGTAAGAGATACAACAGCCTCATGTGTAGTGCTATCTTTTCTATTAATTATAACGGCAAAAGCTTCCCTGTTAATTGGATCTCCCTCTTTAAAGTTTAAAACAACATCTTTTGGAGGTTCGTGTAATCCAATTTGTTCAAATCGGGCACTCTCATTTAAGTTCTTTTGCGCTTTTAAAATTGCAGCAGCTCTTGAAATTTCTTCACCTGTTAGTGGTTCTAGTGGATGGGCAACCTTTTTTAACACTTGTTCTTGAGTTTCCATGCAATATCCTCCGTTTCATCTAGTTATATTTTAATTATACAAACTACTAATTTTGTAACTTCCTCTGACCCGTTATCTTCAGCACTAGGCTGAAACTATCATTTATTAACGTTTGTATAGGAAGGAACGATTGATATAACTAAATAATAACGCTTTCATTGTTTCATTAATTGTAAAAAACGGAACCTTCTCACTTTTCAAAAAAAATAAACTGAGTCATTAGTCATTATTTTGATATGGAAGATTGGGTACTTCTAACAATTAATTAAAGATGATGACAACTTTCACCATCCATGATCTTATTAACGATTTCAATGGCTTCATGAAACTGATAGAGATCGCCACCAAATCCTAATTGAAATTGCTTGGCTTGTTTCATAGACTCAAAAATAAGCACTTGTGGCTGGCAGTGATTTAGTTGGATATCTGCATTAAACAAAAACGTCGCAATCTTAGCACTTATCGTTGTTTCTTTTAAAAAGTCATAACAAATAATTTGAGACACTTTCTTTTCTATATCTTGATATCGTAATAGCGCACAGTGAGCACAACATGTGTGTTCCACTCGATGATTTACTTTGACGAGTTGCACCGATAATCTGGTATTTGAATGTTTATTGCAATACGAACAATTTTTAGTTGTCACATCGTTTTCTGTTGTAGACATCACTCCATTAGATGTTTTGATTACCTTCTGTTCTGCAATGAGCTGTTTCAAATCACGGTAGACGGTCATGATCGACACATCTAACCTTTTACTAATTTCAGAAATTCGTAACGTTTCTTCTTCTTCTAACCACGTTAAGATTTGTTGTTTTCGCTCTAACGGCAACATGTTATCCCTCCGTTCATTAAAAAATACATCAGAATCGTTTTATACTATCTTCAACTGAATGGAATAAAATTCAGGTATAGTGATCTCTATGATATTACCCAATTGTTCGAATTCTTCATTGTAAAAAACGGAAAAAAATGTTGAACTATAACATAGATACACGAATTTAATTGATTATCTGGATGTCAAAACTATGAAATATACCAAGTGTTTGAATTAGGAATTCCCTTAGAACTAAGATGGTTTGTAGGCTTGTATACGGCGACATGCAAAGAGACTTTCCTAAGGAAAGCCTCTTCTGTTCACATGAAGGATTCTGTCAATCCGCAATCTTCACTTTTGCGAAAAATTCCTTTTCCAAGAAAGAAACAATATTATTTGTAGAGTTTTCAACGATTAATCGCCCTTTTTCAGCCGTACTGGATCTTGCCGTATGAAGGCAACCTGATTGTGGAATCAATGTTGGTGATGGTGGGAAACATTGATAGGTAGGTGGCCCTTCCATCCCTTCATCTATGATAAACTCTTCACGCACAAGCTCTGGGGCAAAATGCATCATCATCGACGTTTCCGTAATGGCAGCGTGTTCTAAAGCCCATCCTGGAAATTCTATTTCATCAAATATTTGCGGCATGATACTCTCATCTAAATTATCCCACCAATTTGTAAGTAGAATTTTAGGGAATTCATCTGTTCGACTTCTCATAATAAGATCCGCTGCTTCAGCAAGAAAGGCTTCATTTTCATAATGACAGCTTACCAACAATATTTTTTGCCATCCGTCATGTAAAAACTCTTCCAATAAATCATAGACTAAGGAAATGACAGTCGTTCCTTTCAAATCAATCGTACCTGGAAACATGGGTCCACCGCCGCTAGCTGGCAGTGATTTATACCCGTAAGATAAAGTCGGTGCGATGACGGCATTTATTTTTTCCGCTATCGATAAACTCATGTTTTCAGCTAGCATGGCATCGACACCCAGTGGTAAGTGTGGGCCATGTTGTTCTGTCGACCCAATTGGTAATATTAAAATACTATCTTTGATTTTAGATTGATATTCTTGCCAAGTCATATTCGCTAGTAGATGTTTATTCATTTCTAACTCGCCTCCAAAATAATAATCTAGTAAAATATCACTTTAAGTAGCCCTTATAAAAAATTCACTGACGTTTTCTATCTGTGATTAGTTGATTGGATGTTCACATAATTCCTACACCTGCTTATTAAGGGGAGAGAGAGTGGTCTACTCTCCCCCACCACAAGTGATCTTCATCGATGTTATTTCGCTTTAACATCTACTTCAGATAATTCCTCATTCAAAGCGTTTTTGGCTGCTCTCTTCCGAGAAATATTCGTTTTAATTACATAAAGGAGAATAACAACCATCGCACTCAATAAGCTTAATATTAACTGTGAACGGGTCGAAGCACTAAACGCCATACTTACAATAATGGCAACCATTGCTATGATCGATGCGATGGTCAAGTATGGATAGGCCCACATACGTAGCTTCAGACGTTCTGGCGTTTCACGTTCTATTTTTTTGCGAAGTATCAATTGAGAAACAGCAATCAGCAGGTAGACAAAAAGAGCAATGGCTCCAGAAGAGTTTAACAAGAATTGAAACACTGTTTCCGGTGATATGAAAGCCATGATCACGGAAATGAAACCAAATATTGTACATGTCAAGATCGCCTTTAATGGTACACCTCTCTTTGTCACATTCATCATCCACTTTGGAGCATCTCCCTTATCTCCTAAAGCAAACAACATTCGAGATGCTGTATATATGCCTGAATTTAAACAAGAGAGTACGGCTGTAACCACAACTAAATTCATAATTTTATCAGCATATGGTATACCAATAATTTGGAGAGCACTGACGTAAGGGTTTGTAAGCGCTTCAGAATTGTTCCACGGAACAATCGTAACAATTAAAAATACAGAGCCTACATAGAACGTCATAATCCGAACAATAACAGAGTTTACCGCTTTTACTACTGCTTTTTCAGATTCAGCTGACTCTGACGCCGCAATCGTGACGATCTCTGAACCAACGAAGGAAAAAATAATTGTGGCGACAGCAATAAATACTGCTGCTGAACCAAGTGGTGTGAATCCACCATGTGCCGTCAAGTTAGAAAAGTCCATGGTTGTACCTGGTAGAAATCCTAAAACATACGCTCCTCCGAGAGCTAAGAACAAAAGAATCGCAACAATTTTAATCAATGAAAACCAATATTCAAATTCACCGAAAGCTTTAACCGAAAAAATATTCGTTATTGTTAGTGCGATAAGCAATAATAGATTTAAAAGCCAAAGTGACATATCAGGAAAGATCCAACTTTTCAATATCGCAGCACCAGCGATTGCTTCAACAGCAATGACGATGACCCAGAAGTACCAGTACAACCATCCTACCGTAAAGCCGGCCCAATTCCCCATTGCCTCTCGTGCATAATCTGAAAACGAACCTAGTGAAGGCTTTGCAACGACCATTTCCCCTAGCATTCTCATGACTAGAATGACTAGAATCCCAGCCATAAGTGCTGTAAAAACTGCTGCTGGTCCAGTAATCTGGATAATGGCCCCACTGCCCACAAACAAGCCAGCGCCAATCGATCCACCAAATGCGATCATCATCAAGTGTCGTATCTTCAGACTTTTCTGCAGCTTTACCTCTTCATTCATATTAGAAAGCTCCTTTTTATAGAGATTATTTATCACACAAATGTAAAGTATTTATTGTGAGTGTAATCCACTAAGCATATCTAAGTAGAATTTTTATTTTAGGATCATCATTTCACAGATCAGCTGAGAACTCTTCAAGTGAATCGTACACTTATGAGATTAAATGAATTTCTTTTTAAATATAGTGCTATATACATTGATTTATTGGTTTGTTCTTTTCAATTTAACTTACCTAAAAATCCAATGAATCCGTCAGTTTCTTCTTCAATGTTTAATATTACTTGCCCGAGAGGAAGGAACCTTCATGAATCGTTTATAGTCGGCTCCCAACCTTAGTATCCCGCAGCAAAGATACAAGTGAATTATTTTTTAATAATGTTATGTTCTGGACCAAATGGGAATCCAGTGATGTTCTCTGCACCGTTTTCGCCAATCACAAGGATGTCATGCTCACGGTATCCACCAGCTCCTGGCTCTCCCTCTGGAACCATGATCATGGGCTCCATCGACACAACCATACCTGGCTCTAGTACGGTCTCGATATCCTCCCGAAGCTCCAATCCTGCCTCACGACCGTAATAGTGGCTAAGTACACCGAATGAGTGTCCATACCCGAATGTTCGGTTCGCTAAAAGATTGTGCTCGCGGTAGATTTCGTTCAATTCAGTGGCAATATCCATACATCTAGCTCCTGGCTTGATCAATTCAAGGCCACGTCTGTGTACTTTACAGTTGATTTCCCATAGCTCAAGATGGCGATCAGACACGTCTTCCAAGAACAATGTACGCTCAAGCGCTGTATAGTAGCCAGCGATCATCGGGAAACAGTTCAGACTTAATATATCTCCTTGCTGTAACTTGCGGGAAGTTGCCCAGTTATGTGCACCATCCGTGTTGATGCCAGATTGGAACCAAACCCATGTGTCTCTCAGTTCAGCGTGAGGGTACGTACGAGCAATTTCACGTACCATCGCTTCTGTACCTTGGAGAGCTACTTCATATTCCGGTACGCCTTCGCGAATGGCTTCGACAATGGCTGCCCCGCCGATATCTGCAATCCGGGCACCATTCTTAATGAGATCAATTTCCTCACCAGACTTAAACATCCGTTGTCTCATAACATCCTGGGAGATGTCTACGAGTTCTGCCTCTGGCAGGGCATCCTGTACCTGACGACGTAAAGCGAGCGTCAAATGATCATCTTCTATGCCAAGACGGCCACGAGTGAAGCCTGATTCTGTTAAGATCTTTTTAACAGCATATAAATAGTTGTCCCTTTTCCAGTCCGTGTACACAATATTCTCATCAAAACTGCGTCTCCATGGCATACCAGCATCAATATTGGCACTTACTGTCACATGCTTGTCTTGCGTAACAACAAGCGCATAAGATCGGTTGAAAGATGTATATAAGAAGTCACTATAATAATTAATATTATGGTAAGAAGTGAACACAACCGCATCGATTCCGGATTTGGCCATATATTGGCGCAAATTCGTATTACGACGAGTCATTTCTTCTTTTGAAAAAGTGGGCTTTACTTTTTTACCGCCGTTTTGTAAAATTTTTGTTCTTTCAAGATCTGTGATTTGTTGTACCATGTTTATCACCTTTCCTTTTCCATAATTTTACTTATCATTACTATTACTCTTTCAAATTTCCAATCAGTAAGATGACCAGCGTGCGCTCACTGTAATACGTAGGATCACGTGTGCTCAGGAGATAAGTGCGACAATCTTCAAAACAATGAATACTTAGTATGTTCTGCACGGTGCACCAACTCTCTCATATTTAATCAGGAATCGTTTTTCCTGCTACAGCGATTTGTTCACCGTCTCCTTCGTTCGCAATAATGCGATAAAGGCGATGAAAGCAGCTGCCATCAAATAGAAAGCAGGAGCAAATGTGTTCCCTGATTGAATAATCAGGAAGGTTGCAACGAATGGAGCTGTTCCCCCAAAAATAGCGTTCCCCATATTGAAAGACAATCCGAAACAAGTGTACCGTACATTGGTTGGAAACATCTCCGATAAAAAGGTTGCGAGCACGCCATCGTTTCCTGCTAATATGGCACCAAGTAATATTTGTGCTAATATAGCGTACATTCCACCTTGGGAAAGAAGTAAAAAAGCTGGAATAGTAAATAGCATAAACAGTATACTAGCACCAATAAGCACTGGCTTTCTGCCGACCCGATCGGCGAGTGTACCGACGAATGGGAGAAGGATTACGTAAGTTGTTAATGAGACAATCGTTGTAAGAATCGCTTTCATACTGTCAAACCCCAACTCATTCACTAGATAAGTTGGCATATAGCTGAGAATGATATAGAAGCCGACTGCATTCAAACAGATGACTCCAAATGCAACGAGCAGCTGCTTCCCATTCTGACGGACACTCTTAAAAATCGGTTCTTGTTTTTCTCCGTGCTCCTTCTCCGTAAAAACAGGCGTATCTTCAAGTTTCATACGGATATAGAGAGCGATTAAACCAAGTGGTCCTGAGATAAGAAAGGGAATGCGCCATCCCCAGCTATGTAAAGCATCTTGCGACAGATTGTACTGAAGAAGGAGCGCTGTCAAAGCGCCAAGTAATAATCCAGCAGCCGTACTTGCTGGAACCATACTGACAAGAAGTCCCCTTTTGGAGTTCGGTGCGTATTCCGCTATAAACAAGGAAGCTCCAGCATACTCACCAGAAGCAGAAAACCCTTGGACGATACGACATAATAGAAGTAGCAGTGGTGCTGCAATACCGATCGTGGCATAGCTAGGTATGAGACCGATTGCGAACGTCGCAAGTGACATCATAATGATGGTAAGAGTTAAAATACGCTTTCGGCCAAGCTTGTCCCCATAATGCCCCCAAACTAGACCTCCTACTGGTCTTGCTATGAAGGATACGGCAAACACTCCAAACGTTCCGAGCAAGGCCGCCTTCTCGTTGCCTGGAGCAAAGAAGACTGCAGCAATGATTGTAGCCAAATACCCATATGAAGCATAATCGAACCATTCGATCAAATTTCCAATCGCCGCCCCAAAAACGGCTTGTTTCACCCCAGTGGTTTGTGTTTTTTCACTTCCTATGTTTTTTTCTACCTGTCGTTGTATGGACATTCATTTTACCTCCATGTCTTCCGAATTCAGCATATTATATAGAAAATTTTAAACTTTCTGACAATTGAAGTTAGAAAAATCTTTTATATTGGCTTCCAAAGGCAGGATTACGATAATAGGTCAGAAAAAGATGATAGCATTGCAGCTAGCTATGAATGTTTGACCTCGAAAATCTCTCAGACTCATTATGAACCATAATATACCGCTAGAAATGAATAAAATCGATCATCTGAGCACCTCTATTCCTTTTCATAAACAATCTTCTATCTAAGCTTGTTTACTTTTCAACACTTCATTCCACTATTCTTTTAAATTTAACATATTCTGTATAGATATAATGTAAGCGCTATCCTATAATAAGAATGATAACATTCCATTAATTCTGAATACAATTGGATATTGTGCTTAAATTCATTTGTTTTTTTTCATTTTTTGTATGTTTTGCACAAAGGAGGACATGTAATTGATCACAGTAAAAGAAGCAATACTTCTAACGGGGAAGAATAATGTAACAGTTCGTGCAGGTAAAAGAGGTTTGTATCGCAAAATCCGCTGGGCACACGTTATTGATCATGATGACATGAGGCACTTCCTTGAAGGAGGAGAGCTACTTATGACATGTGGACAAGTATGGCCGCATGATCAAGCATCAGAAGCTCGACTTCTTAAAGGATTTTTACGGCATCAAATTTCCGGTATTTTGTTTGCAACTGGTCGTTACCTTGATGAATGTCCCCCATCCGTTTTGGAATTTGGTGAAAAATATGGTATCCCGATTTTAGAAACACCCTTCCATGTACAGTTCATTAAAATAACCCAATCGATTCACCAAGAAATTATGAGACGAGAGTTTAGAAAAAAAGAATTGGCTGCACAACTTCCTTCAGAATTGGCCGGAGAATTACGCGTAGCAAATAATGGTATGGATGTTTGTCGCATCCTCTCCCAGCATTTTAATTGTCCTACTATCATCACCGACCCTGCGAACAAAGTTTTGAATAAAGTCATACCTACGGGAGGCAAACGTATAAATCTCCCAAATATAATGGATCATTTATCCAAGATACTACATGAAATTTTGGATCGTAATTTTCCTGAAAACGAACCGATTCTAAGAGAGAGCCAACCTCTAAGAATACCTACTAACACTTTACCAGAGGCAATGGCTATACCACTTCAAATTGAAGGGAATTATTCAGGAACGCTTTGGCTTCTCTTCCATAATCAGCAGGTGGAAGAAACGCATAAGCATGCCCTTGAATATGCGGCAACTGTTCTTTTAGATATCCACCTAAATCAACAAGTCGTAGGAGTTACAAGTAGGCAATTTAAAGTAGAATTAATGGAATTACTATTTGAAAGTCCTAAAACAGCCTCTGTATTAATGGAAGAAAGAGTACGCAAGCTTGGATTGGCTCCGAACGAGAATTGGATGGCAGGTTTTGTCCTCCCTGGAAAAAAGGAGATCCCGCTTAGCTTATCCGTAGAGATGGATTTTTTGAGTAATGAATGTACAATGTGGATTAACGAAACAGAAGGGATTGATGGCTTCTGTGAGGTATATGAAGGTCGATTAACTTTATTGATTTCCTCTAGTCTTGAATATTCGGTCATTAAAGCCCATTTAAAAGATTTATACAGTCATGTACAAAGAATTTATAAGCAAATCGTTCCAGTTCTTGTGTTTGGTGAAATGAAGGAAGATTGGCTCTCTATCGTTGAAAGCTATCAGGAGGCAAAATCTTTGACACCACTTGTTCAGTTTTCAGATCCTGAAGGTGGAGCCTATTTTGCTGAAGAATCGCAGAAAGAGTTACTTCTTTATGGTGGTATGGATCAAACTAAAGCTCTAGCATTTCGCCATTTAATTTTACCAGATGAACTTCTTTCTGAACGAGGTTCGGTGCTTTATGAAACGCTAAAATGTCTCGCTGCCCATAACTATAATCGCGAAATGGTAGCGAAAGCTCTACATATTCATCGAAATACATTACGATATCGAATTGACCGGATTGAACAGCATTTGGGAGATAGCTTATCGTCTTCAAAGTGCCAATTTTGGATCCAAATCGCTTTAACCCTTGAATCACTTGCAAATCAAAGTCACGGACCCGGTTTCGAAACAGAAGTTGATGAAGATAAAGAGGAAAAGATTCCGCACTCTATCATGTAAATATCCTCCCTAGAAGACCAAATACACATTGTGAGGATATCGGATAAAAGTGATTATAATATTTGTTACTCAGGTAATAAATCCAACAAAGCAGGATTGTCCCAAAACAAGCTACTAACTCTATACGCTGTTCATTTTTCCCTATATATAGATGTTGATATTAGATTTTAGCTCAGCTGTTTTGGGACAAACTTTTGTATCACTTAATTATATTTTTTCAATACAATCGTAGAATTATGACCTCCAAAACCAAATGAATTAGATATACCTATATTTAATACAGCTTTCCGTGCATCTTCTGAGACATAATTTAAATCACATTCCGGATCCGCAGTCTCTAAATTGATAGTTGGAGGTACGACACCCTGTATTAAGCTTTTCACTAGAGCAATTGCCTCGACCGCACCAGCAGCTCCGAGCATATGACCGAGCATCGATTTGTTAGCTGTAATTGGCACTTGATAGGCATCTGACCCAAATAACTTCTTAATCGCTAGTGTTTCAGAAATATCGCCTACATACGTACTCGTTGCATGAGCGCTTATAACGTCTACCTCATTTGCAGCTATATTCGCCTTATTCAAGGCACTTTTCATAGCTGAATAAGCACCTCTTCCTTCCGGATGTGAGGCTACCATATGATACGCATCTGACCCTGCACCATATCCGATTACTTCCCCATAGATCAGAGCATCCCGTTGTAAGGCATGTTCTAGTGATTCTAACACAAGGATCCCCGCTCCTTCACTCATCACAAATCCATCACGCTTCACATCAAATGGTCGGCTCGCTAAAGTAGGCTCTTCATTTCTCGTTGATAAAGCGGTTGCGTTGCTAAAACTTGCCAAAGATAATTTCGTAATGGCAGCTTCTGATCCACCTGCAAATATCACGTCCGCCTCATCACTTCTAATTACATTGAACGCTTCCCCAATCGATGTATTACCAATCGAACATGCAGTTACAGGTGACATAGATGGACCATATGCACCAAATCGAATACTTATTTGAGCGGCGGCCGCATTAGATATCATCATCGGTACTAAGCTTGGACTTACTCTTTTCGGTCCTCGTTCGTTTAGCACATTCACATTCTCAATAAACGTATTGATCCCCCCTATTCCTGAACCAACATATACGCCAAACCGCTCTCTATCTAGTTTATCCAGCTTTAATTGGGAATGATCCAAAGCTTGTTCAGCTGCAGCTAACGCAAATTGACAAAAGCGATCCATATGTCGTGCTTCTTTACGCCCCCATCTGCCTTCAGCATCAAAGTCCCGAATACTACCAGCTATTTTCGTTTTTAAATCGGAGACATCCCACATATCAATAAATGAAATTCCTGATTTCCCTTTCAATAAATGGTCCCAAAACGTATCAATATCATTCCCTATTGGTGAAACAACACCCATTCCAGTAATGACTACTCGCTTCATTTAAACGCCTCCTCATATCGTCTTTATTCTAATTTTATCCATTTTTCATCCTATTACAATTTGTTGTTTATCCTGGTATAATTTACACTACATTAAAAAAGGAGCAGGAAAATGAATTCGGAGACGAGGCTTCAAGCACTATCAGAGTTTTTAAAAACGCGGCGCTCCAAAATCCATCCACATATGGTTGGATTGCCGATTGGTAAAAGAAGAAGAACGCCTGGCCTACGGAGGGAAGAGGTGGCTCAATTAGCTTCTGTAAGCACAACGTGGTATACGTGGTTGGAGCAAGGGAGAGACATTAAAGTATCGACTTCTGTATTAGAGGCTATTTCTAATGCCCTGCAATTAAAGCCTGATGAAAAAAAATATTTATTCGCTTTGGCTTTGGAAGAAGGGATCAATCACGAGCTCTCATTGGAAGAAGAAACCTTAATCAGCCCTTCATTAAATAAAATCTTACAGGAGCTCAAATACTGCCCGACGATTATTTCAGACAGGCATTGCCATATCATTGGCTGGAATCAAGCAGCCGCACACGTATTTTTAGATTTTAATACGATTCCATTTGAAGAGAGAAATTTGATTCGATTATTATTTGCAAGAAAAGAATTTAAGAGTTTGGCAGTGAATTGGGAGCATTTTGCACAAGGTTTTCTTGCCATTTTTCGGACCTATTATGGACAATATTTTGCTGACAATTGGTATTCACAGTTCATTGAAGAAATGGAACAACGCTTTCCAGAGTTCCAAGAACTATGGAATCGAGGTGAAGTGAGCTCGGCTCCAGAAGTTTTAATTGAATTTCGTCATGCCAAAGCCGGTAAAATGGTATTTAGTCTCACTTCTTTACAAGTACAAGGAGATCTCGACTTAAGATGCAGTGTTTATACACCGGTTGATCACACTGGCACAGAAGAAAAATTAAAACGCTTAATTGAAAATAATCTATAAAAAACTAGATTCGTTGTTTGAATAGGAAAAACAGCCAACGTGTCCTTTGACAGACAATTGGCTGCTTGCTTATCCCTTAAAAATCTTATTGAGTATAGACTGGCAAATCGCCTCGCGTGCTTCTCATTTCTGCTCGTCTTATTTCTGTAGCTCTAATATCAAGCTCCATATCAGAGATGACAACTCCATAATCTCTATAGGCTGTTTCAACTGAGACAATTTCATCTAATATATCTTCAAGCACTTGCTCTGCAGGTCGTTCAAGTGGATCTCCGTATCCTCCAGAAGATGGGACTAATATCTGCACCGATTCTCCAGCTTGGAAGCGATATCCGTTAAGTTTAGACGGAAGTTCCTCAGCTGTACGATCTGGATTTTTAATTAGATTTGCGCTCGTTCCAGGAAGTCCACCGTTATACCCCCACGGTCGTACCGTATGTTTGTCCCCTTCCATCGTCATAAAGCCATCGGTTAAGAAGCGGTTCCACCTTACGATCCCTAGACCACCTCGCCACTTTCCAGCTCCTCCTGTATCCTCGCGAAGTTCATATTGTTCACATACGAGAGGAACATGCATATCAAGATCTTCAATTGGGTTATTCATTGTATTCCATGAGCTAAAATCTACAGCATCCATGCCATCTTTACCTGGGCGGCCACCATAAGACCCCTCATTGACTTCAATATACACCCAGTATTCATTGTTTTCATCCAGTCCCGCATACGAAGCAAATTGTATATTGGCTGAACTACCTGCACATGTCTGATTCGGGATAATCGGTGCTAGTGCTTTAATAATTAAGTCTGCTACTGTGTTTACTTGATTGGCACGGCTAAATAGAGCCGCCGGTTTAATCGGATTAAAAATACTTCCCTTACGTGCTGTAATTTTAATCGGGCGGAACGCTCCTTCATTCGCTGGAACATCTTCTTCCGTCATAAATGTATCTAAAAAGATGGAACGCAAGACACTATGAACACTTACACAAAGAGCGCCGGAATATGCTACATTAAAGGCCGTGGAAACTTGATCACTAGATTTAGAAACGTCTACTTCCAGTTCTTCTCCTTGTTTCGTCAGTTTCACATGTACTTTAAGAGGTATATCTAGATGACGCCCATCATTATCCAACCAAGATTCTGCCTCATAGACACCATCGGGAATTTTGGCAATTTCCTTTCGCATCATCCGCTCAGAGTAATTCATTAACTCTTCACAAGCTGAAAGCACTGTGTCCTTCCCGTACTTGTCCATCAACTCAATGAAACGTTTAACCCCTAATCGGCAGGCTGCAACTTGCGCTTCTAAATCTCCAATGACTTCATTCGGTGTCCGAACATTCTGACGAATAACTTCAATTAGGGTTTCATTCCGTACCCCTTTGTCATATAGTTTGACGCCATTTAAAATCAAGCCTTCAGCATACACATCCGGTACATCAACCATCAGCCCAGGCTGTGCCCCACCCATATCTAAATGATGGGCAGTTGCACCCGCATATCCGACCAATTCTCCTTTATAAAATATCGGTTGACATAAAGCAACATCTGGAGAATGAGAAGCTCCCGCATAAGGATCATTATTCCAAATAATATCGTCTGGATGCTGATTATCCCCCAGTTTTTCTTGGAAGCCTCGAATATACCCAGGTAAGCAACCTAATTGCATGGGGGTAGAATCCGCCTCAGCTAATGTATTACCAAAAACATCAAATACTCCTGCTCCAAGGTCCTCAGATTCGCGAATAAGCGATGAATAAGCCATCCGATACATAACATGCGCCATTTCTTTTGCGATTGTCTTTAATGCTCCACCGATTACTTGCAAGGTCACAGGATCTATTTTATTTTGAATAACAGTAGAGCTCATGTGATTAATAGTCATATCTATTTACCTCACCTTCGAGAAATATTTTTCTACTGATTCTGCTGCGCCGCCCTGTGTCACTTTTGAAGCGACAAATAATGTGCCATTATCTGATACAGTCGCTTGCCAATGAGGTGGGATCGAAGTTGTCGTATCACGTTGGACAATGATTGCTGGTCCTTGAATTAAGTCATGTGCTAATAATTTACTTCGATCGTAACGAGGAGTTGAGAAACGTTTAATCTCTCCATTTACCTCATATACAGTTTCTCGCTCATACATAAAGGCAGCCTCTGGATTGATTCGATTACCACTTTCTAATTTCGGCAAAGTTAATGAAGGGGTTTTTCCAATTGCCACGATTCGTAATGTAATCAGCTCCACAACATTGTTCGGAAAATGATGACCATACTCTTCCTCATGTGATTCATCGAATCTTTGACGAATCGTCTCTATAGATTGATCAGTCAGTATCCCTTCTGGAATGGATGCACGTAATTCAAATCCTTGTCCAGCATAGCGGCACTCGGCAATGCGCTCGATCAAAATATCATCAGGCTTAATGCCATCTTTAATCAATTGAGTATAAGCCTGTTCCTCAAGATCCTGTAAATCTGCATTCATCGAGTCGATTGTTTCATCTGTTATATTGTC
Source organism: Peribacillus sp. NPDC096379 (assembly GCF_044762875.1). Classification (NCBI taxonomy): domain Bacteria; kingdom Bacillati; phylum Bacillota; class Bacilli; order Caryophanales; family Bacillaceae; genus Peribacillus; species Peribacillus sp. NPDC096379. The sequence continues at coordinate 58,896 of NZ_JBIWFD010000005.1, forward strand.
AAGACGACTAATATTCGATTTAATAAAGTCGTATTTAATGTCACCTACTAAGAGACCTGTTGCTGCACTAATCCCTGGATAATTCGGAACAATAACAAGATTGCACCCTATCGTTTCCGCCAAATCAACAGAATGAAGTGGTCCAGCACCACCTGCTGCAAATAAAGCAAATTCACGTGGATCGATTCCTTTACTTACAGATTTTGCACGGATGCTAAGCGCCATAAAGTTGTTAATAATCTTCAAGATACCAAGAGCCGCCTCTTCCGCTGACATGTTGAGCTTCGGACAAAGCTTCTCCTCAACCGCTTTAAAGCTCAATTCAGGATGTAGTTGAAGATCTCCTCCTAGAAACTGCTCCGGATCAAGTCGTCCAAGAATTACATTGGCATCTGTCACACAAGGATTTTCTCCTCCTTGTCCATAACAAGCTGGTCCAGGATGAGCACCCGCACTCTTCGGCCCTACCCTAAATGCACCGCCAGCATCGATATAAGCAATTGAACCACCACCAGCACCAATCACTTCCACATCAATCATCGGAACCAATACAGGATAGCCGTTTACCTCGGCATCACGTGGATTGATAATTTTCGGCGTATTATTTGGAATAACAGAAATATCCGCTGACGTTCCGCCAATATCAACACTAATTAAATTAGGAACACCTTCCAACTCTCCCCACCAAGCAGTAGCTAAAACAGCCCCCGACGGTCCAGACTTTAACAAAGTGACTGGCTTTTCTGTCACCATTTCACTAGTGGCCATTCCACCAGAAGATTGCATAATATGAAGATCTCCTTTAACTCCAGCCTCGTCTAAAGCACTAGATAAGTGACTTAAGTATCGGCTGACGCGCGGCGCTACGTAGGCATTCATTGCTGCTGTACTAAATCTTTCATACTCTCGCATTTGAGGGGCAATTTCACTAGAGGTAAAACATTGCACTTCCGGCCACATTTCTTTTACGATTTCCTTTGCCCGCTGTTCGTGTTCATCATTTAAAAAGGAAAAGAGGAATGATACAACAATAATATCCACTTCAGATTTTTTGAGTCTTTCAACCGCTTGACGAACTTCTTCTTCATTCATCGGTACTTTTACTCGACCGTCTGGAGCTTGCAGCTTTTCAGTAATAGGAATACGGTTTCGGCGTAATACTAGTGGGTTTGCTTGCCAAGGGAGATCTTGCTGGATGGAGAAATTCTCTGTCTTTTTATGTCGCGCAATATGCAAAATGTCCCGATAGTTCTTCGTCGTTAACATCCCAACTACAGCTCCATTACGTTCAATGGTAATATTCGTAGCGACTGTTGTGCCATGAAGCACATAATCGATATCTGTCATAGGAACATTAGCATTTTTACACAGTTTTTGGATACCATTAATCACGCCTATCGACTGATCCTCAAGTGTACTTGGAACCTTGTGTACGTGAATTTGATTCGTTAATTCATCCACAAGTATTAAATCAGTAAATGTACCACCAACGTCAACGCCTATTCGAACCATGCGACCAGCTCCTTTTCTTTGTTACTTCATTAGAATTATAAAGCGCTTTTACCTTTTTCTATGAAACAATCTCTCGAATACAGTAAGCTGTTTACAAAAATGTTGAATATTTAGATCTAATTTTTGTATTGTACTTATTGTCAGGATTCTTTCAATCCCTGGACCAATACTCGCAGATCCTCCCCCTAGACATAGTACATAGTCATCTTAGTTTCAAAATCTAGCGCTCATCATGTAGACAAGATGCTTATACTTGAGTTCGATTTTACAAGAATTCACCAATTCTTTGTGCATAGATACATCCTATCTTATTACCAATTTATTATATACCGAATTTTCAATAAATTGTAATTGCACATATCTATATCATTTATGCAACAATCGGCTCTATCAATTTCCCGTTTTCATATTTCCTTTCGTCATGTCTTCCAATTGATTGTCTTCTCCCTGATTATTGACAGGAGGGTGCAAACGCATAAAACCGATATAAACGAAAAAGGAAAGAATGACTCCTAAAAACCATGAGATATCATACAGTCCTTTTAATGAAGGAACAAATGCCCCTATTAAAGCGACTGTTGCCCCAAACCCCGTCGCTACAAATGCTCTATAATTATACCCTTTCCAGTACGTGTACTCCCCTTTTAAAGAATAGATATCGTTTATATTAAGCTTTCTTTTACGAATCATATAATAGTCGGCAATCATTACACCGGCTACTGGACCAAGCGCTCCTCCAATTAAGTGAAGAAGAGTGAAGATTGCATCAGCATTTTCCATCAATTTCCACGGCACTGTAAATAGAGCTGCCGCCATCGTTATATAAAAGCCCGTTTTAAAGCTAATCCACTTCGGAAATAAGTTCGCTAAATCATAAGCAGGTGAAACCAGATTCGCAATCACATTCACTGTTATTGTAGCCACTGAAAGAATAAGAGCTGCGATTGCAATAACAATCGGTCTATCGAATTGTTGGAGAGTAACAATGATATCTCCAATCGGGTTACCAAAAGCGATTGTCGTTGCAGATGTTGCTGCAACTGTAACAACTGTAAATATAGTAAACGTAACTGGCAACCCATATAACTGGCCTTTTATTTGATCTTTCTGAGATCTAGCAAATCGAGTAAAGTCCGGTATATTCAATATTAACGTTGACCAAATTCCGATTATACCTGCTACTGCACTGATAAATGGAAAGAATAATTCTCCAAACGTCTCATATTTTCCAGTTTGAGTAATGATTGGTTGAATTCCGCCTGCCGTATCAATTGCCCACCAGAGCAAGCCGATTAATACGATATACACTAACGGTCCGGTGAACGCTTGAAATTTCTTGAGGGACTCCATTCCCCTCTTTAAAACTAAAAAGTGCATGGACCAAAATAATACAAAGGAAAGTAAACCTGGTAGCCCAATCCCTAAAAATGTCCAGTCCCCACCAAGTAAAGCAAAACCTGGCCAAAGCAGTGTAATGGCGATATTAAACGCCGCACTTCCTGCATACGCTTGAATCCCTAACCATACGATTGCAATGATTCCACGTAATATCGCTGGAACATTTGCCCCTCTGATTCCATAAGAAGTTCGCACGAGGACTGGAAATGGTATTCCATATTTAGCCCCCGCATGACCGTTAAGAGATAAAGCACCATACAGAATCAGCGAGGCAATACCTATGATCAGGATCACCTGTAATGGAGAAAACCCTAAAACAACTAATCCTCCTATTGTTGCATATGTGGGAATATTATTAATAACCCCCATCCACATCGTGGCAAAGTTTTGCGTTTTCCAAGTTCGCTCCTCCGTTCGTACCGGTAACAAATCATCGTTACTAAGAGAATTTACCGTCTCTTCTTGAAAATTAGGTTGGTTCACAGCCATATTCCTAATACTCCTTTAAATTTTATATGGTTCATGGAACAGGTCTTACAAAAGTCCCTCTTAATATTAAGCGCTTACAAATAAAGCGGAAATCTTAAGTTTACATATAGGAGTTTGTGTGATTCCTACTTTCCGAAGAGAGGGGATGGACTACACATTTTGTTCTTTTTAGCTTTTGTTAACTTGAGTATTGATTTTGTTTTAGGGGACGTCTGCAAGCTGTCGCATTTTCGCAGAAGTCTTCGTATCTTCCAGTTCAATCAATGATGCTTTCACAAAACTTATTCTTTAGTAACTTAACGCGTCTATTTTATAAAAAATAACTTCACTCCTTGAATATCATCGTCCCCATTTTGGAGTGAAGTCTTATCTCGGGGATAACTGGATCAAACTATTGCGTCTCTACGTTTACTTTGTGACCTCTTCATAGCCACTCCATTCTAAAATGTTTAAAACATTCGTTTCAACACAATCTAACCAATCTTGGATATTTACCCACTCATCTGCTCCATGCAGGTTGCCGCCTTTTGGTCCATAAATAATTGCTGGCATATCCATATAAATAAGCGGGAAGCGGATATCACTGAATGTAGGCATTCCATAAATTTCCGTTGTTCTACCAACAACTTCATCAATATTTGACTTAACCATTTGCACAAATGGATGGTCTGGACTGATCTCCGCTGGGCTTGTATGCCATTCATAAGAAATTTCCGGCGGGTTTTTAGATAACCATTCATCATTAGCCGCAACTTCCTTAATTGCGTGTTCAATCTGTGCTTTCACTTCTTCAAGTGTTTCATTTGGCGGGTAGCCAATTGTTCCAGTTAATTCACATTCAGCCGGAACTTTATATGCCCATTCACCAGCATTAATCATTGCAGGTGTTAAATTACTTGAACGGACTTGCATATCTGAAGCGGCGAAATAACGTTCAAACGGAGCATAGCTGACAGTTTCTACGCGTTTATTGTCCAGTTCAACTAAAGCGTCATATATTTTCATTGCTTTGCCGATTGCATTCACACCAACTTGTCCGTTTAAGTTATGAGCGGCCACACCTGTCACTCTTACTTTAAAAATCAATCCGCCTGCACAAGCAATTTGTGGACCTGCACCAGTTGTTAATGGATGCGGATAAATACATGCATCTGCTTTAAAGTTCTGTTCTTCAAGGTATTGAACCATTGCAACAGCTCCGCCGGCTCCGCCTACCTCTTCATCAACAACGGAAATGGTTGTAATATTTCCTTTTGGCTTTAGACCCATATTTTTAATAACCTGCAGTGCAAAAAGGATAGAACCGTATCCGCCTTTATTATCAGCTGTTCCTCTTCCGTACATAAGTCCATTTTCAATTACACCTTCAGTTGGCGGGTAATTCCAGTGGATCTCATCCCCAACCGGTACCGTATCAACATGTGTAAAAAGTAAAAGTGACCGTGCATCTTCTGATCCATGCCATTTCCCAACAACATTCGGACGATTCTTAAAGCCCACTTTACGTTCTACTTCTGACTCTGTATATTCTGGATGCTGTCTTACTTTCACTGGATCCGCTTCAAATGTATCTACTTCAAGACCAAGGTCTAACATAACATTTTTAATATGTTCTTGAACCGGCCCTTCATAACCAGTTTCACTTGGGATTTGGATTAATTTTTGGAGCCCCTTAATTAACTCTTCACGGTTTTCTTTCATGTAATCGCTTACCTTTTCACGTACTCCATTTGACAATAAAACTTCCATTTCCAACACTCCTAAATTTTTGATTGGTGTTTTTTAACTGCTCATAATTTTTTTGGTTTACTAGATTCATCCCTGCTTGAAAGAGCGAGTTTTTTGGTTTAGAGCTGAAATCCCCCCTGTTTTTTGTCTCATACATGATTTATAAAATGAAAATATAAATCTAGCAATGACCACCTATCAAAGTATTCACATTTTTCTAAATATTTGATAAAATAAACATACTATAACTACCCATTTTTTTCTAATACATCTTTGTTTACTAGTTAATACTTTTTAAATATGAAGAGGTGGCTACATGGAACTACGTCATTTAAAATACTTTATTGCAGTTGCAGAGGAGCTTCATTTTGGTCGAGCTGCCCAACGTTTACAAATGGCACAACCACCTTTAAGCCAACAAATTAAGCAATTGGAAAACGAGTTAGATGTGCTTTTATTTTCCAGAACGAAGCAGCGCGTGGAATTAACGTCAGCTGGTGAAGTTTTTTTAAAGAGAGCCTATGAAATTCTAAACCGTGTACACTTGGCCTGTGAAGAGGCAAGTAGTATAGCTCGAGGGGAATCTGGTCAATTAATATTAGCCTTTACTGGATCCATCGCGTTTGAACTCCTTCCTCTATTACTCCGAAGGTTTCAAGAACAATACCCAAATATCAATATCGTCCTACGACAATTGTCATCAACTGAACAAATGAAAGCACTTCACGACAGCTCCATTCATGTCGGCTTATTGAATCTCCCGATTGAAAATGGATCGTTTCATGTAGAAATGCTACGGGAAGAACCATTTATTGTTGCGTTACCTAAAACACATCGATTAGCAGTTAAAACAGAGCCTATCGATGTCTCTCTCCTCGCTAACGAACAGTTCATCATGACACCTAGAAAAGCCGGAGAAAGCTATTATGATGCGATCATTAGCCTTTGTCAGCATGCCGGCTTTAGTCCTAAAAAGACCCAAGAAGCACTAGAGTTACATACGGCATTATCGTTTGTTGCTTCCGGAATCGGTATTGCTTTACTTCCGTCTTCCATTCAATTTGTAAAAAACGATGATATTGTCTACTTACAACTCAAAAAAAGTTATACAACATGCAAAATTGGCGCAGCCTGGAGCAAGAAAGAAACCTCTCCAGTTGTTCACTCCTTTATTTCCTTTTTGCATGAAGCTACCATTTAACTCTATTGAAAATGAAAAAGTGGAGAAAGTTTAATATTTCGAATTTCTTTGCATATTCATTGTAAACGGAGAAATTAGAAGATTTAACGTGAGGATTAATCAAAATGGCATGGTTTAAGCCTTAAATCCTTTATCAGACTTATTTGAAAAGAAAACTCCTCTCCCCCTATCATTTCTTATTGCCTTTCTTAGATGGAGGAAGAGGGGTTTACGGCTATTCTATTCATCAACTATCCTAAGCGTGGATTTCCTTCCCATATACAGCCAGGGCTGCCTCGCCAATCGCTTCCGCTAATGTTGGGTGAGGGTGGATCGTATTGGCAATATCCATGGCCGTTGCCTCTAATACTTGCGCAAGGCCTGCCTCTGTAATCATATCTGTTACATGAGGACCAACCATATGTGTCCCTAACAACTTATTAGACCCTTCTTCTACAATAAGTTTAACAAAACCATCTGATTCACCAAAAACAAGAGCCTTCCCAATCGCACGGAACGAGAATTTACCTATTTTTACTTGATATCCTTTTTCCTTTGCCTCTTCTTCTGTTAGTCCAACACTTGCGACCTCTGGGCTACTGTATACACATTTTGAAACAAGCGTTGGATTAAGTGGTACTGGGTTCTCCCCTGCAATATGTTCAATGGCGATGATCCCCTCATGTGAAGCAACATGGGCAAGCTGCAACCCACCAATCACATCACCAATGGCATATACGTTTTGTTCATTCGTTTGATAATACTCATTTGTTTGAATACAAGCTCGCTCTACCACAACACTCGTATTTTCGAGGTTTATCCCTTCTATGTTTGGCAATCTTCCAACCGATACTAATAGTTTATCAGCTGAAAAGGACGTTTCTTTCCCTTTATAGTCTGCCTTAATAGAAACACCCTCGCCTTTTTCTAACGTTTCAGGAAGCACTTTTGCCCCTGTTACGATTTTCACGCCTTTTTTCTTCATTAAACGCTGAACTTCCTTTGAAATATCTTTATCTTCTGTCGGTAAAATGCGATCGGCATATTCGATCACTGTCACCGCTAATCCAAAGTCTATCAGCATCGAAGCCCATTCGATTCCAATCACGCCTCCGCCAACAATAAGGATGGAATCTGGAAGCTCTTCCATTTGTAGCGCTTCATCCGATGTCATCACATACTGCCCATCTGCTTCTAGACCGGGAAGTGTCCTTGGCCGGGATCCTGTTGCTAGGACAATATTTCGGGTGGTTAAGATCGTCTCCTGATCATCTTGATTCAATTTTACTAAAACATCTTTTGTCTGCAGAATACTGCCTTTTCCCTCGTACACATCGATTTTCCCTTTTTTCATTAAATGTTGAACACCTTTAAATAAGCGTTCTGTGATTTCTTCTTTGCGAGCTTGTACTTTTTGGAAGTCCAGACCTACTTCAGGAGCAATGACTCCATACTTCTCTGCATTTTTTGTATTCGCATATACTTCTGCGCTTCTTAATAGCGCCTTACTCGGGATACAACCTGCATGAAGGCATGTCCCGCCAAGTTTTCCTTGCTCTACAACCGCAGCCTTTAATCCTAATTGCGACGCACGTATGGCAGCCACATACCCACCAGTTCCTCCACCGATAATGACCACATCATATTCTTGATTCATCTACTATTTCCCCCTTTTACTTCAATCTTGATCAAAAAATAACGCCAATCTATGTACCCAAGAAGAAAAAACGGTTAGCAATCTCTGAGTCTATCAATCTAATTCTATTGCGCAGGCACTAGAGGAAAACTGTTCTCCCACGATAAAGCCTTGATCGTCTAGATAATCAATTTGTGTCTCTTCATCTAAATAGCGTTTTGTAAAATGGTCCAAGCGAATCTGAATTCCCTCATATTCAATAATGGTATCGTTTCTTCGAGGTTCGTCCCACACAATGGAGAACTTTACTGACAAACCACAGCCACCTGCAACATCAGCGTCAATTCTTGGAACTAGTTTTTCTTGAGACGCCACTTCTTGCAATTTATTCATGGCTACCTCTGATATCTTGATGACCATCAATTTCTCCCTCCTCTAGCCGCCTATTTTTTGATGAAGCACTCACCTGAACGGCTCAGACCTGTTCATCTGCATGATAAGTAGAAGAAAATTGGCATTTCTGCACTCATATGAAACCACCGAGTGTGAAATAATGAGAAACTGATCTTCTCGCTATTTTCATTCCCGGTGGTTCATGCTCAATCATTCATTTAGGATTTTACCGTTTCTTTCTCAACTTCTACTGCTTTTTCATAACGCAAAATAGGTTGTCTCGCAGCTTGTACTTCATCCAATCGACCAATGACTGTCGTATGTGGTGCTTCTAAAACGACCCCAGGATTATCTTCCACTTCCTTGGCGATTTGAATCATCACATCTGCAAACGCATCGAGGGTTTCTTTTGACTCTGTTTCAGTCGGTTCAATCATTAAACATTCCTCTACATTCAACGGGAAGTAGATAGTTGGCGGATGATAACCGAAATCAAGCAATCGTTTGGCCATATCTAGTGTTCTAACTCCAAGTTTTTTCTGTCTAGAGCCAGATAGAACAAATTCATGCTTACATATTTGTGAATATGGCGCTTCAAAATATGGCTCTAATCGTTTGCGAAGATAATTCGCATGAAGGACAGCACTTTCCGATACTTGACGCAATCCTTCTGGTCCCATTGTACGAATATACGTATAGGCACGTAATAGAATACCGAAGTTACCGTAATATCCTTTTACTCTACCGATCGAGAGTGGATGATCTGAGTTTAATACATATTTCTCACCGTCTTTTTCAACGCGTGGCACAGGCAAGTAAGGAATCAATTTCTCTTTCACACCGACTGGACCTGCACCTGGTCCACCGCCACCATGAGGTGTCGTAAATGTTTTGTGGAGATTTAAGTGCACAATATCAAAGCCCATTTGCCCCGGTGTTGTTTTACCTAAAATGGCGTTTGCATTTGCTCCATCATAGTATAATAACCCGCCCGCTTCATGAACGACTTGGGCAATTTCTACAATTTCTTTTTCAAAAAGACCAAGTGTATTCGGGTTTGTCAACATGAGAGCCGCTGTATTTGGACCGACATGCTTCTTTAGCTCTTCTAAATTTACTAATCCATTTTCATTGGATGGTATCGTAATCGTTTCAAAACCTGCTACTGTTGCACTTGCAGGGTTCGTACCGTGTGCAGAGTCTGGAACAAGCACTTGCTTCCTCGTTTCTCCTTTTTGGGCATGGTAGGCTTTCACCATCATTAACCCTGTCCATTCACCTTGAGCTCCCGCTGATGGCTGCAAAGTGACCGCATCCATTCCTGTGATGACTGCTAACTCTTCTTGTAGTTCATATAGCACTTCTAATGCACCTTGTACCGTTTCAACAGGCTGGTACGGATGAATGCGGCTAAACCCTTCCAAACGTGCAACATCTTCATTGATTTTCGGATTGTACTTCATCGTACAAGAACCAAGTGGATAAAAGCCGTTATCGATCCCATGGTTTTTATTAGAGAGCGCTGTGTAATGTCTTACAAGTTGCAACTCTGATACTTCCGGGAGTTCTGCAGGTACGTCACGAATTAAATGCTTCGGAAGTTTATTAGTAATATCAACAGAGTCCACATCACTTTCCGGAAGACTTGAACCGATACGTCCTGGACGACTAATTTCAAAAATCAAATCATTGTATTCAACCATTTACAATCGCCTCCAAAACCTCTACAAATTGATCAATCTCTTCTTTGGTTCGTTGTTCAGTCACAGCAAGTAGCATTTGATTTTCATGGCCATAATCGCTTTCCAAATCAAAGCCGCCAATGATTCCCGCTTCTAGTAGTTTCGCATTAACTTCCTTGACTGGACGAGGAAGCTCGACAACAAACTCATTGAAGAATGGGGATTGATTCAGAATGACAAACCCTTTCTGTTTCAGCATTTTTGCCATATAGTCTGCTTTCTCCAAATTTAATTGAGCCATCTGACGAATCCCTTGCTTGCCAAGTGATGTCATGCAGATTGAAGAGGCAAGAGCATTTAATGCCTGGTTCGAACAAATATTGGATGATGCTTTATCACGACGGATATGCTGTTCACGGGCTTGCAGTGTTAATACGAAGCCGCGTTGGCCTTTTTCATCTTCTGTTTGGCCGACAATCCGGCCTGGTATTTTACGCATAAATTTTTTACTGACCGCAAAATAGCCACAATGTGGACCACCAAATGACATCGGAATGCCTAATGGTTGCATATCACCGATCACAATATCTGCCCCAAGCTTCCCAGGTGCCTGTAAAAGTGCAAGTGCGAGTGGGTTGGCACTTACAATGAAAAGAGCCTTGTTTTCTTCGGCAATTTTCTTAATCTCCGTTAAATCTTCAATTGAACCAAAGAAATTCGGATATTGAATAATGACTGCTGCTGTATCTTTATCAATTTGCTCCTTTAATTTTCCTAAATCAGTAATCTCATCAGTCAGTTGGATTTCTTCAACTGTATATCCTGGACCATCTGCTACCGTACGTAATATAGCCCGAGACTCAGGATGCACTGCTTTCGATACAAGAATTTTTGAACGTCTTGTTGATGCAACAGCAAGTGATGCTGCTTCTGCAAGCGATGTAAAGCCATCGTACATCGAAGAATTCGCTACATCCATTCCTGTTAATTCACATACCATCGTCTGAAATTCGAAAATCGCTTGGAGTTCACCTTGACTGATTTCTGGTTGGTATGGAGTATAAGCTGTGTAAAATTCAGAGCGTGAAATCATATGGTTGACTACGCTAGGAATGTAGTGATCATACGTACCTGCACCGAGAAATGTTGGGTATTGATTGGCATTTATGTTTTTCGTAGCAAGCTGATTCATTTTCTTCATGAGAAGTGGTTCAGGAACGGCCTGTGGGATATTTAGCTCCCCTTGTAGTCTAATATCAGCTGGGATATCTTCAAACAATTCATCTATGGAAGAAACCTGTAAAAACTCGAGCATTTCCTCCTGATCCTGTTTCGTATCAGGGAGGTATCTGTAAGTTGAAGTCATATTATTCCTCTCCTTCATTCGTAAATGCTTCGTACTCTTCTTCATTAAGAAGCGATTCCAACTCTTCTGGGTTAGAGATTTCTACTTCGATTAACCATCCTGCTTCAAATGGATTTTCATTAATCGTCTCTGGAGCGCCTTCTAACTCTTCATTTACAGCCACGACTGTACCTGATACAGGAGAGTATAGTTCAGAAACTGCTTTAACGGATTCGATTGTTCCCATCGTTTCATTGACGATTACTTCATCATCAATTTCAGGATTCTCAACAAACACGATATCCCCTAACGCCTTCTGGGCATAATCAGAGATCCCAATCCGAACACGATTACCTTCTAATTGTTCCACCCACTCATGCTCTTTGCTATATAGTAAATTTGCTGTCGCTTTTGTCATTGTTTTTCGTCCTTTCAGCTTTTGTATATTCTGATATGAAATCGAGTTACTAGCATCATCCTTATCTTTAGCATGATGCTAGTAAACTTAGAAATTACTTTTTATAGAATGGTGTTTTTACAACAACAGCATCAATCTGCTTATTACGGATTTCCACTTTTAGTAACGTCCCCACTTCAGCATGTTCCACAGAGATCAAAGCAAGGCCGATACTCTTCTTCAATGATGGTGATTGTGTGCCTGATGTAACGATTCCTATTTCCTCGCCATCTTCAGAAACTACTTTATAGCCATGACGTGGAATCCCCCGACCTGTTACTTCAATCCCTACGATTTTTCTCGTTAATCCAGCTTCTTTTTGTGCAGAAAGTGCCGCTTTTCCAATAAAGTCACTTTCTTTATTGATTTTTACGACAAAACCGACTCCTGCTTCAAGTGGACTAATTTCGCTGCTAAGTTCTTGACCATATAGTGGAAGACGCGCTTCTAGGCGAAGTGTATCTCGGGCACCAAGGCCACACGGTTTTAATCCTTCTGATGTTCCTACTTCTAAAAGCTTCTCCCAAAGTGCTACCACTTGGTCTTTTTGTAAATAGAGTTCAAACCCGTCTTCTCCTGTATAGCCTGTCCGGGAAACAAGCACATCTGTAATGCCAGAAATAGTAACATGTTGTGCAAATTTAAATACACCAATTGCTGATAAATCAGTATCCGTTACCTTTTGTAAAATCACTTCTGCCTTTGGTCCCTGAATCGCTAGTTGAGCGATATCATCGGAGATATTTTCAAGTTTCATGTCTCCTTTGACATACTTCTTCATCCATTCCACATCTTTTTCAATGTTTCCAGCATTAATCACGAGTAAATATTTTTCATCCGCCAATTTGTACACTAATATATCATCGACCGTTCCACCGTCTGGATAGCACATTGCCGTATACTGTGCCTGATTGATCGCAAGTTTCGTTATGTCATTCGTTACAAGATGATTGATATAAGCACATGCATCTTTTCCTTCTACAAGTACTTCCCCCATATGAGAGACATCAAAAAGGCCTGATTCTGTACGTACCGCTTCATGTTCTTCTAAAATGCTTGAGAACTGAACGGGCAAAGCCCAACCACCAAAATCAATCACTTTCGCTCCATATTTTCCATATGTTTCAAAAAGTGGTGTTTGCTTTAATGCTGTTTCTGTACTCATGATTTACCCCCGATTAAGATTTTCTGCAAAATAGACGTTCTTTTACCTCTTTACCCGTTTCGGTCATCGCTAGCCCACCAAGAGCGGTTTCCCGAAGCGTCCGCGGCATATCCTTTCCAACTTTATACATCGCTTCAATGACTTCATCACACGGAATCCGACTCTCAACACCAGCAAGGGACATATCAGCCGCTGAAAAGGCAATGGAAGTACCGATTACATTCCGTTTGATGCAAGGAACTTCAACAAGCCCTCCGACCGGATCGCAAACTAAGCCTAAAAGGGACTTCATCGCAATAGCGGTTGCATTCACGACTTGTTGTGGTGTCCCACCTTTTAACTCAACGATTGTTCCAGCTGCCATCGCTGTTGCAGACCCGACCTCTGCTTGACAGCCTCCAGCTGCTCCTGAGATGAACGAGCGGTTCGCAATGACAAGCCCTAGCATACTTGCCGTAAACAAGCCCTTCACTAACTCTTTATAAGGTGTGCCATCATTTTTATGAAGCGAAAATAATACGCCAGGTAAAATCCCTGCTGCTCCAGCAGTTGGCGTTGCCACAATGACGCCCATTCTGGCATTATTTTCAGAAGTGGCTAATGAATAGCTCATAGCATTGCTTATATAATTGCCTGATAGGGATTTACCTTGCCGAACGTATTCAGACATCTTCACGGCATCACCGCCAGAAATCCCACTTGGCGCCGTGGAAGCATCTTTAATCCCACTATCCACTGCTTCTTTCATTTTGATCAATCGCTCTTCCATCATGCGAATAATCGTATCTTCGTCTCTTCCTGACTTTTTTGCTTCCACCATTAACATCATTTCACTAATGGACTTTTTTTCCCGTTCACAAGCTTCTATAAGCTCTTTCATAGACTGAATTTCCATCATATCGCCTTCACCAATACTTTCTCTTTCCGTTGATAAGGTTTCGCAAGGATCGAAAAATCATCTCCAGCGCTAAGACGAATCGATACCATCTCATCATCAATCATAAAGATCTTCGATAGGCCACCTCCGAGTGATACACCACCAACCGTGACAACATGATCATCACGTTTTGCTGTTACAATGGTTGTATTTGGGTGGTCCATATACTCGCAAATGTTTTCGAATTCAAACTGGTACTGCATACCACATTCTTTTGCTTTTTCCAATGCGTATTTGATTTCGGAATCATCGGTATTCATCCCGAGTAATCCACCAAGAAGTGCTTTATCTGTTCCATGTCCTTGGTAGGTTTCAGCAAACGAATCATAAAATACAATGTTGGTCTCTTGGGGATAATCTCCTAACAGTTCATAAATAAATTTTCCAATCGATACAACACCAGCTGTATGAGAACTCGACGGTCCGACCATGATTGGGCCGATTATGTCAAAACAACTTTGAAATTCCATGATTCTCCCCCTTTCTTACACCGTTACTGCTTGTTGAAATAACGGATACGCACTACAAATCGCTTTAGTTGTTACTTTTGCTTTTTCAAGAACGGCTTCATCGCCTTTATTTGTTAAAACGTCCGCGATCACTTTTCCGATTTTCACCATTTCTTCTTGTTTCATGCCACGCGTTGTTAACGCAGCTGTTCCGATACGGATTCCACTCGTAACAAATGGTTTCTCTGGATCAAACGGAATCGTATTTTTATTTACGGTAATGCCCACTTCTTCTAATAATTTCTCGGCTTCTTTTCCAGTTAAATTCCATGGACGTAAATCTAATAGGACAATATGATTATCTGTTCCACCAGAAACGAGGGCCGCTCCTTCATTCTTTAAGGTTTCGCCAAGTATTGCCGCATTGTCAATAACTTGGTTGGCATACTCTTTAAAACTTGGTTGTAAAGCTTCTCTGAAAGCAACCGCTTTTGCAGCAATGATATGCATCAGTGGTCCACCTTGAATACCAGGGAATATCGATTTATTAACCGCTTTAATCATCTCTTCATCATTTGTTAAGATGATACCGCCACGCGGGCCACGCAATGTTTTATGTGTCGTACTTGTCACAACATCGGCATATGGAATTGGAGATGGATGAAGTCCAGCTGCTACTAGTCCTGCAATATGCGCCATATCGACCATAAGTTTTGCCCCGACTTGATCAGCAATTTTTCTAAAGCGAGCAAAGTCGATCGTTCTTGGATAAGCACTTGTCCCTGCAATAATCAATTTCGGTTTTTCTTTCTTGGCGATCTCTTCTAATTCATCGTAATCAATGACTTGCGTATCTTCCCTCACACCATAAGATACAATGTCAAACCATTTTCCTGAAACACTAACAGGGCTTCCATGTGTTAAATGTCCACCATGTGAAAGGTTCATTCCCATTACTTTATCTCCAGGCTGAAGCAGTGCGAAGAAAACGGCAAAATTTGCTTGTGCTCCTGAGTGTGGCTGAACATTGGCATATTTAGCGCCAAATAGCTCCGTTACGCGCTCGATCGCTGTTTGTTCTGCCACGTCAACAAATTCACACCCGCCATAATAACGCTTTCCTGGATACCCTTCTGCATATTTATTCGTCATCACGCTTCCCATCGCTTCTAATACATCTTCGCTTACAATATTTTCTGATGCGATTAACTCAAGTGTTTGAAGTTGGCGCTCTCGTTCCTTTTCAATCGCTCCAAAAATAATAGAATCATTTTGCTGTAAACTCATATATACTCCCCCTCAATTTTTTTGTACGACACCATGTTCGAATCCTTTCAACTTAGCTAGTGAAACCACTCTCTCACTATCACTCTTCTTTTCTGAGAAAACTGTGGAGATACGCTCCCGTTTTTGCACGCAAAAAAGGACAGAAAAGGGTAGCGTGACTTTCTCTACCCTTCCCTGTCCTTTTACCTGAGAGTTTAACCCTATGATTCATAGAGTCGTTCCCCTTTGGTGGCGTACTACTTATACGCGCTCTCCAGAGGTGCGTCCGATTGTGGTTCCATCTACCTGAGAGATTTGCTCCAAGGGTCTTTTTGGAACTTGCTCCTTCGGTGGCTTGTTACATTGCACTCTCCCACAACCGTCATTCGCTCATATTTAGTTACTGTTATATTCAGAATAGTTGCATAAGGTAGATCTGTCAAGGTTATTTTGTAAACGCTAACATTTATTTAGATTTGGTTGACTAAAAGCGTGGGTAGTTGAATCGAAACGAATACGATCAAAAAACCTATATAGATGATCAGAACGCACTGAAAAAGTAACTCATTTTGAAAGTAGCGAAGATTTTTATTAATATACAGACAATAGAAGAAGCTAACAACCTATATAGAGTAGGTCGTTAGCTTTAAAAGGACTTTTTCAGTGGCCTCAGATGATTAACACAGGCTTTTTTGCTCTTATTTCATTTATAGGACACGGGCGGGATTTTTGTCCGTTCCCTCTTAATTTCCCACTGTTTTTCTTTGATCAACATGATCCCCCTTTGGTTTCCGCATCTTATAGATCGTAATCAGCAAAATAAACCAAACAGGAGTTATGAACAAAGCAACTCGAGTATCTTCCGCAAGTGCAAGTACGACAAGAACGAACGCTAGGAAAGTAAGGATCAAGTAATTGGAAAATGGATATAGTGGCAATTTAAATTTGTTCACTTTCGCTAGATCTGGTCTTGTTTTGCGGTACTTCAAATGGCTGATGACAGTAATTCCCCAAATAAAGATGAAACATACCGTAGAAATACTTGTAATCAGCGTAAATACGCCTTCTGGCATGACATAATTCAAAACAACGGCTATTAGAATGACAACAGTTGAAAAGAATAATGCATTGGAAGGTACTTTACGAGAAGTAAGTTTTGTAAATGGTATAGGTGCATTTTTATCATTGGCAAGGGAGTATACCATCCGGCTTGTACTGAAAATAGCGCTGTTACATGCTGAAGCTGCGGATGTTAGGACGACAAAATTGACAATACCAGCAGCTGCTGCGATTCCAACTGCCACGAAGACTTGGACAAATGGGCTTTCCATTGGATTGATGGCATTCCACGGATAAATACTCATGATGACAATAAGTGCGCCAAGGTAGAAAATGATAATCCGAATCGGGATATTGTTGATTGCTTGTGGGATCACCTTTTCTGGATTTTCTGTTTCACCTGCTGTAAGTCCTACAAGTTCAATGCCAACAAACGCAAATACGACCATCTGGAATGAAAGGATAAAGCCATTTATGCCATTTGGGAACATGCCTCCGTGGCTCCATAGATTCGTGAAGCTGGATGCGCCTGAATTCGTGGAAAAGCCTTTAATAATCATGAAAATACCGATCACAATGAGTGCTAAAATCGCGATGACTTTAATTAATGCGAACCAGAATTCCATTTCGCCAAAAAGTTTTACGGTTGCAAGGTTCATCATGAGCAAAATGACAAGTGCAATTAATCCCGGCATCCACTGTGGTACATCAGGAAGCCAATATTGGGTATAGAGACCAACTGCTGTTAAGTCGGCCATTGCGATTGAAATCCAGCAAAACCAGTAAGTCCAGCCGGTAATAAATGCGGCCATGTTCCCTAAATAGTCTTTTACAAAGTCAACAAAAGAGTCGTATTCCAAATTGGATAGGAGTAGTTCTCCAAGTGCGCGCATGATTAAAAAGCAAATGACGCCTGTAATCATGTAAGCAAATAAAATCGACGGCCCTGCTAAATGAATCGATTTTCCTGCTCCAAGAAATAATCCCGTTCCGATCGCCCCGCCAATAGCAATTAGCTGCACGTGTCTGTTTTTTAGACCTCTCGCCAGTTTTTGTTCCTGCATACAATTTCCCACTCTCTACTTTTTTAGGTTGTTTGCAATTTTAACATATTAATAGCTTAATAAAAGTTTACCATATTATCCGTCAATTCGACACCGAAAAGAATGCGCTTACATTTATAATATAGCGAATATTCTATAAAAACATCCAAAACAATTCCCTTCCTTAGAGTATTCGTTTAGGAACTTTGTTAATAAATTGTAAAAAAATGTCGTAAGTTTGAATTTTCAAAAAAGAAAATATCCAACCATCTACATGGTATACTTTTCAAAAATGAAGACATGTTGCAAAAACAAAGATGAAATGAGTGGATTACTATGTTAGTAGAAGACTTAATACATCGTTTTGAACTTGTAAAAAAGAGAAACCCATTACATGCCAATGAATTATTAGACTATATTCAAAAAGGGTATATTGATGGGGAACTATCGATTGTTGAATACAAAAAACTTTTCTTTGAACTGGACAAACTGGAAGCAGAAAAGCCAATATCATTCTTCATAAAAACAAGGGAACTTTGAAAAATCTACAGAATATTTACCACTCTAACAATATACTCTTTTACTTATTCTAGAATCTAATACACATGGTTAGTAAACAGGAACATCTATTATGAAACGCAGTCAACTCCCCCCACTTAGATTCTAACGAATCTTGAAGTGGGGGCTTGAAAAAGCCTTTGCAATATGTTGAGAATCTTTAGGCTAATGGCTTCATAGTTGTAAAAGATTATTAATAGCCTTTGCTCCCATTGAGCAAAGGCTATTTTTCAAATTTTCGCTATTAAAAATTGCATTATTCAAATTACGACCTTCTATATTGGATTCTAGTATTTTTGTAACTACTCAACAAATAGAGGAAACTCATCACGTATTACCTCGTAAACTAGGTTTCAAACGATCCTTTTTCTCCTGTTTTTATCACTTGTTTAATGGATTCAAACAGGTTCTTTTTTGCTTTTTCAGTGTGCTTAAAAAGCTTCGTGCCATTGTGACGTTCTGTGCGCCCATTTCACTTCGGAATGTATCTGAAACTTTTTGTTTCACTTTGGTCATTCGTAAATCTCGTTCGGCCAAATTATTATCAAAAGGTGTATTTTAGTGTTAAAATACCGATCCAAATCATACAATTTTCATAATAATGTATTGGTTTGCATACATTGAGGAGTTGGAAATATGAATTTCAATATGAAAATTGCGAATCTTTTAGCTGAAAATATACATGGATTTATAGAATTTGTTTATAAAAACCAAGATAAGAAAAGCAGCCTTATTTTAAATATGGATAAAGTGTATCAACTAAAGCTTTTCGTTAAGGAATATAAGCTCCAAATACTTGCTGATGAACTTCAGAGAATCAATCAGTTTTGCTGGAATGAACAATATACTTATTTATTAGTCGAGAGATTTAGAAAAGGGATCGACGTTATTAATGAATATGTAGAAAGGAACTACGATGACTTATTTATTTTTACCGCTAGACTCCACACATTAAAGAGTCTCAGCTTCTTATTAAGAAAAGAGGAATCACGATAGGCCTTTTCTAACACTCTCTAGCTAATAGATCCCTATCTTTCAACAGAATCATTATTCAGAAATAGCTGAATGACCTTTGATGGATAAGGAAATCCTTTTATCTGTTCCCTCTGTTTGTCAGCACGATTGAAGCAGCCTAGCATAAAGCACATTTTGTAACATTCAAATCTATCTTTTTTAATATGATGAATATAAGTATACGGATGGTTCGTAGCCTTTGCTCCCAGAGAGCAAAGGCTAGTAAGTTCTAGTATTTTTTAAGTGCCTCAATCATTAGCTGCCAAAAACCTTCTACATCAAGTTCTACTCCAAACTTCGCATTCACTTTTCTACCAGTCACCCCATGTAGATCAACCAACGTGGTTCCTGCGGTAAATTCGCCTTTCGTTTCCACGGTAATATTGACCTCTTTCATCTTAAACAATTCTGGTGCTACACAATATGCGACAGTTAATACGTCGTGTACGGGTGCCCCATCAAAATCAAACATTTCTTTATATGTGGATGCAAAAAATACTAATAATTCACCAACAATTTTTGCTACATGGTTATCAATTTCATTTACTTGATCGATCACTTCTTTTGTTGCCAAGGCTTGATGTGTGATATCTAATCCCATCACAACGATCGGAATCCCACTATCAAATACTTTTTTTGCAGCTTCTGGATCCGCCCAAATATTAAATTCAGCCGTTGGCGTCCAGTTGCCAAATGTTCCTCCACCCATAAGAACAATTTCTTCGATATTGTCCTTAATTTCTGGTGCTTTTGATAAAGCTATAGCAATATTTGTCAATGGACCTGTTGGTAGAATGGTCACGGGCTCTTTTGACTCTTTTAACAGTCTTATGATCGTATCAGCCCCATGCTCCTCACTCCAACTACGAGAAGGTTCGGGCAATTCTGGACCGTCCAACCCTGAATCTCCATGAATACCAGGTGCGGTTTCTCGGATCCGAATCAATGGATCACTTGCCCCTTTTGATACCACAACATCCGTTAGTGAAACTAAATCACATATTTTTAAGGCATTCATCGTCGTTTTTTCAATTTCTGCATTTCCAGAAACGGTTGTAATCGCTAAAATTTCCAATTCCGATCTTGCAGCAGCTAAAATAATCGCAATAGCGTCATCATGTCCTGGATCACAATCCATAATAATTTTTCTTGTCGTCATAATCATTCACTCCTAATATAAATTTACATGACAATACCCATAATTGTTCCCGAAATGACAGATGCTAATGTCGCACCTAACAATAATTTCAATGAAAATTTTGCAACATGACTTCCTTGTTTTTCACTAATTGATTTGATTGAACCTGCCACAATACCTATAGTTCCAAAGTTCGCAAAACTCACTAAATAAACGGATACAATAGCAATGGTTTTATCGGAAAGATGGTTTGAAATTTCCCCAAAATTCAACATAGCAACAAATTCGTTCGTTATAAGTTTTGTCGCCATAATTCCACCTGCTTGTACAGTTTCTGCCCATGGAACACCCATTAAGAAAGCGATTGGTGCAAAAATATACCCAATAACCGTTTGGAAAGAGACTTGAAATACGCCTACAAAAACCACATTAATCAATTCCATCAAGGAAATAAACCCCATTAGCATAGCGGCAACAATTATAACAATTTTAAATCCATCCATTACACTTTCGCCAATCATTTGGAAGAACGGAAGTCTTTCTTTTTCTTCAATTTTAATTAAATCTTCATCCTCGTCTAAATCATACGGGTTAATAATATTAGCAACGATAAGTGCACTGAAGATATTCAATACAACAGCTGTTACAACATACTTTGGCTCTAACATGGTCATATAAGACCCAACCATTGCCATACTTATTGCACTCATTGCTGACGTACAAATGGTATAAAGTCTTTTTGGTGATAGAAGGGGAATTTGTTTGATAATGGTTAAGAACACTTCTGGTTGTCCAAGTGCAGCTGTAGATACAGCGAAATAGCTTTCTAGTTTACCCATTCCTGTTATTTTACTTAAAATGAAACCGATATATTTGATGACGAATGGCAATACTTTTATATAATTTAGTATTCCTATTAAAACAGATATGAAAACAAGCGGTAATAACACGGATAGGAAAAACGTAAATCCACCTTCATTCACCATATCACCAAATACAAATTGGATTCCCGAATTAGCAATTTTCATTAATTTTTCAAAAAAAACGCCTACTTTAGTAATCGCAATTAAACCGATACTCGTATTCATCATGAAGTAAACTAAAATGATTTGCACAGCTAACATGATCAAAATACGTTTATATTTTATTTGTTTTCTATTGTTACTTACTAAAAAAGCAACAACAAAAACAAGTAAAATTCCTGTTAGTAAGAAAATAAAATTCATATTCAGGCTCCCCTCTAAATGGAAACGTTTACAATTATTTTCAAAAAAAACAACTTCTATAAAGTCTAGTTGTTAACATTAATCGAAGACAGCTACCTTTATAGAAGTTGAGTTTATGCTAATGACGAACTTAGTTTAATACTAATGTAGTTTTGTTGTTGAAACTAACTGCTATTTCGGCTCCTACTTTAGCATTATGTTTGACTAATTCGATATTGGCATCAAGACTTTTACCGCCTGTTAATTCTTTAATTTTTCCTAGCAAGAATGGTGTACTATCTTTACCAATAATATGATTTTCTTCTGCTTGTTTGATTGCTTGATTGATAATGCCATTGATATACTCTTCATCCATCGCAAACTCTTCAGGAATCGGATTCGCAATTACTGCTCCACCAGTAAGGTTTAATTCCCATTTTGCTTTTAATGTTTCAGCAATCACATCGATTGAATCCGTAGAGAAGTTTAATTGATATTCACTATTTCTAGTGTAGAATGCTGGCAGGCACTCTGTTTCATAGCCAATGACAGGTACCCCTTTTGTTTCAAGGTATTCTAGTGTAAGCGATAAATCTAGTATTGATTTAGCACCTGCACAAATTACAGCTACATCCGTTTGAGCTAATTCTTCAAGGTCAGCTGAGATATCCATCGTCGTTTCTGCCCCTTTATGAACCCCGCCAATACCACCTGTTACAAAGATTTTGATGTCTGCTAAGTCCGCACAAATCATCGTTGTCGCAACAGTCGTTGCTCCTAATTTCTTAGTAGCAATAATTTGAGCTAAATCACGTCTTGATACTTTCGCAACATCTGAACTTTTACCAAATAACTCCAATTCATCATCCGTTAAACCAATTTTAATTTTCCCATCAATGATCGCAATTGTTGCTGGAACAGCCCCGTTATCTCGAACAATTTGTTCCACTTCACGAGCCATTTTTACGTTTTGAGGATAAGGCATACCATGAGAAATAATCGTAGATTCTAAAGCAACGATTGCTTTTCCTTCTTCTTTTGCTTGTTGTACCTCTTGTGATAATTC
The DNA here is from genome assembly GCF_044762875.1 of Peribacillus sp. NPDC096379. Lineage (NCBI taxonomy): Bacteria > Bacillati > Bacillota > Bacilli > Caryophanales > Bacillaceae > Peribacillus > Peribacillus sp. NPDC096379. The sequence goes on from NZ_JBIWFD010000005.1 coordinate 81,616, forward strand.
AATATACTTTTTCATTTAAAAATTCCTCCATATCCAATTTAAATTGTGTTTGTGACAGTTCTTGTCTAACTGTATATTTTGACATAATTGTTTTATGTGCATTAACCAGACCCGAATTAATAACGCAATCCAATTCTTTCTTTTGTAACCAGGAATAAATCACTCCTGAACAAAATGAATCGCCTGCACCAGTAACATCAATAACCATAGGGGTTTCGATAGCTGGGTAGTAATGAAGCTCACCATTTTCAACCCCTGCCATGACACCTTGTGATCCGTTCGTTACAATCACATTTTTTACCCCTAATTCTAACCAACTCATTACCGAGTTTTCCCAATCTTTCTTATCGTTGATTTTGATATTCATATACGTTTCTGTTTCATCTTTATTTACGATGAGCCAACTCACTGCACTCAAAGTCTTTGGAAGCCTATTCATTTTTGGCGATGAAACAGGGATAATAACCAATGGAATACTATGTATTGATGTGAAGTCACATAGAAATTCAATGGTTTCCCCAGAACAATTTAAATCCACTAGAATACATTTAGCTTTGATAAGAATATCGGTGTTTTTCATAAGCAGCTCAGGTGTAATATGATCAAAAATATCCATATCTGCTAAGGCGATCGATAAATCGCCATGCTCATCTAAAACGGCTGTGTAGGAACCTGTCGAAGAATTTTCAAACTTCGTGACATGATTTAAATTCATAAAAGGTGAGGATGATTTGTAAATATCCGACCAATCTGGATCATCCCCTCTTACTGAAAACAAAACAACTTCTTCGCCTAACCGCCCTAAATTTTCAGCAATATTTCTTGCTACCCCACCAACTGCCCTTGAGGATTTTACTGGATTAGACGTTTGGTAAACCCTTTCATTTTTGATGTATAACTTTTTATCAACATTTGCTCCCCCTATACAGATAATGGGGAATTTTTGTTTTTCCTCATGAAAAGCATTCGTCAAACTCAACACCTCCCCTTTAAAACAATTGTTTAATCAGTAAACATATGTTTAGTATACGCTTACAAATTGAATTGTCAATGAATTTTTAAAAATTAGTTTAAAATACTATTCTTTTCATTTTTATTTCCCCCTAGCCTTACATTTTCACTTAATGTAGGTAAACATATTCCAACAATAATGATGAATACACCCACCATTTGCACGATTGAAACCGTTTCATTTAATAACAAGACGGATACAATCATTGCGATTGGCAATTCAACTGCACTCAAAATGGATGAAGTACCTAATCCCACTTTTGGAATAGCAATACTAAATAAGAAGACCGGAACAACCATTCCGAATAGACCTAACGCTAAACCAAACATCCAAAGCCCTTCACTAAGCAGTGTCCCATTCCAAATGATTTGTGGAGACTGAAAGACAGATGTTGTTATCAAAGCAAAGAAAGAAACCAATACTAAACGATTAGAAGTCGTCATCTTTGCATTTGATTTGCCATTAAAAAATAAGAATAGGGAATAACAAAGAGCTGCTCCTAATCCCCACAACCAACCTTGGATAGGGATCGTCGATAAGTCGACATCTACTAAACCAGCTGCTGGTATAGTTCCGGCAAACAATAAAATGAGAGAAATATACTCCATTCGACTGGGAAATTGCCGATTTGCAATACACGAGATTAACATACCTATCCATGTAAATTGGAATAGAAGAACGACTGCCAAAGAAGCAGGTAAATAATTCAATGAAAGACCGTACAAAATATTAGTCAGCCCCGTAAAAATACCAGCGGGAATAATACTTTTCATTCCTTTCAGATTTACTTTTTTCCCTTGGCTAACAAATATACAAACAGCAATAGCAAAACCGATAACAAATTGACTCGTAACGGCCTCCGAGGCTGAAAATCCCTCACGCATTGCCAGCTTTATGATGGTTGAAACGATGCCATAACTACAAGCCCCTATAACCACCAACAAAGGATACAAATAGCTCTTTCTCATTGATTTTCTCCCCTTTCATGTCTTAAGTAGATCTATCTAAGTAACACCTCAATTCTTAGAAAACAAAAGTTTATCACACAGACATTTGTTAGTAAATGCTATATGACCATTTTTATGCACAAAAAAACCGATACTGCCCTTGTCATAAGGAAATATCGGCCTACTCTTAATTCTTTCGCTTCACTTTGTTTCTTTTCTTTTGCAAAAAATCAAACAACAAAATCACCTTAATATGGTGAATTAAGGGGTCTAAACATTCTTAAAGCTATTTTCAACAAGCGAATACAGTTGTTCTGCTGTCAAATCCGCATTTGTATCCCGTGTTTGCAAAGTGATCGCTGAAGCTGCCATACCTAAACGTACAGCTTGTTCAAAGGATTCATCATGACTCATGCCGAATAGAACACCGCCTATCAACGATTCTTCTACTCCAGCACGATCCAAAATACCAGTTTGTATTGGAAGCAGATACTCTTGTCTTCCATCATGGGCCGACCAAAATACACCCAGTCCGTCCAACGTAACAATAATTTGCTTGACGCCTCTTTGTATTATTTGCTCGCTCGCTTTCTTACAGTCTTCAATCGTTTCAATCTCCATTTGAGACAAGGCGGCTGCTTCTTCACGATTCGCAATCAGCAAATCTATGCCCTGTAAATTATAAGGCAGTCTCAACGCCTTTGGTGCTGAAACGGGATTCACCCATAAAGTCAGTTGCTCTTTTTCGCATCTTTTAATAAGATAGGTCAACGTTTCTTCTGGAAGATTGGAGTCAGCAAATATTATATGAGAGGATGCCAGATGCGACCACCGCGCTTCAATAAATTCAATACTGAACTGGTCATAGATTTGCATATCAGCGACAGCAAGAATCTTTTCACCCGTATCATTAAGAATCGAGGTATAAGTCCCTGTCTTTTCCAGGTTTATTGCTAAACATTGGCTAACATCTACTCCATAGCGTTTCGTTTCTTCCAAAAGCCATCTTCCTTCTTGATCATCTCCGATTAAAGTGATCAGTGACACTTGGCATCCTAACCTGCCTAAGTTCTCTGCTACATTTCGAGAAATACCTCCGCAAGACTGTCTAACCGTTGCAGGGTTGGAAGTACCATACTGAATCGGCTTCAAAGTTTGTGACTTCCGATCTATATTGGCTCCACCGATACAAGTGATTCGTGACTCTTCCCGTACGATGTAAGCACGTCCGAGTATTTCTCCTTTTTTCGTTAAGGTGGATATATATCCAGCCACCGCTGATCTAGAAAGTCCAAGTTTTGCTGATAGTTCTTGTTGAGAAATAAATGGATTTTCTTTAATTAAAGACAAAATGTGCTGATCCTTGACCATGTATTCCCCTTCCCTTTATACAACATCTGTTAATATTGAGTATAATACTTAACATTCGTCGTATGCAACAGATTAAAGGGACTACTTATTCAAAACTATTATTTCGTAGTTCGAAAATACTATATGATACAATTTAAAAATAAACAGGAAAAAAGCAACAATTAAATTAGTTTGTAGCTTTTTTCCTGTTTATTTTACTAGGTAGAATGTGATTGATTATAGATACACTTTTCAAGATTACCCTTCTCCTCTTTCGATTAAGCATGGAAAAGTGACCATGAGATACATAGAAAAATAGTCTTGAGGAAGGCAAAGCGGAAAGAAATAGGATGAAAGATCCTGTCCACCCATGCCAATAATATCAAGATAATCGTTGATCTAAAGAAAGTGTAAATCGTAAACTAAACTAGTTTAGATTAAACTAGTTTATATATGTAAACTTCCGAACGCATGACTGAAGGCCTATTCTCAAAAATAATTCCCTTACCCGTTTTGTATGTAACCTGTTATCGCACTTCTACTTTAATTAATTTCACGCCTGCTTTTTTTGCCTCCTTTACCGCTTTCTTCAACTGTTTGATAACATCCTCATCCTTCTTTTTATTCGCCATCTTCATCTCTTCCTTTCTTCTGTAAATTCGTATTAGCCATTATGTCCTTATTCTAGGAAAATATACAAAAGAGGTCTAAAATCCCCCCTTCTTCTCTATATATCTTATAAAGCATGGAAAAATGGAAAAGTGACCATGAGCTAGATTCGAAAAGTACGAGAGGGAGGATGGGAAGTGGAAAGTTTAAACCCAATGTTTCAGGACAAGCCGCTAAAAAAAGGTATTTCAACAAAAGAAGAATCGGAACGGCCCCTTAAGAGGAAGCGGCAAACGCGTTCAGATAAATGCCATAACATCAAATTCCCAGTGACAACCGTCATGCAGATGAAGCTGCGGACTTACTGTAAGCAAATGAACGGGCTTTATTATACTCAAGCTAGACAAGCCTTAAGTCAGACTGTTTTTAATACCTCGCTTTTGCAGTTTGGGTTGCATCACACCGAAATTATAGATTGGACCCTCCCCTATCAAGATACGAAAACGTATATGCATACGATGCTTAAGGAACAGGAATATCAGAGAATCGGCGGGCCATATGGTCTAGCCATTCAAAAACAAGTATCTGAACGAAAGGTCGTTTTTTTTATGATGGCAAGCGTCTTACTCTGGATTGAAAAGGGTGGTTCTCTTGAAAAAATCTTACAGTAACTTAAATCTTCTGCAGCAAAAGTTAACAGGAACGTCTTCTCCAAAAGGTTTCTTTGAATATATCTTTCACAACCGAAAGTACCTAACTTTAGTCATTGGATATTATGATTATTTAAGAGGTAAAGTGTTCATCGAAGACATGCTCGATCTATACGAAGATGTTCCACTAGGTTTCGATTTGGCTGTCTTGATTCATCTACTCTATCGGGACTTCATTACACAAATCAAGAAAGGAACAGAATTTCAGCAAGTAGCGGGATTTCTCCTGTCAGGAAAGGCGGACTATTTAGGAAAGAAAAGAACGGAAAAACGAGTCATGAAGGCATTGACGGAGCATGTGTTTTCTTATGAATCCACGGAAGATGAGATCATCGAGACAAAACCTGAAAAAGAAAAAAAGGCCCATCTCACGATTCGAATCAAAGAGTCCGAAATATTAAGAGGTGAAATCTTCTTACATGACCTCTCCCCTTACCTCAAAGAAGAACATATAATGATTGAAGATTTATTGACGATCCTTTATTCAGATTTCATTAACCAAATAAAAAAACATGGAAACTCAGAGAAAGTTCAAAAAAACATCCTGTTTCATCTGAAGTCTCATCATTGAACGACGGAAGAGCGATCATGCCTAAACAAAAAAGTCCGTTCCAGATATCGATATGGATACTGTATTGATACGGTATCCATAGACTAGGGGGAAGAATAAGAATAATAAAAAGAAAAAGAAAGAGAAAAGAAAAAGAATTATGCTGCAGCTGATAGGCCGTTTACATGATAGACATTCGTACTAAGAGTCAGATCCTTTTAAGACAATCCATTCAACATGGAAAGCTACTCTAAAAAAATTATATTGGCTTGCTACTTTTTGAATGAAATTGCTTATTAAAGAGTCGAAGAGGTTTTTTCTTGTTGAATGCTAGGTGTGATCGTGAACAAAACTTTTACAAAGGAGAGAATAAGCATGGCGAAATATAGACAAATACATATTGCATTTTGGCAGGGTGGGTTCGTAGAGGAAGGGGGATTCTCGCCTAAAAATGATAAAAAAATAAGCACCGCGAAATGCTTATTTTTCATGTAGCCATTCCTTCATTTTTTCTAAACTACCTGTATAAGGACGTTTAATCAAGTTTCGTTCGTATCGAGACAAGGTACTATGGGAAATACCCATTTCCTTAGCCGCCTCTAGAAGGCTTAGCCCTCGGTCTGTTCGTTCCTTGTTGATGGTCTCAGGAGTTACCTGCTTTTCTTCATTCATTTCTATGGTTACTGCAACCTCTCTCTCTGTCATGCCCTTCAACATCGTCGATAAATTCACAGTGTCATCGTCTACGCTCTCCATCAACAATAAATCCCTGTCGTCTACTATCCCTGTGATATCGGTGGGCGGAATGATTTGGACGCGTGCCTTCAACCAAGTAGTAGCAAACCAGTTTCGTTCTTGATCAATCTTCTGTTCAATCCCTTTGTCCTTGTAACTCCACCCCTTAATAATGCCGTCATGCTGCAGGGTGTCTAGTATTTCTTCAAATTGCTCTTTAATTCTTGAACCATATCGCGGATTCACATCCAAGTCCATAACTTTTAACAGACCTTTTTCTCCACCGATATAATAGGCTCTTAGATAGTCCGCGCTCTTTTGACGAATTCTCCATTGCCAAGATAGATAACGTGATAACCGTTTATGGTACCTTTGCTTCGTCGGGTGGTATTCAAGTGTCTTCAATGCCAGTAACCCGCTACTCTTTTGAGATCCGTACAGAAAGTTTGCCAGCAATTCACCCGGACGGATGCTACATTCATAAATCCCAATCGGATTGTCTCCACGGTAAGCCACCGTCACGCTATCCACCAAAAATAAAGGATTAAACTGTACTTGTCCGATTTCCTCAAAGTTACCCTGATCTTCATTGATGAATCTCAAATTTTCTCGCTCAATCCTAATCCAGATCGTACTGAGAGCTGCTAGCCTTTTCATAATGTCATCCCGTTCTTTTTTTCGGTAAGAGGTTTGGTAGCCGTCAGGGTCTTCATTCCTTCCTTGCAACCTTCTTAGATTCAAAGCATCATCCGTGTGAAAATGAATCATCTGATCTTTGTGAGTGGCCTGCTGCATCCATAGAATCGAGACGATATCAAAAATGTCTGCCGTTAAATCATCCATCGACGTGATGGCCTGAGAAGTGAGATTTTTCCATTGTTCAATCGCGGCATTGGATTTTATCTTCAAATAGTCACTTTCTGCCCTTACTTGGGCTGTCGCTTCTAGTGCTTTTTCCGAAATTCTAGCAGTGGGAACAGCTGTTGCGACGTCAAATTCATTTTTACTAATCGTATCCCTCAACTTATGGAACAATAAAGCAGATCCAGACTCGGCAAAACTTTGATTTAACATGGAATTTATTACTTCCCTATTGCTAGTTTTTGGAGAGTAGGAGACAGTCTCTTCATCGGTATATCGTATGTATGGAAGAACAAAATTTCTAATTATCTCTAAATAATTAGAAGCCCATTGTTCCATACTCTCGAATTCCAAGTCATGTTCTTTCACTAATCGTTCCATGATCACAAAAAAAGCCTTTAAGGATTGAGATGGCTGAGAATACTCTTCACTTGCCATCAAGTTTTTTATATCCATGTTCCACTCGACGTAGAGTTGAGGATGATCTGGGAATATCATGTTCGTGACATTCAATATTCTCCTTTGCAAGCTATTAATCATTATTCTTCACCCCGCCCTTCTATAGTCGGCTCTATGTATTCATAAAAGTACTGTTGAATATATTCATGAAACACATTCGTTTCGATGATACCGTAATCATATAGAAAACTAATGGTTTCAAACGATAGGAATTGAGCAATCGGATTTTTCTCCAAGATGACTTTTTTCAGATGTTGGACGTCTTTTTCCTTATACACGATATACTTTCCTTTATGTTCCTTAAATTCTTCAGGTGAATAACAAGTTTCTATGAAAGTATGATTTTTCTTGCATTCATAGATAAGTCGATGATTACTATAATAAATCGTTACACCAGATTCCTTTCCGGCTTTATAAGATTCAATCTGTTTTCTAAGCCATATAGGACCACTCGATAAACTCACCAGTGGTTTAGGCAATACGCCACGGAGATGATAGGTAGAGACCTTTCTACGATCCCACCCTAAAATTTCCCCCGTTTCTTTAACGCCTACTAAAAAGCTCATACCGATTCCCCTTCAATTTTCATATTAAAATAATTATGAGTGAGGTATGTTGCATTTGTCAACATGATTACCTATTGTTTTATATGTCAAATCTGACTGCTACCTGTCTAAACATACGAAATAGTAGATCGTGCAACTTTTTTTCAGTTTGACGTCTCCTCTCACAATGTGCACATTCATTTTCTAAATCCTTTTTTGAAACATCAAACAATCGTAACTACCACCACTCGTACTTATTCACATCCTATCCTGCACACCATTTGCCCGACCCTGCAACTTTTCCTCGTTTTGACGTTTCCTTTCACAATATGCACATTCCGTTATTTCTCAAGCCTGTTTTATTAGAAACTATTAGGCTACATCTTATCCATTGACTTGTTCAACTTTAAAACGATCAAAACTTCTTTGAGCCACATCTATACAAGAATTCAATGACCTTTGACGCTTCCTTTCACATTATGAACCATGATAGACCTTTGAAAGTCAAGACGAGGCCTTTTTCTACCTAATCCATAGAAAGTATCGTCCCTTCTTTCACTGGAAACTTCACCAATCATCATATGTGCAACTTTTCTCATACTTGACGTTTCCTCTCACAATGCGCACAATGAGTGACGATTAAAAATCAAGATGAGGCCTTTTCTACACATACAATGACCTAGAAAATATAGCTCGTTCTTTCACTGGAAACTTCACCAATCATCGTATGTGCAACTTTTTTCATGCCTGACGTTTCCTTTCACAATGTGCACAAATCGTTAAATATGGCTCAGCTCCCCCCTCTTTGTCTATATAATTGACACTGATGATTGAAATAACATGAAACTTCAATCAGTGGAGATTTTGCTGCCCGTTAATGCGGAATAAAACCTGGATCATACGGTCCATAGAAACGATAATGCACGAAATGAGTCGTAACCCCCTTCGCATTTTATCAAAATATAAGCAAATTCCCCTCATTTTTAAGAATAAATGTAAAATATAGTAATTTTCTTCTCGCTTTTTGCTTAAAAACGACAGATAATGACGTTTGCTCTCACAGTAACTTGCACATAATTCTGTGTGAATTTCATAATTTTGATTTTTTTAAGAATCCATTTTTTTATAGAAACGTTGATATATCAACGTTTCTGTTCACTTTTTTAAAAATCCATTCATGACGTTTCCTTTCACATCGTGCACAAATCGATAAAATAAATGACGTTTGCTCTCACACAAAAAAAATTCATCTTTTTTCAAACCCTTGTGGCGCAAGGCTTTGACGACCACTGTGCAACTTTAAAATCGCTTAATAAAGGGCTTCGTTTTCTCATTTTCCATTTTGCTATAATCAACTTAAGATTATAGACGAAAGGAGGGCTAAAAATGACAGATTCCAAAGTAAGAATTGAGGGTTTTAGAATGCATCAAGCTATCTTGGAAGAATTCCGCTTTATTCGCGATCAATCATCTGAACGCCCTCCTGCTTCTGCCTATGTTGTGTACATGACCATGTTAAAGCAAATGCATATAGAACAAAATCAACGGGGCATGCTTAAAGAATACAACCTTTCTACCTGGTCAAAAAAACTAGGAATCTCTTACTCCACTCTTTGGGGAGGAAAGCGTTTTTTAGAAAATCATCATTTTGTTAAAGAGGAAATCCGCGAAGGGTTGCCTGTTTTGGTGTTAAAAGATGTTGAAAAATATAATACACCTGAACATAATGGCGGGGTTCTTAATTACCTTATTATTCCTCATGCTCTTTTTGAAACTAATATCTTAGCTGAATTCGTCCGTACGTCCAACCCTGAAGGAATCGAACTACTTTTATCCTTGCTTAACCAGTTCCGTACCGGTATGTCTTTTAGCAAGACTAGTGAAATCGACAAAATAAAACAAGAACGGACGATGAAAACACTCAAACTTCAACTAAACAAAAATGCAAAAGGCGTTCGTAAAACATTAAGCGTTTTAGAGGCTCTTTTTTCCATTGAATTTACAGGGATTGAGCTCCGCAAAAAGCAAATATGGATTAAGAAAGTCTCCTTTACCTTGAAGGAGGAATGCGTGGAAGAGAGTACGGATGAATTTAATGTGAGCCCACTTATGGCAAAATTATCGAAAGAACTGACTTATTTCTTCGAAGGACATCAAATTAACTATAAACCAAGAGACCAAATTGATGTCATGATTTCCTTTAAACAAGAAGTGATAAATAAATTGAATTATCTTAAAGATGATGATGAAATACACTACACCATACGAGATCAATTCATAAAAGATTTCTTTTTGGAAACGATGGATCAGATCGGAGCTCATATACATACGGAAAAAAATCGAAAAGGATCCTTCCATTTTTACTCGATTGGTGCCTTTTTCAGAATGGCCTTTAGAAAGTATCTTCTTGGAGCATTAAACAAGATTCCTTATGGCTTGATCTCTACTGCCAAAATCAGAGAGCACACTATAACCGGACGAATTCCAGAACTGAATGGTGTCATTTAATCGAATAGCTTAGCCTTGTGAAAAAAATTGACATTCACAGGGCTATTCGAATTAACTAAAAATAAAAACTAGAAGTATTCTCTTTAAAAAAGTCTTCCCTTTTTTTTCTTTTACAGATTTTAGTAGACTTTTCAAAAGGGATCTTTTTTTATGCCCAAATCATTCCGAATATCCACTTGTGAATTAGTGGATATTCTAGATATAGCCTTGTGAATATGTCAATCATCTACATATGAACTTGTGTACATCTGAATTCTTTACTATTCTATCTGTGGAAACGTGGAAATTCTGTTATTCTCACTCATCTTAAACGACTAGAATCCTTCTCTAACAAAGGATTGACACGACATCATTGAACATGCTTATTAATACTGTATTATTTATTAAATATGTTCTTTTTACTAAATATGATTTTTTTACTAAAGTTAATTTTTACGATAGAAATCTCATACAAACCATTCGATTTAGTCATTCAATAGGATATTGTTTTTAAAAGTAATCATCTGAAAAAAGGTATACATTAAGAAATTTTGAGGAATCGAAAGAAAACGGAAGAACGTCCTTTTGGATTTTGGCAGCTTCTTTATCCTTATTTACGAAACAAACCCCTGATTTTGGCTGAATTCAGGGGTTTGTTTCGTAAATAAGGGTGATTTATAGTAACTAAATTCAAATTAATCGTTACGTTTTTCTAAATGTTTAGGGTTATCTACTTTCCAACCGTCGTGTTTAATTTTCCCTGTTTCAACATCTTACAAAGAGAAACCCATTAACGTTTCGTCGATTTCCTCTTGCGTAATCCCGATATAACGTTTGGTGATCGATGGGGCGGAATGGTTAAAAATATTCTGCAGAAACGCAAGATCCTTCGTTCTCCGATAATACGCATACCCGAATGTCTTCCGCATCGTATGGGTACCGATATCATCCCGTCCTAGCACGTCTCCAGCCTTCACAAGCGCTCTGTAGGCTTGTGTGGGTGTAATAGGTCCATTCCCCTTCCGACTTGGAAATAAGTATTCTTCGTCGCTCATATGAGCCGTATAATCCTCAATTTCCTCCCGTAGCTTGACCGGCAGCATAAATCGTTTCGACTTATTCGTTTTTTTCTCCCGGATCATTACATGACTTTTATCTCGAACATCACCAACGGTCAATGGAACAATATCACTGACCCGAAGCCCGGTATTAATCCCAAAGACAAACAAAAAATAGTCCCGTTCGGAACCGTATCGACGCAGTGCCCATTTCATATCCTCAATTTCTTTGGCCGTTCGCAACGGCTGCACGTTCTTTTCTTTCATGATTTTCCTCCATTATCGTACATTAAACGTATGATAATGGTATTTTATCAAAAGGACCCACTTATATCAAGAATTCGAATGTACGAAAATATGCAAAATCATACATTCAGAAAGAATCTTTTGTTCAACTAAAGGGCAAGTTAGCAAAACAAAATGAACATAACTGTTAAAAATTGGACATACCTATTGTTTGGGAGGTGTTTCCTATTTGAAAAAAGGTATTATTGGAATTGTAGTTATAGTTTGTATAGCTGTTGGTGCAATTTTTTACGTTAATAATTATTCTGAAGAACCAGTTGTTTCAGCTGAAGATGCAAACAAAGAGGCATTGTTTATAACGAATAAAATTATGGAAGGTCTAAAAGATTATAAAGTAGTCATTGTGTTAAGTTACCAAAAATCAATTATTGTTCACACTTCAATAAATAGTTCTGACAAAAATGCTAAGAAGTTAGCTAAAGACATAGAAGTAAAGATTAGTGAGATATTAAAATCTAAAGAACTTAATTCAGTATCTAAAATTGATTCCTATAAAATATATGTAAAAAGTAAAGATGAGAAAACTCTAAATTAAGTCAAGGAGAGTTTCTGAATTAGAGGAACACATTTTTTATTACACTACGGGTGCTATAATACAACAGCGCGACCACCAATTTGGTGGTCTTTTCAATGTACGAAACTATCTAAAATCATACATTCAGAAAAAACTTCTTCAACTAACGGAGCAAGTTAGCTGAAGAAGTTTAGACGCGACGTACTATAATTTTTATTATGAAAATTATAGAATTATTGGAAAGGGGGCTGTATATGAAGCTAAATTATAAAATCTTTTTACCCAATCACCTTAAGGTATATTTGGAATTAAGAGATGTAATTATTAATTGGAGTAAAATACAGAATAACTCTGGTTTTGAAGAGTTTACAACTATAGATAATAATGGGGTAGAAAAAGGGTACGTTATTACTTTAGGGTTAGTTAAAGAATCATTCGAAGAGTTGAGACAGAAAATATTTACCGAATTTTCGTTAGATTTATCAGATGGGGTGATTATTGACTACAAACATTATCACATAAGTCGTTTAAACGATAATTATGAAGTTCTACACGAAGCCACAGCATTTCAGATAGATGAAGATGTTTGGGAAGTTTACTATACAGATGGAGTATTTTCTGATCTACCAGAGGTATATAAAGGTACTTTACTAGATGAGGGCATTTTTATATTTAAGTTAGAAATTAGTAATAGTAAGGATCCTATGGATATGCTAGAACTTAATTTTGATAAGTGGATTGAACGGCAAAAATAGAATTTCTTATTCAATTATCGGGTGCTTATGTGAAAGAAGAATTTGTATAAAACACCCCTTTTTTATACAGCTACCAGGCTTCTTCAGAAGCCGAAATTGTTGATTCATCAACATTGTATAAAATCATGTATAAACAATAAAAACGGACGATTCGGAACCCCTTGAGTACCAAGGGGTTTTATATTTCGGAAGTTCCGATAGTTGACTTTATGTTAACTAGATTTGTATAACGTATTCATGTGATACTTTGGAACTTTGTTCAACTAAAGGGCCATTTTATCGAATAACATTCAAGATAATTGAAATCAAATTTTAGAAAAAACGCTAAAAAGCAAATCCACTGTAAACCTGAGATGGATTTGCTTTTTAGCTGCTGTTGAGGAATACTGTTAAATTCAGAAAACCTTTTCTAATTTTTATAAAAAAGAAGGTTAACAGTCACATTATATTTACTATTCAACCTCTAATGTAAATCTATACGCTTGATCAATTAAGTCATCATTTTCTATTGTTCTATTTACGAACGGTTCAGGTACAATGTAAGCTGTAAACTCGTACAAACCAGCCTCTTTAGGTGCTAGTATTTCAAAGGTTCCATATCCCACTTTTGTATTTTCTATATTTAAAAGCTTATATTTTTCATTGTCCATTTCAACTTGATTCCAGTCGAGTAGTACCATGATTAAATAATCAGAGACATTTTCATAGTTTCCAGCCCTATAAGAAAATTTTACCCTTTCTCCTTTTTTCACCTTAGTAGAATACGGTGGTAGAGGAACTTCCTTAAAATTATTGAAATCTTGACTGATGACTAAACCAGTAAAAGCATTGTTTAAAAGTTTAATAGGTTTTTCATATGTCTTATTATTTTCAAACTCTCTCTCAGCTTCATTATAAAATAGTTCATAATCTGTAGTAATTCCAAAAAAATTTGTCTTAGCTTCAATATTTTTTGCATGTTTTTCTGGTGAAGCAAGGATAGAAACCGTTAGCTTATGTGAATGGTGGTCAGCCTTTATTTTATCTGATAGATATATTGGTAAATTAATTCTCTTTCCTTTACCTAATTCAAAGGTATACGAGTTATTAAATTTACTTTGATCTACTTTAAAATTGATTTCCTCATAATCGTAGAAGACCTTCATTATAAAATTTCCCGATTTTGCTCTATTATCAAAACTAACATCAAGTTTAGTATTAGGGGAATCCATTAATAAACGTGCGTTTTCCTTATTTAAAATATTACTATTTTTATTGTTGACTTCAATACTATAGCCTAAACCAAATTGATTTTCTTCTTGTGATGCATTTGAAACATTTACTTCGGGAGTTGTGGTGTTTATACTCTGCTCTTTTTGAACAATTATAATTAATACTAGAATTGCTATTCCAATGATTGAGAATAATATAAGTTTTGTTCCTTTTTTATTAATCAACTTCTCCCTCCTTCCAAAATCCATTATGTATTTATTAGTGAAAAATAGATGTAGATCATACATAATAATTCCTATTTTTATAAGTTCTGGGATAATTATACCGGAACTTATTACTTCGCAGTTCGAACAAAATATTCATTAGCTTATTCCAGAATCGGGCGCTTTAATTGAACAAGCAGCTAAAAGGATCTTCCAACCGAAGATCCTTTTTCAGTACCTATAAGCAATTTTATGTAAACTAGGTTTGTATATGATATACAAATTATCTATTTATGATTTTAATATATTTGACCATTAAGATATTAAAATATATGTCTGTCCCTATAGAAATGATGAGATCGAACCAATTGGTCTCATCCAAAGAAAGTGAAGGATCAATAAAGAGGATAATAGTATATTCTACTATCGATACTACCAGCACAAAGACAAAAAAACGGAGTGTGAGTGGGACATATAAACTTATGTAGCGAAACAAAAACCCCTTCCCATCTCCTCGTTGGTTTATCGTATATGCCATATAAATTCCCACAAGATTGATAACCAGATAAATGATCATAACAATGATGTCTAAGATATTGAAAGGTTGAGTCACCAATAATACCGGATATGTTAATAATTCTAAAGCTAATAAAAAAATACCAATTACTTTATAGAGCCTTTTAGATTTATTGGATAGACTTCCTTCTTTTAAAGCTTGAACAAGACCTTTTAGATTCCAGATGTACATGTGTTATCCCCTTTATGATATCGTAAAAAATACCATTATAACATGGGTTCCTATAAGGGTGATTATGTAAACAATTAAGGCTTTCATGCAGGACATTTAATAAGCTAGCATGAATATGTGTATGTAAAAGTAAAATGAAAGTAGGTGGCTTTTACATATGCTAGTAAGTAAAATCATTCATAAAATTATGATGAAAGAAATGACCATCAAAGAACTAGCCGAATTGTATGGTGTAAGTGATCGAACGATTCAACTGAAGATTAAAAAGTTAGGTTATGAATGGGATAGCAAGAAAAGTGTTTATAACTATTTAGGAGAATCGCCCGAGCCATCCGATGTTGATTTTAGTGCATTGTTTGGAAAAAATAACGCTTATATGGGTGAAATCAATAAAAGTAAAAGTGAAATGGCTAGCACTAGTACAAGCGAAACAAAAAGCAAAGGCAAAGCTGAATCTGCTAGTGCTAGCAATGATGAAATGGATTCAATCGATATGTTACTTGCAGGTAAGAAAACACACGCTAAAAGAGTATACAGAGGGTTTTATTTTGATGAAGATATATTAAACATCATTGATCGTGTTCCTAAAAACTATAAATCTGAATTGGTGAATGAATCATTAAGGAAAATATTCAAAGATAAAGGATTATTAGAATAAAAAGAGGTTGGGTACCATTTAGATACCCAACCTCTTTTTTATCTGAATAATAGATCTATAATGTAGTTGTAGAAAAAACCTAAGAAAACAATAAAACTTAGCGCTAAAAAAGCTATCCAGAAGAATACAAGATAATTTTTCTTAATGACATACATGTATATAGTAGTCAAAATCGAAATAATAAAGATTACAATGAATCCTAGAAATATATAGGTTACCATTCCATGTTGGAACATAAAGAATTGAGCTTTTGTTAAGAGTAATATAACTAAGCATAATATTAAGAGGATGGAAATTATAAAGTATTTGAATATGTTTAGTTGAGTTTTATTAATAGACAATTTCTTTTGTAAATCTTTATCAGCCTTGATCAGATAGTCTAAACTTACATCATATACTTCACTCAATTGAACAAGATTCATAATATCAGGAACAGATTTATCATTTTCCCATTTAGAAATAGCTTGTGGAGTAACATTTAATTGTTCAGCTAACTGATGTTGAGAGTAGCCCATTTTTTTGCGTAAGGTTTTAAGTTTATGTCCTAATTCCATTTGTATCTCCTCCTTTATCTAAAATATAAACGAAGTTAGAGAAACAAACACTGTAGCCTTAGTTGAAATATGTAAACTTCTAGTATCAACGAAGAGTTGAGTATTCAATATTCACTTTTAATTATTTATTACAACCTATAACATCGCTTATGTTAACTGGATTTGTATAATGTATTCATTTGATCTTTAAAAAAATTTTTAACTAACAGAGCAGGATTGTTATGAATGTTGGGGAATAAAATCCCTTAAAGGAAAAAATACGGGGTGGTTTTGTGAACCGAGATGACCAAGACAAAAAACAAATAGAAGAACATAAGAAAAATCCAATGGGCAATTTCTCAGACTCTATTAACCGTTCAATGGTTGGTGATTTAGGAGCATTAACAAAAGGAGGTTGTCTTACCAAAATTATCACCGTAGTTATAATTATTGGAGGATTACTTATCCTTTCACGATGTTCTTATTAAACTAACTCTCCTTTAGTAAAATAAGGATTATGGTAAGTTAAGGTAAGGAGGTGGCAATTTTGAAAAAGTATCTTGTGTTTATAATTAGTTTTGCAATAATTTATACGGTATTTCAAATAGCATCGGGTTTGATTCTTACTGCTTCTTATACCCCTGATTATTCTTCAATAGAGGGTAATTTAAGTCAAACATTAGTGTTTGGAACGACATCAATTCCGTTACTGGTAGTTTTGCTAACTGCTACATTAGCTTATTTTCTCTCTCAAAAGAAATTTAGAACCTCAAAAAATTAAATGAACTAACGGATATGCTCTAGTTCAACAAGCAGCTAAAAGGATCTTCGACTGGAAGATCCTTTTTTTTATTGCCGATAAGAAATTTTATGTTAACTAGAAATAAATAGGATATGCAATTTTAATTATTAGGAGTGATTTACCTTATAACCCAAGTATTTCCGTTGTGGATTATAAGAAATAACTGTTACTTTTTATATAAATGGAATTGTAAAGTAAAACACTTCCAATTCCAAGGAGGTTAATCATGGAAAATAAACAATTAGATGAAAAATGGCTTCGATTAGTCAAAGAGTTAATAGAATCTGGAGTATCTAAAGAAGATTTTAAAGCATTTATAGAATTTAAAAAACTTGAAAAAGAAAATCAAAAGAGGTTGAGTACCTAAAGGGCACTCAACCTCTTTAATTTCCTATAATTCACTTTATGTTAACCGGATTTGTATAACGTATGCATAAATTACTTTTAGATTCTTGTTCAAATAAAGGACCATATTGTTAAAGATCCATGAATCCCCCCTCTTGGCAATTATTCCGATAGCAACAACAAAATGCGACAAATTTCAGAATCTAATTACAGTAATATATAACGAGAAAAGGCAAACTTATTGAAAAATAAGGACGCAAAACTACAGATCTAAAGTTTTAACTATGATGGCTGAGTTGCCTAAAATAATGCGCATATTTTAGGAGGTTATCTTGTTGGATGAAATTTGAAGAAATGGACGATTTAGAAAATAGGATCAATGAATTGAAAAAGGAATTAATTCTGATTGCAAAGGAAACAGGCTTAAATAGCCACAGCACCATTAATTGCAGTCAAAAATTAGATCAGCTTATCATGGTTTACCAAAAACACCTCAAAATAAAACTAATAGCATCCCCGTATTAGTATAAAATCCCCATTTCAATTATAGGGCTCTATAATTAAACAAGCATTTAAAAGGATCTTCCAGCCGAAGAGCCTTTTTTAGTGCGGATAATGCTGAAATGAATCTTTTATAGGTTAGGAGATATGCAAAAACACCCAATATAATCTCTACAGGGATTCACAGATCAATTTTGTCTTTCAGCTCGCGTATTTCATTGGGCATATCTTCTTGTTTCATGTTTTTCGGCACAGATGTTGTCCCTGCAGCAACTGCGGTATCATAAAACCAACATTTGTAATTAAGTGTATCCAGTGTTTTATTCAGCAATTCAATATGTTCCTCAACAATCTTTTTTCTCTCATGGAACATATTACGGCGCAGTTGGAGAGTTGAGTCTCCCTCCATATACCAATCTATAAATGTCTTGATTTCTTTGATCGGCATACCGGCAGTTTTCATACATTCAATCAGCCTGATCCACTCAAAATCCTTTTCCTTAAACAGACGTATACCACCCGCGCTGCGTTCCACAAAGGGGATCAGCCCTTCTTTGTCATAATACCGTAAAGTATACGGGGTTAATTGCATTTTCACAGCTGCTTCACTAATCGTATAGAGCATAATTCCCCTCCTATAATTTTTTTATAAAACCATTGACTTACAGTTAACTCTAAGGTGTAGGCTGAAGCTATCATTCCTTGCTGATTTTGTCAATATGAGAAAAAGGAGGGGAATAAGAACTGGATGAAACAGATAGAAGCATGTCCTATAATACAAAAAAATCGGAAAGCGAGGAATTATCAAATGGATTAAGTCGTGTTTGGAAACCTTTCCACTCTCTATATTTCAAAGATGGCTCAAGTCATAACATCAACATTTATTCTGGAAAATGAAGGAGGAGTAGCATGAAAAAGAGAGTGCTTGGTAAAGAAAAGTTAGAGGTATCTGAAATTGGGTTTGGATGTATGGGTTTAAACTACCACCGTGGTCCAGCCAAAGACAAAAATGAAATGATTTCTCTCGTACACTTAGCGATAGATCAAGGCGTGACACTATTTGATACAGCTGAAGTGTACGGTCCCTATTCTAATGAGGAGTTAGTAGGAGAAGCATTATCAGGACGTAGAGATAAGGTGAAAATTGCAACGAAATGTGGTATTCGAATTGGTGATGGCGAACAAGTAATTGATAGCAGCGCCGGATCAATTCGTAAATCCATTGAAGGCTCGTTAAGACGACTAAGAACGGAATACGTAGATTTATACTACGTTCATCGTATCGATCCTCATACACCCATTGAAGAAGTGGCGTTGACGATGCAAACCCTTAAGAAAGAGGGAAAGATCAAACATTGGGGACTTTCCGAAGCAAGTGCAGATACTATTAGGAGAGCACATTCAGTTGAACCACTAGCTGCAGTAGAAAGCGAATACTCTTTATGGTGGAGAAAAGTTGAAGCAGAAGTCTTCCCAACCCTTGAGGAATTAGAGATTGGTTTTGTCCCATATAGTCCGTTGGGTAGAGGATTTTTAACTGGAACCATTAACAAGAATGCGACTTTTGGTGACAATGATAATCGCGCAAGTTTGCCTCGCTTTACACGGGAAGCGCTTGAGGCAAATCAAACGGTTGTTCATTTACTTAAGGAAATAGCAAGTACAAAAAATGCAACTCCGGCACAAATCGCATTGGCCTGGACATTGGCACAAAAATCCTGGATTGTTCCTATTCCAGGAACAACAAGACCAGAGCGCTTAAAAGAAAACATCTCATCAGCCTGTATCTCGTTTTCAAAAGATGAATTAAATCATCTGGATAAAGAGATACGTAAGATCAATGTAATGGGAGATCGTTACGATGAGTCTGAAAAGAAAAGAACCGGTCTTTAACAAATAGTTACAAAAGATCAATAGATTCGGAGTGAACTTTTTAGATCTTTTAGGGGTAGCACTGACAAAACGCATATTTTATACGTTAAGACTCAATACCTTGATATATAAAGCTTTTAAATATAAATAACCAAAAAGGGTTTCTAACACTTCTTTTGGTATTTTGATTTTGGTTATGAGTTTTGGTGATGAAAACAAGCTATAATTACCATTATTTAAGTAGATACCAAGACTATTTTATAAACGACCGTTTTTGGTAGTCGTTAGCGTATAATATCCGCGTTTTGTCGGCTGAACCCCTTTAAGGAATAAAACTAATCTCTGATCTAAACTAACGGGTGCTTAATTAAACAATCAGCTAAAAGGGTGATTATGTTAACTCACTTGAAGGTCATACGTATTTCACAAGGAATCATACATATATGAGTTTAAGTGAAGTGAGGGTGAACAAACTATGAGTGTAAATCAAAAAGCATCCATACGAAGCATTTTAGAAGTATTGGCCCAAGAAGGAATAAAGACAGGCGATGTGGCTAAACAAATACCTGGCATAAGTGAAAAACCATTTAGAAACGCATTAAAAGAGGCTGGATATGAATTTAGGAACTCTGGTCAAAAGGGGTGGTTTTTTATTGGAGAAGGTGAAGAACCCCTTGATAAAAGTATTTTTGATTATGTGAAATCGAGTTCACCTAAAGTTCATATACCTTTCACACAAAGTAATCAGAAGTTCGCAAAGAGTAATAAGGAATTCACGAATCATTCACCTATTGTTCATGAGCCGTTCACCCAAGATGAAATCCATATGATTAAGGACATGCTTAAATCATGGCAAGAGGTTACCCCGACTACACAAACCAATGAGCCAAGTCTTTATGATCGCGTCAAACAGTTGCCACAAAGTGACAAAACAAGAAAGACGATTGTTATTGATCGTGTCATTGGTAAACGTTTAGATGAGTTTTGTGAAGCTGAGAGGATCAATAAGTCTGATGTGTTTCATTTAGCCTTAGCCGACTTTCTAGAAAAATATGAAAAGTGACCAAAGAAACAAAAAGGATTAGATATCTAAGAGGTACCCAATCCTTTTTTTGCCGATAATTTCGATTATGTAAACTCTTCCTGAAATAAAAAAAACACATATGGTATAATTAGGTAAAAATGATAAATGGAGAGAAGGAGGGGTTGCATTGAATAGATTAACAAAATCATCAAAAGATAAATCGTTATTTGGAGTATGTGCAGGAATAGCTGAGCATTATGGTATTTCCCCTTTTGCTGTAAGGCTATTATTTATTTTTATTCCCATATCTATTTCTATTTACTTAATTCTTGCAGTATTTTTACCTGAGAAAAACTCAGCACTATATTAAATTAGACAATTTTATTCCTTGTGTGCAAAAGATACTACTCCTTCAAATAACGTGCGTTAGTTGAAGAAAAAGACCGCCAATTAGCGGTCTTTTTAATGTACGAAAATAACTAAAAACATACATTCAGAAAAAATCCTTCTTCTATTAGGGGAGGATTAGTTGAAAGAACGGTAAATGTGGCTTTAAAACAAAGTTTGATAATTTGTAAAAAAGTTTGATCAAAAATCCTGTGGTACAGAATTTTTTCTTGTTCAGCAATCGGACCAGTTAGTCGTGTAACAGAAACCCAACTTCTATCGAAATTGATTGTACACTTTATTTAAATAGAATAGATATCGATCATATGAAATCGAACTTTCGTTATGGTTTATTACGACATGTTGAATTTTATTAGCCGTATAACCACGTGGCAGCATCGCTAATTTTGCCAAATGTTTAAAAGATGGCCTTATGACTAAATTCATCAGATAGGCTAATTGAGTACTCCCTGGTTTTCTCCGTTTATTCAAAGCTTGAAACATTTGTTCAGCTGTCCTAATTCCTAATCCATGTCCAAAATATGTACCATCTCCAAGATCAACGGCATTTTCTCCTCGCCACCAGAAGGTTTCTGGATCAAAGTCTGGATTATTAAAATAAACAACATCTCCAGGTAAGTAATGATCCGTATGAATGGATTGTATACCGAGATCAGGATCTACATGCCAACTGTATAAATAGAGGTTTTGGAATAATTGATTAAATAAATGTTCATCCATACTATTTAGAATGGCATAATAATAGATAATCACTGTTGCAGTGGCACATTCAAACATATATAGTGAACTATTCTTGTAAATGTCTTGTATCGCATCAGATGGTATTACATCATGCCTAAGCTGGAATCCACCGGTATTTGTCAAATGCCAGTATTGAGGATTACAACGAGAGTTTGCTAAGATTTCAAATTGCGCATCACCCTGGTTCATAGATTTTGCACTTGCAATGATGCTTTTTCGTAACTTGAGTTCAAACGATAATTCCTCGATGGATTGATACGGATAAACGATCTTATCTTCCTGCATTCGTTGAATAATTACACTTTCAATACTATCAGACGGCCACATGCTGCTTTGTTGAAAATGCATCCCCGATATTTGGATCATCCTATCCCTCATCTCAAGCTTAAGTATCGTTGTATTATTACTTGGTGCATTTAAACAAAAAAACAATCTGTCTATTTTAAATTTTAGGTATCGCCGTGGTTGAGAACCCTGATCATTACATATGTTAAGAATGCAGAAAAAAGAATGAAATTTTTCTTGTTCTACAAATGTTAATTGACATTAAAGTCGTTTAGATACAAATAAGGTTATTTAAAAATTCTCATTTTAAACCTAGATATTTTTCTTTCGTTTCAGTAGAAATAGAAATAGAGAATTATAAAATTATAATTGAAGTTCCTATATGGAAGTGTCAAAGGTATCTTTTAGGTATATCACTTTCAAAGAACATCCCTGGAAGTAAGGTTATCGGGGAGTTAGTAACATTGAAAGCAGCTATGAACGTGTTCAGAGAAATGATTGAAGACAACTTAAAATAGGATAAATATTTTATTGAACTAACTGGGCAGTTTACTTGAGGATAGATCATCTATTAAACCCAAAGGAATGAGATGAATTTATATGAAGCAGTTTGTAATAGATTTTTTTATCCTTTTTATTGGGATAATTGTGATTGGTATAATATTTGAACCTTCGGATTTACCATTTCAAGGAATAGTACGGAAAGAGGCTTTTGATTTAGATTTTAATGGGATTGTAAGAGCAATAGTAATATCTTTGATTTATGCTTTAATAGGGGCTTTTATTCGAAGGATTTTTTCGAAAAAATGCTCTAAACGATCAAATTAATTTAAGACAACCTGAATTTTAGATTGGTAAGAAAAAAACAAAAAATCTTTTTCGCTAGCGATTTAGATCATTAGACTATTCCCTAATTAATGATTAATGCTTGGGTTGATATCTATACATAATGAACCTACTCCTTTAACATCTTATTCAGAAGAACAACGACAAGTAATGAAGAAACCCAGCTGATCTTCTAATGTGAAGGTAGCTGGGTTTTAAAGTTAAATGTGCAAAACAGCACTTAATAAGTGTTGATTATTACCTAAAATGTAATATGATGTAAATTTAATTAGGTCAACTTACAATCCCTTTATATTTCCCTTTGTTGAATCCGTTTAATTAACTCTTCAAGCCAAGAAATTGTGTGTTCTGCTCTAGTTGAAACATAGCCACCAAGAAATACTTTAAGATTTTCTTTATCTTTGTCTATCTGAATCTGCTTGTCAAAAGTCATAATGTGCTCCCAATGAGCAATAAATTTTTTTAATTTTTTTTCTAGTATTTCTACTACTTTATCACGATCCACATACTTGATGTTTAATAACCCTACCACCATTTCACTAATAGTATCCGCATTTTCAAACACTTTGTAGATTTTTTTCGGTAGTTCTTCACGACCTTTAGTCATAATCCCAAATACTTGTTTATCAGGTCGATGTTCTTCTTTTATGATTTCCACTATCTCAATTAAACCCTGTTTTACTAATGAATCAAAATGGTAGTACAGTTTACTTTCTGTCACCCCACCTAGTTGATCTAATGGAACGGGATCTGAAAGCTGTTTTTTTATTTTATAAGGATAAGTGTTACCCTCCATCAGTTTGCTCAATATAAAAATTTGTGTGTCCATTCTCTATGCTCCCTCAAGAATAATTGTCCTTATTTTAGCAAAACTAAGCTATGATTTCAGTAGTATTCTCAGCGTCTGTGGCTGAATCATCTACTGGCATTGGTTTGTGGGAAATCGCGACGATAATAATATTAATTAAGATCGCAACCGAGCCAACAGCAACCATTGACCAAATATATGGACTTGGACTAATGCTTCCATATAGATTTGCAAAGTACGCTTGTACCGAGTAATACATTGGTGAAATGTGGCTCATCCATTCATATGGTAAGTACATCATATCACGTGTAATTGTGGCACCATTTGCTAATGTTTGTGTTAATAAAATTGGTAAGTTTAAAATCATTCCTCCTTCACCTAATAAGAAGATTAAAATTGCTGTGAAGTTGAAACATACCATATAGTTTAAAGTTTGTTGGCCTACTAAACTGAAGAACAGGTCACCACTTGGCTCATTGATTAAATATGCTACGCCTGTAGCGACTAGTGATGATACAACTGCAATC
This sequence comes from Peribacillus sp. NPDC096379, assembly GCF_044762875.1. NCBI lineage: Bacteria > Bacillati > Bacillota > Bacilli > Caryophanales > Bacillaceae > Peribacillus > Peribacillus sp. NPDC096379. The sequence continues at coordinate 106,027 of NZ_JBIWFD010000005.1, forward strand.
ACTAACGCAGCTAATTGTACATAAATGAATAAGCGTGTTTTGCTCGCTTTTTCACGGCTTGCTTTAAATGCTCCTACTAATTGCATCGACCCGATCATCGCACCAACATAACAGGCCATTGATAAGAACATTGGTAGCATATTATTATGCATACCGTCTGGTATTTCGTTGATTGTAACTACATTTCCTACATAAGCAGTTTCTATATTTTCTGCTATTTCAGCAGCTTGCTCTTCTGGTACATTAAAGTTCATTAACACGCCTTGAGCTGTTTGCTGTGAGAATTGTGCGCTTAACAGGTTGTTAATTTCCTTAACGATTGAATTCATAGTAGAAGAAACAACTGTTGCCCCTGCTTCATTAATCGTAAAGTCGATACTGGATGAAGTTTCGCCATTTTTCATATCCGAAGAGAATGTTTCTGGTATGTGCACGACTAATCCTAAATCATTATGCTCTAAATCTTTTAAGGCTTTTTTATTCGTTAAATCCGTCTCGATTACTTTAAACGGTAAATTTTCTTGTAACTGGCTGGCAATCTTTGCCCCGTATTCACCAGCATCCTCGTTGACAATAGCAATCGGTAATTTATCGATATTTCCTGGAATCGCTGTATAACCGGGTAAGAAAATGCCTAGCATTGCGATGGCGTAGAAAATCCCCATGAAGATTGCAGCATTCGCGCCTTTTGTTTTTAAGAACTGAGTAAATTTCATATGTTGCATCCTTCCTTAAGTAAAAATTCACTCTGGTCAAAGAACTTTAATTAAAGTACTTTGATCAGAGTAATTTGTTAAATATACTCTAATCTTTTTATAAAGTCAATTGTATGTATGGTTATTTCAATAAGAGAAACCTAACTAAAAACCCCGAATAAGGCTGATCTTATCCAGGGTATAGTTTAGTTATATGAATGTCCAGACGATTATTTCGACTGTTTAGTTACATAATCATTAAAGTCAGAGATGCTTGGGTTGGCTATGTAATGACCGCCTTCCACTTGGATCGTCTGACCTGTAATGAATTTGGACTCATCAGATGCAAGGAATAGAACGGTATATCCGATATCATCCGCTTCACCATGGTATGGCAATGCATTAAATTTCGCAAAAATATCGAGTACGGCAGGAGGCATATTATTTTTCGCTGCAGGAGTTAATATAAGACCTGGTGCCACTCCATTACAACGAATATGATCTTTACCATACTGAGCAGCGATATAACGGGTCAAATTCACTACACCAGCTTTGGACGCCCCATATGCAGATCGTACAGAGTCACCTGTAAATCCAGCCATGGAGGCCGTATTGATAATGGAACCGCCCCCCGCTTTAATCATGTGAGGAATCGCAAATCTGCTTCCCAATAGCACACTTTTTAAATTCACATCCATCAGTCTGTCCCATTCTTCCAAATCTAAATTCACGACATCAAGATCTTTATGTAAGTTAGTCAAACCTACATTATTAACAAGTACCGTAATCGTTTCATATTGTTCAATTGTGAAGTCGACAGCTGCCTGGATTGAGTCTGCTTTTCCAGCATCCAAGAAAACTCCAACTGCTTCCCCACCTTGTTTTTTAATGTTTTCAGCCGCTTCTTTTGCTCCTGCTTCGTTAAAATCAGCAATCACGACTTTTGCGCCTTCCTTAGCCATCAATGTGGATATCGATAACCCTATACCTGATGCCCCACCTGTCACTAATGCTACTTTTCCTTGCACTCTTCCCATAATCATCCACCTTCTTTTCAAGATATGTTGCATCTTTCCTTAAGTTAAAATAAATTTTAATCAAACTACTTTAATAAAAGTGGTTTGATTAAAGTACATTTAGCAATGTACTCTATTCTTTTTATAAAGTCAATTGTATGTATGGTAATTTTAATAAGAGCTTCCTAACTAACATCCTCAAATAAGGTTGATCTTATCCAGAGTATAGTTTAGTTACACAATCATTAAAGTCAGAGATGCTTGGGTCGGCCATGTAATGACCGTCTTCCACTTGGATCGTCTGACTTGTAATGAATTTGGACTCATCAGATGCAAGGAATAGAACGGTATATCCGATATCATCCGCTTCACCATGGTATGGCAACGCATTAAATTTCATGAATGGAATGTAATTTGGAGTGTTAGTTATTTAGTGGATTATTCAGTAGTTTATGTTTATTACAAATTAGTTCGTATTTTCTTCAACGAACGGGTTTAGTAAAAAAAGAATTTTATAAAACTCGCATCTTTTAAATGTACGAAAATAACTAAAATCATACATTCAGACAAACTCCTTATTTTAACTAAGCAAGGAGGCGATATTGGCCCCCCGTTACCCTATATTTATCTTGATTTCGTTTATATTTGGCGAATCTGCTTTTTGCTCTCTTGTTTTAGTTGCAAACACTAAAAACTGTTTTATATCCTGCACTTGAAAGAAGTGAACCCCAGAATGACGCGGTAAATTATAGCGGGTGTCGGTAATCAGGATAATCTTCGGGAAAACCTTTTTGTCTGCCGGCTGCCACGATTCTTGCTTCCATTCATTGCTCATGTAATACGTGACATAGCGCATAAACTTCTCATTCATAACCTTTTCGGAATAGACTGAGCGCTGTATCTCCACGAAGAATGGTGCACGTTTCCAGATCATGAAGGCATCTGGTTCCATGTAACCTTTTCCGTATTTAGGTTCAACTATGAAGGATTCTAGCTCGGAAAAATTGCCGAGTGACTTATAGAAATCAATAATTTTAAGGAAATGCGGAATTTTAGCAGAGTCTTTTTTTATAGGAGCGGGTGAAGGGAAATAGATATATGGTTGCTGGGATGTGTTCACTTCGATTTGGGCGTCTCTTCGTAACCTCTTTAGAACCGTATTGCAGCATGTTATGAGGTTCCTAAGACCTTTGAAATGCAGAGCGATAATATCGTCCCTTGTCATGCAGCGAAAACGCGTGAGATCGACTAAAATGTTCAAATCTCGTTTTCTTATTAGTCCAACACCTCGAATATGGCATCGATAATTTGTGAATAGTTATCAGAAGGCTTAGCTGACTCTTTAAACGGTTTTTTAGTAAAAGGTGATAAATGACTCTCTAAAATACTTTTCGCATCGTCTAAGGCTAAGTATGGAGCCTGTATCTCTTTTAATCCGTCTTGACCTTGCAACTTTAGCAACATTCTTCCGTTTTCCGTCAATTTTTCACTTCCCGGTGTACCGATAATTCTCGTGTTAATCAGATCGGCACACTTAAACCCCATACGAACGGTCAAATTATTCTTTAAAGCACCTTCTAAGAGCTTTGCATCGGGTCTCTGCATAAAAAGGATTAAGAAGATACCTAAAGCTCTCCCAATAGCGCTTATGTCCTCCATAATAGCCATGATGGCCTTTTCCTTGTGTAGCAAAGCTACCTCATCGATATGCGATAGCTCGTGAGCATCCAATAGATCACCACGTTTTGTTAATTCATCGCTAAGATGTGCAAGCATTGCGGCCATATCTACAGGACTTACCAGAACAGATTGAACATGCTCAACCCTGCGGAATATATGAAATTCAGAGTGTTTCAGATCGCATAAGAACAGCTGCAGGCGGTCCGGCTTTTTAAATTGAATTAACGAGCTGAGGATTGAGCGCAATTGCGTAGATCTCCCTGATCCCGTTTCACCTGCTATGAGCAAATGAGGATGTTCATCCATGTCATATAGCACGTTAGCACCGTTCATATCAGCGCCACAAACGATGGGTAAGTGCATCTTATTCGCTTGTTCTCGGAACAAATCAGCGTCATAACGAATAAAGTTTGAACCGTTTCCTACGTACACTTTGAGTGTAAAAATCTTGGTGTCTCCTTTAATCTCGATCTGTTCCCCGAATACTTGCATGAAACAATAATCCTTCTTTTTAATATCATTTGGATCCATGCCAGTAGGAATTGAAAATATATATGTCAGCGACTTTTCCTTTTTCAAGTCTGTAAAATTTCCAATTTTCACGAAGGTGGAAAACTGTTGTTCTAAGGTGCACAAGATACGAAATAAGTCACACATTGAAATCGATTTTTGAAATACCGTTAAAAACACTGTTATATCAACGTTTTAAACTCCTAAAATGGATACTTGGATGGATACTTGCATGGATACTTGGTATCCATGCAAGTATCCATTCAAGTATCCATTTCAGTATCCAAAAAATCGTATGAAATAGGGTCTCTCTTCGGGTATGTAAATTCGCCGATAATGGAGAAACCTACGGGTAAAATAAAAAGGACTGGTAGAATTTCACCTGTCCTTTTTGTCATTTCCAATCCATTTTTAACTCCTCTATAATTGATCAATAAGATCAGCAAAATAAGATTGTGGTTTCTCCAGGTAGATCTTCGTTAATTCGATACTCGTATGCCCCATATATTTAGCGATATCCTGAATTGGAACCCCTTTAGCAGCCAAGCGAAGTCCGAATAAGTGGAGCAAATTATGAGCATGAGCTTTTGATAACTCAATTCCAGCAACAGCAGCATACTTCTTCATGTTGTTATGACCCGTTTGACGCGAAATTGGACCACGTTGGCCAACAAATAATAATTTAGTGGTACTGGAGTACGACTGGATTCTTACTTCTAAATAGGCTTTTAAGGATACTCTTAACTTATCACTGATATAGATATCGCGATATTTACCACCTTTTCCTTTGATGTCCTCAATAATTTTCTTGTTAGAGGTAACGTGATCCATGCGGAGCTGCAACATTTCGCTGACACGCAATCCAGAATAATTCATCGCTTCGAATATAGCTTTGGATCTGATGTCGTTATTAGCGACGGTAGCTGCTATCAAGGCTTCGTAATCCGATTCAGTGAGTAATTCATCCTCCTTTAATGAATACTGCTTCTGTGTCTTCTCTTGCTTAATACGAACGTTTAGTCCTAATTCGAATCGGTCATTTAAAAAGGTTATAAATTGTTTCACACTAACTAATTGGCGATTGTATAGAAAGGATTTTTAATTTACGTCCTCTTAAAAGCTCCTTATAAGCCGTTACATCCGTTTTTTCTGTCTTCTTAATATCTTTTTTGTTTATGAATGATAAAAAATCCTTTATATCCTGCTACGGTGCCCCAGCTTTTTTCTTCTGCTAACATGTAATCAGCGAACGGTTCTATGTAGTCAGTGTATTTCATTCCGTCCAATTCCCTTAAAACGAATATTTCGTTTTTGTAATTTAATCATAAATGGACTAATGCCAGCGTCGATGCAACCAGGGGCAAAGTAATCCTTAGAGTTAGAGCTTTACTATAGATTACGATAGACCATTAAACACATGTGGTGTGTACAATCACCTAATGTGCGAATGAGAGCACTTATTTTGTAGTCACAAAAACGGTCTATTTAGATACAAATCCAATCTTGCTTTGTTTTCATGCAAAACACGCTAAATATGGTGTAACAAAATACTGTCACATAATTTTTGTGTAACAATATTTAGTTAAAATCCTTTGTGATACACCTAAATTTGCTTGTTGTTTCGCTATTATAGGTGCTTACTTTGCCCCTGGTAACAAGAACGCTGGGACTGGGTCTCAAAAGAGAAGCCCCAAAAGATAAGAGAAGGAAAAGATGGAGAAAAATAGGATTTAAGCTAGATGGGACAAGGATTCAAGGTATTTCAGATCATCGCAATAGGTGTAGCTTTTTCAAGAATATGGGTAGGGGTGCATTATCCTTTTGATGTAGTTACAGGGATTTTAAATGGAGTGATAATAGCATTACTTACATATTACGTTTTATTCAAACTAAAACCTATAACTTCACTAATTAAAAGGCTAATTTTTCAAGGACAAGGTTGATAAATAAGCAGCATAAAAGGATATTCCAAATTGGGAGATCCTTTTTCAATGCCGATAACATCTCATTATAGTAACTAGTTTTGTATAAAGTATGCATACTTTTTAAACCTAATATTGCGACTTAAAATTAAGGTGTTGTAAACAATGATTTTTACAAACTTTACAAATCTGTGTGCATAATGGGGCAATAGATTTTGAAAAATAGCTACAACGTGTAATATACTTTTTCAGATTAATCCGGGACACTTGATGTTAAATGTCTTTTTATTTTAAAAATACACGAAAACAAGAGATATACAATGAAATTTTAAGAATAATTAAATTAATTACGCTTTCATGGGTGATGTTCTCGCTTTCATGGTGAATGGTTACGTTTTCATTGATTTTGATTAAAAAAACTTCAAATTGTATAATATAACCATAGAAACGAAATAGAAAAGAGCAAAAAGACTAATTTCTTAAAATAAAATTATAGATAAGGGATGGTGTAAAAATGGTATTGACAATGATTAACAATCAATGGCGTATTTTTGATACAAAAGAAGAAGCTGCAAAAGCTGTAGCAAAAGAAGTTCGTGGGCATAAAATAAACAACGAAACAGACAATTTGTAGGAAGTTAACTACTAAATTGTCTGTTTTTATTTTGTAATAAAATAAAATCGACTATAAGCTTCTGGTTAGATGTCTAAGAGTACTTACTACTTATACAAGCATAGGAACCAAAAAACATTTGTAAAATATCCCCGACTATCACCTCTATCCGTTCAAGAAGAAGGCTCTTTTTGGTGGTCTTTTCAATGTACGAAAATAACGAATATCATACATTGAAAAAGGTAGATTACGGCCATTAATGTAGATTTAAAAAGTTTGATCAAATTAATACAAATAACCTTGATAAATGAACAAATAGAAAGAGCGTGTTTGAAAAAAGGATTGATCATTTTTAGTGGTGCCTTTTAACCTAAAGCCCCCAATTAGCTTAAGAAATAGCACTTAAATAAGGCATTAGTGAAACTTCTACAATTGAATGAAATCACGATAATCTTTTGTTGTGTGAGCTTTATCTAACGCTTCATAATAAGCTAATCGGTTTTCCACTTTAAGAACAACTGCAGGAAAACCTGCCTTCATCAATTCTAAATTTAAAAGAAGGCAGATGTACGCCCATTCCCATCAATGAACGGATGGATGCCAACGAATATTGCATGCAACATAGCTCCTCGCTCCACTGGATGTAACTTTTGCGCCTCGTTGTCAGACCACTTAATCAACTGTTCCATTTGTTCAAACATCTAATTTCGCCCTATGCGTCGTCCTAATTTCTTATCTCAATTTCACACTACCTGCTAAAATCTAAACAAACCGTTAATCTTCATTGGTTTGCAAAAGTAGTTCCCTTTCATTTGTTAGACGAGCGGACTCTACTGCTAACCTTTTTCCCAACGCAATTACTTCTGTTTCGATTTCGCTAATCTCCTGTTTTAATATCTCGATTTGCTTAATAAATTCCACTTCTAAATTATCAGCTTTAATCAGCTTTTCATCTACTAGAATCTCTGTTTCTATTTGTTCTGGATCATATGTAGCTTTTCTTGAAAAAAGTGAGAAAAGACTTGTTCTTTTATTAAGTTCGAAACTTTTTCGTAAAACATTTCCTGCTTGTCTATCCATCTTTCGATATAACCGATGATTTTTTATCTTTTCTTCTATTATTTCAATTTGTCTTTCTCGATCGGCTTTTGATGTAGTCCCTTTCAATAATTCTCTTTCGATTTGATTAATCGTATTGTGAAGTGCGTGTGTTTCCATGATCACAGTCTGTCTTCTTTCAAATTCAGAAAATAATTGATCCAGAATCTCATCATTATATTTGTTTCCTTTTGCATTCCCGCTATTTTGTTGCGGGATCGATTTTAGAGCTAGCTTAACTTGTATATCGGAAATGGTCTCTCCTCTTTCAAGTGCTAACAAAACCATATGGATTTTAAATACACTAAGGAATGGTAATCTCTTCTTTCTACCTTCAACATAGATCTCCAAATACCCTTCTAGCATTCTGACATAATATCTTAGCGTCGAATTAGCGATGTGAAAAAATTTGTCAGAACAATCTGTCGTTGAATACATCGTAGTAGGATCCAATGCTAAAATCTCTTCATCGTATAGTTTTGAATGAAACTCTTTGTCCAAAAGCAATGAAGCAAATAAAGCATCGGAATGAAGTGCATCAGTAACAAAAACCTTATTACTATTGAATCTATCTGACACGGAACCCCTCCTTTTAACGCTAGTTTAACGTTATCTTATTTTTAGCTATAAAACATAATCCGTTGTTAAGCGTTAAAGCATCGTTAATTACAGTTTACCTATTATATAAGGGTGAAGCAACTATATCTGTAATTGCAATGAGAAACGTAAAAAAGTATTAAACTAGTTCAGACTAGTTTAATACTTTTTTACGTTAAATCCAAACTAGTTTAGACTAGTTTGGATAAACAAAAGCTTTATTTGGTTATTCGATTTAAAAAAACGAAATATAGACAACGTTAAGTAGGCGCTAACTAATCGGTAGAAAAAGCAATTAGCGATGAATTATCTGCAAATACAAACCTTAAGGTTGCTGCAAATTATCGATAAATCGACGTTAACAGTAATTTAACGGTAATTTGAAGTAGTAAGAAAACAGAAATGGAGTGTGTGTTGTCTAGTGTTTGTGAAATTTAGTTATTGTGCCTATCGTTAAAATGGCGACAACGTCAATTTATCGCTAGAAAATCATTGACTTTGCGGGCGGGTATGGATATATTGGATAATAAAGTAGACTAGACTAGATTAGTCCAGGGGAGGAAGACCGTGACAAAACTTGATTTCTTATTTAAGAAGGATTATTTAATAGCAGGAGTAGATAGTGGAAACATTTCTAATAAAATTACGTATATCGATCAAAAAGGAAACGTTGTTTCTTTAAATATAGCGAGCATCATAGGAGAGAACGCTGAGACAACAGCAGAAGATATGCCAGATGAAAGCAGGGATAAATTATTTCCCGATGATATGATTCTTCATTTACATATCAAAAGTAATGCCTTGCCTAAGAATCGAACGAATGCTTATTACACAGTAGGGGAATATGCGCAAATTGCTACGAATAACAAAGAGAACCTAAGAGAAACAAACAGTGAGGCTAGAGATAAACTTGGAAATGAAATCCATGTCGTGACAACGTTAGCTGGCTTAGCTTTAGCTGCCTGGAAATCAGGTAAAGAAAATAAAGTGGACGTTCCTTTGAGTTTTGGACTTCCAATCGAAGAAGCAAAACAAGCGTCTACAGAAAAAATTAACCTTTATAAAGGCACGCATGAAATTACTGCTGTAAAAGGGCCTTATAAAGGGAAAACTATAACGATCAATATTTCTGATGTCCAGCTTAATGTGGAAGGGGTAACAAGCTACTTAGCTTTAGCTTTCGACCTAGTAGATGGCGAAGTGGTGGAAACAGAGTTTTCCTCGCAAATTCATAATGAGTTTGCGATAGCGGACCTAGGGGCTGGAACATTGGATTTAGCTTTGTATGATGAAAATGGTCTAAATTCAACTAAATCGACAAACTATTCAATCGGAACAAATAAATTTATTGATTCGATCATGAATGAGGCGGCTAACCTTGAAGAATTTGCAAGCATTCGAGCGCGTTTTGAAAGAGTGAGCAAAACACCTAAAATCTCATTTACACGTGAAGAATTCATGAGAAAATTTATAAAGCCTGAAATTGAAAAAATGATTAAGAAGCCTAAATATACTCCTGTATTTAAAGCAACTTGGCAATCTAAAACAGGAGATATCACGAAAATCGTTGAAAAATATACACAAGAATATGCAGAAGAAGTAAAAGATAAAATCATCCGATATTTCGTCGATACAAATGTCGGTCAGATGATCATTGTCGGTGGGGGACTTCTATTTGCCCATCAATATTTAGAAGAACTGAAAGATGAAGATTGTCTATTTCCTCCTAATATTGAGGAAGCTAGTTTCTTTACTAGTAAAGCGTATCTCTTAAAAAATATCATTGCTGAAATTGAAAAACAGACAATAGAAGCATGAGAATTCTGAGAAAAGGAATGGCACACTCTTTTGCATTCCTACAAGGTGGTGGTAACGTTGTCGAAGGGCAAAATGGTTCCAGGCAAAGGCTTTCAATATACCCCTAAAACTACGATTGAGTGGGCTGATGAGTTTAATGAATTATTAAACCAGTATAGCAGCCGAAATGAACTTATGAGTACACTTTTAGAAGAAGGATTAAGGGGGCGGAATGGATCATATAAGGAAAACGGGATTTTTATTCCTATGGACCCCTTTACGAATGATCAATTAGCCCTACTGAAAACGGATGAAGGAAAGAGAATCCTATATAATGTCGTTTCTTTAATGCTCGGGAATCCTGAAAGCGCGACTTTTGCCAGTCAAATGGTGCATCAGGCTTCTCGACAAATCAAGTCAACGGACGTGAACACGGATAGCGAAAGTGCTGAGAAGGAAAATGAAGGTGTAACAGAAACCAGTGAGGCTCTTTCTAAATTGTTGAAAATGGGTAGAATGACGAATTTAAAAGGTTGAAACATGAGTCTATTTTTGTCTTAAAGTTTTGCTAGATTGGAGACCAACAATATGTTGGTCTTTTATTTATGGTTATTTATCGATATGACCTATATCAGTTCTTTTTTTTCAGTATTATTTAAAGTTCAATCGCTAACAAAATAAATACTACTTGTTATTTCCAAAATTATGATTTAAAATTCAAGTGTACTAATACTCGTAGTACACTTAGTGCATAGTGAGGGTGATTTTGATTGTTTGAATTAGATATGAGAAGTAGACAGCCGATCTACGAACAGTTGGTTGATAAATTGAAGGAGCTCATTATTAGTGAAGTGTTAAAACCTGATGAGCAGCTTCCATCCGTTCGTGCCTTGGCAGGACAGTTAACCATTAATCCTAATACGATCCAGAAAGCCTATCGGGAGCTAGAAATACAGGGGTATATCTACTCGGTGAAGGGAAAGGGAAGTTTTGTGAATCCAACTAGTCTTATTAAAAATTCTGAAAAATTAGTCAGCGTTATAAAGGAACTAAAGAAACTACTTTCTGAAGCTATGTACCTTGGATTGAAGCCGGAGGAGCTAATCGAGCTTATTCATGATTTGGAGTCGTCGGTAGGGGGAGGGGAAAATGATGATTGAATGTAAGAAGCTATATAAAAAATATGAAGGAAATGAAGCCGTTCAGGCAGTGGATTTACAGGTGAAACAGGGTTCAATCTATGGTCTGTTAGGTTCGAATGGTGCTGGAAAAACAACACTATTAAAAATAGTAGCTGGCATCCTTAAACAGGATAAGGGAGATGTATTGATTCATGGCACGCCTGTATTTGAGAACGTTGATATAAAGAAAAAAATCATATTCCTTCCAGATACTCCATACTTTTTTTCTCAATATACGTTGAGGACCATGGCTAGTTTTTATTCATCGATTTTTCCTGATTGGAATGAGGAAAGATTCCAAAATCTTCAGGGGATTTTTGAAATCGAGATGGATAAGAAGCTTCATAAATTTTCAAAAGGGATGAGGCGTCAAGCTGCATTTTGGCTGGCATTCTCGGCTATGCCAGATGTACTGATTATGGATGAGCCATTTGATGGTCTGGATCCAGTCATAAGGAAAAAAATAAAAAACCTGATGATACAGGATGTTGCTGAAAGAGAAATGACTGTTTTAATCTCGTCACATAATTTGCGTGAAGTAGAAGATATTTGCGACCATGTTGGTATTCTACATAAGGGGAGCGTTCTACTTGAAAAAGATTTGGACGATTTGAAATCAGACGTCCATAAAATACAAGTTGCTTTTAAAAATGAACCAAGAGAAGAATGGCTTCAAGAAATGAAGATCCTTCATTATGAACGTAGGGGAAGTGTGTGGCTATGTGTGGTTCGTGGCAAAGAGTCTGAGGTAGAATCACACTTTGATACGTATAATCCGATCATCTTTGACATGCTTCCGCTCACATTGGAGGAAATTTTTATTTACGAAATGGGGGAAGTAGGCTATGCCATCGAAAACATCTTGGTTTAATAAAGAAATATGTATGCAAATCTTTCGAAATATGGGCTGGATCGGCATCGTTTATTTTCTAGGATTAGTTTTTGCGCTACCATTAAAGATGTTGATGATGCATACAAATGACGAATACATATATTATCAGGAAATAAAAAATCCATTTTCTTATCTTTTTGAAATTCAGTATGGACTAATGTTAATTATACCTGTGCTTCTAGCAATCTTTTTATTTTTGTACGTACATTTGAAAGATGCCGCTGATTTTCTACATAGTCTACCCATAAGTAGAAAAGTTTTATTTAATCATTATGTAGGAATGGGAGTTGCGTTTTTAACGATTCCTGTTCTAGTTATTTCTTGTTCTGTTTTCATTTTCAGAAGTGTACTTGATTTAGGGATGCTTATTTCAATAGAAGAAATTCTAATTTGGACAGGAATTACATGGTTATTTCCTTTATTTATTTTCTTTTGTGCGGTTTTTGTGGGAATGATTACAGGTATGGCCATTCTCCAAGGGGTACTCACATATCTTTTATTGTTGTTTCCAACGGGTATATTGGTGTTAGGGGTCTTTAATATTAAGGATTTTGTACATGGCTTCTCGTATGAGTATTATCTCAGCTCAAAGATAGAAACCTATTCACCCATCCTCTATGGAGCGTCTTTTGAAAACCGCGGGATGAGTATCTTTGCTGCCCTTCTGTACAGTGGATTAATCGTCGTCCTTTATTTTGCTTCATTATGGTTGTATAAAAAGCGACACACAGAAGCAGCCTCGAGTGCAATGGCGTTTCGTGCTATTAAACCGATTTTTATCTATGGGGTGGCATTATGTGTGATGCTTTTCTGTGGGATGTATTTTGGTGAAACGCAAAATAGTAGAGGATGGCTTATTTTTGGATATATTGCGGGCTCTTTGCTCGGGTATTTCGGAGCGAAAATGATTATCGAGAAAACATGGAGGGTGTTTGGAGAATATAAAAGATATCTCTACTTCGCAGGATCAGTCGGATTGATATTGGTATTGTTTCAATTCGATTTTACTGGATTTGAAAAGAAAGTTCCAGAATTTAATGAGATTAAGCAAGTGTATATAGGTAATAGTATTTATGGATATGCAGATAGTGACGAGTTAGGTCAAACAAATTATTTAAAGAAAAGTGAAAATATTCAAAATGTCCTTGCGCTGCACAAAACGCTTATTAATGAAGAGGTGAAGACCAGGAAAGAAAATAGGTATGACGATAATCTGTTTTTCTTTTACGAGCTGGAGAATGGCAAGAAATTAGTTCGCCAATACAATGTGCCTAAGAATCATTCTCTAACGCATCTTTTAAAACCAATCTATGAATCTAAAGAATATAAAGAATTGATTTATCCAATATTGAGCTTAGATGCGACAAAGGTTGATAAAATTGCCATTTCTTCAAATGCACCGGTAAATAAAGGGACCTCCATAACGGAGCAAAAACAAATTCTTGATAGTATAGCCGCATTAAGAGAGGATCTGCGAGCTGAAACATATGAAGAAATGATGGATGAATCAAGAGGTTATTCAGGTATAGAACTATTACTTAATAATGATAAACGTCTTTATATAGAATGGATGCCTGACTATGAAAATTTTGAAAGATGGCTCAAACAAAATAATATGCTAGAAAAATCAAGAGTTACAGCGGATGATCTTTATCAGGTTTGGATAGCTCCGCGTAAAGACATTGATCAGAATTTGTTCCATTCTTATAGCAACGAAGAACTAATAAAAGAGTTTAAATCAAAAAATTCAGTGTTAAAAGTCAAAGATAAGAAAGAAATAGAAATGGTTTTGGAAAACAGTAAATGGCCTAGTGACGGAGAATATGTCATATTGTTTGTTTATGAAAATGGTAATTCTGTTGAGCTTATGGATTTTATCCATAATAAAATGCCTGACTTTGTTATGGACCATTTTGAAAAATAACGCAAAGATTGGATGAGGAAGATGACAAATTGTGAGCTTCTAGATGGAAATTTTGCTGAAATTTATCAGCGATATTCTAAAAAGCTCAATAGAATGATCTTTAATATGACGAAAGATGCTTATCTTGCAGAAGACGTTGTTCAAGAAACGTTTATTAAAGCTTTTAGTAAAATGGAAACAATCAAAGATTCTGAAAAAATAGGTGCATGGCTGACCGTCGTTGCTAAAAGAACGGCTATTGATTATTTGAGGAAAGAAAATCGATATCTGATTTCACCGCTTGAGGATGGTCAGCTTTTCGTTGAATCGATTAATAGTTCTGTAGAACAAGCAGCCGAATTAATGGAGATAATGGAAGCTGTCCGATTGCAAATAAGCGGGTGGGATTCAGATAAAAGAAAAGTGTTTCTATTAAAATCCTTTCATGGCTTAAAAGAAGAAGAAATATCCCAACAAATGAATATAAAAACGGGCACGATTAAAACATGGATTTTTCGTTCTAGGAAAAGTTTGAAGGAACAACTAAGGGTGGATTTGTATTAAATGCAAATTATAAACTTGCAGTAAGCTTAAAATGACCATTTTGAATGATCGTAGAAATGCTGCTAAATGGTATGTCCATTTGGGGGATTGCTTCATCCATTTAATTTAAAAGATAAATTACATAGAAGAAATTATAAAAAATGAATGAATCAGAGCAACCCTCTTTTAATGAAGTGGGTTTTTCTGATAAAGTTCATTTAGAGTAAAAAGGATAATCCATTTAGTTTATATCATGAAAGTATACTTTTTATCACTATATAACATTAAAGTGTGTACTTGTTAAAAATCATGATGTGTCTAATAATAACAATAGCAACCATCAATGTAGCATCATAGGTAGAGAGACCCTCTATAGTGATGATAAGTTAGGAGGAAATTATGGAACTAAGAGTTGCAGCAGTGCAATACCATCTACATACAATAAGCTCGTTTGAAGAGTTCGCCAAACAAGTAGAACATTATATGAAAACAGCTGAAGAATTTGATACAGACTTTATCTTATTCCCAGAATTCTTCACTACACAACTACTGTCCATTGGCGATAAACAAGGACAAGCTTTGACGATTCAAGATCTTCCAGACTTTACAGAACAATATCTATCTTTATTTAAAAAGTTAGCGAAGCAAACAAATATGCATATTATTGGGGGAACTCATGTCGTCCGTAAAGGCGATAAATTATATAACGTTGCTCATCTATTCTATCCAGATGGAAGAGTGGCAGAACAGGCAAAGCTTCATCTTACTCCAACGGAAATCAAAGAATGGAATATGGCTCCAGGTGAAAAATTAGAAGTTTTTGAGACGGATAAAGGTACCATTGCCATGTTGACTTGCTATGACATTGAGTTTCCAGAAATCGTTCGAATGGCGAAGGCTAAAGGTGCCGATATCATTTTCAGTCCTTCTTGTACCGATGATCGTCACGGCTTCCATCGTGTTCGTTACACCAGCCATGCAAGGACAATCGAAAATCAAGTCTATGTCGTAACGACAGGTACTGTAGGGGCGCTGCCTACGGTTGACTTTATGCGAGCGAATTTTGGCCAAGCAGCAGTGATCACGCCAAATGATATTCCTTTTCCACCACGTGGTATTCTAGTAGAAGGGGAAATCAATCAAGATATGATCGTAACAGCGGATTTGAATTTGGAATTGTTATACCGTGTTCGTGAAAGTGGTTCCGTTACTACATGGCGTGATCGCCGAACCGATTTATATCCAGATTGGTGAGCTAAAAAGAGCCACTGCACAAATAGTAGGGGTGAATCATGTGTATCGAAAAGAGTTTTTCGTCTTCAATCAGAATCGTCCGATCCCAGCTGTGATCCGAAATTATCAAGAAAAGGACTTTTCAGATTTAATCGCTGTTCAACAAGCGTGTTTTCCGCCACCATTTCCATCTGAATTATGGTGGAATAGGGAACAGTTACAAAATCATGTTACATTATTCCCTGAAGGGGCTCTTTGTATGGAGATTGATGGTCAAGTGGTGGGTTCAATGACCAGTTTGTTGGTTGATTTTGATTCCAAGCATCCAGAACATACATGGGAAGCGATTACGGATAATGGGTATATTCGGAACCATAATTCAAAAGGAAATACGCTCTATGTCGTAGATATTAGTGTGAGTCCCTCTTATCGAAAACTAGGATTAGGAAAATGGCTGATGTTATCCATGTATGAAGTCGTCGTTTATAAAGGACTAGAGCGATTACTAGGTGGAGGAAGAATGCCTGGTTATCATAAAAAAGTGCATGAAATGACGCCCGATCAATACTTAGAATCTGTCGTAAAAGGGGAACTAAAAGATCCTGTTATCACGTTTCTTCTCCAATGTGGCCGAACCCCTGTTCAAGTTGTGGCGAATTATTTGAAAGATGAAGAATCATGTGATTTTGGGGCATTAATGGAGTGGAAAAACCCCTTTTTCTTACCAATATCGGAACAAGGAGAGAGCTGAAAAATGGAATATTACAGAATTACAAGTATACAAGATCCTTACTTCAAACAATTGCATCAATTAATGCAAAATGTATTTCCTGCAGATGAAGTGTTAGAATACGATTTGTGGAAAGAGCCTTTGGAAGACCCAGACATTCGTGTGTTTGTTGCTGTTGATGACAACAAAGTCGTAGGCGCGACAGAGTATCGCTATTATAAAGAATTTAATGTGGCGATGACAGATTTTACAATCATCGGTCAAGATGGGCAAGGGATTGGTCCATTTTTAGCGAATAGAAGATTAGATGATTTGAACGCTTTAGCGGCGGCTAATGACAAAGAGTTATTTGGGATGTTTGCTGAAATCTACGATCCTTACCAAGTAGAGCATTATGAATTTGGCATGATTAAGTCGATGAATCCATATGTCCGCCGTGAAGTCTTATCTCATCTTGGGTATAAGCGTCTAGACTTTCCTTATGTTCATCCATCTTGGAGCAATGATGGGGAAGCTGTAACAGGACTCGATCTTTGTTTTCTGCCAATGAATAAAAGTACTAATGAACTTCAAACAGATCTTATCGTAACGTTTTTGAAACAATATTATTCTATTTTACCAAATAAACCAAAATCATGGCACACTATGGTTGATAGCTTAGAAACGAAGGAAATGGTCAAGCTATTATCTTTTTAAGAAATCGTAACTATTATAGTTTTTAGATAGCAAAATGGAATAGTAGATACCCCTGCCTCTTTAGAAGCAGGGGGATTAATATGACTATATGTATAACCGCAGTACAAGTACTGCGGTAAGGGGGTACTTATGTTCATCCATCCTAATTAACTCCATGCATGAAAATGGAATGAGTTAGCATTCTTCGATGTTTTTTGTCAGTATTTACACAAAAAAATGCTCTTTCTTTTAATTTGTTCGACTAACTCCTCAAGCTCATAATCATCTAAATCAAAGATTTTTTCACTTAATTCTGGCCAGACATGAAGCACATCATTTTCATAACTTGCTCGATCTATTTCGCTCAAAAAATATTGTTGGAACAGTATGGCCATGATTGTCACCTTTCTTTAAAGGAACATTCCAGATTCCTTTCATCAAATCATTTTTCGTTTATTCCTTTAAACATTTGTGGTTTGTTTCCCTTTTTCTACAGCGTGCCCGCCAAATTCATTTCGTAGTGCGGCTACTACTTTTCCTGTAAATGTATCATTATCTAATGAGCGATACCGCATCAATAGTGACATAGCGATTACAGGCGTAGCGGTTTGTAAATCGAGAGCCGTTTCGACGGTCCATTTCCCTTCACCAGAAGAATGCATAGTCCCTTTGATTTCTTCGAGTCTGGAATCTTTAGAAAATGCATGTTCGGTTAACTCCATAAGCCATGAACGAATAACCGATCCGTTATTCCATACTTTTGCTACTTTTTCAAAATCATAATCAAACTCGCTTTTTTCTAATACCTCGAAACCTTCGCCGATGGCAGCCATCATTCCATACTCAATCCCATTGTGGATCATTTTTAAAAAGTGACCACTGCCAGCTTCTCCTGCGTATAAATAGCCATTTTCTACAGCTGTATCCCGAAAGATAGGTTCTACTATATTCCAGGCGCCCAAATCTCCGCCAACCATGTAACAAGCTCCATTACGGGCACCTTCCATCCCACCAGAGGTTCCAACATCTAAAAATCTGACCCCGAATTTCTTTAAATTATTGTAGCGACGAATGGAATCTTTATAGTGGGAATTACCAGCTTCAATGACAATATCACCATCATATAAAAATGGGGTTATTTCGCTAATCACGGAATCAACAACCGAATGGGGAACCATGATCCAAAGAATTCTTGGTGATTCTAATGATTTAACGAGTTCGATAATGCTAGATACTCCTACAGCTCCAGACTTTTCCATTTCCCTAACTGAGTTTGCATTTAAATCGAAGGCTACTACTTCGTGATTGTGGTCCAATAGATTTTGACCGATATTTAATCCCATTTTCCCTAAACCAATTAAGCCGACTTTCATGTTAATTCCCTCCCGAACGCCCATTATATTTGAGAAAATAATCCGCTTACTATCTCTAAGCTATCACATGATTTTATAGCGTTCTAAACTCTCGCATAGAACGGTCACACCACTAATGAGATCTCCTTCTGTTATTTAGGTGATACAGTTGTATGGATCTTTTTGCCTAGAAATTTTCATTTATTTAGAATTGTCTTACTAGTAGTATAATGGTGAAAAGTCTAAATTGTAAGTACGCACTTTTTTATTATATAGTATAGAAAAATATACTCGGGTTAAGATTATTCAGATTCACAAAGTGTAGGATATACAATTTGTTTTAAGATCATTAATTAGAAAGTCTTAGTAATTTAGAATTATTTGATATAGCTAAATTAATAGTTTGAATATTATTATAATTGACTTTATTATATTAATTACTAGGTAATAAGAAAACAATCTTCTATTCATTAGCAAATGGTATTCTAGAGAAATGTAAAATAATCGATAGGAACGAGGATTATATGAAATTCAAAACACAGGTCATTACATGTTTTGGTATTATTTATGGGATATATGCGATATTTAGTGTTTACCACTGGACTAGTATGAATAACTATGAACAGGATATTAGAAATTATATAAAAAGCTACAGGATACTTAATTTGACTCAATCTATACAGGAGGGATTGAATGTTTACAGCAAAGAATCTAGAGAATTGTTTGCCAATCCACCTAGTGAATTTACAGAACAATTTACAAAAAAACGGGATCATGCCCTCCAAAATGTAAATAAAGCAATAGATGCCCACCAAGAGTTGGATGGAAGCAGAGAATCGCAAGAAATCGTAAAGCAATTAAATACTAGTATAAAAAAATATTCTGAAATAGATAAAGAAATGGATATACTATTAAAAGAAGATAAAAAAGAGGAAGTAACTCAACTTTACTGGGATCAGGGGAGAGAAGCTGGAGAGACAATGATTGGTCTTTCTAATCAACTACAAACTGCGCAAAAGGAAAGAACGAAAAAAGAATTAAACCAATCTCTCAAAAATTATACTCAAACTACGAAAGTTACTAAACTATATATCATTCTAGATTACTTCATGGGCAGCGCATTACTAAGTTGGATTTTGTGGAATGTCACAAGAAGACTAAACAAGGTCAGTTCTGTCATGGATGAAGTGAATTTTAATAGTTTGGAAAAATTACCGCGTATTAATATGACAACGAAAGATGAAATTGGGAAAATTGCGGTCTCATTTAATGAAATGGCTCAAGCACTTGAAGAGCATACACTTCATGAAAAAGAGTTAAAAAATGCTACTGAAGAGCAGAGCTGGTTAAAAACAAAAGTGGCTGAATTCGCTACCATGTACTCTGGAATAGACGACCTAGAGACTTTAGGAAATATGTTCATTACAAAACTCACGCCGATTATAGGGGCGAATTACGGTATTTTCTATATAAAACGGAGCATAGGAGATGAGGATGTTTTTCAAAAAATTGCTGCCTATGCTTATAATCAGCAGAAAATAGGAACAGATACCTTTCGTTTAGGGGAGGGACTTGTTGGACAGTGCGCATTAGAGAACCGAATGATCGTGCTTAACCAAGTTCCTAGTAACTATATTAAGATTACTTCTGGTACGGGTATGGCATCACCATCAGAAGTACTCATTATACCAGTGGAATATCAGGGAGAGGTATTGTCTGTTATTGAATTAGCATCCTTTCAATCTTTTAGTCATTTAGAACAACTGTTGCTAAAAGAGGTCATAAAGAATCTTGGTATCAACATTCAAAGTATTATAAGGCATATGCAGGTAGAAAGGCTTCTTCAAGAGTCGCAGGCATTGACGGAAGAATTACAGAGTCAATCTGAAGAGCTTCAATCACAGCAAGAGGAATTAAGAATCGTTAATGAACAAATCGAAACGCAATATGAAAATGCTGAAAAGAAAACGAGAGAATTGGAGAATGTACAAAGTATTCTAGAAGAAAAAGCACAACAGTTATCCCTTAGTTCACAATATAAATCGGAATTTCTTGCCAATATGTCCCATGAGCTGAGAACGCCACTTAATAGTTTGCTAATTCTAGCTCAAATGCTAGCAGAAAATGTCGATGGAAATCTTACAGCAAAACAGGTGAATTATGCGGATACAATCTTTTCGTCCGGAAATGATTTACTACATCTAATCAATGACATTTTAGATATATCAAAAGTGGAAGCGGGAAAAATGGAAATAACGATGAATGAGGTAAACCTTAGTGACGTGAAGAAATTTGTTGAATCACAATTTATGCCCGTCGCACGTAAGAAAAATATTCAATTCAACATTCAAATGGCTTCTAATTTGCCAATATATATTCATACTGATACACATCGTTTACAGCAAATTTTGAATAATTTATTATCAAATGCATTTAAGTTTACCAATCATGGTACAGTTTCCTTAACCATTCAAAAAGTTGAAAAAGGAATGTTTTCAAAACAGAGTGATTTCCTCCTTTCAGATATAGAACTTGCATTTTCTGTTAAGGATACTGGAATTGGGATTCCATCAGAAAATCATGCTATTATTTTTGATGCTTTTAAACAAGCAGATGGAACAATCAACCGCAAATATGGAGGAACGGGGTTAGGACTTTCCATTAGTCAGGAAATTTCCCGCTTATTAGGTGGTTTTATTGAAGTTGAAAGTATAGAAGGTAATGGCAGCACATTTACTTTATATTTGCCTAATAATAAAAACTTGAACAAATCGGTAATATCACTTTCTGAAGCAGAGGTAGCCACAGGTCTTTTGGAGGACCCTAGACTTGGACGTATCACTCCTGTTGTGCCTCCACTGCATACCGAAGAAGCACGTAAACAGTTACATGAAAGAAAAGCGTTGCTAGAAGGGAAGAAAGTACTAGTCGTGGATGACGATATGCGTAATATATTTGCCTTAACAACGGCTCTGGAGAGTTATCATGTTGAGGTGATATTTGCGGAAAATGGCAGAGAAGGAATTGCAACTTTACAAAATAATTCAGACGTTGACCTGATTCTAATGGATATTATGATGCCTGAGATGGATGGGTTTGAAGCGATTCAATTTATCCGTCAAATTCCCAAATTTCAAAGTCTTCCTATTATTGCCCTTACAGCAAAAGCAATGAAATATGACCGAAATCAATGTATTGAGGCGGGAGCATCTGATTATATTAGTAAACCGGTAAATTTGGAGCAACTTATTTCAATCATGAGGGTATGGCTATACAGATAGGTGGGAGTTTGCTGTGATGTAAGGAGTAATGACAAAAGATGAATAATAATAGATATAAGGTCCATAATGAATTGGAAGAAATTGAGATTGATTTATTACTAGAAGGGATTTACCGCTACTATGGGTTTGATTTTAGAAACTATACCTTACCGTTCTTAAATCGTAGAATTTGGAATCGCATACGTGAAGAGAAAATCGCAAGCATATCAGGTTTACAGGAGAAAATTTTTCATGATCCATTCGTTATGAATCGCTTGCTTGATGATTTCTCTATTAATGTGACAGAGATGTTTCGGGATCCAAGTTTTTTTTTATCATTTCGAAAAAAAGTAGTCCCTTTTTTAAGGGACTATCCTTATATTCGTATTTGGCATGCAGGTTGTTCGACTGGAGAAGAAGTTTATTCGATGGCCATTCTTTTACATGAAGAAGGACTATATGAAAAAACGAGGATTTACGCGACGGATATGAATGAAAACGTTTTAGATGTTGGGAAGGAAGGGAAATTTCCGCTACATAAAATGCAATTATATACGAAGAATTATCTTGCGTCAGGAGGGACGAAAGCTTTTTCAGAGTATTATAAAGTGCAACATGAAAATGCTATATTCCATTCATACCTAACGAAAAACGTGGTCTTTGCACAACATAATTTAGTGACCGACCGATCATTTAATGAATTTCATGTGATTATCTGCCGGAATGTCATGATTTATTTTGATAAAGTGCTTCAAAAAAGAGTATACAATCTCCTTCATGAAAGTTTAGGCTTATCTGGAATTCTTGGTTTAGGCAGTAAAGAAGCGATTAAATTTACGAGCATTGCAAACTATTATGAGGAGATTGATACGCTTGAAAAACTATACCGAAGGATCCAATAAATTTTTTTCAAATCAAGTCCATACATTAGATATTCATGAAATTGAAACGACAAGTAACGAGACAACGAGTCAAAAAGTGAATATTTTAATGGTTGATGATTATCCCAAAAACTTATTAGCCTTGGAAGCTGTGCTTAACTCCTCTGAATATAATCTGGTAAGTGCAAGATCTGGTGAGGAAGCATTAAAATGTGTGCTTAAACAGGACTTCGCTGTCATTTTATTAGATGTGCAGATGCCTGGGTTAGATGGGTTTGAAACGGCTAAACTCATTAAAGAAAGAGAAAAATCGAAGTATATCTCGATTATTTTTATAACGGCGATTAATCAAACGACAGAGCATGTTCTGCGCGGTTATAGCCTTGGTGCGGTTGACTATATCTTTAAACCTTTTCATCCTGAAACGTTAAAAATGAAAGTGCAAGAGTTTGTAAAAATTTATCAAAATCATGACAGAATGAAACTTCAAAGTGATTTACGTCGTCGGTCTGAGCTTCAAGTCGTTAATGAACAACTAGAACGTACAACTTTTGATTTACGAAAAAATGAAGCACTAGCTAGAGTGATTGGTGAAACATTATTAGATACGATTATTACGTTTGATGTACATGGTTATATTTTATCAGTCAATCCTGCTGTAAAAGATATGTTTGGTTATTCTATGGAGGAATTACTAGGGCAACATGTCATTAATCTTTTACCTGAAGTGAAGTATCCTAATGAGGAATCTACCCCTTTGCAAATGGAAGCTCTTCGGAAGAGTAAAGGGCAACTTCTTGAAGCCATTGCATCTCACAAAAAAGGAGGGGCGTTTCCCGTTGATGTTCAAATTGGTGAAGCGACAATAGATGAAGAACATATTTATGTCCTATCGATTCGTGATATCACGGCACGGAAAAAAGCGGATAGTGAAAAAAAACAACAGTATACGATTCTTGAAAAATTGGTAGAAAAAAGAACGCAGAAACTAATGATCGCCAATGAGCAGCTCCGAAAAGAAATTGAAGAGCGAAAAAAAATCGAAGAAGATCTCCGCCTCTCACAGGAACATTTTTATAAAATTTTTGAATCAAGTCCTTGTTTGATTGAGATTCGCTCATTAACAGATGGGAGATATATAAATGTAAATCCAATATGGTTAAACAATACTGGCTATAGTTATAAAGAAGTGATGCATCAAAACAGCCCAATCTTACACCTTACGGAAAATTCCATTAATGAAGAGATTCATAGTTTGGAAACCCAAAAGAGTATTAAAAATGCAAAAATTCAATATCAGACAAAGTCTGGTGAAGTTCGTGAAGGGTTGTTATCAACGGAGATTATTGAAATTCAAGGAGAAACTTGTATTCTTAGAGTGATTACAGATATTACGGAGCGTGTTCGACTTGAAAATGAGATGGCTCGTTTAGATCGTTTGAATTTAATTGGAGTTATGGCTGCTGGTATTGCTCATGAAATTAGAAATCCCATGACTACAGTCCGAGGGTTTTTAGAATTGTCAAAAGGCGATCCTGAACATTTAAGCATTAAATATATTGATTTAATGTTGGCAGAACTAAATCGAGCTAATTCGATTATTACTGAATATCTTAATTTAGCTAAAAATAAGGTAAGTTATAAAACACCTCAACCCCTTAATCCAATTATTGAAGCACTCTATCCCTTGATACAGGCAGAGGCTTTACGGACGGGTAAGACAATCCTGCTTCAGTTGAACGAATGCCCTGAATTATTTCTAGATGAAAAGGAAATAAGCCAGTTAATTTTGAATTTATCTTTAAATGGTCTAGATGCAATGGAGTCAGGAGGAATCCTAATAATAAAAACGTATATGGAAGATCAAGAGGTTGTTTTGGAAGTGCATGATGAAGGGTGTGGAATAAAGACGGAATTACTTCAAGAAATCGGAACTCCTTTCTTTACAACGAAAGACACGGGAACAGGACTGGGATTAGCAATCTGTTATAGTATTGCTAATCGTCATAATGCGGTCATTGATTTAAAAACAAGTGAGGAAGGAACCGTCTTTTTTATACGATTCAACCAACAGGAAAGAATTAGTGTAATTAACTAGCAGACGGGTAATTCTAGAAAAATATGATGAAAATATTTGCTATTATACGATGGTACTTTTCATATGAGCTATGGTTGGATCATTTAAGATGATTGGCTAAGAGAAAAAATGAACGAGGAATCGTTCATTTTTTCTTTTAAGTAGCCTGTTTTAGTAAAACCTTTCATTTTCTTTTTGAACTTAATCAAGTCTACTATTATTGAGAGGGAATCAACACTTGAAAACCCTTACATTATTTGCGTTTCTACATGGATTTAGTTTTCTCAGGTTGGTTTGTCAAACATGTCTCTATATAATCTTTTCCCCATTCATACATAGAATCAAGGATAGGTAAGAGACTTTCTCCTCTTTCGGTTAGTGAATATTCTACTTTCGGTGGAACTACGGGAAATACTTCACGGTTCACGACGAGATCATCTTCAAGATCCCGTAGTTGACTTACAAGCATTCGTTGTGTAATACCTGGCATCATAGATTTTAATTCACCAAACCGCTTCGTTCCCTCTTTCCCAAGATGCCACATAATTAGCATTTTCCATTTACCGCTAATGATTGATAGTGTTAATTCCTTCTCGCAGTTAAACGTCTTGTCAATAGGATGTCTCAATTGTTTTCCCTCCATATAATTGGATTGAATAACCTGAACAATAGTGTGCTTTTCTATACTATATAATAAAAAAGTGCGTACTTACAATTAAAGTGTTCGAATATTATAATAATTTTTAGAAGGGTTCACAATAAATTTATAGTCAGTACATTCAATCATATGTAAAAATATAAGGGTTTTGCTAAAAAACGGGAGGGAATAGCATGAATGGTGTAGCGGTTCCGCGTGATATCAATGTAGATGAAAATGCTTTTAAAACTTTAAATCCATTGGAATTGGATTCGTTGACATTTGTTTTGTTTGGAGCAACAGGAGATTTAGCTAAACGAAAAATTTACCCGTCTTTATTTCATTTATTTTTAGATGGAAAAATGCCTAAATCCTTTACAATTGTAGGCTTAGGAAGAAGAGAGTGGTCTGATCAAACATTTCAAATGCATGTAGAAAAATCATTGCAAACATTTTCTAAGCGGTTAAAAAATGAGGACGCTTCCAAAATGAGTGAGTTTCTAAGTGCATTTCGTTATAGTTCGTTGGATGTTACAGATCATGACGGGTATAAGCAGGTACTTGGCATGGTGCAGGAACGCGAAGAAGAGTTGGGGATCCCTGAAAATCGGCTGTTTTATTTATCTGTCGCACCAGAGTTCTTTGATGTGATTTCTCAGAACATAAAAAAAAGTGGATTAGGGTCCATTAAAGGATGGAAGCGTCTTGTCATTGAGAAACCATTTGGACACGATTTGAAATCAGCTCAAGCATTAATTACAAAGCTAAGCGAAGCATTTGAAGTAGATGAAATTTATCTGATTGATCATTATCTTGGAAAGCCAATGGTCCAAAATATGGAATCTATCAAGTTTGCAAATCCTATGTTTCAATCATTATGGAATAATAAACATATTGCTAATGTACAAATCACGGCAAGTGAAACTGTTGGTGTAGAAGAGAGGGCCGGATACTATGACCAAGTAGGGGCGATTCGTGATATGGTCCAGAATCATATGTTGCAACTCGTCATGATGACGGCCATGCAGCAACCAACACGGATCAGCGCAAACGAAATTCGTAATAAGAAGAGAAAAGTCATGGAATTCCTTAGGCCATTACTGAAGGCCGAAGTAGTGAGGGATGTGGTTCGCGGCCAATACGAAAAAGGGTATATGAACGGAGAACTAGTTCCAGC
Organism: Peribacillus sp. NPDC096379; assembly: GCF_044762875.1. NCBI lineage: Bacteria > Bacillati > Bacillota > Bacilli > Caryophanales > Bacillaceae > Peribacillus > Peribacillus sp. NPDC096379. The sequence continues at coordinate 132,496 of NZ_JBIWFD010000005.1, forward strand.
CTACACAGATGAACCTAGCATTGAGGGTACCTCAATGAATGATACATTTATTGCTGCTCGTTTGTGGATTGATGATCCTTTTTGGAGTGGAGTTCCGTTTTATATACGAACAGGCAAAAGGATGAAGGAGAAGTCTACAAGAATCGTGATTGAATTTAAAAATCCAATAAAAGATTTATATCAGGAAAAAAACGAAGAAACAGCTCCAAATCTCCTAATTATTGAAATCGGTCCGAACGAAGGAATTTCCATACAATTCAATAGTAGAAATCCATTAAACCATGGAAAAAATGAGTCTGTTACAGGGAGGTTTTTGGCTAACAAAAAAAGTATGCCAGAAGCTTACGAGCTCCTGTTATCTGATGCTCTGCATGGGGATTCCACTTTTTTTGTTCAATGGAAAGAGGTTGAGCTATCTTGGAAATGGGCGGAACCTATCTTAGAGGCATTTGAGGAAAATAATCTTCCGCTTCATTTATATCCGTCAGGTTCCATGGGTCCAGAAGCATCTGAACAATTATTACAAGAGGACGGATTCAAATGGTGGTAGGTAACCAACGCTGTTAGAAAAAACACTAAAATAAATTACCGACGGAGTGAACTCCGATTACAAGTGCGACATAGAAGAAATACAACTTGAACGTAGATGTTGTGATATCCCTTAGATGTATAGTGGAAGTTTTTCAGTTTAATGGGTATATAACCGTGGTAGGGAATGGAATGTATGTTTGTGTTAAATGTGATGGATATTTGAAAATATTTGATGTCGGGAGGGAACGAGAAATGAGGGCAAGAGTAGCCATCAATGGTTTTGGGAGAATCGGTAGACTCGTGTTCCGTAAAGCAATCTTGGATGAAACTCTTGATGTAGTAGCAATCAACGCAAACTATCCTGCTGAAACTTTAGCTCACTTAATAAAATATGATACTAGCCATGGTAAATTCGAGGGAGATGTGGTTTCTTGCGATCAAGCCTTAATTGTAAATGGGCACCGCATTCAGTTATTAAGCAGTATGGATCCGAGAAGTTTACCTTGGGAACAACTTGATATAGATATCGTTGTTGAAGCCACAGGGAAATTTAATTCGAGGGAGAAAGCCGCTTTTCATCTGGATGCAGGGGCTAAGAAAGTCATTTTAACGGCTCCAGGGGAAAATGCAGATGTGACCATAGTCATGGGTGTTAACGAGCATGATTTAGAAATTGATAAGCATTTTATCATCTCAAATGCTTCGTGTACCACGAATTGCCTTGCTCCTGTAGTAAAGGTACTGGATGAACAATTTGGTATTGAAAATGGATTAATGACGACCGTTCATTCGTATACAAATGACCAAAAAAATCTTGATAATCCTCATAAAGATTTACGTCGTGCCCGTGCCTGCGGCCAGAGCATTATCCCAACGACGACCGGTGCCGCGAAAGCACTTTCTCTTGTGTTGCCGCAATTAAAGGGCAAAATGCATGGTATCGCGCTTCGTGTCCCTACTCCCAATGTGTCACTTGTGGATATCGTCGTCGACCTGAGACAGGACGTAACGATGAATGATATCAATGATGCCTTTCAATCTGCTGCAAATGGCTCTTTACATGGGATTTTGGAGTACACGACCGAACCGCTGGTTTCTATTGACTTTAATTCAAATCCCCATTCAGCTATTATTGATGGACTATCTACGATGGTGATTGGAGATAGAAAAGTGAAGGTGCTAGCATGGTACGATAATGAATGGGGATATTCAAACAGAGTCGTGGAGCTTGTAAAAATTATTGCGAAGGAATTGAAAATTTTATCCCAAATTAAGGTCGGGTAGGATAAAAGAAAAGAATGATATTATTGTCAGTTCTTGCCCCAGCGAGGACTGACTCGTCATTTCTTATACGTTAATTTGCTCGTGGAATTAGAATGTGAGAAAACGGGGAACATATACAGTTGTTGATCGGTGCCAATAATAGCGAGTCCCTGTGCCTTCTTGTCAATATGTCCCGTCAAATTTATCACCTACATTATAACTTTAGATACTATATGATAATAAAGTGCGTACTTACTTATTGATATTATACGAGTTATAATGATTAGTACACGGATTATCCTAAATATTAAATATGTTATAGCTCGAATAAATGAACTGGTACAGAAACCATCTTCAATCGAATGAATGTTAATGATGTGAGTGAACAGATTGTTGTGAAGGGGAAATGGAAGATGCACCCACGCTTTATAGTGACGATAAGCAAAGAATAGGAAAAGAACCCAAAGTGGATATCGGAGTCCATCTCGTTTGTGAACCAACTTTGGAAATATGATATCAGTTACTAAAGTAGGAGCGAAGACTAGAATGCAACATAGTTATACTATATGAAGGAGATTAGAAGCTTTGTACAATCTACTTAATTGACCTTTTTTGTAGTATATAAGATCAGAATATAGTAAGCGCTTTCTTTTTTGTTTTGATTATTTAAATATAGAACAGGAGAATGCTACCATGGAGAAGAAATATTGTATTCATTGCAAAACTCTTTATACGAAAGTGACAATATGCTATGTGTGTGGAAAAAGTGAATTCCAAGAAATAAAAATTGATGTTCAACGTCAATCGCAGTCAGAAATAAAGGGATGAACTCGATTACTAGTCATTTCACAAATATCTGGAGAAGGACTACAAATTAGTTAACTTGTCTTTTAATTAGCGATGATGGAGCTAATTGCTAGGAATATGAGGCTTAAGATACTGGCCATTTGTATGGAACAAAGGAGTAAACGAATATTCAAATACAATATCCGACAAAAGTATTTTTGGTAAATGATGGTTAAAAACTATTTAAATAGAACGAAAGTAAGCATGTTATTTTAAAAATTTGTTATTGAAAGGAGCCAAGCATATGGGAACAATTATTTGTAAAAACTGCAATGAAATCATTGAAAACTATGAGGGTGTAAAGGTAAGTATTCATTATTCACAATGTGGTACATGTCTAGAAGATGTCTCTAAAAGAGTAGATGGTGGACAATAACGATAGATAAAATATTTTCTCTTTTAAAGTATATTTCATATACTATATGATAAAAAAGTGCATACTTCATTTTCAGAAAATTAAGAACTATAATGAGTCATAGAACAATTGACTCATAAAAAATAATAAGGGGGGAAGAATTCATGGAACTTCAATTAGCATTAGACCTTGTCAACATCCCAGAAGCAATCAAGTTAGTGAGGGAAGTAGAGAGATCTATTGATGTTGTAGAAATCGGGACACCGGTTATTATTAATGAAGGCTTACGAGCTGTAAAAGAAATGAAAGAGGCATTTCCTAAACTGACAGTATTAGCAGACTTGAAGATTATGGATGCAGGTGGGTATGAAGTCATGAAAGCATCTGAAGCGGGTGCTGATATCATTACGGTTCTTGGTGCGACGGATGATGCCACAATCATAGGCGCAGTAGAGGAAGCTAAAAAACATGGGACAAAAATCCTTGTAGATATGATTAATGTAAAGGATATTAAAAAGCGAACATATGAAATTGATGCACTTGGTGTAGATTATATTTGTGTACACACCGGTTATGATCTTCAAGCAGTCGGAGAAAACTCATTTGAACAACTACAAATTATTAAACGGATTGTGAAAAATGCGAAGACAGCAGTAGCAGGAGGCATTAAATTAAATACACTGCCAGAAGTCATTCAAGCAGAGCCTGACCTTGTCATAGTAGGTGGTGGTATTACTGGACAAGAAGATAAAAAAGATGTTGCAGCTCAGATGCAAAGATTAGTGAAACAAGGCTTAGTTAGCCAAGGGTAATGCCAGCGTAGATGATTCAATATGCAGCTAAATGTGTGAAACAGTTAAACTGAATCACTGCCTATCAAGTGGAAAGATTGATAGAACGGTACGTTGGATCTAAAGAGTCCGTAACTGGTGTTACTAACAAAATGTATGCGCTGTCAAATGACGACTACTTAACAAATTAAAACGTTCCAAATTAAATGATTTATCCTATTAATTTGGAAATGAAGATATCTTTTGTTTGGTAGACTTTTTTTTAGAAATTGCCAGTCCAATTCTCAACAGGGGGGATGCTTATGTTACTAGTGATAAGTACGTTACTAGTAATCATTTATACAATTATCTGTATCATAAATATTTATAAGCATAAAGACAAGTTGAAAAATATGACAGGTATGACGGTTGTCATGGTATTAGTGATGGCTAGTGGTTTAGTGATCGGCTTAATTGCGGGAATCGCATTAAAAGGGGACTTAACACTTTCTACTATTATAGCGATGAGTTTAAGTATTGTAGTGGGAATTATAGCAGGAAGAGCCATTAACCTTCTTACCCTTGTGGAAGGAACTGCAGCTGGACTAATGGGTGGAATGATGGGAGCGATGCTAGGAGAAATGTTGCCTTCCGATCGTTATGTACTCATGCTGGTATTCACAGATGTTCTTTTTATGATCGGTGTTCTATTCATCATTCTCTTAATCAATTCTGAATTAAAACGTGTTAAAGAATCCATTTCTTTTTATCCCCGTACTGTTTCATGGATCGTAACATTAGTTATTTCTACCGTCATTATACTTACTTTTGCGCAACTCGAAACAAAGCCTGTACTTAGCGATTCTAATGTTCAAGAAGAACATCTTCACCACCATAAATGATTAAAATTTCATCGATAGAGAACCTAGTGAAGAAAACGGAATACGGGCACGAAAATTTGGGATTTTTGTAAATTAAATATTTATAATGTATGTGGCGGAAATTATCATAATGTAATAGTTACCTATTAACGCTCATCTAATGTAATGAAATTCTGAATATTAAATTACATTGAGCTGAGTTTATTTCTAAACACCACATAATGATGGCCTTATTTAATCGAGGATAATTGGATCTAAATCGAAGAAGCATCGCTTAATATGTTCTGAACTTGTTTAACCAGTTTTGATTATGTGTGATTTTTAGGGATTTTTTACTGATTCCAATCAACCAAACTTTATAAAAATCTTCATATAATTGTGATATTTAAAGGCTAAATGATGGTATCAGATAGTGTTTTATAGGCTGTTTTCAAATACTCACTATAAATATCCACCTATTTCCGGTAATTCAGTAAAAAATCATTCTTGGAAATGGCTATTTTGGACAATTTATAGAAACTAATATATGGGGGTCTTTTTATGAGTGATAATTTGGAATTAAAGAAAGTCTTAGGGCCGATACAAATATGGGGATTAGGAGTAGGTATCGTAATTTCAGGTTCCTATTTTGGGTGGAATTATGGCTTAGCTGAATCTGGTTATGTCGGCATGTTAATTGCTACTGCTATAATCGGTGTAATGTATGTGACGCTGTGTTTGTCACTTTCGGAGTTATCGACAACGATGCCTCACGCAGGGGGAGCCTACGCTTTTACACGGAGAGCAATGGGGCCTTTAGCCGGATTTATAACGGGTGTGGGTGTTACTTTGGAGTTTGCCGTAGGGACAGCGGTGTTTACCTCGGGTGCTGGTTATTACGTGAATTTTCTAATTCCTGAAATCCATCCTATTCTTGCTGCCGCAGTTCTATATGTATTTTTCTTTATTGTACACATATTGGGTGTGAATGAATATGCAACAATTGAAATGATTCTTGTTACGATATCTGTAGGTGTTGTCCTACTATTCTCTTTTTATGGGATGCCACATATTAGTGCTGAGAAGTTATTTGGGGGAGACCTTATTCCTGGGGGGATTGCTGGTATTTGGGCAGCTCTACCTTATGCCATGTGGTTGTACATCTGTATGGAGATGTTACCGATGTTATCAGAAGAATGTCGTAATCCCGTTAAAGACATGCCTAAAGGTATTATGAGGGCTATTTTTACACTTGTTATCCTTGCTGTCCTTGTAGTCACGGTCACTGTAGGTCTTGGAGGATCTGCGGGTACGTCTACAGAAGCAAACCCTCTCTCTTATGCAATTGCTAACGGTGTTGATAAAAATTCATGGTTAATTAGTGTCCTTTCTGTAGTCGGTCTTTTCGGGATGCTATCAAGCTTAGCAGGAGCGATCTTGGCTTATTCAAGACAAACATTCGCTTTAGCGAGAGCTGGTTACTTTCCTAAATTTTTAGCGAAATTAAGCGAAAAACGCCGTACTCCTTATATGGCGATTCTTGTGCCAGGGGTAATAGGTTTCGTCTTTGTACTAATGTTTAATCCAGATCGATTAATATTAATTGCCACGTTTGGGGCATTGGTATCATACGTTATGATGAATGTATCACTCATGATTCTGCGTAAAAAAGAACCGAATCTTGCACGCCCCTATAAAGCACCATTTTATCCAGTAGTACCAATTATCTCTATTATCATAAGCATTATTGCTTTGTTTTCCAGCATCTTTAAAGATCCTACCTTCTTCTTTATTAACGTAGCCATTTTCACAGTAGCCGTGATTTATTACTTTGTCTGGGCAAGGTATCGTATCAATAAAAATGCTCCAGAAGAACGATTTGCTATGGAAGAAGTAGCAGCAGATGTAGAAGTAGAGGCTAAGTAAAAAGTGAAAAAGAAGATACCGCATACCCTAGAAAAAGATCATGTATTTGGGTTTGAAGGCTAACCGCCTTTTTGAAATAATTGTGGCAGCGATGTATCCACCGGCATCAAGGACCAGTTGGATAGTCACATCCTATTCTATACGTTTTACTAAAGCATCTATCCCGTCTTCAAGTATGGATAGATGCTATTTTGTATGCAAGAAGTACTTTACAAGAAATATAAGAGTTTACTAGATGCTTTTAAAAAGGAAAATCGTATATTGATACTTTATGGGTATATAAGTGTGATAACTCGGAGAATATAAGAATAGGAATAAAAAATCAATAAGAGGGGGAAATAAACATGACTATAAAAAAATTGTTATCTACATTTACATGAAAGGCGTATTGAATTAATGATCTTAATTATATATGCCAATAATTTAATCATACTTATTTTAGATGAGTCTGAATAAGAAGAGGCAATCGACAGCGCTGTGACGAGGAAGATTCAACTTCTAACAGAAAAAGAACCGAATGGGGGTTCGATATAAAGTACGTGTGAAATTTGTAAGCATGTTAGTTGTCAAATACATCTGTAAGCGTTATCATTATGTTAAAAGGAGTTATATTACAGGTGAATTAGAGGGTAAAGTATCCATTGTAACAGGTTGGGGTTCTGAGGTTTGTGAATCACAGTTCGCCATCAAACCTAAAGTTTGAATGACCTTCATTTAATTTTCTATGGAAAATTTGAAGTGGAGGATTCCTACGAACACCGTGTATCCACTCGTTTCGATAAAAAACTAATAATCTATGCTATGCGTAACTAAGAGGTAGAATAGAAAAAGGTGAAGGGAGCTTGATTGCATATGGAAAAGCAATTGCCTAGAACCCCGTTAGAGCCCGAAGTGACTGCTGAGATGGTATTAGACAAAGCCATTCGTGATTTCCGAAAAGAGAAACTAGAAAAGGCAATCGATCACTCATTGAAAACCCGAAATAAGGAAGAATTCATACGATTAACGGAAGAATTAAAAAATATGAATTAATACAGTTGATACAACTAATTGTAAAAATTCAACAAATAATAATAGAAGTCCCCTTCTTCAAGGAATGTGTAGGGCGTTAGCTCAATAAGTAGGAAGGGGTCGCTCACCTGTACCTGATAAAATGAACAGTTTAAAAAACCAATCCATTCCTATGTAGAGCCCGATTAGTCGTATATGCAATATATATAACGCTTGTTATTAAATGTTATTTCAATCCAACAGTTGAAGAGGTAAGAGATATGGAAAATGCAGTGAGGCAGTCAATCCTCACTGCATTTTTTGCGTAAATGGTTGCTGCTCATCGCAACGGGTTTTGAAACGCCAAAAAATCTAGGGCAATCTCTTATGTGATCGGCAACCATGCATTCTCCGTTCGGAACCGAATTCTTATTTAAATGAAAGAGCTCCAAGAAATAATCACGACTACCGTAGCATCGACTTGGTAGATATGCAACAACTCCACAAAAAAATATAAGTAATATTATTGTGATTCAGAATATTCTTTTTAATTAGCGATTTTGTATTTACATTCTTCGGAAATGCTACTATAATTAATCACAATAATTAGATAATCATGATTATAAAAAGGAGAGCACCCCAAGTTTGAAAATAATTAGAATTAAGCATGAAGAGCCAGGTAGAAAGGGACTGTATTTGTAATTAGTCATTCCAAAATTTTTGTTTGAAATGTCCTTTAGTTAATATGCTAACATCTTGATTACTAGGAAAGATTTTTTTGGAAGCGTTTTCAATTTAGGTGGTAAATCCATTTATAAAAATGGGGAGGGGATGTTTCCGTAAAATGAAAGAATAATGTGGTTTTTGTAGCTTCATTGCGATTAGCGAAATGTTGTTTTATGTGGCGTGTTTTCACTAGAGATTGCATCCTGTGGTTCATTTTCATATTAATTCGCTAAAACAAAGAGTCGTGTCTTTTTAAGTGCTTGTGACAAAAATAATTGAATTCTTGGATGGCTTTATACGATGACGACTTTATGTTGTCTCATTTTTCAATCAATCTATTGTATTCTAAAATTAGCCTTAAATCCCTGGCTAACCTTATGGATCTATTCATTGAAAATACAAGCATAACGCGTACAACCAATACTCATGAACCACTTTTAAAAGTAAAGGAGGAGTTAATTTGAGTAAAAAAGGAAAAAACGCAAATATTGTATTTTATGTTTCAGTTCTACTAACGGTCGCATTTATTATTTGGGGTATTTTTTTTACAGAGAGTCTCTCAGCTATTACCGATATCATTTTCGATGGTACCATTGAGTATTTTGGGTGGGTTTATCTTAGTGCAGCTCTGTTCTTTGTCTTATTTTCTGTTTATTTATTGTTGTCTAAATATGGTCATATTAGGTTGGGAAAGAAAACGGACAAGCCAGAATTCAAAACAATATCTTGGTTGGCTATGTTATTTGCTGCCGGTACGGGAGTAGGCATTCTCTTTTGGAGTGTTGCAGAGCCTGTATTTCATTATACGAGCCCTCCTACTGGAGAAGGTTATACAGAAGCAGCAGCTAATGTAGCGTTAAAGTATTCATTTTTCCATTGGGGTTTTCACCCCTGGGCGATCTACACCGTTATTGGTTTAGCTCTTGCTTTTTTCCAATTTAACAAACAATTACCCGCATTAGTGAGTTCTGCATTTTACCCTCTTTTAAAAGACAAAATTCATGGTCCGATTGGAAAAACAATAGATATCCTGGCTGTTTTTGCCACAGTCTTTGGCATAGCTACTTCACTTGGTTTAGGCGCAATGCAAGTTTCAGGTGGGCTTCATTCCCTATTTAACATTCCAAATACACTTGCTATTCAAATCACAGTTATCGTAGTCGCAACCATTCTGTACTTAATCTCGATATCCACTGGATTAGAAAGGGGGATTCAATACTTATCTAATACTGCTATGGTCCTATCGTTTTTGATTATGTTATTAGTTTTAGTCATGGGCCCTACTTTTACGATTTTTAAAGTATTTTTTAATACGATGGGCGGATATGTAGATGATTTCATCAGTATGAGTTTAAACGCAAAACCTTTTGGTGACAACAAATGGAATGGCAGTTGGACCTTATTCTATTGGGCATGGTGGATTGCATGGGCCCCTTTTGTAGGCCTGTTTATTGCCAGAATATCGAAAGGAAGAACGATCAGGGAGTTTGTAATAGGCGTTTTGTTTGTCCCTGCACTTGGTACGTTTGTTTGGCTGTCGATCTTTGGAGGATCAGCTCTCCATCTGATCCATAACTTAGGTCAAAAGGAATTGGCACAACAAGTTATTTCAAATGTGGATTTATCAATGTTTCGTTTCTTTGATTATCTTCCAGCAAGTTCTGTGTTAAACATCATAGGCTTTGCAGTGGTGATTATTTATTATATAACAGTAGCTGATTCATCAACTTTTGTGTTGGGTATGCTTAGTGAAAGTGGTAATTTAAATCCCTCGAATAGAATTAAAATTACTTGGGGGATTATCCAGTCAATGGTTGCCGCTGTATTACTTTTAGCAGGGGGCTTAGAGGTACTTCAAACGGCCTCTATTGCAGTTGCATTCCCTTTTGCAATTATTATGGTTTTCATGTGTTGGTCTCTATATAAAGGATTAAAGAATGAGGTAAAAGAAGATAAAATCTCAGAACCTAAAGAAAAAATTTCATAATGAGCGGACCTATGGGAAAGAATGATAGAAAATCTACGTTTTATGAATACCGTAGAGTAGACTTACGCACGACAAAGCTGAAGCTAGTGAAAAATGTAACGTTCATGAAGATTTCAACACCCAAAGTTCAATCCTCCTCTGTTGAGCCTACAGAGGATTGAACTCTGGGTGAAAGCCATCTATTTTAAGAATTCGTAAAATAATAAAAGTATGCTCTAGATTTAGAGATTCATTGCAAATGACTTGAAGTTTTTTGCGAATCAGTTATTTTATGTTACACTCAAAATTAATTATCGTGATTTTGGGGTGTTAAAGATTGAAAAAACAAACGGAAAAAAACAAGGAAAAGCAAACGGTCCGTATGATGTCTTACTTTATTAACGCAGCTGCTGATATTATCGAAAAAGAAGGGATTGATAAGGTTACAATAAGGAAGGTCGCCGATATAGCCGGTTATAATAGTGCAACCATTTATAACTACTTTGAAGACTTATCCCATCTAAATTTCTTTGCTTCTATGAGTATGGTAAAAAAATATACGGATGCTTTACCACAATATATTGAGAAAGCGAAAACCCCTTTAGAAAGATATTTTTTGATTTGGGAATGCTTTTGTAAATTTTCTTTTGAATCGCCAAAAATCTACTATGCTGTATTTTCGGCTGATTTAGGTACTCATCCGGTCAATATGGAAAAGTATTATGATTATTCCCCAACAGATTTATTAGCATTTTTAGCTGATGATGATTTAAAGCTTATGCTTATAGAATCTGATCAATCTAAACGAACATTTATCTCCCTTAAACAGTGTATCAAAGAAGGATACATTCAAGAAACGCATGCTGAGGGAATCGCAGAATGTCATTATTTAATCTGGCAAGGGATGCTTACGATGTTCGTCAATAACAGAACGATCTATACAGTTGAAGAAGCAACAGAAATAACGGTCAATCATATTCGTAATACTACACCTTTAATTGGATAACTCATATCAACTTCTTGTTTCGAATGATTGTGATTTGTTGACTTGTTTATGTGGATAGCAAACGGAAATACTGATTGCAATGTTTCTAAGTTGCCACTTACTAAGAATCCTATTGATACGAGAACTATAATCCAATTACCAAGAATGGGATAAAAAATGGAGCTAATTAATCCCAGTAAACTTTTACGATATCGGAAAAAGTGAAGCATAGACCAAGAAATGTATAGACGCCCTAAGGTACAATCCCCAGTGAAAAAAAGTGTACATCATCGCTCTATTTGCAGATCCCACTGTATCCCCTTATCCCAAAGGTGATGATGTATACTGTACGATTCGTTCCACTACTCCCCAAAACACTCATCCAATCCTCATCTTGTCAATATAAAAAAACCTCCAGTTAAGTCTGCCAAAAGAACATTGACGAAAATACCCAATCATATAAAAATCTCCTAAAATCAAATAAACAGTGAAATGATACAAGGGACTCTTTCCACATGTCCCTAATTTTTTCTCGACTTTTAGTCGGCATATACAAACCTCTTTCGTGGATTTTTAGCAATAGTCAATCAAGATTACAATATATTAAAAAAGTAATCATATTTAATTTTTATAATTTTTAAAAAGTTATAAAAATTATCATTTACAATATTGATAGAAGTTGATATCATAATTATAAATTAATCATGATTACGAAATGAGGCTGATGAATTTAGAAGAGTCCCTTTATAAAAAGGAGCGCAAAAAATTACCCTAGACTTTTAACTCTAATAATTGTAAACGCTAACATTTTATAACCTTTAAGGCTTGAGAGCCACTCACAATCTACTGATTATAATGGAATAATTGTAGATAGGGGTTGAATTGATTTCCATAAAAAATAAGAAGGATCACAACAATATGTACTATAGATGATCCAGGGGGAGCGGGATGCAGGGGATGGAGAAAAAGAAAATGGTCATCATTGGTGCTGGTGTTGTTGGCTGTAGTATCGCTTATTATTTAAGCAAAATGGGGCTACGAGACATTACGGTGATTGAACAAGGTCCATTATTTGAAACAGGGGGCTCCACTTCGCATGCACCAGGACTTGTGTTTCAACTTGGCTTTTCCAAAGTTCTGACAACATTAGCGAATCAAACGGTGGAGGCTTTTAAAGAGTTGAGTCATGCAGGACAACCATCTTTCTATTCCGTAGGAAGTCTTGAAGTTGCCAATACAAAGGACCGATTAGACGATTTGAAACGAAAAGCAGGAGTAGGAAAATCGTGGGGGATGGAGGCATTTGTTCTTACACCAGAAGAATGTGTGGAAAAATGCGCACTCATTAACCCAGATAACATTTTAGGTGGACTGTATGTACCGTCAGATGGAATTGCTAAACCCCTTCATGCAGTTGACACAATGGCGAAGTTTGCTGAATCCTGTGGGACGAAGTTCTACGGACACGCAGAAGTGACCGGTGTCGAAGTTGTGGATGGTCAAGTAAAAGCAGTTGAAACAAGTGCTGGAAGATTCGAGGCTGACTTGATTATTTGCTGTGCCGGATTTTGGGGACCTCGGATTGGGGAAATGGTAGGCGTCACGATTCCCCTTCAACCAATTGCTCATCAATATGTATTTTCGAATGATTTACAAGAACTAGCTGGCGAATCAGAAGAAGTAACAGCCCCGCTGATCCGTGATCAAGATAATGCCATGTATTTTCGTCAAGTATTCAATGGGATCGGGATTGGTTCCTATCAACATCGCCCACTGCCAGTTGAAGTGAGTGACATTTCAAAATATGGAGAAGCAAAAGAAATGCCATCTGTAAAGCCATTTACGCCGGAAGATTTTTTTGAAAAGCCTTGGCAAGATGCCAAAAGACTCATTCCTGGGTTGAAACAAGCAGGTGTGAAACGGGGAATAAATGGGATCTTTTCGTTTACACCGGATGGGATGCCATTACTCGGTGAATCACAGAAAGTACGAGGGTTTTGGGTAGCAGAAGCGATTTGGGTCACCCATTCTGCTGGCGTTGGTAAACAAATGGCTGAATGGATTGTCAATGGCGCGCCAACTGTGGATTTAGAATTATGTGATATTAATCGTTTTGACACCTACGGACAAAGCCCGGCTTATTATAAAAAGCGCTCGATTGAAAATTATGAAAAAGTATATGACGTTCACCATCCATTTATGCCGCCGGAAACATCGCGTGATATGCGTGTAAGTCCATATTATATGCGGCAAAAAACAGCAGGGGCTTATTTTAACGAAAAATCTGGCTGGGAGCAGCCACAATGGTATGAAGCCAATGATTCGCTTGTTGCAAACTATGAAAATACCATCTTGAAGCGAAAAGGCTGGTCCGCCCAATATTGGTCACCGATTATTGAGGTGGAACAGCTTCATTTACAGCAACATGTTGGGCTTTATGACGCAACAGCTGCGAAAAAGCGGTTGGAAATTAGTGGCGAAGGAGCGCTTGCGTTTTTACAACAATTGACCACAAGTAATATGGATATTCCGATTGGACATGTGACAAGTACATTGATGTTACATGAATTAGCAGGGATAAAAGATGAAATAAAGGTGATTCGTACAAAAGCCTCCACGTTCTTTGTTCTTTGTACAGGAGCAGTGGAAGCAAGTTGGATGAAAAAACACGTATCCATATCGAGCCAGGTTGTGATTCAAGATGTAACATCGGGAATGTGTGGTCTAGGTGTCATAGGTGCTAAAGCGAGTGAGATGATGCAAGCTCTTGATCCAAAGACTTTTGACAGTAGTGAATGGGAGGTTGGCCAAGCCAAAGACGTATTTATCGGAAATGCTCCAGTCCTCGCTGTATGCGATACCTATGCAGGTACAGATAGATGGGAGTTTTTCACCACTTTCGATCAAGGATTACAGCTATGGGATGCACTATTTGAAGCGGGCCACCGATATCAGCTTGTACCTGTAGGTGACCGGGCCCTTGAAAGCATACGGATTGAATCCCTTTCATTAAGAAGTGGGAAAGATTACTGGAGTGAACATGACCCATATGAAGTAGGACTCGATCATATGGTTGACCTTGCGAAACCAACATTTATTGGGAAACAAGCATTGATAGATCGTAAGGAAAAGGGGCCTAAGTTATTGTTAACGACACTATTACTAGATGATCCGTCCATGGTTGTGATGGGGCATGAACCGGTAGTAGATGAAGGAAAGGTTGTCGGATTTGTGACAAGTGCTGGGTATAAATACAGCATAGGCAAGGGGATCGTGTATGCGCTGTTATCACCTGAAGCGGTAAATAGAGAGGGCAAATTAAGTATTGAATACTTTGGACAATGTTACACAGCTAAAATGATGACAAAGCCAGCTGTGATTGCTCATCAATAAGGTCAGGATAACTAATTATACAGGGGAACACATTATGATGTCATGATGATCGATTTGGAACGATAAGTAGTACAGCAGGGATCGATTTACATTTACTAGTGTTGTAGAAGCAATTAGCAGATCTGATGATAAGTGGTAAAACAAATCATCCCATTGAATTATTCAGCCTGTAGCGTTATGTATTTTTGTGAATTTATAAGGAAGCTCCCACATAGTTTCGTTAACTTTTCAAAAGACTAAAGGAGGAATAATAGATGGCGATGGATCAAAGCGTGATAAATGGTAAAGGTAAAATCAGATCTACACTAAAAGGAGAATTTTATACATCCCCAGCCATTTTTGAATTGGAGAAAAAGGAGATTTTTTCAAAATCATGGCTTTTCGTTGGCTATGAATATGAGGTAGCGAACCCAGGTCAGTATATTACAACAAGAGTTGAGGGCGAAAATATTCTGATTGTGAGGGGCAAAGACCATGTGCTCCGTGCTTTCTTAAATGCCTGCCGTCATCGTGGAGCAACCCTCTGCAGCGAACCTTCTGGCAAGGTAGGGATCATCCGCTGTCCATATCACTCTTGGAGTTATGGACTTGATGGTTCTTTACGTGGCGTTCCCAAGTCAAGTGAATGCCATGAAGAGTTAGTGAATAATGATACGTACGGCTTAGAAGAAGTACATCTTCAAACCTGGCATGGCTTGATCTGGCTGAATTTTTCTGAAAATCCAGAGTCGGTGGAACAGCAATTAGACACGCAAATTATGGATCGCTTTGGCGAACTTGAGACATTCGCCAGATACCAAATTCCAACGTTAAGAGTCGCTCACTCTAAGGAGTATGATGTGAAAGCAAACTGGAAGATCATTGTAGAAAACTTCCAGGAATGTTACCATTGCTCGGCCATTCACCCTGAATTAACAGCAGCTCTTCCTGAATTCAAATCAGGTATCGGAACACAAAATCAAGTGGGTCTAGGGGCCAGTTTTAATGAAAATTTAGAAGCCTTCTCCATTAGCGGGAAAGGCAATAGGCCGATGTTAAAAGGATTGCTTCCTGAAGATGACCGTTTATATTTTGGCATGACCATGATTCCGCATGTATTCATCAACTTAACACCGGATCATGTTATTACGCACCGGATTATTCCAATAAGTGCGGAAAGATCGATTGTGATTTGTGATTGGCTATTCGATCCTGAAGAAATGGCCAAACCAGATTTTGATCCAATGGACGCTGTTGAACTATTCCATCGCGTGAACGAGCAGGATTTCGAAGCTTGTCAATGGTGTCAAGATAATATGGGCTCAAAAGCCTATAAAAATGGTGGAATCTTAGTACCAATTGAACATCACGTATCTAAATTTTACGATTATGTTTTAGAGTCCGTTGGTATGAAAGATGCCTAACAGAAAAATCTAATGTAGGATGTGATCTCCTCTAAAGTGAAGTGTTAGTCAGAAACGTATAACAAGATAATCTACTATTTTGGAAAATACCGGAATGATAGCTGTTAACTTAGACTCTTAGTTTCATATGAATCTTACTATAAATCATTATAGATATGAGATTTTATCCTTTTGAGGAGTGAATGGTATGTCCCAGAATGATCAATTGTTTGACCTTACCATTATTGGCGGTGGGCCTACTGGTTTATTTACCGCCTTTTATGGCGGAATGCGTCAATGCACAGTGAAAATTATTGAGAGTCTGCCACAATTAGGAGGACAATTAGCTGCCCTTTACCCAGAGAAATTTATCTACGATATTGCTGGTTATCCCAAAATACGTGCTAAAGAACTAATCCATGCTTTAAAAGAACAAGCTTTTCATTTTAGTCCGACCGTTTGTTTAGAGGAACGTGTTCGATATATAAAAAAACTCGACGGTCATTTTGAAATGATAACAAACAAAGGTGTTCACTTTTCAAAGGCGATCATTCTAACAGCGGGGGTAGGTGCCTTTGAACCAACACGGCTAGACCATCCTAAAACAGCAATATTTGAAGGAAAGAATCTTCATTACTTTGTTGAAGATTTGAATCAGTTTGCGAATCAAAAGGTTGCGATTGTTGGCGGGGGGGATTCTGCTGTTGATTGGGGACTTATGTTGGAATCTATCTCTCAAGAGGTTCATATTATTCATCGCCGAGATAAGTTTCGTGCTCATGAGCATAGTGTAGAAAATCTTAGAAACTCTACCATCAATATTTTGACACCTTATGAAGTAAAGGATCTTATAGGGAACGAAAGGATTGAGAAGCTGGTCATTTCTACTAGTAAAACTCAAGAAGAAAAAATCCTTGAAGTGGATGCGGTCATCGTGAATTTCGGTTTTAAATCTTCACTTGGCTCTATTAAAGAGTGGGGATTAGAGATAGAAAAAGGGAGTATCGTAGTCAACTCAAAAATGGAAACATCAATTCCTGGTATTTACGCGGCAGGGGACATTACTACTTATCCGGGGAAAGTAAAGTTAATTGCAGTTGGATTCGGGGAAGCGCCAACTGCGGTGAATAATGCAAAAGCCTATATCGATCCTGAAGCTAAATTACAACCAGGCCACAGTACGTCAATGAATTTGGAAAAACCAGATTTCGTCACAACTCGTTAGCTTTGTCACTTTTTCTGCAGGAGGGTATATGAATGGCCAAGTACACAATGGTTGATCAGGAAACATGCATCGCTTGTGGGACTTGTGGAGCATGTGCTCCTGACATCTACGATTATGATGAGGAAGGGATTGCTTTCGTAACCTTGGATGCTAATAGAGGGATGGTTGAAATTCCTTTTGACCTTCATGAAGATATGCAAGATGCATTGGAAAGCTGCCCAAGTGGATCTATTAAAGTTGCAAAAGCCCAGTTTGACAGTGACGCAAATAAATTCGAATAAACAGATGGATTTTTACTAAAGGGAGCATCAATTAAAGATTTGACGCTCGAGATATAAAAAGAGCTGACTCTACACATATTCGTAGAACCAGTTCTTTTTTTCATAAAACAACCTTGTCATTTCATCTAGCTTTATACGGGGATGTGTGAAAAATGACTTTTGCCATATTCACGGCGATAATCCTTTTTAGAACCATTGCCTTTACTCTTTCTTATTGTTCGTTTCATTCAATTATTGCGTTTTTTTCATTAACAATGAAAAGATAACATGGATGAGGGCTAAAATTAAACGGATGTTAAACACAAGTGATGAACGAGATGTAGCAGCTACAGGTAGCATAGTTCCATCTGCTAAAGAACTTGCTTATTGTGCAGAGAAAATCGAAACCATTAGGGCAATCTCAATTGCTCCCACAGCTTGTTGAGATGTTTGAAAAATGGCAATGCCATCTCGATAGTATTATTTGACGTTTATGTTTTTCTCAGGATATTCAAGAAGAGCAAGATAAAAGGGGGAACGGAGTGTTATATGCAGGGGAAAAGACCAGAAGTCTGCTCCTTCGTGCTTTTTTAGGAACAGGGGCGGACAAGATAAGGTGTCATATAAGCGTGGAGACAGATTCATTGAGATTTATAAAAAAATTCTCAGTATATCTTGAGAATTGGTTAGATGTTTTCTGTATTTAGTTTTTCAATTATCTTCTACGCATTAATTCTTGTGATTTCCCGTACATATCCATTCCGAACTTTAATGATTCTAAGAACTTTTTCAAATGTGTCATCCCCTTTCTAATTTATGCGATTATTTTCTTTGGTTTTACAATTACTTTCCCCATATTCTTTCAAGTGCATTTGCATACATATTCATACCCCACTTAACTGTGTCTACGAAATTTTTCATTTATATCATCCCCTTTCTTATACTCTTATTATGGTTTATAAGTAATATTTTAACAACGCTGTTGAAATCGGTAACATTCGGAATGAAAACGATAACAAAGACGATGAAAACGGCCTCATATGCTGTTTACTTACTATTTTACTGTTTTTCTCAGTTTTTTATAGGCAATCAACAAAAGTACAGTCGCTGGCCAAACAGCCCGCGGTTTTGAACGTACCGCTTCAGAAGCTCAGAAGCCGGGTGACTTCGTTTATTCTCTACATCTAAGCCTGGGGTTTCTCACGTCGGCACCTATGTGGGGAATGGTCAATTTATCAATGCAAACAGCAGTGGTAGTACTTCTTATTTGTCTGTTGAAGAATGGAAAAACTTATATCCTTTCTTAGGTTTTAGACAAATCTAGAAACGGGGGTGCAGGGTATGGAGCCAATCAAAAAGAAAAATTTCTTATTTTTTATGATTGTATTTGTCGCTGCTGCTTTGGTTATTATGTACGTTTTCAGCTTGCTAATCATTGAAATAATGCAAGCTGTTTTTATTTAACAGTTAGTGTAAAATTGAGATAAGAAATTAGGACGGCGCATAGAGGTGAAATTAGATGTTTGAACAAATAAATAAGAAAAAGGCGAGCTTAGATACCTTACGACCATTGCCAAAATATACGCTAAAGAGTTTACGTGAAAAGCTATTGCTTGAATGGACATATAATACCAATGCTATTGAGGGTAATACATTAACAATGAACGAAACAAAGGTCGTGTTAGAAGGGATTACTGTCGGCGGTAAAACGATGCGAGAGCATTTAGAAGTCATCAATCATCGAGATGCGATTGCGTACGTTTACGAAATTGTGCAAAAAGGAGAGCCACTAACAGAATGGCAAATAAAAAATCTCCATCGGCTCGTTTTAAAAGGTATTGTTGATGATTACGCAGGTGTGTATCGTGACCAACAAGTGTTTATTGCTGGGGCAAAGCATATACCTCCAGCACCTTATTTAATCAAGGAACAAATGGAACAGTTGATTAAATGGTATGACACCGAGGCACAAAAGTTACATCCAGTGGAGCGAGGAGTTATGTTGCATGCAATATTCGTTGGCATCCATCCGTTCATTGATGGGAATGGGCGTGCATCTCGACTTCTTTTAAATTTAGAATTGATGAAGGCAGGTTTTCCTGCAGTTGTTATTAAAGTGGAAAACCGATTAGCTTATTATGAAGCCTTAGATAAATCTCATACGACAAAGGATTATTGTGATTTCATTCAGTTAATTGCAAAAGAAGTAGAAGATTCACTAAATCTGTATTTAAGTGCTATATATTGAAATAATTGGTGTGTTTAGGTCGAGAAGCACCACTAAAATTGATCAATCCTTTTTCAAAATGGATTCACTCTGTTTGCCATAAACATAGATTCACACGATGTTTATAAAAAAACGTGAAGCTTTGAATAAAGTTGCGATATTTCTAAAAAAATCTGATCAAAAATCCTGTATTGATATGCAGGATTTTTTCTTGTTCAGCAATTGGGTCAGATTGTTTAATAAAGGAATGGTAGATATTTAAATGAAGATCTTAGTTATTCATAACGAAACTTGATTACATGATTTGAAAGCCAAAAAGAAATACCTTGAAAGAATGTCTTATACTAATTATTTAACATTTTACTGTTTCCATGTATTTTTTAATTATGTGTACATGAAGTTTAATTAAACTTCATAAAGGATTTCTATATCTTTCAATGATAAAGTCAATAAAATATTTACTTGCTATTGGCAATACCCTTTTGTCCTTGTATGCAAGACTAATAGTACGAATGACAGATGGAGAGATTTCTTTCGTTACAATATTATACGAGCATTTACTTAAAACAAGTTTTGGTAAAATAGAAATGCCTAGCGCCTGATCAATCATAGACATAATCGTATAATCATCATGTACTCGATATTGAATATTTGGTTGTTGCTATTTTAAACCGAGAACGGCATGAACAAATCTTTCAAGAGGTTCGTTCTGGTGCTCGAATTAAATTAGTTGAAGATGGGGATGTTGCAGCAGCGATTAATACAGATATTGAGAATACAAGGCGTGGATATCATGCTTGGTTCTGGAGAAGCTCCTGAAGGGATGTTGGCGGTTGTTGCCTTGAAATGAAGTTTATCCAATCGCCAAGCAAAAATTGTATCAAAATGTTATTATAGTTAAAATCTCAATTTTAGTTTTCTAGTGTAAGTATTTACTCGGAATCTTTTAGATGGAATTGAAGGGGATGCATGATCTTGAACACAAAACACCTAGATTTACTCGCCAAAAAATATGATAGTGAAGAAAAAGTGGTAACTGAAATTATTAATCTTGAATCCATTCTTAACCTACCAAAGGGGACAGAACATTTTGTCAGTGATTTACACGGGGAGTATCAAGCCTTTCAACGTGTGTTAAGAAATGGTTCGGGGAGAGTAAAAGAGAAAATAAGAGATATTTTTAACGATGTATTATCAGAAAAAGAAATTAATGAATTGGCGACATTAGTTTATTATCCTGAAGAGAAATTGCAGATAATAAAGAATGATTTTGATAAGGAACAAGAATTAAACCAATGGTATACAGAAATTATTGATCATATGATTAAGCTCATTTCTTATGCCTCCTCCAAATATACACGCTCAAAATTACGTAAAGCATTGCCTAATCAGTTTGCTTATATTATAGAAGAGCTACTATACAAAACGGATGAATCCACGAATAAGGAACAGTATTACATAAAAATTGTCCAGCAAATTATTTCCCTAGGACAGGCTGATCAGCTTATTATAGGTCTTGCTTATAGTACTCAGAGGTTGGTTGTTGACCATCTTCATGTAGTGGGAGATATTTATGATCGCGGACCAGAGCCTGATAAAATCATGGATACTCTAATCAATTATCATTCTGTTGATATTCAGTGGGGAAATCATGATGTACTATGGCTAGGTGCCTTTGCTGGTTCAAAGGTTTGTCTCGCTAATATTATTCGTATATGTGCCAGGTACGACAATTTGGATATTATTGAAGATGTGTATGGAATCAATCTTAGACCACTTCTTAATCTTGCGGAGAAATACTATGAGGACAATCCAGCCTTTAGACCGAAGAGACATTCAGATAAAAAACTATCTAATCATGAACTATTACAAATTACAAAAATTCATCAAGCCATTGCCATGATTCAGTTCAAACTTGAAAGCTCTATCATAAAGAGACGCCCGAACTTTAATATGTCAGAAAGGCTTTTGCTGGAGAAAATTGATTATGGCAAAAACGAAATAACAATTCATGGGAAAACGTACCCACTAGAAAATACTTGCTTTGCAACGGTAAATCAAGGACAAGCTGATCAACTATTGAAGGAAGAAGAGCAAGTGCTGGATAAGCTTTTATTTTCTGTCCAACATTCAGAAAAGTTAGCAAGACATATGAAGTTTCTTATGAAGAAAGGCAGTCTTTATTTGAAATATAACGGGAACTTATTAATACATGGCTGTATTCCTTTAAATGAAAAAGGAAATATGGAAAAAATGGTGATTGAAAATAAAACCTATGCAGGTCGTGATTTACTAGATATTTTTGAACATTATTTACGACATGCATTTGCACATCCCGAAGAGACAAATGATCTTGCAACAGATATGGTCTGGTATTTATGGACAGGAGAATATTCATCACTCTTTGGAAAAAGAGAAATGACAACCTTTGAAAGATATTTCATTAAGGATAAGGCAACCCACAAGGAGAGAAAGAATCCATACTACCATTTACGTGAAAATGAGGAAACCTGCCGCAAAATTCTAACAGAATTTGATCTTAATCCTGATCAAGGGCATGTAATAAATGGCCATACACCAGTTAAAGAAATTGACGGAGAAAATCCAATTAAAGCAAATGGAAAGATGATTGTCATTGATGGAGGCTTTTCTAAGGCTTATCAATCAAAAACAGGGATTGCTGGATACACTTTATTATATAATTCCTACGGTATGCAACTTGTCGCGCATAAACATTTTAATTCAAAAGAAGATGTTCTGCTAAATGGAACTGATGTTTTATCAGTAAAAAGATTGGTGGATAAAGAACTAGAAAGAAAAAAGGTTCTAGAAACGAATGTTGGAGAGGAATTATTGCAGGAAGTCTCTATTTTGCGAAGTCTTATGGAATATCGCTATATGAATTGAGTTATCAAGCATTACTATTTAATAGATTCTATAATATAGAGTAATGCTTAGTAACATTGTGTTAACAAGCAGGGCCTTCACTTTTACAACCAAGGATAACTCTTCCTAATTTTGCACGACAGGAAGCCGCGATTTGATCAGCCAAGAGATTAAAACCAATTACCATAAAAGTCGATGAATCGAAAGATAATGGCCAATATACAAGGAATTATGTAAAAAATCTTAAATTAATTCTAAAAATTTTAGTTTAATCAATTTCTAGGGACAGTCCAGAAAGTTAGTTTTTACTGACTTTCTG
Source organism: Peribacillus sp. NPDC096379 (assembly GCF_044762875.1). Lineage (NCBI taxonomy): Bacteria > Bacillati > Bacillota > Bacilli > Caryophanales > Bacillaceae > Peribacillus > Peribacillus sp. NPDC096379. The sequence goes on from NZ_JBIWFD010000005.1 coordinate 155,406, forward strand.
GACTGTCCCGTTATTATAAGGGTACCGTCACATACCCATCAAGCTAACAACGTAAATGACTAGATAAGAAAGAACTCTTGGTTCAAACTAGCGAGTGATGAAAAAGTAGGCATGTCAAAGAAGCCTATTAAAATACGATTTTTTTACTAGGCAGCTTGTCTATGTTTTAGGGGAATGTGGCGGTATCCCAATAGTATCAGTATGTCCAAGGTTTAGAGATTACTTGCAATTGCCCTGAATTTTTTGCACCAGAACCATTATCTGGGTTCTCCGCAGTAATGAAGGCAATGCTAGAAAAAGATGTTGATGAATTAAAATATTTTAAATTAACAGAAAATTTAGGTTTCCGAGACAACTTGAATTAGTCCTTTGAATTTGGTAATTGATAAAAACATATCATTTGAATTTTTTTAAATCGACTGAAAAGAGTAAACTTAAAGTTTACTTTATTGCAGAATTACTATAATCAGTGTATATTATTTTAAAAAGAACTTACTGTTTTAATAGATACTATTATAAAGAAGTATAAAATAGAGGAATTGTGTGAGAATATGGATATTGAACCATTTGCTTACGTATTATCGTTGATTGAAGAGAGCTTTGAATGGTGTAACAATTTGATAGGTTAAAGGAACTTGAATGCAATGATCTTATTATAGGACATGATACCCGCTGATACAACCTAAAGTGGAATATTATCTCTTGAAAGAGGAAAATCTCTTATGCCGATCTTACATGAAATATGTAAATGGGGTTTAGGGTACATGGAAACATGAACCTTTATCACGGGGGAAAACAGAAACTGACATATAAGCAATTGATGCTTTTGATCTCCTGATGAGAAGATGGTTAAATTTGACGATTATAGTATTTTACTAAGTGGTGACTGGGTTTAGGAGGTTTGTTTACAATGCTAATAGTTCAAAAAATCGAGCAGTTAACATATAGATATAATGATGCTAGAAGGACTGTTGGAGATTTCCTCTTAAAAGAAAGAAGAAAATTAAATAACTATTCGATGCAGGAAATTGCAGATGCCACCTATACTTCTAAGTCTACGTTAGTAAGAGTAGCAAAAAATTTAGGTTTTTCTGGATGGACTGATTTTATCTCACGATATAAACAAGAGATTGTCTATATGGATAACCATTTACAAGATGGAGATATGAATATACCATTTTCACAAAACGATACATACATGCAAATAGCTGGGAAAATAAATACAATAAAAACAATCAGTATGAAGGAAACTCTGGAACTATTGGATGAATATTCATTAACAAAAGCAGCAGACATATTAAAAAGCGCAAATCGAGTATGCATGTTTGGAGTAAGTGTTAACAGTTTTTTAGCACAGCTATTCCAGCACAAGATGATCCAAATAGGAAAACCAGTAGAGATTATCACGCAATCAGAAATGAAATTATTATCATATACATTAAAGAAAGGAGATTGTGCAATCATTATTTCCTATTCTGGAAATGATGAGAACAGAATGCCTATATCCTTACCTAGAGAATTAAAAATGGCTGATGTATCTATCATTGGTATAACAAGTTTAGGTGAAAATCTGCTTCGTAATTCTGCAGATTGCACGTTGTCTATCGCATCAAGAGAACGTCTTTACTCAAAAATTGCTTCTTATGCGACAGAATCTTCTATCGCTTTATTGCTGGATATTCTTTATTCCTGTTATTTTAATGTGGAATATGATAAGAATATGGAATATAAAATTGATATTTCTCGAAAAGTTGAAAGAAATCGCGTGTCAACTTCTGAAGGAATTATGGAGGAAAATACAAAATAATAAAGGTGATAAAATCAATATAAAAACATTTATACGAATTAATTTTTTAAAAAAAGATCAAAAATTGCGAAAATTATACATCGGTATTTCTTTCTTCTAAATAAACGTTAACAGCGTAAAACAGGGTGTTAGTGTGAAATTAATATCATTCTCGAACAACCCAGTTACCTGTTCAAAGTTTTAATACCAGTTGGTTAGAATATCCCTTTTCTATATATTTGAAATGATGGATTTCTTGTGAATCTTTATTTAAGATAGTTCTTATTCCTGATGAAAATCGGTATACATACATTTTTATTGTTATTTTTAATTATTTGTGCACGTTGGATAACGTTATAAAAAAGCTGTTTTTCTTTTCTGTTTTTGGTGACATAAATGCAATGGCTGCTGTTACTAGGAATAATAACCGATAGGGACTTTTCAAATCTCTTCTATTCCTTTGCAGCTATTCCTCAAACTCAATTAGATTTTCTGTTCCCTTTATTAATCCATAAATTCTTGATAATATACGTTCTGTTGGAAGGGCTCTATCATAAATGTATTTGCCATGCGAGGCATACATTTGTGATAGAGTGCCTTCCCTTTTTTAGCTAGAAAAACATATCAAAATCACTGTTTTTGGATAAATTTAAAATAAAACATCGTGTTATGATTTTGCGATTATAAGACCGAAATTACGAAACGCTGTTCTATATTGAACGTGCTACACTAGTACCATCAAATAGGTAATTGGCTATAAGGAAATAGAAGAACATGGAGGTACGATATGAAAAAATATGATGGGCTTGCAAGAATCATCATTCAAAATGTTGGTGGTAAATCTAATATTGTAGGCTTGACACATTGTGTGACTAGATTAAGGTTTAGTCTGAAAGATGAAAGCAAAGCGCAAACAGAGATTCTAAAAAACACTGATGGCGTCATCAGCGTTATTCAATCTGGAGGACAATATCAAGTAGTTATTGGACAGGAGGTACCAAATGTCTACGATGCCGTTGTTTCTATTGCAAAGTTATCCAATAAAGATTCAGAAGAAGAAAATGAAGAGCTTCCTAAAGGAATCTTGGCTAAATTTATCTCAATAGTGACTGGGGTATTTACACCACTGCTCGGTACGCTTTGTGCATGTGGTATGCTGAAAGGATTTCTAGCCATGTCATTTGGATTTGGCTGGTTATCAAAGACAGATGGATTATATATTCTTCTATATAATACAGGTGATGCATTATTTTATTTTCTACCAGTTATCGTCAGTTTTACAGCGGCAAGAAAATTCAAACTAAATGAATTTACAGGTCTTATGATTGGTTTGACAATGTGTTCACCAGTTATTGTAGGAATTTCAAACGGGGGTGTTATTGGAAATATCATGGGACTGGATTATTACTCCACAGTTTTGGGTATTCCTATGATTCTTCCTACTACTGGAAACTATACATCATCTGTTCTACCTGCGATTATCGCAGTAGTAGCTGCAGCATATCTGGAAAAACAATTGAAAAAAGTGATTCCAACTGTAGTTAAATCTTTCTTAGTGCCTTTTTTCACATTGGTTATTATTATACCTTTAACTTTCTTAATCTTAGGACCAATTACAAGTACATTATCCCAAATGCTTGGTAATGTAACTGTTAGTATCTACGATCTAGCTCCTTGGTTATCTGGAGCGATATTAGGATTCGTTCATCAGATTCTGGTTATTTTTGGATTACACTGGAGTTACGCAGCAATTCGATATAACAATTTTGCAACTTTAGGATATGATACGGTAATTACACCAAATTTCGTGGCACCATTTAATCAGGCTGCTGCAGTTTGCGCTGTCTGGTTAAAAACAAAGGATAAGAAACTAAAAGGTTTATGTGCTTCAGCTGCAATTTCCGGACTGTTTGGAGTTTCAGAACCGGCTATTTATGGAATCAATCTTCCTAAGAAATCTCCTTTCTTCTGTGCCTGTGTGGGAGCTGGTATTAGTGGAGCATTGGTCGGAATGATGAAATTACGTATTTATTCTGGTGGAGTTGGTATTTTTGCAATTGCAAACTTTATTGATCCTAATACAGGGAATATGAATGGTGTCATTGGAATAGTAAGTAGTATTATTATAGGTTGTTTAATCACATTTATTCTTACTGCAATCATCTACAGGGATAAGGAAGAGGTAGTTACCATAACAGGTGATGGAAATCTGAATATTGTAGCTGGAGTTAAAAACACTAAATTTAATGATGCTGAAACAAGAAATGATAAAACCAAAGAGATGATTGTCAATTCACCTATTCCTGGTAGCTTGCAATTATTATCCGATATAAAAGATCCTGTTTTTTCAAGTGAAGCTGTGGGAAAAGGAATTGCCATACTTCCTTCTGTTGGTGAAGTAAGAGCCCCATTCGATGGGACCGTTGTAATGATTCCTGAAACAAAACATGCGATTGGTCTTGTCTCAGAAGATGGGGTTGAAGTACTGATTCATGTGGGTATGGATACAGTAGAACTTAATGGAAAATATTATGAATGTCCTGTTCAAATTAACGAAAAAATAGAAAAAGGGCAACTGTTAATAAAATTTGACATGAAAAAAATCGTTCAGGAAGGATATGAATTGGTCACGCCAGTAGTTGTAACCAATACTGCGTCATATAAAGCGGTAGATGTAATAGTTGAAAAAGATGAAATTATTGAAACAGGAAAAGAAATTTTTAAAATTAGACAATAAGGAGTTTATAACTATGAAAATATCAAAAGACTTTTTATGGGGCGGAGCAACTGCGGCAAATCAATATGAAGGAGCGTATCTGGAAGCTGGAAAAGGATTAAGTATTGCCGATGTTGAAAGAGGTGGAAAACATGGAACTATACGAACAATTGACGACTATGTAAAAGAAGGAGTTTTTTATCCTAGTCATGAAGCGACTGATTTTTATCATTATTATAAAGAAGACATTGCTTTATTTGCAGAAATGGGATTTAAATGTTATCGAATGAGTATTGCTTGGAGTAGGATTTTCCCAAACGGAGATGATGAAGTTCCTAATGAAGAAGGATTAAAATTTTATGATGATGTCTTTGATGAACTCCTGAAATATGGAATCGAGCCTGTGGTAACACTGCATCATTATGAAATGCCCTTAAATCTAGTAAAAAAATACGGAGCGTGGAGAAACAGAAGGCTCATAGATTTTGCAGTAAAATATGCTAAGGTGGTATTTGAACGTTATAAGAATAAGGTAAAGTATTGGTTGACATTCAATGAGATAAATTCTATTTTGATTACACCGAGACCTTGGCATCAGGCTGGAATCATTTATGGAGAGAACGAAAATGAAAATAATGTTAAATTACAGGCAGCACATCATCAGTTGGTAGCGAGTGCCTTAACTGTCATCGAAGGACGTAAAATCAATCCGAATTTTAAGATTGGGTGTATGCTTTTATATCCACTGACTTATGCATACACTTGCAAGCCTTATGATCAGGTGTTGACTAGGAATAAGATGCTCAAAACTTATTATTTCGGTGATGTGCAGATTAGGGGAAAATACACAAATATATGCAAAACGTTTCAGGAATCAATAGATGGAGAATTTACAATGGAACCTGGTGATGAAGAAATATTAAAGAATGGTACTGTTGATTTTATTAGTTTAAGCTATTATTTCTCCCAGGTAGAAAGTGATGAACCGTTGATGGAACTGGTTGGAAATGTAGCAAAAGGAGGAAGAAATCCATATCTCAATATTACCAAATGGGGTTGGCAGATAGATCCGATAGGATTAAGAGTTGCATTAAATAATCTGTATGATCGTTATCAGTTGCCTTTGTTTATTGTGGAAAATGGAATGGGAGCTATTGATAAAATTGAAGATGACGGTAAGATCCATGATGAATACAGAATTAATTACTTAAAAGAGCATTTAAGCGCCATGAAAGATGCAATAGAAATCGATGGTGTTGATCTGATGGGATATACCATGTGGGGATGTACAGATCTTGTATCTGCGGGAAGTGGCGAAATCAAGAAAAGATATGGATTCATTTATGTCGATAGGGACGATGAAGGAAATGGAACATTTAAACGATTAAGAAAAGATTCATTTTATTGGTATACAGAACTGATTTCCTCAAATGGTGAAATATTGGGTTCTGGTGCAAAAATCACTCGTTAGAAGCATAGAGTGTAAGTTTCCTTTAAATTGCTAACTTATGAAGCTAATCCAAACAATTTATGGATGGATTCTCTTTGATTTTGGGTAGACTTCACCCCTTGATGGACCTGCTTCTTTTTAATCATGTGCATGGCTTCTATGCCACTCAGTATGTAAGTGGCTGTACGAAATGATTTCAATCCTAACATGGAACGAGCTCGCTTCTTTATAAAACGATGATCCTGTTCTAGGGGTTCAGCCGCATGCCCATCAAGCTAAGGATGGAAATGACTAGGTACGAAATAATCGGTTCTGGTGCAAAAATCACTCGTTAGAAACATAGAGTGTGAGTTTCCTTTAAATTGCTAACTTATGAAGCTAATCCAAACAATTTATGGATGAATTCTTTTTGATTTTGGGCAGACTTCACTCCTTGATGAACCTGCTTCTTTTTAATCATATGCATGGCTTCTATACCACTTAGGGGTAGCACTGACAAAACGCATATTTTATACGTTAAGACTCAACACCTTGATATATAAAGCTTTTAAATATAAATAACCAAAAAGGGTTTCTAACACTTCTTTTGGTATTTTGATTTTGGTTATGAGTTTTGGTGATGAAATCAAGCTATAATTACCATTATTTAAGTAGATACCGAGACTAATTTATAAACGACCGTTTTTGGTAGTCGTTAGCGTATAATATCCGCGTTTTGTCGGCTGAACCCCATACCCATCAAGCTAAAGAAACGAATTTCCCCCAAAATGAAAAAAACGTTATTCTTTCAGTAAAATACTTGAAAAGGATGACGTTTTTTCATGGATCTCTCGTTTTCTGAAGAATTACATCTATTCTCATAAGAATTACAACGCTTTCTATCTCCAATCGTCCTACAAAAAGTCGCTAAACAGGTTGGTTTTGTGAAGCGATCTAGTAAGTATCAAGCAGATGAACTCATCGCCCTTTGCGTTTGGCTCAGCCAAGAAGTCGCGAGTACATCACTCACGCAACTATGTAGTCGGTTAGAGGCTTCGACAGGTGTACTGATAAGCCAAGAAAGACTGAATCAACGGTTTAATTCAGAGGCTGTCGCATTCCTCCGAAAAGTCTTTACTTCGCTCCTAACACAGAAACTTTGTGCGACACAATCGCTATCTTCACACATGATTTCTACTTTCAAATGTATTCGGATTCTGGATGCGACGGTGTTTCAGCTGCCAGATGCCTTCGCAAGTGATTATCAAGGTTCAGGTGGAAGTAGTCATACGGCAGGTGTGAAGAATCCAATTAGAATACGATTTACTGAGTGGCCAATTCTTAAACGTGCAACTAGGACCGGGTAAAAATAATGACAAAACCTATGGCACAGATTGTCTAAAAAGCGTGGTGGCAGGCGATTTATGTCTACGTGACTTAGGTTATTTTGATTTGCGAGATTTACAAGCCATTCATGAGAAGGAAGCCTACTATATCTCACGGTTAAAGTTGAATACACGCATTTATATCAAGAACCCTGAGCCAGAATATTTCAAGAACGGTACAATGAAGAAACAGACCGAATATATTCAGCTTGATATGGCGCAAATCATGAAAGAGCTGGCACCAGGTGAGACCATGGAAATTTCGGAAGTCTATATTGGGAAAATAAGCAAATTACCAACACGTGTCATCATCCACCGATTAACAACTGATCAAACCGAGACACGGCTAAAAAACCAAGCCGTTGTCATGAAGGAAAAAGTAAACAGCTAATGGGGATGAACGTATATATCACAAACACACCACCAAAAGAAATTCCGAGAAATGGCGTACACGCTCTTTATTCATTACGTTGGCAAATAGAAATTTTATTTAAAACATGGAAGACCTTCTTTGAAATCGATGAATGTAAAACCATCAAGAAAGAACGTCTAGAGTGCCATTTATATGGACAACTCATTGGGATTCTCCTTTGTTCCTCCACGATGATTCAAATGCGACAGCTCCTGCTGGAAAAGAAAAAACAAGAGCTAAGCGAATACAAGTCGATTTATATGATTAAGGACTATTTTCCATTATTATTTGAGGCTATGTCTGGTGGCACACATGAACTCTTAAAGATTCTCCATCGCCTCTATCAATTGCTTAAAAAGAATGGGCGTAAGTGTCATCGGTATCAGAAAAAGACAATCTTTGACATTCTCGGTATCGTGTATGAAACGACAGTAAAGCAGAAACAAGCTGCCTAGCGAAAAAATCAAATTTTAATAGGTTTCTTTGTTATGCTTATTTTTCTGATATTCACCGGTGTTGGAGCAAGAGTCGCCACGCTTCTAACAATTTCTGCCGTTAGCTTGATGGGTATGCGGCTGAACCCCATAAAGGAAAAGGGAGCTGCCAACTTAGCCGTCTGATCTGGTTTTTCTGCTAAAATAACTGTTTTCATAACAACACCTCTTTGGTTTCGCTAATAGGAACGTTAGTTTTGTTGTTATCGCATAAATGTGAAGTTTTATCTAATCTGATTTGCTTAGGGAGGGGAAGCGCAAGGAGCAAAAAGTGTGTATATTGTGATAAAGTAAATATATATTAAAAAAAGACTGAGTGCGTCAACACTAAGTCAATACAGCTTACATAGCGCTTGACTTGTTGTGGGAATAAAAAGTAACCATCCTGCTTACTTAGCTGATAGCAGGGAATGGTTACTTTTTTCTATTGGTGTAAAGAGTAATCATGGAAGTGTGAAAGTGAATCACTCCCCCATCCTCGATTGAAATCCATTATTCGATTTTATTAATAATCAGTTTTAATTTATTTCTCAACAATCGGAAGCCAGCCAGCTCTGCTTTCTATAGTTACCCACATGGCATCGGGCAACATTAAATCTGCTCTGTCTTGAGGATAAATTTTTGTTCGAATAGAACTTTCTTTTCCTTCTTTAACTTTCTTGATCCAGTCAGGCTCTACAATTAATTCACGCCCAATGGCAATAAGCGGAATTCCTAGATCTAAAGCGCTGAGAGCATCATCGGGTGTTTGAATTTGTCCAATACCGATAATAGGAATATCATTTCCTATTTGTTCTTGAATGATTTGAATAATAGGCTTCTTATTACTTTTGTCTCGCAATGGGCTTTGCATCACACTACCGACTGAAATATGGATATAATCCAGACCTTGATTTTTAAGTTTGTCTAATAATTGTAGTGTATCATCCAATGTAATCCCTGGTTCTTCTAATTCCTCGGGGGAAATTCGATATCCAAGTATAAATGGTTTTTCTGCATATGTTTTGATAGATTCTTTTGCTGCTTGTACTACTGCAAGTGGAAAATTCATCCGTTTTTCACGTGTACCTCCCCAATCATCATCTCTGCGATTCGAGTGTGGAGAAAAAAATTGTTGAATCAGGTATGTGTTTGCTCCATGAAGTTCAACGCCATCAAAGCCTGCCTGAATCGCTCTTCTAGTTGCTTGTCCATAAGCTTCTACCAGTTCACGAACTTCTTGATCCGTTAATGCTCTTGGCTTCTCTGCGTAATCTCTCAGTGCTGGTATCGCACTCGCACTAACCGGTTGCTCTCCTTTCAACGTACTGCTTGGGCCCATTCGTCCTACATGAAAGATTTGTAAAATTGCTTTAGTACCTGTGCTTTGTATCGTCTTTGCCAATTTTGAAAGACTCTCAATGTGATCATCAGAAGCTACGCTAAGTGAACCTGCAAATCTACCATTCTCCATTACTTGCGCACAAGAAGTTATGACTGCACCAAGTCCTGCTGTTCTACGTTTATAGTATCTATGCTCATCTGTGGTTACCATGCCATTTTCAAAAGATGAATTGGTTGTCATCGGCGCCATTACGATACGATTATTAATAGTTACACCAGATGGAAAGGTAAAAGGTTCAAATAATTTACTGTAATTTGGATTCATTGTAATCCTCCTAATTTTTTATACTACTTTGTTTGAAGGTAATGGATGTTTTACTAAAGCTATTTTTCATTTGACAAAGCTTTAATATAGTAGTACTGTATCCATACACCAATTATATCTACTTTGATAGATATGTAAATATATATGCTTTGCTATGATGTAATTTCAAACAGATATATTTCGCGGATTGTATAGTTAAGAAACGGCTTATTGTAAGTCATTTATAATGCGAGTAATCACAGGATTGTTACTGTTAGGCAGGCAAAACCTGAGGAGAAGTATAAATAGACGTCGGTCTATTTGTATTCTCTTCGGGTTTTTTTAATTGAATTTATTGGAGAAGGAGGAAGAAGGATGAATAATAAAGAGTTAGGCAATAAAATTATTGAATTGGTAGGTGGCGAAGGCAATGTCCGATCGCTTGTCCATTGTGCAACACGGTTAAGATTCAAGTTAGGGGACCATAGTAAGGCGGATAAAGAAGCATTGAGCAATATTCCAGATGTCATGACAGTGGTAGAAAATGGTGGGCAATTCCAAGTCGTTATTGGAAATAAAGTAGGGAAAGTCCATGCGGAAATTATGAAGAATCACAATATAAGTGGTGGTTCTGCTGACAAAGGTGAAAATAAAGAGAAAACGGGTACAATGGGGAAGATTTTTGAATACATCTCAGGTACATTTTCACCTTTAATTCCTGCATTGGCAGGGGCAGGGATGATTAAAGCGTTACTTGCAATTCTTTCGATTTTAAATTGGATAGACGTCGAAGGCTCGACTTATTCCGTATTAAATGCAGCATCAGGTGGTATATTCTACTTTTTACCAATCTTTGTAGGGATTTCAGCAGCTATGAAATTAAATGTAAATCCATTTGTAGGGGGGACGATAGCGGCAGGGTTGCTAGAACCGAGTTTTACGGCTTTACTTGATCTTACGGGTGATATAAGTTTTTTAAGTATCCCATTGATTGCAACAGATTACTCGTCAACGGTCTTTCCATTGTTAATTGGAATTGCAGTGTATGCACCTTTAGAACGTTTTTTGAAAAAATATACACCAGATACTATTCAGTTATTTTTTGTGCCAATGGTCAGTTTATTAGTAATGGTTCCTTTAACAGCCCTCGTTTTTGGGCCGTTTGCAGAGTATGTTAGCTTAGCGATTGCCTCAGGGATTACATTTTTATTAAGTGTGTCAACAATTCTTACCGGGATTTTAATTGCAAGTATTTGGCCAGTTCTTGTCATTTTAGGTGTGCATTGGGGTATTGTGCCAATTATAATTGATAACTACACACGCGGTGGGGATATAATTGGTCCGATTACTGGAGCAGCGACATTTGCTCAAATAGGAATCGCGTTTGGGATTTATTTAAAGGTTAAAGATAAAGATTTACGTTCCTTATCCTTTGCGGCAACATTATCAGGTTTATTTGCAGGGGTTACGGAGCCGATTCTTTACGGTCTAATCCTTAGGTACAGGAAATTACTACCGTTATTATTTATATCGGGCGCAGTTGGTGGTGCAATTATTGCAACATTCGATGTAAGAATCTTCGCATTTGCGATTCCTGGTTTATTTACCATTCCAGCGTTTACACCAATAGTAGGGTATAGCATTGGAATTGGTGTATCCTTTATTTTGGCTACAATCTTAGCCTTTATTTTTGGTACGACAGGTAAGAAAAAACAAAATGAGGTAACAAAAGAAAATCCAAATATAGAAACAACAAGCAGTGAATCAAAAGCAACCTATCTTTTAACAGCGCCACTAACGGGTAAGGTGATTCCGTTGGAAGAAGTAGACGATCCGGTATTTGCAAGTGTTGTAATGGGCAAAGGAGTTGGAATTGAGCCGACAGAAGGTATTGTTGTGGCACCGTTTGATGGAAAGGTGGTGACGTTATTCCCAACAAAACATGCGATTGGACTAGTTAGCGAAGATGGGGTTGAGGTGTTAATCCATATCGGGCTTGATACCGTTCAATTGGAAGGGAAATATTTCAATGCACATGTAGAATCGGATGCAATCGTTAAAAAAGGCGATAAACTAGTTACATTTGATATTCAAGGTATTCAAGAATCAGGGTATAAGGTGACAACACCTGTGATTATTACGAATACGGCAAATTATTTAGATGTCATACCCGTACAATCACAGCATGTTACGTTAAATCATATAGTTTTGACAGTTGTAAAATAAAAATCGAGGAGAGATCGTTATGACACACTTTAAAGCGCAATTTCCAAAGAACTTTTATTGGGGCGGAGCAACAGCAGCCAATCAAATCGAAGGTGGGTATGATGAAGGCGGAAAAGGCTTATCAGCAGCTGACTTTGTAGAATATATTCCAAAAGATCAACGAACGAAAGATAATGCAATGGAAATTACTTCAGAACAAATTAGAAAGTCATTAAGTGGCGAATCTACAGCACGTCACCCTAAGCGCGAGGGGATTGATTTTTATCACCGCTATAAAGAAGACATCGCATTGCTTGCTGAAATGGGTTTCACTGCTTTTCGCCTATCCATTCACTGGGCAAGAATTTTCCCGAACGGCTACGATGAAACGCCAAATGAACCAGGATTACAATTTTACGACAATGTGTTTGATGAACTTGCAAAACATAATATCGAGCCAGTTGTGACACTATCTCACTATGAAACGCCTTATGGCTTAACAGAAAAATACAATGGCTGGGTTGGTCGTGAGACAGTTGACCACTTCGTACGCTATGCAGAAACGGTGTTTGCTCGTTATAAAGACAAAGTAAAGTTTTGGATTACATTTAATGAAATTAACATGATTACGATTAGCCCATATACGGGTGGTGGAATTTTATCAGACCAAGAAAAAGACCCAGTGCAAGCGAAATATCAAGGGCTACATCATCAATTTCTAGCTAGTTCACTTGCAACAAAGAAATTACATGAGATTGTTCCTGGTGGAAAAATGGGCTGTATGCTTGCGCGAATGAGTCACTATCCAAACACATCAAATCCTATCGACGTATTAAAAGCGCAGCAAGATAATCAAAATAATCTATTTTATACAGACGTCCATGCTCGCGGAGAATACCCTAAGTATTTAGATCGTTACTTTGCCAAAAACAATATTGAGATTGTGAAAGAAGCTGGGGACGATGATATCTTGAAAAAATATCCAGTAGATTATATTTCAATGAGTTATTATGTCTCAATGTTATCTTCTGATTCACCAGAGGGAGAAGTAACAGCAGGAAATCTCATGAACAGTTTGAAAAACCCGTATTTAGAGGCTTCAGACTGGGGATGGCAAATTGACCCGGTTGGTTTACGGGTTGCACTAAATGATATGTATGACCGTTATCAACTGCCAATCTTTATCGTGGAAAATGGTTTAGGTGCTTATGATAAAGTGGAAGAAGACGGTTCAATCCATGATGATTACCGCATTGATTATTTAAGTAAGCATATTGAACAGATGAAGGAAGCCGTTGGTGATGGTGTCGACTTAATGGGCTACTTATCTTGGGCACCGATTGACCTCATCTCAATGTCAACAAGCGAAATGTCGAAACGCTATGGTTTTGTATATGTAGACAAAGATGATGAAGGTGGCGGTACATTAGAGAGAAGTCGTAAAGATTCTTTCTTCTGGTACAAAAAAGTTATTGAAAGTAATGGTGAAAATCTATAAATCTATGGGGGAAATACATCGGTCGGATGATCGGTGTATTTTCTTCTTTTGATACCGCGTAAATAATTCCTTGTGTATTACTATTAGGGCATTAATATTATTTTCTATAAGTTTATGATGGTGAAAGTTCAAACGGTTGCGTTTGTTTGAATTGCCACGAATTTTCATATCATGAAGCATATGAATTTACATATCTAATAAAGGGTTCTGGTGCAAAGATTGCATTTATTTAAAAGAGGTATATAGATTCCTAATGGGATCTGTGCTTATGCAGCCATTCCAAATAGTTGATGAATGAACTTTACTTGATTTTGGACAGACTTGTCCCCTAAAGCAAGTTGTCCTTTTTTAATGATATGCATCGCTTCTATTCCCGAAAGAATAGATTTGGCTGTACGAAAAGATTTTAATCCTAACATCGCACGAACTCTCTTTTTAATAAAACGATGATCTTGTTCCACTATGTTATTAAGATATTTTACCTGCCTTATTTGGATGCCTACGGGCATCTTTTTCTCTTTCTTCAACTCTTCAATTGCGATAGGATAGGCTGGGTTCTTATCTACTGTGATAACACGAGGCTTTGAAACATGAAAAGACCGCAAAGCTTTCTTGAAAAAGCACTTTGCAGCCTTATGATCTCTTGTTTTGCTTAAATAAAAATCAATCGTATTTCCCTCTGAATCAACGGCACGATATAGGTACATCCATTGACCTTTGACTTTTACATACGTCTCATCGACTCGCCAAGAATCATTGGTTGGCTTAAGATGACGTCGTACTCGCTCATCTAAATCAGGACCATACTGATGAACCCAGCGCATGATGGTTGTATGAGCAATAGATAATCCGCGTTCTTCCATCATTTCGACTAAATCACGAAAACTGAGGTTGTACCGTAGGTACCATCTCACAGTTAATAAAATAATATCAGGTTGATAATGTTTCCACTTGAATAGATTTTGCTTTTTCATACCGATCACGTCCTTTTTTTAGAGTACTAGTATCAGTATGTCCAAGGTTGAGAGAATACTTGCAGATATTCTGAAGTTTTTGCACCAGAACCGCACAAAGCATATTCACATTAAGTTATTATCTCAAAATAAAAATTCATATTAAATTTAATGGGAAAATCCCACAAACATAGAGTGAGCGGATGCACCGCCCTTTGGAAGTAACGCTACCTTTTTAGATAGCGTTACCTTCAGGGATACGTGCGTCTTTTTCTGGTTTGTGGGATTTTTTCTTCTTTAAGGAAGGTTACTACCTATAGCAACTTTTTAAAGTGTATGAAAAAGACAATCATTTTTCAGTCTAATAGACTCGTAGGTGTGTTTTCACTGCAACCGAGCATTGACCCACAAAATAGAGCAGCTGTACTCAAGAGTTAGTAGGACAAAATTTAACTATCAAATATTGTTATAAGCTGTTTTATATAAAACTAGTCGAGCATAAAGTGGTGGGTTTTTACTATTTATTTGCTTAAATAAGCTGTAGTTATAAAGGACAGAAAAAGAATAAAATTATGACTATAGAAATTAAACATAATACACTCTTGGTATTTCTGGAGAGAATTCGTTAATTCCTAAATTTTTGATGCGTGAACTAAGCATCGATGTGTGAAGATCATGATTTCAAAAATCTTTCATATTAAAAGGAGGATATATAAATGTTCGATAATTTCTTAATTAGAAAAGACAGTCTCAAAAATGATGTGGATGAGAATGGAAAAGTCATCGGTTTTCAATTTGCAACAAGAAACGCAAACTATCGTGGTGTTTACTTATCCTTGCATAATGGTTACTACATTAAAGTTGACGGTGTTGACTATAAGCGTGATGTACAGAAGTTTGAAATTAATGGGAAAGAGCCTAGATCGTTTCAAGAAATCAAACATGCAGTTTGGGAACATTGGGATTACGATGATGAGGGGATCATTCATATTGCCAAAGAAGGTGGACTTGAACCAGGAAAGCACATAATTGAGTTTCAGCAATCAGTACTTGCTGGTTATGGATACTTACCGACGGATGAGGAATGGGTGAAAAACTCACCTGAGCCAGGTACTGGAGCTGGATCAGATAAAACAAGAAAAGTCATTAAGTATGAATTAGAACTGCAAGAATAGAAAGGAGCATCTTAAAATGGGAAAAATTAAACGTGGAGTATCGTTGTACAGTTATCAACAAACTCAGTTTTTCAAAGAGTTAGATTTAGAGGGCCAGATTAAGGAAGTTGGTACTAATCTTTATGGTGCTGATGGTATTGAAATTTTAGATGAGATGTCTCTTCGTCAGTATCCAAATCCACCAAAAGAGTTTTTTAACCAGTGGTTCGATTGGATGGATAAGTATGGAACAAACCCAGTTACAATGGATGCCTTTCACGACGTTTTACAATTTAGAGACCATGTTATGACATATTCTGAATCTGCTGACCGTTTGAAAAATGATATTAGATTAGCAAAAAAATTAGGATTTAAGAATGTTCGAACCTTAGCAACAACTCCAGTAGAAATTATGATTGAAGCTTTACCAGTTGCTGAAGAATGCAATATCAAATTAGGGAAAGAAATTCATGCTCCAATTCCAATTAATGGTCAATATGTTAATGAGATTGTTGAGTATTGCGAAAAAACTGGAACAAAACATTTAGGGCTTGTTCCAGATTGGGGGATTTTCGCTTTTCGCCCTTCAGAGGTTACTTTAGATTGGTATATTAGACAAGGTGCAAAAAAAGAAAGCTGTGATTTAGTAGTTGAGCTGTGCATGGACAATTATCTAGGTAAGAGTAATGAATTAAATGATATTGATTTATCTCTATATAGTGCGGGCAATGTTGAATCATTATTCCATCGTTACTTAAAACATAACGAAGCACCTGAAAACCTATTACCAGCTTTTCAAAAGATGCAAAAATTAATCAAGGACAATGTTCCTAACTATACAGAAATCGACTTTGAAGTAATGGCTCAGGCGTTACTGTTATCACGTACTAAACCAAGTGATTTGAAATCTATACTGCCATATATCGTTAGTATTCACGGTAAATTCTATAATATGTCTGAAATTCCAGGGAATACAGGACAATATCAAGATATTGCAATTGACTATGAAGGTCCTATCAAATTCTTGAAAGAGAATGGCTATGAGGGGTATATAAACTCAGAATATGAAGGTCAACGTCGTTTTCAAGACCGTGGTGTAGAGGACTTGATTAGTGAAATTGATCAAGTAAGAAAACATCAAGAAATGCTAAAAAGGCTAATTGGTGAGTAATGAAAGGGGATACAACAATGAAGAAATTGAAGATTGGTATTATTGGTACTGGTGGGATTTGTAATAATAAGCATTTACCTTCTTTAGCAAAAGTAGCTGATAAAGCAGAAGTGGTCGCATTATGTGACATTATTGAAGAAAAAGCTCGAGCGACTGTGGAACGACACAATTTAACAAATGTCAAAATTTATTCAGACTACCGTGAGATGCTTAAAGATAAAGATATTGATGTTATTCATGTATGCACACCTAATGTTTCTCATTGTCAAATTACAATTGATGCTTTCGCAGCTGATAAACATGTACTTTGTGAAAAGCCAATGGCAGCGACAACTGAAGACGCACAAAAAATGATGGATGCATGGAAAAAATACGGTAAAAAATTTACAGTTGCATACCAAAATCGCTTTCGTCATGATGTGCAAGTCCTTAAAAAAGCTAGTGAAGCAGGTGAACTGGGAGATATTTACTATGGAGAAGCAAATGCGATTCGTCGTAAAGCAGTTCCAACCTGGGGAGTTTTCTCTGACAAATCTCAACAGGGTGGAGGACCATTAATTGATATCGGCACTCATGCTTTAGATATCACTTTATGGTGTATGGATAATTATGATGTTGACAGTGTTAGTGGTCAAGTTTTCTATAAGTTAGGTAATCTACCAGAAGCTGCTCTAGGGAATACTTATGGGGCATGGGATACTGATACATTTGAAGTTGAAGATTCTGCTATGGGATTCATTAAATTTAAAAATGGAGCTTTAGTGAATCTAAGGGCCTCTTGGGCATTAAACTACATGGACGCGCGTGAAGCTGCAACTACTTTGTGTGGAACCTTAGAAGGTGCGGAAATTAAATACGGTGGTAGTTATCAGACAGCCGAATTGTGGTTCAATCATGTTCGGCATGGAAAAATGAGCGAAGAGACATTATCAGGTGAGGCTTTGGTTGATTATTTTGAAGGTGTTAATGAGCCACCTGGTGTTGTTGAAGCAAAACAGTGGATTGATGCTATATTAAATGACACTGAGCCATGTGTGAAACCAGAAGAAGCATTTAGAGTGACACAGATTTTAGACGCAATTTATAAGGCTTCTAATGAAAATGTAACAGTAAAATTTGACTAATAATAATATAGGGCGGTTTAAAACCGCCTTTTATTAATAGAAAGGAAAATAGCAATGAAATACAAATATGCTGTCATTGGTTATGGTTTTATTGGTCGAAGACATGTCACCATCTTGAAAAATTTTGAAAACTGCGATTGTGTAGCGGTTTGTGACATTAACCAAGCAAGACTTGATGAAGCAAGGGAGCTATACCCTGATATTGAAGTATATGATCATATAGATAAACTTTTGGAGAATACAGATATTAACGGAGTGATTATATCAGCGAATAATAATCAACACAAGGAACTTGTAATTAAATCAGCCCAAGCAGGGATGAATATTATCTGTGAAAAACCCGCTGCTCTATCAGTAAAAGAATTTGATGAAATGATGGAAGAAGTTGAAAAAGCAGGAGTACATTTTACTGTACATCAACAAAGAAGGTTTGACAAAGATTTTCGTAGTATTAAAAAATGTTATGACGATGGATTGCTTGGAGATGTATATACTATCAAAAGCTCATTATATGGATTTAACGGAAATATGCATGACTGGCATGTTATTAAGTCTGAAGGTGGGGGCATGCTCTACGATTGGGGAGTACACTTGATAGATCAAATTCTTTTTATGATTGAAAGTCCTTTGAAGTCAGTTTTTGCGGATGTTAGGAATGTAATCAATAAAGAGGTAGACGATTACTTCAATATCCTCCTGCGATTTGAAAATGGTGTCACTGCTGAAATCGAACTTGGCACATATTATCTATCGGATCAATCAGATTGGTTTGAAAGACATTGGTTTATGGGTGGCAACAAGGGAAGTATGTACGCAAATAAATTTGATCCAGAGGGGAAAATAGTACGTACAACAAAATTACTAGAAAATGTCGCAGGAGATCAAGATAAATCCGCCGCTTCTTACGGGCCAACACGCTCATTTGGTATTCCAGATCCGGGACTAATTGTAACAGAAGAAATTCCAAAGGTTAGCAGTGATTATATTGAGTTTTTCAATAACTATTTTCAAACATTGGATGGAAACGCTGAAATGCTTGTTAAACCTGAAGAAGTTCGAAAAGTTTTATCTGTTATGGAAGCCTGTTGGAAATCTGCAGAAACTTTCAATAGTGTACCTTTTGGTTAAATTTGTAAGCGTTATATCTATGTTCGTTAGATTTGGGTTGGTGTTTCTACGGAGAATTAGCTGATGTAATAAGAACTAAATCGATCAAATTCACAGGTATAATTGTGATAGAAAAAGGAGTGTTGCTGGTGAAAGAGAACAGCGTAACTCAGTTTATTGATAATAGTAGATTTAGTAAGTTTCATATTACTTTAATAGGTTTGGGGCTTTTTCTAATAGCTTTTACCGGGTACGGTGCTGCTGCATATGGCTCGATACTTCCGCTAATTACAGAGGAGTGGAATGTGGACCCAACAAAACTAGGGTTTGTTGGAAGTGTAGCGGAGTTTGGTACAATGTTTGGTGCGCTTTTCCTAAGTTATTTTAGCGATAAATTTGGTGCAAAGAAATTATTGATTAGTTCAGTTTTGATATTTAGTATTTTTACTTTTGCACAATCAATGGTAAATAATATTAATCTATTTGCTTTTTGTAGATTCATTGCAGGTATGGGTTTTGGTGGTGTAATTCCTATCGTTATTTCACTTCTTACAGAATATGCACCTAAGACGAGTAAGAGTAAATCTGTAGCTATTGCTTTATGTGGCAATCAAGTTGGATCGCTTATCGCGCCACTAATTGCCATTATAGTGATTCCTCAATTAGGTTGGCGACCAGTGCTGTGGATGGCATTAATCCCCATTCTGTTCATGGCTTTTATAGTTAAATATGTACCTGAATCTGCTCAATATTTGGTTAAAGCCAAAAAAATAGACCAGTTAAAAGCAATTTTAGAAAAGATAAGCAAAGAGTATTGTCAAGAAATAAATGTTGATCAGGTAGTAGAGAATAATAAAGAACATATGAGAAAGGACAATAAAGTCTCATATTTAAGATTATTCGATAGAAAATTCCTTTTTGTTACCATATTATCTTGTGTTATTTATATCATGGGTCTATTGTTTATCAATGGTGTTATTATTTGGTTACCGGGTCTTATGGTTCGTAATGGTTATCCTTTAACTTCTAGTTTGGCGTTTGCTGTTTTTCTAAATCTAGGTACGATAGCGGGTACTGCTACTTGGTCAAGTATTGCAGATAAAAAGGGATTTACTGTTTTACTTCCTGTTATTTATAGCATTGGAGCATTATCACTTATGCTAATGGGAATTAAAGCAAACATTGTCATGCTTTATATATTTGTAGTTCTGATTGGTTTCTTCTTGTTTGCAGCACACAGTTTAGTCAATGCTTTTGTTTCACAGCATTATCCAAATGAAATTAGATCAACAGCCGTGGGATTTCCGAACAGTGTTGGAAGAATTGGTGGTATATTAGGACCTATTGTAGGTGGCATCCTATTGTCTGCAAATGCTTCAATCAGTGTATGGTTCATCACTTTCGGAGCAACTGGATTAATCGCAGCGTTTTCTTTTGTTCTTATCAATTTAACTATAAAAAGAAAGACGGCTGTACTAAATAATATAAACACTACGGAAAATCTCTAATAAAAATTAGATAAGACATCCTGGTAATGAAATATTTTCGAATTTATTTGAAAAGAAATTAATGCAAGAAAAGGTGATAAAAAATGATTATTGATGCACACGTTCATATTAAGACAGATGAGGTTGGTTTTGACAGAAGTGAGGTGAAAACTGTAGTTAGGAAAATGGATGAAAACGGAATAGACAAAGTGGTATGTTTTACTTTGGCTTCAGGCTTAGAAAAGCAAAAAAAATTGTCGGAAATCATTAAGCCTTATTCTGACCGATTTATCCCGATAGCGTTTATCAATCCTAACGATGCTGATGCTAAAGTACAACTGTTATATTGTTTAGATGAACTCAAATTCAATGGTATCAAATTGCATCCATGGTTTAGCAATTTTAGTGTAGCCAATATTGAGTTGTTAAGACCATTGTTTGAACTTTTAAATGATCGGGGACTTTACGCTGTTATTCATTGTACCTCTGAAGACTATCGTGTTCATCCTGTGATGTTTGAACGACTTGGAAACGAGTTTCCAAATGTTACGATTCAGATGGCGCATATGGGTGAGGTAATGGCTGGAGAGTATGCGATTGATGTTGCTAAGCGTGTGCCTAACGTTTATTTGGATACCTCAATTACATCACTAATGGCTGTAATGCATGTTCTCGAACAATGTCCAGATAAAGTGTTTATGGGCTGTGATTATCCGTTTTATGAATTTGAAATGGAAATTATGAAGCAAAAACTTGCAGCAAAAGAAGTAAATAAGACTGAAGAAATGAAAATGATCATGGGCGGTAATTTTCAAAGAGTTTTCCGCTTGAAAGATGATAAATAAATTAAGCGTGCTAACTGTAGGTAGTAAATCCTTAAATTTCTACTACCTACAGTTAGCTCTTTTTGTTACTTATTTTTTTAATAACATATCAACTACAAAACTGCTTCTCTTGACTTGAGTTTAAAAAGGTTTTTAAATTTGTTTTCACTATAGATTTCTTCTTTATGTTGTGTACTCAGTTTACAACGTAATAAATTTGAATTGGAAGGTTAACTTTTGACCTAGATTCACACCACAATTAAAGTGATTACATTATTTTTGTCAAAGAAAGCTTAATGTTTAGCTATATACTTTTGTTATACTTAGGAACATAGATGAAAAAGAGTAGAGTGCTAAAACATGGAAAAAGTGGAGTGATTAAACGTGGAAAAAGATTACCTCTCTTCAGACTCCGTAATGGATTTAGAATTCATAACTAACTCTGAGACTAAGCTTCATTACCATGAAAACTTTGAACTATTATATGTTTTAAGTGGTAATATGTCGATTACTGTTGAAGGGGAAAACTATTTATTAACACAAAGAGACATAATTATTGTGAACTATAACCGAAAACACAGTTTTAATGGCAGTGATGATTTATTTGTAGCCAGATTTATTATCTCATATAGTAAAGTGAGAGAATTATTGTCAAAAGACATGATGATTTTTTGGTGTAATTCCACTTTTGAAAAGAATGAGTCATATGATGAACTGAAACGAATTATAGATCAAATTTTAAATCAACATCTGATAGAACCAAAAAAAAATAGTATTTATAAATTAAGTTTATATTATCAACTACTCCATGTCATTACTAAAAACTTTTTATTGACTTCCGATGACATAAAGTATGAAAAAGAAAATAATAATTCTGATGATAGGATGAAGGAGATTCTTCAATTTATAAGAGCCAATTATCAAGATAGTATCTCTCTGCAAGATATAGCTGACCAGTTTTATTTATCAACCGCTTATTTATCAAAATATATTAAAAAGAAGTTTAATATTAATTTTAGTGAGCTAATTACTTCAATACGCTTATCTCATGCTATGGTTGATTTGCTTTATAGCGATTTACCAATTATGAAAATTGCTATAAATAATGGGTTTGCAAGCGTAGCTGCTTATAACAAAGCTTTCAAAGAAGCATACAATATGACACCTTCACAATTCAAAAAAAATAAAAACACTTCAAAACAAAATGAAAGTAATAAGAAAAGTGATGAAAATAATAATGTTAAGAAACGACTTGAAGATTATTTGAGTGAGAATCCGGTTCAGATTTTTGAAGAAGGTGAGATTAAAGATATTCATTTATTTCTTGATCTAGGTGATTTAGATGAAGAAGAATGGAATAGTAACTTCACCCTACTAATTAATGCAGGAACTGCTGTAGACTTAACTAAATCGGATTTCCAAGAACAAATGTTATATATGAAAACACATTTAGGTGCAGAATATGTACGATTTTGGGACATTTATGCACCTGAATTATATTTGGATATTCATGCTCCTAAAGAAAATCTGAACTTTAGTCGACTTGATAGTGTTACCGATTTTTTAGTTAATAATCAATTAAAACCGTATATTGAGTTGGGGTTCAAGCCGATAAGACTTCTAAAGAATACGCAGAGTGCACTAATGGAAATACCACGGAATCAAAAATTTGACTCCGAAAACGAAATGACCTCATTTTTTGGTGAGTTATTAACACATTTTATAAAACGCTATGGATCTGAAGAGGTTCAAAAATGGTATTTCGAATATTGGAAAAAGGAAGATATTGTATTTTATGATTTGGAATATAATTATAAACCTCAAACAGAGTCAGTCCATAGAGATTATTTTCATAGGTTTGAGATTATCGCTAAGACTTTTAGGGAAATTTTGCCTGAAGTAAAAATTGGAGGTGGTGGATTTCCTATACAGCATTATGGAAAAATGGGTTTTACAGAATTATTGGAGATGTGGAAGAGTTACAATGAATATCCAGATTTTTTATCAATTACCTGTTATCCATATCAATTAGAGAGGGAGTCCAACACATATTATGAAAAAAAATCTACAGATATGTATTTTATTCAACATAACCTTGAAACTCTAAGAGAATCTATGGAATTAAGCTCTTTTCCTGACGTACCGGTTCATGTATCAGAGTATAATTTAACACTATCTAATAGAAATCCGATTAATGACCACTGCGCGAAAGGGGCTTTTCTCATTCAAAATGCAATTTCAACTATTGGATGCGCTGATATATTTGGACATTGGCTTGGAACTGATATTTATGCTGATTTTCATGATTCACAAAGTTTTCTTTTCGGTGGGGGCGGATTGTTAACCAAAACTGGTGTGCCTAAGCCAGCATTTTATGCTTTATCCTTTTTAAAACTACTTTATAAAAATATTTATAAAAGAGAAAAAAATTATGTTATTACAGGAAATAGTAGAGGATCATTTAGAATAGCCTGTCATAATTTTAAGAAACTAAATTTTAACTATTACTTAATGGATGAAAGCAAAATTGAGGTAAGTAGTTTGTCTCATTTATTTGAAGAACACGAATCCCTCAATATAAAAATTAGGATAAAAAACATCGAGAATGGCGTTTATGTTATTAAAACAAGTTTGATAAACAGTGAGTACGGTAGTGTACAGGATGAGTGGATCAGACTCAATTCAGAAGAAAAATTGAACATAAGTGAGCAAAATTACCTGAAGCGTATTAGTACACCAAGACTTTTAAATACTTATATAACAGTAGAAAAGCATGTATTAGATTTTAATGTTCAGCTAAAACCAAACGAATTTCGCAATCTTCATATTTTTGCTAAGTAACATTAAATTGTTTTATTTGGGCTACTGGATGTTTGATATGAAAAAAGACACTAGTTTACAGAGTGAAAAGTAAAATGGTATATTCTTGAACCTTTTGTAATACTATTTCTCCACGTTTTCAACAAAGGAATTGAATAGGTTGGAAGTTAAGATTAAACTCGCAATAATTTAAAAGGATAATATATATCAGATTTTACTAATAATAATAAATGAGTTTCGCCTATTTCCTTTTTTATCAGTAGCCTTTAACAAGTTATCAAAATAATAATATAAGCTCCCATCCTCATGAAGGTGGGGGCTTTTTGACGCTTACTTTTTAATAAATGGAAAAATATCAAAATTAAGATCTGATTATCTCTGTATTTGTGTTCATTCTGACAGGCATCATGACTTATTCATAGGTCTTGTCTAATATTTTTGCGGAGTTCCTGCCGATCAGTTTCCTGCTCTCTATGGTCCCAAGTTTTAATCACAATAGGGAATCGAGTAACTTTACATTAGGAAGTTGCTAGATCCCTTATTTTTTGGGGAAAAACTACATTTCTTGATGAAGACAAAATTTAACATTATGATTTTGTTGTCTCAAAAAATGCAAACAATAGAAAGTGGAAAAGAAGAATGATTTTAGCAATATTGAGAATAAATATCCCATAGTTGCCGCTTACAATATAGCATAAAATTATAGAAAGCAAATAAATCAAAGGAGGATAAACAATGTTTGCTAATGTCTTAATCTGCTAAGGCAGTCTCTAAAATGATGTTGATGAAAATGAAAATTGCCAATTATCGAGGCGTTTTCCTATCCTCACATAATGGCTACTACATTAAAGTGGATGGAGTTGAATATCCACGTAATGTTGAGTGATAATAAAGTTGTTTAATATTACATGTGCAGGCGAAAAGACTAAATAAATATAAGACTTCATCAATCTACCGACCTAAGAAAGGATTTTTATTAATAACCAGTTTAAGGTAATTAGGGGAGTTTGTATGATATTTATAGAGTTAGATGCAATAGAATATAGAATTAATCAACTGAGAAAAGAATTGTTTCAGATTGCTAAAATAAGTGGATTAAATAGCCGTGAGACCATCTATTGCAGTCAGCAATTAGACCAACTCATCACGATCTATCAAAAATTTTCTTATAAAAAATAAAAATATGTTGTTGAATGGCAACAAAGTAGTTTGAATATTAACATTTTAAACAACTTTATTATCATTAGTTTTGGAATTTACTCTTCATGTTACGATCGAAATTAAACAACTTATTTTTTGTTTGATCTGAATTTAAAAGGGTTTTATGCGAGTTTAACGCTTCAAAATTAAATGACTTTATTGTTACTGTACACGTAAACTTCAAATATTTGATATCAATAGGAAAGAACCTAGAACATTTGAAGAAATCAAACGCGGCGTATCGTTTTATTTTTTATGATTTTCCATCTGTAAAATTTATAAGAAAAGGAGTTTTTTTATGAATAAAATAGTCCTTAGTTCTTTTCTCGATAATAGCAAGTTTACCAAATTTCACAAGTTGTTATTATTCATTTGTTTTTTCATCATTACTTTTTCAGGATACGAACTTTCTGTTTTTGGTTCAATTGTTCCAGTTGTTATAAAGGAATGGAATATTAGTTCAACACAAGTTGGATTTATCGGCAGTTCAGCGATGTTTGGGATGATGTTTGGAGCAATATCCTTAAGTTTTTTGGCTGACAAATTTGGTGTGAAAAAATTATTGATTGTTTCTATCTTCATTTTTAATTTTTTCATTGTCCTTGCAACTTTTACCGATAGTGGTTTAATGTTTGGGATTTGCCGATTTATGGCTGGTGTAGGAAGTGGCGGAGCGACACCTATTGTGATTTCACTTCTAACAGAATATTCCCCTAAAACAAGTAAAGCAAAAATGGTTGCATTTGCTATCTGTGGGAACCAAGTTGGAGGGATGCTTGCACCTTTCGTAGCGATGAATGTTATGCCACGATTTGGTTGGGAACCTGTTTTATGGTTATCAATTTTACCACTGATTTTAATTCCGATCTTTATAAAGATAATTCCAGAATCAGCGCAATTTTTAGCTAAAAACAATCAAAATGAAAAATTAGATAAGTTACTTTACAAAATTGACGAAAACTATAAAAAAACTTTAGAAATTACGGCACAATCAATGGAAACGACTAAAGTTCAAGAGAAAAAAGTGGAAAAACTACCTTATTTACAACTTTTCAGCAAAAGATTTTTTCTTGGAACAGTCTTAATTACTTTGATTTATATTTGTGGTTTACTGACAATAAATGGTGTGAATATTTGGTTGCCACAAGTGATGAATCAAAATGGTTATGCCCTTGGCTCAAGTTTAACATTTTCAATTGTTTTAAATCTAGGGACTTTGATTGGAACAATTCTATGGGCAATAAAAGTTGATAGAATTGGTTTCAAAATTTTAATGCCTGTGATTTATGTAATTGGAGCAATTAGTTTATTTGGAATGGGTGTTAAAGCTAACTTAATTGTTTTATACTTTTTTGTTGCTTTAATTGGGATGTTTGCTTTTTCAGCACATTCATTAATGAATACTTTTACTTCGCAATATTATCCTGCGGAAATCAGAACCACAGGTTTAGGATTTGCTAATTCTACAGGTAGAATTGGTGGAATGCTAGGTCCAATCGTAGGTGGTATGCTTTTAACAGCTAATGTATCAATCACAGTTTGGTTTCTTACTTTTGCTATTCCAGGGATTGTAGCAGCGTTGTCAATTACTATTATCAATCTTCAAACGAAATATTTCGAAAATAAAAGTGCTTTGAAAGTGAATGCAATTCCTACTGAACAATAAAAACTAAATAATATTTTTTGGCTCTTTGTCAACGAGTGTTGGTTAACAGAAATTCTATAGAAATCAGCCGGCAGTCAGGTGACCTTAGTCGCTTGGCTGCTTCTTTGTGTCTTTCGGAAATATTTTCAAGGTACATGAAAACCGTATTTTTGAAATTATGATAATTACGGAAACCATAAGCATCCTTTCGATTCCTCCACCTGTAAGACTTCGTCAATCAAACAGTAGAGGTTATTTTTGGGGCGGGCAAGCCTTTTTTTATGCAGTGATCTTCTTCACGAATTCTCTGTATATCTCTGTACTTTTATTTTGCAATAGACGGCCCATGAGTCAATTTGCTCTTTATAATCTCCTTTTTTGATAGTCCTCTGGTAGTTTTACTGTTCATCGTATAGGTTCTCATGCCAAATAGAAACTTTCCGTAACCATTCCATTGTTCAGTGCAATATTATCACTATAATAATTATGAAGGACAATAAATATATATTAAATTTTGCTGTTTTTTTTAGATTTTTTTCGACTTTTTCTTTTTCATCAAATAACAATTAGATTTTGGACATGATTCGCAAATAATTTAGAGGGGATATGTTATACAATATAGATTGAAAGCATTAACAAAAGTAAATCATTGAGCTTCTTATTAAGTAGTTTTTGTATAAAAATAAAATATGTAAGCGATTTATTTTTCTTTAATCATATAAAATAGGAAAGGATTTTAACTAATGGGAGAAAGAATAGTCGAACAAATCATTGGAATTTCTAAGGGTGAAGTTGTTCCGCTTGAAAAAGTCAATGATCCAATTTTTGCTGATGAAATCATGGGAAAAGGAATTGCGATTAAACCTGAAATTGGAGAAATTTATGCCCCTTTTGATGGCACAGTGGTCAGTGTGTTTCCTTCAAAACATGCTATATCATTGAAAAGCAATAATGGATGTGAGTTACTTATTCATATTGGGATAGACACCGTAAAGTTAAATGGTGTTTTTTTTGAGCCTATGGTAACAGAGAATGATTCTGTCCAATCAGGAGATCTCATAATGAAGTTTAATCTAAATGAAATCGAACAAAATGGTTATGATTCAGTAATTCCTATAGTAATATTAAACAGTTCTTCTTATGAAGTGATTGAATTCACTTGTGAAAATCATGCTTCTAAAGAAAAAGTATTAATTGGGTTAGAAAAGATTGAGGCAGAAAATCAGATAGAGAATTCAAATGAGCATATAAATATAGAAAATAGATTGGAGAGTTCGATTATTTCAGCGTTAGGCGGTGAAAAGAATATCCGATCGATGGGACATTGTGCAACAAGATTAAGAGTAACTCTTAACAATGACAAATTAGTTGATAGAGAGAGGCTAAAAAATATTTCTGGGGTTTTGGGGGTAGTAGACTCCATGGGAGGCCTACAAATTGTTATCGGAAATACGGTAAATAAGGTCTATCAAAATATACGAAATTTTTACAATGTGGGTGCCAATGATGATGCAAAAGAAAACGTTAAAGGATCTATAGTTAATAGAGTTCTAAATGTATTATCTGACATACTGAGTCCAACTGTGCCACTAATTATGGCTAGTGGGTTTGTCTCAGCGTTATTAGTTGTTCTTTCAAAAATCGGAATGAATCAAGAAAGTAGTACTTATACTATCTTAAGTACAGCTGCCAATGTAGTTTTTTATTTTTTACCAATATTGTTGGCTTACACTTCTTCCGTTAGGTTTAAATGTAATACTATTTATTCTTTATTCATTGGTGGGTTAATGCTTCATCCTAATATATTGGAATTAGTAAAAATTGGGGGAAACATAGATCTTTTTAAAATACCTATAACTCTAATTGATTATTCATCAAGCCTGATTCCTATTATTCTAAGCATTTGGGTTTTATCTTATGTAGAAAAATTTGCAGACAGGTATGTACCCGATGCCGCAAAATATGTTTTTAAACCTCTTCTTATAATATTAATTATGTTACCTATAACTCTGGGTATTACTGGACCAACGGGATTTCTTTTGGGTAAAGGATTAGGTAGTGTTTTATCAGTAATTTATAGCAATGCAAGTTGGCTAGCTATACTTTTAGTAGCTTCCTTAGCTCCATTACTTGTTATGACAGGTATGCATATTGCCTTAACACCAATATTAATTTTATCTAATTTTGAAAACCTTGGTTATGATAATTTATTATTAATTGCATTCATCGGTATGAATTTTTCTCAATTTGCAGTAGCTTTAGCTGTAATGCTTAAGACTAAGAAAAATAAGCTTCGACAATTGGCGGCTAACAGTGCATTTACTGCTTTTTTTAGTGGTATTACAGAACCGACGCTTTACGGGATAACTATTCGGTTGAAGAAACCTTTATATGCTACATTCATTGGATGTATAGCAAATGGTATTTTTTGCGCAATTGCTAATGTGAAAATATTTGCTTTTGCTCCGCCATCATTTTTTACATTACCAATTTTTATGAATCCAGATGGTACAAATACAAACTTTATTTTAGCATTGTGCAGTATAGGAATAACGATAGTAGTTACATTTCTAGCGACATGGATGTTTAGCTTTGATGACGCAGCATATGATAATTGAGAAAATTAAGGTTATTAGCTTCAAACCCTAATATGATAGTGTTTTAGCTTTAAGTAGAAAACATAAAATTTTATCGATAAAATTACAAGCTAGTAGAATAGTCAAGAATTAAAAAACTCTAATTAAATAATTTTTGGATATATTCAAGGAGAATCTAAATTGAAAAGAAAACTATTTGCCTTTGATATTGATGGAACACTATTGAATAGTCAGAAAGAAATACTCGATAGTACTGTAACATCTCTCGATAGCTTAAGAAAAAGTGGACATGTTGTAATGGTAGCGACGGGTAGAAGCCGTTTTCTCATTCAAGATATATTGGATAAATTAGAGCTTGAAAATTACGTTGTTTGCAATGGTTCTGCAGCTTTTATGAATCATCAGCAAGTCTATAAAAATACCCTTAATTCTAAGATATTACAAGAATTAATTAGCTCTTTGAATCAAAAGAAAATTGATATTGCGGTAACAAGCTTAGATGGAATACGTCGAACTTCCTCAATTAATGTTCCAAAGATGGATGAAGTAATGATCTCTCTTGGTGGCTCACTTCCAGAATACGATTTGAATTATGCAGATGAAAATGAAATCTATCAAGGATTGGCCTTCTTTGGTGAAGAAGTTGATAATAAGTTCGAAGCGGATTTTCCTGAATTCCGATTTGTTCGATGGCATGAATATTGCGTAGATGTCATTCCAAAAATGGGATCTAAAGCTGCCACTATAATTCAGCTTGCTGAGAAACTGAATATCTCCAGAAAAGATATCATTACTTTTGGTGATGGAAATAATGATTTAGAGATGTTGAAATTATCTGGGGTTGGAATAGCTATGGGAAATGCTAGTCAGCAAGTAAAACAAGTAGCTGATATAATTACTGATTCAAATGACAATGATGGGATATACCGAGCATTAAAAAATCTAGAAGTTTTATAATCGAAGCAATTTAAGAAGAACTCTGTCTGATTATTTCGGCAGAGTTCTTTTAAATTCATATATCAGGTAATTAATAAAAGATTAATATTTGACAGCAACAAATATATATCAGATTTTGTCTTTTTGCTAATTAAAAAGTTCTTGATTCTTTTAATTTACCAAATAACTAGTACATATTGGCCATAACTTACGAAGAATGTTTTTATCGTTGGATATATTATTAAGTAAAGGGAAAAGTCGATGAGTATTATCTCATCCCTATATTGATATTTCATGAAATTAAAAAGAAGGAAGGACAGAATATGAAACTAGGAATTGTAAGCGCAATTTTAGACCAAAGTAATTTTGAGGAAATGATAGATATTGTAGCCGAGAATGGATTAGACTGTGTAGAGGTTGCCTGTTGGCCGAAGGGAAAAGCTGAAAGACGTTATGCTGGAGTTTCTCATATTGATACAGTTAATTTGACGAAAGAAAAAGCAGAAGAAATATTATCATATTGTGGAGATAGAGGAGTTGAAATCTCGGCTTTAGCATACTATCCCAATCCTTTAGATGAAGATTTGGAGAAACGTCAAGAGGCGATTGATCATTTATACAGTCTAATTGATGCCTCAAAAATGCTTGAGGTAAATATGATTACTACCTTTATTGGACGCATGCAACATAAGACGATATCTGAAAACCTAAAAGAAGTTGAAACTGTTTGGAAGCCAATAGTGAAATATGCTGAAAAACAAAATGTCCGAATTGGAATTGAAAACTGCCCAATGTTATTTACGGAAGATGAATGGCCAGGAGGACAAAACATTATGACTACTCCTAATATTTGGCGACAAGTTTTTGAAATATTAAATAGTGATTTTATCGGTCTTAATTATGATCCATCTCATTTTATTTGGCAACAAATTGATTATATAAAACCGCTTTATCAATTTAAGGAAAAGATCTTTCATGTTCATTATAAGGATATTAAAGTGTTTCATGAAAAGCTTGCAGATGTAGGAGTAATGGCTACACCTTTGGAATATATGAGTCCAAAACTGCCAGGTTTAGGTGATGTTGATTGGGCTAAGTATGTTTCTACTTTAACGGATATTAGGTATAACGGATATACTTGTATTGAAATTGAAGATAAAGCTTTTGAGAAGGATTACGATGATGTAAAACGTTCAATTAAACAAAGTTCTCGTTATATGCGTAACTTTGTTGTTTAACTTATTAAGAGAGCGAAAATGTTTCGCTCTCTTATTATGGAGAAAATTGGGCTCGGTCTAGGATTCAGGAAAGCTTACAGCGAGGTATTAAAAAACTCTTCCGTGGTGCTAGAATATGTTTGGATCGCCAACCAACATAACAGTATTCGGAGGAGTTTTTATGTTAGAAGATACTAATAGTTTAAACAAAATAATTGTAGTGAAGAGGATTAAAGTAATATGTTAATTTTTATCCTTTTTGTGTTTTGACAAAAAAGATATGCTAATTTGTATTAAATTTTATCATTAAATCCCTTAATTATTAGGAAGAACATATCAAGATTCTTTCTTAAAATAGATTTATAAACTTTATAAATTTGTATTCATTTAATCATAAAGAAATGGAGTAAGAAACAATGCAACTAGGAATCATATCTGCTCCAGCTGTTGAAAATTTTAAGCGAGCTAAAGAAAAAGGTTTGGATTTTATAGAATTATGTATAAACGAAGGTAACAATGTAGAGGAGTTTTATCAATCTCGTAATGAATTATTTAATAATAAAAATAAATACGTTGTCAATGTGCAATCGATTGGTCGATGGAAATCACTGCGCATTGATGAAAAGGGCAAAGTGCTAGATGAGGAATTAGAGAAGTGTTTTCAATTAATTGATGTTGCAAGTGAGTTAGAATGTCCTAATTTTGTAAGCGGCTGTAATTATGTAGAGGAACTATCCTACTTTGAAAATTGTTCAGCAGCTATAGATTTAATTTCGCAATTAATTGACTATGCCAAACCTAAGGGAGTAAAGGTATCTTCATATAACTGTCGCAAAGTAAACTTTGTCCATAATCCTGTCGCTTGGAAATTAGTGCACGGACACTTGAATGAGTTAGGGATAAAATTTGATCCTTCCCATAGTCGATATTTTGGCGGAGATTATTTACAGGAGACGATGGATTGGGGTCACCGTTTTAACCATGTACACCTGAAGGGGTCGATGATTATCAATGGTGAACGAGTGGATGATCCCCCAGTTGGACTTGATCAAACTGATTGGAAAACATTTATTTCCTTACTAAGAGTGAAAGGTTATACAGGTGGATTAAGTATAGAGCCACATTCGCCGGTATGGAAGGGTGAATTAGGGGAACAAGGAATCGATTATACAATTTCTTACATGAGAGAATTATTGTTTTTGAAATAAGAATTGGAGAGAAATATTATGACTAATGAAAAACTGAGATATGGATTGATTGGTGCAGGTAGTAATGCAGTAAAAAAGCATGTAAGCAATTATACGAAACTTGATCATATTGAATTTGTCTCAGTATGTGATATTAATATTGAAAATGCAACTAAAGTTGCAAGAAAATACAACATAGAAAGTGTTTATAGTGATTATCGTGAAATGTTAAAGCATGAGAAGTTAGATATTGTCAGCATTTGTACACCAAATCATCTTCATGCAGACATTGCTGTTTATGCACTTTTAAATGGAGTGAATGTCCATTGTGAAAAACCATTAGCTATTAATGCAGCAGAGGCTCAAAGAATAGTAGATGCTAAAAATATATCTGGGAAAAAGGTAATGGTTGGGCTCAACAATAGATTTACAAACGAAATGGTGAAACTTAAACAATATATAGATGTAGGATTTTTCGGAGACATATATCATGCAAAAGCTGGCTGGAAAAGAAGAAGTGGTATTCCAGGCAGAGGTACATGGTTTACAAATCAAGCATTATCAGGTGGTGGTGTCATGATTGATTTAGGGGTGCATTTTCTTGATTTGCCACTATTTCTCCTTGGACTACCAGAACCTTCTTATATAACTGGTGCAACTTATCAAAATTTTGCTAACACGACTACACGAAATCGTAACGGTTATAAAGGAAATCCAGAAGGTATTTTTAATGTTGAGGATACAGCTGTTGGATTAATTGGATTTAAGAATGAAGCGACGATTAGTTTCGAATTTAGTTGGGCATCAAACATTGAGAAAGATGAAACTTTTGTAGAGATCTTTGGTACAAGAGGTGGGGCTAGCTATAAAAATGGAGAGTTAAAGCTGTTTTCCGAACACTTTGATACATGTATTGATATTATTCCTGATATAAATCCTAATATCACACTGAAGAATGAGTTTAAACATTTTACGAATTGTATATTAAATGAAGAGATACTGTACGCAACTGCAGAAGACGGGGTATACATGATGAATATTATTGATCATTTCTATAAAGCTGCCGATAGCAAAGCACCAGTTTTATTTGAGCATAAAGCTGTAGTGAATGTATAAAAAATAATGTTTCCTTCATTGGCAACTAATTTTAACGGATACCTTGTCGTAGTATCATTATGAAATCGTCAAATGCAACAAAAAAATAGAAAAGTGGGGTATCTCACCTGTATTTTTTTAATAAAGGCGGAGGATAACATGAAAAAATTAATTGGTGTTGATTTAGGTGGAACAACAGTAAAATTTGCTATTTTAACAGCAGAGGGAGAAGTACAACAAAAGTGGAGTATTAAAACGGATATTAAAAACGAAGGAAAGAATATTTTTCCTGACATTGTTAAATCCATTAATCACCGTCTTGAAATATACGGACTATCGGCTGATGATTTTTCTGGTATCGGGATGGGTTCTCCAGGATCAGTGAATATAGATAAAGGTACTGTAATTGGTGCGTATAATTTAAACTGGCGTACATTACAACCAGTAAAAGAACAAATCGAAGCGGGAACAGGAATTTCTTTTTACATTGACAATGATGCCAATGTTGCTGCCTTGGGAGAACAATGGAA
The DNA here is from genome assembly GCF_044762875.1 of Peribacillus sp. NPDC096379. Taxonomy (NCBI): domain Bacteria; kingdom Bacillati; phylum Bacillota; class Bacilli; order Caryophanales; family Bacillaceae; genus Peribacillus; species Peribacillus sp. NPDC096379. The sequence continues at coordinate 190,005 of NZ_JBIWFD010000005.1, forward strand.
AGGTGCAGGTGAAGGAAGTGGCAATGTTGTATTCGTGACACTTGGCACAGGTGTAGGTGGGGGAATTATTGCAGAAGGTAATTTAGTCCATGGTGTTTGTGCTGCAGGTGAAATCGGTCATATTAATGTTGATCCTACTGGCTACGAGTGTACTTGTGGTAACGTTGGATGTTTAGAGACAGTAGCAAGTGCAACGGGTATAGTTCGAATAGCAAGAGATCTTTCAGAAGAATATGCTGGTGATTCCAAATTAAAGTATCTGATTGATGATGGCCAAGAAGTGACTGCTAAAACAGTGTTTGATCAAGCAAAAACAGGGGATCAATTAGCTGAAATAGTAGTCGATAAGTTTTATTTTTATTTAGGTTTAGCTTGTAGTAATATCGCCAATGTATTACATCCTGAAACAATCGTCATTGGTGGTGGAGTATCTGCAGCTGGAGAGATGTTAATTAGTGGAGTCGAAAAGTATTTCAAAAAATATGCATTCCCACAGATAAAAACAAGCACAAAACTGAGACTAGCGCAGTTAGGAAATGATGCTGGGGTTATTGGTGCTGCCTCTTTGGTTAATATTTCCCGATAGCAAGTGAAAAAAGTTGTTGTTTCTGTGATAGAATGAGCTGATAATACGGTTTAATATTTTACTGAGTAGTTTTTTCTGCTCGGTATTCTTTTTTTTGTGGTTTTATTATGTTAAAACGGAAGGCTTATATATTTTAGAATGGGATACTGCAAGGATATTCTTTAATGTTGGTCTAACCTAGCTTATTATAATAATTGGTTAAAAATGATTAAAATTTCAAAAAAATCAAACGTCTAGGTGATGGTTGTGAGAACAATGGAAGAGACTCTTGATAATTTGAAAAAAGAATTACTAAGAATCGGATCAACAAGTCAAAGGGACTATGATTTGCTAAAGAGGAAGTGTCAAGTCTATAGTACTACTATTTGCCGTAGGTTAAAACTTAGTTGGCCCAGTGTAGTAGAACATACCGGTATAAAGTTCGGCTTAAACAATGGTAAAGATTCTTAGTGGTAAACAATTTCTTGAAAAATGAATATAGCAATCGAAACTCAAAATAAGACACTATTTAATGACAATGAATATAGATTGGATGTCTATCTACAGATAAACATTGATATTTGTGTAATGTTAAAAAAAGGTAACATAATTGTTTTACCGCACAAGAGTTTCCTAATATAAAATGCTAACATTTTGCTAACGCAATCTTGTGAAAAAGGGTTAATTCCCATTAAAGATATTACAGATAGAAATTAACCGAACCCTGATAAACTCGCACTTTTTGCACAAAACGTTAACGATATTACACACTTTCACCTTACGGGCGGCATGATGTAACCTAAACGATGTAGTGGAAAATTAAGTTTCACCTTCAAATTTAACCAAATATGTACAGCTAAGAATCTATGAATGATTTAATATTTATAATTGATATTATAAGGTCTTTTAGTTTTATCGTTCATAAAAGTACACTTTTGAGAACGAATTATTTTGTTTTAAATCAGCAGTCTTTCGTGTTCGTAAAACTAGAAAAAGTATTTAAGAACGTTCGTTTGTGCTTGCATACTTTTATGAACGTTTTTAGTAGAATAATAGGAAAAGGAATGAAAATGAGGTAGAAACAGATGGATATTCAAAGATCTATTAGCAGCAAGGATCAAAATAAGGGACGGCAACTTGAAGCAATGAAAGAATAGGAGATTGGTGAACGAGATGTTTTCATAGATAAACAAAGTGGTAAAGATTTTAATCGAATTCAATATCAGTTGCTTAAACGAATGGTGAGAAAAGGAGATGTGTTATACATCCATTTCTTAGATCGTTTTGACGGGAATAAGGAAGATATTCTAATGACATCACAAAAAATATTCAGGCGGATATCGTAGTTTTGGATATGCTATTGTTGGATACTACTCAATTTAATTTACAAATACGTGGTCTAACTCCACCGTCTTTAGACGGTATCAGCTTTTAGACTTAACCTTAAATGTCCATGCTTGTATAGTGATGCGAAAGTATGACCGGCGAATAAATGTTGTAATTTAACATAAACAGGTGATAATTATGATAATAAAATATATCCTCAATTCAGGAGATTTCTAATGAAAAAAGAGGCAAGATTATAATTTTAGGAAACATTTCTCAACAAAAGAGAATCAGAGATGAACATCATTTAAAAAAAAGATAAGTGGATCTGTTATAATTTCTGAAGGAGAGAAAAAAAGACAAGACGATAAAGTTCAAAAAAGGATGCGATAAAGTCAATGAGTCATTGACTTTAAAGTCATCCTTTTTTTGAAAACGTATTTCTACGTTATGGAAGTTCAGTTATTCTATTCTAGATTTGCGTGGCGTCCATACATTTTGTCGGAATCCATGCCTTTTTTCTCCATGAAGCGGAGAATAATAGAATCATAGAATAATAGCAGGCTTTGTTCGAACAGAGAGCCCATTGGTTGAATGGATTTATTCCCTGTATCGACACCGGACTTCGCTTGAGCAGGGATTTCAATGACGATATCTGCCAAATCACCAATGGTGGAGTTCGGAAAAATCGTTACTGCCGCTACTGTTGCACCGATGCTTCTTGCTTTCTCTGCCATGGCAACCAGGCTTTTCGTTTCACCAGATCCGGAGCCGATGATAAAGATATCGCCTTCTTCCAAATTAGGTGTCACGGTTTCGCCCACAATATAAGGGTCAAGCCCCATATGCATCATACGCATGACAAAACATCTAGCCATGAAGCCTGATCTGCCAGCTCCTGCCACAAATACTTTTTTTGCGCTCAGAATGCCGTTTACGAGTTGTTCGGCATCTTCATCGCGAACGAGCGCTGCTGTTCGTTGAAGTTCTTGCAAAACGAGTTCGGTATACTGAGTTGTTTGCATAATTAAACGGTCACCGCTTCTTTAATTAAGCGTTGCATTTCTTGTGCTACAGCCTTTTTATCATCTTGGTTAGCAATACCGCCACCTACAATGATAAGGTCAGGGTTTGATTTAAGAACTTCAGGAAGTGTTTCTAATTTAATACCACCTGCGATTGCAGTTTTTGCATTTTTCACAACGCCTTTAATTGTTTCAAGGTCCTTAAATGAGTTTTGACCTTTTGCTTGTAGGTCGTAACCTGTATGTACACAAATATAGTCTACGCCCATTGCGTCAACTTCTTGCGCACGTTTAGCAAGATCTTTTACAGCAATTAAATCAATAAGAATCTTTTTACCTTGTTTTTTTGCTTCTGCAACAGCGCCTTTGATAGACTCATCTTCAGCTACAGCTAGAATAGTGACGATATCAGCGCCATGTTCAGCTGCTTTTAAAACTTCATAACCTGCTGCATCCATTGTTTTCATGTCAGCTAAAACTTGTAATTGAGGGAATGCTTCCTTCATAGCTTTTACTGCTTGAAGACCTTCAATTTTAACAACCGGTGTACCAATTTCTACGATATCAATGAAATCTTTAACTTCTTCCACCAATTTAATTGCTTCTTCAGTATTTACTAGGTCTATCGCCAATTGTAGTTCCATGAATAACCCACTCCTTAATATAGTTTGTAAATAATTGCTACTAAAGATAGTATATATTCTAACTTTCAAAAAACAAAGTACGCACTTTTTTATCATATAGTGTTAAAAAATACACCATCAAAGTAAAATAGGTAGTATGTAGGAGGTTTTACTTTGATCGTGCGATGATAGGATTGAACTATATCCTCGTATTAATCAACATTCAAGACACGAGCAACAAAAAAACCGTGTGTAAGTTGCCACTAGGGTTCCGCACACGGTTATGAGACATTATTGACAAGTGTTTGTATGTGGTATTTTTGATAAAAAAACTGATTATTTAGAAAATTAAAATCCCATTATTAATCTAGTATATGATATTTATTGTGTTTTTACAGTATTGGTCGTTTCCATATACTCTTTCCCCCAGCTATACATAGCCTCCAAAATCGGCATTAAGCTTTTTCCTTGATCCGTAAGCGAGTATTCTACTTTGGGCGGGACGACAGCATAAACTTCACGATGCACGATGAAATTATCTTCCAATTCTCGCAATTGACTGACGAGCATTCTTGGAGAGATACCTGGCATGAGAGACCTCAGTTCATTAAATCGTTTCTTTTCTTCTTTGCCCAAATGCCATAAAATCAACATTTTCCATTTTCCCCCGATAACAGAAAGAGTTAATTCTTTTTCACAGTTATAAGACTTACCGCAAAGCTCTATCATGTTTGTCACCTCCAATCCGGACAAGATATAAACCCGTCAATAATCAGTTTAATCATTACTTACCAGTTCATTACTTCTGGATGAGGATAATACATTCTATACAGGTGGGAAAATGATAGAAGAAGGTGAACGGTTCATTAAGAATATCGGTGTCACAAATCATGCACAACCTGTTTGTTTTAGGAGATAGAGAATGTTATCGTTGGGCAAGTAATTTTTTTGCTTCAAACGAAAAATGATTAAAATGTTTAAGATAAATAAAATATTCTAGAACTTTTTATTGAAAACCCGTTAATTTCCTACTGATTCGCGTTAAACTACCTGCGATTAGCTAAAACAAACTATTTTCCCTATACAATTTATTTTAAGAAAAAGCCAAGGCTTTTAGGAAAGGCACTTGGCGAATTCTGTAGCATGACTAGCATGCAACAAAGAAAAGGCTATATAATTTGAATAGGTGAGTGTATTTATCACATAAGTTTACTGGACGATACACTACTAATCAACATGTACGAATTGTTAAATGGCAGCTGTATTAACTCCGTGCCGAATGGATTGAATGGCCTGACTACGATCTTGTTGATTATAAATGGCGGATCCAGCGACAAGAACATTGGCCCCTGCTTCGACGCAAAGTCTAGCTGTTTCCGGATTCACGCCACCATCCACCTCAATTTCAACATCCAAGTTTTTCTCCGCTACAAGGTCAGCAACTTCTCTGATCTTAGGTAGAACCGAGTGAATGAACGACTGCCCTCCAAAGCCTGGATTCACTGTCATCAGCAATACAAGGTCAACATCCTCAATCACATGATGAATCATGGAAACAGGTGTATGCGGATTTAAGACGATGCCAGCTTTTGCACCAGTTGATTTAATCAGTTGAATGGTGCGGTGTAGGTGTGGACACGCTTCTACATGTACAGAAATAATATCGGCCCCTGCTTTTGCGAACATTTCGATATATTGATCCGGATTTTCAATCATTAAATGTACATCTAACGGTAACTGAGTGACGGGTCTAATGGCATCGACGATTAGTGGTCCAATGGTTATATTCGGGACAAAATGACCATCCATCACATCGACGTGGATGTAATCAGCTCCCCCCCGTTCAACATCTTTTATGTCTTCTCCAAGCGTGGCAAAGTTAGCTGAAAGAATAGAAGGTGCAATTTTAATCATAATGAAATCCTCCGATTTTTTTAGTAGTAAAAAAACATTCATTTTCGCTAGAATGATGTCTGTTTCTCCCTGTTGAATTAGAAAATACTTCGATACTAGTGTGTTGACAAAAATAGATAGAGTCTGTTTAACAGTGTGGACTGGGGTAGTTCCCTAGCTCCTATACTATACTATCATTTTGTATTGGATGTATTAAATATCCCGGTTGAACTTATGCTTACATAAATATTTACATAAAGAAACTGTATTTTCCCGAATAATGGGATTTTCTTATAAAACATATTTTAATAAAGATTAAGCGTGAAAAGAAGACAAACAACAGAATCTTTTAAAAAAAATAATGGGATCAATCAAGTTTAGCCCAGCTTCACCTTTTGAAAAAGTACAATTTTGAAGAGCTTAATATTCAGAAAATTTAGTAAAAGGTATACTCCCCGATACTATATGTTAATAAAGTGCGTACTTACAGATGCAGAATATACGAGATATACTATGGCTGTACAGGTGGGAACTAAATTTAGAAACTGTGTAATGGATTGTTAGAATACTTAACCAGGAGGTGACCTGATGAATCAGTTGAACAATAATGTCATTCATGAAAAAGATATTCAGACACTAGCTATGGACTTTCTTACTGTCGCACAAAAAGCGGCTATCGCTTCTTATCCTTGGGTAGGAAAAGGAAACAAGATAGAAGCGGATGGAGCAGGAACTGAAGCTATGCGCAATCAAATGAATCTTATTGATATGAGTGGTTTGATTGTGATTGGTGAAGGTGAAATGGATGAAGCACCGATGCTTTATATTGGTGAGGAGCTTGGGACGAAGAATGGTCCCGAAGTAGACATTGCGGTTGATCCAGTTGAAGGGACTACGATGATGTCGAAGGGTCAAGATAATGCCTTAACCGTTATTGCCGTTTCCACTAAAGGCAGTTTATTACATGCTCCGGATATGTACATGCACAAGATCGCGGTAGGGCCAAAGGCGAAAGGTTCCATCAACATAGATGCAACGTTGACAGAAAATATGATATCAGTTGCTAAAGCGATAGGTAAAGACGTGAGTGAACTAACGGTTATGATCCAAGACAGACCACGTCATGATCATTTGATCAAACAAGTGCTTGATGCAGGAGCCAGAGTTAAGTTGTTTGCTGATGGGGATGTTACAGGTGCCATCGCTACTGCAATCGACGAAATAGATGTGGATATATTGGTAGGTATGGGTGGGGCTCCAGAGGGAGTTATTGCTGCGGTTGCCCTGAAGTGTATGGGAGGAGATTTCCAAGCAAAACTTGCTCCTCAAGAACCAGAAGAGTTTGAACGCTGTATTAAAATGGGAATAAAGGATCCCGAAAAATCCTTAACAATCGATGAAATTGTGAAATCTGAAGATTGTTTTTTTGTCGCAACAGGCATTACTGATGGCATTCTAATGAGAGGGATTAGAAATCGCAATGATGGTTTCATCCTTTCACATTCTTTTGTAGCAGTTGGCGGTAACGCGAAGAATTATCAATTTGTTGAAGCGTTTCACTAATAAATAAAAAAAGGGAGAGATTCATATGGCATTAGTATCGATGAAGGACATGTTAATCCAAGCAAAAGAAAAAGGGTATGCAGTAGGACAGTTTAATATTAATAACCTTGAGTTCACTCAAGCCATTCTATTCGCTGCAAAAGCAGAAAATTCACCGGTTATTCTTGGGGTATCTGAAGGGGCTGCTCGTTATATGGGCGGTTTTAAATTAATCGTTTCAATGGTCAAAGAATTAATTGAAGAATATGATGTAACGGTTCCTGTCGCGATCCATCTTGATCATGGCTCTAGCTTAGAAAAATGTGTACAAGCGATTCATGCTGGATTTACATCGGTTATGATCGATGGTTCTCATCATCCACTTGAAGAAAATATCGAGATCACTAAACGTGTCGTTCAAATCGCTCATGCAGTTGGTGTATCCGTTGAAGCGGAACTTGGTCGAATTGGTGGGCAAGAAGATGATCTTAGTGTTGATGCAGCAGATGCATTTTATGCGATCCCTGCAGAGTGTGATCAATTAGTTCGTGAAACAGGCGTAGACTGCTTTGCCCCTGCTTTAGGTTCTGTCCATGGGCCTTATAAAGGTGAGCCGAATCTTGGATTTGATCGTATGAAGGAAGTAATGGAACTGACGGGTGTACCTCTCGTACTTCATGGTGGAACAGGTATCCCAACAAAAGATATTAAAAAAGCGATCTCACTTGGATCAGCGAAAATTAATGTGAATACAGAAAGCCAAATCTCTTCTACTAGTGCTGTTCGAGCAGTGTTGAGTAATGATGATAAAGTATACGATCCTCGTAAATTCTTAGGACCAGCTCGCGATGCGATTCAAGAAACTGTACAAGGCAAAATGCGTGAATTTGGTTCATCAGGTCAAGCTTAATCCGTAAATCTATGAAAAGAAAGGGGAAAAAACATGATTGAACAAAAAGTAACTGTTGACCAATTGTCGATTAATACAATTAGAACCCTCTCCATCGATGCCATTGAAAAAGCTGGATCAGGCCACCCTGGTATGCCAATGGGGGCCGCTCCAATGGCTTATACACTTTGGTCACAGTTTATGAACTATAATCCAAGTAATCCGAAATGGTTTAATCGTGATCGTTTTACATTGTCAGCTGGCCACGGTTCGATGCTGTTATATAGTTTGTTACATTTAACGGGGCATGATTTATCCATGGAGGAGTTAAAACAATTCCGTCAATGGGGCAGTAAAACACCGGGACATCCTGAATACGGCCATACAGCAGGTGTAGATGCTACGACTGGACCACTTGGTCAAGGGATTTCGATGGCTGTTGGGATGGCGATGGCTGAAAGACATTTAGCTACTACGTACAATGTGGATGATTTGAATGTCATTGATCACTATACATATAGCATTTGTGGTGATGGTGATCTAATGGAGGGAGTCTCTGCAGAAGCAGCTTCATTAGCTGGTCATCTTCAGCTTGGCCGATTAATTGTCCTATATGATTCAAATGATATTTCACTAGATGGGGATCTGAATAAATCCTTTAGTGAAAGTGCTGAAGATCGTTTCAAAGCATATGGTTGGCAAGTACTTCGTGTTGAGGACGGAAATGATATTAAAGCAATAGCAGACGCTTTAAGTAAAGCAAAAGCTAATGAGAACCAACCCACTCTAATTGAAGTGAAAACAGTCATTGGTTATGGATCACCGAATAAAGGCGGTAAGTCTGATTCACATGGTGCACCGTTAGGTAAGGAAGAAATGAAGCTTGTAAAGGAACAATACGGCTGGAATTATGAAGAAGATTTTTATATTCCAGAAGAGGTAAAAGCGAATTTTGCTGAACTTAAAGAGGCATCCAATCAAAAAGAACAAGAGTGGAATGAATTATTCACTCGATACGAAAAACTGTATCCGGATGCTGCAAAAGAGTTAACCCTTGCAATAAATGGTGAACTTCCTGCCAATTGGGATGTGAATGTTCCCATTTACCGTGTAGGGGAAGACAAGCTTGCTACTCGTACTTCTAGCGGTGAAGTGTTAAATGGTCTTAATAAAAATGTTCCTCAGTTATTCGGAGGTTCTGCTGATTTATCCTCTTCAAATAAAACCTTATTAAAAGGGGAAACGGATTTTAGCGCTAGTAATTATGGTGGGCGAAATATCTGGTTTGGTGTTCGGGAGTTTGGTATGGGTGCTGCTCTCAATGGAATGGCACTGCACGGAGGAGTAAAAGTATTTGGAGCTACTTTCTTTGTCTTCTCCGATTATCTACGGCCGGCCATTCGTCTTTCAGCCTTAATGCAGGTTCCGGTTACGTATGTGTTTACACATGATAGTATTGCTGTAGGGGAAGATGGTCCAACCCACGAACCAATTGAACATTTAGCTTCTTTACGAGCAATGCCTGGACTTTCTACCATTCGTCCTGCTGACGGAAATGAAACGGCGGCTGCTTGGAAGCTTGCCCTAGAAAGTAAAGATCAACCAACGGCTCTTATTCTTACACGTCAAGACTTACCAACCCTAGCTGATTCTGAAAAAGCGTATGCCGGTGTTAGCAATGGTGGATATGTCATTTCAGAAGCAAAAGGGGATGTTGCAGGCTTGTTATTGGCTTCTGGTTCTGAAGTTTCCTTGGCAGTTGAAGCACAAGAGGTGTTGGCAGAAGAAGGAATATATGTGTCTGTTATTAGTATGCCATGTTGGGACCGTTTTGAAAAACAAACGACTGCATACAAAGAAACAGTGATTCCGAAACATGTAAAGGCACGTTTGGGCATTGAAATGGGTGCATCAATTGGCTGGAGCAAATATGTTGGCGATAGTGGAGATGTATTAGCTATTGATCAATTTGGCGCTTCAGCACCTTATGACAAGATTATTGAGGCATACGGTTTTACCGTTGAAAATGTCGTCGCTCGCTTTAAAAGATTACTGTAAACATGATGAAATCTATGAAAATCGAGGCAATTAGCAAAATCAGTTAATCGATTATGATCTGAATGAACGAAAAAGAGCCCAACTAGACGAAAGTTACGGCTCAGAATTCAAATTCAAATGGCTTGTTTTTATAATAAGCTGGTATGGATTTTGGGCAGATTTCACCAATAGGTGAACCTGCCCTTTTTTAACCATACTATTCATTTCATTGAAAAAAAGGTAGAGCGATTATAATGATTACTTATTTTAAAGTTTTGGTCCATTAAGGTAAGTGTAGGAGAATTATAGTCGTCTCTCAGAATAAATATAGATAATAACAGGAATTCCATTAGCCTGTCTACTTTCTATCTATACAAGTAGGAGAAGCATTTGTACGTCAAGATGAAATAAATCTTATTCACCACTATACGAGGCGTCTATATGTTGGCACATCATGATGCCGTAAAGATGGAGGAAATGAGCGATGAATAAAATTGCCATATTAACGAGTGGCGGAGATGCGCCAGGTATGAATACTGCTATTCGGGCAGTCGTTAGAAGAGGAATTTTTAAAGGTTTGGAAGTTTATGGGGTGCAAAACGGCTACAAAGGGTTAATCGCTGGGAATTTTACGCCGATGGACTTTAAAAGTGTCGGTGATATCCTGCATCGAGGAGGCACGATTTTACAAAGTACACGATGTGACGAATTCAAGACAGCAGAAGGTCAGAACACAGCGATTGCACAAATGGAAAGTGCAGGGATCTCTGGTTTGATTGTCATCGGTGGAGATGGTTCATTTCAAGGGGCAAGTAAACTAAATGCCCAAGGCTTTGCTACGATTGGTATTCCAGGCACGATTGATAATGACATTGCAGGAACGGACTATACAATTGGATTCGATACAGCTGTCAATACAGCTGTGGATGCTATTGATAAAATTCGTGATACGGCTTCTTCTCATGAACGCACGTATGTAATTGAGGTCATGGGTAGAAATGCAGGGGACATTGCATTATGGGCAGGTATGTGTGCTGGAGCAGAGTCTATTATCATACCAGAAGCGATTGATGACGTAGAAGATGTGATTGATCGTGTTCAACGGGGAGCGGCGCGTGGGAAAATCCATAGCATTATCGTAGTAGCGGAGGGTGTAGGAAAAGGTCACGAAATTGGTAAAGTAATTGAAGAAAGAACCGGATTTGAAACAAAAGTGACCATTCTCGGTCATTTTCAACGGGGAGGTTCACCTAGCGCTTACGATCGGATGATGAGTACGCAAATGGGAGCAAAAGCTGTGGATCTCTTTGTAGAGGGCGTTTCAGGCGTAATGGTAGGATTAAGGGATGGAAAACTCGTTCATACATCATTTGAAGAAGCACTAGAGCATAAGCGTATGATTGATATGGATACGTACCATTTAGCAAGAAGTCTGTCTATATAAAGAGAGCGATATGAGAGATTATTAGCGTGAACTAGTAGAACCAGCAGGATGAAGAGCTATGTTGTGAAGGACTTAGATAAGGATCAAAGGGAGGAAAAAGACATGAAGGTAGCCATTGCTTCAGATCATGGGGGAGTAAATATTCGCCAAGAAATTATCAATTTAATGAAAGAAATGAACATTGAATACGAGGACTTAGGCTGTGAGTGCAGTACATCGGTTGACTATCCAGACTATGCTGTTCCAGTTGCTGAAAAAGTAGCAAGCGGTGAAGTGGATCGAGGGATTTTGATTTGTGGGACAGGGATTGGCATGAGTATTGCGGCAAATAAAGTAAAGGGAATTCGATGTGCATTAGTGCATGATATGTTTAGCGCTAAAGCAACAAGGGAGCATAATGATACCAATATGTTAGCGATGGGAGAACGTGTCATCGGTCCGGGATTAGCTCGAGCAATTGCCGAAATCTGGTTAACGACCCCTTTTGAAGGAGGCAGACACGAAAGTCGCGTCTGTAAAATAACCGAGTATGAAAACGCTCTTGGATAATAAACCGAGAATATTAGAAGGGTGAGTATATGATTAAAGCATTTCAATGAATGGATCAGACTGCTGAGCTTCGTTTTAGCAGTCTTTGTTTCTTTGGAAGAAGAACAGAGGAATGTAAAGAAAGTATCCTTTAACACACTATGTAAAAATAAAGTGTGTACTTGTTTAGATGGCTCATTTGCGTAATAATTAAATTAAGGAAACGCTTACAAAGAGTTTAGGGAACAACGGACTTAAAAGTAGAAATGGTATTTATAGATTCAGGGGGCATTAGTTATTACTCGTAAAGAGTATCACTACAAAGTTTTATTGGTAATATTTGTATAATATGAGAATGGGTACAAGTAGTCTATAAAAAAGGTGGGAGAAACATGTCAAATTCTATAGCGCAAGGTTCGATTATTTGTAAACATTGTGGAGAGCTCATTGACACGATGCCTACAGAAAAAGTGACTGTCTACTATTCAGAGTGTAAGCAAGAACAGTGTGAAAGCCGTGAATTACTAGAGGATTAAGAACAGAATCTGTTTTGCTTAAACCGCTAAAAAACTCTATGAAAATCAAATTACTTAGATTAAGTCGATTTCCTGAAATGTGAAGGAAATCGACTTTTTATTTTTTCATTATGCAAGAAGGAAAGTGCGGGCACAGATAAAGCATGGAGGCTTGAAAAAACGATTATTTCACCTGTTTGTTCATGATGCACAATAATTAGTTTTTTTCGAAAAAATATTAAGCAACATTACACAATTGCTACACATACTGAATGACTGTAAGATACAGATATAGAGTAAATATTCCCAATACTTACAATTTATAAACGTTTTTTTGCAAGTTAGTAAAATAGCGGTTTGTGAAGTGAAAGCGCTTTTATATGAATTCACATTTATTTTGTGAAAATAGGTTTTCACTTATGAAGGAGTAGGTAAAATTCAAAAACTGCTGAAAAAGGAATAAGGAAGATCTGTAAGATTTAGTCTTGTTGCAAGGTAAATACTATCTTGCATTAAAAATAATGAATTAAGTGGAATAGATTTCACTTATACTCATTATCCATATTCATTATATTTGGAGGGACGACTATGAGTACACATTTTGATGTGATTGTTGTTGGAGCAGGATCAATGGGAATGGCTGCAGGGTACCAATTAGCAAAACAAGGAGTCAAAACATTATTGGTGGATGCCTATGATCCGCCGCATACAGAAGGAAGCCATCACGGTGATACTCGTATCATCCGCCATGCTTATGGTGAAGGAAGAGAATATGTTCCTTTTGCACTAAGAGCACAAGAGTTATGGTATGAACTTGAAAATGAAACACACCATAAAATTTTTACGAAAACAGGCGTGCTAGTATTTGGTCCGAAAGGCGAATCTGATTTCGTTGCAGAAACGATGGAAGCAGCAGCGGAACATTCATTGACAGTTGATTTACTTGAAGGCGATGAAATCAATAAGCGTTGGCCAGGAATAACAGTTCCTGAAAATTATAATGCGATTTTTGAACCAAACTCAGGCGTATTGTTCAGTGAAAATTGTATTCGTGCGTATCGCGAGCTAGCTGAAGCGAAAGGTGCAAAAGTTTTAACCTATACACGTGTTGAGGATTTTGAAGTTTCACAGGACATAGTTAAAATCCAAACAGCAAATGGATCTTATACAGCTGATAAATTAATCGTTAGTATGGGAGCTTGGAATAGCAAACTCCTTTCTAAATTAAATCTTGATATCCCATTACAGCCATACCGTCAAGTTGTCGGTTTCTTTGAATCCGATGAATCGAAGTACAGCAATGCTGCTGACTATCCAGGGTTCATGGTTGAAGTCCCAAATGGTATTTATTACGGATTCCCAAGCTTCGGTGGCTGTGGATTGAAAATCGGCTACCATACGTATGGGCAACAAATTGATCCAGATACGATTAACCGTGAATTTGGCGCTTATCCGGAAGATGAAAGTAATCTTCGCGACTTCCTAGGAAAATATATGCCAGAAGCAAATGGAGAATTAAAAAGAGGGGCCGTCTGCATGTACACGAAAACACCAGATGAGCATTTCGTTATCGATACGCACCCTGAACATTCGAACGTCTTTATCGCAGCTGGTTTCTCTGGGCATGGCTTTAAATTTTCAAGTGTAGTCGGTGAAGTGTTAAGTCAATTAGCGACAACTGGTAAAACAGAACATGATATTTCCTTATTCTCAATAAATCGTCCTGCTTTAAAACAAACAACAACAATCTAATTTAGAGATTTTGTATAAAGAAACAAAGTTTAAGTTACTAGCTTACAGCGCTAGAACGATATGTAACAATGTCCAAAAAGCTAGTCACAAATAGTGAGTTATCTGTTTTTCATCGGTATAAACAGAATGATATAAAAGAAAAACTCAAATATAAATGGTAGAAAAGGATAGGTGAATCAGATGGTACAACAAATGACAGATCTTGAAAGAACAAAGATTCTACAAAATGGCGGAAAAAAAGTACAACCTACTTTCTCAAAAGAAGAAATGACACGCCGTAACTCCAATTTACGTCAATATATGGCAAATGCGGGCATTGAAGCAGTGGTCTTTACTTCTTACCATAATATTAACTATTACAGTGATTTCTTATTTACTTCATTCAACCGTAACTATGCGCTTGTTGTGACGCAGGACAAGCATGTAACAGTGAGTGCAAATATCGATGCTGGTATGCCATGGAGACGCAGCTTTGATGAGAACATAGTCTACACAGACTGGAGAAGAGATAACTTCTTATATGCTGTGAAAAAGGTATTATCAGAAGCAGGCTTCAAAGGTGGACGTGTAGGGATTGAAGACGATCACTTAAACTTAAGCTTACGCCGCCAAGTACAAGATGCACTACCAGAAGCGGAGCTTGTTGACGTTTCCCAAGATGTAATGAGACAACGGATGTTTAAATCAGCAGAAGAAATCGATTTGATTACAAATGGTGCTCGTATTGCCGATATCGGTGGAGCTGCAGTTGTAGAAGCGATTCGTGAAGGCGTCCCAGAATACGAAGTGGCTCTTCATGGTACAGAAGCAATGGTACGTGAAATTGCACGCACATACCCACATGCAGAGCTAAGAGACACATGGATTTGGTTCCAATCTGGCATTAACACAGATGGTGCACATAACTGGGCAACTTCCCGCAAATTACAACGCGGCGATATTCTGAGCCTAAATTGTTTCCCAATGATCGCTGGTTACTATACAGCGCTTGAGCGTACATTGTTCTTAGAAGAAGTATCTTCTGATCGTCATCTAGAGCTATGGGAAATCAACTGTAAAGTCCACAGACGTGGTCTTGAATTAATCAAACCAGGTGCAAAATGTATGGACATTGCAGCAGAATTGAATGAAATCTATCGTGAGCACAACCTATTAGCAAACCGTACGTTTGGATATGGTCACTCTTTCGGTGTACTTAGCCATTACTATGGTCGTGAAGCAGGATTAGAGATCCGTGAAGATATCGAAACAGTGCTTGAGCCAGGCATGGTTATATCGATGGAACCAATGATCATGATTCCAGAAGGAGAGCCAGGTGCTGGTGGATATCGTGAGCATGACATCCTTGTAATTGGTGAAAACAACAGCGTAGAAAACATTACTAAATTCCCATTTGGACCAGAGCATAACATCATTAAAAAATAATATAACTGCGCAATAACTTGCGATATGACAACAAGAGTTTCGTCAAATCTTAAAACAAATGAATCAAATTCAACTGTCAAGTGATGAAATACACTTGCAACAGTTAGAAAACGTATAGAGGTGGAAAAATAGTGACTCAACAACTTAAAGACGTAAAATTGTTATGTGAAAAACCTGGAATTCAATTGATTAAGGCCGGAACGTATCAATTACATGAGTTAAGCGAATTAAGAGGTACGCCAGAATTAAAAGGACAAATTCTTGATTTACCTCTAACGGACGTAAAAGAAGAATTAACATTAGGTTATTTCGCTTTGCAACCATCCGTTGATTACTCAGCAGAATTTGACTTTACTGAAGTTAAAATCGTAACAAGAGGAAAAATGGTTGTACGTGATGTTGAAGGGAATAAATATGTTGGTGAAGTAGGAGATGTATTAATCTTCTCACCTAAAACAACTGTTATTTTCGATGGAGAAAGTGACGGGGAAGCAGTTTACTTCAAAAACGTAGCGGCTAATTCTTCTTATTTATAAGACATCCGTCAGATCAAGGTAACTTGGAACATAGGAACTACAGAAAAAAAGAAAGTGATGGGCGATACTTCTCCCCATCACTTTCTTTTTTTTAATCAGCATAATACAAATGAATTCTTGGTCTGATACCATCCACCAAGCATTAGGTGGAAAGATTCCTGTTATAATAATTCGTCTCATATATCGTGAAAAGCAACTCGATAGAATATTTAATTAATCTTCTAAGCTAAAATATCTTATACTGTAATTTTTTTTTAATAAGTTCATTCTAAGCTTCACTCTCTGCTACATGTAATGATCTTTTCTAGGTTTCGTAGCTATTATTCTTTTCATGGTTCTCCACAGATATAATCCGAGTTTCTTCCATATAATTCAACTTCTCCAACTGGTCCTGATCCCATTTTACTTTCACCACTTTTGGGAAAAAGGAGATTAGATATTCCGCCTCTTTTTGACTCAATTCCCTGACTTGAACACGTGTTTGTGCTTCTTCGTGACGAGTTTCTTCTATTATATAGTGCCAATTTCCTTTATCGTGGATTTAGCTGCATATTGTTCGTTAATATATTGATTATATGCTTTGACTTCTGGAAAACCAATATCCCGAAAAGAAAGGAAATGGTTCGTTAAAAAATGGAGCAGCGTTTTGGCGTCCGAACGATACGCTTTACCGTATGCGGAGACAGCTGCTTATCTTGTGGAAAAATCCTGTTCAGTACTTTCTGAGAGAGAAAGATTTCTGTTTTCGTTGAGTAGCTGTCGTTCTTGTAATGTGCCAAGTATTGATCTCTAGTCAAATTATTAAGAATTTTCAAAGATTTAATTTTTATTGCTTTTATACTCAGTATAAAATAACATTATTATGTATAGTAAAGATAATCCTTAATTATCTTTACTTCTATTTTAGAATGGAATGTTCGTTCTGTGTGTGGTTTTCAGTTGCTACATAAATTAATTTTCACTATCTGAGATCCGCTCTCAGACGAAATTACATTTGTTTTATAAGGTTATTGCTCATTCATTCCATTACAAAGCTTTTGCATCATTATTCACAATCATAAGCTAGTAAAAATCCATATTTTCTATCATCCTGCGACACTCTGAAAAAAAGTGTGTGACCGAAAATCAATCATATTGTGAAAAGGTTCATCCATTATTGCCGCACTGTATACAATGTTGCGCGGAGACCTTTTTGTAGCATCCTGACATGAAAGAGGGCCTAAATAAAGAATTTTGGAGTTCTTACTGAACGTGGGATAACAGTTTTTATAGATATTCTACCGAGAAGTTTGTTCAGATATAAAGCTGAGGGTTAGCTTTCTGTTGCTTACTCCACTTCTATCTCGTTAATGCTAAATAAGCAGGAAGGATAATAATATGGCGTGACTGTCGAGGAGGTTTGAGATAAAAGTCAACATACGATGATAATCTTTTGGATACAAATCTTATGAAGTGCATGTGGTACAGACAACTCTCAGGAGAAAATGTACGTTAAAACTACAAACCTTGATAAAAAGTGAATGAAACCCCAATGCGGATTTACAACATTATACTGTTCTTAGATGTAAACATTGCTGAACAAATCAATCAACTTTTAGATGAATGTACCAGGAAAAGAAAAACTGAATAAACTGTTTGTATGATGAAAGGAGGTTAACGACGGATGTCTTCTCACAATTCTTATGAACCAAATTGGCACTATTATCCTCAAACTCAAAGGGAAATCCGCCATCAAGGTAGATCCTTGAGTCAGGACAGTATAAAAGCGCAGGGATCAAGCTTAGGAACACAAGCTCATGGTGGTATGTCCTATCCGTCCCCTTCTCAAGACACTAATAACCATGGATATGGGAATACTCAAGGCTATTCATATTCGTCATATCCGACCAATTCATATACTGGTACATCATCAGATACGCAACATATACTCCAAATCCTGACCAGTCTTGAGAATCAATTGGATCAACTGAGTAAATTGATTGCGCAGAACAATCAATTGTTACAATCTATGCAAAATCAAGAAGATACTAAGTGTGTCCAGGGTGGCGGTGGAACTGTCATTGTACGGATGTAGGACTACTCTGAGATACAAATAAATCTAAAATATATCCATTCCTAACTCAATTTATTAAAAGGGTGGAACCGAAACCGATCTTTCTT
This sequence comes from Peribacillus sp. NPDC096379, assembly GCF_044762875.1. Lineage (NCBI taxonomy): Bacteria > Bacillati > Bacillota > Bacilli > Caryophanales > Bacillaceae > Peribacillus > Peribacillus sp. NPDC096379. The sequence continues at coordinate 208,265 of NZ_JBIWFD010000005.1, forward strand.
TCCTTGAGAACAATCGGTTTTTTAGTATTCATGCCATTCATTGAACTACCATCCACATAATTTTCTATGGAAAATTTGAAGGGGGGGATTCCTACGAACACCAGTGTATCCACTAGTTTTGGAGTAAGCTAACCCCATTGTCCCAACGGTTAGAGAGCATTCTATCTTGTACGTTGTGATACAGATAAGGATTAGTAACTTCGATGCCTGTGGGGCGAAAGAACGTTGAAAATTTTACCTAGCAGACGTTTTTCCTGCTAGAACCCTATATCTTCAGTTTTCAAAGAACAACTAGTACAAGAATATCGCAAAATAAGAGCGAGTGTTCCTCTACAAAAAAAGAGATTCATCTCGCCTAATACCGATAAACCTTGATAGACCAAATATTATTATTGAATCAATAATTAAAAGTGCAAAAAGAGGGTGGCTTTTGATAGTAATCCACCACTTGTTTCTATGGTACTAGCCGTTGCTCTCGCATTAGTGTTGAGTTTTGATAGGCTGGCTATAGCCTCATAATGAAGTGATAGAAAATTCTCAAAAAAAGACTGACTTTTCACAGTCAATCTAAGGGGACGCGAGGTGCTTCCTCACGTCTTGTATATAATATGAAAGTGTTAAGACAAGCGTTACTCCATTTATTGAGTTTAAATAGTTAACTATTCATACATCTCCTTAAAATACAAAAGTAGTCTTGCGGACTATAATCAAGGAAATGAATGTATGATAATAACGAAATCCATAGATTCGACTTATAGTAAGAAGAAGGATATTTAGCCCTAAGGGTGCTCACTATAATTAGTTCTACGCTCGCCTAACTGTTCGGCCGCTTTTCTTGCCTTTTCCTGTTCTGGGTTCGTATATAGCGCGGCTGTTGTTGTTGAAGTGTGACCCAATTGAGTCATTAGTAGATGGATATCTCCTGACTGCTCCATTAAGTTCGTTCCATACGTATGCCTTAATTTGTGTGGCGACATCGATTTATTTGATTTAAAAGCCTTTGTATATTTCTTTACAAGCGCTTCGATCGCCCGGTTAGAAAGGGGAGTTGCTGCATGATTGACCTTAGTCAAAAAGACATAGTCCATATCTTCAGTTGACCCGTTATAACGTTCTGGTCGTATAGCTAGGTAATCTTTAATGTCTTGCATGGATGGAGGAGATACCGCTACAACATCCTTTTTTCCACCTTTACGCAATACGTGTATTTGGTTTCCCTCAAAATCAAGATCCAGTAGCCTTAAGTTAGATAACTCATTTACTCGAATGCCGCTTCCTAAAAATAAAGATAAAATCGCAAAATCCCGTTCCTTATCCCTTGTAAAATAGATCAGTTTTCGAGATGTTTCAGGTAGTTCCTTTTTATAATCATGTTTAACAAAGTCGAGAAATCGAGCATCATCATCATTGTGAAAGATTTTTGTTGAGATTCTAGAAGCACGTGCTCCTAGCGTTTCCTTAACCTTATTTACTTCAATTTTAAGCATAACGTTTCTATAAAAGTAAGGTTCACCTTCATCATTTTCTGTCTGTGTAGTTAAATACTTAAAGAGGGAGCGTAAAGCTGAGATTTTTCGATTAATGGACACTTTTTCGGCTTTTTTTGTTTCTTTTTTATTGATGGGAATATTTCTTCGTTCTAAAAACTTAATAAAAGACCGAGCTTCTACTAGTTTCAAATTTTCCAGCACGGAAAGTGGGATATCTCTAATATGCTCCACTTCTACAAGTCCTTCTGCAATCAACCACTCCAAAAACAATTTATAATCAAGAACATAATTCAAAAGAGTAGAAGGAGATCGGGTATCCATTTTATTATCAACGTACTCAACGATGTAGAAAGGCATGGACATAACCAACTGTTCTAATTTTTGTTCGTGGACTTGATGTTGTCTAGTATTGGCCATATGTCGTCTCCTTTGTAGAAAGTTGTCATTTATGCGTAAAATTCAATTTTTACGAATAGTTATTTACATAATTATTTTATATTAAAGGTTCATTTTATCTGTATGTACCTAAGAAGGGGTAAATAATAATCACATTATTGAACGGGCAATTTAACGTACTCATACATGTCTGGAAATTTACTTTTCATCTCCTCAATAGCCGTATCAGCAGCGTTCTTAGTATCGAAAACATCATCCACAATTAAAGCTTCTTTATTAGAGTTTATATAAAAAACACGTATTTTGTATTTCATATTAAACCCCATTACTGAGCCTTCAGGATTTGTTTTGTATAATCAGTAAAATCGCTAAGATGGTTATCGACGATCTGTTTCAGAATATCTATATTGAGGGTTTGATAATCATGAACAGCAATATTTCGAAATCCAACCATGGCCTTTAGTCGTTTTGCAATACCTTCGTCTATAATAGAGTGGGACTGCAGCATATCAAAAGCATCTCTACTGCTCTGAGGCAAACCTAGGCGCTGTTCGGATACGATATGCATTGCCAAGTCTATAGAGGCCTCACATGCGCGTTGTATATTTAGGATGATAGAATCCTGCTTCGTATAGTCCTTTAAATTTGAGGGTTCATTCGTATATACTTCTTGGATGCGGTTTATGCAACGTTCAATCACACTGATTTTGTTTAGTATCACATCATTTTTCATAAATGGTCCCGCTTTCCTTGATATTTTTTAAGATGTCCTCACGTTCTTCATTCAATTTTGCATACATACTAAGTGCGATCATTTGATGAGTTTTAAGAAGAGTGTCATCTTTTGAATAGATCACAGTACCAGTAGTATAGACTTGTGCCTTAAAAACGGTTGATGCTGTCTCTAGATTAACCAAATCAACTTCTATTTTAAGGTTATCAGCTAATTCTTGAGCTGCTAAAAAAATTTCATATGAAGTAAGTGGTGGCTCTTGGCTGTAGAAAGCTACGTCAATGTCGCTCTCTTTATGTGTAGAGTTTTTAGCATAGGAACCAAAAACAATAATATATGTAGGATTAAATTTGCTTATTAGGAACTCTTGAATTTTTTGAAACATTTCTGTTTTCATAATACACGCTCCCTAATGATTATATACACAGTATACCAAACATTCATTCCTATGTCCAATTGATCGTAAAATGAGTATTTTACGCATAATTAAACTGAATAAATGAAAGGATTACTTCCCTTTCATTTTGACGAGTGACACAAAAGTTTAGACTTTTAAACAGGAATTCTTAAAAATGACATAAAAATTTATACAATATCAAACCCCTTTTCAAATCAAGATTTTTTTTCCTAGGTATAGATAAAAGCGGATTTACAACTTTAGGTTATCCCAATGTTAAAAGCCCAATTTCTCAGTATTACAAACGAGAAATTAGACTTTCTTTATTTCACAATCACGCCCTCTTCTTGAAGATCTATACTAGTAAATAATAACCGATGGAACTTCGATTAAATTCCCTGTTTGTTTAATATGGAATTAAGCTGCAAATATGAATTTCCGGTTGACGGGGGGATTTATCTGATCTCACTTGCCTTGGTTTTAAATAAATGAATGTTATCTATGGATTTCCCAGTTCCAATTGATACACAATCAAGAGGATCCACCGCTATATGGACAGGAATTTTTGTTTTCTTACTAATAACTTTATCCAAATTACGCAGCAAAGCACCGCCACCTGTTAACATGATACCTCTGTCCATTATATCGGCAGCAAGTTCAGGTGGTGTTTCTTCCAATGTGTTTCTTACCGTATCGACGATGGCATAAATAGTATCACTTAATGCAACCTGAATTTCCTCTGCCGGAATTTCAATAGTTTTTGGCAGTCCTGTCAATAGATAGCGGCCCCGAATTTCCATGTTTTTAATGCCGTCCGTATCTCCGGCAGAACCGATTTCCACTTTAATGTTCTCAGCGGTACGTTCTCCAATCATTAAATTATAATTTTTTCGTATATAACTAATGATTGCCCTATCCATTTCATCACCGGCAACCCTTATAGATTGGCTAGTTACTATTCCGCCAAGAGAAACGACTGCTACTTCTGTTGTACCGCCGCCGATATCGACAACCATGCTTCCTGTCGGTTCCCAAACTGGCAAGCCGGCTCCAATTGCCGCAGCAATTGGTTCTTCAATCGGAAAGGCATCGCGTGCTCCTGCTTGTTTAGTTGCTTCAATCACGGCACGCATTTCTACCGTTGTAATTCCAGATGGTACACACACCATTACATGCGGCTTGTTGGCAGATACACTTTGTTTTTGCGCTTCTCTTATGAAATGTTTCAACATCGTTGTCGTTGTTTCATAATCCGCAATGACACCATCTTGTATTGGGCGCACGGCAACCACGTTCCCAGGAGTACGTCCAATCATGTTTCTCGCATCATTACCGACAGCAATAATTTTTTTTGTATCTGTTTCTACAGCAACGACAGAAGGCTCCCGTAAAACAATACCTTTCCCTTTTACAAAAACAAGTGTGTTGGTTGTTCCTAAATCGATTCCAATATCTCTTGTACCTATCCCAAACATCATGGTTTCCCCTTCGTGAAAAAACTGTATTTTCAGAACAATGAATAAATTATATATTACATACCCATTTGTTGTAAAAGATATTGAACAAGTTCTTTATCGGAGGTAGTTGGTAATTAAAATGTTTGTTGATACGCTTCTGTTCCTTTTCTTGCTATAAAAACCCAATCCCCTTCATCCACATGCTCTAACGCTCCTTAATAAAATAATGAATATAAACCAAAAATGTAAATAACTATCACGGTCGTCTTAAAGGTTGGATTGACCGATTCAATGGCGTGGCTTCTAAATACCTCGACCATTATTTGAGTTGGTTTCAATTCTTAGAAATTATTAAGCACCGTAACGATAATACTACGATAAGTAAAATGATTGTGGATAGTTGCTTATTCTCTACTAATGTTACCTGTGATAAGATAAGGCTATCAGTCTTTGACCTTTGAATTTAAACTGCAAACAAGAGGGGCAAATATTTGAATATCAATCAAAAAGCAATTGATTTACTTGAAAAAAATGAATATGAAGATGCATTAATGTTATTTCAAAAAGCAGTATACGAATCAAGAAATGTACAATCTTTAACTAATCTTGCTTGGGTATATTGTTATGAGGAATATGATGACACAAAAGCACTTGGTTTAGTGGAAGAAGCTATAAATATGAATTCTACTTCACATTTTCCATATAATTTATTAGGTGAAATTTATATTAGGCAAGAAAAGTGGAAATACGCAAAAGATATTTTGCTAAAATCAATCTCTATCTTCCCTTCTAAAACTGCTTATAATAATTTAGCCGTTGCTAATTATCATCTTGGTAACATAAAAGATGCTTCAAAATATTTTCTTCTGGCTTCAGAAAACTCTGATTATGCAATGTATAGTCATGTAAAGTGTTTAATTGAATTAGGAAATAGTAGTGATGCAAAACTTAAACTTGATACATTTGCTGAAAATGACGATGAGTTTGTCGGTGAAGTTGATGTTGCGGATTTATATGTAGAATTGGGTTGTTATAAAGAAGCTATAAGATGGTTTGAAAAGGGTTGGAATGTTTATTGGAAACAACCTAATTGGATTAGTCGATATGCTTATTCAATGTTGAAATTAAATAATACAACTCGTTCTCATGAAATACTGAATGAAGTGATCCATCAAAAAATAGAAGAAATTAAAGAAGCATATGAAGATGAATGTGATGAAAATTGGTCAGAAAACGATAAAGAAGCCAACATTAAAGAGTTACTTGATGAAAAGACAGAGTATGAACAAATGTATGAACAATTCTCGTCTGGTTATATTCCCATTATGAAATTTGACACATCTATCCAGACAGCATGTTATCTATTTGGTTGCACACGCCATAATCATGCTGAGTATCAACCATAATACATTATAGAAAAAGAACAGGGGTTTCCAATAGGAAGTCCCTTTCTTTTACACGAATATCAACAATATTAACTAACAGAGCCATTTTTTTAAGAAACAACATATATAGTTTTAAATAAAAAAACTGTCGAGGAGAGAAAAATCAGATAAACAAACTAGGTACTTGCTACTTAGCTTGTTTATTCGACTGAGTAATAGAAGCAACTCCATTTGAATTCGATAGTTGGCATTCAATATAATCGACTGATTTTATAATGTAAGTGATTCATACCATTTATGAAAAAAAGCACGATAAATTGTTATTTATAAGTTCTTTACAACAAAAGGGCACGATTATCTAGCAATTCTTAATAAACTGGCCATGAGCTAATAGACTCATGGCCAGTTTATTAATCAGACTTTAATCATTGAGTATTGGTATACTATTTAACATGCTTTTTAAGTTAATAGCATCCCATGGTATATGCTCAGTTATTCCTAATTCAACCACCTCTGTTTGATTCGATACATCTTGTATTAAACGAGTGAGCTGAGGAAAATTCATTTTTCCAGAAGGGGCATCAATTTCCTCTTCTGCATAAGGGTTAGCAAAAAGCGACGACCTAAAAATGCTCGGATCAAGTACATCTAAATCTAAATGGATAGCCAAATACTTAATGTTATTTTCTTTTACCCAATCCAATACTGGTTTGCTATTTGTTTCTAACTCTTCTGTACAGGCTGTTTTAATGCCCATTCTCTGAATAAATTCAGCTTCATGGATAGCTGTTGCTTCTAAGCCAGCAAACATTACCTTTTGGGGATCGAATGGCGTTTTTACTTGACTTGCAAACTCTTGATCTCCTTCCGCTAAGAGGTTACCTAACACCATAGCATGAGCATTCTGAAAATGTTTTGGCGTTGTAACATCAGGATGAGCATCTATCCATAATAACCCTAAATCACCGTTATACCGTTCATTCAAGTATGCAAGTGGAGCTTGATTAACTAGGCAATCTCCACCAAACATAACAATACGATCTGGCTTATGAGCTTGAATGATATGATTAGCGGCTTCTAATTGTTCAAGAAGTTGACTCCTTGCCACAATTCCTTTCTCTTCAGTTACTGTGCTAATTTGACTTACCTGGACCCTCACAATGGGTTGTTTATTTTCCGGAGCCAGCCAAGCCAAAAGTTCTGCCCCTAATGAATAGTTCGGATTAGCTCCACCTTGCCATTGGGGGAACAATAATCTTAACGTATTTTTTTGTTTATTATTACTCATATGATCTACTCCTTTCATGGTTTAAATCATAGAGTCTATACAAACTATAGGGTCAATCATTTTCTATCTTCTTAATTCTAAGTTCTGTTATAAAGTCATCTTCTTCATAAGAAAGATATTTGTTAGGCAAAGAAACTTCGTAAACTGGACCTTCGGTAATGATGTTATTTTTTATGATGTAATCATATAACATCTGGTAATGCTGAAAATAATTAGACTTGGACCACTTAAAACAAATGCACACATAAATCCCACTAGAAATGTATTCTTTAGTCATATTAGGTTGTGGCTTATTAGGTAATTCTTCGTCTCCAAACAACGTTGTATAGATACTTGAATAAAAAATCTGGCAAGTATCTTTGTAATCTTTAAATCCATAAACACACCCATAAAAATTATCAACAATACTACCTTCTTTTGTTTCTAATAAGAGCGCTAAGTCACGCATGTATATATCTGGGTTGCCGTAAGGCGTAAGGTCTTTAGTATATACGTGTAACTGACCTTGCCCTTCTACAAATCGAGTAAACACTTGTCCCAACGGTTTATTTGCTAACATATTTTGCTCTTTTATTTGAAGTTTACGTTTGTAAAGTAAGTTCTTAGCTTGCCGTAGTTGTCTCATTTTCTCCTCAATCCTAAGTTCCTGTTCTTCTAAAAAAGGTAACATTTGCGTAGCGTCTTTTGTCAGTACTTCCTTAATCAGGCCCAGAGGTGTATCTATGTATTTTAGATACTTAATAATATCCAGATAAAAGAACTGTTTCTCATGATAGTACCTGTAATTGCTTGTCGGATCTACAGAAACGGGTTTAAACAAATCGATTTTGTCGTAATATCGCAGCGTCTGAATAGAAATGTTATTTAATTTAGCAACTTCCCCTATTGAATAAAGCTTTTTGCTCATATAAAATTCTCCTCTAAATTATCTTAATCAACACATATTTATTTCACAGATATAGATGAGGTTAAGCGTTGACTCTATAGTTACTATAGGGTTTATTATTTCCTTATTCAAGGATTTCCTTACACCTTCCCACTGCATGAAGAAATTAAGAATGAACGACTTATACTCATTTGAGGAAATAATTGGAGGATATTGCTTTATGGAAGGGGGAATTGCAAGCGCTGTCCAAAAAACATAATAAAACGTTCATAATAAAAAATAAGGGGTAACTAACAAATGGATCATAAAAAGACTGCACATTTAATTATAAATGGTGTCGGAGGGAAAGAGAATATCCACAGCCTTCTTCATTGTGCAACGAGATTACGTTTTAACTTGAACGACGAAAGCAAAGTGAATAAACATGATTTGAATAAGATTCCAGAGGTAATTAGTGTTGTAAATAGTGGTGGACAAAACCAAATAGTTATCGGGCAAGAAGTTGCAAACGTTTACGATGAAATAATGAAACAGACAGACAAAGAATTTAAGGAGAAGAAACAACCGAAAAACTCTAATGATGCCAATAAAACGTTAATCTCTCGTTTGTTTGAATTGATTTCTGGAACTTTCTCGCCTTTATTACCTGCCCTGATTGGATCTGGGATGATTAAAGCGATATTGATTGTTTTAACCACTCTTGGTTGGATGTCTAATGAAGGTGGAACATATGCCGTTTTATCTGCTGCAGGCAATGCGGTATTTTATTTTCTCCCTATTTTAATTGGTATTACCGCTTCTTCTAAAATAGGTGCTAATTCTTACATTGGAGGGGTTATCGGAGCTGCATTATTAGAGCCTAATTTCACAGCGTTGTTGACATCAGAAACTAGTCACGAATTTCTAGGCATCCCTATTGTACTCTTTAATTATTCAACTTCAGTTTTCCCTACTTTTATAGCGGTCATCATCTTCTATTATATCGAGAAGGTATTAAAACGCTATACGCCAAAGACTTTGGCAATGATTCTAGTCCCTACACTATCTATCATTATCATTGTTCCGCTAACTATTTTAATTTTTGGTCCCTTTGGAACTTATGTAGGAAATGGAATTGCATGGGTTATTGCTTATTTCAATGACCTTAGTTCTCTCCTTTTTGGAGCTGTTTTAGGAGCAACATATTTTCTCTTAGTTATTTTAGGATTACACTGGGCACTCGTTCCTATTATGCTCTCTAACATTGCAATGGGCGGTGACCCCATTATCGCTGTCTCCGGCGCAACTAACTTCGCTATGTTTGGAATAGCGTTAGGAATTATGTTGAGAACAAAAGACAAAAACATTAAGGGTATTGCTGGATCTGCTACACTCTCAGGGTTGCTAGCCGGAGTATCTGAGCCGATTTTGTACGGTTTGATACTTAGATATAGAAGAACTTTACCAATCTTAGTACTAACTGGTGCTATTGGTGGGGCGATCATCGGTATGGGTGGTTCAACAACATCCGGTTTTATGTTGTCTAACGTATTATCCATTGGTGCTTTTACACCATTAATGCCTTACGTTATTGGTATAGTAGCTTCATTTATATTAGCACTTCTTTTTGTTTGGTTATTCGGATACGAGAATAAAAATATTAAAAAGGATACAGACTCAAACCAGACCGGTAATCCTACAATTATTAAAAGTCCCTTAGCTGGAGAAATAGTTGAACTAGCCAAAGTGAATGATTCGGTATTTTCTTCCGGAGCGATGGGTCCTGGCTTGGCTATTAAGCCTAAAGAAATGGACCTAGTGTCTCCGGTAGACGGTGAGGTCATTATGATCTTTGAGACAGGTCATGCAGTAGGTATTCGTTCAAACGAAGGCATTGAGATTCTTTTGCATATTGGAATAAATACTGTCGAACTTAATGGAGAGCATTTCATCAAAAATGTTACGCAGGGTCAAAAGATTAAGTCTGGTGACATTCTCATAAGATTTGATCGAGAAAGTATACTCAACAAGGGTTACGATATAACCACCCCAATAATTATCACAAACAGTACTGGCTATAATATTTCCCTTCTGTATTCATCTAATCAAACAGATCTAGGGGCAGAAATTATGAAAATAGAAAAGAGTGAATATCAATGAATAATAATAGTCTAACATTCCCTTCTAACTTTTTATGGGGGGGCGCACTTTCTGCAAATCAGGTAGAAGGCGCATATTTAGAAGATGGAAAAGGATTGTCTGTTGCAGACGTCTTACCAGAAGGAATACTCGGGAGAATTGTATCCCCTCCAGATAGAGAATATCTAAAGCATAAGGCTTCTGATTTTTACAACCGATATAAAGAGGATATAGCCCTGTTTGCAGAGATGGGATTTAAATGCCTAAGGGTATCTATAGCATGGACTAGAATCTTCCCAAACGGGGATGAATCAGAACCGAATGAAGATGGATTAAGATTTTATGACTCTTTATTCAGCGAGTTAAAAAGACATAATATTGAACCCCTAGTAACACTATCACACTATGAGATGCCTATGTATTTAGTTGAAGAATACGGTGGATGGATCAGTCGTTCAGTCATAGGTTTCTTTGAGAACTTTGTTAAGACTGTATTTAATAGATACAAAGATGTTGTGAAATATTGGATTACATTTAATGAGATTAACATGATACTTCATGCTCCATTTATAGCAGCAGGTATTAGACCTGACAAAGTTGAAATAACGAATCAGCTTCTTTATCAAGCTATACATCATCAATTCGTGGCAAGTGCAAAAGCCGTCAAATTATGTCATGAAATCATTGATGGAGCAAAATTAGGTTGTATGATTGCAGGTTTAGCCGTTTATCCACTTACACCAAGACCAGATGATTCTCTTGAAGTTATAAAAAGGGAACGAGAATCTTATTTCTTTTCTGATGTACAAGCAAGGGGTTACTATCCGAGTTACATGAATCGTTTTTTTAGGGAGAATAACATCATTATCACTATGGAGGAAGAGGATAAAGAAATATTAAAACACACTGTTGACTTTGTTTCATTTAGTTACTACATGAGTGGTTGTGCTACTTCTAGGGATGATATAGAAGAGCAAGAAGCGAATATTTTTAAAACCATACCGAATCCACATCTCAAATCTTCTGAATGGGGATGGCAAATTGATGCAAAAGGTTTACGCATTACACTCAACCACTTATATGATCGTTATCAGAAACCTCTATTCATTGTTGAAAATGGCCTAGGTGCGAATGATGAGGTTGTTGATGGTCAAATTCACGATGGCTATCGCATTGATTATATAAAGGAACATTTAATACAAGTTGGCGAGGCTTTGCTAGACGGTGTATATTTAATGGGTTATACAAGTTGGGGGCCTTTGGACTTGGTCAGTCAATCAACTGGTGAATTTCGAAAGAGATATGGTTTTATTTTTGTGGATAAATATGATGATTTAACGGGAACCTATAATCGAATAAAGAAAGATAGTTTCTATTGGTATAAGAGCGTTATTCAAAGCAATGGTCGTATTCTATATCCAGATTGTTAATGTATGTAAAAAAGCCAGGATCTTGATTCCTGGCTTTTTATCAATCTGTCCCACATTTTTAACATCTTCAACAATCAATGATCCGTTTGTTGAAGATGTGCAACCTATTTATTCATCCCTATGTATTCCTTTTTGCTTATCGGCAGATACTACTTTTTTGACGAGTTTCTTCTATATCTGAACAATATTGTTGAACAGGATCACCGTTTCATTAAGAAACGAGTACGCCCCATGCTGGGATTCAAGTCCTTTCAAACAGCTACTTCTATATTGAGTGGCATCGAAGCCATGCATATGATGAAACGAGGACAGCTTCACCAACGGTTGCAGTCTGTCCAAAATGAAGTCAAATTCATACATAAGTTGTTTGGAATGGCATCATAATCTGTCATTGAACAGGTCATATAGATTCTATACCTCCATCAAATAGTTTTTGCACCAGAACCTTCTCGTTTAATTATTGATAAAATGTTCGATTGTTCCACTTCATGGTATTGTTGCATGTTAATATCATGTAAACCTCTTTTTTGCAAGCCAAGCACTGCCAAGCACGCCAGCATCATTACCTAATGTGGCAATAGCTAGCTCTACACCTTGTGCCACTCTCGGAAAAGCAAAACGGGTAAATTGCTCTTTCAACGGTGCCAACAGTGCTTCTCCAGCTTTAGAAACACCGCCACCGATGACAATTTTCTCAGGATTTAAGCCGTTTGCCACATTCGCTAGCGCTAAACCTAAATGAAAGGCGACGTAATCAATCACTCTTTTAGCCAATTCATCACCTTCATTCGCTGCATTAAACACTAGTTTGGATGATAAGGTTTGATGTTCATTGTAAAAGTCCCTCAATTTACTAGGTATATGGGTGGAAGATAACTCTTCAATGGTTAAACGGACAATGCCTGTAGCAGAGGCTACGGTTTCAAGACATCCTGTTTTTCCACAATTACAAAGTACTCCCCCTTCCACAATAGAGGTGATATGACCAATTTCACCACCTGCTCCATTTACACCATGTATAACTTCACCATTGGCGATGATTCCACCCCCAACACCTGTCCCTAACGTTACAAATAATAACTCTTTTGCTCCTTCTCCAGCCCCTTTCCACATCTCTCCAATCGCTGCCACATTTGCATCATTATCAACAATCACGGGTAAGGATGTTTCCATTTCAAGACGATCTTTCAAATGGAAGTTTTCCCACCCTAAGTTAACCGCCACATCAATAGAACCCTTTCTCAAATTAACAGGACCCGGAGCTCCAATTCCAATCCCAATTAACTTACTTTTGCGTTGCCCCAATTCATCCAAAATTTGATCAACCGATTTAGCTATATCAGTTGGGATATGTTGCGCTTTTTCACTTTTGTTTGTTGGGATTTCCCATTTATGAATCATCTCGCCATTTTGATTGATAAACGCCATTTTTATAGTAGTACCACCAATATCAACGCCCACTAACCATTTTTCATACATCATCATTCATCCTTTTCCCTTTAGTTAAATGTTTCAGTTGTCGTTTTCTTTAGGTCTTTGTATGTTATAATTCCTTTCCACACGCCCGCAAGGTGACACAGGAGTCTTAGAGAAAGAAAAAAGGCCGCAAAGCTCTCTTCAAAGCGCTTTGCAGCTTTTTTTGCCTCTTGTGTAGCTTTTTCATGCTGAACACGCACTTATTTAGAATAATAGCACCTGTATATCTAAGTTGAATAAGTTTCTTGTCCTTTCTATTATAGGTTCACTACCTCACGATTCTCCTCTTTACTCCCTTTTTTTTCATTAGGCAATGTAAGGAATTTAGTCATAACAGCACCTGCTAAGTATAAAATGACGAAAATCCACATGATCCCACCTACACCTATACTACCAATAAAAATACCAACAAGAGCAGGCGCTACAAAATGTGATAATCCTGAACCTAAGTTTAGAACGGACATTGCTGCTCCTTTATCTCGTGGAGCTAACGAAGGTACTAAAGCTGAAAGGGGAACATACCCAGCTAAAGTTGCTCCAGAAAAAGCCATTGCCAATAACATCATGAAATAGTTATGTCCGAATAACTGTGGTGTGTAATAAATAGCTAACACAGCGAGAGCACTCCCTACACCACCAAACCAAGAAATAGTAGTTCTCCAGCCGATTTTGTCACTTAATGTTCCAAATACTAAATTACAAATAATAGCTACAGTAAATAAAGATCCATACAACTTAAGCCATTCACTCGTTGAAAAACCATACTCCGCAAGGTATGTGGGTAAGAAAATGACAAAACCACCTATACCAATACCATTAATTACTTTTACAACCCCACCTAATGCAACCTTTGGATTTGTGTACATGATGGTAATTCCCTTAAGTACTTCCTCTTTTTTATTACCGCTACTTATTTGAGTTAGATCAAACTTATCTCTATTAACTACCAGTGCTAATATCCCGCCGATTGTCACGAAAATCATGGAAGTCCATAGTAAATGAATTTCACCAATCTTAGGAATCATCATTCCTGAGTAAAAAGGTCCAATCACGCTCATTCCAAGCGAGAATACAAAATAGAACCATCCAATTGCTGCTGCCATTTTAGCTTGAGGAGCACGATATGAAATCCAAGTTAAAAAGCCAAAAGCAAATAATGGGTATCCGAATCCTCTTATTGCATAAGCGATTAACATAACAGGATAATTCAATGGGATGATTCCTAGACTGATAAATATGATGGATCCGATCACAAACATCCCAAAACCCATCAACATTGTCTTTTTAGGTCCCAATGTCTGAACAAACACACCTGATAACCATGATGCAATCGCTGCGGCAATTCCAAATACAGATAACATCAGCGACGCGCTTTCTATTGAAAGTCCCCTCTCCATCATATATGGAGAAATCCATCCTTGTTCCAATCCCTCGCCAATCATAAAAATGATAATGCCAATATACCCCCATACCAAATTGGATGGAATCCCTATTTTATCTAATATGTTTTGTTTTCCAGCTACACTGTTCATGTTTACACCGCCCATTTGTAATCGTTGATTTTTTCATCTTTAGGAGTCGTTTTGATCCCATATCCCCTGTCTCGTATCCTTCAATGTCGATGACAATTACTTCATACGAAGATTCGTTAAACGCTTTCATTAATGTACCAAAAAACTATGGTTCTTCAGAGATTGGAGCGAACGACCAATCTCTGAAGGGATTCAACATTAACAAACGGGTACTTTTTTTGTTTTTAACGCATCGATGATCATTTTAAAGATTACTAAATCATTTTTAGAGTCTTCAGGAGTCGTTTTGATTTCACCGTCTCCTGTAAGTGCTTCATAGAAATTCTCAAGTTCGATGGTATACGGATCTTTATAAGTAGGACGAATGACCGTTTCTTTAAACGCACCATCTACTGTTTCATTCACAATAAATTTAATCGGTAAACCCTTAATATACGGTGTATCATACTCTACTCGCACGGACTTTGTTTCTCCGTATATTTCTAAGTGGGCATCAAATCTTCCTTGTTGGTCAATCCCTGTTTCGTAACTCACATTAAAGTTCTCGTATTCAAACAGTGTATTTAAGAACCTCCCTTTCACACCAGCACCAATAACAGATTGAGGCATCCCTAAAGCTTCTCGCATTACTGAAAGATCATGACTGCCTAAACCACCTAGTAATCGGTACACAAATGTTAGTTGTTCATCTACGTCACCAATTGCGTCTGTTACTAATTTTTTAGCACGCTCTTGCTTATCGACAATCGCTGCTTCTGGAATATCCATAAATCTCTTTGGATTCGCACCAGATTGATTGACAAAGAATTCATTTGGACCAATGATGTCTCGTACTCGAGCATATAACACCTTGTCCAATCCACCGATTTCCTTCACTGCAGCTTCAAATGCAGGTGCATACCTTCTCATGTATCCAACCATAATTTTGATATTATTCTTGTTTTTCGCTTCAATAATGGCATCTGCATCTTCCATTGTCAGGGCCATTGGTTTTTCAATCAAGACATGCTTTCCTTCGTTTGCTGCATCAATAGCAACTTCTGCATGATACTCATCACTGTTTAAAACAAACACTACGTCTAAGTTGGATTGTTTCACCAATTCTTTCGCATCCGTATATAAGTTTTCTACTTCGTATTTCTTACCGTTGTATGCCAAGGATTCTTCTGAGACATCACATAGTGCAGTAATACGAAACTTATCAGGCATGGACGCCAAAATTGGTAAATGGATAACTTGTGCTACTTCCCCTGTTCCAACGATTCCAACGTTTAATACTTTACTCATCATACCTCTTCCTCTCTATTCATTATGTTTTTATTTATAAGCAGGATGATGCAGCGGATTAAGCCCACCACATTTCACTTGCTTGTTCCCGAATCATAATCGATTGCATATTATCAACAGCCCGCTTAAATCCTTCCTCAACAGACATTAAGCCATCTTCATGCTCGATACTGACAACATAGTCATATCCATATAGCCGTAAGGCACTTAAGATATTGGACCATTCTTCTATTCCGTGACCACAGCCCACTGCACGGAATGTCCATGCTCTTGTTTGTAAGGTTGTATAAGGTTGCATATCTGTTAAACCATACATGTTGATATTATCTTGGTCTAAATAAATATCTTTAGCATGAAAATGATGAATCGCCTGTTCTTTTCCTAAAATTTTAATCGCTCCTACAGGATCAATCCCTTGCCACCACAGATGGCTTGGATCGAGGTTAGCCCCTACTGCCTCACAAGTTAATTCGCGAAGCTTTAACAAGGTATATGGGGAATGAACTAAAAATCCTCCGTGCAATTCTAAACCGATTTTCACATTAAGATCCTGAGCAAATTTTCCCCATTTTTTCCAATATAGAACTAACTTTTCTTCCCATTGCCATTGTAAAATATCGTTATACTCAGGCGGCCATGCGACAACCGGCCAGTTTGGATATTTAGCACCCTCGTGATCCCCAGGAGTTCCAGAAAAGCAGTTCACTACCGGAACACCTAGTAATGAAGCTAATCTCACTGTCTTCACAAATGTTTCGTGCTACTCTGTTGCAAAATTTTTGTCTGGAGAAAGTGGGTTGCCATGGCAACTTAATGCACTCACTTGTAGTCCTCTAGAATGAATCGCATTCATATACTCATTTCTTTTTGGT
Organism: Peribacillus sp. NPDC096379; assembly: GCF_044762875.1. Classification (NCBI taxonomy): domain Bacteria; kingdom Bacillati; phylum Bacillota; class Bacilli; order Caryophanales; family Bacillaceae; genus Peribacillus; species Peribacillus sp. NPDC096379. Next base: position 225,012 of record NZ_JBIWFD010000005.1, read on the forward strand.
TCGCTCACTAACAGCTCATCAAGTGGACAATGTGCATTCCCAGGATAGTTCCCTGTTCCAATCTCAATCGTATCCAACCCAGCCCGTTGTACAGTATCTAACATATCTTCAAAAGACTGATTGGAAAATAAAACCGTAAATACTCCTAGCTTCATGTAGGTTGCCCCTTTCGTATGCAACTCTTTGTACCTTTTAAATACAAGTATAAATTAAAAAGAGTATGGGTCGATTATGACAAGCTTTTGATAAAAACATCTAAAATATATAAACGTTTACATCTTTATTAATACATATTTATAAGAATACTAATGATGATTTCCATCATAAATAGTGTAAACGTTTATATTTTTGATTGCCAATAATCAACCAACTCTACTTTGATACTTTCCTATTAAAGAACACTTAATTCACGAAATTCGATTGTTTTACCTGTTTCAGCAGACTCATAAATAGCTTCTAATATTCTCGTTACTGTATATGCTTGTTCAGGTGTTACAACTGGATCTTTATCTTCTAAAATCGCGTTGATCCATTGACCAATTTCACGATCTGCTTCTGTCTCTTCGTTTGGCGAGATATAAGCAATTCCTGTTGCGTCCTGCGATTTTGTTTCCACAAGATTCCCATACATCTCCCCATTAAAGGCTAGTTCGTCCGTGTTCGTTACTTTGTTTCTTCGCATTTCTGCTCCACCTTTAGTTCCTGATAAAGTGGTCATGGCTTCACGCTCATCTAGAGTATTTAATGCCCAAGCCGCTTCTAAGTAAATCGTTGCTCCGTTCTTCATCTTAATAAAAGCAAAGGCAGATTCTTCTACATTAAACGTTTCTGGGTCCCATGGTCCAAATAGATTCGTTTGATTTTGATCTTTTAATTTGTTGTAGGTCACTCCCATGACAGATTCTACTTCATAGTTATCCATACACCATAACGTCAAGTCTAGCGCATGTGTTCCAATATCGATTAACGGTCCTCCACCTTGTAATTTTTTATTCATGAATACACCCCAAGTTGGTACACCGCGACGGCGAACAGCGTGAGCTTTCGCTACATAAATTTCTCCTAAATCCCCTCTTGCGCATGCTTCTTTTAATAATAATGAATCTTTTCTAAAACGATTTTGATAAGCGATCGTCAATTTCTTTCCCGAGCGCTTAGCTGCGTCTAACATTTTCTTTGCTTCTCCTGAGTTAATGGCCATCGGTTTTTCACACATGACATGCTTCCCTGCATCAAGAGCTGCTACTGCCATAGGTGCATGAAATACGTTAGGTGTGCAAATATGAACCATATCTATATCACTATCTTTCACCATTTCCTCATAATCTGTATAAACTTTCGCATGTTTATTGAACTTTTCTGCTACCTTACGTGCATTTTGTTCATTGCCATCACAAAACGCAACCACTTCCACTTTATCACTTAACTTCATTAAGGCTGGTAAATGTTTCTGTACAGCAATCGCCCCGCAACCAATCATCCCAACTCTTAATTTACTCATGCTGTTCCCTCCAATACTTTTTCGATTAATCTAGATAAACCTTTATAGCTAATTCTAATACTTTCCAATTCATCTTTCGCAGTGGCATCTTGTTCTACAATAATATATTGAATATCTTTCAGTTTCTCTGCTGTACGAATGATACTCATAATATCCATTACACCTTCCCCAATTTCTGCAAAGTTTTCAGGTTTCCCAAATTGCGAGAAGGTCTCTAGTGTAATTACTTCTCTCTCATCCAACATCTCAAAAAGATTGATTGGTGTCACAGAGGCTGGTAAATCTTTTTGATGGATTAAGCTACAACGACCAGCCAGCTTTTCAAGATAAGCATTCACATCGATTCCAGCTCTCAACGCCCAGTACGTATCTAGCTCAACCCCAACTAACTCTTGATCTGTATGTTCCAAAATAATTTCCATCGCATATTGACCGTTGAAACGTTGGAACTCATGGAAATGATTGTGGTAGTATAATTTCATTCCACGCTTCTGTAATTGTTTTCCATATCGATTTAATGTTTCACTAAATGCTATTACCTCTTCATAATTCTTGAAAAAAGCAATCGGTATAATTACTTTTTCACACCCTAATTCTTTATTATAAGCAATTACTTTATCGAATTGAGATTCCTCCGTTACCAAAACATGAGTAGCAATGATGTTCAAACCAGCTTGTTCCGTCATTTCTTTTAAATCAGATGCTTTCAGTTCTCCGATTCCAAAAAGGTCCTTCCCAGAAAAATCTACAGGAACCTCGATATTTTTATATCCAATTTCTTCTATTCTTTTCAAAGTGCCTAGACGATCATTAACAAAAGCTTTCTTTGCCGAAAATAATTGTAATCCAATTTGCAGGGTCATCTCCAACCTCTCCTCATGTAGTAATAGATAATCAAAAAAAGTCTAAACGTTTACATTTTATTTTAAAGACTTTCAACTCATATAAACATTTTGACTTTGTTATTAATCAGCCTTTGATATCGTTTACATTATATGTTATATCACATAAAATAAAGTTAGGTCAACAAAATTATTAGATATTTATCACAAAAAAGTAAAAACGTTTACATTCCGCGTTAGAAAATCCCATTATAATCCACCATGATAAATTTCTACAAAAAGGCGTTTACAGTATCCATTCTTTATAAAAAATATTGTTCACGTTTAAATTATATAAACGTGAACAATAAAATCTACCAAGCCTACGTGTTCTATAATGAGAGTTGCTTATTATCTGAAGGCATGAACTTTTTAGCTCCACAACTTTCTCGAACAATTAATTTCATCGGAAACGTCACTTTCTTTGCTATGGGTTCATCCTTGTGAAGGATTAATTCCAATAACATATCTACCGTTGCTTTTCCCATTTCTTTAATAGGCTGTTGAACAGTTGTTAAGGAAGGTTGATACAAACCTGCCATACTAATGTCATCAAACCCAACAACTGCTACATCTTCAGGAACTTTTATCCCTGCTTCTTTTAATGCTTTTATAGCTCCGATGGCCATTAAATCATTCGCACAAAAAACCGCAGTAAATTCCCCTTTACTTTCGATTAATTTATTTATTGACTCATAGCCGTAATGACTGAATTTACGCACCATATCATTTGTTTTTATGATGATTGATTCATCCATTTTAATGCTACTCATCATTAAAGCATTCCTGTACCCCATTTCTCTGTAATCGGAAGTGGAGGCAGCTCCTATATAAGCAATCTTTCTATGACCTAATTGAAGGAGATGTTGAACAGCATCCATTGCCCCCTGCACATGATCACCCGTTACACAATTCACATTCGAGTAAAATGGGTATAGGGAAACGATCGGAGTACCTTCTTGTTTCAAATCATCCACATGTTTTACAGTTTTATCCGACAGGACAGATCCTACAATAATTCCATCTACTTTTCTTTCCTGAAATACATTGAATAAGGCTTCTTGTTTATCCGGATTCATGTTATCTGATCCAATAATCAACGTGTATCCTTTTTCCCCCAAGGTATCTTGAATCACCTCGGATAATCCAGCCCAATATTCATTAGTCAACACCGGAATCATCAAGCCAATCGTCTTTGTTTCTTTCATAATCATGGTTCTTGCAGCCTGGTCCGGTCGAAAATTAAGTTTTTTGATGGCTTTTTCAATTTTTAATCTGGTTTCCTTCTTCACCCTATCTTTTCCGTTTATTACGCGGGAAACCGTTGCTATTGATACATTTGCTTCACGAGCTACATCTTTAATCGTAACTTTCATATAATCTTCAGCCCTTAATTATGTAAACGTTTTTACTTTATTTTCACATACTATCTTTCCAATTGTCAACTGCTCTTATCTTATACATTTCGTCTAATTGTTATTCGCATAGTTATTAAGGATGACTTTTCACATAGGTTTCATCTACTCTCCAGGAGTCATTGGTTAACTTAAGATGACGCCGTACTCTTTCATCTAATTCAGGCCCATATTGATGTACCCAACGCATAATCGTTGTGTGAGCCATGGATAAGCCTCGTTCCTCCATCAATTCCACCAAATCACGAAAACTGAGACTTTACCGTTAATAAAATAATGTCAGGCTGATAATGTTTCCATTTGAATTCTACTGGTTTTTTCATACCGATACACGTCCTTTTTAGTTTAGTAGTATCAGTATGTCCAAGATTTAGAGATTGATTTCAAGTTAGCTGAAATTTTTGCACCAGAACCCTCTTATTTTATTTCAAGAAGAGTTTACATAATCGCAATTTCAGGAAGTAACCATACCAAAAACCCCTCGAGTACCAAAGGGTTTAATGTCTTTTATTTTTATTATTTATGCATGATTTTATATATCGTTGGTACATCAGCATTTTCGTCTTCTGAAGAAACCTCTCAACTTCATAAAAAATGCTAGTTTTAAACTAATAAAAAAGGACATTTCATCTAAGCCCTCTCCCTGGTATCGGCCCCACCTACGCCAGATACTATGACGGCCACACATGCCATCCAACCCATTATCATTATAATAGAAAACGCTTACATTTACTACTATTAATAGAACGCAAGTTTCGACATCAAAGTGAAAATCCTTATCAAAGTACTCTGTGGGTTTTTGATTCATACATATTTATGTCACTTTATTAGTTTCAAACATACTATTAATTAGCCCACGCAAGTAGTTAGTTCCTCCTTTATAAATGCATGTCTAAATGTTTTTTCACTTATGCCAGGTATTTGTTTAGCCACATCACCTGTCTTTACTCCTTCTTGTGCTAATCCTTCTAAAATGCTTCGTATGGATGCTTTTTGATCTACACTCATAGATTGTTCACCCTCATTTCACTCAAACTCAGATATGTATGATTCCATGTGAAATACGTATGACCTTCAAGTACGTTAACATAATCACATGTTATAGGTTGTGATAAATAATTAAATAGGTATTATTTATGGGAATGGAACATGGGCAGCCGTGAAAGGCTTCACGCATGAAATAGCAGGAGTAAATGCATTCACCAAACTTTTTGCATAAAAAATCCCCCCGCCTTAATTGGTCGAGGGGATTTTCGTTTATGATCGATTATTTAATTTCTTTAACTCATTTAAGATTTGTTCATTTTGCTGCTTTAAATCTTTTAAGTGTTTTTCTATCATTGACGTTGATGTGAATAAAATAATCACTAATGCAATACCCACAATTAATTCAATCATAGCTTTACCAACCAACTCTTTCTTAATTTACACAAACTAATCCTCCTTATATCATTTTTTTGTTTATCTTACCATGAAAAACCAACTACATTATTGTGTTAAACTGCTTCATTAGTTGAAGAAGGAGTCTTTTCAAATGTATGATTTTAGTTATTTTCGTACATTGAAAAGACCACCAAATTGGTGGTCGCGTTGTTGAATTCAAGCAGCCGATAGTTTAAGTGCATTTCTTCACAAATGAAAAATTTCTATCAATGATAAAAAGGTAATTGCCTCTTTTATCATTTACCACTGTGTACACGGCTACGGGCTTGTTAATATTAACTTTCTTGTTTTGGCATCATATATTTTGTAACCAATTTCAAACATATGGTCCTTTGTAACTGTCACCTTACAATAATAAGGGATTGACTTTCCATAAGCATCAAGTGCAGGAATATCATTGAAAGTAAACAGTTCATCTGTATCGAGCATGTTAAAGTCCGCCATTGAAGAACGACCTGATGAATCTATTTCGATAACACATTTTCCACTAACGACATCATATTCCTTCAGCACAATATATTTTAGGCTTGGGAGGGTAACAGCTAAAAGAAAAACACCAAATACAAAGCTTCCTAAGCATTTACCTACATCTAATAATGAATATTCTTTATCAACATACATAGCAAAAAAAACAAATACTGCGCCTATTACTGATAAAGCTCCTACTATGAGCAAGAAATAATAAAAGATCATCTTTTCACTTCCTATAACAATTGAATGGTAATATTACCAAATGATAATTCTACTTAAACTAACCTGCCAGTAGCTTAATAAGCTAGATTAAAAAACTCCTCTTATTTTATCTCAAAAAGAGTTTACATAATCATCTTTATAGGAAATGAAAAAGGATCTTCAACGAAAACGAAGATCCTTTTGATGATTCAATTGACCTGTTACTTCGATAATCTCTTCTGGGAGTGATTCATATGTCAATCGACTATTTTTCTGACTAAACCCCTTATATGCCTTAGAAGATACCCGAACTTACCTTTTTTAAGTACTCATCTATAGCCGTTAGAGCTTCTTTTGCTCCACCTGCTTTTTTAAAGCTATTACTCAACTTCTTAGTATTTTCCCGATAAGTAGGATTGGACAATACCTGTTGAACGGATTCTTGTAACTTTTCTACGCTTACTTCATGTGGATCAATTCTAAACCCAGCTTGAAGTTCCTCTAATCGACTAGCGATCATAGGCTGATCTGAGGTCTGAGGGATGACGACAAGGGGCACTTCATAATAGAGAGCCTCGCTCGTACTATTCATCCCTCCATGAGTAATGAAGACGTCCGTATGCTTTAAAACTTCAAGCTGTGGTAAATATCTACGTACAATAAAGTTTTCCGGCAAAGGCTGCAGCATGGCTAAATCAGTAGCCATGCCCACTGAAAATATGACTTTCCCCTCAAAATCTCTAAAAGCCTCTACGCAGGTTTGAAAGAAAGATTCAAATCCTTGCAAGATGGTACCCATTGAAATATACAGTACTTTCTGGTCTTTCAGTTCCTCTAATGGAAAATCATATATTTGCACCCGTTTTGTGATGGAAGGACCGATAAATACATATGAATCATCCATATATTCTCCACCTGCTTGAAACTCTCTGCTTGTATAGACAATATTCAAATCAGAAGTATTCATCATAAATTGGAAGGGGTGCTTTACCTTCACACCGAAACGTTCCTGGATCCGTTCCGTTATAGTCGAATTTTCCTTCTCTATTTCCAGCGATGGATTTAGAGGAATACCTTTGCCACTTTCTAGCATTTTCAGGAATTGCTCCTGAGGCATAGCGAAGGAAGATGATGAAGAGATAGAAGGAAGGTTTAAATAGTCTTTGATCAGCAGTCCCGCACCAAACGTATCATGATACACATAATCAAATGGTATGGAATCAGCTAATTCTTGAACAACAGTCAAAATATCATAGGAAAGTTTTAAATGAACTTGCATAAATTCATGGATACTAGTAAATTTTTGAGGTGTGAGTCCCTTTAAATGATTTGGATGAAGATATACATTCGCACCCAAACCTTCAATTCTCTCTTTAAATTCTTCAGTGGTTACGTAATAAACAGAATCTCCACGATCAATTAAAGCTTTTACTACACCAAGAGTCGGATTAACATGGCCCTCAGCTGGAAAGTTTATTATTAATACATTCATTAGCTTTCATTCCCCTTTCCAATAACATATAAATCACTCAATCTCTTTTCATGATATAGTACCATTCTTATATTTATCCAATATAAACCATCATACTTGTCTATAAGGAGACTTTGGTTCTAGTGCGAAAATAATTTGATAAGAAAATAGAACCTATATTAACATGCTAACTTGTGAGTTATGATGCCATTCCAAACAACTTATGTATGAATTCAGCTTCTTCAACAGGTGAATTCTGATCTAGAAATGAATACTCTATACAAATCTAGTTAACATAAAGTCAATTATCGGAAATTAAAGAGGTTGAGTGCCCTTTAGGTACCCAACCTCTTTTGATTTTCTTTTTCAAGTTTTTTCAATTCTATAAATGCTTTAAAATCTTCTTTAGATACTCCAGATTCTATTAACTCTTTGACTAATAGAAGCCATTTTTCATCTAATTGTTTATTTTCCATGATTAACCTCCCTGGAATTGGAAGTGTTTTACTTTACAATTCCATTTATATAAAAAGTAACAGTTATTTCTTATAATCCACAACGGAAATACATGGGTTATAAGGTAAATTAATCCTAATAATTAAAATTGCATATCCTATTTATTTCTAGTTAACATAAAATTCCTTATCGGCATTGAAAAAAGGATCTTTAAATTAAAGATCCTTTTAGCAGCTGTTTCAATTAACGCACGACGTTAGCACAATATTATTATAGTGGTGGATTTTCCACACCTAAATGAATCCAATCTTCTTTTGGTGGTCCATAAACCCCAAACGGTTTTAATCCTGCTTGACGCATCAGAACGGTAATTTGACCACGATGATGAACAATATGCTTGATTAGTCCCATTAGTATTTGAGCATTTGATTCCTGTCTTCCAAATGCCTCTTGTATTTGTTCTAAGGATTTGTCCGTCCATTGTTGTTCAATGATTTGGGCTGCGTGAGAACTTACCTCTTTAAAGGTTTCAGTAATTTCTTTTGCTAAAGTTGGGACACTTTCTGTATTTTCTACTCCATCAATATTCAGCTCGAAATGAGCTAAATAATCTGGAATACTTGCTGTTAAATGCCACGCAATTCTTCCCAGAGTCCGACCTTCTGGATAAACTTGTTGTTTTAAAGATTCATCTGTCAAACCATTCAAAACGTTTTGAGTTAGCATAGCTTCCCTATTCCATTCTTTAATAAAGTCTGAAATCGTTACATACATATATAATTCCTCCAAAATCCATCGAATGGATTATTTATTGCTGGAGATACATTATAAAACATTTGTTCTTATATCTCAAATTTCCTTCTTAACTAACCACTGTTAGTTGAAGATGATTCAGAAGGATCGAGTGAATACCATATACAAACCTAGTTAATATAAAGTCAACTATCGGAAGTTCCGAAATATAAAACCCCTTGGTGCTCAAGGGGTTTCGAATGGTCCATCTTTATCGTTTATACATGATTTTATACATGGTTGATGAATCAACATTTTCGGCTTCTGAAGAAGCCTGGTAGCTGCATAAAAAAGGGGTGTTTTATGCAATTTCTTCTTTCACTAAAGAACCCGTTAGTTTAAGTGGATTTATTCATAAAGTCTTTTATATTTTGGCTTTATTTAACCAATTTTTCATAACCCGTTCTGCGTTTGCTTCTTTTGGCATCCTTATGAAAGACTTTTTTAATTGCTCTATGTCAGTATCGAAAAAAAGAATCTTTTCATTTGAATTTTTACCATAATAACAATATCCTTCGTATTTAATATTATTGATATGTACAATAGGATGTTCATGTTGCATCGTGCAAAGAATCATCTCAGCATTTAAATTCGCATAAATGGTTTCAATTTGATGTAAAAAATCTTTGTGTACAGGAATGACAGGGGCATGTATATATTCTCGTTGCTCATCTCCCAAGTAATGTTCTTCAACAATTATTTCATAATAATCGGATTCTCTAAACGTTTCTTTTTCACGTTCTTTAAGGAAAATATTAATAAATTTATTTGATAGTTTATGCAAATGGCGATGTGGAGGAATTTTATCTCCAAATAATAACAAGGTTAATTTTTTCATTTAATACTCCTAACTTTAACTACTCTTTTCTTTTTTATAGTATGTAAATTATACTGCCACGTTAGTTGATGTATTTGACAATCAACTTATGTATACTGCCGAAACCCACATTTTTTAATTGCCACAAACAGTTGAAGAAGAGATTATTTTATTTTTAAAATTTCTTTTGCTATTTTATCAAGTTCTTCTGCGAGTTCATTTTGTGTTGGTGTTTCGGCCACTTTTGTTAAATACTCTTTAAACTGGACTCTTGACTCTACTGGTAATTCAATAACCAAATAGTGCAGAATAAACCACTTCCAGTTATCATCATCTGAAGATAAAACATCTTGGACATGGGGGACAATTTCCATGGGGAAAGTTAATAGAATTTCCAATACACTTGGTGCAACTGGCCAGTTCATATCTTGAGTAAATACTAGGAGATCAGGCAATAAAGGCAAGATTTTATTTCTATCTAGTTTTTTTATTTTTTCAACCCAATCGACATCATATTGATTTCTTGGCAGGAGGCCTTCAAAGCTTTCCATATTTATCACTCCATTAGCTTTTTATACGTGGCAATCTATTTATTATATCAATCTTTATTGAACTAACCTGTCCCTTAGTTGAAGAAGGAATTTTTCTGAATGTATGATTTTGCATAGTTTCGTACATTGAAAAGACCACCAATTTGGTGGTCGTGTTGTTAATTTAAAGCATCCGTTAGCTTAATAACTAAAACTAGTAAATATTATTTCCAGTTGTTTTTATCTAATTTCTTTAGATTGATAATTTGTTACTTTAATAACTTCTTGAGGTTGGTATTTTGTGGATTCTAGCCAATTATAAATAAAAAGAGCAATTATAATAATTCCAACTACAACGAATCCCGATAAATCTATCCATTTATTCTTGCCCATATAAACACCTCGCAACAAAACACTCCTTTAATTTTAACTTAATTACCCTTTTAATACAATATTTACAATTAATCTACCCCTTTAGTTCAAGACGAACAGTGTGAAAGAATAAAAAATCCAGCAATAATAATTATTAAAATCAAAATCTTTGTAAGACAACCACCTCTCGCTAATGCCCCAGGATCACCAACCATAGAATGGTTAACAGCGTCAGCTAAATTGCCCATTGGATTTTTTTGACGTTCTTTATTTTTTATTTTATCTTGTTCATCTTGGCTCATAGAGTTCCCCCCTTAAGCGACCATTAGCTGAATAAGCTTTACTCCCAGGAGGGTAACGGGTTCTCCTTCAGGAGAATGCTTCTTAGTTTCTCATTTAATATTCCATCGAATCGGCAATCTTTACAATATCTTCGATCGTGTATTTCTTCTCGTTTTTTGGAGATTTAATAAGCATTATTGAATAATAAAGTCCGTCTTTTTCCCAACGAATTTCTTTCGTATTCTCGTCATCTCCTTCTATAAGAGCCTTTATGTCGTTCTTTAATTTTACTGTCTTGAATTGTTTATCATCAGAAGAAAAAGTTGTATTTTTATAGTGATAAGTAGTGATATGAAGATTTACATCTTCTCCTCCATACATAAATTCAGTATTAAAAATATCTCCTTTTGGGTCTCCGGGAGGGTTCGCATCGAAACGTAAAACCACATTTTCAACAGCAAAAGGTAATTCTGTCGGTACTGCTAACTCTTCTTGTATTTTGCCAGGTAGTTTCTCAGCCACTTCTTTTATCGTTTTGGGATATTCTTCTTTTAATTTTTCAACTGCACCATTTGAATTACACCCAGTTAGCAAAAGAATGAAAAGAATTGCAAAGACTTTTTTCATTTATCAGACGCCCTTCTACTTTTCTATATAATTCCATTTTATCATTTCCTTGTTCAACAATCCTGCCTTCAAGGGATTTTTCTGAATGTATGATTTTAGATATTTTCGTACATTAAAAAGACCGCATATTGGCGGTCTTTTTCTTCAACTAAGCACACGCTTGTTTAAATATAATTCCTCACAATACCTTTTTGTATCGAACAACATATGGTGTACAGAAAAAACCAATAAATCCTATAAGAACTCCTATGCCAGGCATAACAAAGATGTTATCGAAACGAGGAAGAAAAAAACCAAATATCCATATTGGCAAAATAGATATGACTGCAACTGTGCTTATACCCAAAATGGTTATCTTATGTTCACTACCACAGTTGTCACATTCAATTGGCTTATATGTCCACCAAAAAAAGGATTTGAAGATTTTACTCCAGCTAAATTGTGAGTTACAGTTTTCACATTTTTGCAAACTAACCCTCCTTAAAATTTGATTTTGCTAATTAAAACCTTAGCGTATAATTCCATTTTAACACTTATATTCCATTTAATATTTTCCGATTTTATTGAATTAACCTGCTTCTTAGTTAAATAAAGATTTTTTTGAATGTATGATTTTGCATACTTTCGTACATTGAAAAGAGTACCTTAAGGCACTTAACATAATCACCTTTATCGGTAATGAAAAAGGATCTTCGTCGGAAGGTCCTTTTAGCTGCTTGTTCAATTAAAGCTCCCTTTTATGGAATAACTAAGGTACGTCCTTTACAGTCAAAATCGATAATTGTTTTTATACTAAAGCCCCCATTAGTTCAACAGGTTTATTATCTCAATCCCCTAATTTTTTTTCAGTTTTGGTTAAGAATTTTTCCAATGCTTCACTGCTATCAATATTCATACGTTCAGCCAAAATAATCAACCACCACATGCATTCACCAATCTTATGTTCAAGTTCAGATGCAGTTTCTCCATTTGTTGGCCAACGACCCTGTTGAGACATTGTTAGACGACCGACCAAACCAGCATCTGTCAGGAAAGCTAACGCATCTTCTTCTACTGTCCATTCTTTTTCATGATACTGTCGTTCTAAACTATGGTAGACTTTTCTTAATTGTATAGAACGTTCAACGGCTTCACTAAAATTAATATTTTTCATTTTGTTTCCTTTCTTTTATAGACATTTATTGTTCACCTGTTTGCGGATTGGTAAGGGCTTCTTCTCTCCCTCTAAAACATACGTTCGCATTCATATTGTAACCTTAATCTAAATGGAAACACAAAAATAATTTCTTCAACTATTCTACCCGTTAGTTTAAGTGAAAATCCTCACAATTTATAATTTTCTTACCACTTGTTATGCAACAATATGACCCTTTAATTGAACAAGGCCTTGAAGTATTACATGAATACTCTATACAAATCTAGTTAACATAAAGTGAACTCTCGGAAGTTCAGAAACATAAAACCCCTTGGCGCTCAAGGGGTTCTGAATGGTCCATTTTACTCGTTTATACATAATTTTATCATGGTTGATGAATCAACATTTTCGGCTTCTAAAGAAGCCTGATAGTTTAAGTACATTTATTCACAATCTACATTGATTTTATATAAATTTATGCATTCATTACAGGAATGCTGCCCCGTTTCTTCAAGTGAATTTATTTATAGGATATTATAAAGATTAGTTAAATAAAACAAACCTTAGAGAATTAATTTAAGGAAACAACAACTCAACTTTTCTATAATCGTCCTATCTTTTTTACAAACATCGTGACTCTCTTAATAAATTAATGTGATAGTTCATTTTTACTTATTAGGTTACTCTCATATTGAATTTTATTACTTAGAACATCATCATAAAATTGCTGTTTCATATCAATATAATCAATAGATTCTTCAATCTCCTGCAATTTCTCCAGCAACGCTTTTTTCTTAAATTCCAGTATGCTTTTTCTTTTCGATATGGATGATTCTCCTATTAAACATAAATTAAGATATTCTTTCATTTCCTTAATACTCATTCCACATTTTTTCAGACAGGATAGACTTTTTACCCACGCAACATCCTTGTCATCAAAAACTCTATAGTTGCGCTTATCTCTTTTTACATTAGGTATCAGTCCTTCATTGCAGTAAAATTTTAGTGTTTCATAGGTCATTCCTACTTGCTTACATACTTCTTTCATTGAATACATAAAAACCTCCTATTTAAACAGTCCAGAAGTTAAAAATAGATATTGACCGGTAGTTACTACCGGGTAATATACTTTTATTGTACTTAAAAAAGCAAGTTCAGTTAAGGAGGAATAGACTATGGAATATGTAAAATTGAATAATGGTGTAAATATGCCAAAGCTAGGTTTCGGGGTATTTCAGATTCCAAAGGAAGAATGTGAAAAATGTGTACTTGATGCAATTACAGTAGGTTACAGACACATTGATACAGCACAATCTTATTTTAACGAAGAAGAAGTCGGAAACGCAATAAGTAAGTGTGGTGTATCGAGAGAAGAATTGTTTATTACTACAAAGGTATGGATTGACAATTACGGTTATGAAAAAGCAAAACAGTCTGTATTAAAGTCTATGCAGAAGTTAAAAGTTGATTATATCGACTTGGTTCTGCTTCATCAGCCATACAGTGATTATTATGGTGCATATCGTGCACTGCAAGATTTATATGAACAGGGAAAAATTAGAGCGATTGGAGTTAGTAACTTTTCTCCAGATAGATTAGCTGATATTGCAGCCTTTAATAAAGTTACTCCGCAGATAAATCAAGTAGAAACAAATCCATTACATCAACAGATTCAGGCACAGCAAAATATGATTGAGCGTAATATTCAGATAGAAGCGTGGGCTCCTTTCGGTGAAGGGAAAAATAATATGTTCCAAAATCCTGTACTAAAAGAAATTGCTGATAAATACAATAAATCTGTTGCACAAATTATTTTAAGATGGCTTATGCAAAGAGATGTTGTTGCTTTGGCAAAATCTTCTCAGGTAGAACGTATGAAAGAGAACTTTGAAATATTTGATTTTAGATTATCAAAGGAAGATATGGATAAAATCGCTACTTTAGATACGAAAACAAGCCTATTTTTTGACCATCAAACTCCAGAAACTGTTGATTGGTTTAGACAAATGATAGAAGAAAGAAAAGATCAATTTTAATATCTTTAACATAAAAAAGAACGTTCACCTTTATTAACGCTACAGCTCGTGAATCGGTCAATCAAAAATCGAGTGACCGGGGTATAGAAAACTAATCATTCGATTAAAAGTTGAGCGATCAATGTTATCATCCTCTCATTATAAATATCTCGATTTAGGATTATTCTCTGAAGAATTATTCTTCAGAGAACAATCTTTTAAATGATAAACATAGTTATCGATAGTTTCTTCATCAATATTGCTCCTATTTCTTTTCTCACCTAATCTGTAGATGTTACATTATCTATATTTAACTTAACAAAAAATAGTAACATATTCTTATTAAGCTAACCTGCCCCTTTAGTTGAAGAAGGGGTCTTTTCAAATGTATGATTTTGTATAAATTCGCACATTAAAAAGTCCATCATTTGACAGCCTTTTGACCCTATTGCTCCCGTTAGCTCAATAAGAATCTACCAAATTTCATAATAAATACCTTGATTATTATGATTAGGTTCATCATATTCTTCTCTAAGTGAATTTTCTCGCCTATCCATATAAGTTACATAGCGATTTAAACTCTCAATAAACCCTTTTATATCGTCCTTTAGAATTTCATAATAAGTATAATCCCATTGTTCAATATAGTGGTCTTCTATTTCTTCCAGTCTGCTTTTACCCGCCTCGCTTAAAAGCACTATATATTTATCCTGAACCTGATTTACAGTCTTAATTGAAAGGGTACACCAATAAGCCTCCATCACTGAACTATCAGTAATATGGAAGGGACTTATTACTAAATCGTCAATATAGTTAAGACGCTTTATAATACTGGGTAGCTGGTTAATTTCTTCTAGAGTGAAATACAAACTATTATCACCCCTATGTCCTCCAGCCAACTTCTCCAGATCAGCAGAACACTGTTTGCCAAAATCCATACTGATTACCTCCAAACTAAAAGTTCCTATTTTGATTTTAGCATCTTATTGCACTAACCTGCCCCTTTGAAGAAGATGTTTTCTGAATGTATGATTTTAGATAGAATCGTACATTTAAAAGGCCACCAAATTGGTGGCCTTCATCATCTGATCAATCAGATGATGTTTTACTTTGAGATGATTTTATAAAGATAGAAAAAATTAGTCCAACTATTGCAACTATCAATCCAAAAATGAATGCCTCTTGAACACCAGCTGCTAAAGAGGCTCTAATATTTGAAGTGTCAGATGGATTTATCACACTTCCTAAATACGCTTTCTGTGAAGCTGACATGATTGTCATTGCAACAGCCGTACCAATTGCTCCAGATACTTGTTGAAGAGTATTCATCAAAGCTGTGCCATCCGGATAGAGATTTTTGGGTAATTGATTTAGTCCGTTTGTCTGTGAAGGCATCATTACCATAGAAACGCCGATCATCAATAAGCTATGCATAATAATAACCATGATAATAGATGTTGTTGTTGTAATGTTCGACAGAAGTCCTAACATGACAATCATAATAATAAAGCCCGGTAGAACAAGCCTTCTTGGCCCATATTTATCAAAAATACGCCCAGTTACAGGTGACATAATACCGTTTAATACACCACCTGGTAAGAGCACAAGTCCGGCTGAAAACGCAGTTAAGGCCAAACTCGTTTGCAAATACAAAGGCAAAAGAATCGCTGAAGACATGATAACCATAAATGTAGCAAATACGGAAAGTAAACCCATAGTAAACATAGGATACTTAAAAACACGTAAATCAAGCATCGGTTCTTTCATTTTAAGTTGTCTTAGAGAGAATAAAACTAGTGCTACAAGGCCTACAGCAATTGTGGATATAACGATGGTGCTTCCCCACCCATATTCACCTGCGCTACTGAAGCCATAAACGATTCCGCCAAAACCAATGGTCGATAAAATAATGGATAGAACATCAATTTTAGGTTTGGTGATCGTAGAGACATTTTGCATATACTTTATTCCGCATAGTAGGGCGATAACAAGAAACGGCAAGCAAACCCAGAAAATCCAGTGCCAATTAAGATTTCCAATAATTAAACCTGAAATCGTTGGTCCGACAGCCGGAGCAAACATAATGACTAACCCCATCAGACCCATAATTGCTCCTCTTCTATGAATCGGGAAAATCACTAAAATGGTATTAAACATAAGAGGCAACAATAAACCAGTTCCTATTGCCTGAATAACACGAGCTAGCAGTAATATGCCGAAACTTGGTGCTAGTGCTGCGATTAGCGTTCCGATAATAGAGAACACCAATGAGGCGATAAATAATTGGCGAGTATTGAACCACTGAAGCAATAGACCAGAAACAGGAACTAATATCCCCAAGGTCAATAGATAACCTGTTGTCAGCCATTGAATTGTGGAAGAGCCAACATTAAATATCTGTATTAAATCTCCAAGTGCCATATTTAGAGCTGTTTCACTAAATAATCCGATGAACCCTGCGATTAAAAAGGATATCAAGATAGGGGTCGTTTTGATAACTTGTTTGTTTTGCTGTGCTGCAGTTGCTGACATTAATACATCCTCTTTTCTAAGTTCGTTATCCTTTTTATCATTACTTTTCTTTCTTTAGCAATAACGGTATTTGTTCTGCTATGGTTCGCAGTGGTTCTCCTGATTTGTTTGTAAGACAAAGCAGTATTCCCCCCTCTATCATAGCGATAATCACTAAAGCTAAATCCTTTGACTGTTTATCACTGTAGCCCGAAGCAATTAACTTCTCTATATAGAGCGATTTCCAATCCTCGAAAGCAGACTTACAAGCAAGTCGTATAGGATCATTTGTTAAGGATGTTTCACCCGCGATAGTTCCTATTGGCAACCCTAATATAGATTCTTTACTAAACTCCTCGGACAATTGGTAAATATGAGCTTGGATAGCTTGAACAGGGTCCTCAATTCCTTCTGTACTCTCCCGAATCTTATTAACAACAAATTCTTTAGTATGATTAATAGCTGCAATAGCTAATTCTTCTTTGCCTTCAGGGAAATAATAATATAGCGAGCCTTTAGCAGTGCCACTCTCCTTAATGATCTCGCTAAGTCCTACACCATAATATCCATGTAATCGAAAAAAACGAGAAGCAGTCTCGATAATATCGTCTTTGGCCTTGTTTTTGTTTGTCATATCATTATCCCTCTCCCTATAATTATAACGACCGGTCAACTAATATTAATGTCCCCCCCTTTAAATGTCAATTAAGTTAAACAGTAAAATAGAATGATTATGTTTGGTCTAAGTTCATTTCTGGGCTAATTAGATAAGTATAGGATTACTATTAAGTATTTTTGGATGATAATCTCGAATGTATGATTTTGCATAGTTTCGTACATTGAAAAAACCACCAATTTGGTGGTCACGTTGTTGAATTAAAGCACCCCTTTACTTTAAGTACAATCCTTCACAAACATAATTAGAACAGAAAAAGAAGTTGTAACAGTCCTAACTACTGATATTACCTATTGCTTTCTCTAAAATCTTAGTTACAAATTTAGTTTTACTCTCGGTATAATTAGCTCGGTCTTTTGCAGTCATCGCCAAGTCATTTTTTAACTGTTCATATTCAGCAACTGCCTCTGGATTGTTACGAAGATAATTTCGAAATAATAGATGTCTAGCTAATTCTGTACTATCTTTATTACACACATATAGGTGATGTTCCATCCAATTTGGATTTTTTCCATCCCAAGGAACTAATTTGTCTTTTCTTCCAAAGGCTTCTCTCCCCTCAAAACTCCAATTCTCTTGATGATAATATCCTATCTTTTGGAGACTTTTTATAACAGCAGGGAGAACGCTATAATCTTCTATTACAACGTCTATATCTAGAATTGGTTTCGCTCTAAGTCCTTTTACCGATGTACTTCCAACGTGTTCCACACATATTATTAAATCGCCCAAATTACTTTTCAGAACATCTTCTATTGATTGAAATGTTTTTTCCCATTTTTCATCGTAAGGAAATATTTCAATACCAGTCAGATTATTATCCTTTACTGACATCTAGACATACCCTCCAAAACCTTTCAGATTTTTACTTTGAAAAAATTAAACTTCGTCAAGTAATAAAAGAAATCCTTCTTCCACTAAACTGCTTCGTTAGTTGATGTTGAGTGACGATAAAGTTGTTTAATTACAAATAAAATCGTTACATTTACAATAAAGATGTTTAAAAATTCTAGTCACACTATTCCATTAAAGGGCCAGATTTTGGAGGAACGTTATCAAGTACTCATGTAAAAAAGTGATTGAAATTGTGAAGGTTTAGCATTATTAAATACAACAATAATTAAAGCAATGATAAACTGGTCATAATATTCTTAGGGAGATGTATATGAAAAAATTTTGGAGAGTGTTAGGTTCTCTTATTATCGCTTTATTCGCAATTTTACTTAGCCTAGTATCCAGTACTGATCTTGTTAGTGGTGGACGTACAGGCTTAAAAACAGATAAAATCGAAAAGAATATAGAAAAATTAAAACAGTTCTCATGGTTTGAAAAATTGTATGAAAATGAACAACATCATCGCTCTTTTTTTGTAAGCCTTAAAGTAAGAAAGTATTTAGAAAGTTCTATTCGCGTAAACCGACTTAAAAGGAGTAAGAGGGAACAAGAAAGGTTTATTCATTTATTAGAAGAAGTAGCTGAACTTCGTATAAAGAATAAGTAGAATAGTTTATTCCACAATCGGGCGCGATTGTAGCACAACTTTAAACGACTTTATTGTTAAATTTTTAGCATGGAAAAAGTAATTTACATTGCAAATTAAACAACTTTCTTGTTACTACACAGTTGAAGAAGGTTTTTTTCTGAATGTATGATTTAAGATATTTTCGTACATTGAAAAGACCACCAAATTGGTGGTCACGCTGTTGAATCAAAGCACCTTTTAGTTCAAGAAAAAGTAACAAAAGAACGCCATAACAAGATTAGGTATTCCAATCAAAGCTGAACGAAAAGTAACACTATTTCGTTTACGCCTATCTTCAACAGATTCCGTTGCAAAGTTAGCTCTCATTTGGTCTCCACTTACCATTGAACCTGAAAAAATCATTGATATTCCGATAAAAAAAAATCCAATACCACCAGGAATGAAATAAGCCTTATCCATTCCCCACACAACTAAAGATACTAAGACACCTATTATGGATAGAATAATTCCTATAAGAAAATACCTCAACTTATCCCTCCTTGTTTATTTATATGACTAAGTATTTCATAGGTTTTATTTACTAAGTTAATAGTTGAAGAAGGAGTCTTTTCGAATGTATGATTTTGCATATTTTTGTACATTGACTGTAATTTAGCCACGATAATTGACCTTATTGGCAATAAAAAAAGATCTTTCAATAGAAGGATCCTTTTATACTTTCTTATTCCACTTAAGCGCCCGATAGTTGAAGAGGGTTTTAGAAATTTATTATGAAATTACCTTTTGAATCTGATCATTAATATTTACCTTACTTAATCCTCCGTGGTAACAAACCACAGATTCAATGTCGAGGTCTAAATATTTCTTCAAAGAGAGTCGAGCCACCTTTATATCAAGTGTGGTTGGAGCATGAATCCCCCCAATAATTCCGTTTACGCTGTACATCGCATCCCCGGCAATGAGTGTTTTACTTTGTTTCAAAAATATGCTGATATGGCCAGGAGTATGCCCAGGAGTATGGATGACACGAATCCCGCCGCAATACGGCAATTCTTGACCGTCTTTCAAGGTATCGTCTACTTTGCCCTTTTGGGGGGTATCTAGGTGCCCATCTTTCAAAAGAGGTAAATCCCCTTGAATATAAGGCTTATCCAGATCATGAGCATATACTTTAATATTATTTCCACACTCCTGTAATATCTCAGGAAGACTCCCTATATGATCTATATCCTGATGCGTCAAAATCACAACTTTTAGTTTGTCGAACGACACTCTTACCTTATTCATTGCCACACGTAAATCTTCAATTTGTCCAGGGAATCCTGTGTCTATTAAAACAGCCGTTTCTTGATCCCATAAAAGAATTGGATGAATAGCATTTCCATGAAATTCAAGCTGGAGCATCTCTACTCCCTTAGAAATTTCCATAACTTTAGGCTCCTTTATAATTAGATTTTATCTATGCGGAAAAATGGGTTTAATTACACAAAAAGGTTGAAAGAGTAAAGCTGATTTTGTACGTAAAATACTACATTACGTAGTATCACTAATTACTCATTGCCACACTAACCTGCAAGTTAATTGAATAACATAAGCATGCTATTAACTTCGACTTGCTTCACAAAAGTTCCTGCTGTTGTTCTACAATCCTTCCGGTTTGTGGAACAACGATCGAACAGCACTCTTCAACTAACCTTCCCCCTTAATTGAAGAAAGGATTTTTCCGAATGTATGATTTTATATACTTTCGTACATTGAAAAGAGTACCTTAAGGCACTTAACATAATCACGCTTATAGGTACTGAAAAAGGATCTTCGGTTGGAAGATCCTTTTAGCTGCTTGTTCAATTAAAGCGCCCGATTGTTTAACAAAACAGAAGTTATTTCTTTTCTTTATCGGTCCATAAAACTTTGTATAAAAGTGCAATCTCGGCTTCTTCAATACCTGTAGGTAATTCGCCATTTTCGCTTTCAACAGAACGCAAACTGTTTTTAGTAGTGCCTAACCATGCTACTAAATATGCAGGTTTATTTTTTTCTAAAGTAATCTTTTCGCCTATTAACTTACTAAAAGAAGACATTGTCATATTATTTGAATACTCCGTTGTAGTAAGTCCAGATGGTACGCCAGTTAACAGCTTTAAAGAATGACCTTCATCTTCGATACCACTTATTCCAAAAGAAATGAGGCTGTTTTTAAATTTTGCTTTCGGTCCATCTGAAATATTTTGCAACTCCTTTTTAAACTTACCGTTTTCAAATTCCTCCACAGAAAATTGCAAATTATCATCTTCCTTAAGAGTGCCATTCAGCCTAAAAAATTCAATTTGCCCTACACCAGTCTTGCTAATGAGCAGTTTTTCCTTTTCACTCATGTTATATGACTCAATGGTTATTTTCGTATTTGATGACGGTTTTTCTTTCTCTACACCGGTACACCCTGTTAGCAACAAGGTGAAAATTATAAACAAACAATACCCTTTAAAATTTCGCATCTTTTACTCCCCCAATTAACCAATGTTTCATTTAATTATTTCAAATCCCCTCCATTTTCACAATAAGCATTACTCCGTTAAATGGCCCTTTAATTGAACAAGGCCTTAAAGTATCACATGAATACTCTATACAAATCTAGTTAACATAAAGTTAGTTTTAGGAAGTTACTTTTCAAGTCAATCCCGGTATTCGTCCATTTTTGGCCTTATATCGGGATTTTTGGCTTGGGAAATAACGCGAAAATAGGGGTCAGAAATGAAAAGCGCGATCTCCTGTTTCCTCGATTTTTCATTTTGATAAATTTTTATGGATATTTTTAATCAGTAAAAACGGGAAAGATTGTATGTCCTATCATAAATGAAGTAAACTATCTCCATAAGCACAAAAATTTATGATTGAAAATAGTTTTTTACGTAACTTTAGTAGACTATCGACGTCTAATCACGTTGTAATCACAATTAGAAAAAGGAGTATATCAGATGAAGAAAATAATAATTATTATGTTAACTATAATGTTAGCGATTGTGGTTTCAGCTTGTTCTGTAGATAAATCTTCTACAATAGAAGTGAAACAGTCTGCAAAAGAGATGGCAGACCAAATGGTGAAAAAAGTCCAGGAACCAGCTCAAATGGAGTTATCAGCAGAAGAACTGAAGGACCTATACAAAATAGATCCCAAGAAGCTTGAGGATTTTTCAATTCGAGTGCCAATGATGAACGTAAAAACAAATGAAATTGCAATTTTAAAAGTGAAGGATGCGAAAGATGTCGCGGACGTTAAAGCAGCAGCAAAACAACGAGCAGAAAATGTGATGAAGCAATTCGAGCATTATCTTCCGGATCAATACGAAAATGCCAAAAACTATAGACTAATTACAAAAGGAAATTATGTGTTATTGGTTATTTCCGATAAAGCAGACGAGATAATAAAAGTTTACGATAGCTTCTTCAAACAAAAGTAGACGGCTATGGTATTTAGTAGCCTTCTCTTCCTATTCGTATTTTTGCCGGCAGTTCTAACGCTTTATTATTGCTCACCACGAAGTATTAGAAATCTAATATTATTTTTAATGAGCCTTATTTTTTATGCATGGGGCGAGCCAGTTTACATCGTGATTATATTAGTGTCTACGCTTATGGACTATAGTTTCGGTTTACTACTTGATAAACCAAATATGTCCTCGTTAAAAAGAAAGGGTATTGTTATATGTTCCGTTATCGTGAACATCATGCTGTTATCTTATTTTAAATATGCTGATTTTTTAATTCAGAATGTCAATGCGTTAATCGGTACGAATATTCCTTTAGCCAAACTTCCTCTACCCATTGGAATTTCCTTTTACACATTTCAATCGATCTCTTACATTATTGATGTATATAGAGGAACAGCGAAAGCACAACGGAATTGGATTGACTTTGGCACATATGTCGCCCTGTTTCCACAATTAGTGGCAGGGCCAATTGTGAAATATAGCACGATTGCTGAACAGCTACAGCAGCGATCAAAAAATATGAAGATGTTCGCAGAAGGGGTTCGTAGATTTACAATTGGACTCGCAAAGAAGGTGCTACTTGCGAACAATATCGGCTTGCTTTGGGATGCCATCTCGAACTCTAGTCCAGCGTCGATGCCTGTGTTAACGGCCTGGCTAGGCATCATTGCATTTGCCTTCCAAATTTATTTTGATTTTAGTGGTTATTCCGATATGGCTATTGGGCTTGGTCTTATGTTTGGCTTTCGATTTAACGAGAATTTTAACAAGCCGTATATTGCACAGAGCATTACCGATTTCTGGAGAAGATGGCATATCTCGCTAAGCAGTTGGTTTCGCGAATATGTTTATATTCCACTTGGTGGCAATCGCCGAGGGTTAACTATTCAAATGCGTAATATCCTGATTGTTTGGATACTTACGGGATTTTGGCATGGAGCAAGTTGGAATTTTATATTGTGGGGGTTGTATTTTGCTGTCATCCTTATTTTTGAAAAATGGTGGGGCTTAACGTTTCTTTTTCACTTGCCACGATGGACAAGACACCTTTATACAATCGTCCTCATTTTAATTGGATGGGTACTGTTCGCCTTTGACCAGCCTTCCTTGATTGTTGGTTATTTAGCTGCTATGTGGGGAATCAACGGCCAATCACTTTGGAATAATGAGACAGTGTACTTTTTTTATACAAACGCGGTGCTATTCCTAGTATTAATCATCTCTTCATTACCTATAAAGCCATGGCTAAGAACCAATGAATTGTCGATAGTTCATCTTGTTTGGTATGGATTCCTTTACTTTTTTTCTGTAGCCTATTTGGTGGACGCCACTTTTAATCCATTTTTATATTTTCGTTTTTAGGGAGGTAGAAAAACTTGAAACAAAAAGCAGAGCGATTATTAGTAATGGGATTTGTCAGTACGATGTTTCTAATCGCTCTACTCTTTTTTCTTTTGCCTCATCAACGTTTCTCCGAACTAGAAAATAGATATTTACAAGCTGCTCCACATCTAACATGGGATAATTTAATTTCGAAGAAATATGCCGAAGAGGCGGAGGGCTTTGTAACGGATCACTTTCCTTTTCGTGACAAGTGGTTATGGATAAAATCAACTGCGGAAAAATACCGTTTGCAACAAGAGAATCACGGAATTTATAAAGGGAATGATGGATATCTATTCGAAAAGTTTTTAAAGCCTGATTATACGAAAGTTCAGCAATACGTAGAGGCGGTAAATCAATTTGCTAGTAACCATCCAGGGGCGAAAATGACTTTCATGCTTGCACCCACATCGGTTGGTCTTTATCCGGAACGGTTACCGTGGTTAGCACCGTCGTATCCACAGAAAAAGGTAAATCAATATATCGAAGCGCATTTGCGGAACAAAATAAACTTTATGAATGGCTTTGATTTTTTGGAACCACATGCAACTGAACCGATTTATTATCGGACAGATCATCATTGGTCGACATATGGAGCATATTTGGCCTATGTTGCTTATGCAGAACATAAGGGATGGCATCCTCTTTCGCAGAAAAAATTTCTAATTGAAACAGTCAGCGATTCGTTTCTAGGAAGCTATCATACAAGAAGTCAATTTAATGGTTTAACACCAGATACGATCCAAGTATATATACCACGTGCCCCACTAAAGACAGAGATGTATATCACGGATACGGATCAAACTGTGACAAGTATATATGATAAGAGCTTTCTTACCAAGAAGGATCAGTATTCCTATTTTTTAGGTGGGGTCCATGCGCTAATGAAGCTTACTACAGAGCTTGCCCCACAGCAGATCGAACAAGATAAGCTGTTAGTCATTAAGGATTCTTATGCGCATAATTTAATCCCATTCCTCACCAACCATGTATCAGAAATTCATGTGATCGACCTTCGCTATTATAATGGCAGCATTACTGAGTATTTGTCCGAAAATGGTATCAATGACGTGCTGTTTTTATTTAACACAGCTACTTTAGTTGAAGATGAAGCGCTTTTGAAGTTAAATAAGTAGAAAATAGTAGAAACGTATTTAATAAATATAAGAAAACTACCCTTCACTGACTTTAGCAAAAAAAGTAGTTCAGATAACTAACGCCTTAATTGTAGAAGTTGCATGTGAGAAGTGTGTCGTCACATTTCTCTTGTTTATCATTTTAATCTTTGTTCAATTTGGGTATTTTTGCACAACGCCCCGAAAATGTTTAATAAGCCGTATCCCTTGATCCAATTGAGTTTAGGAAAAGCCTTTCAAAAAGTATACCTTTTGAAATATGCTGTTAAACGTGTTTTTTTCATTTCATAAATACAACGTATGTCAAAACATGTAAATAGTATTGTATATGTTTTGACATACGTTGTTTTCCTCTTAATAAACCTTTTCGAGGGGATATGTAAAAATACCCTGTTTAAATAGTTCTCTGAAACGACATATTTTTCTTTTCGTCCAAAGTGCTTCCACTTCTTTTCCCGTATCTTCGCTTGAATTCCATTCGCTTTCATTAAACGATAAATTCTCTTATGATTAACTTTCAAACCATACATCTTTTTAAGCCAAGTTTGAACTCTTGGGTAACCGTAGCTCCAATTAATATCAGGATCTTGTTGGCATTTAATAATCTTAGTTACAATGGATTGATCATCCAACTCCTTATCTGTTGGGTTATCTTGGCGTTTTAGCCACATCACCTGTCTTTACTCCTTCTTGTGCTAATCCTTCTAAAATGCTTCGTATGGATGCTTTTTGATCTACACTCATAGATTGTTCACCCTCATTTCACTCAAACTCATATATGTATGATTCCATGTGAAATACGTATGACCTTCAAGTACGTTAACATAAGACCAATTTTCGGAACTTCCGAAATATCCCCCCTTGGTGCTCAAGGGGGGCCGAATGGTCCCTATTTATCGTTTATACATGGTTGATGAATCCACATTTTTGGCTTCTGAAGAAGCCTGATAGCTTTATAAAAAAGGGGTGTTTTATGCACCTTCCTCTTTCACTAAAGCTCCCCATTAGTTCAACAAGGATTTTTTTGTAAGTAAAAGTTATAAAAGAGAAAATAAAAAGAACGTTGCTTTCGCAACGTTCTCTAGGGAAGTGTCAACTTGGGAGATGAGAGGTTCCCTAATGTAAA
>NZ_JBIWFD010000006.1:0-162819 GCF_044762875.1 Peribacillus sp. NPDC096379
CCTATCATTCGCTCGACTTGCATGTATTAGGCACGCCGCCAGCGTTCGTCCTGAGCCAGGATCAAACTCTCCAAAAAGTGTTTGACTTGCTCATTTGTTTTTATAGTGTGTACTCACTTCAATTTAAACGTTGGCGCTTTGTTTTGTTCAGTTTTCAAAGAGCAATGTTCGTCGTTTATCAGAAACAACCTTATTAATATAACATATCATGTTATTTCAGTCAATAATTTCTTTTCTTTCGGATAAAATTTCTTTTGAAATTACTATCACTTGTTGACGACTTTATTATTATATATGGTATCTTTTTAAATTACAAGCTTTATTTGAATTAAATATTTTAAAAAGATACCGATCTATTTATACCAAACATTGATTAGTGCGATTTACTTTTCCATCTATAGTTTTAGACTAAGAAATGATTACTACCATTTTGTAAAACTTCCTCAATGAATAAATCTCTATTGTTATTTAAGTGGATTAACTCGCTTGTATCAATAACTTTAATTAACGGCCTTGTCGGAGATTGTTTATCAATAAATATAATCTCAGCGATATATCCATTTGATAATCGTACTCTGCTCCCCATCGAGTAATTCATAATACAAGACAAGAGTTTATTAATCACGGTAATATCAAACTTCCCAAAATCATCTTGCATGATCATCTCCATGACTTTAAATGGCGATTGTTTCTTTCTATAGGTCCTTTCGGATGTCATGGCATGATAGACGTCTGCTACTGCAACAATCTTTGCAAAAGCATGCGGTTTTTGTTCGCCTTTCCCACGCGGGTATCCGCTGCCGTCCAATCTCTCATGATGCTGGAGAATGGCATATTTAACTGACTCCTTTAATATAGTACTCCTTTGAAGCATTCTCAGACTATAAATTGGGTGTTTCCGAATCTCTTCATATTCTAGAGCTGTTAGACTTGTACCTTTATCTAATATTGTGGGAGAAATTTTAGCCATTCCACAATCTGCAAGACTCCCCGCAAGCGTGATTTGATACACATCCGCTTTATTATAATCCATTTTTTTAGCAAGATATCCACTTAAAAGGCCGATGGAAACCATGTGATGATAAAGGTAATCTTCTTTATTAGAGTAATGATGTAATGAAAAGATTTCTAGAGGGATTTTTAGAGACCTTTCAAAAAGCGGAATCATAATTTCTCTTATCTTGGCTACATCAACATCACTTCCCGCCTGCCAATTCTGAAACTGATGCTTATATGTTTGAACAACCTTTAAGTAATTGGCAATAAAGCTAGAGTATTCATTTGCTTCTTCCCCTTCTTCAGTAATTATTTCACGAGGTGTAAATTTTTGTCCATCAACAAGGGTACTTTCCACGCTAACTTCATTGATTAAAAAAGCTTTAAGTATTTCTAACAATTCTTCTGTTAAAATCGTTTTCCTATTCATTATTGGATGGCTTGTAAATCCGTTAATATCCTTACTAAGAATACATCCTGCTACCAAGTCTTTTGTTTTGACTAGCAAGCTCCTCACCTCTTAATTTACATCTGTTTATTACACTACCATAATATTACTTTATTTAAGCAAGAAAAACCATGTAGTATTTAATACAAGTGTTAGTATCAGCATAAAATGAAACCTGCCTCATTTAGGTATGGATGCCCACAAAACTCGTTTAAAGCATTTACTCTTCAAAAAAAGGACACGAGCTAATTGACTCGTGTCCCGTTTATTTATCATTCTTCCGTGTCATTTACTTCAATTATTTCATCAATAGCTTCGTTTGGCTGTTCTTCAGCAAGATCGTCTTCATTCTCTTTTTCTTCTTCACGTTCAGCCATTGCAACTGTAGCTACAAATTCATTTTCCGTATTTTCAAGACGGATGAGTTTAACACCCTGAGTATTTCGACCAGTTGTTGAGATATCTCCAACTGCCATACGAATCAATACGCCCTCTGCAGTGATAATCATGATATCTTCTTCCCCAGTTACTGTTTTGACAGCAACCAGCTCGCCATTTTTATCCGTTACATTGCAGGTTTTAATTCCAACTCCACCACGGCTTTGGATTCTATAATCTTCTGCAGGAGTCCGTTTTCCATAACCAAATTTAGTTACGATCAGCACTTCTTCATTTTCTTCAAGAATCTCCATGCCAACAACCTCATCGTCTTTCCTCAAGGAAATTCCCTTAACCCCAGCTGCAGTCCGGCCCATAGAACGGACGTCCGTTTCAGGGAATCTAATCAGCATGCCGTCTTTTGTACCAATGACGATTTGTTTATCACCATCTGTAAGACGGACTGAAATTAACTCATCACCTTCATTTAAGCCTACGGCAATTAAACCGTTATTACGAATGTTAGCAAAAGAGGATAATGGTGATCTTTTAGAAACACCAAACTTTGTCGTAAAGAATAGAAAATCACCATCGGTAAATTCCTTAACTGGAATAATGGCGTTTACCCATTCCCCTTTTTCAACTTCAAGTAAATTGATTAAGGGTAAGCCTTTTGCAGTTCGACCATATTCAGGAATTTCATACCCTTTTGCACGGTATACTTTTCCTTTATTCGTGAAGAATAACAGCGTATCATGTGTAGATGTCGTTAAAAGATGGTTTACGAAGTCATCTTCATTCGTTCCCATCCCTTGTATTCCTCGTCCACCGCGTTTTTGACTGCGATAAGTAGATACTGGTAATCGTTTAATGTATCCATTATGCGTCAAAGTTACAATTGTTGTTTCTACTGGTATTAAATCTTCATCCTCGATACTTTCAAATCCGCTCATCAAGATTTCAGTACGACGTACATCATTGAAGCGTTCTTTAATTTCAAGCAACTCTTCACGGATAATGTGTAGTACCTTCTCTTCATCCGCAAGAACAGCCTTTAATTCAGCAATGAGTGCAACTAAAGCTTGATATTCTTCTTCAATTTTCTCACGCTCTAGTCCAGTCAAGCGTTGTAATCGCATATCTAAGATGGCTTGAGCTTGTTTTTCAGAAAGTGAAAACTGTGTCATTAATCCTTCGCGTGCAATATCCGTCGTTTGTGACCCACGAATTAATTTAATAATGGCATCCAAATTATCAAGGGCAATTCGTAAGCCTTCAAGAATGTGAGCACGAGCTTCTGCTTTTCGCAATTCAAATTCAGTTCTTCGACGAATGACTACTTTTTGGTGCTCTAAGTAATAATATAAGCATTGTTTTAAGTTCAATACTTTTGGTTGTCCATCCACAAGTGCAAGTAAGTTAACCCCGAATGTCGTCTGCATAGAAGTGTGTTTATATAAGTTATTCAACAACACATTAGCATTAGCATCTTTCCGAACTTCCATGACAATCCGCATACCGTTCCGGTCTGATTCATCTCGCAAGTCTGTAATGCCTTCGATCTTTTTATCACGAGCAAGTTCCGCAATTTTTTCAATTAGTCTTGCCTTATTTACTTGATAAGGAATTTCAGTAACCAAAATGACTTGTTTGCCATTTGACTTCGTTTCAATTTCCACTTTCGCTCGTTGAATGATGGAGCCTCTTCCAGTTTCATAGGCTTTTCGTATGCCACTGCGACCCAAAATATAACCCGCTGTTGGGAAGTCTGGACCTGGAATGTATTCCATTAATTCAGCAATTGTCATGTCAGGATTCTTACTCAAAGCCAAGACGCCATCAATCACTTCTCCTAATTGATGCGGAGGAATATTGGTTGCCATCCCAACGGCAATACCAGATGATCCATTCACTAGTAAATTGGGGAAACGGGCTGGCATAACAACGGGTTCCTTTTCAGAACCATCATAGTTATCCTGATAATCAATTGTATCTTTATTCAAATCACGAAGTAATTCCATTGAAATTTTCGACAATCTCGCTTCTGTATAACGCATGGCTGCAGCCTGATCTCCATCGACAGAACCAAAGTTCCCATGGCCATCTATAAGCATATGACGATAGTTGAATGGTTGAGCCATTCGTACCATCGTTTCATATACAGCAGAGTCACCGTGCGGATGGTACTTACCGATAACTTCTCCAACAATACGCGCTGATTTCTTAAACGGTTTATCAGATGTCATGCCAAGATCATTCATTGCATAAAGAATTCTTCGATGCACTGGTTTTAGGCCGTCCCTAACATCAGGTAAAGCCCTTGAAACAATAACACTCATTGCATAATCTAAAAATGAAGTTCTCATTTCGGTACTAATATTAATTTCTTTAACATTTTCTCTTTGATTTTCTGACATGGAGCAGACCTCCTTATTTAAAGCTGTGACCTAAGTTTGTTTAATCAGTAGGACGGTATGTATAGGGAATGTCCCAAAGGAGTCAGCCCCCATACTTCACTTTTAATGTATATTGTTAATTGCAAGGGCTGATTTCTTTGATTTGGAACAACCTCTATTTGTTAAATATCAAGGTTTTTAACGTAAATAGCATTTTCCTCAATAAAGTTACGGCGTGGTTCTACTTTGTCACCCATCAACATTTCGAAAGTTTCATCCGCTTCGATTGCATCACTCAAGCTAACCTGTAATAGCGTTCTTGCTTCAGGATTCATAGTCGTTTCCCACAGTTGCTCTGGATTCATCTCACCAAGCCCTTTGTAACGCTGTAGGCTAGGTTTAGGTGAACTTGGCAAGTTTGCCATAATTTCAGTAAGCTGACGATCATTATAAGCATATTCTACTCTCTTACCTTGTTGAATCTTAAAAAGAGGCGGCTGGGCAATATAGATGTATCCATGCTCAAGGATTTTTCTCATATATCGATAAAAGAACGTCAACATCAATGTACGGATATGAGCTCCATCTACATCTGCATCCGTCATAATGACAATTTTATGATATCGAGCTTTTGCAATGTCAAATTCCTCGCCAACTCCTGTACCAAGCGCTGTAATAATCGTACCAATTTCAACATTATTTAAAATTCGATCTAAGCGTGCCTTCTCAACATTTAAGATCTTACCTCTAAGTGGCAGAATGGCTTGAAAATGCCGATCACGGCCTTGCTTAGCTGAACCACCCGCTGAGTTCCCCTCAACAATATATAATTCACTAATAGATGGATCCTTTGATGAGCAATCCGCTAACTTACCCGGTAGACTCGAAACCTCTAGTGCACTCTTTCTTCTTGTCAATTCTCGTGCCTTTTTAGCCGCCATTCGTGCTCTAGCCGCCATTAGCCCTTTATCAACAATCTTTCTAGCTATAGAGGGGTTCTCGTATAGAAAGGAATCAAGCCTTTCTGACAAAATCGAATCTGTCACAGCTCTTACTTCTGAGTTTCCAAGCTTTGTTTTTGTTTGCCCTTCAAATTGTGGGTCTGGGTGCTTAATGGAGACAATTGCGGTTAAGCCTTCACGGACATCATCTCCTGACAAGTTCGCATCTGCCTCTTTAATTAACCCATTTTTACGAGCATAATCATTAATAACGCGTGTCAAGCCTGTCTTAAAACCTGACTCATGCGTTCCGCCTTCATATGTGTGAATATTATTTGCAAATGTGAATAAATTGCTAATATAACTTTCATTGTATTGCATCGCTATTTCTACGGAAATACCGTCCTTTTCACCTTCCATAAATATCGGTTCTTCATGGATTACTTCTTTAGAACGGTTCAAGTGTTCAACATATGACTTGATTCCGCCTTCGTAATGATATTCACTCTTCTTGCCTTCACCGCGTTTATCTTCAATGCTTATTAAAATTCCTTTATTCAAAAAAGCAAGCTCACGGATACGCGTTGCCAATGTATCAAAGTCATACTCAAGTGTTTCTGTGAAAATTTCGCTATCCGGTTTAAAATGAATTGTTGTCCCGGTATGGTCCGTTTCATCGATTACTACTAAGTCGCCTTGTGAGACACCACGCATGAATTTTTGATAGTGAACGTTCCCTTCACGATGTACATATACTTCTAAAGTTGATGAAAGAGCATTAACAACCGAAGCACCTACACCATGCAAACCACCTGATACCTTATAGCCTCCGCCGCCGAACTTCCCACCAGCATGCAAGACGGTCAAAATAACTTCAACCGCAGGACGACCCATTTTCTCTTGAATTCCGACCGGGATCCCCCGTCCATTATCAATGACAGTTATACTGTTATCTTCTTCAATAATCACTTGAATCTGGTCACAGAACCCTGCAAGTGCTTCGTCAATACTATTATCAACAATTTCCCAAACGAGATGATGGAGTCCTTTTCCTGATGTAGAACCAATATACATACCCGGACGTTTACGTACAGCTTCAAGTCCTTCTAAAACTTGTATCTGATTTTCATCATATGCCTGACCTTGTACTTCCTTTTGATCCATTGTCATACGATTTCACCTACACTTTTCTTTTTGCATTCTTTTGTTTGTTCAAAAAATAAGATCATATATTTTAAAAAAGTAGTTTTAGTGTCCAGCACCTAACTACTTGAGTTCAAATAACTTCCAAGCTTCTGAAGTAAAAGTAGAGACTCCAGAGACCTAGAAAGATTTGCTTGTTGGACTAGCGAAGGGGATGACAAAAGTCAAAGTTCTTCCTGGGCACCTCCGCCTATTATAAGTGATATGGATATATAGGTCTTTTCAAAATGGTTTGGTGTCGCCCCACTCGGACCATTACAGGACGCCTCAAACTTAGTAGGTCTTTCCTATGTTCGAAGCGCTATGTTGTTCATTGCATCTCCTCGACTAATAAGTTATGGCAGAATAACTTATTTTGCGTAGTCAAGAACTGATGACGACTTTTCTTATTCTATTCATCGATTAATATTGTTCGTTGTAATGACCTGCGTTTTAATGTTGCCGATGCAAGAGGTGAATAATAAACAACCGTATTTGTAATAACGATTGATTTGATTGAACCCTTTGCTAAATTTCGTGTGACTTCTGCCTTTTTTTGCAAAAACTCCTCCATGGTTGGAGATGAATTGAGTAAATTTTTATCCAGAATTGCAATAACCTCATCCGTTTTCACAAGAATGTCCTCACCGATATGAAGATACATGCATTCACCCCATCATTTTACTTTAGTCACATTTCCCTGACTCACATGGAAAGTAGAAGCCTCACGCAAGGTCTGATGATCAATTCCCTCCACAGAGGTTGTGGTCACAAAGGTTTGAACCTTCCCTTGAATGGTATTTAACAAGTGTGATTGGCGATAATCATCTAGTTCAGATAATACGTCATCTAATAATAATATGGGATATTCCCCTATTTCTGTATGAATTAATTCAATTTCAGCAAGCTTTAGAGAAAGTGCTGTTGTCCGTTGTTGACCTTGAGATCCGTATGTTTGAACATCTCGTCCATTCACAAAAAAAACTAGGTCATCACGATGCGGACCTATAAGCGTAATTCCCCGTTCAATTTCTCTCCCTTGAATTTTAACAAACTTTTCCTGGAATACTTCTATCATTTTCGACAAATTACTACTTTCTGATACATCCAAGGATGGTTTATATTCAATTTTCAGCTCTTCTAAGCCGCGAGAGATGCCAGAATGTATCGGTTCAGCCCATTTTTGAAGCAAAGCAAGAAATTGAAATCTTCTTTGTAAAATTTTTACTGCATATTGTATGAATTGTTCTGTCAATACATCGAGCATTGCTTTATCGGCTTGTTTACGCGTTTGGAGCAATTTCAAATAATGGTTTCTTTGTTGTAGAATTTTTTGATATTGACTCATATCATGAAGGTAAACTGGAGATACCTGACCAATTTCCATATCAATGAAACGGCGCCTGCCTTGCGGATTCCCTTTAACCAGGTGAAGATCTTCTGGTGCAAACATAACCACATTCATATTACCAACATATTGACTTAATTTTTGTTGCTCAATATGATTACTCTTTGCCTTTTTACCCTTTTTTGATATAACCAGTTCAAGTGGAATCGAAGTATTTCTCTTTTTCACTCTACCCTCTATTTTAGCATATTCTTCATCCCAACGAATAAGTTCTTTATCATTTGATGTCCTATGGGACTTTGCCATCGCTAAAACAAAAATAGATTCCATCACATTCGTTTTCCCTTGAGCATTTTCTCCTAGAATGACATTTACTTTATTTTCGAAGTGAAGGTCCATATCCTGATAGTTCCGATAGTTTTTCAGTTTTAATTGTTCAATATACATAAGCGCTTCTTCCCTTTACTTTAACGCGTAATAGTAAAACTACCGAACGAAGGAATATCAATCTTGTCTCCATCTCTAAGTTTCTTTCCCCGTCTATTATCAAATTCACCGTTGATAAAAATTTCATATTCACT
This sequence comes from Peribacillus sp. NPDC096379, assembly GCF_044762875.1. Classification (NCBI taxonomy): domain Bacteria; kingdom Bacillati; phylum Bacillota; class Bacilli; order Caryophanales; family Bacillaceae; genus Peribacillus; species Peribacillus sp. NPDC096379. The sequence continues at coordinate 8,271 of NZ_JBIWFD010000006.1, forward strand.
TAAAAACCATTTAGCCATTCCGCCGCTCTGAATAATGTCAGCTAATTTTAAAAATTGACCTAGCGTAATATATTCTGTGTCAATCTGAATTTTAGTCATCCGTCCATCACTTCTTTCAAAGTAGTCTCTAATATTTTATTGTACTAAATAAATTGGATAAAGACAAAGTTAACATTAGCAAAGCAAAAACACTGTGAGAAAAAGTAGTTGCGGGCACCACATTCTGTTAATTAGGGGATAATTTATTAAAAAGTGACCCTCTACAGTCCAGCAGAGCTTAGACATTAAAACGTACTAAAAAGATTTATACCTTTTTGACCTTCAAAAAAAGGCCTTTTTAAAGGCCTTTTTTCTTGAAGGAGGAATTAGTTTGTCTGTCCGCATTTAAGCTTCACTGTCTCATTCATTAATACGTCCTTACAGGTAAGATCAACTGCAGCATTGTGTCATCGTGAAGTGAACGAATAATAAATGGACGCATTGCTCCAGTAAAATTAATTGTAATGTCTGTTCCTTCTAAAGCTTTCAAAGCATCCATTACAAATTTGGCGCTAAAGGAAATCTTTAATTCCTCCCCTTCAATGGATTCAGCTTGCAACTCTTCGCTTACTTTTCCGATTTCAGGCGTATTCGAAGATACCTCAATGACCCCATGTTCTAGAGTAGTCAGCTTCACAACATTGTTTTTTCCTTCTTTAGCCAATAAAGAAGCACGATCAATCGCTTGAAGAAAATCCTTCGAATGAACGGTAATTGAAGTTTTACTTTCATTTGGAATTAAGCGAGATGTATCAGGATAATTTCCTTCAAGCAAACGTGAGAAGAACAATAAATTCTTTGCTTTAAATAATACTTGGTTCTCCGTAATGACCATTTCAATCAATTCATTCGTATCATCAAGAAGTTTGCTTAATTCACTTAGGCTTTTTCCAGGAATTACAACACTATATGAACCGACTACCTTATTATCAATTTTTGCTTTTCTCATGGCTAATCTATGACTATCTGTTGCAATACAGATTAATTCATCATCCTCTACCTTTAAGTTTACACCTGTTAAGATAGGGCGTGTTTCTGAGGTGGACACTGCAAATACTGTTTGACGGATTAATGTCTTCAATAAATCTGCAGGCAATTTAAATGTTTGATCCTCTTCTATAATTGGCAAATGAGGATATTCTTCAGCATCAAGTCCATTTAAATTAAATTCAGCTTTACCTGAACGAATAATGGTCTGAAAGCCATTTAACACCTCAATATCAACTGTATCCATCGGAAGTTTTTTCACAATATCTCCGAAAAACCTGGCATTTAAAACAATGCTACCACTTTGCTTAATTTCTACAATTTCATTTTCTTCGTCCTCAATGGGGATAAACGATTGAATAGAAATATCGGAGTCACTTCCTGTTAAGGTTACCCCGTCTTCTACTGCTGTTATTTTTATTCCCGTTAAAATCGGAATTGTTGTTCTTGATGTGACAGCTTTCATTACTTCTTGAACACTATGCACTAAACGATCTCTTTGAATAATAAATCTCATTTTCCATCCTCCAATATAGTTCTAACGAATAGCCTAATGGCATATGTTATTTATATATATATTTATTTAAAAGATAGTAGTAATAGTAGTAGGTCCTGTGAATATGTGGATAACCCAGAGAAACATAAGGAAAAACAGTCTATCCACATGTGGACAGACTGTGTGTAAGTGGCAGTGAGTTATGCACATAATTCAGAGTAACTTATACTTTTAGCTGTTCTTGTATTTCTTTTACCTGTCTTTGAAGCAATGGGTCAGTTTGAAGAAGCTTTGAAATTTTTTCATGAGCATGGATAACTGTCGTGTGATCACGACCTCCAAATTCATCACCTATTTTTGGGAGGGAAAAATCCGTTAGTTCCCTTGATAAATACATGGCGATTTGTCGCGGAAAAGCTAAAGTCTTTGTCCGCTTTTTTGCTTTGAAATCTTCCAGTTTTATATTGTAATGTTCGCCGACTGTCTTTTGGATTTCAAGGATTGTAATGATCTTAGGCTTTGAGCTTGGAATAATATCTTTTAATGCTTCTGCGGCTAAATCAGCATTGATGTCTTTATTAATCAATGATGAGTAAGCAACTACTCGAATCAATGCCCCTTCAAGCTCACGAATATTGGAGTCAATTTGATTAGCAATGTAAAGCATAACCTCATTTGGAATATCCAATCCGTCTGCTTTTGCCTTTTTCCTAAGAATAGCAATCCTTGTTTCTAAATCGGGCGGTGTAATATCGGTAATTAATCCCCATTCAAAGCGTGAGCGTAAGCGGTCTTCTAAAGTAGGGATTTCCTTAGGTGGACGGTCACTTGAAATAACAATTTGCTTACTTTCTTCGTGAAGAGCGTTAAATGTATGGAAAAATTCTTCCTGGGTAGATTCTTTTCCAGCTAAAAATTGAATATCATCAATGAGAAGCACGTCAACAGTACGGTACTTGTCTCGGAACTCACCAGCTTTATTGTCTCGAATAGAGTTGATAAATTCATTCATGAACTTCTCCGATGAAAGGTACACAACCTTAGCATGAGGGTTATGCTCAAGTACGTATTGACCAATCGCATGCATAAGATGTGTCTTTCCAAGTCCAACACCTCCATAAATAAAGAGAGGGTTATATGCTTTAGCTGGTGCTTCAGCAACTGCTAATGAGGCAGCATGGGCAAAGCGGTTGCCCGATCCGATGACAAAGGTATCGAATGTGTTTTTTGTATTCAACATAAACTGTGGAAAGTCAGCTGAATCGTCATCAAGCTTTTTTGTTTTTTTTGCTCGGGTTGAAACAGTCATTGAATCATCCCCTTGATCAGAGGGGATGATAAATTTAACTTCCAATCCTTCACCTGTGAGTTCAAGCAAAACTTCTGAAATAAGGTGGGAATATCGTTCTTCAAGCCAGTCGCGAGCAAATTCATTTGGTGCAATGACCGTCAGTATATCTCCTTGCAGCATATGGGCTTTGGTGGATTTTAGCCATGTTTCAAAACTAGGCTTACTTATTTTATTCTGCATGCTTTTCAGTGATTGGTCCCATAAACTTTCGATATTATCCAATAAGATCCCTCCTTTACAGTTTTATATGAAATAACAATAAATATGGCCGATTGCCATGGTTTTAGCAGGAAAAAAATCAAATCTATTTCATTATTATCAAGTGAAACAACAGCCTTTGTACACGGCTTGTACAAGTTTATTTGGGATACTGGTATAAATATTCATCAACAGGATTAAGGGATAAATATATAATAAAGAAGATAAATGATATTTCGACAATATCCACGGACTGTGGACAAAAAACTACCCACAGGTTGTATAAACTATCCACATGTTATCAACAGTTTGTGGATAACTAAGAAATGTTGATAAAGTTATTCAGAGTGAAAACACAAATATAATATCAGAAATTCAGCCTTGTTGCAATGGCTATAAAAACTTTATCCACAAGATTGTACCATTGTGGACTATACTTTTCCACAAGCATTTATATGTGTAAAAGGTAGAAAATTAACTGTGGATAGTAAAATAAATGTCGAAAAGATATCCACAAAGGGAATGATAGCTGATTAACAAAAAAATAAAAGGCGTTAGGTATAAAGAGCAACCTTTGTTGAAATAGAAAAGTGGTCATTCATTTCATGAGGACGTAGTCCAAAGTGAACCGTTCCATTTAAGAGGAAAATGCCGACTTTATGTGCTGATCGAAGTTTAATTTTAAACGGTGTTTTTTTATGACCCTGGATGTTAAATCTAGTAATCACCCTTCCAAAGACAAAGCTAATTACTTAAGTAGAAGTTGTTCCTAAGTTTTAACTACTAATCATTCCTCAATGATTATGAACAAAGCTGTAATAAAATTTAAAGAAAGGTTGACATTTTACATATTTCATCTATATAATTGTCTAGACTGTCTTAACTGTTATTCCTCAGGGAGGTGTCATATAATGAAACGCACATATCAACCAAAAAAACGTAAACACAGTAAAGTTCACGGTTTCCGTAGCCGTATGAGTTCTAAAACTGGACGTAGAGTGTTAGCTGCACGTCGCCGTAAGGGCAGAAAAGTATTATCTGCATAGACCACTGATAAGTCTCAGTGGTCTTTTTTTTCCATATATGACGTATTAAGACCCCAATTCAGTTTATTGAAGGTGTAAAGAATGAAAAAAAAGCTAAGGATAAAAAAGAATGATGAATTCCAACTTGTGTTTCAAAAGGGAGAGTCATTCGGAAATAGACAATTTATTGTCTATGTCCTTGATAAGCCCAGCCAAGATTTCTTTCGAATTGGCCTTTCCGTAAGCAAGAAAATTGGAAATGCCGTCGTCCGAAATCAAATAAAGAGGTACATTCGACAATCTTTTCTTGAATTGAAGGATGACATCAAAGAGGGAAAGGATTATGTGATTATTGCTCGTAAACCAGCGGCAACAATGGATTTATTTGAAGTGAAAAGCAGTCTAATCCATGTCTTAAAAAGAGCCAAATCGCTTAATTTCAATAAAAGCAAAACTTCCACGTATAAACCATCACGATAAGAATTTTTCAAATTGAAATATAATACATAGTAAATATTGGTGTAATCAGGTATTTTATATGTATAGACAAACATGAATCAGCTATAGCTATCATAATGTTTGGAGAAAATGAAGAAGACTAAAAAAGTGTTCAAGGTAAAGCTAGAATTTTTTTGCTGACAGGAGGAAAAGGCGGTTGAAGAAACAAATAGTACTCATGATTGGACTTGCTTCGTTAATGATGCTTCTAACTGGTTGTACGGAAGTGGGCGAACCAATTACTAAAGAGAGCACAGGTATTTGGAATTCATACATTGTTTATCCATTATCATGGCTTATCATTACGATATCTGAATTGCTAGGAAATAACTTTGGCTTGGGAATTATTGTAGTAACATTGCTTGTTCGCTTTGTTCTATTACCGTTGATGATTAAACAAACGAAAAATTCAAAAGCTATGCAAGCTTTACAGCCGGAAATGAAACAACTTAAGGACAAATATCCATCAAAAGATGCAGCAACTCAACAAAAATTGCAACAAGAAACAATGGCTCTATTTACAAAATATAACGTAAACCCATTGGCTGGTTGTTTTCCGTTAATTGTTCAGATGCCAATCTTAATCGGTTTTTATCATGCGATTAGTCGTACACGAGAAATTGCGGAACACAACTTTTTATGGTTTGACTTAGGGAGCCCGGATCCCATTTATGTATTGCCAATCGTTGCTGGTATCACAACATTTATCCAACAAAAAATTACAATGGTGGGCATGACCTCGAATCCTCAGATGGCTACACAAATGACAATGATGTTATATATCATGCCGGTCATGATTATGATTTTTGCATTTAACTTCCCTGCTGCTCTTGCTCTATACTGGGTTGTTGGTAATATATTTATGATTATCCAAACCTGGATTATTAAAGGACCGGATATGAAAAAGGTAGCTGCGGAAAGTGCGGGAGGAGCAAAGAAAAAGTGAAACTAATAACTGCTATAGGACAAAATGTCGAAGAAGCAGTAGAATCAGCTTTAGCTCAACTTAACACCACTAGAGAAAATGTAGAAATTGAAGTTATAGATGAAGGAAAAAAGGGTTTTCTTGGTCTAATTGGAAATCGAAAAGCGATCGTTAAGGTAACGATTATACCGGACGCTGTTGAAGAAGCACTACTTTTTTTAAAAAGTGTGTGCAGGAAAATGGGCGTGGAATCGGATATTTCAGTGAAACGAGAAGGAAAACAAGCATTATTTCAATTATCGGGTGACAAGATTGCACTGCTAATTGGAAAAAGAGGACAAACATTGAATTCTCTTCAATACTTAGTTCAACTGGTAGCCAACCGTTACTCAAAGCAATATGTAACGGTGTTACTTGATGCCGAGGACTATCGTTTTCGCAGGAATGAAACACTGACCCAATTAGCAAAAAGAATGGCTAGTAAAGCCTTAAAAACAAGAAAAAGCATTAGCTTAGAACCTATGCCTTCATATGAGCGAAAGGTGATTCATACAGCTTTAATGAATTACCCTAAAATCAAGACTACATCAAGTGGGGCCGAACCGTATCGTCATTTAATTATTTCGCCAATTGAAAGAAGTTGATCTATTTAAGTAGATCTTCTTCTTTTTTTGTCGATTTTTAATCGAGTAATTAAGATTGAATAAAGTGAAACTTCCATTTGATTATCATATGCTAGGCTTTTAGGTTAAACAAGACATTTGTACCTTCTTATTTAACGTGCTTTAGGGGGAATATTTTATGGAAAGTTCTACTTTTTTGCTTGAGGATGCTTGAGATGTTGTTATTCACATGTGGATAAGTTAAAATTAAATATAGGTTTTTCGATTGTGGATAAACCTTTTTGGAAATAGCTATCCACTTTTTTTCACATCAGGACTATGATATTGTAGTACTTCGGATGATAGAACGTTTCGTGTAACAAGTAAAGATTTATCCGATATGTATCCCGGCTTAACAAATAGAAGTTTCACTTTATCGATTTGATAGAAGAGTAACGATTGTACAGCGGATTTTCTGGAATTTGCATGTGCTCAGGTTACTAGTTGTGTACTCTTTTCTTATATATTTATATTTTATATTGAAATTCTTAAAGAAGGTGAAGAAATGGAATTCGATACGATTACAGCGATTTCGACACCTATGGGTGAAGGTGCAATTGCAATCGTCCGGTTAAGTGGTGATGAGGCGTTTGCAATTGCTGACCGAATTTATAAAGGCCCGCAAGGAAAACGACTTATAGATGCTACTTCCCACACCATTCATTATGGACATTTGGTTCAACCTAAAACAGAGGATATCGTGGAAGAGGTCATGATATCCGTGATGCGTGGACCGAAGACATTCACACGCGAGGATGTTGTAGAAATTAACTGCCACGGTGGCATCGTTTCAGTTAACCGAGTTCTTCAGCTTGTTCTATCGCAAGGAGCGAGACTTGCTGAGCCAGGGGAATTTACGAAACGTGCCTTTTTGAACGGAAGAATTGACCTTTCACAGGCAGAAGCAGTGATGGATTTGATTCGTGCCAAAACGGACAAAGCAATGAATGTGGCGTTAGGACAAATGGAAGGAAGACTGTCACAGCTGATACGCAAGCTACGTCAGGAGATTTTAGAAACGCTCGCACAAGTTGAGGTCAATATAGATTATCCAGAATATGATGATGTTGAGGAAATGACACATCGTATGTTTTTGGAAAAAGCAAGTCTGGTTAAAGTAGAATTAGAGAAGTTATTGCGTACTTCACAACAAGGGAAGATTTTACGTGATGGACTATCGACTGTTATTATCGGACGTCCAAATGTCGGGAAATCATCATTGTTGAATAGCTTAGTTCAAGAGAATAAGGCAATTGTAACGGATATTCCAGGAACAACTCGTGATGTAATTGAAGAATACGTAAATGTTCGCGGCGTTCCATTGCGCCTTCTGGATACAGCAGGGATTCGAGAGACGGAAGATATCGTTGAAAGAATTGGCGTAGAACGGTCCAGAGCGGTCTTAAAAGAAGCTGATTTAATTTTACTCGTTTTAAATTATGCAGATCATTTAACGATTGAAGATGAGAAATTATTTGAAGCAGTTAGTGGCATGGATGTTATTGTAATCGTCAATAAAACAGATTTGCCTAAAAAGATAAATTTAAATCGTGTAAAAGAGCTTACAGGCGAGCATCGACTTGTTACCACTTCTTTGTTAGAAGACCAAGGTGTGGATGAACTTGAAGAAGCGATTGCCTCTTTATTTTTTGCTGGCACATTGGAGACAGGCGATTTAACATATGTATCTAACTCACGACATATTGCACTTCTTGGACAAGCATTAAAATCTGTAGAGGATGCAGTTTGGGCGATAGAATCAGGCACGCCAGTCGATTTAGTACAAATTGATTTCACGAAAGCATGGGAATTACTAGGGGAAATCATTGGAGACAGCGTGCATGAAGGATTAATTAATCAATTATTTTCTCAGTTTTGTTTAGGGAAATAATGAAGTAAGGAGTGAAACTGGATGCAATATGAAGCAGGAAACTATGATGTGATTGTCATTGGCGCTGGACATGCAGGAAGTGAGGCAGGCCTTGCAGCAGCTCGTGTTGGAGCAAAAACGCTAATGATTACGATCAATTTGGATATGGTTGCCTTTATGCCATGTAATCCTTCAGTTGGGGGCCCGGCAAAGGGAATTGTCGTCAGGGAAATTGACGCCTTAGGCGGCGAAATGGGAAAAAATATTGATAAAACGCATATTCAGATGAGAATGTTGAATACAGGAAAAGGGCCAGCTGTACGTGCTTTACGCGCGCAGGCAGATAAGACCTTATATCAACAGGAAATGAAGAATACAATTGAAAATGAACCAAATCTAACGTTAATTCAAGGAATGGTTGAGCGGCTTATCATTGAAGATGATGTATGTAAAGGAGTTATCACGCAAACTGGTGCTGTTTATCATGCAAAAACAGTTGTTATTACAACAGGAACGTTCCTTCGTGGAGAAATCATTCTTGGTGAATTGAAATATTCAAGCGGCCCGAATAACCAACAGCCATCTATTCGATTGTCCGAACATTTAGAGGAAATTGGATTCGACTTAGTTCGATTTAAAACAGGCACCCCCCCGCGAATTAACAGTCATTCGATTGATTATAGTAAAACAGAAATTCAGCCTGGTGACGATGTTCCGCGAGCATTTTCTTATGAAACAACAAAATTTATTACAGATCAATTACCATGTTGGCTAACGTATACGAATGAAGGGACCCATCAGATTATTGATGAAAATTTACACCGTTCTCCTATGTATTCAGGGATGATTAAAGGTACTGGTCCACGTTATTGTCCTTCTATTGAAGATAAAGTGGTTCGTTTCAATGATAAACCACGCCACCAAATTTTCTTGGAACCTGAAGGAAGAAATACACAAGAAGTCTATGTACAGGGCCTATCGACAAGTCTGCCAGAAGACGTACAGAGAAGACTTCTAGCAAGTATTCCTGGATTAGAAAAAGCAGAATTGATGCGTGCAGGATATGCAATCGAATATGATGCAATTGTTCCGACACAGCTATGGCCTACATTAGAAACAAAAAAAGTAAAAAACCTATATACAGCAGGGCAAATTAATGGAACATCTGGCTATGAGGAAGCGGCTGGACAAGGATTAATGGCGGGAATCAATGCTGGCTTAAAAGCACTGGAAAAAGAAGAGTTAATTTTAAGCCGTTCTGATGCCTATATCGGAGTATTGATTGATGACCTTGTGACAAAAGGAACGAGCGAGCCATATCGCCTGCTTACGTCTCGTGCTGAATATCGCCTCCTTTTACGCCATGACAATGCTGATTTGCGTTTAACTGAAATTGGGCATGCGATTGGAATGATTAAAGAAGATCGCTATCAACGTTTCTTATTGAAAAAAGCAGCAGTTGAAGAAGAAAAGGAACGTCTGCAAACCTTATTTATCAAACCTACTCAACAAGTACAGCAAGTAATTGTTGAACATGGTGGAAGTGAATTAAAAGATGGGATTCGAGCTGCTGATTTATTGAAACGACCGGAAATGAGTTATGAACAAATTCAACAGCTTGCTCCAAGTGAAATACTTTTGGACACCGAAGTGAAAGAGCAGGTAGAAATCCAAATTAAATATGAAGGATATATTGAAAAATCACTTCAGCAAGTAGACCGTTTGAAAAAAATGGAGAATAAAAAAATCCCAGAAAATATTGATTATGATGCTATCAGTGGCTTGGCTACTGAGGCACGTCACAAATTAAAACAAGTCCATCCACTATCAGTGGCACAAGCTTCGCGAATTTCAGGTGTTAACCCTGCAGATGTATCGATTTTACTTGTTTATTTAGAACAAGGAAAAATTGCTCGTATTCCTCAAAACTAGATGGATTGAAAAGGATTGAAGCCTATGAATATCGAACAATTTCAAGCTGAGCTGAAAGAGAAAGGCATTGTACTTTCTCCTCTACAGCTTCAGCAATTTGAAACGTACTACGAACTATTAGTTGAGTGGAACGAAAAAATGAATTTAACAGCCATAACAAATAAAGAAGAAGTATATTTAAAGCATTTTTATGATTCCATTAGTGCTTCATTTTACTTTGATTTTACTAAGCCATATAAAATCTGTGATGTAGGAGCGGGCGCAGGTTTTCCTAGCATCCCATTAAAAATCTGTTTTCCAGAGTTACATATTTCCATTGTAGATTCTCTTAATAAACGAATTTCCTTCCTTGAGCACTTAGCTAAAACCCTGAATCTTTCACATACTCACTTTTATCACGATCGTGCTGAAACGTTTGCGCAAAAACAAGAGCATCGTGAAACTTATGATATTGTTATGGCAAGAGCCGTTGCACGAATGTCCGTTTTGAGTGAGCTTTGCTTGCCGCTCGTTAAACAAAACGGTACATTTATTGCTATGAAGGCTGCCAGTACAAATGATGAATTGGATACAGGGAAGAAAGCGATCTCTACATTAGGTGGCAAAGTAGGAGAAATTCATAGCTTTTTGCTACCAGAAGAACTTAGTGAGAGAACAATTATCACAATTAGTAAGGTGAAAACAACGCCTAAAAAGTATCCACGTAAGCCAGGTACACCGAATAAAATGCCAATTGAGTAGAGTGTACCATGCTTCAATTTAGTGGAATGAATTAAATGCAGTACGTAATTAGGATACTCGCGTGTTTCTAGCTGTGAGGCTAATGATGTGCATGTCATCTTTTCACGAAATTAAACGATGTTGTCTCAGGAAGGGTCTGTCTCTTTCGTTAAGGGGCAGATCCTTGTACATTTCGAGTAAATATGTGTGGATATTTAGAAGGACTTGTCATTTTTATAGAGAATATGATAAATGGGAGCTTTTTAAAGGTGGTGTAGGGAAATGAAGCATCCTTTTTCGCGGTTCTTTGGGTTAGGCGAAAAAGAAGAAGAGCAAGAGCAAATAGATATGGAGACACCTAGCAGGAATGAAGAAATAAAAAAAATTGCCATTTCTGATATAGTACCAAACCGCTATCAACCAAGAACGGTTTTTAATGAAAACAAAATTGCAGAATTGGCCCAGACTATTCATACACATGGTATCATTCAACCAATTGTTGTCAGGGAATACGAACAAGGCAAGTTTGAAATCATTGCAGGTGAACGCAGATTCCGAGCTATGCAGAAACTTGGTTGGGAAACGGCACCAGCAATTGTTAAAGATTTCAATGATACAGAGACGGCATCAGTCGCACTAATAGAGAATTTACAAAGGGAAGAGCTTACGCCAATTGAAGAGGCTCTCGCTTATGGTAAACTATTGGAACTTCATCAACTTACACAAGAAGCACTTGCACAAAGGCTGGGGATTGGTCAATCTACAGTGGCAAATAAGTTAAGGTTATTGAAGTTGCCTCAAGAAGTGCAAGAAGCCATTTTGCAAAAACAGATAACCGAGAGACATGCTCGCTCATTAATTCCTTTGAAAGATTCAGAAAAACAAGTCAAACTTCTTGCAGAAATTATTGAGAAGAATTGGAATGTGAAGCAAACAGAAGAGCGGGTTGTGAAATTGCTCAGCAGCTTAGATAGAAAACCGAAACCGAAGCGAAAGGCTTTCAGTAAAGATATGCGCATTGCTCTCAACACTATTAGACAGTCTCTTACAATGGTAACCGATAATGGAATAAATCTTGATTCAGAGGAAGAGGAATTCGAGGAATATTATCAATTTACGATAAAAATTCCAAAGAAGAAATCATAATCTTATAAAGTTACTGCTTGGTAGTCCTTGATTACCAAGCCTTTTTGCTATAGCTGACCAACATGTTTACTAGTCTGAGTTACTTGAAGTATTCTTTTTTACTTTGATTTTGAGAAAAGAAATAAAAGTCTCCCTTTTCATGATAAAATAGAATAGGTTAATAGACTTTTTTAGTAGTATGATAATTAGAGTCAGAAATTTTTGAATTTGGATATATAGGTATATAAGAGATAGATAAAAGATGAAAATGTGTCGAAAGTAGGTGACATCATGGGAAAGATTCTTGCGATTGCCAATCAAAAGGGCGGAGTTGGTAAAACAACGACCTCAGTAAATCTAGGCGCTTGTTTAGCATACATTGGGAAAAAGGTATTATTAGTGGATATTGACCCTCAAGGAAATGCAACGAGTGGAGTGGGCATTGACAAGTCGGATGTTGAACAATGTATATATGATATTCTGGTCGATGATGTAGAGGCAAACGTAGTGATTAAAGAGACAAAAGTTGAGAATCTATTTACGATTCCTGCTACGATTCAACTTGCAGGGGCAGAAATAGAATTGGTGCCGACCATTTCAAGAGAGGTCCGTTTAAAAAGAGCACTTGAAGAAGTTAAAGATCAATATGATTATGTAATCATTGATTGTCCACCATCATTAGGATTGCTTACGCTGAATTCATTTACTGCAGCAGATGCTGTATTGATTCCTGTTCAATGTGAGTATTATGCATTAGAAGGACTTAGTCAACTGTTGAACACCATTCGCCTCGTTCAAAAGCACTTGAATCAATCCTTGAAAATTGAAGGAGTGTTGCTGACTATGCTTGATGCTCGGACAAATTTAGGCTTACAAGTAATCGAGGAAGTGAAAAAATACTTCCAAGATAAGGTGTATCGAACCATTATTCCCAGAAATGTCAGATTAAGCGAGGCACCGAGCCACGGAGAACCCATTATTATCTATGATCCTAAATCAAAAGGAGCAGAGGTTTATTTAGACCTGGCAAAGGAAGTGATAGCAAATGGCTAAGGGACTTGGTAAAGGAATCAATGCATTATTCACAAATCTTGAAGCAGGGAAAGAGGACGCTGTTATAGAGGTAAATATAAAGGAATTACGCCCGAATCCTTACCAGCCGCGAAAGGTATTCCGGAAAGAGAAACTTGCGGAATTAACACAATCCATTGAACTGCATGGAATTCTTCAGCCTATCATCGCTAGAGAAAGTATTAAGGGCTACGAAATCGTTGTTGGTGAAAGGCGTTTTCGAGCAGCAAAGGAAGCGGGTTTGAAGACCGTCCCTGTCGTTGTTAGAACGCTTGATGAAACCCAAATGATGGAGTTGGCTATTTTAGAAAACCTTCAACGTGAAGATTTAAACCCAATCGAAGAAGCTTCGGCCTATCAGAAACTACTAGAAAGGCAGGGGGTTACTCAGGAGGAATTAGCGAAACGCTTAGGAAAAAGCCGCCCTCATGTTGCGAATCATATTAGACTACTCTCATTGCCTATAGAGATTCAAACCTACATTTCCGATGGGAAAATATCAATGGGGCACGGCCGGGCGTTGCTTTCATTGAAGAATAAGGCTGCTATACAATTTGTAGTTGATAAAGTACTGAAGGATGAAATGAATGTTCGTCAATTAGAACAATACATCCAAGAATATAATCAAGAAGTTCCACGTGAAACAGTAAGTAAAAAGGGGCAAGAGAAAAAAGACATTTTTATCAAAGAGCGTGAATCAGTTTTACGCGAACGATTTGGGACTTCAGTAACGATAAAACAAAGTAAGAAAAAAGGTAAAATTGAAATTGAGTTTTACTCCCGTGAAGACCTTGAACGGATTTTGGAATTGATTCAACAAGAAGATTTATCCTCATAAAGAAGGGGAGAGTTCACGTAACTCACCCTTCCTTATGTTAAGGACAAATATCAGTTTTTTTCTTTATATACTATCATAGATAAAGGTGAGCACGTTGGTGTTAGTAGGAACATTGGTTAACGGTTTATGTATTATTCTTGGCACGTTACTTGGCAGGTTTCTTAAAAATATTCCCGAAAGTATGAAACAGACAGTTATGAGTGGGATAGGTCTTGCTGTTGTAGTACTTGGGTTACAAATGGGTTTTAAAAGTCAGCAATTCCTTATTGTTATATTGAGCTTAGTCCTAGGGGCCGTGATCGGTGAATGGATTGACTTGGATGCTAAGTTAAACGCCTTGGGGAATTGGCTAGAAAAAAAGTTGGGAGGATCGAAGGAAGGAGATTCAATTGCACAAGGCTTTGTGACAGCAACTCTCATTTTCCTTATTGGAGCTATGGCCGTTATTGGCGCGCTAGATAGTGGAATTAGACATGATCATGATGTGTTATATACAAAAGCAATCATTGATGGTTTCACTGCCATTATTTTAGCAAGTACACTTGGAATTGGTGTTATTTTCTCTAGTGTTCCTGTCATGCTCTATCAAGGGATTATCGCTCTCTTTGCAACGCAAATTGATAAGTGGGTTCCTGCTGCTTATTTGGATGCCTTCATTTCGGAAATGACGGCAACTGGAGGCGTTATGATTTTTGCGATTGGTTTAAATATAATGGGGGTTACGAAAATTCGCGTCGCCAACCTTTTACCCGGCATATTGGTAGTAGCTGTACTTACATTCGTCTTTTATTATTTTGAAATATCATTATAAGAAAGGCGAAGCTATCGTATTTTAAAGAGTGAAATAACAATATTGCTTAACAGAGCTAATTCCAAAAAAGAAGGGAATGAACTTTTCCCTTCCCTTACATACTTTTCTCCTGATCTAACAAGAAGTTAAAGTTTCTAATTGTTGTTTGTTTAGACGCAAATTGGTTGCTGGCAAAGTAAATGCCATCGGCAATCGTTTTTGCCATCTTTAAGACAAGACTTAGACGAGTGTTTTGTAAAACCATGAATTCCATAAATCCGCTCACATTCACAATCCCAGTAATATGGGCATCTCCCACAGATGGAAGATCCTTATTAACCCCAGCTCCCGGTTTAACGGGACCTTCACCTACTTGCACAATTCCCACACTTTTCAAACGACCAAGACAAGCATCAATCCCTATGATGAATGGATTATCGTGTTTCGTCTTAATGACTGCAAGCTGTTCAGTTAAGTTCATCGCATGTATGGGTTCTTCTAGCGTTCCATAAACAAAGAATGGAGAAAGGGTTGCTTTTTCTAATAATAAAGTTCCGACTAGTGGACCGAGAGAATCTCCCGTGGATCGATCTGTTCCAATGCAAACGATAACGATAGCTTGCCCGTTAGCAGGAAGTAATGAAATTATTTCCTGAGAAACTCTTCGTGATGCATCTATCTCATCATGTAAAATCCGGCTCATCCCATTTTTATTATCAAATAAACTAGATTTCAGGTTCATCGGCTCCACTCCTCTGTAATAGTACTAACAGTATACGGAAAAAAAGGAAATGGTATACGTGAAGGTGGGGAAAGAAATCTTTAAAAAGAGATTATAGTTTGGAGACTTATTGAAAATGGTATAATACCATCATTGGTTATATTCAAAGAAATACTTTATTATTCATTTTATCCTGCATTAACGGGCAGTACCCCCCCTGATTGAAGTTTCATTTTATTTATATCCAAAGATTTTATCTAAGAGACTAAGACGATTAGTAGAATCATTTTAATTAGAAAAAAATACTTGTTGGTTGGTGATTTGTTTGACGTTTTCAAGTAAGATGTTAGAAAGATTTGTGGGAAAATTTTCCTCGGAAGAGACATGGCTTATAATTGGTGAGAGCTTATTGCAAATTTTAATTATTTTCGTTTTATCTCGTATGGTTATTAAGATTGGGAAAGGTATTATTTCTAAGTTTTTCTTAATGCGCGCGAAAAGTCCATTACGTGTGTCAGAACGTCGAGATGCTACTTTATTAAGATTATTAAAAAACGTGCTTACTTATACCGTTAATTTTATTGCCATTATTATGATCTTAGAAGCAGTAAACATTGAAGTCAAAGCATTGTTGGCTGGAGCAGGAATTGTCGGATTAGCCGTTGGTTTCGGTGCACAAAGCTTAGTGAAAGATGTAATTATGGGTTTCTTTATTATATTTGAAGATCAATTTTCGGTGGGTGACCAAATAAAGATTAAGGATTATGAAGGAGAAGTAGTGGAAATTGGATTGAGGACAACTAAAATTAAAAGCTCAATCGGACAACTATTTGTGATTCCAAATGGAAGCATCCTCGAAGTGACTAATTTCTCCATTCTAAATAGTGTTGCTGTTGTTGATCTTACGCTTCCATATGACGGAGATATTGAGCGTGCAGAAAGAACGATTTCCCATATGCTTGAATTATTACCTGCTAAATACAAAGAAATTGTGAAAACACCTCAAGTGTTAGGAATTCAGTCACTGAACCCAAGTGATGTAGTACTGAGAATTACAGCTGAAACCATTCCAATGCAGCACTACTTTATAGGCAGGGTGTTACGAAAGGAAATAAAAAATTGTATTGATGAAAACCATCTAACAGTCACAGTCCAAGAAGAGTCGTAATCTACAAATTGTCAGAGAAAAGGATGAGGAAAAGTGGAAGAGAAATTATTTGGCCTTAATGATATAGTTGAGATGAAAAAGCCCCATCCATGTGGGGTGAACAGCTGGAAAATCATTCGTTTAGGTATGGATATCCGCATTAAATGTGAAGGATGCGGACATAGTGTCATTTTGCCAAGACGTGAATTTACCCGTAAAATGAAAAAAGTATTGAAGAAGCACGAGGAAGAGTAAGAGCTGGCTTTCGGTAAAAATGACGTCGAAGTGACGATTATGATGCTTGAGGAATCGAAGAAGCGTGGGTCGGGGATGAACCCTCCCACTGATTGAAGTTTCATTTTATTTCCTTGTCTTTTTCATGCCCACTATCTATAATTGTGAAAGGTTTAACTATACATCTATAAATTCAATATTTATTTGATATAAAAGGTAATTCATAAGAGGAGTGAAAGAAAATATGGCTTTAACAGCAGGTATTGTCGGTTTGCCGAATGTTGGTAAATCTACATTGTTTAATGCAATAACACAGGCTGGTGCAGAATCCGCCAACTACCCATTCTGTACGATTGATCCGAACGTAGGCATCGTAGAAGTACCGGATCATCGCCTTCAAAAATTAACTGAATTGGTACAACCGAAAAAAACAGTTCCGACAGCATTTGAATTCACAGATATTGCTGGAATTGTAAAGGGTGCTAGTAAAGGTGAAGGATTAGGAAATAAGTTCTTATCACATATCCGCCAAGTGGATGCAATCTGCCAAGTTGTACGCTGTTTCGCAGATGATAATATCACACATGTTTCAGGTAAAGTAGATCCGATTGACGATATTGAGGTTATTAATCTTGAATTGATTCTTGCTGACCTTGAATCTGTTGATAAACGCATTGAACGTGTTGGCAAAATGGCGAAGCAAAAAGACAAAGACGCAATGTTTGAGCATGAAATTCTAGTTGCTTTGAAGGAAGCTTTAGAAGCAGAAAGGTCAGCTCGTACGGTTGAATTTTCAGATGAACAGTTAAAAGTCGTAAAAGGCATGCATTTACTGACAGCAAAACCGATGTTATATGTCGCAAACGTGAGTGAGGATGAAGTTGCCAACGCTAATGATAACGAGTACGTTCAACAGGTACGCGATTACGCTGCGAAAGAAAATGCAGAGGTCATTGTCATTTGTGCAAAAATAGAAGAAGAAATTTCTGAACTTGATGGAGAAGAAAAGGAAATGTTCTTATCCGAGCTTGGCATTGAAGAGTCTGGTCTTGATCAATTAATTCGTGCTTCATACAATTTACTTGGACTTGCTACGTACTTTACAGCAGGTGTACAAGAAGTTCGTGCATGGACATTCCGTAAAGGCATGAAGGCGCCACAATGTGCGGGCGTTATTCATACAGACTTTGAACGTGGCTTTATTCGCGCTGAAACGGTATCATATGAGGATCTTTTGGCAGCGGGAAGTCATTCAGCTGCAAAAGAAGCTGGGAAAGTTCGACTTGAAGGAAAAGAATATATCGTGAATGACGGCGATGTTATTCATTTCCGTTTTAACGTATAAGAAGGTAAGGAGGATGTCTCAGAAGGGTCTGACCTTGCACTTTAAATCAGTATGTAGTGTTTTCATACACGTATCTTATACTGTATTTAATTGTTGCGGGGTTTGGATCCTTTGGGACACCTCTTTTTGTTAGCTCACTTAATCTGCATAGACTCATTGCAATTAATGAACAACTATGCTATAATTTCATCTTGTGAGTAATTATATAATTGCTCCTTGCCCGATAAGGGCCGCTTAGACCAAAAGGAGGTGACAGAGATGAGAAAGTACGAAATTATGTACATCATCCGTCCAAACATTGAGGAAGACGCTAAGAAAGCACTAGTTGAACGTTTCAACACAATCCTTACTGATAATGGTGCGGAAATGACTGAAGCAAAAGAGTGGGGTAAACGCCGCCTAGCTTACGAAATCAATGATTTCCGTGACGGTTACTACATGCTTCTTAAAATCAACGGTGAAACAGCTGCGATTCAAGAATTTGATCGTTTAGCTAAAATCAGCGAAGATATTATCCGCCATATGGTGACTAAAATCGAAGCATAATTTGAAATAAATATAAATTCCCAATTGACAGGGGTTGATTCTGATGATGAATCGCGTAGTTTTAGTAGGTCGCTTAACGAAAGATCCTGAATTACGTTACACACCAAATGGAGTTCCTGTTGCTACTTTTACATTAGCTGTCAATCGAAATTTTTCGAACCAGCAAGGTGAAAGAGAAGCAGACTTCATTAACTGTGTAGTTTGGCGAAAACCGGCAGAAAATGTGGCGAACTTCTTGAAAAAAGGAAGCTTAGCTGGCGTGGATGGACGTGTCCAAACACGTAATTATGAAGGACAAGACGGCAAACGTGTATATGTGACAGAGATTCAAGCTGAGAGCGTTCAATTTCTTGAACCACGAAGCGGTTCAGCGGGTGAAAGAAATGAAGGCGGTTCTTACGGGAATCAAAGAAGTTATAACAATAATAACGGCTTTGATAACAATAATTCGTATGGACAAAATCCAAATCAGAATCAACGGAGCAATAATAACTATACACGCGTAGATGATGACCCATTTGCAAATGACGGTAAAACAATCGACATTTCAGATGATGATCTACCATTTTAAGCGATCGCATGCTTAAGAAATTAAACGAGAAGGAGGAAAAAACAATGGCAATGGGTGGACGTAAAGGACGCGGAAAGCGTAAAAAGGTTTGTTTCTTTACATCAAACGGAATTACTCACATCGACTATAAAGATGTGGATCTTCTTAAAAAATTCATCTCAGAACGCGGTAAAATTTTACCACGTCGTGTAACTGGTACAAGTGCTAAATACCAACGCAAATTAACAATTGCAATTAAACGCTCACGTACTATGGCATTACTACCATATGTATCTGGTGAATAATAACAGTTAAAAACACATTGGGGATTTTCTCTAATGTGTTTTTTGTAAGTGAAAATAAAATAATACTTTAATCCTCACTTTATGAACACGCACTACAAGGAACCCGATACTTCATTCAAGTCGCTGTGACCCCTTATTGAACATAATTGTACATAAATTTAATAAAAGTGGAAGAAACAGAGAGAAAATTTGAAATATAGTACTGCAAACAGCTACAATAATAGAAGGCTTTTCCTCTATTCCATTCTTTACGATTTTGATTGTAATCATAAAATGATTTGAAAAGTTGAAAAACGGAAGAAAGGCAGTAGAAGGCGGAGTAGTATATTATTGTTTTTGGCGATTCAACTTCCCTTCATTGGATCAATCTTATTTTTTATTTTACCGATTCCTTTTATTTTAATAGCGCTTAAACAAAATATGACCTGGGCTTTTGGCTTCTTATTCATTGCTTGTTTACTAACTATGATCTTTGGGACTATTCTGGCATTACCGGTAGCCTTATTAACAGGATTTCCAGGGATTGTAATTGGCTATCATTTGCGGAAAAGTCGCTCAACCATCAAGATATACATTAGTACAGTGCTTGTTTTGTTAGCTTGTATAATCGTGATGTTCGGAGGTTCATGAATGTGAATGTTATTACCGAGAGTATTGGAATGCTGAAAATATCAGTAGACCAATCCAGCGAAATACTCGCTGCATTTGGAAAGTCTCCAACAGATAAGAGCTTAGAAAATATTTATGCTGCAATTGATTTCATAGATACACTAATACCATCTATGTTTGTAATGATTTCGATGATCTCGCCCTTTATCATCCTTTTAGTCGCTCATCCGTTTTTAAAACGATTTAGTGATAAGAAATTGAAATGGCCACCATTTAGAGATCTACAACTTCCGAAAGTATTTTATGGTATTATTTAATTACAATGATTATAGCGATGAATACGAATCCTAATCAAGGTGATTTGGTATTTACCGTAATCTCCAATCTTTATTTATCTTGCAGTTTTTTGTCTTGTTGCAAGGTTTGGCGTTTGTCTTTTTTGGGTCACATAGACAAGGACGGTCAAAGGTCATACTCATAATTATTATTATCCTTTTATTAATGAACCCAGTGTTTCAATTTATCGTTAGATTTTTGGGTATTATCGATTTAGGATTTCCTTTGAGACAAAATAGCGCTAAAAAGAAATAACGTGCATAAAATGATTGAAACGAGCAAAATGTATGATGCTTTTAGGAGCTGAAAATATGCCATCATATTTAAAAAAGTACCAGATCCTATCCCGTTTATATGGATTGCTTTCGGTAGCCATTCTTTTATTGGGAGTCCTCGCATATTACAATTGGTGGGCTGCGGCAATAGGGTTTTTTCTTTTTATTGGGTTGTTCGGCCTTGTCCTGCAAGTGGAATTGCGAAATCGACGTGAAACTGAGGAATATATCTCAACCTTATCGTATCGTTTAAAAAAGGTTGGTGAAGAGGCACTACTCGAAATGCCAATTGGGATTATGCTAATGAATGATGAGTATTATATCGAATGGACGAACCCGTACTTAGCTTCTTGCTTTGATGAAGACTCTTTAACGGGCAGATCGCTGTATGATGTAGCGGAATCGATTGTTCCGTTGGTTAAGCAGGAATTGGAGAGTGATACAATCACTCTTAATAATCGAAAATTCAGGATTGTGCATAAGCCTGAGGAACGGTTGTTGTACTTTTTTGATGTCACAGAACAAATTGAAATTGAAAAGTTGTACGAAGATGAACGAACAGTTATTGCGGTGATTTTCCTCGATAACTATGATGATTTGACTCAGGGAATGGACGATCAACGCAAAAGTAGTTTAAACAGCATGGTTACCTCCTTACTTAATAAATGGGCAAATGATAATGGAGTTTTACTAAAACGGACTTCTTCAGATCGCTTTATTGGAATTTTTAATGAAAGTATTTTACAACAGCTAGAAAAAGGGAAATTTGCTATACTGGATGAAATTCGCGAATCAACTTCGAAACATAATGTACCACTGACATTAAGTATCGGCGTAGGTTCCAGTATATCCTCGTTGCCTGAGTTAGGATCAATTGCTCAATCGAGTCTTGATTTGGCGTTAGGACGCGGTGGTGATCAAGTAGCTATTAAATTGCCGAATGGAAAAGTTAAGTTCTATGGAGGCAAAACGAACCCGATGGAGAAACGCACAAGGGTGCGGGCAAGGGTCATCTCCCATGCATTGAAGGATATTGTTCTTGATAGCGATAAGGTTATTGTAATGGGGCATAAGAGCCCTGATATGGATGCGATTGGTTCAGCTATAGGTATATTAAAGGTTGCACAGACGAACGACCGTGAAGGCTATATCGTAATTGACTTTCAAGATATCGATAAAAGTGTTCAACGATTAATAGAGGAAATCAAAACAACGAAACCTGATTTATATGGACGGTTTATTACACCAGAGGATGCCTCTGACATAATTACGGATGAAACACTCCTAGTCATTGTTGATACCCACAAACCTTCAATGGTCATTGATGAACGATTGTTGAACAGAATGGATCAAGTGGTCGTAATTGACCATCACAGACGTAGTGATGAGTTCATTTCTCATTCTTTGCTCGTTTATATGGAGCCGTATGCTTCATCAACGGCAGAGCTTGTGACTGAGCTACTTGAATATCAGCCGAAGAAAAGCAAGATGGATATGCTGGAGGCCACTTCCCTGCTTGCAGGCATTATCGTCGATACTAAGAGCTTCACCCTTCGCACGGGTTCAAGAACCTTTGATGCGGCATCTTATTTACGTACCCAGGGAGCGGACACAGTACTCGTTCAGAAGTTTTTAAAAGAAGATGTTCATACGTATATTGAGCGTTCGAAGCTCATTGAAACGGTCTCCTTTTATAAGGAGGGCATTGCCATTACAGTTGGTGAGCCTGACGAAAGCCATAATCAAGTATTAATCGCCCAGACCGCTGATACATTGCTTACGATGGACGGAGTCGTTGCTTCTTTTGTCATTGCGAAGCGTTCAGATGACGTGGTTGGTATCAGTGCTCGTTCACTCGGAGATATAAATGTGCAAGTCATTATGGAGATGATTCATGGCGGAGGGCATTTAACTAACGCAGCAGCTCAAGTGACAGGTACGCTTGATGAAGCTGAATCATTATTAAAAGCAGCTATTGATGAATATTTAGAAGGAGGAAAAAGACAATGAAAGTAATCTTTTTAAAAGACGTAAAAGGAAAAGGAAAAAAAGGGGAAGTTAAAAATGTTGCAGATGGCTATGCACATAACTTTCTTTTAAAACAAGGATTAGCTGTTGAAGCGAATAACGCAAACACAAAAACACTTGAAGCTCAAAAAAATAAAGAGGATCAGCTTGCAGCCGAAGAATTGCAGCAAGCAAAAGAATTGAAAGAAACAATCGAAAACCTAACAGTCGAGCTGGAAGCGAAAGCTGGTGAAGGTGGCAGATTATTCGGCTCAATTACAACAAAACAAATTGCTGAAGCACTTCAGAAGAAGCATGGCATCAAGATTGATAAACGAAAGATGGATCTTAATGATGGTATCCGTACTTTAGGCCATACGAAACTACCAGTTAAACTGCACCATGAAGTGGCGGCGACGCTAACGGTTTCAGTAAAAGAAATTAACTAATTTTAGCACTATCATATCGATAAAAAATTGATAAAATAGAGATAGGTAAGAAACATCGATGAGCATCTGATCTAAAACCCAACGGTGAAAAAGGTTAGATTCTCAAATTGCATCACCTAATAAAGGTGGCGGTGCGGAGCTGATTTTGCGAAGCCCCGCCCTTTTTCCACAAAAAAGGAGATCGGGCTTTTACGTTCAATCTTCTTTTTTTAATGGAATGATTCTGATTGTACGATAGCTATGCTATTTAAATAAATTTGTAAAAGAATTTTGTAAAAAAGGAGGCCAAAATATGAATGAAGCATTTCAAGATCGGATACCACCACAGAATGTTGAAGCGGAACAGGCTGTTTTGGGAGCCATCTTTTTGGAGCCTTCATCATTAACAGTTTCTTCGGAGATTTTAATACCTGAAGATTTTTATCGATCTTCACATCAAAAGGTATTTAATGCCATGCTTAAGCTTAATGACATGGGAAAGGCTGTCGATTTAGTGACAGTTACCGAAGAGCTGGCAGCTGCAAAAACCCTAGAAGAAGTCGGGGGTGTTTCTTATTTAAGTGAACTGGCTGCTTCAGTCCCTACTGCAGCCAATGTCGAATACTATGCGAAAATTGTAGAAGAAAAATCACTATTGAGAAGGTTAATTCGTACGGCAACCAATATTGCTCAAGAAGGATACAGCCGGGAAGATGAAGTGGAAAGTCTGTTGGGCGAGGCTGAGAAAAGTATTATGGAGGTTGCCCAAAGGAAAAATTCGGGAGCCTTCCAAAATATTAAAGATGTCCTTGTCAGAGCTTACGATAATATAGAGGAGCTGACCAATCGAAAAGGCGATGTTACAGGTATTCCAACCGGATTTGCTGAGCTTGATCGGATGACTGCTGGGTTTCAGCGGAACGATTTAATTATCGTTGCAGCTCGTCCGTCTGTTGGTAAAACAGCATTTGCACTGAATATCGCTCAAAATGTTGCAACGAAAACGGACGAAAATGTTGCGATTTTCAGCCTTGAGATGGGTGCTGAACAGCTCGTGATGCGTATGCTTTGTGCAGAAGGAAATATTAATGCCCAGAACTTACGAACAGGTGCCCTGACAGATGAAGACTGGCGTAAGCTGACAATGGCAATGGGAAGCTTATCGAATGCTGGAATCTATATCGATGATACTCCAGGTGTCCGGATTGGTGAAATCCGCTCCAAGTGCCGCCGTCTTAAGCAAGAGAACGGTCTTGGGATGATTATGATTGATTATCTTCAGTTAATTCAAGGAAATGGGCGTTCTGGTGAAAACCGTCAACAAGAAGTATCTGAAATCTCTCGTTCTCTTAAGTCGCTTGCTCGTGAACTTCAAGTGCCGGTCATTGCCCTTTCTCAGCTCTCTCGTGGAGTCGAGCAAAGACAAGACAAGCGACCGATGATGTCTGATATTCGGGAATCAGGAAGTATCGAGCAGGATGCGGATATTGTCGCTTTCCTATATCGAGATGATTATTATGACAAAGAATCAGAAAACAAGAATATTATCGAAATTATCATTGCTAAACAACGTAATGGTCCAGTAGGAACCGTATCTCTTGCCTTCGTAAAGGAATATAATAAATTCGTTAACCTTGAGAGGCGTATGGATGATGCTGGCATGCCACCGGGGGCATAGTGATAGTAGATAAGGTTTTGAGTGCACTTTCACAGTGAATTTGAGTTCATTCTCGTATTTTATTGTACGTAATTATTGTGACATGGATCCTTCCCTTTTGGAGGGCACTGAAAAAGTCCATTTAAAGAGGAAAATAAGCTAACGACCTACTACATATTGGTCGTTAGCTTATTTTTTTATCTGTATATTTGATGAAGGTCTTCAAAAATTTTAAAAAGAGCTACTTTTTCAGTGGTTCCCCTTTTGTGGCATCCTTTTAATTGAAAGCCGTATATTCAAAAAAAAAATGGAGAAAATAAGAGAATGGTTATGGTTATTGGCGAATGATTTCTCATTAATTTTAATTAATGTTCGTATTATAGTTGACTGGGGTGACAATTACTGTTAAAATAGGTTTGTTGAATAAGAGACCGGTACATAATCCGGGATTACGTGAACCTTTGGAGGTGCTTTTCTAATATGTCATCAGTGGTAGTAGTTGGAACGCAATGGGGCGACGAAGGAAAAGGGAAAATCACAGACTTTTTATCTCAAAATGCAGAAGCCATCGCTCGTTATCAAGGTGGGAACAATGCGGGGCATACGATTAAATTTAATGGTCAAACATATAAACTTCATTTAATTCCTTCTGGGATTTTCTACAGTGAGAAAGTTTGTGTGATTGGCAATGGGATGGTTGTGGATCCGAAAGCACTTGTTGCAGAATTGGCATATCTGCATAATCATGGGGTTACAACAGATAATCTGCGTATTTCTAACCGTGCTCACGTCATTCTTCCTTATCATTTGAAATTGGACGAAGTGGAAGAAGAGCGCAAAGGTGTGAATAAAATTGGCACGACGAAAAAAGGCATCGGCCCTGCTTATATGGACAAAGCAGCAAGAAACGGAATCCGCATGGCAGATTTACTTGACCGAGAAGTATTTGAAGAAAAACTCATTTCTAACCTTGAGGAAAAAAACCGCATGCTTGAACGTTTTTATGAAACAGAAGGCTTCAAACTAGAAGATATTTTTGAAGAATATTACGAATATGGTCAACAAATTAAGCAATATGTTTGCGATACTTCAGTAGTCTTGAATGATGCGTTGGATGAAGGAAAACGTGTTTTATTTGAGGGTGCCCAAGGGGTAATGCTAGATATTGACCAAGGAACCTATCCATTCGTTACTTCATCAAACCCAGTAGCAGGAGGAGTAACAATCGGTTCAGGTGTTGGTCCAACAAAAATCAACCATGTAGTTGGAGTATGTAAAGCTTACACAAGCCGGGTGGGTGATGGTCCTTTCCCAACTGAATTAGATAATGAAATTGGTCATCAAATTCGTGAAGTGGGCCGTGAATATGGAACAACAACGGGCAGACCTCGCCGGGTAGGTTGGTTTGACTCTGTAGTTGTTCGTCATGCTCGCCGTGTCAGCGGAATCACGGATCTATCACTTAATTCAATTGATGTGTTGTCAGGGATTGAAACAGTGAAAATCTGCGTAGCCTATAAATATAAAGATCAAATCATACATGAATTTCCGGCAAGTTTGAAAATGATTGGGGAATGTGAGCCTGTTTATGAAGAACTACCAGGCTGGCCTGAAGACATTACGAACTGCAAGTCATTGGACGAACTTCCGGAAAATGCCCGTCATTATATAGAGCGGATTTCTCAGCTGACGGGTATTCCACTAACGACCTTCTCAGTAGGTCCAGACCGAAATCAAACAAATATCGTTAGAAGTCCTTGGCGTTTAGAATAGTCTAATCTAATCCTAAGGTGGAGGCCTTTTTAGGTCTCCACCTTAGTGTTTTAAAGAGCTCAAATGAATGCCCTATTTACAATACGTGAAACATTAAAGGTCACATTTTGAAAAAAAAATTAAAATACTATTGCGCTAACAAGTAGAACTATGATATTATCAAAAGCGTCGTCACAAATGAGTGAAATTTTTGTACGAGCCATTAGCTCAGTTGGTAGAGCATCTGACTTTTAATCAGAGGGTCGCAGGTTCGAATCCTGCATGGCTCACCATAATACGGCCCCTTGGTCAAGCGGTTAAGACACCGCCCTTTCACGGCGGTAACACGGGTTCGAATCCCGTAGGGGTCATCGGCTATTGAAGTAAATCAAGTAGCTGGCAAGTCCAGCTAGCTTGTAAGAATTCAATAGTATGCTTAACATGATTATATTGATATGGTCCCGTGGTGTAGCGGTTAACATGCCTGCCTGTCACGCAGGAGATCGCGGGTTCGATTCCCGTCGGGACCGCCATTTTATTTTTTAGAAAATGAAAAGCTTAGAGTCTGCAATAGACTTTAGTGGATTATTAATATGGCTCAGTAGCTCAGTCGGTAGAGCAAAGGACTGAAAATCCTTGTGTCGGCGGTTCGATTCCGTCCTGAGCCACTCCATAACACTCCTTTTGGGGTGTTTTTTTGTGCCTTGTTTTTATGAATTGGTTTGAACTCATTTTAGCTATAGGTTATCCTTTTGTAACACTATGTCAAAAATTATACAATTGTATTACATTACGGAGTCTATCCCATGTTTCATTTAATAGTATGGTAGAGTAGTTGAAAATGAAACTAGTCCAATTTATCTAGATTTATCCAGTATTAGCGGGCAGCAAAACCCCACTGATTGGAGTTTCATTATACAACTTAAATGTTTAATGAATTGAGTTACATGGCAATAGGGAGGATTAAGGATATGTTAAGTAGGAAGAGTGTATGTTCTGCTTTATTAATAATGGCTAATATCATTCTTTTTGTGATGACCATTATTCCAAAAGGTTCTGAAGCTGCCATAGACGCGGATGAGACGCTCCTGATTGATCAAGATTATGTGCATAATGAAGTTGGAAGTAGTATGACAAATTTTTTATATAAAAATCAGTTAATAGAGGAGCAAGTATTTAATACTGATAGGGCGAGTGGTGAGGTACTACGGGAAGTAATAAGACAATTCGAAGGCAAAGAAGAAGCCTATGCATATGCTATTACTGATGAGATGTTTACGCATCTTTCATCTAAAGAAGAGGCTGAGGAAGTATCGAGAATTGTTAAAGGAATAAAGCAAACTCCATCACGAGGAACGGGTTCGTTTATCTGGCCTGCAGATGGAGGGTATATTTCTAGTGAACAAGGCCCAAGCTTTGGGAAAATGCATAAAGGTATTGATATTGCGCAACCAACTACGAAAACCATTCATGCAGCTGATCACGGTACTGTGGTTGAAGCTGGAGTATCAGGTGGTTATGGTAATAAAATTAGGATTAATCATAATAACGGGTACGAAACAATTTATGCCCATCTTGAATTGGTGGATGTGAAGATAGGGGATACCGTTAAAAGTGGTTCTAAAATTGGTATCATGGGTTCAACAGGCCATTCAACTGGCACCCACCTTCATTTTGAGATTTTGAAAAATGGCCGTCTTGTTGATCCGCTAGATTTTATCGTGCATTAACGGGTAGTAACACCCCACTGCTTGAAGTTTCACTTTATGAAACAATAAAACGGATACTTTCGTTTTTTTTTGCAAGTCTTCGGATTATAGATTCGAAGATTTTTTATGTAGAAAAGAAAGAACAGGAAAAGATCTGGTAAATAAGGGGTGATAGTAGGAATAGGATGATTTCATTATGATAAAATGATAAAGTAAGGTAGAGAGAAGCTTACTAGATTTTTTATAAATAGATGAATGATAAATCTTTTGTTTAATTAATAAAAGGTACATGTATATATATTGGACACGATTTGTAGATAAAGGGGAAATGTTTATGGAAAAGAAAATTCTTGTTGTTGATGATGAAAAACCAATTGCTGATATTCTACAATTTAACCTAAAAAAAGAGGGCTTTGATGTTTATTGTGCTTATGATGGCAATGAGGCTCTTAAAATGGTGGAAGAACTTCAGCCAGATTTAATTTTATTAGATATTATGTTGCCCCAGCGAGATGGCATGGAGGTCTGCCGAGAAGTACGCAAGAAGTATGAAACACCTATTATCATGCTTACAGCAAAAGACTCCGAAATCGATAAAGTATTGGGGCTTGAGCTAGGAGCGGATGATTATGTGACAAAGCCTTTTAGTACACGAGAGATCATTGCCCGAGTGAAGGCGAATTTAAGACGCCAGCAAGCGGCTCCAGCTGCAAATCCTGAAGAACAATCGAAAGAGATTTCGGTTGGCACACTCATTATTCACCCAGATGCTTATGTGGTTTCCAAGCGCGGTGATACGATTGAATTAACTCATCGGGAATTTGAATTGCTCCATTACTTGGCAAAACATATTGGTCAAGTGATGACACGCGAGCATTTGTTACAAACGGTATGGGGATATGATTATTTTGGCGATGTGCGTACCGTCGATGTTACGGTTAGACGTCTTCGTGAAAAAATTGAAGATAACCCAAGCCACCCGGGCTGGATTGTAACAAGAAGAGGGGTAGGCTATTACCTTCGTAACCCTGAACAGGAGTAAGTAACATGAAAAAGGTCGGTTTACTTCGTTCCATTCACGTGAAATTTGTAGTCATTTATCTACTACTTATTTTTGTTGCCATGCAAATTATTGGCGTTTATTTTATTGGGAAATTAGAAGACAATCTTGTTAATAACTTTCAGAGTTCTATACGTGGTCATGTGAATCTTCTAACGTATAGTATAAGTGAAGAAATGGTCAAGGAAAGAGACGATGATGACCCCACCCTTGAAGATGCAATTAACACAATTTTAAAAGATCGCGATAAATCTTCAAATAATATAACCGAGGTTCAAGTCATAGAGCTTCGCAGTCGTCGTGTACTTGGGACATCTGACCCTGGTAATCAGTCGATCGTTGGTAAAAAGACGACGGAAGATATTATTAAACGGACTCTTGTTTTAGGAGCTGCGGATCAGGATGTATTTTATGATCGGAAAACAAATAGGCGTGTCTGGGTTTTAACCGTTCCAGTAGACTATAATAAAAAGGTTATTGGTGCAGTTTATGTAATCGCGGATATGGAAAACATTTTTGATCAATTAAATGAAATTAATCACATTTTCATCACCGGGACAGCCATCGCCTTAAGTATCACCGCATTATTAGGTGTTTGGTTGGCAAAAACAATTACGAGACCAATGACTGATATGCGTAGACAAGCCATTGCGATGTCGAAAGGGAATTTCTCAAGAAAAGTTAAAGTATATGGGGATGATGAAATTGGCCAGTTGGCTGTAACCTTCAATAATTTAACGAAAAGACTGCAGGATTCACAATCTAGTACGGAAGGTGAACGGAGAAAGTTATCATCCATTCTATCCTATATGACTGATGGTGTCATTTCGACTGATCGTCGGGGACGAGTCATTTTAATTAATGAACCTGCGGCAAAGTTATTGGATGTTTCACGTGAAACAGTACTAAATCAACCCATCATTGAATTATTGAATCTTGAAGAAGACTATACGTTTGAGGATTTACTAGAAGAGCGTGATTCGGTCATTTTAGACTACAGCAAGCCGAAACAACCGTATATTCTTCGTGCTAACTTTTCTGTAATTCAAAAAGAAACAGGTTTTGTGAATGGTCTTATTACGGTGCTTCATGACATTACAGAGCAGGAAAAGATTGAAGAAGAACGTCGAGAATTTGTGGCCAACGTTTCCCATGAATTACGGACGCCGTTAACAACGATGCGCAGTTATTTGGAAGCATTAGCGGAAGGGGCTTGGAAGGATGAGGCGATTGCACCTTCCTTCCTAAACGTAACACAAAATGAAACAGAGCGTATGATTCGACTAGTTAACGACTTATTACAGTTATCGAAAATGGACAGCCGGGACTATAAGTTAAAAAGTGGCTGGGTGAATTTTAATGATTTCTTTAACCACCTAATTGACCGTCTTGAAATGTCAAAAAAAGAGACGATTACATTTAAACGATACATTCCTAAAGAATCATTCTTCGTTGATATTGATGAAGATAAAATTACCCAAGTTCTTTATAATATTATCTCAAACGCGACCAAGTACTCACCTGAAGGCGGCCAGATTACATTCAGAGTTAAGGATGAGGAAAAGTCTATTATCATTAGTATTAGTGATGAAGGTGTTGGGATTCCTAAAAGTAATTTAGAAAAGATTTTTGAGCGATTTTATCGAGTGGATAAAGCTAGATCAAGGAATCTTGGAGGAACTGGCCTTGGCTTGGCGATTGCAAAGGAAATGATTGTCGCCCATGGCGGGAAAATCTGGGCTAAAAGTGTGGAAGGAAAAGGAACAACAATCTATTTCACCCTTCCTTACGAGCTGGAGCAAGAGGATGATTGGTCATGAGTTTTGAAAGAATGAAAAGCATTGTTCTATTGATATTAGTTTTTATGAGCGCTTATTTAACTTGGCAAATTTGGACCTATCAGCCAACCTTAAAAAAGACAGATCAGAGTGAGTATTTTAAAGTAGCAAGTGATACAAAAAATATTGCGGATGTTGTGAAGCCAAAGAATGTTTTATTACATGTGGGAGAGCAGCATTTTCAAATGAATGATGAAGAGAAAATGAATAACATCCAGTCCGCGTTCTGGAACTGGTCATTATACAACTTTGAAGATATTTCTCATCAAGCCAGTGAAATGGGATTTCTAACATTTATCCATTCAAAAGCGAATACAGAAATTAACTTTACTGATCAAATACCATTCAAGCTCTATAAGTCTGTATTTAATGTTGAAATGAGTGAGGTTCCTGAGTTTTCTTTTGATAAAATTATATTTACTTCTGCAAATAGTAATATGGAGGAAGCAAAGATTTACTTTATTTCAACAGAAAATAAGACGGTTATTCAAACCATCGTCAATGGAGAAAGTATTCGTACATTTTATGAAATGTACTATAAAAATGCGAATGAGTATCCTGAATATATAACGTACCAGGTCAATAAGACAAAGGAAATCTATCTTTTAAAAGACCCCACTCCTATGAAGCAGTACAGCTATCAACTGGGATATATGAATATTAATAACTTTAAGTATGCCTTATTTACTGATCCCACATCCGTTCGCCAAGAGTATGTCTCTGAGGTTGAAGAATTTACTGATGGGACCCGGCTATTATCTGTTGACCGTAATTTAGCGATGATTAATTTCATCAACCCATCACAAAAGAAAAACGGATTTAGTAGTACGAGTGAATTATTGCAGCAAAGCATTGACCTTGTGAATGACCATGCAGGTTGGGGGAAAAACTCGTTTCGGTTTTCTGAGCTATGGGAACAGGAACAAAGGGTAGTCTTTCGTTTATTTGTTAATGGACTTCCAGTATTTAACGAAGCAGGAATGGCAGAAATTGAACAGGTTTGGGGGAATGGGGAAATCTATCAATATCAACGTCCGTATTTTTATCTAGATTTCCGTTATCCTGAAGCGCCTGATAAATCGCTTCCTTCTGGTGAAGAAGTGATAACAGTTTTGAAAAATATCAGTAATTTCAATGGAGACGTTGAAATTGGCTATCGAATGACCAAGTCTACACTTAATTCGAAAAGTGTCATCTTGGAACCTGCTTGGTATTACCGATATGGAGGAACATGGATCCTCTTACCTTTTGAGCAAAAAGGAGCGGATCGATAATGGACTGGAATCGAACGAAGACCATATTCATTATGGTGTTTCTCATTCTTGATATTTTTCTTTTGGATCAATTTATGGGGAAGAAAAATGATAATAAATATGATTACATGTCTCAAACTCCTATTGAAGAGCTTTTAAAGGAAGAAAACATAACGTATACTCCTATGCCTAAACAAAAGCAAAAGGAAAACTATTTAGTCGCGAAAACGAAGGTTTTTAAAAAGGATGATCTGAAGTCTTTGAAAGACCAAGATCTTTTGATGGCAGATGTAGAAAGAACGAAACTAGTAGGCACGTTTAAAAATAAAACCAAAGTTAGTGAAAAATTACAAACGAGTGAAATTGATCTTTTCATGAAGGAAAATATCTATCATGGTGAAGATTATAGCTATTGGACATACGATAAAACAAGTCATTCAATTGTTTATTATCAGGCTTTTGATAGTAAGATCTTTTATAATAATAGTAAGGGCAAGGTAACGCTATTTTTAAATGAAGATAAGGAAATCATTTCATACGAACAAACGTATCTAGAGGATATTGAAGAATTTAATGAACCGAAAGAAATGATCCTTCCGATAAAGGCTATTGAAGCTCTCTATTTAAAAGGAGATATTCCGCCAGATAGTGAGATAACCAATTTTCAGCTTGGTTATTATAATTCTTTACAATCCAACTCTTCTTCTTCATCTTTTCTGTTAGTGCCTACTTGGCGAATGATTGTAGATGACAAACAGGACTTGTTCGTAAATGCATTTGATGGAGAAGTGATTGAATTGAATACGGAGGAGAAAATATTATTGGAGTGAGAGGTATGAGTATGCATTTTAGTGTTCTCGCAAGCGGGAGTACGGGAAATGCTATTTTCGTCGAGACAGAAGAGCATTCTTTTCTTGTCGATGCTGGCTTGAGTGGCAAGGCGATGGAAGCATTATTCAGTGAAATTGGCCGCGATATGTCCAAGTTATCAGGCATTCTTGTTACACATGAACATAGTGATCATGTTAAAGGCCTTGGGGTCATAGCGCGTAAATATAAATTACCAATTTATGCGAATATGAGTACATGGAATGCGATGGAGAGAATAATTGGCGAAGTACCGGTTGAGCAAAAGTTCACATTTGAAATGGAACAGATTAAAACATTTGGGAACTTAAATATTGAATCATTTGGTGTTTCCCATGATGCAGCGGAGCCGATGTTTTATGTGTTCCATCAAGGTGATAAGAAGCTTGTCTTAATTACAGATACAGGCTATGTGAGTGATAGAATGAAAGGTATTATTGATAATGCCGATATGTACGTGTTTGAAAGCAATCATGATGTGTCAATGCTAAGAATGGGTAAATACCCTTGGAGTATTAAACGACGAATTTTGAGCGATTTTGGGCATGTTTCAAATGAAGATGCAGCAATTGCCATGAGTGATGTTGCGGGGGATCGGACAAAACGAATTTATCTGGCACATCTAAGCCTTGATAACAATATGAAAGATCTCGCACGTATGTCTGTTGAGCAAACATTGCAAACAAAAGGAATTATCGTTGGGGAGCAATTCTCTCTCTATGATACGGACCCGAAAAAACCAACTGAAATAGTACTTGTTTAGGAATGAAAAGGGATGATCTCTTTTCATTCCTTTTTTTTGATGAAACATTTGTGTAAGGTGTTCCTGAAAGGTTGAAAACGGTAGGAATACAGAATGAAGGAAAATTTTTTTATCTTTAGTCTTAAATGAGTATAATGGAAGAGATAAACAAAGACTAGTGTATGGCATTTATTTAATCTTTAAAGGAAGAGAGGATTGAACAAATTTGGGATACTACGATGATCATATGCATGAAAGCAGCAACAAAAAAAGAAAAGGACGTCCAGGAGGATACTTTTTATCAACGCTCGCAGGAGTAATTGTCGGGGCATTGCTCGTTTTCTTCATGTTACAAGGTTATCCAAATTCTAATGGGCAGAATCAAAATGAAAAAGTGAATGGACTAGGGAAAACAGAGAAAGTCCAGCAACAAGTATCTGTTAATGTTACGTCAGCTGTAACGGGCGTGGTAGAGAAAGTCGGTGCAGCGGTTGTTGGGATTACAAATATCCAACAATCTAAATTTTGGGGAAATCAAGAAAACCGTGAGGCAGGAACGGGATCGGGTGTTGTGTATAAAAAGGAAAATGGAAAGGCCTACATAGTGACAAATAATCACGTTATTGAAAATGCAACGGAACTAGAAGTAACGTTAGTGGACGGAACCAAGCTTCCAGCCATGCTGAAAGGAAGTGACCCATGGATGGATTTGGCTGTCGTAGAAGTCGATGGTACGAATGTTCCGACGGTTGCTGATTTTGGGACCTCGTCTACTTTAAAACCAGGTGAACCAGTTGTAGCCATTGGCAATCCATTAGGCCTACAGTTTTCAGGGTCTGTAACACAAGGAATCATTTCAGGTTTAGAGCGTACGATTGAAGTGGATATTAATGAGGATGGCCAGGTTGATTGGAACGCAGAGGTTATCCAAACGGATGCAGCCATTAACCCTGGAAATAGCGGAGGAGCTCTCATTAATATGCAAGGTCAAGTCATTGGAATTAACTCCATGAAAATTGCAGAAAGTGCAGTGGAGGGGATTGGTCTTTCTATTCCTATTGATTCAGCAATCCCAATCATTCATGACCTTGAACAGTTTGGTGAGGTAAAACGACCATTTATGGGAGTAAGCCTTGCATCAGTTGAAGAAATTTCACAATATCATCAGCAAAACACATTGAAGCTTCCTACAGATGTAACGAGTGGTGTAGCTATTACTGGTGTTCAATCCAATTCACCGGCAACCAAAGCGGGACTAGAGGAGTTTGATGTGATTGTTGCATTGGATGGCAAGAAAGTTACCGATGTTGTTGATTTACGTAAATACTTATATAACGAAAAGAAAATTGGAGATAAGTTAGACGTAACCTATTATCGTAACGGTGAACAATTGAAAACGACGATGGATTTGTCAGTAGAACAACAAATGTAATGAGAAAACGGGGGAGCCTCACAAGGGTCTGACACTTTGCCTTTGAGGCACCCTCGTTTTTATTGTGTTTTTTCAGTTTTTTGTTAAGATAACATGTGGATAAGCGGAAAAGTAGCAATAAAGTGAATGCAATCGTTAGATTTGTGGATAACTAGTTCATATAAGCGAATGAGGAAATTAAACATGAATAATGTCGATATAAAGGAGAGAAATGAATGATTTATTGTTGTGATGATCATGTTGATATGGCACTGGATACTGTGGTAGTAGAGGAAGAAACGTATCCGACTCTTAATAGTGTACCTAGTGAATTGAAGTTATCAACAACCTGTGAATATTGTCAAAACATGGCGGTATATATAGTAGGGAACTAATATTCCTATACAAGATGTGGATAGTAAATGTGGATATGTGGATAACTTTTGTGGATAACGTGTTTGTAAGCTGTTTGTAAAGTGAGGATAACATGAATATAACAATTATAACTGTAGGAAAGCTAAAAGAAAAATATCTAAAACAGGGCATCGACGAATATATGAAGCGAATGTCTGCCTATGCCAAAATGGAAATTATTGAGCTGCCAGATGAAAAAGCGCCAGAAACATTAAGTGAAATCGAAATGTTGCAAATTAAGGAAAAGGAAGGACAAAGAATTCTAGCCAAAGTCAATCCCGATGCCCATGTCATAGCTCTTGCAATCGAAGGGAAAATGAAAACTTCTGAAGAACTGGCAGACACGCTTGATAAGCTAGCGACTTATGGAAAAAGTAAAATTACTTTTATTATCGGCGGGTCATTAGGTCTAAGCAAAGAAGTGATGCAACGTGCTGACGAAGCCCTCTCCTTTTCAAGAATGACCTTCCCTCATCAATTGATGAGATTGATTTTGGTCGAGCAGGTGTATCGGGCTTATCGGATCAATCGGGGTGAGCCGTACCATAAGTAAATGAGTTTTTTATTGTAATGTATTAAAATGAATTCAGTAAAAAAGTCCTTCAAAGGACGAGGGGACAGGTACCATGTTGTCCCTCCCGCATTTTCTAGAACAGATATGGCGGTTGATGGACCTCTTGTTATCCTTAAACTTGTTCATCTAGGAAATGTTAAGGATTGGGGAAGATTGTTCTCTTACACAAAGGGACACGGGACCTGTCCCTTTGTCCCTTTTAGTCATCTTTTTTATGTCTCACGTTCTGACATTAATCTTGCAATAACTTCTTCTATGAAAATAAAGAATACGGTTCGGGTTTTTTCAAAAGGTAACAGACTTTCATTTTGAGTAGATTTTGTTAAGTAAAATATATTTTCAATTTCTAAAGCTGAAGAATTGTTATACTCTTCTAAAATTAGCAATATTTCAGTCCCACAAGACTTTATTGCATTAAAAAGGTTTTCAAAGGAAGTGTATTTACCAGTTACTGAAAAAACAATAAAAAGAGTTTCTTCATCAACCAAATGTTGAGCATACGTTTCACTTTGGGTCGAAAAAATATTTTTTCCAGATACAAGAGCGAATTTATAAGCAAAGTATTCCACACAAAAAAATGATGGACCTAGTCCGAATAGAACGATTTTGTTGTATTTCTTAAAAATAGTTAAAAAATTATCAATCAAATTAGAATGACCCAATCACTGAAACGATTGGGCCAGTTTTCCTTTGTCTATTTTTTTAAAAGCTTTATAATGATAAAAGATGTATTTTAGTTAGTATTCTCTCTTAAGGCGTTTTTATCTATCGGTTTAAGAGAAAGCTTGAAGTATAGAAGGCGGGCGGAAATTAAATGAAAAAAGTTGGATTTGATTCGGAGAAATATTTGCAAGAACAATCTGCCTACATCCTAGAACGGGTGCAGCAGTATGATAAACTTTACTTGGAATTTGGCGGAAAATTGATAGGCGACAAACATGCCAAGCGTGTCTTGCCTGGATTTGATGAAGATGCCAAGATCAAATTATTGAATACGCTGAAAGAAAATGCGGAAATCATCATCTGTGTGTACGCTGGAGACATCGAGCGGAACAAAGTCCGTGAAGATTACGGTATCACTTATGACCAAGATGTCTTGCGCTTAATCGATGAATACCGGGCATATGGCATTTCTGTCAACAGTGTCTTGCTCACTCGTTATCAAGGACAGCCAACAGCCAAAGTATTTATGACCAAGCTTGAGAGAAGCGGAATTAGCGTCTGCACCCACAGCGAAATCAAAGGTTATCCCACAAATGTGGACGCGGTCATTGGCGAGGGGGGATTTGCGATGAATCCCTATATTAAAACGACAAAGCCAATCGTGGTAGTAACGGCACCTGGCCCGGCCAGCGGAAAGCTTGCAACCTGCCTTAACCAAATGTACCATGAGAATAAACTGGGGAATAAAGTCGGCTATGCCAAGTTTGAGACTTTTCCGGTTTGGAACTTGCCGTTAAAGCACCCGGTAAATATCGCTTATGAAGCGGCTACCGTCGATTTGAAAGACGTTAATATGATTGACAATTATCACTATGAAGCATACGGGAAAGTAGCGATCAATTACAATCGTGATATTGAGACGTTTCCTGTCATCAAACGGATTATTGAAAGGATTACTGGTAAAGAGTCTGTTTACCGCTCACCGACCGATATGGGTGTTAATCGTCTGAAATCGGGTATCACCGACGATATGGTCGTGCAGGAAGCTGCCAGGCAGGAAATCATTCGGCGCAGTTTCGTCGTAGAGAACGACTATAAAAAAGGGCTTGCCGATGAAGATAGTGTGCGCCATATGCAAGTGATTTTGGAAGAGACTGACTTAAAGAAAGAGGATCGGGCACCTGTATCGCCGGCCCGTAATTATGCGAAAGCAATCCAAGAGGGAATTGACAGCACGAATTTGCAAGCCGTAATTGCGATAGAACTGCCAAATGGCGAGATGATCACCGGTCGAACGACAACTTTGATGGATGCTTCGGCAGCCGCGATTCTGAATGGGTTGAAGAAATTGGCCAATATTGCCGATGAAATTGATTTGTTGTCACCGATGATTTTGCAGACGATTCAACGGTTGAAAACCGATGATTTGAACAGCCGAGTCCCGACACTAAGCGCCAATGAAGTGCTGATTGCACTGGCAATCAGTGCGGTCACCAACCCTACTTCTGAGCTGGCTTATAAGCAACTGCCGAATTTAAAAGACACACAAGCTCATTCTACGGTTATATTGAATAGGGAAAACGAACAGACCTTTAAGAAGCTTGGAATCGACATCACCAATGATCCAGTATATCCGACTGAGAACCTGTATTACAATTAGGTTTTGGAAAACGCCTGCCTTTTTCTTCTTACATGGAAGCCTAAGGCAGATGTTTTTTCATTTATAGAGTTTACTAAAAAGGTGTAGTCTTCTCCTAATGAGAAGACTACACCTTTTTGGATTAATGGATTAACTGCCGGAATGTCTGTTGGAACCTATTAAGGACAAGCTTTAGCATACTGGAGGTCAAGCGCGGGAATGAAGCCTTTTTCTAGCAGTATTGTTTTCAGCTATGATTGGAAGATATTCTAATGCTTTTCCTAATCCATAGAGAGGCATATTGCCATAAATAGATTCATAAGCACCTTTTTTTACTTGATATGTTTCATGATAGATCCCAACTGCACTATTGTTCCCAACCTTTTGATTGAACTTTTTCCAAGCAGTTAAATGCTTTTCATTTTTTGCATATACGAGTAAGTCATCCAACGAACGCCAATAAAAGCATATGGCAAAAATCCAGCTATCACTGTTGAAAGTATAGAGATCCCTGATCCTAAACAAGGTGAAGCACTGGTAAGAATTCATGCTGCCCCGCTTTATCCCTTTGCGCTTAAAATGGCTAAAGAGGGTTCTCCGTTCATGAAAGAACTGCCGCTTGTTCTAGGCAATGAAGGCGCGGGTATTATTGAATCAGGAACGACTTTCTCAAAAGGAAGTCGTGTCATGATATTTGGTGACAATTTAGGCAGGGGAAAAGATGGCACATACCAAGAATATATTGTTGTTCCAGAGTCATATCTGTTCAGGCTTCCAGATTCCTTTAGCTTTGAGGAAGGAGCTGCTTCCCCAAGTTCTTATGTAACTGCATACTTAGCTCTAACAAGAGCCGGCAGAATAAAGGCAGGAGAATGGGTTACAGTCCCCAGGGCGGCTGGGTCCGTTGGTTATGCGGCTATGCAAATTTCCAAAGCGCTCGGGGCTAAACCAATTGCGATTGTTTCTTCAACAGAAAAAGCAGAAAAAATGAAAGGGGTTGCAGAAAACCGTGTTGTTGATTTATCAAAGGAGAACGTCAAGGAAGGTATTTACCGTATAACCGGAGACCACGGAGCCGATCTTATTCTTGATACAATTGGTGGGGACATGACGAATCAATTGCTTCTTTCAGTTGCTCCTTATGGCCGGGTTGTATCCATTAGCTTTTCTACAGGAAATGAAGCAAACATTAATCTTATTAACCTTGTCATCAAACAAGCAACATTGACAGGTTTTAATCTTTGGAAATACTCTAATCAAGACCTCAGAGAAACTTTAGAACAGCTTTTCAAGTTGGCTGAGCAATTTGATATTCGGCCAACAATTGATTCAACGTTCCCACTTGAAGAATATGAAGATGCTTTTGAAAGACTCAATTCACGTAAAGTGATGGGCAAGGCTGTCTTTAAGATATAAAAAAAGCTGTGTTGATTTTACTCAATCTAACAGAAAAATAAAACCGCATATAAAGTAGCCGCGGTGAACCTTACCATAAGTAACGGCGAAATTTGTATTTAAGTTATAGGATAAGAATAGATAAGTCATATTAAAACATTACAGGGGCAGAAGAAGAGATGAAAAAATTTCTTCTTCTTTTTTATTTAAATAGATTAAGTGTGGATCACTATTACAAAAAAGCTTAACATCCCAGTGAATTGGAAAGAAGAAAAATGCTCTTCTTTATTACCCAGGCTATAATTATTTAGTAGAGAAATGTGTTGTAATAATATATTTTTTTGAAATCGAAGTTATTTTTTTACAAATTTCAAGGCTTTTTAAGGGGATAATCATGGCAATAAAAAAATCAGAATTATATAGTTCTGATGCTAGACTAAATAGTAGACGCAGATTGTAATAATAAACATATTAACTATAACGAGGTGTGTCTGTACGGCAAGAGGTAATGGCAAACGATACGATGAGGCATTTAAAATTGAAACGGTAATGTATATAAGTGAAAACCATAAATCTGTAGCTCAAGTGGCTAGAGAAGTGGGTGTAAACGAAAATACTTTACATGGCTGGATGAAGAAGTATGGCCAACAATCAGAGATCAAGGCTGTACAGTCGTTTTCTTCATCAGAGGCTGTATTAAGAGCTCTTCAAAAGGAAATTCGTGATCTCAAGGAGGAAAATGAAATCTTAAAAAAGGCGATGCACTACTTCGTAAAAAGCCCTCGGTAAAATATGATTTCATTCATGAAAATCGCTCCCAATTCCGAGTGGAGAAGATGTGTTGCGTTCTGAGAGTCTCCAAGAGTGGTTACTTCAAATGGTTAAAACGGCCGAAAAGTGACAGGCAGGAACAACATGAGAAATTATCGCAAAAAATTTTACAGACTCATCTAGAATTCAAGCAACGTTACGGCAGTATTAAAATCGCTAAAACGCTGAAAAGACGTAGCGTGAAAATAAGTGAGCGTACGGTCTCTCGCATTATGACAAAGAACCAATGGAAGCTTGTACAGTCAAAAAATACAAGGCTACGACCAATTCGAAGCATCTAAATCCTGTAAGTGAAAGCTTTTTAGATCGACAGTTTAAAGCAGTCGACAACTATGATACCGTAATAACCGCCCATGATAGAAAAAAGGAAATTCATCCCACACTACCTGATGGTATGGGATGA
The DNA here is from genome assembly GCF_044762875.1 of Peribacillus sp. NPDC096379. Taxonomy (NCBI): domain Bacteria; kingdom Bacillati; phylum Bacillota; class Bacilli; order Caryophanales; family Bacillaceae; genus Peribacillus; species Peribacillus sp. NPDC096379. Next base: position 49,509 of record NZ_JBIWFD010000006.1, read on the forward strand.
ATCGCCCTTAGTTAATTCACGAATTCAAAGCCAATTGAATCATTAGTTCAATGGCAGAGGGAATGGCTTCCTCATCAATGTCAAATTTCGGATGATGGTGAGGATACTGGCTTTTTTCGCTTTGCATCCCAACGTTAATGAATACACCTACTTTTTCTTTTAAGTAGTAGGAATAATCTTCAGCCCCTAGTACAGGCTCAAATGGTAAGAACACATCATCACCGAAGGTCTTTTGGATGATTTCTTTCGCAAATTCGCACGCTTCCGGATGATTGTATAATGGAGGGGTTCCTTCTATTAAATGAAAATGTCCTTTTGCCCCAAAGCTTGTGCAAATTGATTCAGTTAGCTGAGCTGTTTGTTTGTGCATTAATTCAGCTCCTTCATACGTTAATGCCCTAATAGTACCTTGAAGGTTTACTTTATCAGGAATGACGTTGTATGAATTTCCTCCCTGAATACCTCCAAATGAAATCACTCCTGAATGTAAGGGATTTAAATTTCTGCTAACAATCGATTGGAACGCTTGTATAAGATGGGTTGCGATGTAAATTGGGTCCACTGTTTCGTGTGGATTGCCCGCGTGTCCACCTTTCCCTTCAATTATAATGTCAAAGTCATCGCTGGATGCCATAGCAGGGCCTGTTGCAAAACCAATTTTACCTAAAGGCATATTAGACATATAATGGATTCCATATATTACATCGACTCCATCTAATATCCCTTCTTCTACAAGCTGCTTAGCCCCGCTTGGTGATGCTTCTTCAGAGCTTTGAAAGATAAATACAATATTATTTTTTACTAAATGTGGGTGAGTGCTCATCCATTTAGCTACCGCGAGTAAAGTCGCGGTATGACCATCGTGACCACAACCATGCATAACGCCAGGAACTGTTGAAATGTAAGGCTTGTCTCCTTCTTCATGAAGCGGGAGAGCATCCATATCGGCTCTGAGCGCAACGGTTTTTTTCCCTTCTGTTCCTTTAAAATAGGCGACAACATTTGGTGCAGAATAATTATTTTTGATAGCGATGCCGAATTCAGTTAATTTCTCTTTCACATAAGCAGCTGTTTCATATTCTTGTCCGGATAGCTCAGGATGAATATGGAAATGTCTGCGCTGTTCAATTGTCCAAGCCAATAATTCTGTATCTACAAGCTTTGTTTGTAACATAATGAACCTCCGTTAATTCTTCTTAAAATGGTCCGTACTGAATCACTTGTGCAATGATTAGGAAAATAATACTGATGACTATTTGAATGAATATAAAAGGTAGAATCCATTTTATCCATTTTGTAAAAGGAATCCCTGCAACTGCAAGTCCAGCAAGTAACACACCTGATGTAGGGAAAAGGGAGTTGGAAATGCCGTCCCCAAGCTGAAATGCTAGTACCGCAGTCTGCCTTGTCACTCCAACAAGGTCAGATAAAGGTGCCAGGATTGGCATTGTGAGTGCTGCTTGACCACTCCCTGATGGTACAAGAAAGTTGAGTGAAAGCTGTAAAAAAAACATTCCTATAGCGTTCAGAATTGGCGATAGTTGACTTAGAAAGGTAGAGGCAAAATACAAAATAGAGTCTATTAATTTTCCATCCTGGATCACAACGAGAATGGCCTGTGCGAAACCAATGATTAAAGCACCACCAATTAGGTCTTTTGCTCCATCGATGAAGCTGTCCGCAATATTGTTCGGATTTAATTTTCCAACAATCCCGATTAGGACTCCAAATAGTAAGAACAAACCAGCAATTTCAGTTATATACCAACCAAATTTTATAACTCCGAAAATCAATACTACAAAGTTGAGTAAAAAAATGGTTAGAATCCATTTGTGACGAATGGTTAGTCTTAAATTTGTATCGACTTCAACTTGATTACCTTCTTGATATTTTCCTAAATACCTTAGTTCAGGATTGGACTTGACTTTTTTCGCGTAGCGGTAAACGTAAAGGACTCCAGCAATGTATAATGTAGCGAATAATACTAGTCTGAGACCAATACCTGAGAATGTAGGCAATTCTGCTATACTTTGTGCGACTCCGATATTAAATGGATTCAGGACAGCACTCATGAACCCGATATTTGCCCCCAGTGAAACAATTGCAAAACCGACCATCGCATCTAACTTTAAGGCAATAGCTACTGGAGTGATAATAGCAATATATACAATGGTTTCTTCAGCCATTCCCATCAATGTGCCACCAACTGAAAAAAACAGCATGAGAACGGGAATGAGTAATAATTCCCTATTTGCTAGTTTTCTTGTTATATTCACAATTAATGCATCAAGGGCGCCCGTTGCCTTTAAAATGCCAAAAGCACCGCCAATGATCAAAACGAAGAAGATAATTCCAGCACCATCGATCATGCCTGAATGAATACTAGTAAAGATATTAAAGAATCCGACTGGAGACGACTCTGTCAGAGTAAAAGAATCAGGAACTACAAGCGTACGCCCATCTTTTTCTACCCGGTCAAATTCACCAGCTGGCACAATGTATGTCAAAATAGCGGAAATGACGATCACAAAGAAAAGTAAGACAAATGCATTAATGTTAAGTGCCTTCTTGCCTGTGCTTTTATTTTGAGATTGATTTTGTATTATATTTTTCTGCATCTAGTAAACTCCCTTTTAATATTTCGTAGTGTGAAAGTTAATGAATTTTTATTCAATTGATTGTAAAATATATTCAAATATAATGCAATGGGGGATTAATATTTTTATGGAATATAATCATCGTAGACTAGATGATCTCTTGTTGGGAACAGTCGTTAGGATTGCCGTTTGTTTAACATCGGAGTTTGCCCTAATACCCACAAGACTAGCACCTAAGATCTAAGTGTTAGGATTTTGAAATTAATGAAGGAATTTTTATCCCCAAAATGAAAAAAATGACATAGCTATATGATATTGCCCTCGTCAGTTATCCCATTGTTAAAACGAATAAGACCCATAATTCTCCTTTAATAAGAAAATTAAAGATACGCTTTTCTTGTTATATTTCAGAAAATATAGATTATTATTTCTGTCCAAATTTAATGTTATATTAATAAAAAAATAAGATATAAGATAGAGGAGCGGTTATGAAAAAGGAATGGATTCTACGCTGGTCTTTTTTTATTTTTGGATTAATAGTGTTAGCATTTGGCATATCTTTAACAATTGAAGGAAAGCATTTAGGGATTGGACCATGGGATGTTTTTCATTATGGTCTATTTACTAAATTTGGCTTTACTATTGGAACTTGGTCGATAATAAGTGGATTTTTACTCTTGTTGATCAGTTCAATTTTCAATAAGGCATGGCCAAAAATAGGGGCCTTTCTGAATATGTTGTTTCTAGGATTATTTATTGATCTTTTTAATTGGATTTTACCTAGCATTGATAGTTTAGCAGGAGCAACAATTGCTTTTATCATAGGTGTTGTTTTAATTGGGTATGGTATTGGATTATATGTTTCTGCTGATTTTGGAGCAGGTCCTAGAGACAGCTTTATGTTATTAATTGTTGAAAGAACGGGTTGGAGTATCCCGTTGGTTAGAAGTGGAATTGAAGTACTCATTTTTCTTCTTGGTTGGATGCTAGGGGGGCCTGTTGGAATTGGAACAGTGTTTATTGCGTTTGGATTAGGTCCAATTTTAGGATTTTCTATTCCTCAATGTAAGAAACTGATGGCATATTTTCTTGACCAAAAGGATCGCTTGTTAACGCATATGTAGAAAATCAAAAATGAATAAACACGATGTATGAGTATCCCTTCATGGGGGGAGCCTTTTTCATGTCAAAATTATTTGCCAGTCCCCGCTTTTTTGAGAAACCTCATTTAGATATGCTATGGAGAACCGTATCATAAATAAATGAGGTTTTGATGTTATCTGTTAAAAATATTAGAGATTGAGGACCTACGGGGGATAGCGCCTAAAAATCAGTTGACAACATATTGTTTTCCTGTAATAATATGTTTAATTAAATACTGGTACCTTTAATTCAGTCCCGTGAGGCTGACAAGGACAGCGGAAATAATGATCATTGCTTTGGCAGCCTACGTATGTAGGTTTCCCATGGTTCATTGTGTAAAAAAGCTTCTTGTCAGAAATGGCAAGAAGCTTTTTTTATTCCCTAATCTCCTAAAATTATCGAAGCCTTCTTCGGTACCAGTTACTAACTTATTGGAGGAATTGGTATGTCAAAAGTAGATAAAGAATTCACGTTACAGGCAGTACCTCAGGCGAATAGAAATGGATTTTGGAAAATACTTGCGGTGATGCTGTCACTTAGCTTTTTCTCAGCGAGCATGTGGTCTGGAGGGACATTAGGAACGGGATTGTCGTTTAGCCAGTTTATATGGATTGTGTTAACAGGTAATCTTGTACTTGGGCTTTATACAGGTTCATTAGCTTATATTGCAGCAAAAACGGGGTTATCAACTCATTTATTGACTCGATATGCTTTTGGTGAAAAAGGTTCTTATTTATCTTCATTTTTACTAGCTTCAACTCAAGTAGGCTGGTTTGGTGTTGGACTTGCAATGTTTGCGGTACCTGTTGCAAAAGCGACTGGGGTCAATGTTTATCTAATAATAGCGATTTTTGGTTTGTTGATGACGGTATCGGCCATTTTTGGGATGAAGACCTTAACCATTTTAGGATTTATTGCTGTTCCGGCAATTGCAATTTTCGGTAGTTATTCCATGTTTGACGCAACTAATACAGTTGGGGGAATTCAAGAATTATTCGCTTATGAACCTACACAGGCAATGGGAGTTGCATTAGCATTAACCATTTGTATCGGATCTTTTATTAGCGCTGGTACGCTTACGCCCGATTTTGCTCGTTTTGCTAAGACATCACGTTCTGCTGTGACTGCTAATGTTATCGCGTTCTTTCTTGGGAATTCGCTCATGTTTTTATTTGGTGCAGTCGGAGCTATGGTTTACAATAAAGCTGATATTTCGGACGTGATGTTTTTACAAGGGTTAATGATTCCTGCCATCATTGTCCTCGGTTTGAATATTTGGACGACAAACGATAGCGCGTTATATGCTTCTGGACTAGGATTTTCCAATATTACAAAACTACCAAAACATAAAGTTGTTGTTTTCAATGGAATCGTTGGAACAATAGCAGCGATGTGGCTTTATAACAATTTTGTTGGATTCTTGACGATTTTGGGTTCCACGCTACCGTCGATAGGAGCCATTATTTTAGCAGACTATTTTTTACTAAAGCGCGGGAAATATCAACCATTTGAAACGATGAAATTTAAAGCCGTAAATTGGATCGCTATATTTGCATGGGTAGGTGGAGTTGCAGTCGCAAATTTTGCGCCAGGTATCCCTCCAATTAATGCACTATTAGGGTCTGCCATTATTTATGTTGTTGTGATGAAATGTATGCCTCAACAAGAAGGATCAATAAGTAAAATACATGATAAAGGTGAGATAATCAGTGATCATTAAAAACGCAAAGCTTAGAGGAAAAGATGGACTTTGGCACTTATTTATAGAAGATGGTAAGTTTAATAAAATTACTCAAATACTAGGAGATGTTGATGGAAAAGAAATCATCGATGTTAATGGGTCTCTTGTCCTTCCACCTTTTATTGAGCCGCATATCCATCTAGATACAACGTTAACAGCGGGAGAACCAGAGTGGAATAAAAGTGGCACCTTGTTTGAAGGTATACAAAGATGGGCGCAAAGAAAAGAAACGCTAACGATTGATGATGTAAAAACAAGATCAAAAACGGCTTTAAAATGGCAGATTGCTCAAGGAATTCAGCATGTCCGTACACATGTAGATGTAACAGATCCAGAATTAACGGCTTTAAAAGCAATGTTGGAAGTAAAGGAAGAAATGGCTCCCTATGTAGATCTTCAACTTGTTGCATTTCCACAAGAAGGCATCCTTTCATATCCTAATGGGGAAGAATTGATGGAGGAAGCATTGAAAATGGGCGCCGATGTTGTAGGCGGCATTCCTCATTTTGAATTTACAAGAGAATACGGAGTGGAGTCGTTAAAATTCGCTTTTGACCTTGCTGAAAAATATGATCGATTAGTTGACATCCACTGTGATGAAATTGATGATGAACAGTCTCGATTTGTAGAAGTTGTAGCTGCTGAGGCTTACAAACGTGGGTTAGGTACTCGCACAACAGCGAGCCATACGACGGCAATGGGCTCTTATAATGATGCCTATACGTATAAATTATTCCGCTTATTAAAGCTTTCTTCCATTAATTTTGTATCAAATCCGCTTGTGAATATTCACCTTCAAGGAAGATTTGATACGTATCCAAAACGAAGAGGGCTAACAAGGGTAAAAGAATTACAGGAAGCGGGACTAAATATTTGCTTTGGTCACGATGACATATTTGACCCATGGTACCCACTTGGAACAGGGAACATGCTTCAAGTATTGCATATGGGGATTCATGCTTCACAACTCATGGGCTATGACCAAATTGTAAATTCAATCGATTTGATCACTAGTAATAGTGCCAAAACGTTGCACATTGAAGAGAATTACGGAATCGAAGAAGGTAAACCAGCTAACTTCATCATCTTATCTGCAGAAAATGAATATGAGGCGATTCGCAAGCAAGCAACGGTTAGGTATTCCTTCAGACATGGCAAGATTATTGCCGAAACCAAGCCAAGTGAAGCAACAATAACTTTAAATCAATTTGAAGAGAAGATTAATTTTAATAGATAGAAGATATTTGGGCACAACTTTAAGAGGGTTGTGTCTTTTTTTATCCCGCATTAATGGGCAGAAAAACCCTACCTCAAGAATTAAAGCGAACCAAAGAAAATAGGTGGCGGATAACTGCCCTTAAAGAGCCGATAAGTATTGAATTAGGGGAGGGCTTTATGGTTCGTATAAAAATAAGGGGAACATCATTTAGATTTATTACGGTGAACTGCATCATACGTAAGTGAGGTTTTTGCGAAAAAAGGAACAGCACCCTCTAATTTGGTGAAGAGGTGCTGTTTTGTTAGTTGAATGCGTAGATAGACAATTGTTGCATGACTGCCTTTTTTGTTCAATCAGGATTTTCTTATCCAAATGAAGAAAAAGAATGACTACATACAAAAAATGACTGAATTCCTCCACTTGCGCTTTTGCTTACTTTAATATTCTCCTTTAATGACAAAAAACGAGCCCCGAATTGTTCCAGCTAGTTTAGACTTCTGCCTAGCAAACTTAAACTTCCCTTCTAACTCCTTTGGTACCTCCATCCCCTCAGAGAGCTTAAAACCAACAGCCCGCTTCTTAGGATCATCAACCGTATACATGACGTTGATCACAAGGCCATCCTCATAAATGACATAGGCAAATTTGATATTTTCCACTTGAAAACGTGAAGTTCCTAAAGGTTTAGCCGCAAACTCAATATCACGTTCTTCTTTCAAAATTCGGTTCACATAATCAAGGGTCTCCTGGCTTTCGCTAGCTGGTACAACCGTAAATTCATGCTTGTATTTGTTCATAAAGTAACGGGCTTCATTAGCACGTAAACCAGCAAGCGCTTCTGCTACTGTTGAAGACTCTAAACCAACCGTAGACACATTTTTAAAATCAACGATATAGGACATTTCCATCCCCCTTTTTATCTCTTTATTTCCTAACAACGGGGATCCACATTTCACCAAATACCAAGCCGTTTCGCTGCCCCATCTCAACCATTGCATTTGGCCCACCAACATAGGCAAAATTCTTTGCTTCTGGCAAGACTTGACCAAAGGCAATACCAGCAAGCTTATTACTCAACTCATCAGCCGTCTTCTCCTCCCCTTTAACAACTAGGTATTCTCCCTTGGGGAATTGGATAACTCTGGACTCTTCTGGTACTGACGCTTCTGTCATGACGCCAGCATAATGCATCATCTTGTTATTCACTGCTTCATTCACAGCAAAAATGTAATCATTTGTGGCTATGGCTTTTAAAGTGTCAAGCCTTCCATCTTGTTTGACGGCCCACCAAAAGTCTGCCTTCTCCTTGTTTATGCCAGCAAAGTCTGTGTAATCACTCTCAAGCTCAGTTCCAATACCTAAAACGGTAAAGCTGTCTTTTTCTTCTAGGGTATAATCTGTCATATTCAAAACCTTCCTCTTTTTTAAATTAATCAAATGATTTGTCTTTTCACTTGATGGGTTTATAATAGCCTTAAATCATGTCAAAAAGTGATACTGTTTAGGAGGTCCCGATGAAAAAAGTTGAACGGATCAATATTATCATGCGGTATATCAACAACCGTGCCCACTTTACAATTTCTGAAATCATGCGAGAATTTAACATTTCTCGTTCGACAGCTATTAGAGATATCAGAGAAATTGAAGCTATGGGGATGCCACTTGTCGCTGAAGTTGGAAGGGATGGGGGTTATTTTGTCATGAACAACTCTGTCTTGCCCACTGTTCGCTTTACCGATAATGAGATTAAAGCTCTTTTTATTGCCTTTATGGCCACAAGAAATCAACAACTTCCTTATCTAAAGAGTCGTCAGTCTTTAGCTGAAAAATTACTAGGCCTCATCTCAGAAAACCAGCAAGATGACCTTGTTCTTTTAAATCAAATCTTGCTTTTTGAAGGGACCAACCCCAATAATCCCGACCTACTTGATCTGTCAGACCTACCCCATCCTATGTTAGAAAAACTCATCCAAAGCCTTCTTTTGGATAGCTATTTATTGATTACTATCAAAGAAGAGAAGGCAATAAAGTCGTATCCAATTTATCTCTTGCACCTTTATCATGAAAAAGGACTTTGGCTGATTGAAGGCTTTGACTTAAAGGATGAAAAGAAGCGGATTTTTCCTGTAGATTATCTCACCAATGTCAAACCCTACCCGACGAAAAAAGGATTAAGTAAGAAAAAGATTTTAGAAAAACTAAGTAAGAAGGAAGAAGTAATCAACCTTGTCCTTGAACTTGGTCCAAAAGCGATTGCCCAGTTCAAAAAATACCATCCTTTAAAAGTTTCAATTTCCTATACGAATCCCTACCAAACCACAGCCATTTTAAAGACTTTTATCAATATTAATCATCCCGAAGAATTGACCGAAATAATAAATTGGCTACTTTTCCTAGGTGGGGATATCGAGGTCAGGGAAGTGCCAGAAGAAGTCTTAGAAGGTTTACAAGAGAGATTATGCGTATTCTGCCCATAAGCAGTGCCAGTTACCCTCTATTTTCTATAGTTAAGAGATCATAGATGTATTCTTCTAATTACGATCTATCAGGTTTTATTGCTCTACAAAATTTATTAAAAAAATAGGTTAGACAGGATATTTTAGTATAGAATATCTTGTCTAGCTAACCTTGTTCAATCATCTTTAGAACGTCATCAGCTGAATAAATTTTCCCTTCACGGACCCTTTCTTTGATTATTTCCGCTGCATATCCATTTCACTTTTTCATGAACCTATCTCCCAATTATTTTTTAATTTTCTTTTGTACTGCATGGATAGCTATTAAAGAATAGAGCTACTGTTTAAGCTTGCGAATAAAAATGGATTTTTTGTTAGAAATCCCCTCTTAAGTACTATCACAGAGAATAGAATCAAATACAAAAAGTCACAAAGAATGATATAATACGATCAACCTAAGGCAAATTGCATAAGGCAGGGATGATAAATGAGGGAACACCATCAGACAGATATTCCAAATTCAAATAATAGTCGAAATGGACTTACGCCTGAATACATTGATGCTGTTCATAAGCTAAGGGAAAAATTACTCTATGGAATTCAACTTGGTGACAGGGATTTGATAGCTGAATATGAAATGGATGCGCTTCATAAATTTGAAGATAACCAATTAAATATTCTTAACAGAGTCCCAAATAATAAAGTACGGTCCTATAAAAATATTCTATTATCCCACAATACCCTTTATAGCTATGCTGCTGAAAGGGGAGGGCTAAGCCCATTGCAAAGCCACTTTTTATCAGAAAAATATGCAATTATGATCGAGCATTCCGAGACTATTTCTGAACTAGATCAGATTCATTCAAATATGGTAAGAGAATATTCCGACCCTACAATTCGAAAATCTAAAGGTGACAACTTAACAATTGTAAAGCAAGCAGAAAACTATATAGAGATGAATTTTGCGGAGGATATTTCAATGGAGGGAATGGCAAGGAAATTACATGTCCATCCTTCACATTTAATGCGTGCATTTAAGAAAGAAAAGGGAATCACCATTAGTAATTACCGAAATCTGAGAAGAATAAAGGAAGCAAAGGAACTTATCCTGTTCTCTAATCTTTCCATGACTGAAATTGCCATTATGGTTGGATTTAGCAACTCTCAATATTTTTCTAGATTCTTTAAAGAAGTAGAAGGGGTAACTCCGATTGAATTTAAAAAGAAGCTGAAGAAATGATGAATAAAGGGTCTATGTACATAGTAGGACTTTTCAGTGGTGCATGAGAAATCATGCGCCTATTTATTTTGTCCTTTTGGATAAGAAAATCATGCAATTATACTATAAAAACGCGCAATTGTAGTACAAAAGTGTTTTTGCTATTCGTTGTATAGTTGTATTCAAACACCAGGGAAAGCGCATACAACTAGGGACATATTTTAAACTGCTTTATGTAGTAAAGGAATACATTTTGTTAACTGATAATATAAGCGGTTACAAAGGAGTTAAACAAAAAGTTTTAAAGCTATATAAGAATAGTATTAACTTTATAAAAAGTACAGAGGAGGGTATTTCATGAAGAAGTTTGGAGTAAGAGACCAAGTAGGGTATGCGCTAGGGGATATTGGGGGAAGTTTCGTTAACCTATATATAAGCGGGTTTTTCTTAATCTTTTGTACCTATGCATTAGGTGTAAGCCCTTACTTTATGGGGACTATGTTTTTATTAGGTAAAGTCTTTGATGCAATTTGTAATGTAATTATGGGAACTCTTCCAGACCGTTGGAAATTAGGGAAATCCGGTAATAAATTCTTACCTTATATTAGTATTTCTAAATGGATATTAGCAGCTTCTTGTTTATTATCTTTTACTGATGTATCAAGTTGGGGATCTACAGCAATTCATGTTTGGGTAGTATTCGTTTATTTATTCTTTTGTGTTGCTTATACAGCTGATTCCATTCCTTATGGTTCTCTTGCGTCTGTTATTACAAATGATCCCGTTGAACGCACAAAATTATCTCGTGCTCGTGCGATTGGTGGTATGGTTGTTGGACTTGGATTCTTATCTTTCGTTCCAATGTTTATCTATGATAAATCGGGATCTATAATTCCAGAAGCATTCTTCAAAATTGCCATTGTGTTTAGTATTTTATCGGTATTAGCCTATACAGGCCTGGTAAGATTAACAACAGAACGTATTCGTGATGATAAACCAGCCGGAACAAAATCCGATTATAGTTTTAAGGATGCATTTAAAGTAGCGATTAAAAATAGACCGTTAATCGGTATGATGGTTGCATCAATTGGCTCACTTCTTATGATAAATGGTGCGAGCCAATTAGCTCCCATTGTCTTTGCAGAACGTTATCATATGCCGGGGGCTTTTGCTATTAACTCTTTCATTAGCATTGGTATCACACTCGTATTATTCGCTATTGTTCCTAAACTGGTTGAAAAATTTAATAAAAGAAATTTAGTTATTGCTACAGCAATCTTCAGTTTAGCTGCAACACTATTATTGACATTGGTTACGATTGAAAATGTATATGTGTTCATGGCTTTATATAACCTTGCTACAATCGGCTCATCTGTCTTTGTTATGGTTGTATGGGCTCTTGTAACAGATTGTATCGACTATGCAGAACTTCAAACTGGAAAACATTATGAGGGAACACTTTATTCCCTATATTCCTTTTCTCGTAAGGTGGGGATGGGATTAGGCTCTGCTATTGGAAGTTACGCTTTAGGTTGGGTTGGCTTTGTTACTGGAGCAAAATCTCAATCACCAGCAGTAGCAGAAGGCGTATTAAAAATGTACACTGGTATGCCAATTATTGCATTCCTTATCATGTTGATCGGCGTAGGTTTAATCTATAACCTAAATGCAAAGAGAACAAATGAAATGTATGCAACATTAAAGGAAAGAAGAGCGTCTTAATTAGGAGTCCCCTTTATAGTGAATCCATATAAAATGAAATTGTAGGAGTGGTTTATATGCGTACTAGATTTCTTTCAAAAATGACAAATGGGGAAGTCGAAGATTATTTAGATCGAAATGATCTTATATATGTTCCAGTTGGAGTAACGGAAACCCATGGAGCTTTACCACTGGACTCTGAAACAGTTTTAGCGGAGGCTATTGCTGTAAAGATGGCTGAAGCATCAGATGGGCTTGTTTTGCACAACTTACCTTATTTCTTCCCAGGTGGAACAATTGTTGGTCGGGGAACGATTCAAATGAGCATAAAAGATGGAATGGCTTATTTAGATAAGATTGCTAAGTCATTATTAAACCAAGGCTTTAGAAGGCAAATTTATATCACCAGTCATGGTCCAGCATATTTGACATTAAGTGGTATGGTTCGTGATTTCTTTGATGAAACAAAAGTACCTGTTTTGTATATGGATGTATTAAAAGCAGCAGAGGCAGCCAATTTCAATCTGATGGATGCATTCCATGATATGACGATCGGTGCTTATAAGGTTTTAGGTAGATTAGAGGATGTTCCAATGAATGTACTTGAATCTCATTCTGTTACTTATGATATTCAACATATGCTAGCAGGAATGAGTAGGAATCCTGGTAATGCATTAGGGAAGTACGCTTATCAATCCGGCGCAGTGGGTTCTTACTTTGATGAACCATCTGATCATATGGCTACACCGCTTTTGAAAACACCTGAAGAAAGAGAAGCTCATGCAGATGCGGGTGTGCAAGCGATTAATGAACTTGTAAAGGCATTGGATATGCCGACTATCGTTGAGACGCTTCGTCAAGTTGATGTTTATACTAAGGATACCATTGTTCCTAAATACGGTGCACATTTGCCAGGCGGAAAAGCGTAAAACAATAACAAGTCGTGCGACTCATAATCATATGGGAATCGCATGACTTGTTTCGTTTAATGGAGAAGTCTAAAGTCAGAAAGCCTGTTATTGATATCAATGAACCCTCATTTTGATACCTTACGCCGAACTGTATCATAAGTAAGGTTTTTCTGAATTGGGAGGATAGAGTTTTCACGCAATGCCCATTTTAATGAGTTGTCGTGAATGATCTTATAGTTATATAATTAATAAACTGATTATATTGAGGAGTTGAAAAAGAATATGTTCATGCGATATAAAGTATTTTATTTTGTCTTTAGCCTGATGGCGGTAGCTATTGTTTTGACGGGTTGTGGGACATCAACAGAAAGTGGACGATCAGAGGGGAAGACGGTAAAGGAATCGGATGAAAAAAAGGATTATTCAACAGCTGTGAAAGAAAATCCAATCGTAACGATTACTATGAACAATGATGAAAAAATTATTGTTGAACTAGAGCCTTCTACAGCTCCTAATACGGTAGCTAATTTTATTTCTTTAGTTGAAGAAGGTTATTATGATGGTCTTGTTTTTCATCGGGTTATCCCTGATTTTATGATCCAAGGAGGAGATCCTTCAGGAAATGGATCAGGTGGACCAGGATATTCTATTGAAGGTGAATTTTCTAAAAATGGTTTTGAAAATAATCTGAAACATGAACGTGGTGTCATCTCAATGGCACGGACGAGTGATCCAAATTCTGCGGGATCGCAATTTTTTATTATGGTAGAAGAAGCGCTAAATCTTGACGGAGAATATGCTGCTTTTGGGAAAGTAATAAAGGGTATGGAAACAGTAGATGCGATCGTTGCCACTGAACGAGATTCTGCAGATAAGCCGTTAGAAGATCAGCAAATGAAAAAGGTCGAAGTGGATACGAAGGGCTTTGACTACCCTGCTCCAGAAGTACAAAAATAGAGGATGTGACAGTTCGAAATCCAGTGACTTTGTTGTATACTGGGAGCTTTGATCCAACAGCTTGTCATAAGGGATTGGCAGGGAAATACAATTTGATTATATTGTAAGTATTAATATAGATAAAAGACATTTGGGCACAACTTTAATCAGGTTGTGTCTTTTTTTATTCTACATTAACGGACAGGAAAACCCTACCTATCGTAAAATGAAACGAAATAAAATTACATGATTTGTGATTAATAAATGATAATAGTTGAAAAAATAAACGAACATGCTCCAATTTATCCACTTGACAAGATTATTCGAAGAGTATAAGATATTTTAAGTTCACAAGATGATGCGATAACCAACAGTTACAGCAAATTCTGTATTATTCTAAGTATTAAATGTAAAATGTGATGCAATATTATCTCTTTACCATGATCAAGGACATCTTGTCGCTAAGATGGCAGATTTTCATAGAACGATTTCTGTTATAAATGGATTACTTTTGTATAAGACTAAATGAATAAGTGGGAAAAAGGATTAGTAGTTTTAATTCCTTACATTTCTGCCCTTTTTTGTAAGCCATTGCAAGTGTGGTAAAGGAGTTAATATAATTGAGGAACAGTTTTAGTTATTTGGTGAAAGTACAGAAACGTTGTATGTAGGAACATATCTATATCGTCATGTGTAAAAGAAACAAATTGCAGCATTTTTATTTATAAAAAACTAATAAAATTTACATCAGGAGGATATTATGCCGTTAGTAATTATTGCAATAGGGGTACTATTATTACTTATTTTAATTATGGCCTTCAAATTAAACACATTTGTTTCATTAATCATTGTTTCAGTCGTTGTAGCTTTAGCACTGGGCATGCCTATGGCGGATGTTATGAAATCAATTGAAAGCGGTTTAGGCGGAACGCTTGGTCATATTGCATTAATCTTTGGAATGGGCGCAATGCTTGGTAGGTTAATTGCAGATGCAGGTGGAGCCAATCGTATTGCCACAACATTAATTGACAAATTTGGGGAAAGAAGAATTCAATGGGCTGTTTTATTTGCTTCATTTATTGTAGGAATTGCGTTATTTCTTGAAGTAACAATCGTATTATTAGTTCCAATTATATTCTCAATCGCAAAAGAATTAAAAATTTCTATTGTACGCTTAGGTCTTCCTATGGTTACTGCTGCATTATCTACACACGCTTTCTTGCCTCCGCATCCAGGCCCAACAGCAGTAGCTGCAGAATACGGTGCAAATATTGGCTTAGTTTTAATTTACGGAATTATTGTCGCGATACCAACTGTTATATTAGCGGGTATTTTGTATCCTAAGCTTGCTAAAAAAATTGTACCGACTGCGTTTACTAGAGAAGGCAGTGAGTCTTTTGGTATTCAAAAAACATTCAAAATAGAAGAAACACCTGGTTTTGGTATCAGTGTATTTACAGCATTATTTCCGGTTATTTTAATGGCTTTAGGTGCCGCGGTTGATATGATGCAACCAGCTATGGGATTTGCTGATAATATGTTTGTAAGCATTATTCGTTTTATTGGTAACTCTTCGTTTGCTATGTTGCTTTCTTTATTGCTGGCAATCTATACAATGGGAATCCGAAGAAATGTTCCGATAAAGAATTTGATGAATTCTTGTTCTTCAGCCATTAATTCCTTGGGTATGCTACTTTTAATTATTGGTGGCGGTGGTGCATTAAAACAAGTCCTTATTGATGGTGGCGTTGGTGATTATGTCGCTAAAATATTTGAAGGATCTGCTATGTCACCTGTTTTCTTTGCATGGACTGTCGCAGCAATATTGCGTATTTGCTTAGGATCGGGAACAGTTGCAACTTTAACAACTGCAGGGTTGGTTCTTCCATCGCTTGCTACAATCCCTGACGTTAACTTAGAACTAGTCGCACTTGCAACAGGAGCTGGTAGTGCAATTGCATCACATGTTAATGATGCTGGATTCTGGATGGTTAAAGAATCATTGGGAATGACTTTGAAAGAAGCATTTGGAACGTATACTGTACTTTCCACCATTGTTGCTGTATCGGGATTAGCATGTACTTTACTATTAGATTTAATTTTTTAAAATAACAGAAGTGAAAAAGGGGTTCGGAATAGCTTTATTCCGAATCCCTTTTATGTATTGCATACGAATTGTTACGGTGAATCGCATTATAAGTCAAATGATTCATGCGATATTTTTGAAATCGCTTTACTAACTACTTTTACTTTAGTAGAAATTCGCTTATAATCAAATAGTGTTGCAAAATGCACAAATCCCTTTTAGGGTCGATAAGAAATCTTTATCCCGCTTTAATGAGCAGTAAAACGCCCATTGATTGAAGTTTCACTTTCTGAAAACGGGTTGACTTTGCAGTCATAAATTTATCGAATCATACATTAAAAATCGTTTGAAAAATATAGAGATAGGTGGAATTAGGATGAATGAGAAGTATGAACGACTGAAAGAAATCTTAAAAGAGATGGACAATGTTGTTGTTGCTTTTTCTGGTGGTGTTGATAGTACGTTGTTATTAAAAGTTGCGGTTGATGTTTTAGGAGTTGAAAAGGTCTTGGCTGTTACGGCTGATTCTGAAACGTACCCTTCAAGTGAATTAGAAGAAGCTAAGAAGCTAGCTAAAATGATTGGTGCAACACATCAAGTTATTGAAACCTCTGAACTGAATATACCGGGCTACGCAGAAAATGACCGGAACCGTTGTTATTTCTGTAAAAATGGGTTATTCGAACAAATCGTTCCGATCATGCATCAGAAGGGATTTAAAAATGTTGTATATGGTTTAATTGCTGATGATATGAGTGAACATCGTCCTGGAGTACGTGCAGCCAAAGAACATGGCGTCCGTGGACCGCTTCAAGAGGCGAATCTTTATAAAGAAGAAATTCGTGAACTTTCAAAACAATTAAACTTGCCTACTTGGGAAAAACCTTCGTTCGCATGTCTTTCTTCACGAATCGCATATGGTGAAAGAATTACACAAGAAAAACTAACAAAGGTTGAAAAATCTGAGGCTTATATAAAAGGATTAGGGATTAGACAAGTACGCGTTCGAACGCATCAAGAGATTGCTAGGATTGAAGTGGAGCCTCAAGATATGCAGGTAGTATTAACAAATCATAAAGATATCATGGAAAATCTTCAACGATTTGGCTACAAATATGTTACCCTTGATCTTAAAGGCTATGTAAGCGGCAGCATGAATAAAGTGTTAACAACAAGTCTTAACTAAAGGAAAGTTATCAAAAAAGGGGAGAAAAATAGTTTCTTCAGATAATGTTGCCTTTATACCGCTATCTTTAGAAAGATTGCTGCAGCTGGTTAAATGAATTTGCACAGGAGCGTCTCTATCTTTTTGATCGCAGGCACACCTCCGCTTGCCTGTGATCAAAAAGGAAAAGGCGATATTTCTTTTAAGAGAGCCAATTAATAAAATCCCTCCTGAGAGGTAAATAGATATTGGGAAGTTCTCTGTCTTAAGTCTGAGAGGTTTTTTTTTATACTACTTCAAAAAGAGGTAAGCTATTACTAGCGGTTGCTCAAAAATTTTGGTTCTCTCACGGATTATTGTATATGCGCAGGTCCTCTCGAGATGCGCTCCTCGAACTTCGAGGCTCTTTTTGAACACGCACTACTAGGAAGTATTTATGTTTATTTTTGAAACAGAAGGTGAAGGGGAATATGATTAAAGCATTGGCAATTGTCCCTTATGAGGGACTGTTTGAAATGATGAAAGAGATCGGTCAAGAAGTTGAAGATATTCAATTACAAATTGAATTAGGTAATTTATATGAAGGAGTGGCTATTGCTAAGGATGCTGAAAATAATGGCTACCATGTCATAATCAGCCGTGGCGGTACAGCTTCAATGATTCAGGAGGCTGTATCTATACCAGTGATTGACATTCAAGTGTCTGGCTATGATGTATTACGTATTTTAACACTTGTAAAAGGATTTTCAGGTAAAGCCGCTATCGTTGGGTTCTCGAATATTACACAAGGTGCTGCTACGATATGCAAGCTTCTTGATTTAGACATTAAAACATTAACGATTACAAAAGATACTGAGGTTAAAGAGAAATTAACGAATTTAAAAAAACTTGGCTATGAAGTGGTGATCGGAGATGTGGTTACGGTTCAAACTGCTAAGCAATTAGGTCTGACAGGCGTTTTAATCACATCCGGAAAGGAAGCTATTATTGATGCATTAGAAGAAACGAGAAGGTCATATGGCTTATTCTCGCGGCTGCAACAGGATGTTTCATTATTTCAATCTATTCTCGACTGTAACGAACAGGCAATCGGGGTTATTAATAGAGAAGAGAAAATTATTTATGGAAATGAACGTTTCAATAAAGAATTTCAGTGGCTGAAATTAGAGAATTCGGCAGATGTACAAAAGTTGATACAAGAAGCCGTCTTAACACGTGAAAAGCAAACAAAAACAGTTCACATCAATCAGTCATTTTGGACAATCACAGCATGTCCTAAAGAAGATGCTACTGTATTATATTTTGAAAAAGGACTTCCTAATCAAACTATTGTACAGGGTGGGGACGTGAACCTAAATGCAATAGAATTTCATACATCCGCTTCTTATATCCCTATTTCCGGGAAAAGCGAACTGATTCAGAAGGTGTTAAAGCAAATAGATCAATACAGTAAAAGTGAAGAACCTGTGTGGATATCGGGGGAAAAGGGGAACGGAAAAGAATTAGCTGCCCACTCCATTTATTTAAAAAGGAAAACAATGAATGAACCATTTATCATATTGAATTGTGACTTATTAAGTGCAGAACAACTGAAAAATCTAATGAATGAAGACTTTATTCGAAAATACGCCAATGGAGTTACGTACTTAAAAAATATCGATAAATTGAACTCTTATATGCAAAAGGAGTTATATCATATACTCAAGAATGAAAATGATAAAAAGCTGCAATGGCTAGTGTCTTCTGAGGATAATATTGAAGAAAAGGTCAAAAATGGCACATTTCATCGTGATTTGTATCATACATTGGCTCAATTAAAAATTCACATACCACCACTCCGAGAACGCAGAAAAGATATTGAGGATTTAGTCCATGTATTTATTTCAGAGTTGCGTCCAAGGTATGGAAATGAAGTGATTGGAATTCGACTAGATGCTTTGGAAGAGATTACCGACTATGATTGGCCAGGAAATGTAGAACAACTTAAACAAGTAATCGAACAATTATTTTTACAATCACATTCTTATTATATCGAGAAAGAAGAAGTTGAAACAGTTTTTAAACGATTAGAACAGCAAGAAAAGAATGATGCATTAACACATATCGATATAAGTGGCACATTAGAAGAAATAGAGAAACAAGTGATAACTAAAGTCCTTGAAGAGGAAGGGTTAAATCAATCAAAAACAGCAAAACGTTTAGGGATTAACCGTTCTACCTTGTGGCGCAAGCTAAAATAGCAGCTTGCGTCTTTTTTGTGTACAAAGCGAAGTATAAATTGATGCAAATAACAACGTAATAAATATTTATAAAAAAGCATTTAAAAAAATTGCTAAATGCAACGTTTTGATTTATCATTACTGCTGTAAGCGTTTGTAGTGTTTGGAAATAAAACTGTATATGGGTCAGTTTAAGAAAAAGTGGTATGTTGCAGAATTTAAATGAGCGACAAATAGAAAACTTATAATGCAATAATGAATAGACGGTATGAGCCGAATTAAAAAGCCGTAACCAATACAAACTATTATTGCGTGCAGAATTAACAAATATGAAAGATTTCGCAATGATGTTATCTGCTCCTGACTTAAGAGTTATTCATGTGACCACCCATATTGGGCTTATTGATGCAATCAATGAAATTAACGTTGAGTGTCAATATACAGTTATTAAATTTGCACACGAAATATTACAAAAAGCAGGGATTAAATCTCCTTGAATCGCAGTTTGTGGTATTAATTCACATGTTGTAGAAAATGGACTTTTTGGAAATAGTAAAGAAGAAAAATTATTTCAGCCATAGAAAAAGCGCGCGTAGAAGAAATTAATGTACAGGGACCACTTCCAGCGGATACATGATTCTTTAGAGAAAAACGTGGCAAATTTGAAATGGTTGTTGTGCAATATCATGATTAAGCGCATGGGCCAATTAAAGTGTTAGGTCCAGAGGCTGAAGTAAATATCACTGTTGGTCTTCCTACGATTCGTACAAGCGTTGACCATGGAACAGCTTTTGATCGCTTTAGAAAAATATTGCAGACGAGCGATCGATCGTTAATAGAAGCGATTGAATTAGCTACTGAGAAATAATTAATAATGGTGGTAGTAAAGCAAGGGATCTATTAGAGATCTTTTGCTCTTATATGTATAAAGAGTTGTTTAGTTTGAAAGGAGTGTAGAATGATGTCTTTCCCAAAAATTGCAAAAATAAGACAAAAATTCGAAGTAGAAAGTTTAGATAATATCCCTGTAACGATCACGGAGCAGTTTCAGCATGTGAAAGCAGAGGATAAAATTAAGCCTGGTATGGAAGTGGCGATTACAGTTGGAAGCCGCGGGATTGCAAATATACCATTAATCGTCAAAAGTGTTGTTGATGAGATTAAAAAGTTAGGTGCAACGCCGTTTATTGTCCCTGCAATGGGAAGCCATGGAGGAGCGACAGCTGAAGGCCAAATTGAGGTGCTAGATGGATTAGGGGTTACCGAAGAGTCAACGGGCTGTGAAATTCGTTCTTCTATGGAAGTTGTTGAAATTGGTGTCACATCAGCAGGTATTCCTGTATATCTTGATAAACATGCTTATCATGCGGATGGAATTATCATCATGGGACGTGTTAAGCCACATACAGATTTTAAGAAAGACATCGAGAGCGGTGTCTTAAAAATGGCATCCATTGGAATTGGGAAGCATAAGCAGGCACTTGCATTACACACATATGGCATTAAAGGAATTCGCGATATGATGCCTGAAGTTGGAAAAGTAGCAATTAAAAACTCAAACACATTGTTTGGTATCGCTATTGTTGAAAACGCACATGAGGAAACAGCAATTATAGAAGCAATCGAGCCAGAACAAATTGAAGAACGTGAAAGAGAATTGTTGGTAAAAGCCTTTGATATGATGCCAAGCTTACCATTAGAAGAAATGGATATTTTAGTTGTGGACGAAATTGGTAAAAATTACAGTGGCACGGGTATGGATACAAATATTATCGGACGAATTCGTGTATTGGGAGTAGAAGAGCCGAAAAAGCCAAGTATTAAATATGTCATTGCTTCAAATATAAGTGAGGCTAGCCATGGGAATGCCCTTGGTATTGGCTTGTCTGATTTAACGACTAAACGTTTGTTTGAAAAAATTGATTATCAAGCAATGAATGAAAATGTTGTAACGAGTACATTTTTAGATCGAGCTAAAATTCCGATCGTTCTTGATAATGACCAAGAGGCATTAAAAGCAGCTCTACGTGCAAATTGGGGCGTTTCGTCTGTTGAGGCAAGAATTGTACGTATCCCCAATACTCTTCATCTTGGTGAGCTATACGTATCTGAGGTTATATTTAATGAACTAAAAGATAAAGAAAACATCGAAGTATTAGAGGATCTGCATGAAATGAAGTTTGATGAAGAAGGTTATTTCTTGCCGATGTAATAGGCATCCTTTTTGAGGATTTAAGCTTTGATAGATAGCAGACATCAAAAAACGGCTTTCCAGATGGAAGCCGTTTTTTGTATCTTAAAATTTTTTGGATAAATCAAGACGGAAAGGTTCACGTCCAGCGACTAATTTTGGCTAGAAGTACAAGAACGTTTTCCCAATAATGGAGTGTGGTATACACATCTGCCCTATAATGTTTCACATGAAACAGTTATAGGTGGAGGGAAACTTAATTGGAAAATTATATAAATTAATGGTGCGGAGAGAGTTGGATTGTCTAGCAGTTTTGAGACGACTATGTAACTTACATTCTCATTAAGCCTTGTCAAGAGACACAGTAGCAAAATCGTTTGGCTATACATCCAAACGATTCTTCTGAGCAGTTTAAAAGGGAAGCAGGTTGGAATGAATTAAAGTATATTAATATACTAATAGGGTTAATGGGATCTATTTTTATGTTTTGAATGCTCCCTTTTAGCAATTTATATAATGGGAAATCCTACTTGTTTATATATAGGAGAGAAGGACTAGGCAAAAGATGATAAAATAAGAGTAACAAAGAAATAAATTGAGTATAAGAGGGAGATTGAATGTGAATATAAATGTACATCATCCACCTGATTATTCATCCGTTCCACAGGATAATTTAATTTTAGAACATTATGGCATAAATGAACTAAATTTTGAGTCTATTAAAAAGTACCGAGAAAAATTCTCTGCTATTAAGCCAGATCATCCTTGGAATGGATTGGAGATGAAGGAGTTTTTATATAAAATTGGTGCATGGGGAAAGGTGCGAAACACGAATAAGGAAGGCTTGACTCTTGCCGGTTTACTGATGTTTAGTGAAGAAAGGATCATTACGGAGGTATTGCCCCAGTATTTTCTTGAGTATCGAGAAAGCTTAGAGGAAACACTAAATGAGGGATGGTCCCAACGTTTTACTTCACAGGATGGAACTTGGTCGGGGAATGTATTTGACTTTTATTTTAAAGCGAGCACTGATTTAGTTGCTGATTTTAATACTTCATATAAAAGTAATGATTTTACTCAGTCTGACGAGATCGTTGCTATATCTTGCTTATATGAATCATTGATAAATACTTTAGTCCACTCCGATTACTATGGAGAAGGTGGGGTTGTAGTTGAAAAAGAAAAGGCCTTATTTCGATTCTCAAACCCTGGTCTTTTTCGTATATCAATAGAACAAGCATTAGAGGGAAATATAAGCAACCTTCGTAACCCTAATCTCTTTAAAATGTTTATTTTAATTGGGCTTTGTAAAAGGACCGGTTCCGGATTAAAAGGCATTGAAACGACATGGAGACATTATGGGAATGATGCTTTTGATTTAATCCAAGATTCAGAGTCAGAGCGTACGATTCTCACGTTACATGTAACTCTAAATTTATTAGAGGAAGAAGAACAATCTGAGACAATAATCGAAAATGATCTTCCCTTATTTCCCGAAGAAGATGAGCTGTTAATGGAGAATTTTGACGTCTTTGAGAACTCCGAAAATGAAAAAAGTAACTCCTGTAATAGTGGGAGTGACGTCGTTGATAAGAATGATAACTCCTATAATAGTGAAGAAATCTCCTATAATAGTGAAAGTAACTCCTATAACAAAGGTGTTGACTCCTATAATAGTGAAAATAACTCCTACAATAAACAAGGCGACTCCTGTAATAATGACAACAACTCCTATAACAAAGAAAAGCGCTCTTTGGATAGTTTTAATGATGTTTTGAACTCCTATAATAGTGAAGTGCATGCGACAAATGAGGGAAAAACAAATATAGAGGTAAGTAATTCGACAAATGGATCAGAAGAGGAAGAAATAAATGTATCTTCTCCCAAAGAGATAAAAGAAATATTATGGGAAATATCAGAGCTTGCCAGAAGGAAAAAGCGCTTATCACCGAGCGTAATGGAAGAGATGATTGTAAGACTTTGTGCCTATAAGCCGTTAATGATAAAAGAACTGGCAGATTTATTAGAGAGAACACCTGATGGATTAAGAAATAATTATTTAGTAAAGCTATTAAATAAAGGGAGAGTAAGGTTGAAATATCCCAATCAAATAAATCACCCGAGGCAAGCTTATATAACTGTTGAGAAACAAAGAAAGTAAAGCTACATCTTTCTTGCATATAGTAACTAAGTTATAAGAGTATAGAAAATCGTATTTTTTGACTGCGTAGAATTTAAATAAGCAATACTAGTAAAGGCTAGCATTGCTTATTTCTTTTATATCATTATCTAATCAATGAATCATTCGTATTATTTTGTATAGTTATCAAAATAACCTTGTATAAAGACGATAGGTGTACCTTTATCGCCACTTCCTGAAGTTAAATCAGATAGAGAACCTATTAGGTCAGTAAGTTTTCTAGGCGTCGTACCTTGTGCTTCCATTGTTCCTACAAGATCAGCACCTTTATTGTTAATGTATTGAGAGATCGCTTGTTGAAGTTCTTCGCCTCTTAAATCAGCAAAGTTATTATCAGCAAGATATTTTAACTTTACTTCATTAGGTGTTCCATCAAGCCCGGATGTGTAAGCGGGTGATACGACTGGATCAGCAAGTTCCCAAATCTTACCTACCGGATCTTTGAATGCTCCATCTCCATAAACCATGACTTCAACATCTTTTCCAGTCTTTTCTTTAAGCATATGTTGTATGTTATCAACGACAGGTTGGCAGTTACGTGGGAAAAGTTTCACACTATCTTCTGTTGCTTTATTAGAGCCAAGCAGACCATAAGCTTCATTACATCCGCTGCCATCAATAGACGCTGCTAATATGTTATCAAGGCTATAAATTTTTTCTCCACCATTTGCTTTTAAGATTTTCTTTGTTCTGAATCTAGTATGGATATCACAAGTAAGAACACTTTTTGTGTAATTTAAGATGGTTTTTGCATTATTTGAGAAGATCACTTCGCATTCAACGCCGCATTCTTCAACTAACGATTTATAATATTCAATATAATCAACGCCAGTAAAAGGATGTTTATTATAGCCAAAATGATCACGGAATTGTTTTTCTGTTAATACATCTGTCCAAGGGTTAACTCCCTTTTCATCAAGAACGTCAATATCAACTAAGTGATTGCCAACTTCATCAGATGGGTAGCTAAGCATTAAAACAATTTTTTTTGCTCCTTTTGCAATACCGCGGAGCAAGTTTGAAAAACGATTACGACTTAAGATAGGAAAAATAACACCAACAGTATCTTCTGCGAATTTTGCTTTAACATCTTTAGCGATATGATCAATCGTCGCGTAGTTCCCTTGAGCACGAGCTACGATTGATTCTGTTAATGTAACGATATCTTTATCATTAATGTTGAAACCTTCCACTTCTGCAGCTTTTAACACACTATCAACAACGATTTCTTCGATGTTATCCCCTTGATTGATGATTGGACAACGAAGACCTCTTACAACTGTTCCTACAACTCTTTCCAAAATAATCGCTCCTTAAACTCACAAAGTTAATTTATAGTATGTCCCTACTTGTACTATACATCGTTTTAGTGATATAAGTAAAATGGATATATCGAATGGTGGGTATAAGGAGTGCTTATATGGTAAGTAAATTAGATTTATATAAAGTATTTTATAAGGTAGGAAAAAGCGAGAGTTTTTCTAAGGCAGCAAAAGACCTTTATATGACACAACCAGCTGTCAGTCAAGCGATCATGCAGTTAGAAAGAGAATTAGATATCCGTCTATTTAATAGAACTCCAAAGGGAGTATCATTAACAAACGAGGGCAGTCTTCTATTTGAATATGTTCATTTGGCCCTTAATTTAATTGATGTTGGGGAAGAAAAGATTTTGGAGTTTAAAAATTTAACGACAGGGGAATTAAAGATAGGTGTAGGTGATACGATATCTAGGTATTATTTACTTCCTTATTTAGAAGCCTTTCATAATCAATATCCTAATATTAAATTAAAGATTGTTAATGGTACAACATTAGAGATTTGTTCTATTTTAAAATCAGGAGAAGTTGATATAGCAATTTGTAATTTTCCCCTTGATGATCCTACATTAGAACTTATCCCATGTATTGATGTCCACGATATTTTTGTTTGTGGGGAGAAATATAGGAATAGCTTATCTAAGCCAATAAGCCTTAATGAAGTAGTAAAACTGCCCTTAATATTACTCGAACCGAAATCGATTTCCAGAAAGTATGTTGAGGATTTTATGATATCTAAAGGTATTAAGATTTCGCCAGAATTTGAATTAGGATCCCATGATTTATTATTGGAGTTTGCTAAGATAAATTTAGGAATTGCATGTGTGACGAAAGAATTTTCCCAAGAATATTTAAATAATGGACTAGTGTATGAAGTTCAATTAATGGAGGAAATACCAAAGAGAAATATCGGTGTCTGTTTTTTGAAAAGTGTACCATTATCGCCAGCTTCAACGAAATTTGTTGAGATCATAGAAAATAAATAAGTATAAGTGCATGTTCAAAAAAGAGGATAAAAAGAGCCGAAAAGTTCGAGGAGCGCATCTCGAGAGAACCTGCGCGTATGGAGTAATACGTGAGGAACGTAGAGACAGAGCTTTGAAGCAATCCGCAAGCTTTTTTACCGGACTTTTTGAACCACCTCTATAAAGAGTATTTCGCTAAATTAGTATTTCAACCATTTAATTGTTGGAGCCTCGAGGACTTTTAGATACCAAAAAGGGGTAGCCAGACTTAGTCAGTCTATATGGCCACTCCCTTTGACTCTTATTCAAAAATGAGGTTGTTATAACAACCTATTAAGCTAACGTTGGCATATCCAAAAGAACTGCATGATGGTTTAAAGGATAGGACTTACGAGTAAACCTGAAAAAGATTGCTAGCTGAGCATAATGAGGAATCTGACAACATAATTCCTCTCTTTTAGCCTGCATACTTTAAGCACCTTTTTTACTTGTATATCCCCCCTGAATCGATTCCAAGTCTCAACTTGGATAAAACGTAGAGAGAAAATAGCGAGAGACAAATCAAGTGCCCAATAAAAAGGCTATCCGGAAGGGGGGATACCGGGGAGAACGAGAATAAAAAATTAGGAGACTGTAAAAATTAACTTACTATTTTATGCAATACGATCTTCCTTGTGAATGTCATTAGGTTCGCTTTTATAATAGTATTTTCCTTTTGTGAAAATTGCTATAATGACTGTAAGTATAGCTGCTAGAATCGCAGCAAAGAATGCTGCAGTACTTTGTAAGAACGCTCCCATATATCCTAATGCTGCTATTGTCCCTAAGCCGCTTGCAATTAGTAAAGACACGACTCCAACGGGATTCCATTTATATAAATACTTCTGGCGAGCCTCATAATAACCAGGTCCAATTTTCAGTAATTTTTTCACAACCATGGCGTCAGTGACTAATATGGCAGCCCAAGCCAATAAAAAGACTCCCTGGAATGTCATTGCTGTATCTAAATGATCCACTATGTCACATAGCATTAAAACGATCGCCGATATACCGGATACAATAACCCAGAATCGTCTGCCAGGTGTAAATTTAAAGATGTTTTCGAAGAAGTTAGATAATGATAAGGAACTGCTATATATATTTGTCACATTAATTCTCAATTGGGTTAGCATGGTGAATAATGCTCCTCCAATACCAAGAAGCAGTACGATGTAAACCCCTGGATTTGGTTCGCCCAGACGAACACCAAACCATATGCCAAGACCACCCATGACACCAAAACAGAAAATCTGTGGAATAAATCCAATCGCAACCGATCCTACTTTGATATCTTTTGGTTTAAGGAAACGGGCATAGTCCGAAGCAAGCAGGGCTGTCAAACCCATGATCCCGTGGTGCATGCCGATACAAAGTAGTAAAGCCTTACCCCCGACTTGAACGCCATCTGGCATATATGTCCAAAAACTCCCTTCATATACTGACGGTGTGTAAATGGATACAATGATTGCGGTTACCAAAAAAACAGCAAAAATAGGTAAAGACCACTTTTGTAATTTATCTAATTGTTTTATACCAAACCAATTCAAAGGAATAACGATTGTTCCGAAGAGAACGATTAGCGCCCATTCTGGAATGACCGGGAAGAAGGTATGAATGGCTGAAACTAAAATCAAGCCTTCAAACGCACAATACATAATGAAGTTTGTTGCATAAATGAACGAGGTTAATGATGCGCCTATATAGCCAAATCCGCCCCCTCTGGATAATAAATTGACGTTCATACCGGACTTTGCTGAAAGATAAGCAATGAATGTTCCGAGTATACCGGCTACGATTATCGCATATATGGAGGATATAATGGCATTAATGGCTCCGAATTGAAGCGCCATAACGCTTCCCATTTGAAAATAAAAAATGGCTGTTGCTATACCAAAGGTAATATTTGTAATACTTAACCAACCCATATTCCTTTGTTGCCGTGGCACTCTATCTAATGAATAATCATCTTTCATTTCTTCTTTCACTTTGTGATCTGTTACATTGACAGATCTCATACGTATCTACTCCTTTTTGTGTATTATTTCACAAATTAGTTTCTGGCTGCTATGCACAGATTCATCATCCCGCTACACTCTATATTCAATATATCAATATAACTAGGGAATTATCAAACGTCATTATTGCGGTTGCTTGGTGCTTAGACTACTAGAAGCCCGCTACATCTACCAATTCCTCCTTATATCATAGGATTTGTAGCATATACTACACAATTGATGGGATATTGACGATACCTTCAGATTCATTTAACATTTGCACTTTTGTAGAAAAGCGTGTTAGGGATTTCCAAAACCTTCTTTGAGCGTATTAACTATGTTGTATACTCGCCTTCTATAATAAAACGATATAAAGTTTCAATTGACGTTTTGCTAAGTGTTCTTTATGATATGAAAGAGAATTCCCGTACGTAAGCGGGAGAGGTTCATAGCTGATACCCTCTATAAAAAACTATGGATACATGGGAATTTGCCATGTCCATACTGGGCATGGCTTTTTATGTTTTATTCTTTTAGTTGCAATAGAATGATTAGCGGATCTCTCTTTTAAAACAGTGTCGGGAAACCATTTACAAGGGGGATTTTTATGTCTGGCCGAAGCAATGAAGAAGGTTTAAAGGATTTAACATTATTAGGTAATCAACATACACAATATTCATTTGATTATGCACCGGAGGTATTAGAGGCAGTAGATAATCTTCATTCGAATCGTGATTATTTCGTGAAATTTAATTGTCCGGAGTTCACTAGTTTATGCCCACTGACACACCAGCCTGATTTTGCAACGATGTATATTTCTTACGTTCCAGATCAAAAAATTGTCGAGAGTAAATCACTAAAATTATATCTTTTCAGTTTTCGTAATCATGGTGATTTCCATGAAGATTGCGTTAACATTATTATGAACGATCTAATAAAATTACTTGACCCAAGGTATATTGAAGTTTGGGGGAAATTTACACCACGTGGTGGAATTTCCATCGATCCATGGTGCAATTATGGGAAACCAGGTACCAAGTACGAAGAGATGGCCAGTTTCCGTTTGATGAATCATGATCTTTATCCTGAAAAAGTCGACAATCGTTAATCGTTGAAACAAGGTAAGGGTATTGTCGATAAGGTTATTTAATCCACCTAAAGTTATGAATTTCATATGATAGATTTAACTAATTTATCCCGCTTTAACGGGCAGTAACCCCCCCACCTTAAGGCTTGGAGTAATCGAGGAAGCGTAGGTGGGGGGGAACTGCCCGTAAAAGCCCGATTGGTTCAACTAACAATCAGTGGGGGATGAAGAAAACCCTCACTGATTGAAGTTTCACTTTATATGTGTTCCATATAAATTGTAAAATTTTAAAATGATAATAGAAAAACGGAAATTCCACTTAATTCGTTCATTACGAGTGGAATTTCCGTTTTTTGTATGAAGGACATGGGACGAGGCTTCGCGACTTACTAATATAGCCAATCTACTTAGCGGGCATACTTATATTATCGAGAAAGTAGCTGAAATGCCCGCTCTGCACCGCCACCATTGTGATTAAGCGAGTGTAGCGTGCTTCATGATATATCTTTCATAGTAAAGGATGGCGTTTTAACGCCATTCAGGTTTTGAATGAGGATTATTATTCTGAAATGATTAAATGGGTGCTTGTTTTCTTAAATGAATCGATGAGATTCTTATTTACATTTTGGTCCGTAATAATGTAATGAATTTTATCAAGTGTTGCAATACCAATGGTGACATCCTTACCAAATTTTGTACTGTCTGCGGCAACATAAATTTCTTTAGATAATTCAATCATTTTTTTCCTCGTAATTGCTTCTTCTAAATTATAATCAGAGATTCCTTTTTCGACTGTAATCCCACTAGCACAAATAAACGCTTTTACTATATTCAATTCGCTAAAATTGAATAAATAATCATAAGCTACTACAGACTGTTCATTATGTCTAACCTTTCCACCAATGATAATTAGCTCTACATCGCTATTTATTAGTTCTAATACAACAGGAATTGAATTCGTCACTACCGTTAGCTTCTTCTTATTTTTAATATATTTTGCAATTTGATAGGTTGTCGAACCACTATCTATAAAAATACAATCACCGTCATAGATCAAATCGCTACATTTTTGTGCAATTACTTCTTTTTCATTTATATGGCTGACCAAGCGTTCGTCAATTGTCGATTCCCCAAATTTTGCTTCAACGAGCTTAACTCCACCATAAATTTTTTCAATTTTCCCTTGTTTTGTGAGCAGGTTTAGATCTCTACGAAGAGTATCAACAGAGACTTTTAATTCTTCAGTTAGCTCAGATATTTTGAGAACCTTTTTGACCATTAATAATTCAGTAATTTTCTGTTGTCTTTCAACTGGAAACATATATTCACCTACTCAAAGTTATCATTTTTTAAAGAAGTATTAATTCTAGTGTACTGATTGCTTATTATATATTCAATATATTTACATAAATAATAAGATGAGTTGATCATGAATATAGAATAAGTTAGGCATGAGTTTGTATCAAGTTAATGATAAATTACGCAATATTTACACAGTATTTACGTGAATCTTTATATTAATTTACATCGAGTTTTTATACTAAGGTTGTATTTAAGGGGGTGAACAGTTTGCTGAAATTACAAAATGTAAGCAAACAATTCGATAGAAAAGTAGTTTTAGATGACATAAATATTGAAATTAAAGCTGGTGAAATTGTTTCCCTATTAGGTCCGAGTGGGAGTGGAAAAACCACTTTATTAAATATTATTTTAGGCTTAACCCAATTGGACCATGGAAAGATTATCTTTAATGATATGGATATGAGTCATGTGCCAATGAAGAATCGAGGATTTAATATCGTATTCCAAGATTATGCGCTCTTTCCCCATTTAAGTGCTTATGAAAATATTGTATATGGATTAAGAAATAAGAAGGGATTAGTGTCTGAGAAAGAGCTTCAAGAATACATCGAATTCTTAGAGTTAAAACCTCATTTAACAAAGAAAATTGGCGAGTTATCAGGTGGTCAGAAACAGAGGGTGGCTCTTGCAAGAACATTAGTTATGAAACCAAAAATATTATTACTAGATGAGCCTTTAAGTGCACTAGACGGGGTCATTAAAGAATCCATTAAACAGCGTATTCAATCTATTGCAAGAGAGTTTAAGCTTACGACGATTATTGTAACGCATGATCCGGAAGAAGCATTAACTTTGTCAGATAAAATTCTAATTATCAATCAGGGAAATATATCTCAATTTGGAACACCACGGGAAATTATCAATCAACCCAAAAATGATTTTGTTAAAGAATTTATTCTTAAACAATTACAGATTAAGAGACAAAATATTTATAACTTATTCGGTGAAAAATATGCCTAATGTAAAAACAGAAATGCGAGTCATTTATTTATCTATACTAGTGGTATTTGCAGTGTTTCTATTATTCCCGCTTGGCACTTTATTTGTTCGCTCGTTTGAAACAAATCAGGGGTTTGGTATCTCAAACTATCTTTCGATTCTGTCTAATCAGGACTTAATTGAGGCATTTGGAAATAGCATAAAAATTTCTACCATGACGGCTGTCATCACAACGATTCTAGCATTTACTCTTGCTTATGCCGTCAATTGTACAAGAATCTACGGCCCGATAAAAACCGTCATTAAAACTGGTATTGTAATTCCGATGTTACTTCCAACGATTACGTATGGGTTCGCCATTATGTATTCATTTGGAAATCAGGGCTTACTAACAAAAATCTTTGGACGAAATTTATTTGAAATTTATGGATTTAATGGATTATTAATTGGCTATGTGATTTATACAGTACCAGCAGCGTTTCTTCTACTTAATAATTCCTTTAAATACATTGATAAAAAATTTATCGTCGTTTCCAAGTTAATGGGGGATGGATCGTTAAGAAGTTTCATGAATACAATCGTACGGCCATTATTGGGAACTTTAGGTGGGGCTTTTGTTCTTTCGTTTATCTTGAGCTTTACAGACTTCGGAATACCAGCTTCGGTAGGTGGGACGTATTATGTTGTGGCGACTCAACTATACCAAGTGATGCTTGGTTCCATTCCCGATTTTAATCATGGTGCAGTCATTGCCATACTGATGTTACTACCAGCCGTGTTTGGTGTATTACTACTAAATTATCTTGAAAAACTGAATTTTCATTATGACAAGTTTAGCAATATAGAGCTGATTCAACATAAATTTAGAGATATTTGTTTGGGGGTTATTTCCTCGGTAATTATAGTAGCAATGCTTTCTATTTTTGCCGTCATGTTTATTGCCCCATTTTTAAATAGTTTTCCTTATGATCTTACTTTCACATTGAAACATGTTATGAACATCTTTCAATCTAGCGATTTAACAGATGTTTATAAAAATTCATTACTAGTTGCTACATTAACGGCTGTATTAGGCACGTTGTTCGCCTATTGCTCAGCCATTCTAAACGCCCGTACACCTTTAAGATGGAAGTCATCGATTGATATTATTTCAATGATGACGAACACAGTCCCAGGTATGGTATTAGGTTTATCGTATTTACTGCTTTTTAATGGCAGTAGTTTAAAAGGGACATTCACAATTATCGTACTATGTAATATTGTTCACTTTTTTACTACACCATATTTAATGGCGAAAAATTCGCTATCTAAAATGAACCCATCTTGGGAAACAACTGGAGAATTATTGGGAGATAGCTGGATAAAGACAATCTATCGAGTAATTCTACCAAACTCAGCATCGACAGTGATTGAGATGATTAGCTACTATTTTATCAATTCAATGGTTACAGTTAGCGGGATTATCTTTTTGGTCACAGCTCAAACTTCGTTAGTAGCTAGCGAAATTAAAGAGCTACAGCATTTCGCTAAATTCAATGAAATATTTGTCTTATCTTTACTGATCTTCATTACAAATTTATTTATTAAGTTACTTTGTGATTATCTTCAAAAGAAACAATTAACAAAGTGAAACTTCCATCAGTGTGTGGGGGTGCAGCCTGTGAAACCGGGATAAATCGTTAACTATTAACTATGTAAAGTGAGGGAAAATGATGTTTAAAACGGTGAAGGGAATTATGTTGTCTCTGTTTGTTCTAGGTTTAGTATTTGCATTAATTGCTTGTACCAGCAATAAAGAGGATGGATCAAAAAAAGTTGTGATTTATACAAATGGTGATGAAGAGGCCACAATGGCTATGGAAAGTGCTTTAAATGACGCGGGATACGATGGAAAGTATATTCTTCAATCGTTAGGTACATCTGAATTAGGTGGAAAGCTACTGGCAGAGGGAGATCAAATTGAAGCTAATTTAGTAACAATGAGTTCTTATTTTGTAGAAAGCGCGCAAGAAAAACATTCCATGTTTGCCGATTTATCGTTTCAAACAAATCCATTAGAGAAATATCCACCGTTTTACACGCCAGTTTTAGCGAATACAGGTTCAATCTTTGTGAATACAGAAGTAATTAAGCAAAAAGGCTTAATGATGCCAACTTCTATTAAAGATTTAACGAAACCAGAATTCCAAGGACTCGTGTCGATTCCTAATATTTTGGACTCATCAACAGGTTGGCTGTTAGTTCAAGCAGTCATTAATCAATATGGAGAAGAAGAAGGGAAAGCAGTTCTTCATGATTTAATTGCAAATAGTGGTCCACATCTTGAAAGTTCAGGATCAGGCCCAATCAAGAAAGTACAAGCTGGGGAAGTCGCTGCTGGTTTTGGATTGCGTCACCAAGCAGTTGTAGCGAAAGAGTCAGGGTTACCAATTGATTATATTGATCCAATTGAAGGGAATTTTTCACTAACTGAATCCGTTGCTGTTGTGAAGAAAGATGATGCGACAACGAAGTTAGCAATGGAAATGGCAGAAGTGATTATAAAAGATGCCAGAAAAAATTTAATAACGAATTATCCAGTTGCACTTTATGAAGGTGAAACAGTTGGAGCTAATAACAAACCAGCACATTCAATGAAATTTGAAAAGCCATTAACCATCGAATTATTAGAGCAACATCAACAATTTTTCAAATCAGCAAAATAAATGATCAGGGAGTGATTGTATGAAAAACTATAAACTTCTAACACCAGGTCCATTAACTACAACAAGCGCAGTAAA
The DNA here is from genome assembly GCF_044762875.1 of Peribacillus sp. NPDC096379. Lineage (NCBI taxonomy): Bacteria > Bacillati > Bacillota > Bacilli > Caryophanales > Bacillaceae > Peribacillus > Peribacillus sp. NPDC096379. The sequence continues at coordinate 83,778 of NZ_JBIWFD010000006.1, forward strand.
AGAAGAAATGCTCTTTGACCGTTGTACTTGGGATCATGACTATAAAGAAATCACACAAAAAATAAGAACCCAACTTCTTGAATTTGCAGGTGCTTCTAAAGAGGAGTATACAGTAGTACTCATGCAAGGAAGTGGTACGTTTGCTGTTGAATCGGTGATGACTTCTACCATTTCGAATCAGGATAAGGTTTTAATCGTAACGAATGGCGCATATGGTGAACGTGTAGTAAAAATGGCTCAATATATTGGCCTAAATTTTGGCGAATACAGTGTCGCATACAATGAATACCCAAATGAAGCGGAAATCAGGGACATTCTAGAAGAAGATCAGGAAATTACACATATCGTCATGGTGCATTGTGAAACAACGACAGGCATTTTAAATCCAATTGAAATGATTTCAAACCTGTCTGAGGAATATGGAAAAACATTAATTATTGATGCAATGAGTAGTTTTGGCGGAATGGAAATTAATGTTCCTGATCTAGGAATTGATTATTTAATTAGCAGTGCAAATAAATGTATTCAGGGTGTTCCTGGATTCGGGTTTGTCATTGCTAAATTAGAGAAACTTAGAGCATGTGAAGGAAATGCCCGCAGTTTGTCATTAGATTTATTTGATCAATGGAAGGAAATGGAACAAGATGGGAAATGGCGCTATACTTCGCCTACACATGTAGTGGCTGCATTTTCTAAAGCAATTGATGAATTAGTAGAAGAAGGTGGTATTTCTGCTAGATTTACTCGATATCAAAGTAATAATCAGCTTTTAAGAGAGAGACTTGAAAAAGTAGGGATCCATGCCTATATTTCAGATGAAAAACAATCACCTATCATTACAACATTTCTTTTTCCAAATGAACAATTCAACTTTGTAGACTTTTATTTATTTGTGAAAGAGCGAGGATATGTCATCTATCCAGGGAAGCTAACAGACGTAGATACATTCCGAATTGGAAATATCGGTGAAATCTATGAAGAAGATATTCAGGAATTATGCAATATTATAGAAGAATACATGGGAGTGGTGACAAAATGAATAAAATCGAAGGCGTAATATTTGATTGGGCTGGAACAACAGTTGATTTTGGATGCTTTGCACCAGTGAATGTATTTGTGGATATTTTTAAGAATGCAGGAATTGACGTAACGATGGAAGAAGCAAGAGCTCCAATGGGGATGCTGAAAATTGACCATATTCGTGAGATGTTATCTATGCCTAGAGTATCTGCCCTGTGGGAAGAAAAATATGGCCGAGTATATAGTGAACAAGATGTAAAGAGTTTATATGCTGAATTTGAACCCGCACTTATGGCTTCATTATCAGAGTATACGGATCCGATTCCTGAGGTGATTGAGACAGTTGAAGTTTTGAGAAATCAAGGTTTGAAAATTGGTTCAACAACAGGGTATACAAATACGATGATGGATGTCGTTGTTCCTAATGCTTTGAAAAAAGGCTACAGCCCGGATTGTTATATTACTCCCGATGAAACAAATTCGTTAGGAAGACCATATCCATATATGATTTATCGGAATATGGAGCGGCTCAAACTATCAGCATCATGGAAGGTCGTAAAAGTAGGGGATACCATTTCGGATATTAAAGAGGGGGTTCAGGCAGGAGTTTGGTCAGTTGGCGTCATAATCGGCAGCTCTGAAATGGGTTTAAGCTTAAATGAATTTAATCGTTTATCAGAATCTGATAAAGAAGCTGTCATCTCTAAAACAGCAAACTCTTTTATGCGAAATGGGGCAGATTATACGATTAAAACGATGAGTGAACTTCCAAATCTGATAGAACGCATTAACAGTTTTATCTCAGAAGGTGAGCGACCGAATGCAAGATAATCATGAGTCAGCTATCAATTAAGTGAGTTACATGCAAACACAAAAAAAGATCGGGACCTACATATTCTACATGTTAGAGGAATGTGTGGGTCCTGATCTTTTTGTTAGATCATTAATAGATATTTTTCGTAGTTCACTAAAAAAAAATTATGCGACTATTTTTTAAATAGTAAATAAATAAAATAAGGGGCACCAATTAATGAAACCATAATTCCAGCTGGAATCCCATCAGGATCGACGAGATTACGGCCAATTGTATCTGCAAATAGCAATAACCAACCGCCCATGAGAATGGAAACTGGGATAAATAATTGATTTCGTGGGCCGACTAATGCTTTGGCAATATGTGGAGCCATAAGGCCAATAAAAGCAATTCCACCTGTAACAGAAACGGCAGAAGCAGCTAAAGCAACGGCTGTTAAAAGCAATACGATACGTTCTTTTTCGATAGAAACACCAACACCGATTGCCACTGGCTCACTTAATCCAAGGATATTCAAGCGATTTGCTTTGTATAAAGTAAATGGAATGAGAATGACTAACCACGGAAGCATAGCCAAAATGAAAGGCCAATCCGTTCCCCAAATATTTCCAGCTAACCATTTCGTAATAAAATCGACTTTTTCTCGCTCTGAAGCTGATATAAGTACAATCATTGCTCCGGAAAGAGCCATGGATAAACCAACTCCGACTAATACGAACCTCGTTGGTTGCAAACCTACCTTGCGATTATATGACAAGATGTATAGGAAGAAGGCCGTTAGTAATGCACCAGCAAACCCGACTAATGGTAGCATATACACGAATGAACCAACATCTATTGGGGAAAATAGAAAGTACACGGTAATGGCTAATCCTGCTCCAGAGTTAATGCCAATAATGCCAGGGTCTGCTAAATCATTGCGTGTGACCCCTTGTAAAATAGCACCAGATAAAGCAAGCGCCATTCCTGCTAATACTGTAATAAAAATTCGCGGTAATCGAATAGAAAATAGCACAAATTCTTCTTTAAACGTACCTTGGCCAATTAGTGTGGGAAGAAGGCGATCATAGGAAAGGGAGGCATAGCCCAATCCCATTCCGATAATGGTCGTTAGTAAAATTAGTAAAAGTAAAATAAATAAAATGATTCGTTGTTTTCTAATTAATGATGGCTGAATCATGAGAAAGCCTTGCCCCCTTTATGAACGATAATTAGGAAGAAAGGTAATCCGATTAGTGAAACGATAGCAAACACTGGTGTTTCATAAGGAGAGTACATCGTCCGTCCAAGTGTATCAGCAAGAAGCATAAAAATAGCGCCTAAAATGGCTGACATAGGAATAATAGAGCGATAATCAGTCCCGACTATTGCTCGCACAATATGTGGGATCATTAAGCCGATAAAAGCCATATTTCCGACTAGCGCCACAGAAGCACCTGCAAGGAGGATAATCACAACAAACAGAATCACTTTTATTTGTGTTGTTTTTTGACCTAACCCAACAGCGACTTCTTCATTTAAACTAAGAATCGTCAACTGTCTTGAGAGAACAATGGAAATAAGAATACCGATTAAAATGATAGGGATGATTGCTTGGAGCTGCGCCCAATTTGTTCCAATCAATCCTCCAGACGTCCACATGGAAACATTTTTAGCCACTTTAAAATAAATGCTAATGCCATCGCCGATTGCATATAGAAAAGCAGAAATGGCAGAACCAGCTAAAACAATTCGGAGTGGAGAAAAACCACCTTTTTTCATGGTGGAAATCCCAAAAACTAAGAAGGAACCTACAGCTGCTCCAATAAAACAAGCTATCATGATACCAAAGTAATTTACGGAAGGAATAAAGGCAATAGTGATCGCTAAAGCTGTATTCGCTCCCGCTGATAAACCAAGCAAACCTGGATCAGCGAGTGGATTTCTTGTGATACCTTGCATGATAGCACCTGAAACCGCTAATGCTGCGCCAACAAAAATGGCGCCAACTTCCCGCGGTAAACGAATTTCGCGGATAATCGAAATAGCACTGCTAGTGGTATTAGATGTAAGGCTCAGCCAAACATCTTTAATCGAAGTGTCAGCAGCGCCAAATACGATGGAAACAATAAACATACTAACAAATAACAAGAATGCTGCTACAAATTTAATGAATAGTTGAGTAGATCGCTGTTTATCTTTTTTCATAAGTCTCTCATCTTTCCTTTTATAAAGTGAACCTTCAATAAGTAGGGATTTTTATTCATCGCCCTTTTAAATTAGTGTTGTAATAATCTCTGCTAATTAGAAGGTGGCGATATGGAGAACCCGATTGGTTCTACTAATCCTTTGAAATCAGAAAGGTAAATTTTAGTGCATTTTACTAGCTCTAAAATGGAGGTAGGCGTATTGCCTGTTAATCCAAAAAATAAAAGAGGATGTCCCAGTAATAGGGCTTGACCCTTTCCTTATGGGAGATCCTCTTTCTAAAACTTAGTTACCTAGAAATGATTTTTTAAAGAAGTTTAATTGTAATTCTAAAGTTAGTGGGTCATTAAAGTAGAATTCTTTAGCATTTGCCTCAAATACATGATTGTTTTTAACAGCTGGAATGTTCTTATACGTATCTGTTTCTAGGAATGAATTGTCTGTATCTGAATCTTTACTGAAAATCACATAATCACCAGCAAATTCAGGAAGTACTTCTAACGATAATGCATACCAACCATCTTTTAAGGCTGTTTCCTTAACTTTTTCTGGCATGTTTAACTTCATCTCTTGATATAAAATTTCAGTTCCACGACCCCAATTATCGCCGTAAACATATAGCTGTTTATCCCAGTTTTCAATGACAGAAACAGTTGCGTCTTCACCAATTTTGGCTTTAATTTCTTCACCGGTAGCTTGTGCACGTTGTTTAAAATCATCAACCCAAGCTCGTGCCTCTTTTTCCTTATTTAACAGTTTGCCTATTTCAATATGCTGTGTTAAATAATCTACTTTACCGTATGTATATACTACAGTCGGAGCAATATCTTTTAACTTATCAACATTTTTAACATTGTCTAAACCGATAATTAAATCTGGCTTTAATTCAATTAGTTTTTCTAAGCTCTCATCTGTTACTGCTTCAACGCCTTTAAGTTTTTCTTCAAAGTTTGGATTCATCTTAGACCAATCATCGACACCTACAAGGTTAACTCCTAATGACATTACATTCCCAGCGAAGCTGGAAAGCACAACTACACGCTGTGGATCAGCAGGAACCTCAATCGGCCCATTTTCAGATTCGTATGTAATGGTTTCTGGATTTTTTTCTTGATTTGCATCCTTTTTACTCTCATCTTGTGTTGTGTTATTACTACATGCACTAATAACTAGCAATAGTAGTAGGGTAATCGGAAAGAATAGTTTCTTCATGATATGAATCTCCTTTTAATAAATTATAAGTTAAACACATTGGTTTATTTGTTCTTGGATCTCTACCAATTTCAGCATCGATTTGAAATACTTTTCTTAATACATCTTGGGTGATAATTTCTTCACAACTTCCTGCTTTAACGATTTCACCATCTTTCAATGCGATAATATAGTCAGCAAATCGGGCAGCTTGGTTTAAGTCATGAAGGACCATAACAATTGTACGCTTCTGTTCTTTATTTAGTGTTTGCAAAAGTTCCAAAACTTCTAACTGATGCGCCATATCTAAATAAGTTGTAGGTTCATCTAGAAAAATCATTTCGGTTTCTTGTGCTAGAGCCATAGCAATCCACACGCGTTGGCGTTGACCGCCTGAAAGTGCATCTACCGAACGGTATTTAAACTCCTTCGTTCCTGTAACTTCAAGAGCCCAATCAATAACTTCATAATCTTTTTTAGTTAATCGGCCAAAGCCCTTTTGGTAAGGAAAGCGGCCATAAGATACTAGCTCTCCAACTGCTAATCCGCTTGCACTTTCTGGTGTTTGCGGCAGAATCGCCATTTTTTTTGCAAGTATTTTCGTGCTCTCTTTTGAGATATTTCCTCCATCTAATACGACTGCTCCAGATTGATGGGGAATAATTCGAGTGATAGCTTTCAATAGTGTTGATTTTCCACAGCCATTGGAACCAATGATGGTAGTAATTTTTTTATCTGGAATTTCTATATTAAGATCTTTTACAATTAACCGTTCCCCATAACCAATGTTTAGGTCATCTGTATATAGGCGTGCCACGTTGCAACCTCCTTTTGGAACATCTAAGCTTAATTAGTTGATAATGATTATCAATTTCAAACACATACCTAATATAAATCTATCTATTTCTACTGTCAACCATTATTTTATTGCAAAAGTAAAGAATAGGATGTATTCTTTAATGAGAATGATAATCATTAATAATTAAGTGCTGAGGAGTGGATGGGATGGAACAGCAAGAACTATTTGAGGTGACCGTAATTGGAGGAGGGCCAGCAGGGCTTTACTCAACCTTTTATAGTGGACTTAGAGAAATGAAAACGAAGCTTATTGAATATCAACCCCAATTAGGTGGGAAAATTCATGTATATCCTGAGAAAATGATTTGGGATGTTGGAGGCCTGACGCCAATACCAGGAGCAAAATTAATTGAACAACTTGTTGAGCAAGGATTGACCTTTAACCCAAAAGTTGTGTTGAATGAAAAGGTAGAGTCGATCAGCCGTAATGAAGATGGCATTTTTGTCTTACAAGCTTCCTCTGGCCAAACACATTACTCGAAAACAGTGATTGTTGCTGTTGGGGGTGGAATATTGAATCCGCAAAAGCTAAAAATAGAAGGTGCGGAAAGGTTTGAAGTAACCAATTTAAATTATACAGTAAAGTCTTTAAAACGATTCAGGGATAAAACAGTGATCATTTCAGGTGGAGGCAATTCTGCAATCGATTGGGCCAATGAATTAGAGCCGATTGCCAAAAAAGTGTATGTAACATATAGGAAGGATGCATTAGCAGGCCATGAATCACAAGTAACACAATTAATGCAAAGTTCTGCAGTTTGTTTCTTTAATACGTCAATAACAAAACTAATGGCTAGTGAGAATCATGAAGTCATTGAACGTGTTGAACTGACTAATTCTGAAACAGGAGAGGTTTCATATCTGCCAATTGATGAAGTCATTATTAATCATGGTTATGAAAGTGATGCGGCACTACTTGAAAATAGTGTATTAAATATTGCTCTAGCAGAGAATTATTATATTGCCGGCAATGCTACTAGCGAATCTTCAATAGATGGACTATACGCTTGTGGAGATATTCTACAATACGAGGGAAAAGTCCATTTAATTGCTGGTGCTTTCCAAGATGCAGCAAACGCCGTCAACAAGGCTAAACAATTTATACAACCTGACGCTAGTAAAAGTGCAATGGTCTCTTCACATAACGAAATCTTTAAAAAGCGGAATAGAGATTTAGTTAAACAAATGATTAAATAAACGAAAGCTTTTTAAAATGAGTGTTCAAAAAGGCCAGATTCCAATAATCGTTATTTAAATATAACAAAATTGCTCTTTTTGTATATTTTAAGTTTAGAAAAGGTCGCAAAGGACACTTAACATGTAGAGGGAAATTGTGCTAAAGACGACGATGAACCGTCTATATGTATTATGAGGCAAGAAACCAAGCAGATGATTCCTCGAAAAATGTGTAATAGGAAAACTTGGGCAATATTCCGCTTATTAATAAAGGCTTTGTCCAAGTAGTTACTCAAACGGTTGTGAAACTATAAATATTTGGATGTAATAAAAGAGTGACTTTTGCTGCTATTACTGTGGTTCATAAGGAATCACTAATTTTTAATAAAGTATCTGATCCTTCTTAATCCTACTTGATGTTCTCCTTTGAAATATTTTTGTAGCGCTTACAAATTTATTGTTGACGGGAGTAAAAGAGGGTGATATTCTACTTATACAGTAGTTAATTAGTTTATTAAACTAATTACCTACCTATCTCGAGATGCAATTAAATTTTTTTATACACTTTTGAAAGGGTTTCCAATTTATAGAACTTAGAACAGTCTTCAAAGGGGAAGGTAAATCTGCATGTGGTTAATTCTCAATTTGGTAATTATTTATAATTCACTAACTGAAAATTGGGAATTTTATAGGAATTGTTGGTGAATATTTCTTTTAAATGGAGGGGTAAAAAATGGGTCAAGCTGCCAGGAAACTAGCTCAAGAAACAGGAACAACAAATGGGGTAAATAGAAAGTTTGGTATGAGAGATAAACTTGGTTATTTGTTTGGTGATTTCGGGAATGATTTCTTCTTTATTCTTGTTGCTTCATTCTTAATGGTTTACTACACAGACGTTTTTCATATTAATGCAGCCACTGTGGGAACGCTCTTTTTAGTTGCCCGATTATGGGATGCTGTAGCGGATATTACATGGGGTCGTTTCATTGATACAAGAAAATCAGGGAAGAATGGTAAATTTAAACCATGGATTTTCAGAATGTCTTTCCCACTCGTTATTTCAGGCGTATTAATGTTTGTTCACATTCCAGGTATGTCTGATGGGTTTTATCTGGCATATGCTTTTGTCTCATACATTATCTGGGGAACTTTGTACAGTACTGTTAATATTCCTTACGGTTCAATGGCGTCTGTAATTACAAGTAATCCTGTTGAACGTACATCTTTATCCACTTTCAGAGCTTTGGGTGGTGCGATGGCAGGTCTAATTATTAATGTAGTTGGCCCATTGATCTTATTTGTAGATAATAAGGCAGATTCAGACCGTTTTCTAATGGGAGCCATTATCTTTGGTATTCTTTCTATCTCTTGTTATATGGCATGTTATAAATTATCGACTGAACGTGTTGTCGCAGTTGAAACTGACAAGCCAAAAGGTAATTTAGGTCAAACAGTAAAAGGTCTTATGAAAAACAAACCGTTAATTTGGCTTCTTGCCTCAGCTCTAATATTTTTAGTATGTTTCATGCTTACGGGCGCAGTTAACGTGTATTTATTTAAAGATTATTTTGGTACGGCTGCAGCATTAAGTATCGTAGGATTTCTTGGAACAGCTACTACATTTATTGCTATGCCAATGGTAAAACCATTAGTTGCTAAGTTTGGTAAAAAAGAAGTAGCCGCATCAGGTGTGTTATTGGCAGCCGTTGTATATGCTCTTTTATACTTCTTACCTAACATATCTGCTACTCAATTTATTTCTCTATTAACTGTTGCAATGTTTGGATATGGATTCTTTAATTTAGTGGTTTGGGCATTCGTAACAGACGTGATCGATTACCATGAATACTTAACAGGCTTACGTGAAGATGGAACGGTGTATTCGATCTATTCATTTGCTCGTAAAGTGGGCCAAGCAATTGCTGGTGGTGTTGGTGGTTTTGCGATTGCAGCTGTTGGGTACGATGCAACTCGTGAAGCGCAAACGCAAGGCGCATTAGATGGTATTCATGCACTAGCTACTTTAGTGCCGGCGGTCATCCTTCTAATTGTGTTCTTAATTTTAACATTCTTATATCCATTGAATAAGAAACGTACGATCCAACTTGCTACTGATTTAGCTGAAAAAAGAAAAGCTTCAAATTAAATCAACTAAATTATCAATAAAAACACGATGAAGGATTTAATCACTTCATCGTGTTTTTATTGATAATAGGATAAGGTTACTCCAGTCCCTCAATCACTAGATCTTTCGCAGGCAAGAATTCTTCACCGGTCTCTAAGTAGGTAACGTTTACCTTGTCTCCTTCTTTTAAGTAGATGGATTTTGGGCTTTTTTCAGAAGAAATGATATAGCTTTGTTGGTTGTTTAATAAAAAAGAAACAACAGTAAAGTCTCCAGCCCTTTCTTTATACACTCGTATCACGGTTCCACTTAATTGCTTTTCCTCTGCTTTGGAGCTTCCGTCAACTGTTCCTCCACCTCTTTGCAAGGCTGTTTTATATTGTCTTAATGCTTCGTTTGGAGTGATTCCATATACAGAAATTTCCGGATTAGCTGCTGATACGATAAAGTAATTTTGCAGAAAACCGTTAGAATCAAGTACAGGCGTTAGCCAGCTTGCTTCTCCGTAAAAGTTATAAAGAACAGACATCTCCCCATGCCATTTCTTTTCAATGAATTTCTTTTCGATAATTTGCAAAGCTCCCTGTGAATCCATGTATGATTCTTCAAGATTACCCGTATAGTACGTCGCTTTTCCAGTTCTTGAGTTGGTAAGTGAGTAGCCGAGCATGGAATCCACGCCTTCTTTTGGGCTGGTGAAATCAGTGAAATAATACATATCGCCATCTTCACTGAAAATTGGCGTTACATTGGACTCAGTTCCTTCGTCTGAAGGGAGTTTCACGTCTTGTTTACCAAATTTACTATTCCAAAATCCATGGACATAGTTCCCAAAATAGCTGTTTTGTAAGCTGACTACTTCAGGTGAAACAGCACCATCTATAAACTCGGGAACATCAGCTAAATTATACGCTTTTGCTTCACCATCTTTAGGATTTACTACGACAAGACCTTTGACGGAAAATCCATTGCGGGCAGAAATAAATTCGCCGAACGAACGGATATAATAAGGTTTTCCCTCATCGTCAATCTCTAATTGTGCATCCCCATAAAAGATATGTTTTGGATATTGCATCCGAATATGACGCTCAATGTTTTTATCAAAATAAGAGGAAGGAGTGAAAACCATTTCTTCCTTTACGAATTTAGGGTTAGCTGTAGAATCAGTAGCGCTTAAAGTAAAATAGCCAGGAGTTTGTTCTCCTTTCCACCATTTGAAAATTCCCGAAAATTCAACGGGCGCAATATAGACATAATCCTCGTTTACCTTTTGGATTTGTAGGCTTCCAAGCTCGTAATAGCTTGTATTTGGGACTTGGCCAAATGCCTTTCTCATTTTATTGCGTGCAAATTGTGGTGGAACACTAGCAGGTGTTGCTTTCTCATCGAACGTTTTGATTTCTGTTTTCTCTGCCATTTTTACCTTGTCATATTTTTCATCTGCATTAAACAGACCTGCCGTTAGGAAATAGGCTGCGATGATGAGACATCCAACGAATAGAACGGATTTAATTATTCTTTCCTTACCAGTTGCGAGTACTGCTCCTACAGCGGTGATAATAATTGCCAACAGCCATAAAGAAGATAGGTTTCTATCCAGATTAGTTAGATAGTAGAATGAAAACATAATGAGTACTAACAAGATCACCACAGCTATCAAAAAACCACCTTTTAGCTGTTTATCCTCTTTTTCACTTGATTTTTTGCGTTTGTAAATAGGTAAAAGAATCAGTGAAGACACGATCCCGATAATAAGTGTAAATAGAAAGATGTTACCCATAAAGCATCCCCTTTTAAAGTTAGTTGTCCTATTACTTTATCAATTAATACGAATAACCTAGAGAAAAAGATTCATGAAATTATAATACGAAGGTTTCACGTTTGTAATTTGTGACTCCTACTGCTCATAAAGTGTGCCCTACCCGAAATACAGTCTATATTGTGTGGAGCATTTGTACGGTCATTCACCTTCCTTAAACAAGCCAAAAAACCCCCGCCTACAATAAAATCTGGGCGGGGGTTTTTGACCTTACTATTTTATCGTGCGACATAGTTTGGCAGGAATATGTACAGGCTCTGGCTTGGAAACATGTGCCTTAATCATCCCTTACTTGGTATAGCCTCTTGCCGCTGTTTCTTCACTTCTTCGAGCTCAGAAATTGTCACTAATTGATAATCTTGTGCTTTAAGCTGTTTAATGATTTCAACGGCAGCTTCAGCACTCGTAGCATAAATATCATGCATAAGGATAATCTTACCGTCCGCAACCTTGCTTAATACTGACTGAACAATTTGGTCTTTGTTTCGTAGCTTCCAATCTTCTGGATCTATATTCCAGAGGGAAACGCCCATTTCCCCTAAGCATTGATGAACACTGTCGTTAATCGCTCCATAAGGCGGACGAATATGAATGGGTTCATAACCACTTACTTTTTTAATAATTGCTTGAGTGTCCCACACTTGATGTTTGACCTGTTCTTCAGTCAAGCGGGTCAGCTGCGGATGATCCCAAGAGTGATTGCCAACCTCGTTGCCTTCCTCAAGCATTCTTTGAATGATTTCTGGATAGTATTGAACGCGACTTCCGAGTACAAAGAATGTGGCGTGACTGTCGGAATCTTTCAATGCATCGAGGATTAAAGTTGTTGGTTCTTTACTTGGACCGTCATCAAAGGTAAGAGCGATAACTTTTTTAGTAGGGTCAATTCCACTTGGCTTTGGAAGTTCCGTCACAATATGAATGGGTGGAGCTTCCTCAATCTTGTTTTTGTTCGTTTTGGTGTTTTTGTAAGAATCTTTAAGAATGGAATCAAATACAGCCTTTTTAATAGCAATTGATTGTGTTTTAGAATAACCATTTGATCCTAGAAATGGCTGGAAGTACAAGACAATGGTATCTCCAAGTATAGAAAATTGGCTAAAATTTTCAAGCTTCGGTTCAGTTTTCGCTTTTAAAGTCTCTGATTCTGCAAGTTTTTTACTCTTCTTCAATTCGGTAAAAGCAATCATCGATAGACTGTTCAGATAATCACTATTTTCATAGAAGATATCTTGTAATGAAATCAGTCTTTGTGATGGAAGATCAAAGGTAAATGTTTGGATTGACGGCTCTCCTAATTTACCACCAGTAAATTGATATTCATTAAATAGAATGGTTATCGTTTGTTCACTATAATGCGTGATATCGTATGTGATTGTTAACTCAGTTGAGGTTTCCTTTGGGATCTTTTTCTGTGCAATCGCTTGCTGATAGTTGGCGATCTCTTCATTTACATAAGCCTTTAAGGTTTGATCAATCTCTTTTATTTGTAATGTAGGATAATTAACTGAATATCCCCCATGAGTTTGGTCTTTAATCAATGTTTGCATTTCTACTGTCGGATACTTTGCATCTGTAAAAATTTCTGTCTCTTTTTTTACTGTGGCTTGCGCTCTTTCAGAAATAACATATCTTATGGATAATACTAGTACGAATATACATGCTAATAACGTAAAAACACGTTTAAATTTGATTCTTTTTAATCGGTTCATTTTGATTTTCATATTACGAGTCCCCTTATACTATCAGTCTATCAGATAGACGTTTGAAGGAAAAGATTTGTTTCAGGAAACTACAAATTTCTTACTTTTTTAACATGTAAATTTTACTAATGTTTTTTTATTGACGGTACAAACCTTTTTAGATTTTCACACGTTTATCCAATGTAACATCAAATGGTACGTACCAACTTCAAGAAAAGGAGCTCTTTCATGTAATGATTCAGGCTATCCGTCAATTACTTATCACAACAATTACTGAAAAAAAGGAAAACTACTACCGGCTAGCTTTTAGCTATGTAAAAAATAAAGATGACGCCCTTGATATTATTCAAGAATCGATTAAAAAGGCATTACTCTCTGGCGACAAGATTAATGGATTTAGGAGGGCATAGAAGGTGGACAAAGATTTAGAAAAATTAAAAGATCGTTATATGATACCTATTCCAGAGGAGTTAAATGATGTTATCAATCGTGCGCTTCAAACTCCCGTTAAAAAGAAGAAAGTAGCATATAAATGGTCAATAGGTATAGTCGCTGCTGCTATTTTGTTAATGACAACGGTCAATTTGAGTCCTTCAGCTGCCAACGCGATGTCAGATATTCCGATTATCGGCAAGGTCATTGACGTAATTACGCTCCAGGAACGGAAAGAAGAGAAGGATAACCATGCAAGCGTGGATATTAAAGTACCCGAGATTCCTGGTTTGGACAATTCAGGTCTGGAAGCTTCATTGAATGAAAAATATATTGAAGAAAGTAAGCAATTGTATCAAGAGTTTACAAACACGTTGGCAGAACTTAAAGAAGGAGAAAATACAAATATGGCTGTCACTAGTGGGTATGAAGTACTGACTGACAATGATACCATATTCTCAATACGCTGCTATAACGTCATTACCCAGGCATCTTCTTCTACAGAAATGCAGTTCGATACAATAGATAAAAAAATCAAGTCTTACTCACCTTAAAAAGTTTATTTAAAAATGACAGCTATGTAGATGTACTAAGTGAAAATATCATAGCTCAGATAGCTGAGCAGATGAAAGCAGATCCGGTAAGATTTGAAAAAATTGATAGAAATTAAAAGTTTTACATTAATAAACAGAACAATTTAGTTATTGTCTTTGATCAATTTGAGGTAGCACCAGGCTATATGGGCTCAGTAGAATTCATCATTCCGACAGATGGAATTATGGACATTCTTGTCGGGAAAAAGTATATTAACTGACCATCCCATGGCTAAAGGCAAGCTAACTCCCTACTAGGGATTTATCCCGCATTAACGAGCAGTAAATAAAACCCTCACTGATTGAAGTTTCACTTTATCGTTGGGGAAATATGTAATATTTCAATGGAAGGATAGGTGTTACTATTCCTTCCATTATTGCGTTCTACTTTCCCTTGGATATTTAGAAAAGCCTTCTTTTATTATGTAACCCTTTAAAATATAGTAGAATAAACGTACGATATCATTAAGTTGATATAAGGCAGTTTCACTTTATCTACTCTAGAAATCCATAATAAAGGTTGGAAAAAACGTTCATATGAAAAAAACAAAAGTAAAATTGATTTTTGGATTGGCACTATTTTTAGTCGTATTCTTCACAGGTGTGAATATACTTGCATCTTATTTTACTATTAAAAAGACGATAGAAGAATCGATTGCTGTCCACAATGTAGAGAGAGCAAAGAGCATCGCTGCTTCTATGGATATAGAGTTGTACAAGAAGTTTCTTGAAAATCCAGTAAAAGGGAAAGAATATAATGCGCTTAAAGAATACTTTGATGACGTGAGAGAAAAGATTGGTGTTTTGCATCTCTATTCACTGGCGGTTGATAATCCTAGAATATCGAGAGTCATGGTAGCAGGAATGCCAAATTCAGAAAATGTAGAAATAGGATTGGTGTGTACCGTTCCAGAAAAGCAGGTTGCACAAGCATATAAGGGGGAAGCGTTTTATACGAGCGTTATTAATGATCCAGTATTTGGACAATATCTTACCGTCGGGACACCTATTATTGATAACCAAAAAGAGATCATTGGCTTTCTAGCTATTGATATAAGTACAGAAGCGCTCAATCATATCAGTGAAAATGTATTAAAGAATAATTCACATATGCTGATTTTTAACGGATTGTTCGTAGTAGTTTTACTTTTATCCTTTTTAATCATCGAAAAGTGGTACCAAAGGGAGTTAAAAAAAGAAGTGGGCGAAACAGAAGTAACATATCAATCGGAGTTCCGTTCTTTAATCTCTTCTGTGCAGTCTTTACGACATGACTTTTCTAACCATATCCAAGTCATCCACGGTTTGTTGAAGCTAGGCAATCAAGAAAAAGCTCTAGAGTATTTAGCACATCTCTTTAAAGAAGTACATGCGATTGAAAATATTAACTTGAATGTAAACAACCCAGGTTTATCTGTATTAATGGAAACAAAAAAGCTTACCGCAGAAAACCATACAATAGAAATCGAGTTTGATATATCCAATGATTCATTCTCAAACATTAAGTCGACTGATTTGATAAAAATTCTGTCTAATTTAATTGATAATGCGATTGAGGCCACAATTGAACTTCCAGAACCCGATCGGAGAATTAAAGTAGCCTGTAAAGTAAGTAACAGCCAATACTTATTTGAAGTGAAGAACACTGGACCTGCTATGAATGAAAAGGTGATAGAGAATATCTTTGAAAGAGGCTTTTCAACGAAGAAAGAAAAGGCAGGCAAGATAAGAGGACAGGGGTTATTTATTGTAAAAGAAATTGTCAAAAGATATGATGGACAGATCAATTTTCATGTGATGGATCGTGAAATAGTTGTTACATGTAATATACCTAAGTCATAATCGTGAAAGAGTCTCATAAGGGTCTGACCTCGCACTCTAAATCAGTATGTAGTGTTTCATACACTTATCTTATACGGTATTTAGTTGTTGCGGGGTCTGACCCTTTGTTTTTGGGACACCCTTTTTTGTAGAATTATCGTTTTCGAGGCGTGTAGTTGAGCTCAGAAAATAATTCTTCCTTTTCAGCCTTAGTGAGATCACGCCACTGTCCTACTGCAAGCCCACCAAGCTTAATATTCATGATACGAATTCGCTGCAAACTTACTACTTGATAATCAAGAGCAGAGCACATACGGCGAATTTGCCGATTTAAGCCTTGTGTCAGTATTATTTTGAAACTGTTTTTAGAAAGTTGAATGACTTTACATGGAAGAGTCTTCGTATCTAATATATCTACGCCTGAAGCCATATTCCTTAAGAATGAGTCGGTGATTGGCTTGTCTACTTGTACAATATATTCTTTCTCATGTTTGTTTTCAGATCGTAGAATTTCATTTACGATATCGCCATCATTCGTGAGCAAGATTAACCCTTCTGAATCTTTATCAAGTCTCCCTATATGAAAAATCCGCAATGGGTGGTTCACGAAGTCAACAATATTCCCTTTAATATGTTTTTCCGTCGTGCTCGTAATGCCTACTGGTTTATTGAGAACAAGGTATACACTTTGTTGTTCAATGATAACCGGTTTCCCATCCACTCGCACATCATCACCTGGCTCAGCCTGGCTGCCTAGCTCAGCTGTTATACCATTAATTGTCACTTTTCCTTCAGCAATCCACTTATCGGCGCCCCGTCTTGATGTAATCCCTGACTCACTAATATATTTGTTAATTCGCAAAAGTACGCACACCTTTATATTTAGATTTGTGATTCTAAGATAACGCAAATACACGTCTTTGCACAAGGAAGTACGTAAGAATCTTCAATTTCGACCCTATTCCTACAAAAAAGGGTATGAGTTAATATGGAAATAATTATTTTTTGGAAACATTTCAAAAAATAGGTGTATCTGCAATTGAACTGTGATACGATACTATTTGTTTTAAAAAGTATATAGAGTAAGAAGGTGAAATTTTGGTTAAAAATTCAACGAAGATGCAGAAGGATTTTAATCTATTCTCTCTTACATGGCCTATTTTTTTAGAGATTTTTCTATTTATGTTAATGGGGATTGTCGATACGTTTATGTTGAGTGCAATTTCTGATGATGCTGTTTCTGGTGTAGGTGCTGCCAATCAATATCTCCATATTGCCATCCTTATCTTAGAAGTGGTTGGTAATGGTGCTGCCATCGTTATTGCTCAGTATATCGGTTCAAGAAAAATTCTGGAAGCTGCTAAAATATCAGCAATCGCAGTTGTCCTTAATTTAATAGTCGGTATCATGATAAGCATTGTTTTTGTTTTTTATAGCGAGAGAATGATGCAAGGTTTGAACTTATCAGGTGATATCCTCTTTTATGCACAAAGTTATTTAAAGATTGTTGGAGGAGCCATTTTCCTACAAGCAATTATTAATTCATTGGCTGCCATTATTCGCGTTCATGGTTTCACGAAGGAAGCGATGTTTGTTTCACTTGGGATGAACGTGATTCATATACTAGGAAATTATGCACTCATCTTCGGGAAATTTGGTTTTCCTGAGTTAGGTGTTCAAGGTGCGGCTATATCTTCAGTCATTAGCCGATTTCTTGCGCTGCTTGTATTCTTTTGGCTTCTGTATCGAGTGATGGAAGTTCGCGTGAGGCTGGAGTATTATTTCACTTTATCATGGGAGTACATTCGTAAAATACTACAAATTGGTTTGCCATCTGCCTTTGAGCAAATTATGTATCAAGCATGTCAAATCGTGTTCTTATATTATGCAACCTATCTCGGTGCTAGCTCGCTAGCAGCAAGACAATATGCTACAAACATCTCTATGTTCATTTACTTGTTTGCTATGGCAATTGGGATGGGAACAGCAATTATAGTAGGTCGTTATGTCGGTGGAAATCGGAAAGATGACGCGTACTTTCGGGTGTGGAAAAGCGTCCAGTGGGCATTAGCCGTTACGTTTTCTATGGTAGTAATTGTTATTCTACTTCGAAAACCATTGATGGGACTGTTCTCTGATGACCCTGAGATTATTCGAATGGGTGCAAGTGTCCTCTTACTAAGTATCCTGCTCGAAACGGGTCGTACGATAAACATCGTTCTGATCAATTCATTGCGTGCATCAGGAGACGCCAGATATCCAGTCTTGATAGGTGCGCTTTCAATGGTTGGAATGAGTCTCCCTCTAGGATATTTCTTTGTCTTCCATCTTGATCTTGGTTTACCGGGGATTTGGCTTGCGATTGCAGCTGATGAGTGGACACGGGCAATCATCATGTTTTTCAGGTGGAAGAGCCGAAAATGGGAGAAGCATGCACTTGTTAAACACGATGATCTAAAAATAGAACCAGTTGTTTCTCAATAAATATCAAACAGTCAGAGTGGGGGTTCAAAAAAGGCCTAACCCTTTTGGAACCCTCGCTCTAACTTAATGCAATGACATCGTTTAATGTTCACCATGACGCCAAATTCCCTGAGAGCTTTAGAAAAGCGCACTACTAAGTAATCAGTTCGATACCTTAAATCTTAAGACTGTTTTTAATTTTCCAAGAGATGTTTTTCGTGCATCGCTTATGTATATTTCTCGGTGTCTTTTGTCAATACGATGTACACCTTTTTCTATACTAAACTCATCCATCATGGCAAACGTCCTTGGTTCGTCATCATAACTCCCTATATGCATACATTGCACACATAACCCTTCTTTAATTTCCTCAAATGTAACTTGATTTAACAATTTTTCCGATACTTTTTTTTCTGCGACATTTTTGGCCATTATAAAGAGTTCGTTTGATACGAACTCAGGCTGCCGTATCATTAATTTATATATTAATCGATCTTTATCCAACTTATCTAATTGTCTTCCGATTTCATCCAAATCCCAAATTCCTTCTAATGGAAATACCGTGTACTCAAAATAGCCTTCCCGTGTAAATCCTTTCTTCGGCATCATTCGAATAGCATATGACAATGCGTATAATGTTTGAACAGCCTCTTTAAAAGCTTCACTGTTAGGATTGCCTTTTCCCTTCAACATAAAGTATTTCATCGGTGGAATATCTACTAATATTGGTTTGTTTTTAGGTAGATAAATTTCTTTATCTCTTTTCCGCCATTCATATTTCATTGTTGTCAATGTCATCACTCCCGATAAAGAAGTCTGTCTTGCGCTTCTACTAGTCGTTATAGCTTACAACACTAGTTCAGCTTTCTTAAACAACACGGTTACTTAACGGATTCAAGAAAAAATGGAATGTACTCTCAAGTATTTTTTAAAATCACCATATGCAAACAATGCTATTTTGACTATAATGATAATATAGAATATTCTAATAATTAGGAAGGGGGGATAACAATGGAGGTAAGAAAAGTACAAATATCATTAACGGTTATATTACTTATTCTAACCATGATTTTTTCAGGGTTTTCTGTGCAAGCGTTTGCTGACGCGGATACAACGAAAGTAACGATTCATTATCAAGAAGCAGCGAACGACAAGAAAGAGTGGGAACTTTGGATCTGGCCTGAAGGTGGAGAAGGAAAGGCCTATCCGTTTACCAGCGAAGATAAGTTTGGAAAGATTGCGGAAATCGAGGTACCTAGTGACGCAAAGCGTGTTGGCTTTATCGTTCGTACAGAATCATGGGAAAAGGATGGCGAAGAAGACCGTTGGATAGACGTTAGTAGTGGCGAGGTAGAGGTTTGGGTCAAATCAGGTGATCCTAGAACGTATATGGAGCCACCAGATGGAGAATATCGTGATTTCCCTTCCTATGAACATATAGACGTGACCATTCACTACTTCCGCTATGACCAGCAGTATCAAGGTTGGAATCTATGGGTGTGGCCAGACGGAAAAGATGGACATGAGATAGCTTTCACAGATGAAGATGAATTTGGAAAGATTGCCAAGTTGACCGTATCGGATGAAGAGGGAATTAAGAAACTCGGTTTCATTCTTCGTCAAAGCAAGGGTGGAGATGCTTGGGCAAATAGGGAATTTAATGATCGTTTTATTACGAAGTTCAATGAAGATGGCACAGCGGAAATTTGGATTACACAAGGGGTTGAACGGGTGTATTATGATGTATCGCAAATAGATCGTACGCCAAAAATCGTCAGTGCAAAAATTGATAAAATGAACGAAATTACGATAGAAACCAATTTTCCTTTTTCATTAAATGATGGAAAATTTGCTGGGTTTACATTGGGGGGAGTACAAATTAAAGAAATTCAAGCCTATAAAGAAAATGAAACGACGACAAATAGGGTAAAAATAATTACGAAAGATAATCTTGATTTGAAGAAAACATATAAAATATCGAAGCAGTTATTCGGAACCGCTGATGTGGAGATGGGAGCTGCCATTCGATCAGAAGAGTTTGACACCCTTTTTTATTACGATGGAAATGACTTAGGGAATGTATACGCCAAAAAGAAGACAGCTTTTCGTCTTTGGGCCCCTACAGCTAGTGAAGCTAAGCTTGTTACGTATGATAACTGGGACGATCAAGTTGGTAAAGAAATAGCTATGAAGCAAGCCGAGAAAGGAACATGGAAACTTGAAATACAAGGGAACCAGGATGGCTTGATTTATACGTATAAAGTGAAGATTGGCGATAAGTGGACCGAAGCAGTCGATCCGTATGCACGTGCTGTTACGGTAAATGGTGATAAAGGTGTGGTCGTGGACTTAACAAGTACAAATCCAAAGAACTGGTCGACTAAGAAACCAGCTCTGAAAAAAGCGGAGGATGCTATTTTTTATGAGTTGCATATTCGTGATTTATCGATCCAAGCAGAAAGTGGAATTAAGCATAAAGGGAAATATTTAGGAGTCACTGAACTTGGTACAAAGAGCCCGCAAGGTGTGAAAACGGGACTTAGTCATATTAAAGACCTGGGTGTGACTCATGTTCAATTTATTCCGATGTATGATTACCACACCGTTGATGAAACAAAGCTGGATGTGCCGCAATATAATTGGGGCTATGACCCGAAGAATTACAATGCACCAGAAGGCTCTTATTCAACGAATCCATATGAACCAAAGGTACGAATTAAGGAAGTAAAACAAATGGTTCAAGCCCTTCATAAACAGAACCTTCGCGTTGTCATGGATGTTGTGTATAACCATATGTATTCCGTTAGTGAATCGAATTTCCACCAATTAGTTCCAGGTTATTATTTCCGTTATAATGAAGACGGAACATTAGCGAATGGAACCGGAGTTGGCAATGATACAGCATCTGAACGAAAAATGATGCGTAAGTTCATCGTTGATTCAGTCACTTACTGGGCAAAGGAATATCATCTTGATGGTTTCCGTTTTGACTTAATGGGGATCCATGATGTTGAAACGATGAATGAAATACGTAAGGCCTTGGATAAAATTGACCCAAGTATCATTGTTATTGGTGAGGGCTGGGACCTAAATACTCCGCTTGCTGCTGAGAAGAAGGCAAACCAAAAGAATGCAGCTGCGATGCCGCGAATCGCTCATTTCAATGATCGTATTCGAGATGGCCTAAAGGGAAGCGTATTTGAAGAGCGTGATGCAGGTTTTGTAAACGGTAAATCGGGACTAGAGGAAACGATTAAGAATGGTATTGCCGGAAAAAGCATGGACAGCTATCTTGATCCGGAGCAAGTTGTTACGTATATAGAAGCTCATGACAACCACACACTTTGGGATAAGCTTGCATTGACGAATCCTGAAGCCTCAGAAGTGGAGCGGAAACAAATGCACAAGCTTGCTTCATCAATCATTTTAACCTCACAAGGAATTCCATTTATTCACGCTGGTCAGGAATTTATGCGTACAAAAGGTGGAGACCATAACAGCTATAAGTCATCAGATGCTGTCAATCAACTTGATTGGAAGCGGAAAGCGGAATATTACCAGGAAGTTGAGTATATGAAAGGACTTATTCAGTTAAGGGAAAAGTATCCGGCGTTTCGCCTTGGAACAGCGGAGGAAGTTCAACAACATTTAACCTTCTTGGAAGCACCGAAAAATGTTATTGCCTATACTTTAACAAGTCCGGAAAAAAAGTCAAAAACTGAACTAACTGTTGTTCATAATGCAAACAAGCAGGCTATCCATTTTAGTATTCCAAACAAAGGGAAATATTCTCTGCTTGTAAACGGGCAAAAAGCTGGGACAAAAGCATTAGCGAAAATCCAATCCAATGAAATCACAGTGCCTGCATTAAGCACTTTCGTGTTGGAAACAAAGTAAATGTAGAATAAAGTAGCACCCCATTTTAGGTTGTTTAAAATGGGGTGCTACTTTATTATTAGGAAGCTTCCGTTTTGGAACGTTCTACAAGTACGGTTTGCGGAATTTTCCATAGTTGAATCCACTTGGTAATGGAGGAAATTATGATCACAAGGCCAAGGACTAACATAATGATGGAAAGAGCGCCATTTAATACACTGTAACCAGCATTTTCTGTATTTAAGTAAACATTCGTAACCATCCAGTATCCTGCTACGTTAACCGTTACATACAGGTAAGCAAGTGGGATTAGGCATGTCAACATATACCAACGCTTGTCTGCAATCTTGAGGACCACTGTTGCACCGATAATAAGACCGATAGCAGCCATTAATTGGTTCGATACTCCGAAAAGCGCCCAGATGGAACTAATATCACCGGAGAAAAGGAGATATCCCCAGATAAAGCAGGCTAGCGCACTTGCAAAAATATTAGCAGGTAGTGAATCTGTCCGTTTTAACGGTTTAATGAAGTCCCCAAGGAAATCTTGGATAAGATAACGTGAAACTCGTGTTCCTGAGTCGATGGCAGTTAAAATAAAAACAGCTTCGAATAGAATAACAAATTGGTAGAAGTAGGACGCCATTTTCTCGAAAATTGGAATTTCCGTGAAGATATACGTCATCCCGACAGCAAGTGTAACGGCTCCACCCGTTCTTCCTTCGAGATCCATCCCAACTTCTTCACTCAGTTTATCAAGATGTACCGTTTCCATACCTAGTGTTGCATATTTCTCTGGTGTTGAGTTGATTGCGAAATAATCTCCTGGTTGCAGGGAAACTGCGGCAATTAAAGCCATAATCGCTACTAAACATTCAACAAGCATGGCGCCAAAAGCGACACCTTTAATGTCACTCCAACGATTAATCATTTTCGGTGTTGTACCAGAACCAACGAATGCATGGAAGCCTGAGATTGCTCCACAAGCAATCGTAATGGAGATGAATGGCCAAACCGGCCCAGCGATAATGGGTCCACCGCCATTAATAAATTCCGTAAATGCTGGGAATTGAACAGCTGGGTTTACATAGAATACGCCAAGGATTAATGCTGCGAATACACCAATCTTCATAAATGTACTTAAATAATCGCGAGGCGCCAGCAGTAACCAGACTGGTAAAGCCGCAGCAAAGAAGGCATAGATAGGGAGAATAAGAGCAAGTGTGCTTTTTTCAAATGTTAATAAATCGCCAAAAGCTGTGCCTTGGATGTTTGGCCCAAAGATGATAGCAGCCATAATAAGAGCAAAACCAACAATCGTCGCACCTTTTAAGTTGCCTGTTTTTTTATGATACAGACCAACCCCCATTGCAATCGGAATGGTTATTCCAACAGCGAATGTTCCCCATGGATTTCTTTCTAATGCACTCAAAACAACTAATGATAGACCTGCCATTGTAATGGTGATAATGAATAACATCGCTAAACCTGTACAAAATCCCGCCACAGGACCAAGTTCTTCTTTTGCCACTTCTGATAAGGATTTTCCATCTCTACGCATGGAAGCAAAGAGAACAACCATATCGTGGACAGCTCCACCGACTACTGCCCCAATCAGCAACCAAAGTAATCCAGGTAAATAACCAAACTGAGCAGCCAATATTGGGCCAACTAACGGACCCGCTGCAGCAATCGCCGCAAAATGATGTCCAAACGTAACCCATTTATTTGTGGGTACATAATCTTGTCCATCTTCTAATTTATGGGCTGGTGTTGGCTTTGAATCATCAAGTTTCAAGACCTTTGCTGCCATGAATGTACCATATAAACGGTATACAATTAAGAGTGTACAGATAGAGCCAATAACGATTGTAATCGCATTCATTTTCCTGTTCCCCCATTCCTTTGTCCTCTACTGCCATCATACTAAATGAAAACATAAATTAGAGCGTTTTCATTTTGAAATACAAAAATAGAAAGTTGAGTTGCAGAAATGGAAAGGTGAAATGCAAAATATTCAAAAACCGAGTAGTTGCTTTAATTCTTTTACATAGGTACGGCTAACAGGAACTTTGGAGCTGTCGTTCATGATTAAATGATAGGTAGAATTAAACCAAGGTTCTATTTCTATAATATGGTCCATGTTCACAATGAAACTGCGATGAACTCGGATAAATTGTCTTCCGTTTAGCTTTTTCTCTAGAACAACCAGTGCTTCACTGGTTTTATATGTGTGTTCCATCATTTTAATGATGGTTTTCCCCTCAAATGACTCTAAATAATGAATGTCAGCACATGTTAATAAAATAATTCTTTCATCTAAAAGGACAGCAATTTTTCCAGTGTGGTCCTTTTTCAAAGAATGGTAAATGTTGTTTTCTTTCTCACCTATTCTTTGCATTTGCTGGATTTTCTCCAGTGTTTTTTGAATGCGAATTTCATCAAAGGGTTTTAATAGATAGTCGAGTGCGTTTAATTCAAAGGCTTGTAGGGCATATTCATCATAGGCTGTCGCAAAGACAATTGCTGGGATTGGGTCTAGAGTGAGCAACTGCTTGGCCAGCTGTAGGCCGTTATCTTCAGCAAGCTCAATATCTAAGAAAACTAGATCTGGTTTTAACTTAGGAATATCTACAACAGCATCTTCGAGACAATCACTTTCCCCTAAGATTTTGACTTGTTTGCTTCGAATGAGTAGATATTTCAATTCATCTCTTGCTAATGGTTCATCGTCAACTATATAGGCTTTCAACATTTTGATCGAAAACTCCTTTACTATCAAGCGGGATGGCAATCGTAATGGTTGTCCCAAGATTTACTTCACTGTTTATAGTTAAACTAGCTTGGCCATTATAAATGCCATTTAAGCGCTGACTAATATTAAAAATGGCAGTGCCTGTCCCTTTTCTTGACTGCATGATTTGTTTACCAAGTAATTCAATTTTTTCAGCGGGAATTCCTTTCCCATTATCTGTGACAATAATTTGCATGGTCTTATTTTGGGTGAAAATCTGGATGGTGATGTATCCTTCGTTCTTGCTTTTTCCATTGCCGTAATGAATGGAGTTCTCAACGATCGGTTGCAAGGTAAATGGCGGAATAAGTACTTTCTCGAGACCGGGTTCTATTTGAAAGTTAATGTCGTACTTGTCTGGGAAACGAGTTTGTACTAATGACAAGTAGGCTTTGACATTTTCTAATTCCTTTTCTAAGGGTATGAGCATCTGTCTCGCACCATGTAAATTGCCTCGGAAAAATGAACTTAGATCAAGAAGTAACTTTCGAGCCTTATGTACATCTGTACGACATAGTATGGAGATTGTATTCAGGCTATTAAATAAAAAATGCGGGTGAATTTGTGCTTGTAAAGCTTTAATTTCTGCATCTTTCAACAGTTTCATTTGCCTTTCTGCCTCTGCAAGCTCTAATTGTGTGGAGAATAAGTTAGCTAAACCTTCTGCTAACTGTTGCTGTACCCGATCTAACTTATCTGGTTGGGTAAAGTACATCTTTAATGTACCTACTGTTTTACTTTGTACCTTTAAAGGCAATACGATGGCTGCCTGTAATGAACAATGGTTATGAAAGCAGAAGATTTCTTCTCTTGACCTTGCCACAGAAATGTTTCCGATTTCAAGGACTCGTTTGGTTAAACCTGTAGCAAGTTGTGCTTTAGGTCTATGATGGTCGGAACCTTCCCCAACATGAGCAAGGACTTGATGTTCATCTGTTATCGCCACTGCATCGGCATCTGTTAGCTTCAGCATAATTTTTGATATTTCCATGCAAGAACGATTGTTTAAACCCTGTCGAAAGAAAGGTAAGGTTTGGTCGGCGATATGAAAGGCTCGGTTGGTTTGGCTTGCGCGTGCCCGTTCTTCGTCACGTATTATCGATTGAATGATGAACATAAACAACAATGTACCGAATCCATTGACGAAAATCATAGGAAGCCCGATGATTAGAACAAGATTCAGTGCATGGTCAAACGGCTTAGCCGTCATTAAAAGGATTAACATTTGTACAGTTTCTAATGTCATTCCGATCAAGACAGCAAAAGTAGACGTTATTTTTTTCCCATTCTGTTTTCGTTTGCTGCCAAAATATCCAGCAGCAATTCCAGCCAATATTGTAGAGAGTGCACAAGAAAAAGCTGTAAACCCACCAAGTGTATACCGGTGAACACCTGCAATTAGACCTGCTCCTATACCAACCGTTGGCCCACCGAGTAATCCGCCAATAACAACACCCATCACTCTTGTATTCGCCAGTGCACTTTCAGGGTCTATTTCTGATAGCCACTCAGCTTTCGCAATGGTATTATGATGAATTTCAATTCCAGTGTAATTACTGATGACTCCGAATGCCCCGAAAAGCAAAATGAGCATGACTTTTTCATTTGTTTTGTGCTTATTTTGTACAATTTGGCGAAACGATTTCACTTGAGAGAATAGAAAAGCAACAATAACAATAATTCCGACTTTTTCAAGCATTAATGGTGCTAGATTAAACATAGTCACCCGTCCTTTATTATTCATTCAAACGCGAGATAGGTAATCGATAGAAATTTGCCTTTTCCATCTCATTATAAGTTTTTTATGTATACATTAAAGGTTAATAATAATCAGATCATTTCATATAAAGCGAATTATACTTGTTTAAGAGAGTTTTCGTACTCTTTCTTAATCGATAAGGTTAAAATATGGTTAATCAGAGTAAAAATGAAAGGATGAACATGAAGCCATTTACTGAAAAGGTAATTACTATTATTCAAAATATTCCAGAAGGAAACGTCATGACCTATGGCCAAATTGCTAAATTAGCAGGTAGTCCAAGAGGGGCGCGACAGGTTGTCAGAATCCTTCACTCCATGAGTGGAAAACATCATCTTCCATGGCATCGGGTCGTAAATGCAAAAGGCAAGATTTCCATGAAAGATGATGAGCACTTTCAGATTCAAAAGCTATCCTTGCAAAGTGAGGGGGTTGAATTCTTGTTAGACGGCTCCATTAATCTTCAGGAATTTCAGTTTCATCCAGCGATCGTGCATGAAGACTTAAAATAGACAAAGTGACTGGTGACCGCATCTTATATTGTGCAACATAAAGGAGGATGCCTTAGGGGCTGACCTCGTGAAAGGGTCAGACCCCGCAAATCCCAATATACTGTTCAAATTAAGCGTAAGTATTACTCTGGACTTTATATAGAGTGCGAGTTCAGACCCTTATCAGCTCACTTCGCCTTTTCCTCAAATAACTCAGCAATGCCAACGATTACGTTTACAGATTTCATCATATTGTCTACTGAAACAAATTCGTATTTTCCATGGAAGTTCTCTCCCCCAGTAAAAATATTCGGCGTCGGCAGTCCCATATAAGATAGCTGAGATCCATCAGTTCCACCTCGAATCGGTGAAATCTTTGGTTCGATATCTAATTTTTTCATTGCTTCATAAGCGATATCAACAATCTCTTTGACCGGTTCGATTTTTTCTCTCATATTGTAATATTGATCCGTCATTTCGAGTAGAATGCTGTCATGGCCGTATTTTTCTTTTAATTCGTTTATGATGTTTTCAAGTTTCGTTTTCTTCGCTTGGAATTCGTCTTTATCAAAGTCACGAATAATATAAACGAGCTTCGTTTGTTCAACATCTCCTTGGAATGAAAGCAGGTGATAAAAACCTTCGTAGTTTTCCGTTAGCTCTGGAGCTTGTTCAGCTGGTAGCTTGTTTTGTAGCTCCATAGCAATTTTCATCGAGTTGATCATTTTACCTTTTGCTGTGCCAGGGTGGATATTGGTACCATTCACTGTAATCTTAGCGCCAGCTGCGTTAAAGCTTTCGTATTCTAGTTCACCAAGTGGACCACCGTCTACTGTGTATGCGTATTTTGCATCAAAAGCAACAACGTCGAATTTATGAGGACCACGTCCAATTTCTTCATCAGGTGTAAAGGCAATCCGAATTTTCCCGTGTTTGATTTCAGGGTGCTGAATCAAATAGCTCATGGCTGTCATAATTTCAGCAATCCCGGCTTTATTATCAGCGCCAAGAAGCGTCGTGCCATCTGTTGTAATGAGCGTGTGGCCTTTATAGTCTGTCAAAGAAGGGAAATCTTTTGGTGAAAGGGTGATATGTAGATTTTCGTTTAAGTGAATATCATTTCCATCATAATTTTCAATGAGCTTCGGCAAGACATTTTTTCCTGTGAAGTCTGTTGCTGTATCAATATGTGCTAAGAAGCCGATTGTTGGTACGTTCTTCGTTGTATTTGCTGCCAATGTTGCCATCACATACCCGTTTGCATCCATCGTCACTTCTATCATGCCAATTTCTTTTAGCTCTTCAACAAGCATTTGTGCGAGAGTCAGCTGACCAGGTGTTGAAGGACAAGTTGGACTTTCTTCATTTGATTGGGTATCCAATTTAACATAAGTAGTAAAGCGTTTGATGATTTCATTTTTCATTTTAGTTCAGCTCCTTTGAATAGATATGATTATCTTATCACGATTAGCTCACCCGTTCACATAGAGGGTTCATGAAACAACCTTCACTCAACTAATCAAAGCTTCACAATGAGAATGAATGGAAGTATCCTGCTCATCGTTTCCTACTGAAAAAAGGACGAATGTTCAGTGGTGGGTTTTCTACACTTCTTATGATATAACTGTAGTACGATTTACAATTGAAGGGAGCAGAACCATTGCATTTTCTAGAAAGAATTGAACCTCATCTAATGAGCGAAGATGTTCATATCAAGGAATTCGTTTTACAAGTATTGCGTGATTTTCCACGTGTCCCAGAAGAGTGGACGACAAAATTGGTTAAAGGGATGGTTGATTCCGAGTCTAATTCTCTGCTTATGGAGTTAAAAAAGCATACATTGAACGAAGAAGCTGTAAGGTTTCTAATTGAAGGAGCAAAAGCTACAGCCCCAGAACAGCTACATACGTATCAGCAGATACTTACAGTAGTAGAGCCGGAGTTAGCGATGAAGTACAAAAGAGAATTATCTGCTCTTTTATCTGAGGATGTCTTTCGATTATATGACATTCTTCTGCATGGAGATGAGCGCCAAGTATGGACGGAGTATAGTCGGTTACTTGATGCACTAAATCGTTCCCAGGAATATAATGAAGCCCTTTTTCAACAGACAAGGCATACAGCCAATGTTCTTGCAAAAAAAGGTTGGATTAAGGATGCTGAGCTTGCTCATATATTAAATGAAAATTTGAATGAAGACTATTTCAATTTTGCAGGGATCTTCACTGTTTATTTAATTGGAGCGCTCGGGAAAAAAGAGTATATTTCACTACTGGCGGGCCTTCTGACAAGAGAAGATGATATTTTATTGGAAGTTACAGCAGATGTATTGATCAGCTTTCAAAGCGACCAAGTGGTGAATGAGGTTTCTCCTTATGTAAAGAATCCTGATGCCATTATTTACGGAACGTCCATTCTTGGTACGATTAAATCAGATTTGGCTGTGCAAGAACTGAAGAAAGCCTTCGATGCATTAGAGTATGAAGAAGATGCAGCATTTCTCATTGAAGCATTAGCCCATCAATTAACGGATGAAGCAAAACCGTTCATTGACGGATATATGGAAGAAGGCATTGAATCGTTTATGATTGAATCAGAACAGCTTGCATACAGCTATTATAAGATCATGGGGTATGAGCATCCGGAACTGGGAAACTGGCGAAAGCTTGCAGATGCTAAGGAAAGTTCTTTTTAGAGAGACAAAAGGGGGCAGACAAAATCTGCCCCCTTTTGTCTTGTATGAAGGATATGGGGCTTGGCGACTTATTAATCAAGACAATCTACTTCTTTTATTATAGAAAGTACCTTGAAATTCAGCTTCGCACCGCCACCATTGTGATTAGGTGAATGTAGCGTGTGATTGATCCTTCATAGTAAATGGTGGTGTTTTAATGCCATATAGGTTTTGTATGAAAACATCCAATTTACTGTAGTATTTAAGTTTTATTCATCGTCTGAACTCACTTCATCCAATGCCCACACTGAAACACTTCCGCCTGTAACAGGGAATTCTGCAAAACCATCATCGGCAATTGTAATTCTATCTTGCCGATTATTCGTCAGATCTGTCCAATCTTCACCAGCACGGTCTTCGCCAACGAACATTCTTTTTTTGCCACTGTCACCATTAGAAACAATAACAGCACAGCCAGAATGTTCAATTTCTCGGACGCCACGGCGAACCCAGCCGATGATATTCTTATGATCGAAGTAATCCTCTTGATCGCCGTATGCTTTGTGGTAACGAGCAAAGAGAAGGGGATCGATGTCTGCCTTTTTTCCTGGGATGGGTTCAGGCCCACCTATGCCATAATAATCGCCATAAAAGACGCAAGGGTAGCCATCTTTTCTGAGCAAGATTAATGCATAGGCTATTTGTTTGAACCAATCTTCTACCCAAGATTCTAAGGATTCGTTAGGTTGTGAATCGTGATTATCAACAAAAGTTACGACATTCATTGGATGGGAGTGGACAAGTGTATCATTAAATATCGTTGCGAGGTTATATTTCCTACCAGCCTTGGAAGCCTCGCATAATTTATAATGAAGAGCCACATCAAAGAGGTCAATCTTATATTCAGTATGGTCAAGGTAGGAGCGGCAAGCTTCTAAATCAGGATTCCAGAATTCCCCGACGAAATAGAAATTTCCCTCTGTGTGTTCAAGCATGGCATCTGAAAAGTCTCGGATAAAATCGTAGTTAATATGCTTAATTGCATCTAATCGAAACCCATCACATTGAACGGTATCGATCAGCCATTTCCCCCATGAAATCATCTCTGGGGTAACAGCCGGATGTTCATAATCAATATTCGCAAACATTAAATAATCGTAGTTTCCAAATTCATCTGCCACTTTGTCATTCCACTTTTTATGTAAAATGCGGTAGATGCCTATCTTGCCCGTTCTGGCATCATAATCGGTACCATTAAAATGTTCATAGCTCCAAGTGAAGGTAGAGTATTGACCATCTCGATTCGGAAAAGTAAATTTCGTAAAGCCTTCAATTTCAAATGGTTCGGAAATCTCATCTTTTCGATTGAATGGGTCCACTTCAATGACCTCAAATGCTTCCGTTTCATCTGCACCTGCTTTATGATTCATGACTAGATCGACATAGACACTGATCTTGTGATCATGGCAGGTAGCGATTGCCTCGTGCAATTCATCTTTCGTACCGTATTTAGTTCGTACCGTTCCTCTTTGGTTAAACTCGCCAAGGTCGTAAACATCGTATACTCCATAACCGTTATCTTCAGCTGCTTGCCCTTTTGTTATAGGGGGAATCCATATACAGTCTATGCCACTTTCTTTCAATTTCGGTGCAGTTTCAGCCAACCGCTTCCAATGTGTACCGTCTGCCTCAACATGCCATTCAAAAAACTGCATCATCGTATGATTACGTTTCATGATTATCCCTCATCTCGACACTTCTTTATACACGATTAATCCTTCATGGTAGATGGTGGCGTTTTAACGCCAGATAGGTTTTGTATAAACCGAGTTACCTCAAATTGTACCCTAGATAGTGCTACTTTAAAACCTTAAGAAATTCTTAAGAATTCTAGTAAGTAAATGTTAAGATTTACCCTTTAGAATGTAAATTAATTCAAACTAACTCTGCTATAGTAAAGAAAGGAGTGTGAAAAAAATGACAAAACTATTTTCTGTATTGGTAGTAGATGATGAAAAAGAAATTCGCGATGCGATCGAAATATATTTGAAATATGAAGGCATTAAAGTCATTCAAGCTTGTGATGGTATTGAGGCTATAGAAAAGTTGGATGAGCAGCCGATTCACCTGATTATCCTAGATGTGATGATGCCAAGAATGGATGGGATTGCGGCAACTTTCAAAATTCGTGAACAAAAGAATATCCCAATTATTATCTTAAGTGCAAAAAGCGAAGATACCGATAAAGTATTGGGGCTTCAAGTTGGTGCAGATGATTATGTCACAAAGCCTTTTAATCCGCTTGAGTTAATAGCTCGCGTTAAATCGCAGCTCCGTAGATATGTGACACTTGGGACGTATGAAGACAGCAATAAGGTCATCGATTTAAACGGACTAACTCTGGATCCGGAAGCGAAGGTTGTAGAGGTCAATGGAGAGGCAGTAAAGTTGACGCCGATTGAATATAGAATTGTTGAGCTACTGATGAATCATCCCGGACGGGTCTTCTCGATTCAAGACATTTATGAACGTGTTTGGAAAGAGCCAGGCTATAATGCGGAAAATACAGTTGCCGTACATATTCGAAAAATCCGTGAAAAAATTGAAATTGATCCGAAAAATCCAAGATATTTAAAGGTGGTATGGGGAATTGGGTATAAGATGGAGAAATAGTTATCCATTAATTATATGGTTGGTACTATTTGTGATTGGTCTAAAAGGGGTATTTTTTATTGCCGATCAAGGAAGACAGTATATAAACAAGGATTATTATGAAACGGGTTTTTTTGAAGATCATTTCAGTCAATTTGTCGATACTCTTAACTTACTAGAATTAAATGACGTAACAGCAGATGATGTAAAAAGAGATCTTGTTGTGGCACCTGAGGAAATTGAAGAACATCGTTATCGGTATGGGGGCCTGTCTGAGCAGATTCAAACAATTAAAAATCAATACGAGAGTCGGATTTCTGAAGCGAATGTTGTGGGAAATAAGGAATCAGCTGAAGCTTACACAAAAGAACGTGATAGAAAAATAGCAGATATAACGAAAAACTTTAATAGTGATGAATATGTAGAAGCTAAGATTCGCAAGGAAAAAGAGCAACAGGTAGATCGTTACTTCAAAGAGCGCGAACTGAATTATCGTAATGTATTAAATAAGTATAAAGATGTGTTCCGGTACTACCTTAAAGATACTTCAACTGGTAAAGTGTTCACAAATGTGAATATGGATGGAAACGACAATATCAATGAGATTTTTACGAATAAAAGTATGCGGTATGTACGGACATTTCCTTCTAATAAATATGATTATCTAACACCAGGAAGTTATGATTCAGAATTAGAATTATTAACTGATATTCCAAGAATAGGAGCCGATAAACAGTTTGAGGGGAAAATAGCCGTTTCGAAATCTATTCCAGCAGCAAATCCAGTGATTCAAGATTACAAAGACTTTCAGATTGATAAAGCTTATTTTTATCTAGTTCTTGGGCTTACTGTTCTGTCAATCTGTTTATGCCTCTATTTTTATAAAAAAATAAGGCCGTTTCAGCGGATGACGGGAGCTATGTGGCTAAATTATTATGAGTGGGTTCCAGTAGATCTCAGGGTGGTTATTTTCGGAATTACTATGACGTTTGCTTTACCAACTTTGGCCTTCAATATGAAACCTGGCAGTTATGGCAATTTAGGTTCTTATGGGTATGGGTATGACAATAGCATCGATTGGGTAATCGATCTACTTGGGCTTTTTGCCATTACAATATGTATGATTGTGTTGGTTATGCTCCAGGCAGTTGAACTAATCAATACCTATAAAAAAGGTAGCAATCATCTAAAAGCTGAATGGGAACGATCCCTCCTATCTCGTTTGTTTAGAGCATTGCAGCAGTCATTTCTCTATAAAAGTGTCGGGGTCCGGATTATGATTATTCTATTCATTATTTTCACCTGTGGTTTTGCATTTGCTGCCGTTGTTTGGGAACCTTCGCTTATTATCGGTTATGTCCTAGGTTTATTACTTGTAGGACTGCCAACCGTATTGTATATATTTAGTCGTATCGGTTATTTAAATAGGATCATTAAGCATACGAATGAGCTTGTAAATGGAAATATGAACGGTGAGATACAGGTGAAAGGGAAATCTGTACTAGCTGGCTTAGCTCGAGATATTAACACGATGAAACAAGGGGTTAAATCTTCAAAGACTGAGCAGGCCAAAAGTGAACGATTAAAGACAGAATTAATTACGAATGTTAGTCATGATTTACGTACACCGCTTACGTCGATTATTACTTATTCTGAG
The DNA here is from genome assembly GCF_044762875.1 of Peribacillus sp. NPDC096379. NCBI lineage: Bacteria > Bacillati > Bacillota > Bacilli > Caryophanales > Bacillaceae > Peribacillus > Peribacillus sp. NPDC096379. The sequence continues at coordinate 117,883 of NZ_JBIWFD010000006.1, forward strand.
TTGTTGAGGAATCCGAATCTAACAGATGAAGATCGGAATGCTTATATTGAAATCGTCAATCGAAAATCCAAGCGGTTGCAAGGATTGATTGAAGATCTTTTCGAAGCTTCAAAAATGGCAAGTGGCAGTATTAATCTTAACAAGGAACAGGCGGATATCGTTCAGCTTCTTCAGCAAGCGCTTGCCGAACATGATGAAGCCATAAAGAATTCAAAGCTACAATTTCGTGTGAATTGCCCAGATCATCCTGTATATGCCATTGTTGATGGCCAGAAGATATGGCGGGTGTTTGACAATCTGATTGGTAACACTTTGAAGTATTCAATGGAACATACAAGAGTTTATATTTCCGTTGAAAAAATGAACAATCAAGCCGTGATTACATTTAAAAATGTGACAAAGTATGAGCTTGGCGACAGTGTCGATGAAATGTTTGAACGATTTAAACGAGGCGATACGTCGCGTCATACAGAGGGATCAGGACTAGGGCTCGCCATTGCTAAGTCCATTATGGATATGCATGGCGGTGATTTAGATCTTGAAATTGATGGGGATTTATTTAAGGTTACTGTGAAAATAAATACGATGTAATCGAAACAGAAGAGATTGTCTAAAAAAGAGTCTAACCTCACATTCTATAACACCGTTTATTGTGTCATTTTCACGTCTTAAACGGTATATAGTAGGTGTGTGGGGGCTGACTCTTTCGTTATGAGACAATCTCTTTTATTTTTTCTTCAAATATCGTTGCAGCGATTAATAACAACTTCATAAGTGTTCAGACAGGGGGAGTATCCTTTATTTGTGAATAGGCTGATAGAGTACGTGAAACGGCTGATAAAATCGCACGCTAAATAAATACAGCCCAAAGCAGGATAATCTGTTTTGGGCTGTATAACATAAATCGATTCGAATTAGATAACACCTTGTGCAATCATATTGTCCGCAACTTTAATAAAGCCAGCGATGTTTGATCCAAGGACTAGGTTTCCAGGTTCACCGAATTCTTCTGATGCTTTTAAGCTATTTTCATAAATGTTTTTCATAATCGTTTGCAATTTTGCATCAACTTCTTCAAATGTCCAAGAAACTCGTGAACTATTCTGTGCCATTTCTAAAGAGGAAACAGCTACTCCACCAGCGTTCGCAGCTTTTGCTGGAGCAAAGAGAACTTCTTTAGTGTGGAAAAGGTCGATTGCTTCTAATGTAGAAGGCATATTTGCTCCTTCTCCAATTGCTTTTACTTGATTTGAAATAAGAATTTCTGCGTCAAATTCATCCAATTCGTTTTGCGTAGCACATGGTAGGGCGATGTCACAAGGTACAGTCCAGATGCCTTTGCTACCTTCAAAGTACATCGCATGCGGATGAACATCTGTGTAGTCGCTAAGTCGTTTTCTTTCGACTTCTTTCAATTGTTTTACAGTAGCTAAATCGATGCCTTTTTCATCGTAAATATATCCATTTGAATCACTGCATGCAACAACTTTTGCTCCAAGCGCAATGGCTTTTTCAATGGCGTAAATTGATACATTACCTGATCCTGATACTACAACTGTACTGCCTTCAAAGCTCAATCCTTTGCTCTGTAGCATTTCTTGTACGAAATAAACGACACCATATCCAGTTGCCTCTGTTCTGGCAAGACTTCCTCCATAGCCAATTCCTTTGCCGGTAAGTACTCCAGCTTCATAATTGCCTCGAATGCGTTTGTATTGACCGAATAAGTAACCAATTTCTCTTGCCCCAACGCCGATGTCCCCAGCTGGAACATCAATATCAGGACCGATGTGACGATAAAGCTCTGTCATGAAGCTTTGTGTAAAACGCATAACTTCAAGATCTGACTTTCCTTTCGGATCAAAGTCAGATCCGCCTTTGCCCCCACCAATTGCCTGACCTGTTAATGAATTTTTAAGAATTTGTTCAAAGCCAAGGAATTTAATAATGCTTGCGTTCACAGTCGGGTGAAACCTAAGTCCGCCTTTGTATGGACCGATTGCACTATTAAATTGAACGCGGAAGCCGCGATTTACTTGAACTTTACCTTTATCATCAACCCACGGTACTCTAAAGGTAATCATTCGCTCAGGCTCTGCAAGCCTTTCAAGTATGTTGTGTTCCATATATTGAGGGTATTTTGCGAATACTGTAGTAAGAGAGAGGAAGATTTCTTTAACGGCTTGATGAAATTCAGATTCATATGGATTACGTTTTTTAACTAGTTCAAATACGCTGTTTACATATTCTTCAGCTGCTTGTAATTGACCGTGTAATGGTTCTTGAACCACCATGATGTATCACTCCTTAAATAATTTACTTTTGCTTTGAATATAGTTTATCTCTTACGGGTAACCTTAACAATCTGAATAATAGATAAAAATCATGCCTTTTTGAGATGAAAGATGGTTTACATTATGAAACTAGGGCAAATTCAAGATTTTATTTTAATCAAGCACAATTCATAATGCGGCTTATATAGCTAAAATAGCAATGGCGGAAATCGAAATAGTCTTTCTTGGCCCTTTGTCACATGATGAGAAGAAGGGTTAGGGCGAAGTGTTATTTGACAATGGAGTTATAGCTCTCCTGCCAATTACACATTCACTTACGAATCGATCTTCTATTTGATGGAGGGAGTTACAGGGAGAAGGCTACATTTTGTTTCCTGAGGGCGTGTCTTACGTGAGATCTTTATTAAGGCATGCGGGTCAATTGGGTTTACACCACGGGGTGTTTTTGAAGTGCAAAATATTGTGCCGCTTTATGGGGCGCTAGCTGCAGGATTTGGGATTGCTTTAATACCTGAAATTACCTTAATGGATAGCCTTCCGCACGATGCAGTCAAGGTCCCAATCGTTGAACCTGTAGTAAGGAGAAATGTTGGAATTATTATTTCAAAGGAACGTTGGCTCTTACCTACTGAACAGTTATTTTATGATTTTACAGTAGATTTCTTTGCAAACTTAATGGATATGGAAAATGAATTAGTAAGAAAAGACCCGTATTGGGGTCTTTTTTATTAAAGTTCATATTAATATATTTAGAATATAACTTTGGTAGCGTTGTCAAGGAAAATAATTATTTACATTTTCTGAATATTATAATAGTATATTGATATACAATATTAGGGAGATTTTAGTCGTTTGAAACATAGATATAAACAACAGGAATTATATTTTCTTACTATGTTAAATGGGATTGAAGTAACCGTATATAAAATGAATGTTTTCGTTCTATTGTTCATGTTATTCAACAAGGTACACTGGTATGATACGTTTACCACTCACTCACAAAATAAACGAGCTAACTATTTATCTTATACCAACTAGAATATAAGCAAAACGGGAGAGTGAACAAGATGAAATGGAATTGGGTTGAACATGTAAGTAAGGCTTCGGCGGGAATTGCTAATGCGGTATTGGTGACACTTGGGATCGGGCTCTTGTTTGAATCATTTGGTGGGCTACTCGGCTGGGAAGCATTTGTTACGATAGGAGGAGCAACGAAAATGTTACTTGCTCCTGCACTTGGTGCGGGAATTGCCTATCAGCTAGGCGGTAATACACTGGTCATCTTTAGTGCAATGGCCTGTAGCACGATTGGCGGGGCGGCCATTCATCAAACGTCTGAAGGGGCGTTTACCATTGTCACAGGTCAGCCAATCAGTGCCGTATTAGCCGCGGTTGTTGCAACAATTGTAGGCAAATGGGTTATTGGACGTACGAAACTCGATATGGTAGCCATTCCATTTGCAGCCATTCTTGTTGGCGGTGTTTCAGGTGTCTGTCTAGCGGCAGTTACGACACCACTAATACAGAAATTGAGCGCAGCCATTACAGCATCGGTTCAAGGGTCACCGCTTATTGCTCCGATGGTCATATCTTTAGTGTTTAGTATGCTTTTAATGTCACCGGCATCATCTGCAGCCATTGCAATGGCACTGCAGTTAGATCCTGTTTCAAGTGCGGCTGCTTTAATTGGCTGTACCATTCAGTTTGTAGGATTTACGGTTATGTCGATGAAACAAAATGATTTGGGTGGCTTTTTGGCGCAATCATTAATCACACCAAAGGTTCAGTTCCCAAATATCGTAAAAAACCCACTGCTTATTATTCCACCGTTTGTGGCAGCGATCATTTGTGCACCCATTGCAACACTAGGGTTTGACTTTCAAGTCTCCTATGAGATTGCTGGATTAGGATTGAATTCATTGATCGCACCAATTAATATCGTATCAACACAAGGAGTAAGTGCCTTTTTAATTTACATGGCAACAGGTGTTGTCTTGCCCATTGCAATAACTCTTGGTTTATATAAAGCAGTTAAAATAGTTGGCTGGGTAAAAGTTGGCGACTTGAGAATGGAAATTCAATAAAAGACTATCCCATTGTAAATAGAGGCCTTACTTACAAATAAAATGATATTAAGAAAAGAGAGTGTTTCAAGGACTGTCCCTAATGAGACATTCTCTCTTTTTTTTCAAAAAAGATATCTGGTAATGCCAATAAAATGCTTAAACCACTTTGCATTTTTCCTGCTATGCATGAGATGATAGAAAGAAGCGTGAAAATTATTTTAAAGGATGTTACAAATGAATATAAAAATTAAAAACAGCTTCACTAATAAGATAGTTAAGGGATATCCGTTAATTGAAAAAGATGCTGTGATAAACAGCCAAGACCTCAAAGAAGAGGGAAAAATCATCAGAGTAACAGATGAGAAAGGGCAATTTCTAGGTAAAGGATATTATGGCATTCAAAACAAAGGAATTGGCTGGATTCTTACGCATAGTGAATCGGAAGATGTGAACCAGTCCTTTTTTGATAAAAAGCTGCAAAAGGCGATTGCGTTAAGAAAATCGTTTTTTGAAGATCCTAATACGACCGCTTTTCGAATTTTTAATGGCGAAGGCGACGGCATTGGTGGCTTAATCATTGACTATTATGATGGTCACTTTGTGTTGAGTTGGTATAGTGCGGGAATTTACTCATTTAAAGAGCTTGTGCTAAAAGCCTTGCTTAATAGTGTTGTGGTTAAATCAGTGTATCAAAAGAAACGCTTCGATACGAAGGGGCAGTATATGGACGAAGATGATTTCGTCATGGGAGAAGCGCCTGAATTTCCGCTGATTGTTAAAGAGAACGGTGTGAATTTCGCTGTGTATTTAAATGATGGAGCTATGGTTGGTGTATTCCTTGATCAAAGGGAAGTCAGAAAGACCATTCGTGATACATATGCAAAAGGGAAAACAGTGCTGAATATGTTTTCTTATACAGGAGCTTTTTCTGTTTTTGCAGCAGTGGGTGGAGCGATTAAAACAACAAGTGTTGACCTTGCTAATCGCAGCCTGCCAAAAACGAGTGAGCAATTTAGCATTAATGGTATTAACCCTGAAGAGCAGAATATTGTTGTGATGGATGTGTTCAATTATTTTAAATATGCAATCAAGAAGAACTTAATGTTTGATATGGTGATCCTTGACCCACCAAGCTTTGCTAAATCAAAGAAATTTACCTTTAGTGCAGCCAAGGATTACAAGAATCTATTAAAGGATACAATCGCAATCACAGAGGATGAGGGAGTAATAGTCGCCTCTACCAACAGTAGCTCCTTTGATATGAAAAAATTCAAAAGTTTCATCGACGCAGCATTTAAAGAAAGTGGATTTACATATAAAATAGAAGAGCAATTTTCGTTACCGGATGATTATCATACGATTAAGGAATTCAAAGAAGGAAATTATTTGAAGGTTGTTTTTATTAGAAAACTGAAGTGATAACCAAGATGGTGCTGTCCGATAACGAACGAGTCAGGCTCGTCCTTTAGGACAACTTTGTTTCACGTGGAACATTTTTTCACCATAATATGTAGCGTTCGAAATTCATTAAGAAAAAAAGAGGATGTCTCGAAGGGTATTGACCCTTCGAGACATCCTCTTTTCATACATTATACGGTTTCACTTCTTGAAAAAGACTTCTTCAACCAATTCTTCCCTTCAACAAGTCGTGTGACCATCATGGCACATACTGTGTTGCCTGTTGAGTTCAAAAGGGTCGCAGGAGCATCAATAATCGTACTAATTACGGCGATAATCGGCAGAACACTTGGTGGAAAGCCAAAAATGCTAAGGATCAGCATTTCGCCAATCATGCCACCTCCAGGGATTGCACCCATTACTGCTCCGACTAAGAAAGAGACAGCAAGAATACTTAAAATGCTTGAAGGGCTTGTCATGTCTTTGCCAAACAAAGTAAATAAGAAGACGATTTTCAATACACCGCCAAATACAGAGCCGTCCTTGTGCATGTTTGCACCAAGTGGGATCACTGTTTCGGCGATATCCTTTGGTACACCCATCTTGCGGGTAGATTCAAGATTTGCTGGAATGCTGGCAGCACTTGAACAGGTAGCGATGGCTGTGATGGATGGTGTAAATGCATTTTTCCAGAAAGTCTTAACGCCTTCACTGCGCCCCGCAAAATAAGCATATAACGTGAAGAATCCGAAATAGTACACAAGAGTTAATACGAGATAAAGAACAAATCCTCTGGCATACCCTTCAAGAATCTGTGGTCCAAGCTGACCGATCACTGCTGCAAAATAGGCGCCAAGTCCAATGGGAGCATAATACATGATGATCTTGACCATTTTCATCATTACTGCTGATCCGCCTGTTAGAAATGCAGCAACTGGCTTGGCCACTTCCCCTGCCAATGCTGTAGCAAGGCCGAAAAGAACAGAGAAAACAATGAGTTGAAGCATATTGCTTCGAGATAACAATAAAGAAAAGTCAGAAACGGTAAAGGTATTTACCAGCTGGCTAAGTGCAGATATATCTTCTAATGAAGTTTCTGGTTTTTCCGCTTGCGCCATTAAATTTTTAATAGCAGAAGTATCTGTGCCTTCTAATGGATTTATAATACTTGTTCCCAAAAAGGCCAGCAGAGCAGAAATAATTGCCGTCCCAAGGAAGACAATGAAAATGCTCCCCATAATCTTACCAAGGCGTTGCATACCGCCCATATTCGCGATGGCCGCTGATATACTAAAGAATACGAGAGGAACAATCATCATAAACATTAGATTAAGAAACAAATCACCTAATGGTTGTACAACAGATGTTTTTGTTCCGAATACAACTCCAGCAATACCACCAATGATGATTGCGATAAGTAACGTAAGTGATGATTTATAATTGGAAAAAAATTTTTTCAAAACATCTAATCCTACTTTCATGAAAAATGATATAGATACATAGAGTTTATTATTATATGTAAAATACAGTTTTACAGTCAAACTTTTGAAGGACTGTAGTAAACTCTGTCCAATTTATTAATAAAAACACCCATGAGTACGTCTGCCCCAGCTTAACGATAAAAAAGGTTCAGAGTCTCAAATTGTATCATCTAATGAAGGTGGCGGTGCGGTGCTGATTTTTTAGAAGTCCCGCCCCTTTTCCTCAGAATGGGAGGGTTTCGATGGCTTATTTAACGATTGAGCAAGGAATTGACATCTATTATGAAGAAAAAGGGACAGGGAGACCGGTGATTTTCCTGCATGGCGTATGGATGAGCAGTCGTTTTTTTGAAAAGCAGCAGTTGTTTTTTGCAGAGAATTACCGCTCGATCCTTCTAGATTTTCGAAGTCATGGAAGTTCTTCACATGTTCACCATGGAAATACAGTAGCGACTTATGCAAAGGATTTGCATACATTTATTAAAAAATTGGACTTAAAGGGTGTTGTGCTTGTTGGTTGGTCGATGGGTGCTTTCGTCGTATGGGATTATATGAAGCAGTTTGGGTCAGAAAATATTCATTCAACGATCATAGTCGATGAGCTGGCTTCGGACTTTAAATGGCCCGACTTTGACATTGGAGCTTTCGATATTGCAACATTAAGTGCCTTCATGACAGAAATCCAGACGAATCGTTCTCAGTTTTTGGCAGGATTTCTAACTTCCATGTTTAAAGCTGAATTGAAACCGGATGAAGCAGCCTGGATGCTTGAAGAAGTAACAAAGATGCCTGAATCTATTGCGAGTGCCATTTTATTTGATCAGTCAATTGTGGATTATCGGGGGTTTCTACCAAGTATCGCGGTACCTACTCTGCTTTGCTTTGGCCGAGAAGAAAAAGTTATTCCTGTTGCAGCTGGCGAACATCTGAAAGAAAATATATCAGGCTCACAACTTGAAATCTTTGAGAACAGCTGCCATTGTCCATTTTTTGAAGAAACAGACAGGTTTAACGAGGTAGTTGATCAGTTTATACAAACTGTATAGCTGTTGACCAATCCCACAGCTAAAGCAGTGGGTTTTCTCGTTTAGGAAAGTTTGTAAAAAGCATGGTCATCTTGCCATGCCTTTTTATGTCGAATCCATTTATTAGTGAATCCTTTTACCGGAATTTCCGTAATAAGGATAGGAGGGGATAGACATGTTTAAGGTTGAACCAAAATGTTCGAAATGTGAAAAAGAGATTAAAGGTGATGAAGAAGTCTATATTCAGATGAAATACCCTGCAGAGAAAGGGTCTACTGAAATCAAAGCCTATTTACAAAACGAGGGTCAGTTTATTTGTGAAAAGTGTATGGAGAAGTAGTGTCATGATCATGATGATTTATTGAAGTATTAGCACTAGATGAAAAATACAAATCCAAAATGTACAGGTTCTAGTTTATTTCTTTTGTTATTAATTAACTAGCCATTTGATTTTCATGAAAATAGCGATACTATTAAGGAAAATAGGTTTTGGAGAGATGTCAATGGAAATACGCACAACGACCACGTATGAGATTATTGAGGTCTGTTTATTGGCAGGGAAAATTATGCTTCGCAGTGGTGCCGAAACGTATCGGGTTGAGGATACGATGACTCGGATTGCTGCTTCTTATGGAATTAGCTCTAGTCATTCGTTTGTGACACCTACAGGCATTATATTTTCAATGGATGGAAATGATCCGACGAAGTTGATCCGAATTTCAGATCGCTCCACGGACCTCCATAAAGTAACGATTGTGAATAGTGTTTCCCGGCAAATAAGTAATGGTGAATTAACAGCGAAAGAAGCACTGGTAAAGTTAAAGGAGATTGAGAGTTCAAATTATGCTTTTCCGATATGGCTTCAGATTTTTGCTGCGTTTATTGCGAGCGGCTGCTTTATGATCATGTATCAGGGGCTATGGACGGACTTCTTGGTAGCCTGTTTGGCTGGAGGACTGGGCTTTTCAGCTCTTGTTTATCTACACAAACTGTTGGAGATTAAGTTTTTTGCTGAGTTTATTGCTTCCTTAATCATTGGTACCTTTGCGTTTATCGCCGTTTCGTATAACTGGGGTACATATGTAGATAAAATCATTATTGGAGCAGTTATGCCACTTGTACCTGGCCTCCTCATTACAAATGCAGTGAGGGATTTAATTACTGGTCATCTAGTATCAGGAATTGCTAAAGGAGCCGAAGCATTTTTGACCGCATCAGCCATAGGGTCAGGGATTGCGGTTGCCTTAATATTTTTGTAATAATGCGAGGGAGACGTAAATGATTACACAGTTTATTACTAGTTTTATTGCGTCAGCAGCGTTTGGGGTTATTTTTAACGCCCCAAAGGAATCTTTAGTGAAATGCGGTTTTATCGGAATGGCAGGATGGTCTGTCTATTATGTTCTTTATTCCCGGGATGTTAGTAGTATTGTGGCTACACTCGTGGCATCATTAATTGTGGCTATTATTAGTCAGTTCTTTGCAAAGACGTACAAAATGCCGGTTATTATATTTAGTGTGGCAGGGATTATTCCGCTTGTACCAGGGGGACTATCGTATGACGCCATGCGCCATTTTGTTGAAAATGATTATAATATGGCCATTCAGCTTGCAGCCAAAGTAGTCATGCTTTCAGGAGCCATTGCGATGGGATTGCTGTTCTCAGAAGCGATCAATCAGTTATACCAAAAGGTTATAAAGCGAAGGAAAGTAACAGGCACTTTGGAGAAGGATTAAAATTCCCGGTGTGCAAATAAATCCCTTTTATATGGAAAACGACTGAATTTGTTTCGGTCTTTTTTTTGTTCTAAAACAATTTTTTAAAAATTTTGCAGGGTATTTACATAATTGTGCGTCTAAATAGATAGAGAGAAAAGAGGTGATGCAGGTGGAGAAGGATGAACAGCTTGTGAAGCGAATCATAGCTGGAGAAAAGGATCAATTTCGTGAGCTGATAACACGTTTTCAAACTAGGGTATTTGCGGTTGCATATAAAGTAAGTAAGAATACAAAAGATGCCGAGGATATCACCCAGGAAGTATTTCTTCAGCTGTATCGCTCTCTTTCTCAGTTCAAAGGTGATTCTAGTCTTTCTACATGGATCTACAAGATTGCGATGAGTAAGGCTCTTGATTATCGGCGCAAGCAGATCAGACAAGTAACTCATGAAGAGGAGGGAAATCTTTATGATATTCCTTTTGGGTCTACACCGGAAGACCTCCTTCTTGATAAAGAAGACAAAGAACTTGCACGTGCTTATATGGAAAAACTCCCAGATACATATAAGGAAGTTGTCCATCTGTATTATTTTCAGCAGCAGTCTTATCGTGAAATAGCCTCTACATTAAATGTTGCGGTCAAAACCGTAGAATCTAGACTATATCGAGCCAAGCTTATTATGAAGAAACAGGGGAAGGGAGAGGAACTTTGATGAAGCACATCACTGATGAACAACTTATCGCATATATACAAAACGAACTCTCCGGCAAAGAAATAGAAAATCTAGAGAACCATTTAACAGGTTGTAGTCAGTGTCAGAAAGAGTTTGTCGTACTTGAAGAATTAACTAATGAATGGAATGAGCCATCTCTTCAGCTATCCGTTGATGTAACGCTTGATGTTATGGGTGTGATTGAGAAAACGGAAAAGCAAAAATCTGCACGGAAAAACAAACGCAATACCTATCTACATTTTATCCTTGCAGTAGCGGCGACCATCCTATTTTCTCAACTGAAGATTGTCGATTATATCATCGATACTTCTAATCATGTAGTAGGGATTTCGTCAGTAACAGTAGAGCAAGCCAATCATTCTTTAGAAAAAGGAATGAGTTCTCTTAATAAAATTAACTTGAAAATACAATCAAAAACTGGAGGAGAAAATAAATGAGACAGCCAAAGAAATGGATATATATCCTATCATTCTTACCGGGACTTGGGCAATTTTATCTAGGCTTGATGAATAGAGGCCTGCAATTAATGTTGTTATTTTTCGGGGGAGTGTTCATTACCGCCCAATCATTCGGAAGTCTTGCTATATTCCTGCCAGTGCTTGTTTTTTATGCATATTATGATGCCTTAAATCATTATCGGATGATTATTGAAACTGGAGAAAGAAAAGATGAAATGCTACTGCAATGGGATGTTCTCCAAGGCAAGAAGAATATAGTTGGGTGGATTCTAATAGTAGTTGGTCTGATTAGTTTCCTGCAAATGTTCATGAACTGGCTACCGAGTGCAATCAGTCAATATATTCCTTATAATTTCCTGCAACAAGTCATCTTAGCATCTATTTTAGTTGGATTCGGATTTAAACTTCTTCGTGGTAGGAAAGAGGAAGCGCAATGAGGAATTGGAAGATTGGTTCGATTACAGCAGGTACTCTTTTAATCGTCATTGGGTTTCTTTGGCTCCTGCAGTCCTTCTTATCCATTCCATTTGCAAAAGTACTAGTTTACTCATGGCCGGTCATTTGTATTTTTCTTGGTGTGGAAATTCTTGTTCTTCACTTTTTTAGAAAAGATCAAAAACTAGGTATCCATTGGCTTAGTATTATTTTATTAATGGTAATTGGCGGGGCATCCTTAGTCTTCAGTTTTGGAAAAGCAGCCATGGATGAACTAGGGTTCAGCTTCCAAGCTTCTTCCTACAACATGCAAGAAGAGCTTGCGTCATCATCGACGATTCAGGAAGTGATCATTTCGTTACCGAGCGAAGATGTATTTATAACAGGAACAGATGAACAGAAAGTGACGATAGAAGGAAAATTGAATGCAAATGTAAAAAGTGATAAACAGCTAAAGAATAAAGTTGACGAGCAGTTTTCACTGAAACAAATTGGAGATAAAGTGTATCTTGACTTGTTAGATTCTGAGTTTGAACTAAATGATCTGACAAGAATAACAGGACGACTGCATATATCTGTGCCAAAGCAGGCGGTGGTGAAAGTAGATGTAGGCAAGGGTTCTATCGGGATTGATAATATCCAGGCACCAGCAAAACTGCAAACGTCTAATGGAGATATCACTGCGAATGCCTATACCGGTGCGTTGTTTGCACAGACTCGTGGGGGAGATGTGGTGCTGACAGATAGTGTTCTTACAGGAAGTTCGATCATTGAATCAGCTGGTGGGGATATTGTTTGGAATCTTTCACAGGAGCAGCCAATTACACTGGATGCCTCCACAAATTATGGGGAAATCAAAGGGAATATTGACTGGAAAGTTTCCACTCTAGCAAACGAATCGGAAGAAAAAAGACAAGGAACCGCGAAGCTTGGCAATGGCATCCATTCGATCATGCTAGAAACAGAGAGCGGGAATATCATTGTCACGAAAAACTGAAGGATGACTGTGAAGGGGTGAGGCACCTCTTCTTTTTTTATCCCACATAACGGGCAGTAAGACCCCCACTTCAAGGCTAAGAGGAATCGAAGAAGCGTAGTTGGGAGATAACTGCCTGTAAATGGCCGATTGGTGAGATACAGTGAAACTTACCTTTGCTACGCGGAGATTTAGCGACACTAGAACGTGACTAACAATCAGTGGGGAAGAAGAAAACCCCCACTGATTGAGGTTTACTTTACCCTAGATTTGTAGGCAGTACTACTAGTTTGATGGTGTAAATTTGACTTTATATAAATGTGAATGAGATCCCTTTTTCTTTGGAAGGCTAACTTGGAGAAATAGTAGTCATTCGTTAGGGAAGAGAGGTTTATGAAAGGGAATGAAAAGTTATTTAATCATTGCATGGAATATGATCGACCCATTATATTATCATCTATCAAATTTGACTTGCATTCATAACGGAAAAGCAGAGAAAAATTTTTTACGTGTTAAGCTCACTCGTTACAAAGGTAGAATGGTTGTACTTTCTGACGGGACACAGATCAACAAAAACGATACATTAGTCAAAATTCATCTGCATAATGCCGTTCTCTTAAAAGAATTAGGACAAACGAAAAGTAATCTTTACAGAGGCCGGTTCATTTTTCAGGCTGTCAGAAAATCTTTACCCGACTTGGTGTCTTATATTCAAAAGCATCATCAAGTGGATCAAATCAAAGGCATCATCGGTATTACTTCGTTGGACAAAGGTGTGAATCGTCTTGGCTTTGAAGTGGTACCTATTGCTAACCCACTTTATAAATGGTTTAAATGGGCCAGTTTTTTACCAATTTGTATCTTATCAGGCACCGATGTATCTATAAAAAAACAATCAGGGCCAAGTTATTTATTTATGTCTAAAGTATGTTTAATTAGTAGGTATAAAGTACAATAGGTCCCTAAAGGGTCTGATATCTCTCTGAGGTTTATCAATAAACGATATATAAGAGAGTGTATCTGACCCTACCTTAGTCTTTTTGCTAAGAGAAATTGGCGAATGGACGGGTGAAAAATTTAAGATTAATTGAACAGTCCCGACTATCTAATGTCAAATTATTTTTAAGATCCGAATGCTTCAAATCGTCTTTTCGGTTTGGAACATTGTATATTACCCCAGCTTTACTCCTCCTATCATCTTTAGGTGCGTTGTTGCCATGTAAATCCTATGCTCGATTCATATACTCTCTCCTTGTAAATATTTATAAGCATGTACTTTATATAAAGTTTGGATTATAATTGTGGATAATTATTTGATTATTCTAATAATTATGAATAAAAATAATCATAGTTTTATATGATTAGGGGAGGGGTATTAGGACATAGGGTACTGTACGAAGAGCTACATAATTGTTAGGAAAAATTATGTATTAGGAGGAAGGTCCGATGAAAAAATTTAAGTTAGTTAGTTTGTTATTTGTAATAGTGCTAGTATTGGCGGCATGTGGCACGAAAGATGTTGGTAATGCTGGAGAAGGAGATACGCAAGATAAGGATAAGGTATATAGAGTAGGAATTGATACTACATATCCACCGTTTGAATATGAAGAAAATGGAGACTACACAGGCATCGATATTGATCTCATTAACGCTATTGCTGAAGATCAAAACTTCAAAATTGACTTCAAACCGATGGATTTCGGTGGGATTATTCCTGCGATGCAAGCAGGTCAGCTTGACGTTGCGATTGCTGGAATGAGTATTACAGATGATCGGAAGAAAGTCGTTGATTTCACAGATCCATATTTCCAAGCAGGTTTGACATTGGTTGTGAAGCAAGGGGAAACGGGTATTAAGTCAATTGAGGATCTTGCAGGTAAAAAGGTAGCTGCGAAAAAGGGAACGACAGGAGCTAAATTCGCAACAGAAAAAGCCGAAGAAATAGGCTTTGAATTGGTTCAATTCAATGACAGCCCAGCAATGTTCCAAGATGTGGCGAATGGAAATTCAGATGTGCTAATTGAAGACTACCCTGTTATCGCTTATGCAATTGCTCAAAGTACTCTTGATCTAGAAGTCGTCGGCGATCGTTTAAACGGGGATGAGTACGGGATTGCTGTTCTGAAAGGGAAAAATGATGAATTATTAAAGAAAATGAATAAAGGCTTAGCTAATTTGAAAGCTAGTGGCAAATACGATGAGATTATTAATAAATATCTGAATGAATAATGGAGGGGAATATAGTTAGTCGGGGCGCGAAACTGCTCGTGCCTTTTTTTGAAAGGAGAGTCTGTTATGGATGTAATTAGGAATGCTTTTCCCTATTTAATGGACGGGCTGAAGGTTACGCTATATATTTTTGTAATTGCTCTTATTTTAGGTTTCATTATTGGCTTAATCGTAGCATTGCTACGTTTGGCACCGATAAAACCGCTGAACTGGATTGCAAAATCCTATATAAATGCCATTCGTGGAACGCCAGTCATTGTACAATTATTCTTTATTTATTTTGGATTGAATACAATCCCGTGGATTTCGATGGACAAAACAACTGCGGGGATCGTAACTATCGCTATTAATGCCGGAGCTTATTTTGCTGAAATCATCAGGGCGGGCATACAGTCCGTTGATAGTGGTCAAACGGAGGCAGCTAGGTCACTTGGGTTAACAAGTACACAAACGATGAGATATATCGTTCTTCCCCAAGCATTTCGTCGGATGTTACCTACATTTACAAACCAATCGATCATTAGTTTAAAGGATACTTCGCTTTTGTCGATCATTGGCATAGCCGATTTAACCCAGCGTGGACAAATCCAGCAAGCGGCTACCTATGAATCCTTCAAAATTTGGCTGATGGTAGGGGTGATCTATTTCATTATTATTTACGCACTAACCCTGCTAGCCAATTTCTTAGAAAGGAGATTTGAATTACGATGAGCATTATTCAAGTGCAAAATTTAAAGAAATCATTTGGAGATCTTGAAGTTTTGAAGGATATCAGTACAGTTATTCAAGAAACTGAAGTGGTCTGTGTGATCGGCCCGTCTGGTTCTGGGAAAAGCACGTTTTTACGATGCTTGAATCGACTTGAAGAGATTACTGACGGTGAAGTCATTGTGAATGGTCATATCATTTCAAGTAAAACTGTGAATATCAATAAAGTACGTGAGGAAGTTGGTATGGTGTTTCAACAGTTTAACTTATTTCCGCATAAAACAGTGCTAGAAAATATCACACTGGCGCCGATGAAGGTTCGGTTAACAACGAAAGATGCAGCGAAACAAAGGGCATATGAGCTGCTAGATAAAGTAGGCTTGAGAGAAAAGGCAGATAGCTACCCAGCCCAGCTTTCTGGTGGACAAAAGCAGCGGGTCGCGATTGCAAGGGCGCTTGCGATGGATCCGAAAATTATGCTATTTGATGAACCAACTTCAGCTTTGGATCCAGAGATGGTTGGCGATGTACTTGATGTCATGAAACAACTTGCCAAAGAGGGAATGACAATGGTTGTCGTCACGCATGAGATGGGATTTGCCCGCGAAGTAGGCGATAGAGTCATGTTCATGGACGGTGGCTATGTGGTGGAAGAAAACGTTCCTGAAGAGTTATTTAGTCATCCACAGCATATGCGGACGCAATCATTTTTAAGTAAAGTTTTATAGATACATAAGGAGGAACCAGCTTAGGCTTGGTTCTTTTTTGTTATTTAACGTACTATATGGGGCAGATAACTTAATTTGTCTATTGGAATATAGTGCAAAACAACCCCACAAACCATCTGATGGGCGAAACCCTCCTCGTTTAGAAAAGGCTAATCAAGAGTACGACTTGTATCTATATTGATGGTTATTTTTAACTAAATGAGGGAAGTGCATAAGTAAAAGATCTAATGGGACGATTTCACTTATTACTGGGGTAAGTGGACGTGTAACAGCAATCGTATTTGCTAAAGAAGGCATTCATATACGATTTTTGAGGGCTATTGGATATTTGCAAAATAGAGAGCTGAACTAAAAGAATATGAAGAAAAGACCTGGATGGCGAGGGTAGACGTTTGCAAGATGGAATCGTAGCTAGTGCTTGTCATCTTCAAAACTTGCTCTATTAGGATAAAATACATAGGTATATGTCGTGTACATGACACGATAAATAGTGAATGAAGTGTAATATCAGACATTTTTGGGACATCCTCTTTCATTTTATTTGGCTCTTTTCGTAAAGATTTTTGTTTTTAGCAAGTAACAAATTCGAGCAGATGTTGATTGTAGTGGAAGATGCGAGACTCCTGAGACCGCCCGCAGGAAGCGAGTGCCTGTAACGGAAATCAACCCAGGATAGTAGTGTAAATATTATTTAAAAGCAACAAAGTATACGAAAACAGCCTTTTATTTTTCAAAATAATTTTTATATTAGTATAACGAAATAAAGATTTGGTAATTCGTAATCATATTATTATTTTTACTAATAAGTTTGAGAAAAAAGGGATTACTATAATAGAACCAAATAAAATAGCGCGAATTTATGCCTTTAGAAGGAGTCTTTATTTAGTATACCTTGTTAGCCTAATATGTTTTTGCTATAATCAATTTTGCTTAATGATCTTATCATATGTACAATGTGCAAGGGGAAATTGGAATGCTTTTATTTTTGAATACGTTTTCGTTAATGGGAAATGTACTGTGCATTTGGGCATGATATAAGTTGTAAATGAAAACTTATATGGAAGATAAGTAGTCAGACGTTCAACTTTAAAATACTACCTAATGGAGGTAACAAATGAATTATTTAATCTCAATCGTAGGACTAATTGTAGTTCTTGCTCTTGCCTGGATTGCAAGTAACAATCGCAGAAAAGTAAAAATTAGACCTATAATCCTGATGATTATTATCCAATTAATCTTAAGTTATGTATTATTGAATACTAAAATTGGTCTTGATATCATTCAAGCAATTGCAAATGGGTTTACGAAGTTATTAAGCTTTGCGAATGAAGGGATTAGCTTTGTTTTTGGCGGAATTACCAATAAAGGCGAATTTCCTTTTTTCCTAAATGTTCTACTTCCCATTGTATTTATTTCTGCATTAATTGGAATTCTACAGCATATTAAAGTTCTTCCTTTCATAATGAAATGGATTGGCTGGGCACTTAGTAAAGTGAATGGCATGGGGAAGCTTGAATCATACAATGCTGTAGCATCTGCACTTGTTGGACAATCTGAAGTATTCATTACTGTAAAAAAACAGCTCGATCAATTGCCTGCTCATCGTCTATATACATTATGTGCATCAGCGATGTCCACGGTCTCCATGTCAATTGTTGGGGCATATATGACAATGGTTGATCCGAAATACGTCGTGACGGCTGTTGTTATTAACCTATTTGGTGGTTTCATTATTTCATCCATCATTAATCCATATACAGTGACGGAAGAAGAAGACATCCTCGTTGTTCAAGAGGATAAGCAAAGCTTCTTCGAAATGCTGGGTGAATATATTATGGATGGTTTCAAGGTCGCGATTATTGTTTCTGCGATGTTAATTGGCTTTGTTGCCCTAATGGCAGCCGTGAATAGCTTGTTTGCTACGATTTTCGGGATTTCTTTTCAAAGTTTAATTGGATACGTCTTCTCACCAATTGCAATTCTAATGGGGGTGCCTGCCTCAGAATCGGTAATAGCTGGTGGCATTATGGCGACTAAATTGGTCACGAACGAATTTGTGGCTATGCTTTCTTTAGGCGATGTAGCTTCTACCTTAAGTGAAAGATCAATCGGAATCATTTCTGTATTCCTTGTTTCATTTGCGAACTTCTCTTCAATTGGCATCATTTCTGGAGCTGTTAAAGGGCTTCATGAAAAACAAGGAAACGTTGTTGCACGCTTTGGTTTGAAGCTTTTATACGGCGCAACCTTAGTCAGTGTATTAACATCAGTTATTGTAAGCTTTATCCTATAATCTGAAGCGGTAGAGTTGTCTTATAAGGGTCTGATCTCGAACTCTCTATATAGTATAAAGTGTGATATACACTTGCCTTTTACTGTATTTAGTTGTTGCCTGGTCGGACCCTTTTTCTTTTGAGACAACTCCCGAGAACCAGAGTAGAGTATTTTTATCCTGGTTTAACAAATTGTAATATCCCACTGATGGAAGTTTCACTGATATTAACAAGGAGTGATGCGGATGAATGATATTAGTAATACAAGGGAATTAGAATTAGCAACGTTCGCTGGTGGTTGTTTTTGGTGTATGGTTTCTCCTTTCGATGAGATAGAGGGAATCCTTCAGGTCGTTTCCGGTTATACAGGAGGACATGAACCAAATCCTACGTATAAACAAGTGAAGTCAGGCACCACTGGACATGTAGAAGCAGTCCAGATTACGTATGATCCTGCTAGTATATCCTATACAAAATTATTAGAGCTATATTGGCAGCAGACCGATCCAACAGATGCAGTCGGGCAGTTTTCTGACAGAGGACCAGCATATCGGTCTGTCATTTTTTATCATAATGAACATCAAAAGCAAGAGGCTGAGAAGTCTAAAGTGCAATTAACGGAAAGTGGCCGGTTTCAAGAACCGATTGTAACTGCAATCCAGAAGGCTGAGCTTTTCTATAGAGCAGAAGAATATCATCAGGATTTTTACAAAAAGAATGCATTTCGATATGCTTTATATCGACAAGGAAGCGGTCGTGAACTTTTTCTTAAGAAGCACTGGCCAAAGGATAAAACGGAGCTGAAGGACCGATTGTCTGCTATGCAGTTTTTTGTTACTCAAGAAAATGGCACGGAACCACCTTTTGAAAACGAATATTGGGATAATAAGCAGGAAGGGATTTATGTTGATATTGTTTCGGGAGAGCCTTTATTTAGTTCAAGCAATCAATATGACAGCGGCTGTGGATGGCCAAGTTTTACTAAGCCGATTCTTTCCGGATATGTGAAGGAAAGCATAGACGTAAGCCACCGCATGACAAGAACGGAAGTGCGGAGTAAAGAAGCTAACTCGCATTTAGGCCATGTTTTTGAAGATGGCCCTAGTCCAAAGGGACTCCGCTATTGTATTAACTCTGCTTCTTTACGATTTATCCCGAAAGCGAAAATGAAAAAAGAAGGCTACGGTGACTTGCTTCTGTTATTTCATGTGAAATAATGAGTAACATGGATAGGATGAGTATAAAGGGAGTTCAAAGTAATATAGGTAGAAAATAAAACGATTCTTTTTTAGCTGGAGGTGGAACATGGACTATCAATTACACCCATTTGGAGACAATGGAATCATGATTGAACTAGGGACTACAATTTCTCTAGATATACAGAAGAAAGTCCGTGCAGTTGTTTCTTTTCTTGATCAAAATCAATTTGAGTGGATGATTGAGTATATTCCGGCATTTACGTCTGTGACTGTGTTGTATGATATTGGGCATCACGAACTTATTCAGGATGGTCGTTACCCATATGAGCAGGCATGTGAGCAACTGAAAGAGGGAATTGCGGGGTTAGTGTTGGAAGAATCTCAGCTTCCGAGGGTGGTAGAAATTCCAGTTTGCTATGGGGGGAAATTAGGACCTGATTTGGATTTTGTAGCTAGACATAATGGACTTAGCGTTGAAGAAGTCATTAGGATTCATAAAACAACTACTTATAACGTACATATGATTGGGTTCGCGCCAGGTTTTCCATATATGGGCGGAATGTCTGAAAAAATTGCTGCGCCAAGGAAGGAAACACCTCGCTTAGCTATTCCAGCAGGTTCAGTTGGGATTGCAGGTAAACAAACGGGTATTTACTCTATTGAAACTCCTGGAGGCTGGCAGATTATTGGTCGGTCACCGATTCAATTGTTCCGTCCTTTCAATAATGCGCCTAGTTTATTGCAGGCAGGGGATTTAATTTCATTTAAAGAAATTACGTATCAGGAATACATCGATTGGGAGGATAGGGATGATAAAAATTATTAAACCAGGCCTTCTTACGACCGTTCAGGATTTAGGCAGATATGGATCGCAGAAGTATGGGGTCATTGTAAGTGGAGCGATGGATCAGTTGTCACATCGGATCGCCAATCTTCTAGTTGGGAATGATGAAAGCAAACCAACTCTTGAAATTACATTAACAGGTCCGGTTATTGAATTTACCGAAACTACCCTTATCTCGCTTACGGGCGGGAATTTATCTCCAAAAATTAATGGATGTTCAATTGACTTGTGGCGCCCGATTCTTGTAAACAAGGGGAGCATACTATCATTCGGCCCGTGTAAAACGGGCTGTCGTGCGTATCTAGCGGTAGCTGGTAGCTTTCAAGTCACAACAGTCATGGGGAGTGCTTCCACCTATTTAAGAGCAGGAATAGGCGGCTTTTTGGGGCGGGCGCTAAAAGTTGGGGATGTCCTTAGTATGGAACGAATGAGTTCAAGCAGTAAAAGGATTATTCAACGATTATCCACTGAGCTTGGTAAGCGAGATTATATCGAAGCTACGTGGAAGATCGATCCGGTGATCTCGTCTTGTAATATGGGCAAACAACCAATCAGGGTCATCGAAGGCCGCCAATATCACTGGTTTACGGAAAAAAGCAAACAGACCTTGTTCCAAGAAGAGTTTATGGTGACCTCACAATCTGATCGGATGGGCTACCGATTAAAAGGGGGTTCACTTACCTTGGCCACTGAAGAAGAAATGGTCTCCGAGGCGGTGGGATTTGGAACTATCCAGGTGCCAGCTGAGGGTAACCCGATTGTCTTATTGGCAGATCGGCAAACGACAGGTGGCTATCCGAAGATTGCTCAAATCGCAACGGTTGATTTACCAGTCATCGCACAAGCCAAACCAGGAGAAAAGCTACAATTTCAACTAATTTCCCTCAAAGAGTCACAATTGATCTATTTGGAAAGGGAAGAGCAGATCAGACAATTAAAAATAGGCATTTCGCTTTTACACGGATAGGAGGGACCAAAATGTTTAAGGTAGATTTAAACTGTGATATGGGTGAAAGCTTCGGTGCATATCGAATGGGAAGAGATGAGGAAATACTAAATTATGTTAGCTCTGCCAACATTGCTTGTGGTTTTCACGCTGGCGATCCTTCTACGATGAGGAACACAGTGAAGTTAGCTTTAGAGAAGAATGTTGGAATTGGCGCTCATCCAGGCTTCCAAGACGTAGTCGGTTTTGGTAGAAGGGAAATTAGCTTGACCCCTAAAGAGATAAACGACCTGGTTTTGTATCAAATTGGTGCACTATCTGCATTTGTAAAAGCAGAGGGGGGAAAGCTTGCGCATGTAAAACCGCATGGAGCTCTTTATAATATGGCAGCGAAAAACGCGGCCTTATCCGATGCTATCGCAGAAGCTGTTTATCAGGTGGATCCAGAGCTTATATTGTTTGGGTTGGCTGGTAGTGAGCTCATAAAGTCAGGAGAGAAAATTGGTCTACATACTGCATCGGAAGTTTTCTCTGATCGAACGTATCAACAGGATGGCTCGTTAACTTCTAGAAAAGAAGCTGATGCACTAATTACAGATCCTAAGCTTGCGGTTGGTCAGGTGCTGAAGATGGTTCGAGAGCATAAGGTGAAAACAATTCAAGGAACAGATTTTTCAATTCGAGCAGACACGGTTTGTATCCATGGAGACGGGAAGCATGCAGTGGAGATGGCTCAGTATATATCGGCTGCCTTAGAACAGTCAGGGGTTAAAATTGGAAGAATAAGATTGTAGTCATTTCATGATCAGATGAAAGAGGAAAGAGGCTGCCCACAAGCAGGGAGACCCCACATCCACTATATATCGTTTATATTCTGCGTCAATGACAGAATATAAACGATATATAGAGTGTGAGGTCAAGACCCTTTTGGGGCATCTTCTTCTTTTTATTTTATAGTTTAAACGAGCTTTTTAATTCAACGATTTGGTTCAGGACTAGATGCCCGTCTGTTGTGTGCTTCGGATCTACATTGTAATAGCCGTGACGGAAGAATTGGAACTTATCTTGTGGTAGAATATCTTTCATATTTGGCTCTACAAATCCTTGTAGAATCTCAAGAGAATCAGGGTTAATACGCTCAAGGAATGTTTTTTCTTCTTCCTCTTCGTTAGGCTCTTCATCAAGAATTAATGGTTGATAATTGCGGAATTCCGCTGGTACTGCATGGGCAGCATCCACCCAGTGCAAGGTTCCTTTTACTTTGCGACCAGTAAACCCAGAGCCACTTTTTGTTTCCGGATCATATGTGCAATGAAGCTCAACTACATTGCCTTCTGCGTCTTTAATAACTTCCTCGCATTTAATGAAATAAGCATGTTTTAGGCGAACTTCATTGCCAGGAAAAAGGCGGAAGTATTTCTTCGGTGGATTTTCCATGAAATCATCTTGCTCCACATAAATCTCACGAGAAAATGGAATTTGTCTTGTGCCCATTTCTGGATTTTCTGGATTAATTTCTGCTTCAAGCCACTCTACTTGGCCTTCTGGGTAATTGGTAATGACCACTTTAAGCGGTTTTAAGATTCCCATTGTTCTAGGTGCTTTTAGCTTCAAATCTTCACGAACGAAATGATTGAGAACTTGGCTGTCAATTGTTCCATATGCTTTTGATACACCGATTTCATAACAGAAAGCACGAATGGCTTCAGGTGTGTAACCGCGTCTTCTTAACCCAGAAATGGTTGGCATACGAGGGTCGTCCCATCCGTCTACAACACCTTCATCGACAAGTTGCTTCAGTTTACGTTTACTCATTACGGTATTGGTTAGGTTCAAACGACCAAACTCATATTGTTGTGGGATACTTTCCATTTCACATTGCTCAACAACCCAGTTATAAAGTGGGCGTTGGTCTTCAAATTCAAGGGTACAAATGGAATGTGTCACGCCTTCAATTGCATCCTCAAGCGGGTGAGCGAAAGCGTACATTGGATAGATGCACCATTTGTCGCCTGTGTTATGGTGTTTTGCATGTGCGATTCGATAAATGACGGGGTCACGAAGGTTAATATTCGGAGAAGTCATATCGATTTTTGCACGAAGAACTTTTTCACCGTTTGCAAATTCACCATTGCGCATTTTTTCAAAAAGGTCCAGGTTTTCCTCAATTGAACGGTCACGATACGGACTATTCTTCCCAGGTTCCGTTAACGTACCTCGATATTCGCGAATTTCATCAGCATTTAAATCATCAATATAGGCTAAGCCCTTCTTGATTAATAAAACAGCACGGTCGTACATTTCATCGAAGTAATTGGAAGCAAAGAAAAGGTTATCCCAGTCGTAGCCGAGCCATTTTACATCCTCTTTGATGGAATTTACGTACTCTATATCTTCTTTCAGCGGATTCGTATCATCGAAACGCAGATTGGTTTTCCCGCCAAATTCATCCGCGACACTAAAGTTCAAAATGATTGATTTAGCATGTCCAATGTGTAAATAACCGTTAGGCTCAGGTGGAAAGCGAGTGATGATATGATCACGTTTCCCTGTCTCTAAATCTTCTTTAATAATATTTCTTATAAAATTTGAAGAGTTATGTTCCAATTAAGTTCGACCTCTTTCATATATAAACTCGTATACTTTACATTTAGTTTTATCTTCATATATACCATAAATACAGACTTTTTTCCATGGATTGCACCAATTATGATTGTACATGCTTCCTATTCATATCTTTTCCAAATAAGCAGGGAATACCCTAGATTTAGAATGATACTAGAAGAGTGGGGAATGGCAAAACAGATCATGTATTTTGATAGCGTTGTTTTTGGATTGAGTTTCCCAAAAAAAGCGCACTAGTACACGCATCCTACCATTTGTATCGGCTGTTCTACAAGTATTCACTTTGTGCAACTGCAGGAATGAAGTATAATAGAGCAAATCTAGTAAAGAAAGTTGGAATAACAATGACACCATTTGCTCAGGATCACTTACCTACATTTAAGGAAAATAATAAAAATACAGGTCGACTCATGATAAAATGTCCCGATCGGCCAGGCATCGTTGCAGCTGTATCTTCTTTTTTACAAGAATTTGAAGCGAATATCGTCGAATTAAGTCAATATTCGATGGACCCTAATGGTGGTACGTTTTTTACAAGAATCGAATTTGAATGTCCGGATCTAGAGAAGAAGGCGAAGGGGATGGCAGAAACTTTTGAACCGATTGCAAAGAGATTTTCAATGGAATGGACATGTACCAATGTAAGTGACCTTAAGAAAATCGCCATTTTTGTTTCAAAAGAGCCTCACTGTTTGCTGGAATTGCTTTGGGAATGGCAAAGTGGAGATTTACTAGCAGATATTGCACTTGTTATTAGTAATCACGAAGATGCTCGTGAAATCGTTGAATCTCTTCATATTCCGTTTTATTATTTACCTGCTAATAGGGACATTCGTAAAGAGGTAGAGGCAAAGCAACTAAAGCTTCTCGAGGAATATGAGGTGGATTTGATTGTTTTGGCAAGATATATGCAAATTTTGACTCCAGAATTTGTCTCAGCTCACCCAAATCGAATTATTAATATTCACCATTCCTTTTTACCCGCATTTATCGGTGCAAGACCGTATGAACGGGCCTATGATCGTGGAGTAAAACTAATTGGAGCGACTTCACATTATGTGACCAATGACCTCGATGAAGGACCGATTATTGAGCAAGACACCGATCGAGTTGATCATCGCGATCATGCGAATGACCTGAAAAAAATCGGCCGTTCCATCGAGCGAAGAGTATTGGCGCGTGCAGTCAAATGGCATCTTGAGGATCGAATCATCGTTCATCACAACAAAACGGTTGTATTTTAAAGGTTAGTGAAACGTATAAATGACTTTTACAATTGCCTTGATCTCTAATTCACCAGGTTGAATCTGTGTGGAGGCAGCCTTTGCTACAAAGCTGGTTTGATAAAGAACTGGCGTCGATCCAGCTGGGATTTCTTCAATGGTTTCGGGAATTTGTTGCAAAGTAACGTCAGCAGCCTTCGCTAATGCTAATGCTTTTTGTTTGGCATTTTGTAAGGCGAGTGCAAGTGCTTGATTATAGTACATATCATGCTGAGATAATGAAAAACGAATATTTGAAACAGAATTGGAGCCATTTTTGATGGATGTGTCGACGATATTGCCAACCCGGTCAATATTTTTTGTTCGTATTTCGATCATATGATGTACTTTATAATTTTTGAAGATCTCTTTACCGTCCAGATAGTCATATTGAGGATCCATACGGTATTCCTTTGTTTTAATTTGGTCATCTGGAATGCCGAGGTCAGCTAATCCTGTTAAAACTTTGGCCATTGCTGTAGCATTTTGCTGTTGCGCCAAGATAGGGTCCTTATTTTCTGTGATGACACCTAATGTAATGAGTGCCTGATCTGGAGGAGCTTGAATGGTTGCTTCTCCGATGACGGTTAATTTGTTTGGGCCTTCACGTGAATGTTGATCGGCTTCGCCTCGAAATAAAGGGGAAGACTGGTAATTCATAAGTGAAAACACATCCTTTCGTTAGATCCTTCTATCAACTTCAGGCAAGAGTACCCCTTCCTCAAGGAATGTGAAGGGCATAGCCCAATGAGTAGGGAGGGGATGAATGGCCTTTTCGTGTATCAGAACACATGTTCTTGTGGTGTGATATTCCTGAACAGATTGTTCATTGACAACTGAACATAGGAGGTTAGTACGAGAAAGGCTTCGTACCGTAAGATGTTCAAGCTAAAACTAACAGCCGAGACACACAATGGTGTGAACCCAATAAGCTGAAAAAAGAAGTCCCAACGGCAAGACCAATGGGATAGAGGGTTGGGTGTTTCTAGTACACCACGGTGTCAACGCAACGTACGTTAAGCGTTCAAAAATGTTCGATACGTTAGAAACCCCCATAAAACTTTTGTTAGAAAGTTTTGTGGCGGGAGTATTCATTAAGATACGATAATCGTCAGGGGAACATACCTCTTTTTTAAAAGAATTAAAAAGAAGATGTCACATAAGGGTCTGACCTCGCACTCTAAATCAGTGTGTGGAGTTTCATACACGTACCTTATACTGTCTTTAGATGTTACGGGGTCGTGACCTTTGCATTGAAAGCTATTCCAATGTAATTTGTTTTAATGGCTCAACTGCTGGCCCTTCTAAAACCTCGCCTGTAATCGAGAATCGAGAAGCGTGGCAAGGACAGTCCCATGTTCGCTCCCCGCTGTTCCATTCCACTTCACAGCCCATATGGGTACAGGTGGAGTCTACAATATGCAAAGTTCCTTCTGTGTCGCGGTAGCAGCCTGCCTTATCCCCATTAACCCTTACAATGGCTCCTTCGTCATTTGTTAACTCCTCAGGCAATTTAGACACCATAGCGAATTTCCCTTGGATTAAGTGTTTTGCAACATCAAGATTATCTTTTACGATATTTGCTGCACCTTTCAAGTGTGAGCGTGAAGGGCTAAAGAGCTCTGCGTAGCGATTATCCTCGTTTGTTATCGCATCTGTCATGATTTTTGCGGCTATTGTTCCTTTCGTTATTCCCCATTTGGCAAAACCTGTTGCAACCAGCACGTTTGGATGATTGGACGTTATAGGCCCGATAAATGGTAAATGATCAGGAGTTACATAGTCTTGGGCTGACCAACGGTATGGAATGTCGTTAATTCCAAAATGCTTTTCTGCAAAGTCATGGATCGCCTCGTAATGCTCTATCATTGAAATTCCTTGCCCCGTTTTATGGGTTTCTCCTCCTATAAGAACAAGCTTTTCCCCGTTTAAAGTGGTATAACGGAATGTTCTCGATGGAGTGTCTGCACTAATATACATCCCACCAGGGAAATCATTCTTCGTTTTAACAGCTAATACATAAGAACGTTCTGCGTGCATTCTCGCAAAGTAAAGCCCCATTTCGTCATTAAAAGGAAAATGCGAAGCTGTGATCATGTAATTACATACTATTTTTGCTCCATTGTCTGTAATAATCACTGGTTTTTCCCCATCTTCGACTTTCATAGCTGTCGTATGTTCAAAAATTGCCCCGTTAGCGTTTGTGATAAGAGGGATCAAACCAGTTAAATATTTTAATGGGTGGAATTGATATTGGTTTTTCATGATGATTGCTGCTTGACATGGAACGGAAAAAGGAATGGTATTCGTATATTCACCAGGAATTCCGAGCCTTTCATATGCTTTCATTTCGCTTTTAATTTTACTAGCATATTCATCTGTTTCAGCATAAACATATGCATCTTCCATAGTTAAATCACAGTCAATATCATGTGTTTCAGCTGTTTTCTTAATGAAATCCATGGCTTCTTTATTCGCATGATAATATAATTTCGCCTTTTCTTCACCGTGATCTGTAATGAGTTGATCATAAATTAAACCATGTTGTGCAGTAATCTTCGCGGTAGTATGTCCGGTCGTTCCTGTCAAAATAGAGCCTGCTTCGATTAGAACCGTCCGTATCCCCTTTTCCGCAAGTAGATATGCGGCTGTGATACCAGAGATCCCACCGCCAACTATGGCGACATCAGTTTCTATATTTTGTGTAAGCTTTGGGAAATTCGGAAAGGAGAGATGGTCTCGCCAATAAGGTTCAGGGAATTGAGGTAAATCTTGATAATGTTTATTTTGGTTTGGCATGGAATGTTGCCTCCTAATTCATTAATTAAAGCGTGTAACATTGTGTGAAAATTGCCTATATACAAGCGGAAACTCGTCTAAGGGAAAGAATAATATTGCTCAATACCGTCCAATTATTACCATACCCAGGTTTGTTGGATTATACACATTACTTTTTAAGACGATATTTATAATCAAAAAGGGGAGGTTGTACCGGACAAAGTGAAACTGCAAGGAGGGGTGGAAGGGGCTCTCCGATTCGCCCAGCTCCGGTAATATTAACCACATTTATAAGAAAAGGACTATTGTTTACAATTTCGTATACATGTAAACAAAAATGTATACGTGTATACGAAATATGTTTACATGTATACGAAACTGTATACATGTTGGTGTGTAGGCATGCGTGTGCGTTTAAGGAAATTGTGTACAAAAATGTATACAAAAAAAGATAATTGCATCTATTGGATTATTGACCAATCTCTTAAACTTTCATATTCTTATATAGATAGAATATCCACATTACATACTCCGAGTGAGTAGAAGGGATTGATTAGATGAGTACGTCAAGAATCGCTGCAGTCGATGTAGGAAATGATGCAATTAAAGCTATATTTGGAAAGATGGATTCGGAATTATATATCCCGAACGTTATTGCTCGTGATATTGAGGACCGACCTGTTATTGGAATAGAGGATCTTAATCAACAAGATCCAGTTGAAGGAATCCACATTAGGATTCATTCCCCTGCCCTTCTGGAAAACAATGCGATTTATCGAGTTGGAAATTTGGCAACAAAAAGTGATAATCCTTTTGAATTAGATCCAGGAAGTAGCAAATCAGAGGAAGACCAAACACTTGTTATGTTGTTTGCTGCTTTAGCGCTTGATGCAGTTAATGAAAAACAAGCAGCTGTGTTCAGAAAAACAAATAATGTAATCGATGCAAACTATACCCTTGGAACAGGATTACCTCTTCGTGAAGTGAAAGAAGGAAAAGATGTTGGGTATCGTTCTAAACTTCTGGGCTCTGTCCATCAAGTAGAGTTTTTAATAACACCTAAATATCAAGGCGTGAAAGTAAATATTAAATTTGATGAAGTGAAGGTGTATCCAGAAGGGTTTGCGGCGTATATTAACCTTGTGATGGATAACAATTCAAACGTCATTAATAGAGAATTAATTGACAAACAAATATTAATTCAGGATATTGGTGGATTATCTACAGATATCGCTGTGATTAAAAATCGCAAAGTTGATGACGATAAAGCGCAAGGCTTTAATCTTGGTGTAGCAGAGGCGTTGGAAGCCATTCGTGAGGAAATTCGCAAAAAACACGGAGTTGAGCTTGATAGTAGACGTGATGTAGTTGAAATTATTACCAAGAAAAACGATCGTAATCACATTATGGTTCGTGGATCAAGAACGAGTGTTCATGATATTACTGATCGAATTCTTGGCGAACTTGCAAAAAAACAATACCGTCATTTACGTAATGTTTGGCAAAAAAATTCGCAAACAGAAATTTGTTATTTTATCGGCGGCGGATCCATCGTATTGAAGGATTATTTGAAAACATTGAATAACCATTTAGATGGCTATAACATTGATTTCTTTGAAGATGAGAAAGAAAGCATCTGGATGATGTCTAATGCGTATTACAAATTGATCACCGACTTTGTAAGGAAAAACCCAAAAATAGAAGGTAAGAAGCAAGAGCAAAAAGCAGGATCAACTAAATAGGTGTAATGAATGAAAAAACCAACTTCAAGTATTCAAAGGGGACAAGCCCTTACCTTCCGAATCCCTTCTGATGCTCCAGATCACACATTAAGGCAATTGCGAAAATTAAAGGAGACAGAAAAACGCAACTTTTCCAGCACGATTGCAGAATATGTAATGGAAAGCGTGGGCCGTACAGCATTTCAGGATCAAGAAATGGTTGCGATTCCTCTGCCTCATAAATTAAGTAAAGCACAACGGGATTGGTTGAAGCATGCGCACTCTGAAGCTTTGCTTGGGAGTATTGTATACCAACTTTTAACGGATCCGCTTCGAGCAACTACTCTGCTTGCTTCTTTGAATAGCGGCGCACTCGATATTGAAGATGCCTTGTACTTACAAGAAGGACCAGCTGCTTCAATAGAGCCTGAGATGATTGAGGAAGATGTACAGGATCAGCAAAAGGACACTGAACTTGATTTGGATGACTTCGATTGGGGCCAGATGAATCAAGAAACAGAATCTCATGAAGAAAGTGGACAAGAAGAAGATCTAGATAATTTATTAGGTGACTTTCTTGCGCAAATGAATAAATAACGAAGGTGCCCCAAAAGGGTCTGACCTCATACTCTATCCACAGTTATGCACTTAATTTGAACTGTGGATAGTGGGTGGGGGCAGGCCTTGTGTTATGGGGCACCTTTCTTGTTGTCTGGGAAATAATGATGGCAGTAATCAGCTTTGTCAGTGAAGATGACTAGTTTAATAAAATAAGAAAAAATGGGTTATGAACACGACAGAAATGGTAACAGCGTATGGATACTTATGCGAGCCTAAGTTAGAGTTAGTGAGTTAAGTAATCAAGCCAACAGTTCTGCTTTTCTTGTAGTATTTCATTTAATGATAATACTCCCTTGTAAAATGAAATCATCTTGTCTGTTTTAAGTAGGTTAAGAAGGGGAACGATATTTGAAGTAATTATAGTCAAGATTTCAAAAAGGTCTATTTTTTCTAAACTACAATGATGCATGGTAACGCATTTTTGTTTCCTAAAAATAATGCTTATGTATGCTGTTTATAAGACAATATCGTCCTAAATAAATGGTATACTGGCATAAGTATTTTACTAAAAATGTACGGAGAGTAGGCAGGTGTAAAATGAAATTTACGGAACTTGGGATTCGTTTAACAGTTGAACAGATGTTGAACCAAAATGGGATTCATGAACCAACATCGATTCAAGAACGAGCAATTCCAGAAATTATAGCAAAAAAAGATGTCATAGCAAAGGCGCAAACGGGAACAGGAAAAACATTAGCGTTTTTACTTCCTATTATTGAAACGGTAGATCTCGAGGCTCGACATATTCAATCGTTAATTGTAACGCCGACAAGAGAGCTTGCGCTGCAGATTACTGCAGAACTTCAGAAGTTTGCAGACAATATTGAAGGCTTACATGTTTTGGCCGTTTACGGGGGTCAAGACGTAGAGCGTCAGATGAAAAAGCTTGAACGGGGTATTTCTGTTGTCGTTGCGACCCCGGGGAGGCTTCTTGATCATATGAGACGTGGAACGATCGATCTTTCACAGGTTGACAAGCTTGTGTTGGATGAAGCGGACCAAATGCTTCATATTGGTTTTTTGCCAGAGGTAGAAGAAATTATCGAGCATCTTCCGACTGAAAGACAAACCTTATTGTTTTCAGCGACCATGCCTGATCAGGTGAAACAGCTTTCGAAGCGTTTTATGCAAAGTCCAGTCACGATATCGGTTAAAAGTGAAGGTGTGACCGTTAAAGAGATTCGCCAGGTTGTCATCGAAACAACAGACCGTGCCAAGCAGGCAACATTGTTTAAAATGATTGATGAAGAGCGTCCATTTTTGGCGATTGTTTTTTGTAGAACAAAGCGCAGAGTATCTAAACTGCACGATGCATTGAAAAGTGCGGGATATAACGTGGATGAATTGCATGGTGACCTGTCCCAGGCGAAAAGAGAACGGGTAATGAAGAGTTTCCGTGAGGCTGCGATTCAAGTATTGGTAGCTACAGACGTCGCTGCACGGGGGCTGGATGTTGAAGGGGTTACCCATGTGTTTAATTATGATATTCCCGAAGATACAGAAAGCTATATTCATCGGATTGGGCGTACAGGACGGGCTGGCGAACATGGTCTGGCAGTTACCTTTGTCGCGGCAAAGGATGAGGAAGAACTGATGGAAATTGAAAAAGGGATACATTTGAAATTGGAGCGAAGAAGAATCGAAGGAATTAAAGTGAACGAAGCAACAGAAGCTCCGCGTAAGCCAAAACGCTCTCAAGGAAATAATGCGCGTCAGGATTACAACAAACGTCATGGAATAGAGAGTAAAGGAACGAAGAAAGAAAGCGGGAGAAAACGTGGGGGCGAAGGCAAGGGTTCTCAGGATTCAACAGCTTCTACTCGTTTTTCTTCATCAAAAGGAAATAGCGATCGGCGATCTAGATAGTAAAAAAGATGCCATAAGGGTCTGATCTCGTCCTCTTTATATAGTAGATAGTGCGGAACATACGCATCTAATACTGTATCTAGTAGGCATGGGATCGGCCTTTTTTTGTACGCTCTTTTGGCCTGTCTAGAAAATATACGCCTTAAGACGTACTTGAAAATATACCTCTAGCTCGTTATGGGAAATATGAAAACTAGATATGCTAGTAATACGAAATGACGAAAGGAGGAAAACGAAATGAAAAAATTCGGATTATTGATAGTGGGGGCGATTGCAGCGCTCATTTTGCTGGCGAATGTAGGACCACTCATCGGTTTAGCTATCTCTTTAGGAATTCTGTATTACAGTTGCAAACAGTTACTAAGTGTAGAGTCAGTATTTGCAAAAATTGCTTGGGTGATCGTCCTATTAATTGCTCTAAGCTTTGCTATCTCAAGTTTCCCTTCAGTATTAGGGCTAGTTGCGGCGTACATTCTCTTTGTGGTGTACCGCAAATGGAATAAATCTAAAGAAACGATCATCGAAGAAAGTAATGATCCTTTTACAAACTTTGAAAAGCAATGGGCAGATTTAAACAAATAAGAAAAAAGTTACGACATCATTCGTAAAGGTAAACGATGAAATACGTTAGAGTTGCTAGTTTAGCTAGGATAACAAGGCGGCGGAGAACACGCCCCAATTATTAGGAGGAATTCAAATGACCAACTTATTCTCAAGAATTAAGCAAACTATTTCAGCAGACTTTCATGAAATATTAGATAAAAAAGAAGAAAAAAATCCAATTGCTTTATTGAATCAGTACTTGCGTCAATGTGAGGCTGAAACTGAAAAAGTGCGTAAAATGGTAGAACGTCAATATCTATTAAAAAATGAATTTCACAGAGAACTTCAAGAAGCGGCAGATCTTGCAGAAAAACGAAAGCACCAAGCTGGGATTGCGGAACAGGCAGGAGAAAGTGAGTTGCAAAGCTTTGCGGATATAGAAAGTCAACAATACGCAGAGCGGGCTGTACGTCTTAAAGAGGCTCTTCATGAAAATGAAAAGCAATTAAGCGAGCTTGAACAAAAGTATCGTGAAATGAAGCATAAACTAAAAGACATGAGCATAAAGCGTATGGAGTTAATGGGGCGTGAAAACATCGCACGTGCTCATCACCGTATTAATACGGTTTTAGATACGACTATTCATCCTAATAAGCCGATTGCAAAATTTGAAGAAATGGAGAGCTACTTGGACCGGCTTGAACACGGGATTAACTCTTCTTATCACCGCAACACAATTGATGCAAAGATTATTCAGTTGGAAAAGGATATGAAAAATAAAGATACACAATCAATATCATAAATCACGTTTGTGAGAATAGAAAAAACCGTCTAAATATAGAGGAGGAATGGGGAATCCACTTTAATTATTTACGCCCTTTAAGTTAATGACAATTCGTTCCCTTTTCCTTCATATAAAACTCATGGTATTCTAGAGAGGCGTAGATTTCTGCGCCTTTCATTCTATCTTAAATTGTTGAAAAACCTTCATCTCCTAACTAGGTGGCGGATGACAGCGAATTAATAGAATCGAACGAGACAGCTAAAGGAGGAGATCCCTTGTTTAAACAACTGAAAACAGAATACTTAGGTTGGATATTTCTCATCGGTATCATCCTTCTTATATCTGAACTCGTCTTCTTTGATGGAGGACTTATCTACTCGCTTGCTTTAGCGACGGGTTGTCTGTATATCGGTAGAAAACTATCCCCGCGCTCTATGGGGAAAATTTTATACTTAATTGGGATTGTCAGTTCAGTTGTTATTGTGTTAAATATGATGATTTTTAAATTTTTTGTTTTTGCTGTATTTGGTTATATCTTGCTCGTATATTTCCAATCGAAGAAAAACCCAGAGTGGGTAAAACCGTATTTGATTGAACCAGAACGAAAAAAGGAACAGATTGAGTCAGAACCTTTATTGAAAAAAGAGTACTTGTTTGAAAATAAACTGATGGGTCACCAGAAAACCTCGGATGATGTATATGAATGGAATAATATTAATATTCAACGTGGGATTGGCGATACGGTTATTGATTTAAGTCACACAATCCTTCCGAAGGGTGAAGTGGTCATCTCTATTCAAAGCTTTGTTGGTAATTTGCAAGTCCTTATCCCATACGATACAGAAGTCAGGCTCCATCATTCTGTCATTGCTGGAAGAGCATCCATTTTTCAAAAGCAAGAAACAAAGGTATACAACCAAATTCTTTCTTACCAAACGACAGAATTTGAAACGGCAGACCAAAGAATCCATCTCATCACTTCGGTTGTCGTAGGCGATATCGAGGTGAAGCGAGTATGAACATTGTAACGCGGCAAATTGCAGCTTCTATGGGTTTAGCATTTTTGATTGGTCTTGTGTTAACGGCAGGACTATTTTTTTCCTTCCCTTTGAACAATTGGGAGATGTTGTGGGAAACAAAAGTGATGGATCTGCCATTTATCTTGTTTTATATTAGCTTGATTGTCCTAATTGGGATCGGATGTGGTTTTATAACAGGTTTGTCTTGGAAGCGGCAACTAAAAGAGATTAGCGACGAGCTCTATTTCGTAGAACAAGGACGACCGCCAGCCGGTAATGAAAATTACTTTGTTCAGGAATTAACGGCGATTTCTAAACAAATTGTCCGAGTGCATCACCAAGTTTCCGAACAAACGAAATTATCACAGAAGTTAGCAAATGATAAAGCGGAAGATCAGGAGAAAAGAATTCAAGAGATGGTTGTAAGGGAAAGAAACCGATTAGCGCGCGAATTACATGATTCTGTTAGCCAACAACTATTCGCCGCATCAATGCTTATGTCGGCTATTACTGAGTCAAACGGCGATGAAGATACTGGCAGTGCTAAACAGCTAAGAATGGTTGAGGGTATGATTCATCAGTCACAGCTCGAGATGAGGGCGTTGCTATTACATTTACGTCCTGTACCGCTTCATGATAAATCTCTTCAAGAAGGGATCGAAGAATTGCTTGTAGAATTATCGCAAAAAGTGCCAATGAAGGTAAAATGGAAGCTTGAGCCCATTCCGTTGAAAAAAGGGATTGAAGATCATCTTTTTCGAATTCTCCAAGAATCTGTTTCTAATACATTACGTCATGCAAAGGCGAATTCTTTAGAAGTTTTATTGATTGAGCGGGATGGTTTGTTGATTTTAAGAATCGTCGATGATGGAGTTGGTTTTGACATAGAAGCTAGTAAAGCTGGCTCATATGGCATGAACAATATGTATGAACGGGCAGTTGAAGTGGGAGGAACCTTAAAGGTGATTAGCCTCTTGGATAAAGGAACAAGACTTGAAGTGAAAATACCGATGCTAAATGCGGGAGGTGAGCAAGATGATTAATGTTATTTTTGTCGATGATCATGAAATGGTTCGAATTGGCGTTTCAGCTTATTTATCGGCACAGACAGATATTCAAGTGATTGGCGAAGCGGATGATGGAGCAACAGGTGTGAAAATGGCGCTTGAATTGCGACCTGATATTATCTTGATGGACTTGGTTATGAAGGAAATGGACGGAATTGAAGCAACCAGATTAATTATTGAACAATGGCCAGAGGCGAAAATTATTATCGTGACGAGCTTTTTGGATGATGAAAAAGTATATCCTGCTTTAGAAGCAGGAGCGACAAGCTATATGCTAAAAACCTCAAAAGCGAGTGAAATTGCCAACGCTGTGCGTTCTACATTTCATGGTCAAATCGTTCTTGAACCAGAAGTTACCGGTAAAATGATGGCGAAGATGAGGAAGAAACCAGAAACAGCTGCTCATGAATCATTAACCAATCGGGAAATGGAAATATTACTACTAATGGCTCAGGGGAAAACAAATCAGGAGATTGCAAATGAGCTGTTTATTGCTTTAAAAACAGCCAAAGTGCATGTGAGCAGCATTTTAAGTAAGCTTGATGTTCAAGATCGTACACAGGCGGTTATTTACGCCTTTAAACATTCTTTGGTGGAATAAGAAGTGAGGGGCGTTCATTGGCTTGTTACCAGTATGAAGAACTCTTCGTTAAAAAAGTAAACTCAACTCCAATTAGATAGTACGACCAGTGCTATATAGCGGGCTTTTTGTACACTTTTTTAAGTAAGTGCAGCTAGGTCTTTATCCTAGATGTAAAACAAGAAAATGCAATGTGGAGGGTTTATGAAATCATCAAACGCACAAACTGCGATAGAGGTAGGTCGTTTATTAGAAGGGGAGAGTATCCCGTATCAATTTACTTATGCTGCGGCCCTGCTAATTCAAGGTGTCTCAGTACAAGAACCATTTGAAATAACAGTTGATGTACAGTGGGATTTATTTAATGAGGCTCATCAGTTATTTAAGGGCTTTTCGCCATCTCATCCTACAAAGACGACTGAGAGCGCGTCATTTCAATTTAGTGTGGGAGAGCAGTTAGTTACTGTGGTTTGCAATTATAATACGACGATAAAAACCGACCCGTATCGGATTTCAATAGTCACCGAAGGAGTAGAACTTTGGTGCCAATCTCTCTATAGTTATTTTTATGATGAAGAGATGGCGGTGTTCAGTGGACCTATTCATGCCCATTTAGCGGGGATTCAGCAAGGTTTTACCGAAGGGAATGAAGCTGCGTGGAATCAGAATAATTATGTTGCCTTAGTGAATCGCTACGGAGAGCCTGGGCAGCTTGCATCGAAAATCCTCTATAATCCGAAATGGCGTCTGCAACCTTTTTACCAGTATATGGGGGACTTGCAAAAGAAGAAAGTGATGCATCTGATGGGTTCTAATGGAGTGAAGGCTGTAGCAATGGCTGCACTTGGGGCTGAGGTTAAGGTTGTAGACTTTTCGCGGGAAAATGCAGCATTTGCTAAGGAATTGGCCGAAGCAGCACAAGTTTCAGTGGATTATATTATATCGGATGTCCTGTCGATAACTGGGGACCATGCTAATAATAATCATGATCTAGTTTTGATGGAGCTTGGCGTTTTGCATTATCTAATTGATTTAGCACCGTTAATGGAGATTGTTCAAGCAATCCTAAAGCCGGGCGGCCGCTTTATTTTACATGAGTTTCACCCGATATCTACTAAACTAATTACTTCATCTGGAAAAAAGCATAAAGTAATGGGTAATTATTTTGACCCCACGATTGAATCAAATAATGTAGCATTTTCCAAGCATATGCCAGATGGTGAACAAGAAAAACTATTACAAGTAGTACAGCGGAAGTGGACAATAGGAGAGCTTGTCACTGCAGTTGGTAAATCAGGGCTCGTTATCAAAGTACTTGAAGAAGAGCCGAATCATAAGATGCATGATATTGGATTACCAAAAACGTATACGCTTGTAGCGGAAAAAGGATAAAGAATATTAAGACCTTGAGCAATCTATTTTGTGCAAGTTGTATAGTCAAGTCAGCGGATAGGAAGGCCTTTTGTTTAACTTACAATGGATGGGTAAATTTGACTTCCGGCGCAGGAAGTGGCGAATCGTGGTCGATATGCCCTTTAAAGGATACTAGAAAGAACGGTGAGAGGATATTCAAAAAAGGTCAGGCCTTTTTTGAATATCCTCTTTTTTATAAATGATATTTCATTTTTCTGATTTATGCAAACATATGTCTTGACGAACACCAAAGGTATAATATAAGATTATTCTAATTATTACTATAATTTAATATGTTCTTATCGAGAGAGGTGGAGGGACTGGCCCTTTGAAGCCCGGCAACCGTTGACAATTGTCAGTACGGTGCTAATTCCAGCGGAGTAATGGCTCTGGCAGATAAGGTGGAATGCAATCGCAAACTTCTTCTTATCGGAGAAGTTTTTTTGTCTTATCGAAGAAGGAGCCAATAATTTAATCATAGAGGAGATAGGGAAATGAGATATGGTTATTGGTTGCCGATATTCGGCGGATGGTTACGGAATGTAGAAGATGAGAAAATGCCCCCAACTTTTGAGTATGCGAAAAAGGTAACACAAGCTGCAGAAAAGTGGGGCTATGATACAACCCTCGTCGCTGAACTCAATTTAAATGATATTAAAGGTCCTGAGAGTGATTCACTTGAAGCTTGGTCAACGGCAGCTGCCCTTGCAGCTGTGACGGATAAGATTGAAATTATGACAGCTGTCAGACCTGGTTTTCATAATCCGGCGGTAACGGCAAAAATGGCGGCGAATATTGATCAAATCTCAAACGGCCGATTTACATTGAATGTTGTCTCTGCGTGGTGGGAGGAAGAGGCTCGTCAGTATGGCGGAGCTTTTACAGCCCATGATGAACGCTATGAGCGAACAGAGGAATTCCTTGAGGTGCTTAAAGGTTTATGGACAGAAGATACATTTTCATATGATGGGAAGTATTATTCGATTACCAATACTCATTTGCATCCGAAGCCTGTACAGCGCCCGAATCCAATTCTTTATGCGGGTGGAGAAAGTCCACGTGGCAAAGAGACAATTGTCAATCAGTGTGATGCATATGTCATGCATGGTGGCACAGTTGAGGAAGTTGCTGTGAAAATTCAAGGAATGAAGCAGCAAAGAGAAGCGGCAGGGAAATCACCATTTTCAAGCTTCGGAATGGCTGCTTACGTCGTATGCCGAGATACAGAAGAACAAGCCCAGGAAGAACTAGCACGAATTACGGATGTGAAAGAATCGAGTGCCTATGCTGGATATAATGACTTTATAAGCAAGTCACAGCTTGAGCAACAGGTCAAGTTATTCGACTACTCTGTTTCAAATCGTGGGCTGCGTCCGAATCTAATTGGAACCCCCGACCAAATTGCTGACCAAATTCTTGCATTTGAAGAAGTGGGCGTTGATTTGTTATTGCTGCAATTTTCTCCTCAGCTTGAAGAGATGGAGCGATTTGCTAAACAAGTAATGCCGCTCGTTGAAGAAAAACGTACAAGAATTCAAGTATAAAGACAAAGATGAACTTAGGAGGCAATAAAATGAGTAAAATTTACGTTATTCATGAAAATAGCGAGTGGACCGCCCATCTAACGAAACGGTTAGAAGAACTTCAATTGCCATATGAGGAGTGGCATCTTGATGAAGGGATCGTCGATTTGACGGAAGCTCCGCCGGAAGGAGTATTTTATAGTCGGATGAGTGCTTCTTCTCATACGAGAGGTCATCGTTATGCTCCAGAATTAACGGAAGGTGTCTTATCATGGCTAGAAGAACATGATCGCACTGTATTTAACGGCACGCGTGCATTACGTTTAGAGTTAAGCAAGATTAATCAGTATACCGCTTTAAGAAAACAAGGGATTAGGGTACCGAAAACGATTGCGGCAATTGGTAGAGATAACATTCTTGCTGCAGCTGAAAAGATCGGTACAGCTTCGTTTATTACTAAGCATAACCGGGCAGGAAAAGGGCTTGGTGTTCAATTATTCCATTCTATAGACGGATTAAAACAATATTTGGATGGGGCGGCATTCGAAGAACCCATAGATGGTATTACTTTGATTCAAGAGTATATTAAAGCTCCAGAACCATTTATCACGCGTTGTGAGTTTGTTGGTGGGAAATTTGTCTATGCGGTTCAAGTGGATACTTCAGAAGGATTTGAACTTTGTCCAGCTGATGCTTGTCAAATCGGTGATCTATTCTGCCCAGTGGGGGAGGAAGTTGAAGAAAAGCCAAAATTCCAAATTGTAGAAGGTATTGAAGAGTCAATCATTGAAAATTATGAACAATTTTTAAAGGCAAATCAAATTACCGTTGCTGGCATCGAATTTATTCGCAATGAAAAAGGTGAGATATTCACATACGATGTGAATACGAATACTAATTATAATTCAGACGCTGAGAAGGCAGCTGGAAAGTATGGCATGCTTGAATTGGCGAAGTTTTTAGGGGCACAATTGAAAACAACAGAGGCTGTTAGATAGTAGTAATGCAGGCTCCTCCTTAAAATTAGGAGGAGCCTCTTTTGTTAAGTTGAAAAAACGAGGGTGTTTCATAAGGGTCTGACCTCGCACTCTAAATCAGTATGCAGTGTTTCATACACTTATCTTGTACTGGGTTTAGTTGTTGCGGGGTCTGACCCTTTACTTTTTTTATAAACGTTAAGCCTGTGCTTCGTTTTTATCTACCCAGTCTTCTACATTCCAAACTTTTGTCACCCAATCTTCATAAAAATCAGGTTCATGGCAGACAAGGACGATAGTCCCTTTATATGCTTGCATCGCACGTTTCAATTCTTCTTTAGCTACAACATCTAGGTGATTTGTCGGCTCGTCAAAAATAAGCCAATTGCTTTCGTTCATCATTAATTTACAAATACGTACCTTTGATTGCTCTCCACCACTTAGTTGATTCATTGGGCGTGTGATGTGCTCATTTTTCAAACCAACGCGTGCAAGAATGCCGCGAACCTGTGCTTGTTCTAAGCCAGGGAAAGCATTCCAAATTTCATCAATCGGCGTTGTGTCCCCAGCTTTCACTTCTTGCTCGAAATAAGAAGGGAAAAGGAAGTCTCCGAGGATCCGTTTTCCACTAAGCGGTTCAATTTTCCCGAGAATGGTTTTTAATAATGTTGATTTTCCAACCCCGTTCATGCCAACAACTGCAATTTTTTCGCCGCGTTCAATCGTCATGGTTAGTTTCGGAAGTAGTGGGTGGTCATAGCCAATTTCAAGATTCTCGCCTTCGAAGACATAACGACCGCTACCGCGTGATTCCTTGAAGTCAAAGGTTGGTTTCATAGCTGTTTCAGGACGGTCAATTCGTTCGATTCGTTCAAGTTGTTTTTGACGGCTTTTCGCACGGCCAGATGTCGAGTAACGAGCTTTGTTTTTGGCAATAAAGTCTTCTTGCTTTTTAATGAAATCCTTTTGTTTTTCATAGGCGTTGATATGCTGATTTTTATTAATCTCCGCAAGTTCAAGGAATTTTTCATAAGTAGCTGTATATCGAGTTAGCTTAGAAAATTCAAGATGGAAAATTATATCCACTACCCCGTTCATAAATTCTGTATCATGGGAAATTAAAAGAAAAGCATGTGGATATTCTTTCAAGTAACTGCTTAACCAGCGAATATGCTCCACATCTAGGTAGTTGGTAGGCTCATCGAGTAAAAGGACCTCAGGTTGTTCAAGCAAGAGCTTAGCTAATAATACTTTTGTTCGCTGGCCACCACTCAAGGAAGCGACGTCACGATCGAGACCGATGGCATCCAAACCAAGGCCACGGGCAGCTTCTTCAATCTTAATATCTAAATTATAAAAACCGCCAGCTTCTAGCTTATCTTGAATCTTCCCCATTTGCTCGAGTAGATCTTCCAATTCCTCTGGAGTGGCAGTTCCCATTTTTTCCGTTACTTCATTCAATAACTTTTCCTGTTCGAATAAAGGAAGGTAAGCATCACGCAACACATTACGCATTGTTCTTCCTTTTGTAAGGACGGTATGCTGATCTAAATATCCGTATTCGGTACCGGGTGTCCATTCCACGCGTCCAGTATCATGAATCAACTGTCCTGTGATGACGTTCATCATGGTCGATTTTCCAACGCCGTTTGCACCGACTAACCCAACATGTTCACCAGCCATCAAGCGGAATGATACGTCTTTGAATAGTGTACGATCACCGAATGAATGGCCTAATTTATCTATAGAAAGTAAACTCATTTCTTTTGGAACCTCCATTGAAAAGTAAAAAACTCTATTTTTTATCATACTAAAATCCTTGATAGATTACTATGCTTCACCAAGAAGAATTGAATGGGAATTCGTAGTGAAGGATTTATCGACAAATTTCCCAGGAAATCGATGTTTCGCCCTTCAAGCCATTTTGTGAGATAATAAACGTAAAGCTTTTTAAGGAAAAATAAGAAAGTGTATAGATTTCTAACAAGTTTTACGTTTTCTTATTATGGAATTTTGAAAGGGTGTTTTTTTATGAGTAAAACTGTCGTGCTGGCTGAGAAGCCATCAGTCGGAAGAGATATAGCAAAGGTCTTGAATGCGCACAAAAAAGGGAATGGCTTTTTTGAGGGTGATCAATATATTGTAACATGGGCACTCGGACATTTAGTGACCCATGCAGACCCTGAGGCCTATGATGAAAAATATAAGGCATGGAAGCTTGAAGATTTGCCAATGTTGCCGCCTACATTAAAGTTGGTCGTGATTAAGCAGTCAGGCAAACAATTTCAAGCTGTCAAAACCCAGCTGAACCGTCCTGATGTTAAGAATGTTGTGATTGCAACCGATGCCGGTCGTGAGGGGGAGCTCGTTGCTCGTTGGATTCTAGAAAAGGCAAATATAAAAAAGCCTGTGAAGCGTCTTTGGATCTCATCTGTAACAGATAAAGCGATTAAAGATGGCTTTAACAAGTTGCGTGATGGGAAGGAATATGAAAATCTATATGCTTCAGCCGTTGCACGCGCTGAGGCGGATTGGATTGTCGGCATGAATGCGACACGTGCATTAACGACAAAGCATAATGCCCAATTATCATGTGGGCGGGTGCAGACGCCGACAGTGGCGATGATCGGTACACGCGAAGAAGAAATTAAAAGATTTCAGCCAAAACCATTTTATGGTGTATCTGTAACAACTGAACCTAAGCTCCGTCTTGTCTGGCAGGACAGCAAGACAAATGATATCCGGACCTTTGATAAAGCAAAGGTAGAGCATGTACTTACTGCTGTGAAAAATAAAAAAGCAGAAGTGGTGGATGTACAAAAAGCACATAAAAAATCATTTGCTCCACAGTTATATGATTTGACAGAATTGCAAAGAGATGCGAATAAAAAGTTTGGTTATTCAGCAAAAGAGACATTATCGATCATGCAAAGATTGTACGAAAGTCATAAAGTCTTAACCTACCCAAGAACAGATTCACGCTTTTTATCAACAGATTTAGTAGATACATTGAAGGAACGGCTTCAAGCAGTTAGCATTAAACCTTACGCTCCATTTGCGGCTAAAATTCTTCGTAGTCCGATTAAAGCTAATAAATCTTTTGTGGATGATAGTAAAGTTTCCGATCATCACGCCATCATTCCGACCGAGCAAACACCGCTTCCGGGGAAGCTAAGTGATAAGGAATTAAAAATTTATGATTTAGTTGTCAAAAGGTTTCTAGCGGTTCTAATGCCACCATTTGAATATGAGCAAACAACGATCAAAGTTAATATTGGCGGGGAAAACTTTGCGGCCAAAGGAAAAGTGGTCCTGAAGTCGGGATGGAAAGATGTATATGATTCTCATTTTGAAGATGAGGAAGTAGGCGATGGTCTTGCTGAACAATTACTGCCAGCCATAAATAAGGGAGATATCCTTTCTATTTCATCTATTAAAGAAACACAGGGAGAAACAAAGCCGCCTGAACCATTTAATGAAGCTACACTGCTTTCAGCAATGGAAAATCCAGCACGTTTTATGTCAGGAGAAAGCAAAGAACTGATTAAGACAATAGGGGAAACAGGTGGAATCGGGACCGTTGCTACAAGAGCTGATATTATAGAGAAGCTGTTTAATTCTTTTTTAATAGAGAAAAAAGGAAAAGGACTTCATGTTACATCAAAGGGCAAGCAACTGCTAGATTTGGCCCCGCAAGAGCTACGTTCCCCTGCATTAACCGCGCAATGGGAGCAAAAGCTGACAGCCATTGCCAAAGGGAAATTGCCGAAGCAAGCCTTTATTGGTGAGATGAGAGAATATGCAAAAAATATTGTCCGAGAAATCAAAAACAGTGATAAGAGATTTAAGCATGATAATATCACAGGAAGTAAATGTCCGGATTGCGGCAAGCTTTTATTAGAAGTGAAT
The DNA here is from genome assembly GCF_044762875.1 of Peribacillus sp. NPDC096379. Classification (NCBI taxonomy): domain Bacteria; kingdom Bacillati; phylum Bacillota; class Bacilli; order Caryophanales; family Bacillaceae; genus Peribacillus; species Peribacillus sp. NPDC096379. The sequence goes on from NZ_JBIWFD010000006.1 coordinate 162,083, forward strand.
GGGAAAAAAGGCAAAATGCTTGTTTGTCAGGACCGTGAATGCGGCTATCGAAAAGGTGTATCTCGTGCCACAAACGCTAGATGTCCACAATGTCATAAGAAAATGGAAATGCGTGGTCAAGGAGAAGCGCAAACCTTCGTCTGCAAATGTGGGTATCATGAAAAACTATCTTCTTTTACTAAGAGAAAAGGGAAAAATAACAATCAAAGGGCTACCAAACAAGATGTTTCGAAGTATCTTAAACACCAGGATAAAAAAGAAGAACCTATTAATACTGCACTTGCTGACGCATTAGCTAAGCTGAAGTTTGATAAATGAATGAATGAAAAAATCTGTGGAGTAATTAAAGCGCCGCAGATTTTTTTCATTCAATTATAATTCTTTTGAAATAGTTGTTGACTTCCGTATTGTGAAATAGTAATATTTAATTTGTTGCTAAGGAGTTCTAGCAAATTAGACACTTTCATTTTGTGAAATATTACAGAAGATAACGAAACGGGTATGGATTTTAAGTTATTCTGTTTTCAGTTATCGAGGTAAAAGTATTTTATAAAAGTAATTGACAAAATGGAAGATGAGATGATATATTAATATCCTGTCTTAAACAAATAGTTCTTTGAAAACTAAACAAAGCAGAAACGTCAACGTTTTAATTGAAGTGAGTACACACTATAAAAACAATGAGCAAGTCAAACACTTTTTGGAGAGTTTGATCCTGGCTCAGGACGAACGCTGGC
>NZ_JBIWFD010000007.1:0-109281 GCF_044762875.1 Peribacillus sp. NPDC096379
GGCACGCCGCCAGCGTTCGTCCTGAGCCAGGATCAAACTCTCCAAAAAGTGTTTGACTTGCTCATTTGTTTTTATAGTGTGTACTCACTTCAATTAAAACGTTGGCGCTTTGTTTTGTTCAGTTTTCAAAGAGCAATTTGTTGTTAAGTAAAATTAACTTTAACATACTAATGATTAGTTGTCAACTTCTGCGAAGTTTCAACGTTATTTATACTCGCCATGTTTCTCAGCGACTAATTCATCTTATCATCCATGTTATAAGAAGTCAATTTTTTTATAAAATGATTTTTTCTTATTACTTAACTAGCCATGTCAAAATAGTAATGTTTAGCCATCGCTCAATCAGCAACTTTTATAGATTACTCCTCTTTCTTATTCTTGTCAATATCTTTTTTACCTTTAGCCTTAGATTTCTATTTCGTAAATTTCATATTCTCACTATATTATATGTTTAATATTTTGTACGGTGGGTATTGTACATGGAATGTGGACTTTTTACACCTTACACTACTAAAAATCAGAGTGTTCAGATCGCCCTATAACACTTTACTTATTTTCGATTTCTACATAACTAAGATATAATATAATGCATATAAGTTCAGCTATACATATTTTGATTATGATGGATATTCACTATCAGACCTCAATTACAGCCATGATAAACAATATGAAAAGGTACCTTCCGATGCATAAACCCAAAGGAGAATAGAGAATGACGATTTTAATCGTAGACGACAACCAGGTTAACCTTTTCGTAATAGAAAAGATATTAAAGAAAGCTGGTTATAATGATTTCACTTCGCTTACATCTGCTCAACAATTGTTTGATTATTTACACATAGACTCCGGAAGCCCCAAGGAAACGACTGTTGATATTATTCTTTTAGACATAATGATGCCCGATATTGATGGAATCGAAGCCTGCAGGCGTCTGCAAACGATCCCACATCTTAAGGATATTCCAGTTATCTTCGTTACTGCACTTGAGGATTCAAATAAAGTTGCTGAAGCTCTTGATGTAGGCGGCATCGACTACATTCTAAAACCAATAAATAAAGTGGATTTACTTGCACGCATCCGAGTTGGACTTCGTCTTAAATATGAAAAAGACTGGCATCGAATGCAAGATGAAAAAATGGCACGTGAACTTGATTTGTCCATGCAAGTACAAAGTAGTCTGCTGAGCGAGCCCATATCCCTTGAGAACCTAGTCATTAAAGCATCATATTTTCCAGCTAATAAATTAGCTGGAGATATGTATTATTGGCATCGAATTGACGATAAGCGATACGGGGTCATCTTGTTGGATATGATGGGACACGGAATTACCGCTTCCTTAGTCTGTATGTTTATCTCATCTGTCTTACGCGACGCAATACGAACTCATACAAATCCAGAAGAAGTTATTAATGAGCTTAACCACTGGATGTCAATTTTAAATAAAGAGGAAAACCAAGTTCATTATTATTTCACTGCCATCTATCTGATTATTGACACACAAGAAAAAACAGTAGACTATGTGAACGCAGGACACCCACCCGGTTTTGCCTTAATTGATAACAAAGAGGTATTTCCTCTTTCAAATGGAAGCTGTCCAGTTGGATTTTTCAATGACATGAAGATAGAAAAGGATACTTTGACTTACCAAGATGACATTCAAATACTTTTATTTACAGACGGGGTAATGGAGGCACTTGAAACTAACGAAGCAGACGGGCTAGTTCAATTAAGGAAAGCTGTTTCAAAAAAATGGCTGACTTGCCGCGAAGATGCTCCCATCGATTTAGTCTTGCCAAAACACCTTCAGATAGATCAACCAGATGACATGTGTGTTGTCTTAATTCAAGCAAATTAGGAAAATCAGTTATACTTTTTAATTTACTTTCAAATAAGAGCGGGGATGCCTCAATAGGATCAGACCCTTTTTTAGGCATCCTCGTTTTTAAAAAATAAATTAGATTTTTTAGTTCCTTGTGCAAACAGCCTACCCATTGTTTCATCAGACATGGCTGCTTTAGTTTTCCTTATACTTTACGATAAATTTTCTCCAGAGAATCAAAATCTTCATATTTATCACAAAATAACATAGTACGAATGGTTTCTTTACTTCCTAATCCAAGAAAACCACCTTTACTTAGACTATCGTAGAATAACTGATTAACGTCCTCTTGCAATTCTGCTGTAAAATAAATCATAACATTCCTACACATGATAACGTGAAATTCATTAATAGAACTATCTGTAACCAGATTGTGCTGAAAAAAGTCAATATTACGGAGCAAATCAGGATTTAAATAGGCATGCTCGTAATCTGTAGAATAGTATTCGGAAAAAGCTTGATTCCCACCTGCTTGCAGATAGTTTTTTGTATAAGACTGCATTCGAGTTAATGGAAGAACCCCTTTTTCTGCTTGTTGTAATACTTTCTCACTCATATCTGTTGCATAGATTTTCGCTCGATCATAAAGGCCTTCTTCTTCAAGCAAAATCGCCATTGAAAATGCTTCTTCTCCAGTAGAACACCCCGCATGCCAAATCCGGATTTCAGGAAGTTCTCTTAAGTACGGGATCACTTTGTTCCTAAAAGTTTTAAAAAATCCAGGGTCCCGAAACATCTCTGTTACATTAATCGAAAAGTCTTCCAGCATTTTTTCAGCATACCCTTTTTCATACATTACCTTTTCAATTAACCCGCTAATTTTCTGTACTCGCTCCAACCTCATTCGGTTTTCAATCCGTCTCTTAATTGAAGATCTCATATACCGACGAAAATCGAAACCAGAAACGCGGTAGATTGCTTGCAACAGTAAATCTATTTCAAAATCTTCTCTTTCCTCAATGGTTAATAAATCTTTCATGTAATTATCCTTCCCAAATCTCTCCAAAATTGTTTTTAGTAAGAAATGCGCTAGCCCTCCTAATACCAATACAGAAGTCGCGACGTACCCTAAACGTCCAACTGGTAATGGTTTTAAAATATTAAAAACCCACACTTTATCTTCCTTTACTGAAAGTTATATGACTACGAAGAATGGACCACTTGCCTTAATCAGTAAAAACTTATCGGTTTCTTCCCCAAAACAAAAGCGCAAGCACCTAATGTATGGACGCTAAACGCTTTTGCATGACTTATGCCTATTTAATTATTGATACCCCATTACTCTTTGTATCAAACCATCACAAATACAATCTTCCATACACTTCTCTTATGATTAACCTAACTAAGTCGGATAGTCGAAGAATAAACCGAAATCTTCATATTGGTTTTACGGTTCCATTCGTCAACCAAACTCGTAATACAGAAAGAAGTTGGTTTAGCTTGAGCGGCTTGCTAACATAATCGGAGGCTCCTGCTTTCAAGCATTTCTCACGGTCACCTTTCATTGCTTTAGCTGTCAAAGCAATGATTGGCATGTCATTAAACTGACCGGTACTACGAATTCGACGCATCGTTTCATACCCGTCCATTTCAGGCATCATAATATCCATCAGAATAGCGTCAATTGTATGGTCTTTTTTAACGATTTCTAAACATTCCAGTCCATTCTTAGCAGTTAGGATTTTCATTCCTTGCTGTTCAAGCGCATTTGTTAAAGCATAAATATTGCGATGGTCGTCATCCACAACTAAAACCGTTTTGTTTTGGAAGAGATTATTTGGTTTATGTGTCTCAGTCACACTTTGTCCTTCCACAGAAGGTTCATGGTTAAATCCAACGCTTTTACTAACAGGCTCATTTATCATTGCCGCCACTTGTAGAAGGGCAGAGCCAACTTCATCTGATTCCTCGATACCTTCTGGTAGACTAGGGATGAATAGCGTGAAGACACTTCCTTTCCCTTCTTCACTATCAACAATAAGCCATCCTCTAAGTAATTTAGCAAACTCTCGGCAAATCGATAAACCCAAACCGGTACCGCCATATTTTCTCATGGTTGCACCATCGCCCTGCTGAAATGCTTCAAAAATCAACTGTTGCTTAGATTTCGGGATACCGATCCCAGTATCAGCAATGGAAACTTCAAGCCAGCCATCCGCTCCATTTGTATTGATCCACTTACCTAGTTTCTTTTCTTCTGCACACTTAATATGAACAGATATTGAGCCAGTTTCCGTAAACTTAAAGGCATTAGACAATAGATTTTTCAGTATTTGCTGTAAGCGCTGTTGATCGGTAAAGAATATATCTGGTACATCCTTATCCTTTTGTACGTTAAATTCCAGTCCTTTTTTCTGAGCAACATGCTCAAAATTCCGCGTAAGCAATTCAGGTAATTCACTTACATTCATTTCGTCAAAAACAACATCCATTTTTCCTACTTCAACTTTTGATAAATCCAAAATATCATTGATAAGCGATAACAAATCTCGCCCTGAAGAATGAATAACCTTAGCAAAATCTTGTTGCTCCTCTGACAAAGTACTTTCGTGCTCTGAAAGCATCTCAGATAGAATAAGTATACTGTTAAGAGGTGTTCGTAATTCGTGAGACATATTAGCTAAGAACTCTGATTTATACTTCGAACTTTGTTTCAACTGTACAGCCTGATCTTCAAGATTTAATTTAGCACGCTGCAATTCTCTTGATTTCGCTTCTGTTTCACGATTTCTTTCTTCCAGTTGTTCATTAATCATGCGTAGCTCTTCCGCTTGCGTCTGGAGTTCTTCGGATTGGGCTTGCATTTCTTCGGATTGAGATTGCAATTCCTCCGATTGTACTTGCAATTCTTCTGTTTGAGCCTGTGATTCTAGTAAGAGTCGTTCTATTTCTACACGACCCTGTACGCTATTGATCGTAATCCCAAGTGTTTCAAGAACACGTCGAAGGAAGTTTTGCTGTAACTTTGTGAAAGTTTCAAAACTGGCAAGCTCAATTACAGCAACAACCTCATCTTCAAAAACAACCGGTGCAATGAAAATGCTTTTTGGCGCTACTTCTCCTAAGCCTGTTGATAATACTTTATAATCATTTGGGACTTGATTGATAATCTGTGATTCTTTTTCTAAGGCACACTGACCAATTAAACCTTCCCCTAATCTGAACTCCAGACGTCCTACTTCTTCTCCATCAGCATAGGATGAAAGTTTTACAAATTTAGCTTCTTCTCCTTGTCCTCTTTTAATATAAAAGACTCCTAGAGAAGCTCCCATCAAAGGCGTCAATCTACCGATAACACGCTGACCAAGGGTTTCCATAGTAACGATACGTTGATACATCGTAGCAATGTCGGCCAGTCTAGTCTGAACCCAATTTTGCTCACTAATTTCCGTTGTGAAATCTTTTTCTTTTTGATAGGATACTTCTAATGATGCCGCCATCTCATTAAAAGCTTGGGCAATATCGCCAATTTCATCTTTGGTCTTCACATGTATACGCGGAAGGTCCGTTAAATAATTAAAATCAACTTTTTTCATTATACTTGTGATAGATCTCAGATCCTTGATCGTGCTTCGAATCAACCAAATCATCGTGATAGTAATAACAATAATCACTAGGCCAACAGAGATTATGATAAATCGCATAATTGCATTATAGGTTTCATTCGCTTCTTTCAACGCCTCATTCATCAAACCTTCTTGGAAATCTTTGAATTTCTCTATAGAACTCGTTACTTTCAATCTCTTATCTCTTTGTTCATCCATAAGTACATTTAAATCAGATGCAGATTTACCTTGCTCAAGTGCATAAATGATTTCTGTTTCCGTTATCACATAGGAACCATAATTCGCTTCAAGCTGTTTAATCAACTGCGATGCTTGGCTTCTATTTACAACTTGCGACAACTCAGCAATCTTCAAATTAATTTCGCTTTGATTATTTTTAATTATCTCCAAACTATTTCTAACTTCTTGTTCATTAATGGAATCATTGACCGCATAAAGAATTTCCCGATCGCTACGTGAAAAGAATTGACGTATTTCCATTGCAGTACTTACTTTAACATACCGATCCTCAACGATTTCCGTTATATTGCTTTTTACACTGTTCACCATATATACAATACCTAGTAGCATGATCGCTAAAAAAAGGATGATTACGCCAAATACTACTAATTGTTTCTTTTTAAAACTCACCCTATCTCCTGCCCCTCATGATTTTATTTATACAATCTAACTCTCAAACGATTAATGGTACTCGCCAAAAAGGAATGTGACTCTCATGATTCATATCATAGTAACTATTTTACCACTTTAGAAAATTCACGTCTCTTTAATCCCCAGATAGGCAAAAAACCAAAGATCTGTTCAATCGAATGAACCTTTGGCTTTTTTCAAATCTATTCTTTTATTTAACTAAAGACGAACTTATCTTCTTGACTTCTATATATAAAACATGATGTCCATCCATCTCTTTCACAGTGAATTCATAGTCCTCGAATTCCCTTTTATCTCCTACTGCCACATCATATTTACCAGTTAAAATCCAACCACCAATCGTGTCTATGTCCATTTCAGGCAGATGGATTCCTAATGTAGAGTTGATATCTCCTATTAATGTTTTGGCATCAAAAACAAAATGATCATCTGTTATTTTTTGGATATTCGGTCGTTCATCCTGATCAAATTCATCACGGATATCACCAACAATTTCTTCTAAAATATCCTCAACCGTTACTAAACCTGCTGTTCCACCATATTCATCTGACAAAATCGCCATATGAATTCGTTCTTTTTGCATTTTAAGCAGTAAATCATGAATAGGTATCGTCTCAAGTACACGAATAACCGGAGTGATAAATTCATCAACATTTAAATCGGTCACATTTTCTTCCGTTATTGTAGCCGTATAAAGCCGTTTAATATTTACCATTCCAACTATATTATCTTTATCCCCCTCTGTTACTGGGTATCTTGTAAATTGTTCTTCTTGGATTAATTCAATGACTTCAAGAAGCGAAGTTCCTTTTTCAAACGTTACCATTTCCGTTCTTGGCACCATGATTTCATTGGCAATTCGATTATCAAATTCAAAGATTTTATTCACATATTTATATTCAGATTGATTAATTTCACCGCTTTTGTAGCTCTCTGATAAAATTAAGCGTAATTCCTCTTCGGAATGGGCTAATTCATTCTCAGAAGCAGGTTTCATGCCAAACATACCGACGAGCAGACGAGAGGAACCATTAAGAACCCAGATAAAAGGATACATAATACGGTAGAACCAAATTAAAGGTTTAGCAAATATAAGCGTAACTTGCTCAGCTTGCTGAATAGCAACTGTTTTCGGTGCCAATTCACCAACAACAACGTGCAAGTATGTTACTGAAGCGAAAGCAATGGCGAATGACAGGATGCTTATTGCTGGTTCAACGACATTCAATTTTTCAAACAAAGGATGCAAAACCGCCTCGACCGTCGGTTCCCCTAACCAACCAAGACCAAGGGCGGTAACCGTAATCCCTAATTGACAAGCAGATAAATACTCATCAAGATGAGTCGTTACCCTCTTCGCAGCAAGTGCATTCTTATGTCCTTCTTCAATTAATTGGTTTATACGTGAACTTCTCACTTTGACAATGGCAAATTCAGAAGCAACGAAAAAAGCTGTTAAAGCAATTAGTAATGCTATGGCTAACAATTTTATGGTAATCTCCAATGCGGGTGGGTAATCGGTAAACAATCCTTTTTTGATTCTGCTATCTTGTATTGATCAAAATAAGGAAACACTTGAATACGATTAAATCCCAGGCACCTCCTGTAAAAGTATCTCTAATTTTTATATATAATGTACACATAATCTCGAATTCTTAACCCACTGAACATTACAATAGTAAAAGCAACAATGACTGCATTAATGTCACACTTTCATGTGACACGTGATTTTTTAATGGTTTTTTTTTCTTTTCACTTTCAAGCAATCTTATAACCATTTGCAACTCTTCATTTAAGTCATTCAATTTTTCATTTAATTGCTCTTCAGATGGATTTATCTTAGACTCGCCTTCTTGGTTAAGCATCATCCTGATATGGTCAAGTGAATGTTGCTTCTTTTTATATGTGACAATTTTTCGTAACCGTTCAAGTTCACCATATTTGTAATAGCGGTAATTAGAAGCAGAACGTTCTGGTTTTAATAATCCGAGATTTGTATAATAGTCGACTGTGCGCTTTGTCACATTCGCTAATTGTGCTAGTTCACCAATTCTTAGTCTCTCGTTCCCAACATAGTTACCTCCCAACTATCACGTTATGGTTTTGTTTGATTTAACGACTCAAACATAGTTCTATTTTACAAGATGAATGAGCATTTGAGAAATTTTTTTCACTATAGCACATAATTTTCTTAAAAAATAAAAAACCGACTTTCCTTAAGCAAGAATAATCGGTTGAAATGAATGATTTTATTTATTCGTTTTAGAAGCTTGGAGTCCAATAAGAATCTTAGGACCACATTGACATAAAGCTGAATGTTTTAATTTTTTTATAGGTGCTCCACACGTGTTACACATTTTCACTGCCATGAAACGTCCTCCTCTTTTACTCGCTTTTCTTAATAGTATACTACTTTTCATTTAATAATCAATATCAGTTTGTAATCATTATAATTTAATTGCATTACAGGACTAATTACTATCTTCTCTCTGCCATTAACTTTTCGTTTTCCTGATCCATAATCATTGTTACCTTTTCCATAAAACTAAGAATGATAGCTAATTCTTCTTCAGTATATGTCTGGCACGCTTCTTTGTTCGCTTCTGCCAATGATTCGAAATGATCTTTTATTTGTTTTTGTCGCTTTTGAATCGGGGTTATCATGACTTTCCTGCGATCTTCCTCGTCTTTTTCTCTCAACATAGCCTGTTTTTTCAAGCCGATCAATAAGCGCCGTAACTGAACCTGAGCTTAGACCAGTCATTCTTGACAGTTCAGCCGCGGTAATGGGCCCTGTTCCATTTAAAATTTCTGCTGTCTTTAAATCTGTCTAAACGCCCCCCATCTCTTGTTGAAATAAGACGCTCCTCATCCCATATTTATGTAGGCTTTATAACAAACTCTCTAACATCTCTCGTTTTTGCAGATTATCCCTTGACATGGACTGGAACCTCCCACTAAACTTGGTTTTATCTCGATTATCAAGATAGTTATTTTTAATTTTTTTCAAATGAACTAATTACATGGGTCCATTAAAAAAAGGGGGATTTAATTGATAGCTGATATTCAACAGAATAAAAATCAAAACCTTATTGTTGCTGGTTTACTTTTAGCAATTTTCATGTCGGCGATGGACAATACCATTGTTGCTACGGCGATGGGGACCATCGTTTCAGATTTAGGAGACTTTGATAAGTTTGTCTGGGTCACATCTGCCTATATGGTTGCCACAATGGCTGGGATGCCGATTTTCGGGAAACTTTCCGACATGTATGGTCGCAAACGTTTTTTCATTTTTGGTCTTATTGTTTTTCTACTTGGATCTGCATTATGCGGAATTGCCCAAAGCATGGTCCAACTAAGTATTTTTAGAGCTATACAAGGGATTGGCGGTGGAGCCCTAATGCCGATTGCCTTTACGATTGTATTTGATATTTTCCCACCTGAAAAACGCGGAAAAATGACTGGATTACTCGGTGCTGTTTTTGGGGCATCAAGTGTTATGGGACCTTTATTAGGCGCTTATATTACTGAGTATATAAGTTGGCATTGGGTTTTTTATGTGAACGTACCCATTGGATTAGTATCCTTATTTTTCGTACTACGCTACTATAAAGAATCTCCACAAGTTCAGGAACAAAAAATTGATTGGGGCGGAGCTACAACACTTGTCATCGCCGTAATTAGTCTCATGTTCGCACTTGAACTAGGCGGTGGTAAATATAGCTGGGACTCAATCCAGATTATCGGCTTGTTTACTAGTTTCGCCGTGTTCTTGTTATTATTTTTCTTTTTCGAAAAAAGAGCGCAAGAACCAATCATATCTTTCTGGATGTTCAAAAATCGATTATTTGCCACTTCGCAAATTTTAGCGATTCTTTATGGGGCATCGTTTATTATTTTAACTGTTTATATTCCGATCTTTGTCCAAGCTGTATATGGAGGATCCGCTACAAATGCAGGGCTTATCCTTATGCCAATGATGCTCGGTTCTGTGGTTGGAAGTGCATGCGGTGGGATTTTCCAAACGAAAGCAAGCTTCCGCAATTTAATGATTATTTCAATAACCGCTTATTTTATTGGCATGTTCTTGCTCGGAACATTAACACCTGAAACAAGCAGAGGATTGCTCACCCTTTATATGACAATCGTTGGTATTGGAGTTGGCTTTTCATTTTCTTTACTACCAACAGCATCCATACATGGTTTAGAGCCGCGTTTTCGAGGATCCGCTACCTCAACGAATTCATTTTTGCGATCATTTGGAATGACGTTAGGTATCACCATTTTCGGCGCCATACAAAATCATGCATTTACGAGCAAATTAGCTGATTCATTTAAAGGGATGGGGAATGGTGCTGAAGGGACGTTTACTAATCTTAAAGATTCACGTGAGCTGTTCCAATCAGAAGCTCGTGCAAACATTCCAGACTTTGTTCTTAACAAGATTGTACAAGCCATGTCAGATTCGATTTCCTTAATTTTTATGTTGGCACTTATTCCAATTAGCCTAGCAGTTATTACCGTTTTCTTTATGGGGAACACACGCGTTAAAGCGACGCAAAAAGGGGCTGTAAAACAAAAATAAAACAAGGCTGTCTTTATGACAGCCTTGTTTTATTTCCCAAAATTGTTTCGTATCAAACCTTACTTTACGGATTACATTTCATATACTTGTAATATCTACATTATCAGGAAGTTTAAATGGATTTTTTTCATTAATCCTGTCATAGAACATGACGCCATTTAAATGGTCCAATTCATGCTGGAATACGATGGCTGGGAACCCTTTCAGGCGAAGTTGGATCTCCTCCCCTGCTAAGTCCGTTGCTTTCACTTTGACACGCTCATATCTTGGCACGTAACCACTTATGTCACGGTCAACAGAAAGACAGCCTTCGCTTTGGGGCAAGTAGACCATTGATGCTGAATGACTGATAATTTTAGGATTAACGAGCGCATGTTCATACAGGTTTCCTTTTACGTCTGTAAAGTACATGACGAACATTCGTTTATTCAAACCGATTTGATTCGCAGACAGCCCTACTCCAGCACGTAAATGATACTTCTTTGCTGTATCTGGGTCCTGACTATTTTTCAGGAACTGCATCATACTCTCCAATGTTTCTTTGTCTTCTGCAGAAAGGGGCAGTTTCACTTCTTCCGTATTCTGACGTAATATCGGATCGCCCTCTCTCACAATATCGTCCATTGTAATGATATAATCTCGCTTAAATTTATTCATTCATAACCATTCCTCTATTGTTGTTTGAGAACTAGTCTCATGCCTTTTCACTTTACCATGCCACACTTATTACTGTCTAACAACGAACTTACTACTGAAAAAAATAAACCTCGTTATAGATCATTACATTATTTCCCACTATAAATAGTACAAAAGAACCATTTATAATAGAAGTTAGTTCACTATACTAGTTTCATATAATAAAGGGAGATGAGAAATTGAACGCAAACTCTAGATTCGTTTCGAAATTCTTGCCAATCTTTGTGGCATTACTCGTGATCATTTCCGGTGTTTTATTGTATGCTGTTAATCAGCCACAGAAAACAGAAATTCCTTTTTCTTCAGTCGAAAGTACGATTGTAGCTCAAAATGGTGAATTAGTAACGTTGAAGGAAAACCAGAATGGTACGCTGACATTAATTACTCCAGATAGAAGTTATATTTCTCACGTACCACCGAATAGCCAATTAGTAAACAAGCTTGTTGAAACATATAATGTTCAGTATTCGTTCTCATCAACTAGCCCATTTAGTTTATGGTTGTTAGGCGGATTAATCGCTGCATTAGTGGCAACCACCATTATTATACAAAGAAAAACAAAAGGTGGCATTGGAATCGGAAAAATGAAGAATAGTGTTTCTTCTGCAAAACCGCTCCCAGCCATTACCCTTGATGATATCGGCGGATTACAGACCGAAATTAAAGAAGAAATTCTACAGACACTTTCCATTTTAAAAGAGCCTGAGCGTTCAGAAAAATTAGGAATCACCGCTCCAAAAGGAATTCTATTATATGGGCCTCCCGGAACCGGGAAGACGTTGCTTGCTCAGGCCATCGCCAAAGAAATGGGTGCAAATTTCTTTTCTACAAGCGGTTCAGCCTTTAATGAAATGTTTGTCGGTGTTGGGGCTTCTCGTGTTCGTAGTTTATTCCAAAATGCAAGAAAACAAACACCAGCGGTCATTTTTATTGATGAAGTAGATGCTTTAGCCGCTAAACGAAAAGAACATGGCGGCGAAGAAGGAGAAAAAACATTGACTGAGCTACTCGTTCAGCTTGATGGCGGACATTCAAACGATGGAATTTTGTTTATCTCCGCTACGAACCGAAAGGATATGTTAGATGACGCCTTCCTGCGCCCTGGACGGATTGATTTTTCATTCCAGGTGCCGCTGCCAGATACGAAAGGCCGGAAAGAAATTATTGATATCCACGCAAAAGGCAAGCAGCTGTCAAAAGATGTTCTTCTTTCTCTTGATACGTTAGCTGAAAGCACCTCAGGTTTTTCCGGTGCGGATTTAAGTGCACTATTTGATACGGCCTCCAGACGGGCTTTACGTAATGGACAAGAGTTTATTGAGAAAAGTGATCTTGATTATGCCATTGACCGGACAATTTTAGGCACCACATCACGTTCATTGAATGATCCTGAAACAAAAAGACGTGTCGCCATTCATGAAAGCGGACATGCCCTTGTGGCTACGATTACGAAACCAGGTTCTGTTCGTAAAGCAACCATCATTCCCCGTGGCGATGCACTCGGATATGTTGCACCGCTTCATAAAGAACTGCATTTAGCCACGACTAGTGAATTACTCGATCAAGTCAAAATGATTCTTGCTGGCGGTGTTTCAGAGCGGATGTTTTTGGGTGAACATAGCATCGGTGTAAGCGGTGATGTCAAACAAGCGAAACATCTACTTGAACAAATGGTTGAAACCGGAATGCTTCAAGACGGTTTTACTCTTACGTTCAATAAAGGGGAAAAAGAGAAAAAGATGCAGGAATTATTTAACGAAGCGATTCAGGCAACCGAAAAACTTATCAGTAGGAATCGCGAACAATACGAAGAACTTGTCGAAGCGTTATTAAAGAAGGAAACACTTGATGGATCAGAGGTTGAAGAAATCATTGGTTCTGATCGACCCTAAATCGCCCTTGTTTGATAAAAACCCTCCTTGGCACTGATGATTGCCTAGGAGGGTTTTTATTTTTATGTTCCTACCATCCACATAGTAGCAGTGACTGTAAGAACATTACCAAAGATTCATTAACTGTAAATATAAAGGTCGATATACACTTCTGTACCTATTAAATTAGCAAAATTAATGAATCTGTCTTTTTAACCCTTCCTTAAGAGTTCGTATTAAGGTCCTCAACAATTACTGTAAAACTAAATGATGTAGTTTAACAAATAAGTAAACCGGGAAAATACAAACTAGCTAATCATTTTGATGCTAGGAGGAATTAAACATGGGTCAAGCTGCAGATGATCAAAATAATAGTAAACTGGTAAAAGGAATAATTGTCGGGGGAATTATAGGTGGAGCACTCATGCTCCTAAATTCATCAACAAGGACCAAAGTAAAAGAAACAGCATTGGATATTAAAGACTCATCCTTGGACATGATTACCCAAGTGAAAGAAAACCCGAATGAAGTGAAAGATAATATGATTAACCGTTTTAAATCAGCATCCGAAGTACTAAAAGAGGCAATCAGTGATGCTCAAGACCTTTATTCAATAATTAATGAAGATGTGTTCAGCAAAGTAAGTGAGGTCAAGGATATTTCAACGGATGCCGCGTCTACAGTAATGGACGCCAAAGATGATTTAGCGGGCATAGGCTCCAAGATCGCTGAAGCAAGTAGTCAATTAAAGGACGCTTCAACAGAATCTATAGCTAATTCTAATCAGCCACAACAAGTGAATGAATCGATCAAGTCAAAATGATTCTTGCTGGCGGTGTTTCAGAGCGGATGTTTTATGGTTAAAACCGGAATGCTTCAGGATGACTTCACTCTTACGTTCAATAAAGGCGAAAAAGAACAAAAAAATGCAGGAATTATTTAACTAAGGCGACTCAAGCAATTGAAAAACTTATCAGTAGGAATCGCGAACAATACGAAGAACTTGTCGAAACATTATTGAAGAAAGAAACACTTGAAGGATCTGAAGTGGAAGAGATTGTCGGCAGTGGACGAACTAAAATAGCACTTGTTTAAAGACATGGGGACTGGGCTTCGCGACTTACTATTCTAGACAATCCCTTTGAAGTTATACGTACTTTAGTAAGGAAGTATTTCAAAATTCTGCTTCGCACCGCCACCATTGTGATTAGGCGAGCGTAGCGTGCTTAATGATAGATCATTCATAGTAAATTGTGGGGTTTAAACGCCATATTCGTTTTGTATAAATAGATTCCATTAAGTCCAGTAACTCAAGATTATAATGTTTATGTATCCAAATCGCACAGGATTTCTAGAAATTCTGTGCGATTTGTGTGCAATCTAAGCAATGAATATTAATTGAGATGAGAGTAGGTTGTTAATTTTACCTCGTTTATGTTGTTTGTCATCTTCTATGCAACTAAACAGGTGCTTTGCTTTTCTTATTTGTCTTGCAGTAATTGAAAAGCAGCTTGGACCATCCATTTTACGCCGACTTTGATAGCTTCTTCGTCGACCATAAATTTGGGGTGATGCAAGTCGTAGGTAATTCCTTTTTCTTCATTTCTCGAGCCTAGCCATACATAGCATCCAGGTACTTCTTTTTGATAGTACGAGAAATCCTCTCCACCCATAGTTGAATCGGCTAGAAGCGTATTTGCTTCACCTACAACGGATATTGAAGCGGAGCGCGCAATTTCTGTTACTCTAGCATCATTTACTACGGCAGGAATTAAAAATTTGTAATCAATTTCGACTTCGCCGCCAAGTCCGGTAACCGTATTTGTCACGACTTTTGTAAAAATCTCATAGATGTTTTGTCTAACTTCTTCATTTGAAGTTCTGACGGTTCCTTTTAAAATAGCGCGATCGGGGATGACATTATTGGTTGCACCTGCTTGAAAAGAACCAATACTTACAACCGCAGATTCTTTAGAGGAGATGTTACGGCTTACGATTGTTTGGAGCTGACTAACAACGGCACTCCCTATTACGATTGGGTCAATGGTTCTTTCAGGCAGTGCCGCATGTCCACCTTTCCCTTTTATCGTAAGGGTAAAGTCGTCCACACTTGCCATAAAGAAACCTGCTTTTATCCCCATTGTACCTGTAGGAATGTCGGGGGAATTATGGAGACCAATGATCGATTTTACACCTTTTAATAAACCTGCTTCAATGAGGGATACAGCTCCTCCTTCGGTTTCTTCCGCTGGTTGAAATAATATACGAACATTCCCTGGTAGGATCTCACTAAGCCCTTGCAAGATAATCGCAGCACCTAATGCGATCGTTGTGTGGACATCATGGCCGCACATATGGCTGACGCCGTCTATTTTGGAACGAAACGGCAGATTAGACTCTTCTTGAATCGGTAGCGCATCAATATCTGCACGTAAAGCAATGGTCGGCCCTTGTTGTTTTCCAACCACTGTTGCCGCTGTCCCTGTTTTTAAGTCAGTAGGAATTTGTGAAATTCCAAATTCATCTAACCATTCGTTTAAACGTTTTGTCGTTTCAAATTCCTTGTTACTAATTTCAGGATTCATATGAAGATGTCTTCTGATTTCAATTAATCGAGGGAATAAATGATCTACTTTTTCTTCTAGCATGGCGGAAAACTCTTTAGTTGAAACTTCGTTCATGATCGCCCCTCCTATTTCAAATGTCCTAAAAATTCTTTCGTTCGCTCATGCTTCGGCTGATCGAAGATGTCCTCTGGAGAGCCTTGCTCAACAATATAGCCTCCATCCATAAAGATCACACGATCAGCTACTTCCTTAGCAAATCCCATTTCATGTGTGACGACCACCATCGTCATCCCTTCCTTTGCCAATTGTTTCATGACTGCCAGTACCTCACCGACTAATTCTGGATCAAGGGCAGATGTGGGTTCATCAAACAGCATAATTTTTGGTTCCATAGCCAATGCTCTAGCAATTGCCACACGTTGTTTTTGTCCCCCAGATAATCGATTAGGGAACTCATCTACTTTGTCTTCTAATCCTACTTTTTTAAGAAGTTCCATGCCTTTTTTCTTCGCCTGATCCTTTGTCACCTTTTTTAACAAGACAGGTGCTTCCATGATATTCCCGATTACGGTCCGATGAGGGAATAAATTAAATTGCTGAAAAACCATCCCGATGTCCTGACGAAGTTTGTTTAATGAGGACTCTTTTGACTCAACTATTTTTCCATTAATAGTGATCGTCCCACTGTCAGCTACTTCTAAACAATTCATGCAGCGGAGAAACGTACTTTTCCCAGAGCCACTGGGTCCGATAATCACGACAACTTCACCGGGAGCAACGTCTAAATCGATCCCTTTTAAAACTTCTAATTTATTAAATGTTTTCACTACATTGTTACATGAAATCATTCATATGCACCTACCTTTTTCTCAATTTTCCCTATAATAAAGGACATGACAGTCGTTAATAGTAAGTAGATTAAGCCAACCAGGAAAAAGACTTCCATATAACGGTACGTACTGCTGATAATTTGTTGGCCTGTCCGTAACAAATCATATAAGGCAATTGTTGATACAAGGGATGACTCTTTAATTAAAGCAATAAATTCGTTCCCTAGAGGCGGCAGCATTCGGCGAAAGGCTTGAGGAACGATGACGCGTCTCATAGATTGACTTGAACTTAATCCAAGTGATCTTGCTGCTTCCATTTGTCCTTTATCGATCGATTGAATCGCCCCTCTGGCAATTTCCGCAATATAAGCAGCTGCATTTATCGATAGTGCTATGCAGGCCGAAACAAATGGCGGCATCGTAAGGGCGCTGAATACCGATGGAATGGCAAAGTGGATGATAAATAATTGCAATAATAGAGGGGTGCCACGTATTACCCAAATGAAAAATCTACTTAGCTGTGATAAAAGAGGGTTCTTTGAAACCCGGCCAAGTCCAACCAGTAATCCTAATATACTTCCAAAAATCACCCCAATTACCGCGATTTCAACGGTAACTAAAGCCCCCTGTAATAAGTATGGTAAATATGTAAGTGCAAAGGATAAAAAATCGTTCATTTCTCTCTCTCCTTTTGAAAATAAAACGGATAAAACGGTTGCCCGGTTTATCCGTCATAGATTATTTTTTTGTAATGTCCGTCTCAAACCACTTTTCACTGATTTTACTTAATGTCCCATTATCTTCAACAGTCTGCACTGCTTTTTCTAAGGCTTCCCGAAGCTGAGTATCATTTTTTCGAACAGCAATACCCATAGGTTGTACTTGGAATGCTTCTCCTACAACTTCAAATTCTCCAGGCTTGGTCGCCATATAATAACGGCCAATCATTTCTCCTACAACAGCAGCCTCTACACGTCCAAGTCCCATGTCATTGAATACATCGGTAGTCAAATCATATTTTTTTACTTCTTTAAGCCCGCTTATAGAATTCGCAGCTGTTTCACCTGTAGAACCTAATTGGACCCCGACAGTCTTTCCTTTCAAATCATCTACTGATTTGATATTTAACGGATTTCCTGTTTTTACAGCCAAAATTTGTCCGACACCAAAGTATTCGACAAAATCAACTTTTTTCTTTCTCTCATCCGTTACATTCATGGAAGATAAAATCATGTCAAATCGTTTCGCATCTAAACCAGGGATAATTCCATCCCATGCTGATGGGACAAATTTCACTTTAACGCCGATTTCCTTGGCAAGTGCTTCGGCAAAATCAATATCAAAACCTACCAACTCATTTTTATCATTGCGATATTCCATAGGTGGGAGTGTATCATCTAAGCCAATGGTGATTTCACCCTTTTCTTTTATTTCAGCTAAGGTATCGCCACCCGTTTCATTTTCACCTTGTTTATTATTTGAACTATCAGGCAATTTAGGTTGTGTGCCACAAGCTGTAACCATTAAAGCAATTGCCACCATTAATAATGATATTATGACCTTTTTCATATTTATCCCCTCACACGTCTTTACTTCTTTACCCCTTTATCTATTTAGCGAAATAAAGTATTCTGATAAAATCATTTTACGAAAATGATGGGTAAAATGCAAGATGTTTTTTTATCAACTTCCGATACCTTTCCGCTGCTATAGGCTAATAAAGCTCGAAAATTGCGGAATTTGGCTCTTTTCTCCCTCTTTTTTAAACACACACTTAAAACAACCCAAAGAAAAAAACGAGCAATTTCTGCTCGTTTCTTTCTTTGGATCTTGAATTCATTATTACTTCTCAGGAACTAATGTATTACTAATCTTGTGATCTTTTTTCGTCTCTGTTAGCCATGTCGGGAATTCAGAGGATAGTTTTTGAGTTTTGAGAGCTTCTTTGATGTCTTTTTTACTATCTTCAAAGCTCGCTGCTTTCGCTTCCTTTTTACCAGTTACTTGAATGATATGATAACCAAATTCTGTTTTAACTGGATCACTGATCTCGTTTATCTTCATGGAGAAAGCTGCCTTTTCAAACTCTGGTGCCATTTCATCTTTTCCGAAATAGCCTAACTTCCCTCCATTGGAAGCATTTGCGGCATCAGTAGAATATTCCTTTGCTAATTTAGTAAAGTCGCCTCCATCAGCTAATTTCGTAGCTACTTCTTTAGCTGTCGCTTCATCCTTCACTAAAATATGACTTGCTTCTACTTGCTCAGCTTGCGCATACTGGTCTTTATTGGCTTCGAAATACTCCTTCATTTCATCATCTGTAATCTTGATTCTAGGCTCTAATAATTTTACAGTCTTTAAATACGAGCGAATATCTTCTTCAATATCCGCAGTTTTCAAGCCACTACTTGCAAGCTGCGCTTCGAACGTATCTTTTCCACCATATGACTCCATCATCGTATCGAGCTCTGTTTGAATTTCCTTATCTGTGATTTTCACTTTTTCTTTATCTGCTTCAAGGTCAACCAATTTATTCGTAATCATTGTATCTAAGACAGTCGCTCCATATTGACTGACAAGGGCATCGTACAACTCGTCCTTACTAATTTTATTTCCATCCACTTCTGCCACGGTCTCATTGCTTGAAAAAGCGGCAATAAGTACGGCTGCAGCGACAATAAGCAGAATGGCTGCACCCCATATATACGTTTTTGTACTTTTAAAGAAATCTTTCATCAGCGCTCTCCCTTATCATTAATACGTTCGTTTCTATGATTTTTTCTTATTCATTCATCATATCGAGAAAATATGACGAAACTATGAACGAGTCTTTAAATAAGTGTGAAAATCACATATTTTTGTCAAAATGAAAAAGAGGCTATCCTAAACCAAATGGTCAAACCAACAACTATATACAATTAACAAGTGTATGAAACACTATAAATCGCGTATAGAATGTAAGTCAAATCCATTCAGGACATCCTCCTCGCTCATTATTTTCGGTGCATTTTAAACTCCAGGAAAAGTTCATTATAGGTAGCCAGATTTCTTTTCCCAAGGTTCTCATATACTTCTAGCTTATCAGTTAATTCCGGTGACGGATAAAAACGTTCATCTTTTACCACTTCTTCCGGTAAAAATTCCAGTGCTGCTTTATTCGGCGTTGAGTAGCTTACATACTCTGTGTTTTGTGCAGAAACCTTCGCATCTAGCATGAAGTTAATGAACGCATGGGCCCCATCAATATTCTTTGCTGTTTTCGGAATGACCATATTATCAAACCATAAATTAGACCCTTCACTTGGTACGACATAGTCTAGGTCTTCATTTTCAGACATAATTTCTGAAGCATCTCCTGACCAAGTAATCCCAATGGCCGCTTCTTTGTTTGCTAGCAGCAATTTATTTTCATCACCGACAATTGCCTTGATGTTTGGAGTCAATAAATCAAGCTTCGCCTTCGCTTCTTGTAAATGTAATGGATTTGTATCATTTAATGAATAATGTAAACTATTAAGTCCCATTCCGATTACTTCTCGCGCGCCATCAATTAATAAAATTTCGTTTTTTAATTTAGAATCCCACAAATCATTCCAGCTTGTTATTTCCATCCCATTCAACATTTCTGGATTATAGACAATACCCACTGTTCCCCAAAAGTACGGAACAGAATATACATTATCAGGATCAAATGGCAAGTCTAGAAACCGTTCATCGATATTCTCCAGATTCGTTAGCTTCGAGTGGTCAAGTTGAATTAATAAGTCTTCCTTAATCATTTTATCAATCATATATTCAGATGGAACTGCAACATCATACGTCGTTCCACCTTGTTCAATTTTCGTCATCATCGCTTCATTCGAGTCAAATGTCTCATAAATCACTTTTATACCTGTTTCTTTTTCAAACTGATCAATTAAATCCGTATCAATATAGTCTCCCCAGTTATAAACCGTCAACGTATTGCCACCTGACAAACCTTGTGATTGATTCAATCGATTCGTGATAGAAAGGAGCACAATAGAAACAAGAATGATCGTCAAAAATACACGGACTAACTGTTTCATTTACGAACCCCCATTCCGCCTGACTTCGTACTACGCTTCGTGATGAAGTAATAGCCAATAACCAAAATAACGGTAAACAGGAATAGTAAGGAAGACAGAGCATTAATATTCAAAGATACTCCCCTACGTGCCAATGAGTAGATTTCAACCGACAAGGTCGAAAACCCATTTCCTGTCACAAAGAATGTAACCGCGAAATCATCAAGAGAGTATGTCAGTGCCATGAAAAACCCAGCAAATATACCTGGAGTAATATAAGGTAAGATCACTTTTGTCAGTACACCCATGTTGCTTGCTCCAAGATCTCGTGCTGCATCAATATAGGTCGGGCTCATTTCCATTAGTTTCGGCAGAACCATTAAGACGACGATTGGTACACTAAATGCAATATGTGCTAGCAACACGGAATAAAAACCAAGCTTGATTCCAGCCATCGTAAACAAAATCAAAAACGATGCACCGATAATCACATCCGGGCTGACGATGAGCACACTATTCAATGATAAAAAGGTATTTTTCGTTTGTCTTTTCCTTACCGAATGAATAAACAAAGCACCTATTACACCAATAATCGTCGAGATTAAAGCAGATAATAACGCAATCACAAGTGTATTCAAAACAATAATTAACAAGCGCGTATCACCAAATAATTCACGATACCAATCCAACGTAAAGCTTTCAAAGTTGAACATAGTACCGCCGCTGTTAAATGAGTAAAAAATAAGAAAGAAGATTGGTGCATACAAGATAAAAAAGATAAGCACTAAAAATAGCGAAGATACAGATGACAATTTCTTCTTCATCTTATACACCTCTTTTCCTTGCACCTGTCAATGCCATGATCAGGAACATAAAAATAATTAAAAACACTGCGATGGTCGAGCCCATTCCCCAATCTTGGATGACAAGAAAATGCTGTTCAATCGCTGTCCCTAGTGTAATCACACGGTTACCAGAAATTAAACGCGTCAGCATGAACAAGGAAAGGGCCGGAATAAAGACAACCTGGCAGCCCGATTTCACACCGTCCAATGTTAACGGAAAAATGACACGGCGGAATGTAGTCCATGTTGATGCTCCTAAATCATTAGCCGCATCCATAAAACTCGGGTTCAATTTATTTAATGCATTGAAGATTGGTAAAATCATAAATGGAATAAAAATATAAACTGATACAAAAATAAAGCTAAAATCGGTAAATAAAATTTGTTTGGAACCAATTCCAATTGCCTCTAGGAATTTATTTGCTGCCCCGTACGTACCGAAAATGCCTAGAAATGCATAAGCTTTCAACAGTAAATTGATCCATGAAGGAACAATGATCAGTAATAACCATAGTTGTTTATGCTTTGTCTTTGTTAACAAATAAGCAGTCGGATAGGCAAAAAGCAAAGAAAAGAATGTAATTAATAACGCATACCAAAATGAATTCAACGTCATCATTAAGTAAACAGGCGTAAAGAAATTCTTATAATTGACCAGTGAAAAATTCCCATCAATATCGAATAAAGAATAATAAAGGACGAGTACGATTGGCGCAACGACAAAAAAGACAACCCACAGAAAGTACGGAATGGAGTATAAATTAAACTTCGCTTTATTTTCCATCTTGCACTCCATCACTGTATGCTTCTAAACGTTTGTCAAATTCTTCTTCAGATTCACCAAAACGCATAACATGAATGGCTTCTGGGTCAAAGTATAGACCAATTTGATCGCCAACTGTCGCTTTCTTCGTAGAATGAACCAACCACTCATTCCCATCCCCATCATAGCTACTAATTTCATAATGAACGCCGCGGAATAACTGAGAGTCCACGCGCACTTGCAATTTACCTCGGTCCACATCGGTAATTTCCAAATCTTCTGGTCGAATTACAATCTCAACTGGCTCCTTTTCATTAAATCCACCATCGACACATTCAAACTCTTTTCCGGTAAACTCGACTCGATGATCACGAATCATTTTCCCTTCAACAATGTTTGATTCCCCAATGAAATCCGCGACAAATCGGCTGATTGGTTCATCGTAAATATCTGTAGGTGTCCCGCTTTGTTGGATTTTCCCGTTATTCAAAACGAAAATCTCATCTGACATCGCAAGCGCTTCTTCCTGATCATGCGTAACAAAGATAAAGGTAATCCCGAGTCTTTGCTGTAATTCTCTTAATTCATATTGCATTTCCGTTCTCAGCTTCAGATCAAGCGCAGACAAAGGTTCATCCAGCAAGATCACTTCAGGCTCGTTTACAATTGCTCTGGCAATGGCCACACGCTGACGCTGTCCACCTGACATTTCTGAAATTTCTCTTGTTTCATAACCGTCAAGGTTGACAAAGCTTAATGCTTCTCTAACCTTTGCAGTGACATCACTATTCTTCATTTTCTTAATGCGCAAACCAAATGCAACATTTTCAAAGACATTCAAATGTGGAAATAACGCATAGTCCTGAAAAACGGTATTTACTTGCCGTTTATTAGCCGGCACTCGATTAATAATTTTTCCATTAAAATAAATCTTCCCTTGCGTCGCCTCCGTAAAGCCGGCTATTAAACGTAGAATGGTTGTTTTTCCGCAACCAGAAGGTCCTAGTAGCGTATAAAATTTGCCTCGTTCGATTTCAAAGCTAACATCATTCAATACAGCTGGATCTGCATCATATTGTTTAGTTACTTGTTCGAAACGAATGATCGACTCATTTGTCAAAATCTTCTCCTCCTCAGTATCTTCATGTATTCGTATGATCCGTTCCACCAAACAGATGAATTCTTATAAATAGGAATTTGTAACAACTAGAAGCAATTCTGTAGGTCCATCAATATCATTAACCAATTGGTGAGCCTCAGAAGCATGAAAATAAATAGATTCTCCTGCTTTAGCCACATAGATGTGGCTCCCTAAATAAACAATGACTCTTCCACTTAATACATACCCAAAGGTTTCTGAAAGGGATGGCTCAAACTTCTTAAACTCCCCTTTTTCTTTAAACGTCAGATAGATCGGTTCCATTTCCTTTTCGTTCGATTCCGGTACGAGCCATTTAATCTGATACCCTTTTTCTACTTCTGCAAAAAAGGTCTGTGAATCTTCATCATATACGACTTTTTGAACACGCTCTTCTTCATCAAAGAATTGCTTCGGTGAGCATCCAAGCACTTCTATGATATTGAAAAAGGTTTCAATAGAAGGAGAACTCAAATCACGCTCCAATTGGGAAATATAGCCTTTGGTTAAATCTGTTCGTTCGCCTAACTCCTCTTGGGTTAACCCTTTTTTTAAACGTAAATTCTTAATCTTTTTTCCAATTTGCATAGTTATCTCCATGTGACTCGTCATTGCCACCGTTTTAAACGAAGGTTATTTTTTGACTATCTTCATCGCTTTGATCCAAAGTTTAGTTTTAGTAAACTCCGAGACACTAAAGTACTCTATAAGTAAACTTAAAGTTTACTTACAACCCCAATCATTATACAGGAATCATGACAATCTTCAACATCTTTTTTGTAATAACTAATGGTACATCATCCGACATAAATATTTCCCCAGAAATAAATTTCATCAAAATACTACATTCTTCTTGCTCATACTGTAGTATTTTAACCATACACTTTATAAGAATGAAGAGTCCGCCCTAACTAGAAGCAATAAAAATCCCCGTGAGCAAAACCACGGAGATTAGGAATGTATCATTTATAGGGAAGTTTTTGATAAAAGTAATTTGGTTTAATGATTTGATTTTTATAAGGCTTATGGAATATATGAGTCGCTGCTGGAGAAACTGGCGGAATGAGCCACGTCCAATTACCAGTCACCGGTCGGCTAGCCGCCCTTTCCTTTTTCTCAAACATCTTAAACTGCTGGGCAGCCGTATGGTGATCGACAATACTTACCCCATCCTCTTTAAAAGAATACAGAACTGCCTGATTGAGCTCAACAAGAGCCCGATCCTTCCAAAGCGATGAATTCTTGTGAATATCGAGACCCATATGTTCCGCTATAGTTGGAAGCATATTATATCGTTCTTCGTCCGCTAAATTTCTTGCCCCGATTTCTGTGCCCATATACCAGCCGTTAAACGGGGCAGCGTGATAGGTGATTCCACCGATTTCAAGACTCATGTTTGAAATAATGGGAACTGCATACCATTTGAGCTCTAACTCTGCAAACCATTCATATTCAGGGTGACGCAAAGGGACTTCTTTTACAAGGTGAGGAGGAATTTCAAACCATTGAGGCTTCCCACCATCCATTTGTATGACGAGAGGTAAAAGATCAAACCGACCAGTTCTGCCCCTCCATCCTAATTCTTCACAAACTTGTGTGAATCTTAGTGAATCTGGATCGCCGATAACCCCATTCTCGGTTTCATAGCCTGCGTATCGAATAAGCTGATGATTCCATATTCGAACACGGTCAGGTTGAAAAATAGTAATAGACGGTCTTATTTTGCCACCGTTTGTTGCAAACGATATATGTTCGAAAAGCGCTTCTACTATCTCTTCCATTGATTGTAAATCACGTTTATCTATTACCTGCATCGTTTCCCAAAACAGACGGCCAATACATTTATTACTATTTCGCCACGCCATTTTAGCCCCATATTCAAGCTCTTCAAGCGTATGTTCATACTTGTCTCGTTCTTGAATTTGATGGATTACTTCTTCTAAACGTTTATGCGTTTCAGCTTCACCTTTGTGTAGTTCTTCATAACTAACTCGAATAAAATGTTCTGCCTCTTTTAGTCGATGTTCCATAGATGTCCGCTGCCTCCTATGTCAGTCTTCGACATGATTATCGTTTACAAATAATGTACCACAACCATTTTCTTATCGCTAAATAAGATAACTAGAAAAACAAGATATAAAAAAGATACAACTAACTTATTTCTAACAGCTTCCCAAATAAAAAAGGATCTGACTCACATGAAACAAGCCAGACCCCTATTCATAATTGCTCCGTTACCCATTTAGCCGTCGCTTCACCATTTCCGATACAATCGGGAATGCCTACTCCGTAGTAAGAACAGCCAGCTAGACGAATACCTGGAAAGTCTTGCTCGAGCTTCTCTTCCAACCGTTGTACAACTTTTCGATGATGGATATGATAGTTAGGCATCATGTCACTCCAATTAGTCACTTCACTCGTTACCGGAGTACCTGAAATGCCCAGACTTAATTTAATATCCCTTAATGCAACCTTAAGCAACTCTTCTTCAGTAGCAGTTTGTAATGAAGCAAAAGCAGGGTTTGTACTTTTATAGAAAAGCCGGATTAGCAATTGATTTTTCTTGGATGTATGTTCCCATTTTCTACTTGTCCATGTACAGGCATTACAAGTTAATTCACTAGTTCCTGCAGTAATAAAGCCTGTTCCATCCTTTGGTAGCTCACTGTCCGCCAAATTGAAGCCTACATAGACGCTAATAATGGAACTATTCTTCAATTGATCAAATTCCTTTTGGAGTGTAGGATTCTTCAATAGCTTTTGAGCAGCATTGTGGGGAATGCTTAAAATGATATAATCAGCGACGATACTTTCTCCGTTTCTAAAAGTGACCGTGTATGAATTCCCTGCTCTCGTAACAGCCTCTACCTCTGTCCCTTTATGTATCTCAACATCTTCCATCCGTTCTTCCATACGATCAAGCAAAGTAGACAGACCGCCTTTAAAAGAAAGGAATTTCTTACTGGCATTCCCTTGGGAAGCTTTTTTATTTTCAGAAAGTCCTCGTATGATGCTGCCGTATTCATTCTTATAATCCAATAAATATGGTAGTGTAGAAGCAATGGTCAAGTCAGCAAGTTTGCCTGAGTATACACCAGATAGCACGGGAGCAATTTGTTTTTCTACCAATTCTTGTCCAAGAAAGCATTCCAGAAATTCACCGATAGAATCATCTGTAGTGAACGATTCATTCTTTGTGTAGAAATCCTTCAAGGCCGCAACTTTACCTTCCGCAGAAACTAATGTAGTTTTCGCTAATGACTCGATGCTCGTTGGAATGCCAAATACAGCTTCTTCTGGAATGAGCTTTAATTCTCCATCACTATGAATGAAAGAGCGCCCTGTGGCATTGAACACCACTTTATCTTGTAGCCCTAACTCTTCAATCAATGGTCCGATATACCCTTTACGCGCCACGATAGAATCTGCACCTGATTCCATTATGAAGTCACCATCATGCACCGAATGAATTTTTCCTCCAAGCTCCTTATTGGCTTCTGTCAATACAAGTCTAACGTTTGAGCCCGTCTTCTTTTTCCACTTTTGCAATTCATAAAGAGCAGATACACCCGTAATGCCCCCACCTATCACAACGACTGTTTTCAATGAATGTACACCTCAATTACGATCAATTTAAGTTACCTAAAGTGTACCATAAGGGTTCCTTAATTAGTATTCACACCAAACAATACGGTCCCTTTTTAGATCAACTTTACTAAATTCGCCACAATTATTCCGGATACATTACGACAATGTATAGCTATATATATGCATGGGACCGCTTCGCCCAATTTTCTCAGCACCTGTATTATGGAATCCGACTTTTCCATACAATCCTTTTGCCGGCTCGTTGTCTTTATTAACTGCGAGAATAATTTCTTTTTTATCCGGGAAATACTTTTGAGCAAAAGGAGGTAAAACAGACAATGCCCTCGCTGCATACTTTCTTCCTTGATAACGGTGATTTATACAAAAGGCTCGCAGTAACATCGCCTGTGGGTTTTCGGTAAACTCGTGAATGCCTTCTCCCGTATGTAGAATGAAAAATCCAACTGGCACTTCTCCTGATAGGACTACAATTGGTCTTCTTGTTGGATCTTCTGTACACTTTTCTAATGCTTCGATAGGAATAGTTGTATATCTTTTCTGTTCATCAGTTAAGTAAAACTTAGCTAATTTCGCTTTATATTTGGGTTCATATAATTGTAATGAGATATCCTGGTTTTCAAGCATTTGTTCTAATATCCCCCTTTAGTAGCCTAAATTTTTGTTTATGGTACAATCATTCGGTACAATTTGACTAATGTGTGACAGACCTCTCCAAAGTCATTCCTTCATTGCATCAGTGATCATAACTACCTTCATCTACTACATTCGCTTCTCTAATATTTATATGTTGCCGCATTTTTTGCGCTAATTCGAAACTGATTGTTCCTTCTTCAAACATGTCCTGCACTTCATCACGTTCAGCTTGAATGGCTATGTACTGTAAATCCCGCTCGAAGTTTACTTGTTCGTGTCCTCGAACCATTTTATTATCTCGTTTTAACCTGGAAATTAGAAAACTATATTCCGCGATCACGATTAAAGAAATCCCCTTATCATCTGGACTTGTCTTTTCCTTAATCTCTCTAATTGCCGCTTTAGCTGTTTTCAATTTAATTGCGATCATTTTATGGAGACGCTCTTTACTTTGCTCGATTAATTCTCTTTTTTTAGATAAAAACAGCTTGCCACTCTTTACTAGCACTTTTTTTAACAAAAGTATGAAAATCAGTCTACGATATTTCATTCGATTTGTTACCGCCATTTCCATTCTGCGGATATGCTCCAAACACAAATGGGCCGCTTCACGATCAACTAGTTCTTCTTTTACGAGCCTCACTATTTCTCTTTTCTCTGCCTCAAGTCCTATCAGTCTAGCCTTATTTTCTTTCTCTCTAATTTCCGATTGATTCTTTTGATTTCCGGCTGCATGAGCTTGACTAATTCTTACATTATATTTAGAAATGATTTTTATTGCTGTTTCACGGTTATCGTTTGTAATGGAAGATTCTACAGCTTTGATTGCTGCCGACTGCGATTGAATCAAAGCACGCTTTTCTCTTTCTACTTTATTCTCACCCATATGTTCATGCTTTGGCCGGGCAATAATCGGCAAAAAAATGCTTGTAACCATAAGTGTAGCCAAAATGACTCCAGCTGCAATAAAAATAATTAATGAACGTTCTGGAAACGGACTGCCATCATCTAACACGAATGGGAGAGTAAACGCCCCCGCTAATGTAACAGCGCCACGGACACCAGAAACAGTTATAATTCCAATGGCTTTGAATGATGGCTTTACCATTCCCTTTTTCATTTTCCAACCTGTCCACCATGCCACCAATACCCAAATGAACCGAAGGACAAATAGGGAGATGCTGATTATGATGATATAACCGGTCACTTCCATATTATTAAAAGCTGCGTTTTCAAAAATGGAATTCGCTACACCTGGCACTTGCAAACCAAGCAAGACAAAAACAAGGCCATTCAAAATAAATAAAATAACAGACCAGGTACTATTCGAAACGATTTGTAGTTTTATCGTCGGCGACTGCTCACGATCCCGTTCAATTGCATGGACGATTCCACCAGCTACGACACCTAATATTCCTGAAAAGTGGAAGTGCTCTACACTTAAATAAATCACAAATGGAGTCAAAATCTGAATGAGCATATGAATCGTCACATCTTCCATACCTAGTCGGCGGATGAAGACTCTCAACCTGATAATAGCAAAGGCAATGATTGCACCCCCTATAAGGCCTCCTAAAGCAATAATGACAAAGCTTAATGAGGCTTCCGCTAAAGAAAAGTAGCCGGTTACCGTAGCTGCCACCGCAAACTTAAAAGCTACAAGACCTGATGCATCATTCGTTAATCCTTCTCCTTCTAGAGTATGCATAATGATTTTCGGTAGCTTAACACGGCTAGCCATCGCACCAACGGCCACTACATCAGTAGGCGAAAGGATTGCTGCAAGCGCAAAAGCAGCTGGTAAAGGAATAGCTGGGATCAACCAATGAATTAAATAACCGATTACAAGAACGGTTACAAAAACTAGCCCTAACGCTAATAATAAAATCGGTACTCTAAGTTTCCATAGCGCCTTACGCGGAACATTTTTTCCATCATTAAATAACAACGGTGCAATGAATAATACAAAAAACAACTCAGGCTCCATTGGCACTTGAAGACCAATGGGCAAAATTGCCAATACCCCTCCCAAAGCGATTTGAATAAGAGGAACAGGAATAAATGGAATAAAGTGATTAATTATATTGGATAAGCCAATGAGGAACAACAGAAGTAAAACAATTAGAAATATTTCCATCTATCCTTCAAACCACCTTTTCTATATGTTTTCTATCTTTAATTTACCATAATAACGGCTTTTCTATTTATCAGAAATACTTATTTGCTTCATTTCCCGAACTGCGATTCATCATTTCTACATGAAAAATTTACATAAGCTTAACAAATTTTTAATACCATTCATGGATAATTAGACCTAGAAAGAAGAGGTGGATGATGGGGAAATTATTTAACTTTTATACAAACTGGTCCTTAAAGACCAAACTCTTACTATTTATCATATTTATCTTAATTTTCACATCCGGTATCATTAGTTATATGTCTTATGCAAAATCAAAAGATGCGACGATGACCGCTGTCGAACAACGTCTAAAAAGAGAAGTTATGCTTTTTTACCAAATGGCACAGAATCTCATGTATCTTCATGTAGGGGATGAGGAGAATTTCAACAAAAAAATAGAAAGCGTCATTAAAAGCCAAAATGCAGACATGAGTCAAGATGGTCTCCATAGCGATTACTTTCTTATCAAAGGAAAAGAAACCGTCCCGTTCTCTGTAAGCCAGAAAATGGCTATAAAAATCCCTGAATCACTACAAACAGAGATCACGAAAAAAGGAAAGGGGATTTTACATAAAAAAATTAACGGTGTTACCTATACATTTGCTTTTCAACAAATTCAAGAAGTAAAAGGGTCCTTTGTCATTGCTCTACCACAGCAAGTTTATTTAACTAAAATACATGAAATGGCATATTCCATTCTCACAGTCACGATTGCTTGTGTAATTATTACAGCGCTTCTTGTCATCGTACTCGTTAATCAATTGACAAGACCTTTAGAAAAACTAAGAGAACTCATGAAAGAAGCCCGCGAAGGGAATTTTGATATATCACTAAAGGATATTCCAAGGAGCTCAGCCGAAATAACATCCCTTGTTAAAAGCTTCGATTCATTATTACTAACAGTGAAAAGTATGCTACAAAACATTAGCTCAACTACGAATCAATTACATACAACCGGAGCCAAGCTGCAAACTTCCTCAAATGTTGTTTTGGTCCGAAATCAGGAATTGATCAATGAAATAGAAACGGTCAAAAAAGCTGCGGATGAAACAGCCGTTAGCTCTGAAGTATCCATGATTGCTTTTGACAGAATGAAAGCAGATATTTACCAGACCTTTCAGGAAATGCAGCATATTTTTGATATATCAAAAACGATGGAGGTTGCTTCTCTAAGTGGGACAAACCATATGGACCAGCTAGTAAATGAACTTGGTTTATTTCAAACGGAATTTAAACAAATCACCCAAACGATGAATACATTGAAAACTCATTCGGTCTCCGTCACTTCCATCGTCTCACTGATACAGACCGTTGCTGAACAGACCAAATTGCTCGCTCTAAACGCAACCATCGAAGCGGCAAGAGCAGGTGACGCCGGTAAAGGATTCTCAGTTGTTGCAACGGAAGTCAGAAAGCTTGCTAACGAATCCTTCAAAGCAGCGGAAGAAATTGCTACAACGATGGGGCAAATGGAAGAGATAACAAACCAGACACATCGTGAATTTGAGAACATTCATCATATTGTCAATAAAAATGTTGAAGGAGCATCTAAGAGTAAAGACTCAATTGATTTATGGAGTCTACATGTTGATGAGGTGAACGTTAAGCTTCGATTCATTGAATCAATCCTAAAAAACTTGCAAGGTTCCTTACCAGAAGTGGAACAATCATCCGAAAGATACGTAGCACTGTCGCAACAGACAAGTGCTAGCGCCGAACAAATGCTATCTAGCTTCCAAGAACAACTGAAACAATATCAAGAAACGTATGAAATCGGGAAAGTACTTAATGATTTATCTGGCAAGCTAGGCGAACAGACAGAGGGTATTCAAGCCTAGGGAGATTGTAATATCGTCATGACCTACATGATGATTTACTGTTGTAGCCTAAAAAAAAACACCTCAATTCCTTTCGGATTTGAGGTGTTTTTCATTTAATTCATTATTTCATAGCCATCTCTTCAGTAAGCTGACTTGCTCTTTCAGCCCATTCTTCATCTGTTAGATTGTGTTGTTTTACGTAAAGGTTACGTGGATGCACGCGGCACTCGTGCGTACAGCTGCGCATATATTTGTGTTCATTTTCCTCTGATGCAAGGATTTGTTTATTACATTCAGGATTTGCACAATTAATATAACGTTCACAAGGCTCACCAGTGAAATAATCTTGACCAACAATGACATGTTCCTTTTGGTTAATAGGAACCGAGATCCGCTCATCGAACACATACATTTGCCCATCCCAAAGCTCGCCTTGTACTTCAGGGTCTTTTCCGTAGGTGGCGATTCCACCATGAAGCTGACCTACATCTTCAAAGCCTTCTCTTACAAGCCAGCCAGAGAATTTCTCACAGCGAATACCGCCTGTACAATAGGTTAATACTTTTTTGCCTTCAAGCATTTCTTTGTTGTCGCGCACCCATTGTGGAAGCTCACGGAAAGACTTTATATCTGGTTTAACAGCATTTCTAAAATGTCCTAACTCGTATTCATAATCATTTCTTGCATCTAGAACAATGGTATTTTCATCTTGAAGTCCTTCTAAAAATTCCTTCGGACTTAAATAACGGCCAGTAATCTCAAGTGGATTAATATCATCTTCCAAACGAAGCGTTACAAGCTCATTTCGTGGTCTGACATGCATTTTCTTAAATGCGTGTCCGTCAGCTTCATCTATTTTAAATACGATACCTTCAAATCGAGGATCGCTTTCCATCATGTTAATATACGCATCAGTTTGTTCAATCGTACCTGATACAGTCCCGTTGATTCCCTCAGTAGCAACCAAAATACGGCCCTTTAGCTCGTGCTCTTTACACCAAGCAAGATGCGCAGCTGCAAATTCCTCTGGGTTCTCAATTGTTACATAATAATAGTACAACAATACTCTGTACGGTTTAACTTCTATCATTATTCTTACCACCTATCCATTTATATTTGCAAGATATAAAAGGTAATCCTTTTAGGCACTTTACTCTTACAACAAAGTATTATACCAATAAAACTACATATTCGTCAAAAAGAGACTGGAAAACATACCAGTCTTTTCCTACCTCCACTCGAACCTATTCAATATATTCAATTCCCTGATCTTCACACCATCTAATTGCCAGTATTCTATAGCTCGATTCTTTAAAAGAATACCATTCCTCTTCCAGATTTAAATCGATAAGTACATCCTTAAATCTCCGAAAAGCACCTTTGCCATCCAACGCTCTTAGCAGTTGATTTTTAACAGTCTCATCGCTTTGCTCTCAACAGAAATCCACCATCATTTGATACTCATTAATATCAAACTTGGATGGAATTCCCTTATATTCATCGAAATGATCCAGCACATCAATCGCCAACTCAATTTCTTCCTGCTGCCATTCCGGCATTGTGTCTAGTGGCTCGTCTTCTGCCAAGCATAACTCTCCTGCTAAAACAGTGACAAACTTTCCATTTTTTAATGACATGAAGGTTTGATACCCCGCAAATTGAATATCCATTTCCTCGATCAACTGTTCTATACGTACCTTCCTCATTTTAGTCTTCCTTCTGATTTCGCTCCATTTTCCTTACACCCACCCTTTTTGTTCCGCGATAGTAATGGCTTCAATTCGATTTTTAACCTGTAGTTTATTAAGTATTTCCGAGATATAATTCCGAACAGTTCCAGTAGACAAATAGAGCACTCCTGATATTTCCTTAGCTGTCTTTCCAACAGCAACTAATTTTAATATTTCCTTTTCGCGTTCAGTAAGTGGATTATCTTCTCCGATACTTCCAAAAATCAGTTCAGGTGCAAATTGACGTTTTCCCTTTATAACGTTTCGTATGGACTGGGCTAATTCATCGACTGATCCGTCTTTTAATAGATAACCATGAACATTTGCCTTTACCGCTCGCTCAAAATATCCTGGTCTTGCAAACGTGGTAAGGATGACAATTTTTACATCTGATTTCTTTTGTCGAAGCTCCTCCGCCACTTGAAGGCCTGTTTTGATGGGCATTTCAATATCAAGTAAGCAAACATCAGGTTTCAATTGGTCGATAAGATTGAGCGCATCCTTCCCATTAATTGCTTGACCTACAACTTCAATATCATCCTCCATATCTAATAGAGATCCCAATGCTCCGAGCAACATTCCTTGATCTTCAGCCAGTAACAACCGAATCATAAAGCGACCTCCTCCCCATGCTGTTTTAAGATTTGAGGTACTTCGATACGTAAAATTGTCCCCATGCTCTCAGACAGCGAAAGGGTTCCATCTAAGAGAGAAAGCCTTTCTTGCATGCCTTTTAGACCATTTCCATTCTGACAATTCAATCCTATTCCTTTACCATTGTCTTCTACGACAATGGCAATTTTCCCTTCTATTTGTTCAATTGTAATGGTGCAGATTGAAGCCCCGCTATGTTTGACCACATTTGTTATAGCTTCACGGATACACATACTCAGGATGTTCTGAGTAAGGAAAGGAACGTCCGCTAATTTCGTATCTCCCTCAACGATTAGCTTAATTTCTGCAACAGTTAAAATCTTTTCCACTTCAATTACTTCTTCTGCCACCGTAATTGCCCGCATATCTGCCACAAGTTCTCTTACTTGATGAAGAGCAGAACGCGATATCTTCTCCATTTCAATCGCTTCTTCTCTAGCACGGTTTGGTTGCTTATTCGCTAGTTTGGCGACTAATTGGCTTTTTAACGTCAACAAAGAAAGAGTATGACCTAACGTATCATGAAGATCACGCGCAATCCTCATTCGCTCTTCCCTTTTAACAAGTTCCTTAATCTGTTCATTTGCTTCATCAAGCTTACGTTCCAAATCCATCCGTTCATACATGGAACGCATCCCAAAAGGGGTTGTGACCATAACGATGATAAATGGAGTTAAATAAAAAATAGACGTGATAGACAAAGACGGTAAGTAAAAGGCCCATGGTACAAGAAGGGTAATGCCAAAAGCAATCATCGCCCATTTAAATACTTTCCGATCCTTATACCAACTAATAAAATTGGCTGCAAAAAAGCCCATAAATAGACAGTTAAGATTGTAAGCCAGACTTAATGTAAAAATAATAATCAACTGAATGGCTAGCCAGCGATGGAAAACATGCCAGTTGTCTGTACTATACAGTTGCCGATAAGAGACAAGGAATAAGGCCCACATGAGAAAACCAATCAATTGTTTCATACCTGACTCTGTTAGGATATAACCCAGTGGTAAAATGCCATAAATTAAAAACACATAAGGTAAGTACCCATATCGTTTAGGGAAGAGCTGAAAATTCTTCATTCTTTCACTCCTAACTCTATATCGCTTCCTGTTTCCTTCTTATATACCCTGATAATACCGTAAATAGGAAAAGGTACCCAAGTAGAATCATAATTGAAAGCAAAGAAGGAGACTCCCCGCGAATAATCTCCCATGCTCCACTTCCGTAATAATACGAAGGTAGCCCATGAGAAATAGATTGAAAGACTTTCGGCAATACGTCCATTGGCATCCACATCCCGCCCATAAAAGCCAATGCTAGATAAATAACATTACTTACTCCAGAAGCTGTGTCGACTCGTTTCATTGTCCCTACCAATGCACCCAATCCCAGAAATGGCAATGAACCGAGAAGAATCCATATCCCACTCATCACCCATTGTCCGGCAGACATGGTCACGCCATTTATGAGGATTCCAGCCGCAAAGATCACAACAATCGATAATATATGAACAACCGATTGACCTACTATTTTTGAAAAGAAATAGATACTATAAGGGAGTGGAGTGATTCTCATAAACTTTGCCCACCCTTCGGCCCTCTCTTGGACCAACCTGATTCCCATCGTCATAATGGAGGATCCCATCACACTAAATGTTGCCATTGACATTAAAAAATGTGCTTTCCAAACTGTAGTATCATTCACTTTAAATACATTTGTATAGATAAAATAAAAGAGTACCGGCATAAACAATGACCAAAAAAGATAGTACGGATTTCGAATAATTCTTAATGATTCTGCCTTACATTGCATCCATATCATTTCAGCAAAACCTCCTCATTGTCTGCTGTTAAATGTTCAAACACTGTTTCTAAGCGTCCTTGCTCAATTTGAATCCCACTCATCTTTACCTTTTTTTCATAAAGAGCGGCAAGTACAGCATCCGAGTCAGTCGTTTCTATAAAAATGCGATTACTTTCTTTAAATATATTGGACACATTTGCGATTTGTCCTAATTCATCAATATTTAATGTTTGATTATCATCAAGCGAAACGGTCTTTTTCGTAAATCTCGCTCTCATCTCCAACGGATTTCCATCGGCAACTACTTTACCTTTATGAATGAGAATAATCCGATCAGCGACATCTTCCGCTTCTTGCAAGTAATGAGTTGTAAAAATGATTGTTTTCCCCTGGTCATTAAGTTTTCTAATCGTTTCCCAGAACGATCGCCTTGCTGTAACGTCCAATCCGACAGTTGGTTCATCAAAAAAAAGCACATCTGGATTTCCGGCAATGGCTAGAGCAAAGCTTAACCGCCGTTTTTGACCTCCCGAAAGCTTTTCTGTTCGTTTTTTCAGGTCTTTGCTACTCATTCCTGTGACCCCTATCAACTGTTCAAATGATAGCGGATTTTTATAATAACTTCTAAACAAACGAATTAATTCTATCCCAGTTAAACCGTCCATTACACTAACATCCTGAAGCATGGCACCGATGCGTTCCCGAACTGATCGATCTTTAGGATGTTGACCGAATAATTGAACAGTCCCCTCTGTTGGCTCTATTAAGCCAAGTAACATCGAGAGCGTTGTCGTCTTTCCGGCCCCATTCGGACCAAGGATTGTCACCATTTCCCCCGCCCGAAT
This sequence comes from Peribacillus sp. NPDC096379, assembly GCF_044762875.1. Classification (NCBI taxonomy): domain Bacteria; kingdom Bacillati; phylum Bacillota; class Bacilli; order Caryophanales; family Bacillaceae; genus Peribacillus; species Peribacillus sp. NPDC096379. The sequence continues at coordinate 36,714 of NZ_JBIWFD010000007.1, forward strand.
TGAAAATGAAACATCATCCACCGCTTTATGTTCTTTAAAAGATTTCATCACATGTTCAAATGTAATCATCTCTCCACCTCCGATACATCTATACTATGAAAAGAACTCACTGGCAATTAGTAGAATACATCATGAAACCGAGGTGATAAATGTCATAATGTTTTGAAATTCCATACCTATTGTCTTGTTTCTTTTTATTCTTGAAAATTGAGAAGAACATCGACACAACAAACGGAAAATATTAACATTAATAATTATTATATTTTTCTGATAATAACCTATACATTTATAACAAATGGGTATATACTGTATTATAACAACAAACAATAATTTGAATCTGTATTACAAAAAGGGAGGAACTACACATGCAAACAAATAAACCTATGGAATTCTTCAGAAACTTACCACCGAAACAATGTCCGGATTGCGGCCATCATATTGATGAACAAGCAGAATCCTACGTGGTTACGTGTACAGAATGCTCATCAAAAAAATAAATGCAAAATAAAACGGGTTAGCATTGGAGCTAACCCGTTTTATAGGAAATGATTCGCAATCCCCATCTTACCTATCGCTTCTTTATGACCCCTCTACCTTCCAGCCTTTAATCTCATAGTTAGAGCAAATAAACCACAAAGCCTACTTGCTTTCACGATTCTTCCAACACAAACGTTCGGTATTTTTCATAATCACTATGTTTACACTCGACCTTGATTTTCGTGCCATCTTCTTCATATTCCGTTTCAAGAATTTGCGCATGTTCGTTAAAATAAGAAATAATCTGACCTTGATCATACGGGATTAGCAGTTCACAGCGAACATAATCTGTGAAGATGTTTTCACGAATCTTTTCAATCAATTCAGCCACGCCGATTCTCTGTTTTGCTGACAAATAAACAGAATCAGCACGAACTTGCGGGATCTCCATTTCCGTTAAATCCGCCTTATTATACGCATAAACGGTTGGGATATTTTCAATTCCAATTGCTTTAAGTGTTTCATTTGTAATTTCAATAAGCTGTTCATAATTTGCATTGGAAAAATCAACAACATGAATGAGCAAATCAGCTTCTGCCACTTCTTCAAGCGTTGATCGGAATGCTTTTACAAGATGATGCGGCAGCTTTGAAACAAAACCAACTGTATCCGTTAATAGAAATTCTTTATTGTCCGGAAGCGGGATGTTTCGAACAGATGTCTCTAATGTCGCAAATAGCATATCCTTTTCAAAAACCTGCTTCTCCGTAGATGCATGAAATTTCTCGACAAGAGCATTCATAATCGTTGACTTTCCAGCATTTGTATACCCAACAAGTGAAACAACAGGGATTGCATTCTTCTTTCTCTGCTTCCGCTGTGTTTTCCTGTGAGCAACAAGCGTTTCTAGTTCTTTATTCAATACATTAATCTTCTCTTCGATTCTTCGACGGTCAAGCTCAAGCTTTTTCTCCCCAACCCCTCTGTTCTTTGTACCGACACCACCACTTTGACGCCCTAGCGACTCTCTGAGACCAATCAAGCGCGGCAACATATATTGTAGTTCCGCCACTTCCACTTGTAACTGTGCCTCTCTCGTCTTCGCCCGATCTGCAAAAATATCAAGAATTAATATCGTACGATCAATCACCTTACAGTCTAAATCTCGTTCTAAGTTACGAATTTGAGATGGAGATAGTTCATCATTAAAAATAACCAAATTTCCATCACTATATTCTACAAGAGTCTTTACTTCATCTACCTTACCACTGCCAATATAATGAGATGAATTCACTCTTTGTAAATTTTGAGTCATCTCGCCAACGACCTCTACACCACAGGCCTCCGCTAAATTTGCAAGCTCTTCCATCGAGTAAGCAAAGTCCCGATGATTATTAATATTTACTCCAACTAATACTGCTTTTTGTTGCAATTCTTCCATTTGCATATTCCCCCTTAAGTTTTGTTAATGTCTTTGCTGCACCGTAGTTTGAATATGCTAAAAAAACACAGACCTATCGCCTGTGTTTGAGTAAACGAAAAAGGTGAAGTAAAGGACATCTCTTTAGTATAGACAAACGAATATGGCATTAACGCCACACCATCTACCATGAAGAATACATCCTGTAGCACACTACACTCGCCTAATCACAATGGTAGCGGTGCGGAGCCGGATTTTGAAGTACTTCAATAAAGTACGTATATCTGCGAAGTAGATTGTCTATAGTAGAAAGTCGCGAAGCCCCTTCCCCATGTCCTTTATACAAAAAAAGAGAGCGTTCATCCAGCCCTCCCTCATGGTTATATTATAGGGTTATGGTAATTAGGCAGACTTATCCCGTTCACCCTGCACACAGACAGAGTTTTTTTGAGCACTATTCAGTTAGCGGCACAAAGTGTTGAACGTAGTCTGATAAACTTCACCGTAAACCCCTCCGTTTCATTTAAGTTATGGAAATTTTACCATATGAATGTTCGTTTGGCAAATCGTTTTTTATAGAGGATGTTCAAAGGGTACGGTAAAAAAGCTTGCGAATTACATTAAAGCTCATGAATGACCTTCTGCTAAAATCGCGCACGTCATGACGAGCAACACAGAAGTCAGCACATCCTGCAAGTCCGGTCCTCACGTATTACTCCATACGCGAAAGGTTTGTGACGATCGCTCGCAGAACTTATAGGCTCTTTTTATCCTTTTTGAACACTCACTTATAGTTCGTATACTCCTACCTATTCCTTGGCAAGATCACCGAAGTAACCGAACAATTCAGGCAAGCTTTTTGATAAAGTGAAACTTCCATCATTGGGGGGTTCATCCGCCAATGATGGTTAGTTGAACCAATCGGGGATTTACAGGCTGTTTATCCCCCACCTATTTTCACCTTACCTTGATTCTCTAAACAAAAGTTGAGGTGGAGGTATTACAGCCTGTTAAACCGGGATACAAGAAAGGATGAGTATTTCACCATCATACAACCGAAAAGAATTCATCGATCTTATCTACTGGCCCCAATACTTCATCTAATATTTCCTCTTTCCACAACTCTTCATTTTTTTCGCAGTAAAAAACGCAAAACTCTAATGAAAAAGGAGTTCTGCGTTTTCCATTAATATTCATAATCCATTTCTTCAGTCATCCCAAGACTCTCCAATTCTTCATAGAGGATATCTCCAATCCTTTTGTACAGTTTGGAAATGGTTGCCTCACTTATATCATACTTATCAGCAATTTCCTTTTGTGACGGTGCTAAAATATCCAGTAAAGCGGATTGTACCAAGTAGTCAATTAATGCAGCGTACACTTCTGGTTTACGTATAGAAGGAGACCCTTTCTCACAATACGACTTCCAAATTACAATGGCGGTCATAATCATATCTATTGGGCAATTATCTTCTCTCATATGTTCTTGAATAAGAATCGCTACTTGTAACTCTTTTTCTGAGCTCCATTCAAACTGTGTGATATCTGGCAGGTCAATATCCCCCATCATCCTCAGGAGTAGCCTTTCAAGAAGGTACGGAAAATCAATTTGGTAGAAATCTTCATACCCTCCATCATCTTCAAGATGCTCTTCCAATTCATCCTGAAATTCCTGTACTAACTTTTCCGTCCCAGCAGCAGGGAAACTTATAGGTTCTCCCAAGAAGTACATGCCAGTACCCCTATCTAATAGCATTCCAAGTAGTAAACTATTTTCCTCTACCATTCCTGTTCCATACTCAAGCGGTAGTTCATACTCAATCCTACCAAGTATGTCTTCTATCACGACCCTATCCGAATGGATGGTCTTTAACAGATATAGTTTTGGTGTCGCTCCACGCCATGAGAGAATCAAATTTTTCGTTTTCTTCCTTACTATTTTAGAGGGTTTTTTTCGATAAAATTCTTCAAAGATCGTCTGTCCTTTAGCAATCGGCAGGTTAAATACTGCCCATGTGCGCATGTGTTGCATATAGGTATCATGCGTTTCTACAAGAATCGGCTCCTCTTTTACATCCATAAAATTGAATAACGGATATTGAAACGCAAGATCTAGAATATCATGCTCATATCTTTCAAAAGTATATTTTAATAATTCCTTTTGAAACATTGCCGCTTCTTCACTAATCGAAATCGTCGGAAACTCGATTACATTCTTTCCACAGCAATTTTTATATATTTTCTCACTTCCACACGGACAGGGATTCTTTATAGATATTTTACTCAAAAAACTCTCCTCCTTTTTGAACACGCACTATTATTCAAATAGGCTACCAAAATGGCAGCCTACTTGTTTATATTTCTATTTTTTCTCCAACTGCTGCTTCCATTTCTTTATATCGATTCGATAAAGTAGAAGCACCTACCCCGTATTTCTTAGCAAGCTTAGTCTGAGAAGGACTGAACTCCCCTTTAGAGAGCAGTTTCACTGAATACTCCAGTGCTGCAGCAAATGCTTCTGGTTTTCGAATAGATGGAGATTGTTCCGTACAATAGGTGTTCCACAACGCTTGAACACTTTCTATTAGTGACTGCGGATAACCCTCTTCATGCATTCCTTGTTTCACCATTTCTGCCGTTTCTTTTTCTTTCTCATTGTACCATACTCGCTCATTTGTTTCGGTTTTTGGTAATTCAATACCTTCTGTAATAGCCGCGAGACTATGGAAGATTTGCAAGAAATTCCGAGCCATGAATTCTTCTGCTTTTCCACCCGCATGCTTGTACTCTTCTAATTGTTGATTTATAGTTGTTAAAATGTTGTCTGTAAATTTTGGCTCAAAGCTAATAAACTGACCAAAGAAATCACTTCTCGTTCCCATATTAACTAAATACCCAAGAATGATTTCTCCAATTCCTAATTCCTGACTTGCATATGGCGTATACGGAAGCGAGATAGCTTGTTTCGTCACGATATCTTCTAGAGTTATTGTTTCACTCGTTAATTCCTCAATTGAAAACAATACAGGAGTCGTGCCTTTCCAAGACTCTACGATCTCTCTCGTTTTCTCCCTTACAATATGAGGCCCTTCTTGCTTCATAAATGTATCAAAGATTGTATCGCCGTTCACAACGGGCTGCGTGAAAGTACCCCATATATTCACATTAAATTGATAAATTTCTTGAACTTCTTCACTTACATTTTCCGGAAGTGGATAATCAAGCAAAAGCTGATTGATTTCAGCTTTATAATTCTTTTCTGTAAAATCCATTAACGCCTTCTGTAATAGTGTTGCTTCTTCATAATGAACAGCAATTGGATTTTCATCCACTTTTCTGCCACAGCACTTCTTGTACTTTTTCCCACTGCCACATTCACACGGTGCATTTCTATTTAATTTTCCCATATATATACCTCCAAAAAACAAAATGCTACTCTCCATTGTATCAAAAATTAACGAAATTACCTAATGGGACTCACAGGAAGATTGATACTCCTTGAGGGCCAGACCCTATTTCCCAGCTTCACCCACTAGCCACCAACCCGCTTATACCAAGGGGTCTCGTATCTTCATGGCGGGGTCAGACCCCATTTCCCGGTTGTGATCATGCAAAAAAAAGCTATCTCAACAGGTTAAACCTTGTGAAATAACCTTTATTTTTGTGGAATTCAAGTGATTAGCAAATAAGTAAGCACAGGATTTTTTGAAGAATTGGGGTGTTTAATTTTGTCCGTCATGTCGATCCATTTCACTTTTGCACATCTTTCTTCCAACTTCTCACTTATTTCTCCTTCAATGTCATGCATAAACTTAATCATTTCACCATATTCCAAGTGAAAGTGTTTGGCTGCAGTTCGATGTGGCGCATATTTCACAAACAACTGCAGAAGATGGTCGGCAGTATCCGCTTGCTGTGCCAATTGATCTTCTTCATTTACTATATATTGATAAATCTCACGCTTTTCATCCGGTAAATGCGAAACAATATCCCGTAGTAAAAATTCCATTAGAATCTCATTCATCATTAGCTACCTCGAGTTTTCATAAGCCCATTTTTCTCAATTATACTCTATTTTTTGAAACTTGCAAATCGTAATTGTTACTATTTAAATCAAGAGTTCACATACCATCCTAATTATATGCAGAACTTCTTGTTCAATTACCTTTTTTATATTATAGCTATTAAAAGTAGTAAGTCAAAATCTATTATATAGAGATAAAGTGAAACTTCAATCCGTGGGCCCCCACTGATTGTTAGTCCCATTCTAGTGCCGCTAATACCTCCGCTCTATTAATGCGGGATAAATAGTTGAACTAGGCTTTTCTAAAATGGCTATGTTATAATTGGAAAAATCTTTTATGCATTTTCCCTTACTTGTTACTGTTGTTATCCCACTTGTTTACTGAGTGGGATTTTTTATTTATTTTGTTTATGTAACAAGATTAACTCTAAATCAAACGCAAAAAAGACAGACTCCAAAGTAGAGTCTGCCTTTTGCATGTATCAATTATGCTTTTTGTACGTTAGAAGCTTGTGGTCCACGTTGACCTTGTTCAACTTCAAAAGTCACTTCTTGACCTTCGTCAAGAGATTTGAAACCTTCGCTTTGAATAGCTGAGAAATGTACGAATACATCGTCTCCGTTTTCGCGTTCGATGAATCCAAATCCTTTTTCTGCGTTAAACCATTTTACTTTACCTTGTTCCATTGTTGTTGCCTCCTAGTGCGTTCATCACACATTATATTACTATCCTTGCTCAAAGTGACAATCGAGTCAAAAAGTTCTCACTTTTAGATTCCTACAGTACCGAACAAAAATAATTCCTCTTAATAATAACAGGATTTGGCAACGATTGCAAACTAATAAAAGAAATATTTTGGGCTGGGAACTCCGTCTCTCGTTAACTAGTCAAAATGATTTACAGCCCATAAAATTTTGCCGTACTTTTATACAATTCTTCGTATACCCTCTCTACCTGAATGTTCTTTATTTCTGCTATTTTTTGTACGCTTACATGAATCATTTTCGGATGAGTCACCGTATCTTGGAATGGTCCTTCGAACGGCCATGGTCCATCCGTTTCCACCATCAAATTTGCTAACGGATAGTCTTTAATCAATTGCTGAATCTCCGTTTCATACAAGCAATCTGGGGTGACTGAAATATAATACCCATTTTGAATCATGCGCTGAACTGTTTTTTCGTCTCCTTTGAACCAATGGAAATGTGCCTTTGTTACCGAGTGTTTTTCCAAAAGGTCACAAACCAAAGGAGCGTCGTCGTATACCGCATGAAGAATAATTGGTTTATTCAGCTCTGAAGCCTTTTTTATAAAAACCTCCAATAGTTCAATATAAGGCTCAATCTGTATTTTTGGATGCTCGAACCGCAAGTAATAGGGTAAGCCCACTTCACCAATAGCAACCATTTGATGTTTGTGTTTATTCAAGAATGAACATAATTGACTCACTTCCGAATCACTCGGCAGCTCTTGTTCTGGATGAAAGCCGAAAGCAGGCTTTAGTCGTTTATCCATCTCTGCTAAAGCTAAATTTTTTTGAGAAGAAGCGAGATTCGTTGATACACAAATAAGTGCCTCTACTTTGTATGCTTGCAAGTCTTTTAAAATGGTAGACCGGGTACTTTCTGAATATTGATCAAAATGAATATGAGAGTCGATTATAGACTGCCTCACATAATCACCCGCAATTCATTGTATATCTTCTTTTTCCACGATAAAAATTCTTCGCTTAGCAAAATCGATGCTTGTCTTGGTCTCGGAAACGGGACGATAAACTCTTTTTTCACTTGGGTAGGCTTTTCTGATAACACAATAACCCGATCAGATAAATAAAGAGCTTCTTCAATATTATGGGTAACAAGCAAAATGGCCCGTTTATCTTCTTCCCAAACAGATAAGAGCCAATTTTGCATTTCGAGACGTGTGAATTCATCGAGTGCTGAAAAAGGCTCATCTAAACAAATAAGTGATTGCGGACTTAGCAGACTGCGAATAAACGCCACTCTCTGCTTCATCCCTCCAGACAGTTCATATGGATAGGCATTCTCGTATCCTTTTAGACCCGCTTTATCAATCATCTTTAATGCAAGTGCCTGGTCTGTCTCCCCAACAATTTCTCCACCAAGCAGGATATTGCCGAGGACCGTTCGCCATGGCAAAAGCGATGGACTTTGAGGCGTGTAACTAATCGAACCGGTTTCTCCATTAATACGTTTGCCATCAAGCCTAATTTCTCCAAAGTCTGGTGCAAACAATCCACCGATTAATTGAAATAAGGTGCTTTTTCCACTCCCAGAAGGACCTAATATGGACACGAACTCCGCTTCTTCTACACGAAGAGACAACTGATCCAGTACTTGATTTTCACCAAAGGATTTCGATATGTTCTCAATTAAAAGTTTAGTCACGTCTCTTGCCATCTCCTTTCGGCTTCCACTTCACGATCATTCGTTCCATCGATACAATAAGGGCAAAGAATACCAAACTCAAAATCATAATCAAAAAGATCGCAACAAAGACACGGTCCGTTCGAAAGGATGACGAAGCTAAGGTCATATAGACACCTATCCCTTCTTTTGCCCCAAGCCATTCAGAAATAACTGCTCCCATTACGCTGTATGTAGCGGAGATTTTCAACCCTGAGAAGATGGATGGTAGCGCATAAGGCCATTCCAGTTTCCAAAAGATTTGTTTCTTTGTTGCCCCAGCCATTTTCATGTAATGCATCAGCTCTGAACTCGTTTGTCTAAACCCATCCAAAGCAGCCACTGTGATTGGGAAAAAACAAACGAGCGTAATGACAATGACTTTAGGTAATATACCAAACCCAAACCAAATAACAAGGAGTGGAGCCAACACAATGATTGGAATGTTTTGTGAGAGAATGATGATCGGATAAATGGCTTCTCTAAGCTTCGGAATAAGGTGTAGACCAACAGCAACTGCAATGCCCACACTTGCTCCAATTAAAAACCCCAAGATTGTAAGTCCAATCGTCGATGTTAGATGGTGATGATAATTCGGCCATCCAGCAGCTCCTTCTAACCATATCTGCGAGGGGGAAGGCAGGAGCCATTTTGGTATTTCAAAAAGCCGACAAGAAACTTCCCATACGATGAATAAAAGGATGAGGACCAGAGCTGGTCTCCATCCTTTATACCAAATCTTCATGGGCGATATTTCTCTGTCAATTTATCCATAGATGCACCGCTTGGTTGATAAAGAATTTTCACTTGAGAAATCACATTACGACTGCCAATCTCAATCATCCGTTGATTCATTTTCTCGATAATTGAAAAGATTTCTGTCAAATTCCCTTCCATGGTCGTTTCAAGCGGATGAACTTCATATTTAATTCCAGAGTCATGAATAATCGCTATTGCTTCATCTACATAAGGAATCACATCTTCCCCATTTTTTGTTTTCGGGATAATTTGAATGCTTACTAATGAGTCGCTCATGCTTCTCTCCTCCTTATTTCGGTAAAAATTCATTGGTGAATGCCTTTTTTGCGTCTAATTCACTTTCAAGCAAACCGTTCTCAAACATCCAGCTCGCATAGTTTTCCCAAACCTTTTGATCTTGAACACCCCATTTTGAAGCGTCATCTTGATATTTCGGTGATAACCACTTTTGACTTGCCTTTACCAATTCTGGGTCTATATCAGGAACTGCTTTAATTAAAAGGTCCGCCGCTTCTTCGGGATGTTCAATCGTATAATGATAGCCCTCGGAAACTGCTGCTACAAAAGAACGAACAGTATCTGGATCTTCTTTTATTAAATCTTCATTAGTTGTGAGAACAGGCGTATAGTAATCTAGCTTTTCCGTGTAATCGGTCAAATATTGCATATTCAATTTCTCCCCACGCAACTCAGCTTCTATACCTGTCCACCCATAATAAATCCAAGCAAAATCAATATCTCGTTTAACCGCTGTGAAAAAATCCGTATCTCCCATATTCACAATATCGACTTTTTTCACATCTCCATTTTCCTGCTTCATCAAAGAAGATAGGACAGCTTTTTCTACAGGTGCTCCCCAACCGCCATACGTCTTTCCTTCGTAATCTTTCGGTGAGGTAATTTTCTTATCAACTGGGGAAGCAAATCCAGACGTGTTATGCTGAATAATAGCAGCAATCGAGACCAATGGCACACCTTGTACACGCGCTTCTGTCAAAGATTCCTGGTAGCCAATTCCGAACTCTGCTTTTCCCGCTGCGACAAGCTGGTCAGCTCCCGCCTCACCTGGCATTATAATCTCAACATCTAGCCCCTCTTCTTCAAAATACCCCTTTTCCTTTGCAACATACAAACCAGTATGATTCGTATTCGGCGTCCAATCTAAAACAAGAGTAACTTTCTTTAATTTCTCTTGATTCTTTTCCTTCGAACCATTGTCCTGACTATTCCCGCAAGCAGCAAGAATAAGCATCACACTAAGTAAGACTAACCATTTCTTCATTACATTTCCCCCTTGAACATGTCTTACAAAGCAGCAAACGAAGAAACAAGGTGGAAAATATGTAAACGTTTAATAGGAATCGCGCTACGCAAAAAAGCACCATAGGTTTATCCCTAGGGTGCATATCATAACAAATGAGTCCTGTTTAAATATGTTCCCTACGCTGGTTTTAACCAGATCAGGTTCCAAGGGTATGTATCTATTGGATACGGTCTCAACCAGCAACACTGGTCCCCCCACATGTTTCATTATTCAATTCGTTTAATGCTTCATCATCTACTTACTTTGCCATATGTCTTGAGGTTTTTCAAGAGGAATGCTAAAAAAGAAAAAGCCTTTTTCGATAAAGGGAACAAAATAGGTTCCATCACAATCACATCCACCAATTTCTGTGATTTTTTCAAAAAATATAGCCACGCTTCAGATAGAATGAACAAATCCCTGCCTCGCTTTCCATTCCTTTTATAGATATGGTAATATTTAGTTATTCGTAGATTAACAGTGATACTAATGAGTAATATCGTAGGGGGGAACTAGTTGAAAAGAGTATTCTTTATTTTTCCGTTTATCTTTATTCTTGGTTTCATCATGGCTTCAACCACTTTCGCTAAGTCCTTTTCGATTGATCAAGTAAATATCCGCGCCTGGATTCAGCCAAACGGAAATTTAGTCGTGAATGAAATTTTCACATACACTTTTGATGGAAAGTATAGTCAAGTCCATCGTTCTATCCAGAAGGACCATCATGATGGGGTGCAGGATTTCGAGGCATATGAGCTGTTGAATCCAAAGGCAAAGCTTGGCTATATGCAGAGGAATGAACTGAGACAGCTACATGTTTCAGAAGATGACCGTACATATACTGCATCCCTTCCGTCCAATAATGAAAAGAAGTATATTTTCTATATATATACGTTAAAAAATGCTGTGAAATCATATGATTCTTATAGTGATTTGACCGTACCGTTCTTTGGAACAGATTCAAATCATGATAACGATCTTTTTCATGTAAACATTGATTTTTATTTCCCACAAGAAGTCGATAATCAAAACACGTATGCATTCTTCCATGACCGGAAAGGGAAAGTTTCATCAAAAGATCCATATAGCGTCCATTTCTCCACTCCGGTATCTGAAATGTATGCCTTAACTGAAACCCGGATACTCTTTCCCTCATCCATCATGAGTGAACAGGCTAAAAATGCAGCACCTATGTCTTTAAAGGAAGCAGTTGCACAGGAAAAGAAGCGAGTAGAAACAGCCATAAAGAAAACAAAACAAAAGGAAGGCTTTTCAAAGTTTTTAATTGGTTTCTTGGTTCTCCTTATCTGTTGCTGCTTCGTCTTGCTCATCATGAAACTTGTGCCTAGAAGAAGTACAGAGAGCATTCTAAAGCATGATCCACTTCATCTATATATGATTCACCGTATTGGCAGATTGAATCCTTATGCGTTCCTATCCGGGCTATATTCTCTTGTTGAAAAAGGAGCAGCCACTGTTCAAATCCAGCAGACAAGAGGAAGGTTTCAAAAGGATCCTACAGCTCCCAAACATAGCCTTCTCTTTACTTTAACAGCTCCTCTGGGTAAGCTTTCTTCTTCTGAAAAGCTGCTCGTCTCCTGGCTATTCAAGCAGAAGTATGGTCAAGGAAAGCTTTCTTTTTCCATGACCGATATTGCCGGCCTAACAAAAAGAGAAAAAATGAACCAACAGCAAGCACAGAAATATCAACGAAGACATATGGAGTTTAAAAGGAAAGAAAAGGAATGGTTCGCAGAAGTTCTACAAGAGTTGAAAGAGGAACGATTCTTGAACAACAGATTTGCCCTATTAACGAGGGGATTGCTACTAATCATATTCACAACTGTTCTATATTGTTATGTAATCGACTCACTCTCAACAATAGCTATTATTGGGTACAGTGTTGTTGGGGGAGTCACACTTATCGCCGGATGGATCCAATATAGAAGAAAAAAGAGAATTATCCTTTTCATCTTAACGTCTGTCATCGGTTCACTTATGTTAGTCGATATCAATCTTATGAAACTACTTTTCTTTTCGATCTTATTTGTTTTTCTCTTATATGTCCTAGCACCACGTTTTGCATTTTCCCAGAAAGCGACTAGTATCCATTCAGAGATTAGACAATTCAGAAAAGAAATAAAAAGAGATGGCATACCTACTAATCTTACAGAATCTGAACTTGAAAAAACAATAACCCGAATTCTTTTACTCCAAGTCAAGCACTCTAAAACGAAAATAGCAAGCTTAGTAATACCAGAACTTGAATATGCTCAAGCCTTGCCCCTTACCTACCTGATCTATCATGATGAAGACCCAGTCAGCTACTTAGGAAATACATGGAAATGGTCGAATTCTTCCGCTTCCAAAGGGAGCTCGTCAGGCAACAGCTATGGTGATAGTGGTGGTGGCGACGGCGGAGGAGATGGTGGTGGTGGCGGAGCGGACTGATCAAATGAAGATTCCATCAGTTGGGACTTTTCCTTACTTATAACATTAGATGCCATGGCTAGAATAGGTAGATTTCTTTATCTAAAAAACAGCCATGAGCGCTTGCTCTAAAACTTAGGCGATGAAAAAGGTTCAGGTTCTCAAATTACATCACCTTATGAAGGTGGCGGTACGGAGCCAATTTTGCGAAGCCCCGCCCCTTTTCCACAAAAAACACGTATAAAAGGCGGCTTTCACCGCTAACTCATACGTGTTCTTTACGTACTATGTTTAAATAACAGCCGAATTTAAGTATCAATTTCCATTTACACGATTATACTTCAGGAGCTTGTCCTCCAAACGCCGCCCACTCTTCCCTTGCCGGTCCATATATGCCGGGTACGGTCAGACCCGCTTGACGCATGAGCACGGTCATTTGGCCACGATGATGTGCTTGATGTGCGATTATCAGCCCGAGCACCGTGTTAATGGACCACATTTCTCCGTACATATCTCTCTTTTCGTTCAGTGTTTCGTCATTCCACTGTTCGCGAATCGAAGCGACCATCTCTTCGCTTGATGTGCGATATGCTTCTGCGATTTCACTCGACGTTTTCGGGACTGGCAAATCGTGCCGAGCCGCTTTAAAAACAAGCCCTGTACGCCCTATCATTTCATCAAGGGTCGTTACGACATGCCACGCGATCCGTCCAAGTGTACGATCCTCAGGAGATACTTCCTGCGCTAATGATTCATCGGTCAACGCATTCAGTATTTTTTGCGTAGATCCACTTTCATGCTTCCAATTTGTCAAAAAATCTTCAATTGTACTAAACATTCCTTCGCCTCCAATTATCCATTTTCAGCAATCATTATTAGCTACATTCGCTAACAACATGCATTATCCTGCTAAAGATCACTCAAGATAGAATGTCTATCTCCTTTTCTGTGCATGAACTTGCATTCTATTATTATACCCTATTTTTAGGATTATTCAGTATAGAGAGTATATTGAGATGGACTAGTTCTTTCACTCTTTTGTATTACACTCCTAATTCATTCAAACGCAAAGAGTCAGACCCCGCAACAACTAAATACAGTATAAAATACGTGTATGAAACACTACATACTGATTTAGAGTGCGAGGTCAGACCCTTATGAGACATCCTCATTCTTACTATTTAGATTTCGCATATACCAAGATAAATACTTACGATATTATAATTCAGCACCATTAGACTCAATGACTTTTTTATACCAATCAAAAGAATCCTTCTTCGATCTCTTTAAAGTTCCATTTCCATCATCATCTAAATCAACGTAAATAAATCCATAGCGTTTAGACATTTCAGAAGTAGACATACTTACTAAGTCAATTGGCCCCCAACTTGTATACCCCATAAGATCAACGCCATCTTCAATCGCTTCTCGCATTTGTTCAATGTGTTTTCTTAAGTAGTCGATACGATAATCATCGTGAATCGAGCCATCTTCTTCAACTTTATCATAAGCACCCAAGCCATTCTCTACAAGGAATAATGGTTTTCGATAGCGGTCATACATATCATTCAGCATAATTCTTAATCCAATAGGGTCAATTTGCCAACCCCAATCTGATGATTCCAAATATGGATTTTTTACACCACCAAATAGGTTCCCTTGCGCTCTTTCCCCTTCTGGACTTGCAGAAGCAGTTAAAGACATGTAATAACTAAAAGAAACGAAATCCACAGTATATTCTTTTAGTATTTCATCGTCACCATCTTCTTTTTTAATAGAAATTTGATTTTCTTTAAAGAAACGATTCATATAGTTTGGGTACTCTCCACGCGCATGTACGTCTGTGAAGAAAAGGTTCATTTGGTTTTCTAATTGTGCTTTTCGCACATCTAACGGATTAGGCGTATTCGGATACGTTTCCATCCTCGCAAGCATACAGCCAATTTTTGCACCAGGGATTATCTCATGACAAGCCTTTGTAGCTAATGCACTTGCAACGAATTGATGATGCAATCCTTGGTATTGAGCTTGTAAAGGATGATCTGTACGATCGGAAACAATGCCTCCACCCGTAAACGGACTCAATGTAATCATATTAATTTCATTAAATGTCAGCCAATATTTCACTTTGTCCTTATAACGTGTAAATACGGTTTTGGCATATTTTTCAAAGCAACCAATGACTTCCCGTCCTAGCCAACCATTATATTTTTCAGTAAGCCCATAAGGCGTTTCATAGTGCGAAAGGGTAACTAAAGGCTCAATTCCATATTTACGAAGTTCATCAAACACATCATCGTAAAATTTTAGACCTGCTTCATTTGGTTCTTGGTCATCTCCATTTGGAAAAATCCGTGCCCAGTTAAGCGATAATCTGAAAACCTTAAAGCCCATTTCAGCGAATAACGCGATATCTTCTTTATAGCGGTGATAAAAATCGATACCGTCCCTTTTAGGAAACCTAGCAACTTTTTCACCTGACAAGATTTTCTCAATTTCATCCGAATTGATTTCGATCGCATTATCTTTCTTTCTTTGATCTTTCGGGATATAAGCAACTAAATCTGCACTAGACAAACCTTTCCCATCTTGGTCAAATGCACCTTCTAATTGGTTCGCCGCTGTAGCACCGCCCCATAAAAAGCCTTTTGGAAATTCTTTTTTTGTGATTGTCATTTTGATAATCCCCTTTCAATTTATGTAAACAAACTGCTATATTTTACTATCATTTCCGTAGATTCTAACCATTTATGAAGGATGTCCCAAAAGGGTCTAACCCAACACTCACCACACAGTCTATAATGTGACTTATACTCCATTTAAACTGTAAATAGTAGTCGTTGGATAGAACACTCTTGTGCATAGATTAAATCTCTTGTCCATTCGTTTTAATGACGTTTTGGTACCAATAGAAACTGTCTTTACGGATGCGGCGCATATCAAGTAGCTCAAATTCATCACGGTTCACATAGATAAAACCGTAGCGTTTGCTAATACCTTGGTGCGTACTGACTAAATCAATCGCTGACCATGGACAGAAGCCAAATACTTCTACACCGTCGGAAATTGCCAATTGCATTTGTTCAAGATGCTTACGCAAGAAATCTATGCGGTATTCATCATGTACTTTGTCGCCTTCTTCTAACTTATCGAATGCTCCAAGCCCTGTTTCTGTTACGATTAATGGCAATCCGTAACGTGAATAGATTTGACGAAGAGTTGTACGGAATCCAACTGGATCGATCTCCCAACCAAATTCATTCGTATTCAAATGTTGATTTTTCGCACCTTTGAATACGCCTGGCTCTCCGATTGTTAAATGTTGATCACCCGTTCCTTGCTTGTCTTCCCCTTCACCCGTGCTTTCTTGGACGGTCTGAGATGTATAGTAGTTAAAGGCGATGAAATCTGGTTTTGCCCCTTTAAGAATTTCCATATCTCCATCCTGAATCAAAGGTGTCCATCCGTTTTCTTCAAGATAGGACCATACAACATGGTTATATTTGCCGAACACAGCTACATCTAGGTACAACCAGTTGCGGATTGCCGCATAGTTATCTGCTGCTAAAATATCTTCTGGTTTAGACGTTGCAGGATAAATCGAAACGATATTCGGCGCAGGACCAATCTTCGCGTGCAGCAATTTGTCGTGACACATCTTCATCGCTTTTGCCTGCGCGACTAACATGTGATGGTTTTGTTGATATAAGTCTTTCTTTGGATCCTTCAAGCTCGGGTCCAACGTTCCAAGAGCATCCCCATGGAGAATCATCATATTCTGTTCATTAATGGTTAACCAGTATGTCACCTTGTCACCGTATTCGTTAAATAATACTTCTGCGTATCGCTCGAAGGCATCGACCGTTGCACGATTCGCCCAGCCACCTTGTTGTTGAAGAGCATAAGGTAAATCAAAGTGATACATCGTTACGATTGGTTCCATATTATGCTGTTTAATTTCATCAATCAGGTTATGGTAGAACTCTACACCTTTAGCATTGACTTCCCCTGTACCTGCCGGGAAAATACGTGTCCAAGCAATCGAAAAGCGATAGGCTTTAAAGCCCATTTCAGCAAATAATGCCACGTCTTCTTTGTAGTGATGATAATGGTCACTCGTTACTTTAAAATCTGTCACACCTTCTACGTGGTTAGCCATGTCTACAACAGATGGGCCTTTGCCATCTTCATTCCATGCACCTTCTACTTGATAAGCAGATGTTGAACCACCCCATAGAAAATTTTCCGGAAATGTTTTTAAAGAAGTATGTTTCATTTTCGAATCTCTCCCTCATATTTATTTACCTTCTTCGACTGACTTTCTTTACAAAATAAACCTTTGTGTTTTAGTGATCCATTACTTTCTCACAACAAAAAATGGCTTTTGCTATCTCCCGTATCGTTTAATCACTGTGAATCGCATGCCTCATTCAACATACGATTCACATCTTAATTAATAACTGTAAGGATAGACTGCCCGCTAACTACTTCTTTTGGCTCATCTGCAATGACATCTAAATAATTTGTTGTATTCGTTACAATCACCGGTGTCGTTACTTTATATCCCGCTTCTTTAATACCAGCAATATCAAATTCTACAAGAATGTCTCCTTGATTAACTGCCTGTCCATTTTCGACATGGGCGGTAAAATGTTTTCCTTCTAATTGGACCGTATCTAGCCCAATATGGATGAGAACTTCTACTCCATCATTTGAAGTTAATCCAATCGCATGGCTTGTTGGAAAAATCATCGTGACCGTTCCGTCAAACGGAGCAACAGCGCGCCCAATCGTAGGTTCAATTCCAACTCCCTTGCCCATCGCCCCACTAGAGAATACTGGATCCGGTACATCTGCTAACGGAAGAAGCGTACCTTCGATAGGACTAGCTATAGCCATTTTGTTATCTCTAGCTGGTGGAACTGGTGTTGTTTGTTCCGGTTTTATTTCTTCTTTCTTTTTCTCATATCCGATTATAAAAGTCAGAATGGTCCCAACCAAGAAAGCAATCATTACGCCAATTGTATATTGAACTGGAGGCTGGTAAGCCGGGATTGTTAAGATGCTGTTAAATGTAAACGTGAATAAACGTACATCAAATGTCGCAACGATGGCTCCGCCAATAACACCCGCAATCACCATGATTGGAATCAACCTGCGGTAGCGCATGATCACACCATATATAATCGGCTCGGTCACACCAGCAAGGACACCTGATAACACCGCTCCAAGGGTCAAGGATTTCAATTTCTTGTCACGTGCACGCAGGAACACACCAAAAGCAACACCCATTTGAGCAAACGTTGAAGCTGCTGTGATAGGCAAAATCACATCCCCGCCTTTGGCAAACGCACTAATCGCGATTGGCACAACACCCCAGTGGACACCGAGAATAACAAGAAATGGCCACACACCCGCAATAATAACCCCTGTTAGAATAGCTGATACAGACGATAGATAAGAAACACCGTTCATAATTCCGTCACTCACGTACACTGCAAACGGACCAAATACTAAGGCTGTTAACGGGACCATTACGAGTAGACAAACCATCGGCGTGAAAAATAATGTGAGTACACTCGGTGTAATTTTTTTAACCCATTTTTCTAATAGAGCAAAAATAGCAATCGCAATCAACATCGGAAATACGGTTGATGAATAATTGGTCAAAATTAACGGCAAATTCAAAAATTCCGAACGAGCTCCGTGTTCAAGAAGAGCTGTAAAGCTAGGTTCTAATAAACCCGCTCCAATCGCGCCACCGACATATGGATTCGCACCAAGTTTCAACGCAGCCGTGATCCCTACAAAGATAGGCAAGAAGAAAAACACTCCACCCGAAGCTGCATTTAGCACTGCATACGTACTGCCATCTACATTAATCCAATGTAATAATGTTAAAATGGCAAGAAGCGCTTTAATCATCCCCGCCCCTGCTAGTGCGGGAATCAAAGGAGAGAACGTTCCTGAAATATATTCAAAAACCTTTGAGACTGGACTGACCTTTTCATTAGATGTCGATTCTTTATTCGTTTCCCCACTAATTTTTGCTACTTTCATAACTTCCGCATACACTTTGGGCACATGGTTCCCAATAACAACTTGAAATTGGCCACCACTTTCAACTACAGTGATGACCCCCTCCATGTTTTGGAGTTCGTCTTTTTTCGCTTTACTACGATCATCCAATTTAAAACGTAAACGAGTTGCACAATGTACAAGAGAGTTTATATTATCTTCGCCGCCTACCTTTTCAACAATCTTTTTAGCTAATTCTCTATTATCCATCTGTTAGTTTCCCCTTTTTGTAATTTGACTAGGATATCCTATCCGTCGTTAAGTTTTTATAAGTAGTAATCCCCCTCCTAAATTCCTTTTATCCTTGATTTTTCGAGATAAGAGGGTTTGCTGCCCCATCATTTACGGTAAAAAATAAAAAACCTGAAAAGAAATGCAGATAGAAAGGAGGGGTACACACCCACTTTTCTCAACATTTCTTCTCAGGTTTTGCCTGCCGAACAGTAACAATCCTAATCAGAAAAATTATGCTTTTTTCTCACGACTAGATACGCGATGAATATGGATCATGAAATACACCATTTCATCCTTCGTCATCTGGACGTTATAACTTAACTGCAAATATGTTTGTACTTTGATGGTACATTGATACGCTTGTGAATACTGCTTACTCACTTGATCAAATAATGGGTCCTCATCTTCATGAGATAATTCCCCTCTTTGCATACGGTAAGCAAAATAGCGTAAATGAGTAATAAATCGACTATAATTCATTGAATCTTCATCAAACATGATGCCAAAATGATACTTCACGATCGTAATGATGTCATTGACAATCTTCGTCATCTCCATGGTTTGTTCCATGCCCGCCGAATCATGTCTTGCATTGAACAGATGAAGGGCAATCGATGCACGTTCATCATCTGGTAATTGAATACCTGTCCGATCCTCAATCATCTGAACCGCATGTTTAGCTACACGATATTCATCTTTATAAAATTTCTTAACTTCCCACAATAGGGCATTCTTCACTATCAGTCCTTCTTGAATCCTTGTTAGCGCAAAATGGATATGATCCGTCAATGACAAGTAAACGGTTTCGTTTAACTGATATCCCAATTCTCGTTTGGCCAATTCGATAATATCATTAGACAGTTCCAAGTGATCAAATGGGATTTCTTTGAGCAATTCAGATAATTTATCAAAGACATTTTTCGAGTGAATGACGAAGGTTTTCTCAATTTTCGTTTCATCGATTTCATCTCCAACTTTCTTCTGAAAAGCGAGTCCACGCCCCATAACAACCATTTCTTCTTGGTTCCCATCTTCTGTCAGTATAACGTTGTTGTTAAAGACTTTTTTTATGCGCATAATGAGTCACCTTATCACTGATTTTTTAAATACTAACAAAAAAACCTGAACTGATCCCAATATTACAGTTTCCCCGTAATACTCCAATCAATCCAGGTTTTGCCTGCCGAACAGTAACAATCCTTTGTCTAATATTATTATATAAAAATATGTTTGCGTTTGCAAGAGATATTTTTAAAGGAAGAGGAATTTTTTATAATACCACGGAAAGCATTTTTATAAGATTGCCGACCGTGGACGTTATTATAATGAGATAGTTTTATTTCTATTCATTAGACTCATTTTCTGTTTGTAATACATTCTCGATATAATATTTTCCCCATTCATACATAGAATCTAGAATCGGCATTAAGCTCCGCCCATGCTCAGTAAGAGAATACTCTACCTTTGGAGGTACAACAGGATACACCTCACGATGAATAATCAAATGATCCTCTAGCTCACGCAATTGATTCACTAGCATTCGTTGGGTAATCCCTGGCATAAGAGCCTTCAGTTCACCAAATCGTTTAGTTCCTTCTTTTCCCAAATGCCACAATATCAACATTTTCCATTTCCCACCAATAACAGAAAGAGTCAATTCTTTTTCACAATTAAAAAATTTATCCACTAGATTTGGCATTTGCTCCACCTCTTAAATATCTTATAGTATACTTTTCATCACTATATTTCAAAAACGTATGTACTGCAATTATACTAGTATAAGTAATTGTTTACGATTAGTAAAGGTCCAGTCAATGACGCAAGTATGGATTAAACAAGGAAATCGCTACTTCACTTACTACTCAATATTTAGCCGAGGTTTTGAAGAATTAAACGGAACTGTGAATTTTATTTAAAAGGAGTAGCAGAGTTACTAGCAACCAAAACACTACTATCATAGGAAATAAAAACATCGATTTCGATAGTAAAACTACCGACACTTCACTCTGAAAGGGTTGATAAGACGATGAAACGCATGAAGCCAATTTTATGCACAATTTTATTTTATATTCCACCAAAAATAGACCATACTAAATTGTATGGAATATATGCCAATCTAGAATCTACATTTAAAAATAGAGGAAATGGACTCTTAACTTACTCACTACATAGTGGTCGTAAGATCCGGTTCTATAAAAAAGAGGATGCCAAAAACCAAAAAGGTCAAGACTCCACAACTACTATATACCGTTTGAGACATGAACATGACTCGATAAACGGTGTATAAAGTGTGAGGTCTGACCTTTTAGGGCATCCTTTATTTACAAATTAGACAATGATTAGGTCGTAACGCGAAGAATCTAAGTTGCTAAATTCCTTTTACTAGTTCCCCTCTCAATCTAATTGAGCAGCGTACGGATTAAGTTTTTTTCTTAAGATGCTGATAAGATACCCTAATATTCCTCCTATAATAGCAGAACCGATCCAGCCGAGCCCTACTTCATATCCAGGTAGAATCGCAGTAAATAGGTCATCAATTACTTTAATATTCAATCCCGCAGCACTTAATCCGTCAAATAAACTGATAACAAAAGTCATTAGCATTGTGCCTAGATAAACTTCTTGTCTTCCTTTAAAGAACGAATGTAAGAAGGTTAAAAAGATTAACGCAATCGCTAATGGATAAATCGCTGTAAGAACAGGAACAGAAATACTAATTAATTTCATTAACCCGACATTCGCAAAAATCATGCTAAAAACAGACAATACAACGGCAAACATTTTGTAAGAAATGGTTGGAAATAGCTTATGGAAATAAGATGAACACGCAGTAATGAGTCCAATACTCGTTGTTAAACATGCACCTAACACGATTAATCCTAGCAAAGGCCCCCCAAATGATCCGAAGTAGTGATTAGAAATGGCTGTTAGAACCGCTCCGCCATTTTCTAAATGCCCAACTCCCGCTACACTTGATGCCCCCATATACGTAAGAGACGTATAGATAATAGCCAAAAGCGCTGAGGCAATTAATGCGGCTTGTGTACAAACCACCATAATCTGCTTCTTCGTTGTTACCCCTTTATCCTTAATTGCATTAATAATAATGATTCCAAAAACAAATGCTGCAAGAGTATCCATTGTTAAATATCCCTCTTGAAACCCTTTAAAGAATGCATTCTCCTTATAAGCATCAATCGGCGCTTGGAATTGACCAATCGGATTGATTATGCCTGCTATAATCAAGATTGCTATTACAATTAACAAAATAGGCGTCAAGATTTTCCCTACTATATCGACAATTTTCGCAGAATTGAGTGAAAAAAAACAAGTAACACCGAAGAATATGATCGTGAAAATTAGTAAAGGTAAAAAGCCAACATTTTCAGGCAAGTAAGGTTTCAATGCGATTTCGTATGAAACACTACCCGTTCTTGGTATCGCGAATAATGGACCAATTGATAAGTAAAGAGCCATCGTGAAAACAAGTCCAAAAATTGGATGTACGCGACTCGCTAGTGATTGTAAATCACTTTTACCCGATATCCCAAATGCCAGAACGCCTAGTAACGGAAGCCCGACTCCTGTTACGACAAATCCTGCATTGGCTGACCAGAAATTCACACCTGATGATTGACCGAGCATTACAGGGAAAATAAGATTTCCGGCCCCAAAAAATAAAGCGAACAACATAAATCCTATAGCTACTAAAAATGAAAATGATATTTTATTCGTCATATTAAACTCCCTTCGTAGCAAGTAAATTATTTTTTTAATATACGAAAGATAACATAGAAGTTATACTTGTGCAATATATTTCGGAGAATTTGAAATATTTAATTCATATGTAATATATTGAATTTATCACTATTTTTTTATATACTACAGTCAAGCACAAGCTGAGACTTGAAAATAGATAGATTTCAATAAAGTGATTACAATATAATTTCAATATAATTTAACTAGCACTATTAAAGGCGGTCATACAATGCCCATACCTACTAATTTTTCAATAAAGCCTCGTTTATCTGCCAAAAAACGTGCATTTAATCAAATTCAAGAATGGATTATTGATGGTACTCTTCAACCAGGAGAAAAACTGCATGATGCTGACCTTGCACAAGCGTTAGGTGTAAGTAGAACTCCTATTAGGGAAGCCTTGCAATTGCTTAATGTCCAAGGTTTCGTCGAAATGTATCCAGGGGTCGGCACACAAGTGACCACCTTAAATAAAGAGGATGTTTCAAAAATATTGCCTCCATTAGCAGTGTTACAAGCATTAGCCACAGAACTTGCAACACCTGTTATTAATCAAGAAACGCTTCATTTGCTACGTGATATTAATACGAAATTTGCTCAATCTATTAAAAACGGCGACTCTGACAACACCTTAAAGTTGGATGAACAATTCCACAATATCATTGTAGAAAACGCTCATAATGAGTATATCTCAAGTTCAGTTTCCACGCTTCAGTCACATGTTTTTCGACTTTATTTTCATTCATCGATTGTTTTCACGCAACGTTCAATCGAAGAACATGAAGCAATTTTGAATGCTTTCGAAGAGAATAATAAAGATGAAGCTGCTCGACTGGCGCGAATCAATTGGCTGCATCCGGTTGATTTCTTCTTTTCAGAGCATCAAGTAAATAAATAAGCCTAGTTATCCTTAAAAACCAGTTATCCGCATGTGAAAACTGGTTTTTTTAACTATTCCAACCCTATTAACGAGTAATTCGCTCAATAAAGTCATTTAATTTATCAAGTGTGATGATATTCTGATTACATGTCTGACTATTTTCACAGATATAATTCCCTCTTTTAATAAATGTACCGATTGCCAATCCTTTTGCTTCAGAAAGAAACATTCCTATTTCTTCATGATGATTACACAGTGCACAAATTCCTTTTTTGTTTATACTTTTAAATGTCCCTTGCAAGCCAACAAGTTTATGATCGCTGAGAGCTACGATATATTTTTTATTAGAGCCCTTATCATTCCATCCCAAATATGAAATCTCTTTCAGATCCACGTTCTCGAGAATTGGCACTTTTAACTTCTTTGCTTTTGGAAATAATTTTTTGATCGTTATTTCGGTTACTTCTTTAAAAGGAATCACATATGGCTTTACTTGTGATAGATACTCTTCAGCTTTATCGTTATCTTCAATCGTAATGATTGGATCTAATACCTGTCTCTGCTCTTCGCTCATATCGATGAACAAATGTAACACCTTTTCGTTAACGATTGATTTTAATGCTTGCAGAACATCATTGTCATTAACAGTCGCGTGGCCATTAATTAAAATCTGTATTTGCGCTTTAATGAAATTATATTGATCACTTCTAATAAATGGTTTCATACTCTCCACTCCCGCTACTCTATTATATTACAATCAAGCCTTCCATGACGCCGTCATATTAGAAAACTCATTTCATTCTATTCATTTATAACCTTAAATTGTTCACCCAACATAACAGATAATTCCCCTTATTACTTTAAAAGTTCAGATTATTTTTCCCAATGTAGAAAATGACTAAGAAGCAAACTTACCAGACAATAGTGGCTGTCATACAAACAGAGGCCAGACTCCTTAACAACTAAGATATGATAGGCGTAATTAGCCAACTGACACATCACACTACTTTAACATCTTTTCGAACTAATAATGTACAAAATGATAGCAACGAGATATTTGAACGACAAGCGGCAAAAAAAATTGTTCCACGGGAAACAATTTTTAATTCTACCTGAAAACCCCTTCAAAAAAATCTTTTAAGGTTGCGTAAATTTTTTAATAGCGGTATCATACATCTTTTTATCCATTTATAACATTCCTCTTAACAACAGGTAGTTACAGATAACTGTTATGTACTTCTTTCATGTATAATTGAATTATCGGAATTTACAATCTACTCTGAATTTTAATTTAGTAAGGAGGAATGAACTTGTCTTGGGTGTATTTATGCCTAGCTATCTTGCTTGAAGTAGCGGGCACAATCAATATGAAATTATCTGAGGGATTCACAAAATTAGTACCTAGTCTATTATTAGCTTTCTTTTACATTGGTAGCCTTAGTTTTTTAACGTTAGCACTGAAGACCATTGAGGTGTCAGTTGCCTATGCGATTTGGTCTGGTATTGGTATCTTGATCATCACTTTCATTGGCGTTTTTTTCTTTAATGAAAGTTTTAGCTTACTAAAAATTGTTTCAATACTGCTCATTATTATCGGTGTTATAACTTTAAACTTCGCAGTAGGCCATGACACATCTAAAGATGAGCAGATAACAGAAAAGCAAAAATAACTCACTCCTCTAGTAGAAACTCTACACGTAATAAATGGTTTTGTTAAAACTAGAAATAGTTGATGAGACCTTAAATGCCTTCTATCGACTTTGACTGTTTGATATAGATCCAAAACTGAATTTTAAAGAAGTAAAGCCCGAACAATTACTTATATAAAACTATGTATTAGGTCAAAAGATGTTGCCCTATAACAAAGGTCAGACCCACATCTACATACACACCCTTATGTATAAATGAGACATAAACGGTTTTTAGCGTGTGATGTCTGATCCTTCTCGATACACACCTGTTCGTTTTATCAATTATTTAGAGAGAAATTCTATCTTTACAAACGAGGATTTCATAGTGGAAGTGTTCTATAACACACCTATTATTTCTGTCTATTGCTTTCACACTTTTTTTACAAATTCAGATTTCAATTTCATTTCTCCAAAACCATCAATTTTGCAATCAATATCATGGTCCCCATCAACTAAACGTATACTTTTTACTTTTGTCCCTATTTTTACAACTAATGAACTTCCTTTTACTTTAAGATCTTTGATTACTGTTACAGAATCGCCATCATTTAAGACGTTGCCATTTGCATCTTTAATAATCTTTTCGCCTTCACCGTTTTCAGTTTCTCCTTCTAAAGTCCACTCATGACTACATTCTGGGCAAACAAAAAGACTTCCATCTTCGTATGTGTATTCAGAATTACATTTTGGACAATTTGGCAGATCAAACATTATTTCATTTCCTCCATTCATTATTGTTCCTTCTTATAGATAGGAATAATTTTCTTTTTTATACCCTCGTAAGAAAAGCAATTACGAACTTTTAATTATAGGCTAATAGACGTAACTTAAACAACTCTATGCTTTAAAAGATATTACTTTTCGTATATATAAATCCCGCTATAATAGGATGTCTTTTATTTACAATGAGGAAATTGTGAAAAGAGTAACAGTCTACTTGATCGCAGTTGCACTGTTACTCTTGGTTTACAAATATGAGGATATTTATACTATGTTATCGTTAAGATATCTGGTAACTTTTTAACAAATAAAGATTACAAGCTTTCATTAGCACTTTTGATCATTTGTTCAATCATCTTGCTGGCATTTTCAGCTGCCATTTTGACAAAGTCTTCATACTTTACATCAGCCTCACCGCCGGCATCGTCTGAGATAGCGCGAATAATAACAAAAGGTACATCATTCAAATGTGCAACATGAGCAATAGCTGCTCCTTCCATTTCTACTGCATATGGAGAGAATATTTCATTAATTTCTGCTTTTTGTTCTGCACTTGCAATAAATTGGTCACCACTAGCAATTCTTCCTTGGAAAACATGGATATCTTCAGATAATCCTTCGGCAGATGACTGTGCTAGTTGAATTAACTTTTCATCCGCTGTAAAAATACTTGTATCCATTCTGGAAATGACACCAGGATCTTCCCCTAATGCAGTGATATCTACATCATGTTGGACAGCATCTGTAGAAATGACAATATCCCCCACCGTTACATCAGGGCCTAGACCACCAGCAACACCGGAGTTAATTAGATAGTCAACACCAAAATGATCTACTAGCACTTGCGTACATGCAGCTGCATTAACTTTTCCGACTCCTGATTGAACCAAGACAATGTTTTCACCATCTAATGTTCCTTTATAAAATTCCATTCCCGCTACAGTTTCAGTACTTTCAATTTTCATTTTCTCATGAAGGATTTCTACTTCTTCTTTCATGGCACCAATAATACCGATAACCCGCTTATCTGTTTGTGCTGTATTTGTTTTTTCTTCTTGTTGTTCAGTTGAAGATACATTAGACTCATCTTGATTATTAGAACACCCAATTAGCATGAAAGCAGCAAACATGATTACTGTAAAATATTTGAGATTAAATCTGTTTTTCATAGATGTGAATTCCCCTCATTTGATTAAAACGAATATTTAAACAAAAATTACGTTTAATGTTCGTTTTTTTCTCAGCTAGTATACAACAGCAATTGCATGGATGCAACAAGTTTCTGTGACAAAAATATACACTGATTTTGAGAAAAAGGGACACATGGACTGGGACATTATCCAAACAGGAAAATAGATTATAGGAAAGTCCATTTGAGAAGTAGCCTTTTTAACTTAAAATTTGACTTTAAGCTACAATACATTCTCGAGAAATTAAAAAAGTCCCAATAGGGTTTACCTTATTGGGACTTTTTTAATTTAACAGAGGAAATGTTGAGACCATAGGTGCAACAAAAAATCGCCTTTTTATTAACTTACTGTTTTTGAAGCCAGATAAACGACAAGTATATAGCGTTCAGGTGCTGACCCTATAAAATTAAAAGGACTTCTCCCATTTTAAAACAACTGATTCTATTTGTTTGGTACCGTTTCAATAACTAGATTATCAAGCATAATATCTTTATAGCCATTAAAGTTAGCTTGTGAGCCTTTCACACCTTGAGTATCGGCAGCTTTGTTAGTAGAATAAATACCAAACCAGCTTTGACCTGATTCATCCCCTTTTAAAGTAAAGGAATATGTGCCAGCTTTTGCTTCCTTATCGCTACTTGCTGTTGATTTTAATTCATCCTTAGTTAATACTCCTTTTTCTTCAAATGGAGCATTACCTGTTACTACTGCGTAAGTTCCATCACTACCTACTTCATAATCAAAAGTGATTTTATACGTTACACCTGGTTTGAATTTGAAGTTTTGAGGTATTGTTTGGTATACAAGTGTGTCACGTTCTGTTAAACCATTAGTTTTAATTGACCATTTACCAGAAATAACATCATTCACTAATTTTTGGTTCCAACCTCTTTGAGTATATGGTGCATTTAATTCAGCAAGGTGAGTTCTATTATCCTCTACACCTTCAATATCACCAATTACAAACGGATGGATACCTTGTGCAACACTTTCAAAGTCTTGTACGAATTTATTACTGCTTACTTGGTTTTTAGTGTTATTTTCTACGATACGAATATCATCAAAGTAACTTGTACCATTCCCAGCATCTCTAGACAAATCAAGGGTTACATCAGATGCTTTTTTACCAGTTTCAAAGAATACGTACATATTTTGAAAATAACTTGTTCCATCTATTGTTGAAGTCATTTGACCATCTGCTTTTGCTTGCTCAGAACCTAGAGTATTGTGTGCATAAGCTCTTACATAGTTTTTAGCGATAGATTTACCAGTACTATTTGTATACTTTTTACCGTTAGAAGTAATTGTAATACTTGCTTGTTCTTCACTTCTGTTGTCAATACCAACATAAGCAGCATACTTAGTATTTGGTTTTAACCCCGTTACTTTTTGAGTAACATTTACTTTCTTTTTATTGTTAGAGATTGTTAACATGTTATTATTACCTTCACTCTTCGTAATCTTAACCGCTTTTGAATCTCCTGTAACTTTCCAATCATTTAAGGAATTGCTGTTAAATCCAGTATCTACAAGATGCATTCCTTCACTCCATTTAACATCTTTGTTAGATTTTGCTTTTTTATGAATTACATATGCGGTAGATTTTTTTGCATTTAATGTGATCTTACCATTTTTAATCACAACGTTTTCCTCATTTTGATTACCTAGTTCTGTTAACTCATAAACTTTAACTGTACCTTTCCAGCCAGCTGGAACAGTCCAAGTTGTTTTTCCACCGTTTGTATTCCAATGGTATAATTTTTCATTCGCTGATGATAATTTTTTACCATTTTGATCCCAAGACCATGGAATTAAATACTTTTCATCACCAGGTTTACCTTCAAATACTTCATTACCATTAAATGTCATAACTCTTGTACGGTAACCATCCTTATCATTTGCAAAATCATTAGTCTTTCTTTCAATTGCAAGTGTATTTCTACCAGAGTCATCTTTTAATACCGCCTTCATGCCCGGTACCCAGTTGTAAGTTGTATTATTATCTGTCATTTCAACTGCTTTTCCATCTTCCCACTGTGTTACTTTATAATGTTGGATGAATTTTGCAGGAACGTTCACTGCAAACAAGTTATCCATATAGGCTTTATAGTCACTTCTACCTTGCCATCCTTCAAAGTCTTTCATGCTGTAGCCACCTAATAATGGAGCATCAGCGTCGCCACCATACTTGGGATAGTTACCAATCCATGCATCTTTTTGATGGTTTTTAATAAAACGCGTGATTGTACTATTGATACCTTTTAGAGTATAACCACCATAAGTTAAATCAGCTGCCCAGTGTTGGAATGTAGAATCATACTCGTTAGCATATCCCCACTCACTACCTAAGCGCCAACCTAAACTGTTGATTTCTTTACTTAACTGACGACTTGGCCATGTACTATTATCACCTGACTGTCCATTACCCCAAACGTCTACATAAATAAAATCTAAATCATTCTTTTGGCCACCAAGAACGTCATAAAAATCTTTGAATCGCTGTGCTCTACCATTTCTTAAATCATAATCAGCATCAATGTTTATTCCTTGGTCAATCCAGTTCCAACCATACTTATAAGTTCCATCTGGATTTTTTAATAAACGATCTTCTTGGAAATATTTTGACTCTGGATAAGTTTCACTTGCATTCACGTGAACTCCAAAAGTTGCCCCATATTCTTTACCCTTCGCTAGCAATGTTTTCATATCCTTTGCGCCACCGATACGAGTTCCAACATCTGCATAATTTAAATGACCAGAATCATGCCCTTCACTACCATAACCTTTCAGTAGAATAGATTGCCCTAGTCCATCGGTACTTAAAGAAAACTTCTTAACTCCATCTAAAGCCATTAAGAAAGGATTTTGAGCTTGACCGCCAAAATTCATGCTAATCCGGTAACCAACTAAGTCTGGAACCTTTTCTGTCCCTAGAGGTTCGTTCATAATATTTCTATAATCAATAGCTCCGTCTTGCCAGTTTATTTTTTTATCACCATTAGCGTCAGCAGTAATAACAACCTTCGCAGATGGCATTTCATCTACCTTGTTTACTGTTCCATCTTCTAGCTCCAGAGTACCATCTTCCTTACGATGTTCTTCTGATTTTTGATACGTCCAGAATGTACTACTTAAACCAATTATTTTTTGCCCTACACTATTAGTCGAAGCCGTAGCTGTAATTCTTTGTGCGTCAGTTTTTGCAGCATAAGAATCTGGAGCTATTTTTTTTGCTAAACTATTCTCCGTATTAGACCATATACCTGCACTTAATTCATCATTAGAAAGAAAAGCATACATATATCCTTTTTTCTCTTCATCTTTCGTATTTAAATTTTGATCAACCTTTACCTGTCTGTCACCATTGATATGTGTATTTGTAGACATCTGTACTCCATCTAGTACAGCATCTTTTTGACTACTATTTACAGAAATTAAATTGTGATTTGGAATTTCAATTGTTTTTACGATTTTATTGTCCACAATTTTTGTAATATTAAATTCTAAAATATTATCTTTAACAACCATTTCTGCAGTAATAACTGCAGAGATATTGTTACTAGCGTCTATTAAAGTCATCTCATACACAATTTTATCAGATGAAACTTTTGCTTTTACCTTTGGTTTTACTGCTACGTCATTAATAAGGATTGTATCTAATGCCTCAGTCTGTCCGTAAAAAGTCTTCCCTGCTCCATTCCCAGATTTTAAATCGTACTGAATTACTCTTGGAAACTTCACATCGACAAGAACGTCCATTTGATTAGAAGAAATAATCGCTTGTGCACTTCGTGGAATGATTTGACTTGCTTCTTGTTTACTATCCGTTTTCCCCTCAGCTAATGTCAGAGAACTATTCGCATACCATGTAGAGCCTACCATACAACCAGCTAAAAGTACTGCAATCGTTTTCTTATACTTATTTCTTGGGTTTTTCATATATACCCTCCTTTTCATTTTTACATTCTGTTAAAAAGCACTTCATTTCCTCCAGATGAAATTGTAACCCTTAGATTTGTCACTTCTGCTTCTGCACCGAACGGCGGAATGAAACCCGTAAAAAACGTTGGCAAAATCAACACAAGCGCAAGCAGGGTTTGGAAGAATCTCTTATAATACTTGCTCCCCAATTCCTCTCCTTCTTTGAATTTAATATTTTGATAGAAGGCGATACCTGTTAAGATAAAACAAAATTATTACCAAGTACCACCACCTACTTGTACTCTAGATTACTTTTATTAAAGCGCTTACACAATAAAGATATTGTCCAAATTTTTAGAAATATTGTTTTTTTAGTGAATTGTAAAAAAAAGCGAAAAGTTCCTGTCACTGTTCGCTACAATAAAACTATCAAATTTCGACAACATTCGAGGAGTGACAGGCACCAATAAAACCACGAAATCCTTCTCTTCCCTCTTCATTCCGCTTAAAAACAGCGGCATCTTCTAGTCCCTTCAAAAACTTTTTCCCCAACTTCTTCTCTTACGAGTAATTCAATATTTGCCTCATTGGCAATCTCTTGGTAACGTACTTTTAGCTCTTCAGCCCAAGCTAAATGATAGTCAGCAACCATATGTGCATCGCCAAAAATATATTTTTCCACTTCCTCAAGTTCCTCTTTTAAGCGTGCCTGTAAAGAGGCAAGCCCTATCACTTCAATCAGCCCGATGTTTTCCCTTTTAATATGATGAAAATTGTTGTGAGGATGAAAAATTCCCAGTGGATGCTCTTCGTTCGTCCGATTATTTCGCAAAACCAAATCTAGTTCAAAAGGTCCCATGTTTG
This sequence comes from Peribacillus sp. NPDC096379, assembly GCF_044762875.1. Lineage (NCBI taxonomy): Bacteria > Bacillati > Bacillota > Bacilli > Caryophanales > Bacillaceae > Peribacillus > Peribacillus sp. NPDC096379. The sequence continues at coordinate 68,891 of NZ_JBIWFD010000007.1, forward strand.
CGAGCAATGGGTGTAATCGTATTGTGCGATGTCTCACCAGTTCTTGCGATAATTCCAAGCGTTTCATCACTGTAATTTTGCTTCATAAAAATATGTGCCCCTGCCTCAACAAGAGTACTGATTTGTTCTGAACGGCGACGAATAACGGACATCGGCCATTTGATAATGGAACACTTCACATTCGGAAACCCAACCATTTCAAAGGTCCAGTCAGAATCTGCCTTAGCCACCGGAAATTCGTAATAGTGCTGTAATCGATGCACCCAACGATACTAATGTTTCTTTACTACGTGTAAACATCTCCGACACTTATAGTGTTAACCCAACAAGTATAGATGGCTTTGGATTTATTGCTAGTTTCCTTCAGTAAATCTTCCATCCTTAAAAAAGTAAAACTTTAACGAAGCGTAAAGAACACCTCAATAAAGTTTTACTCTCATTTTTTTAAATGTATTTTCGATTGTAATCATAAAGCAGTCCTAAGAGACCGGCTAATCCGATTAACATCATGCCGAATTCGAGTTTACCTGCTGTCTTTTGGCCCATGATAATCAATACTAGACAAGAGATAAACACAACCAGCTTAATAAGGACTAAAACACTAGCCCTCATTGGAAAAATCCTCCCATCGAATTTCACTAGGTGCCAAAGTCATTTCTTTACTGTTGCCTTCTCCGTCATAAACAGCCGTCATTTGTTCCTTCATTGAATTATTAACAATTGCCATTTTTCGAATGGAAGGGTAGGCATGAATCTCACAATGGATATTGCTCGCATGCCATTTATGGAATTCTTCCTCTTTATGGGCAGCATAGTATAACGCACGGATCAACAGCCGCGTATTTTCCTCGCTGTATGGAAGCCCCGCTATATAGATGGCTCGGCCTTCTCCAAATGGATGACTGGAAAGACGAACTTCTCCATTGGAATACTCAATAATTTCGATTTCCTCTGATAATGCATAAATATTTTTCATTCCCTCACCAAAATCAAATTGGGCACTGTCTGCAGAAATAAAATGCTCTTCGATAGGAGTGACAAAATATTTATCTGTTGATAAACTGAATCCCAGTTCTTTGTCAACACCTAAGACATTCGCCAATTGGAAGTAATGGCCTTCATGCTGATAAGCTGTTGGTTCACCAATACCTACGAAGCCGCCGCCGTTATGAATCCAGGCTCTGATTGTAGTGACTAACTTTTCATTAATCCAATAATCCCCTCCTGAGAAAGCCGTACCCCCATCGCCGGCATTAATGATAACATCAACACCCTCAGGTACCCCATCGTTGATGATATCATCAAAACTAATGAATGAAACTTCCACAGCAGCCCCGCTCAAAGATTCCAATACACCTAAATAAGAATAAATTTGTTTATACCACAAAGCATGGGCAACCATATGTGTCTGCCAAGTTCTCAGCTTGCCCCAAGAATTCAAAATTGCGACTTTAAGACCACTGTATGGTTTAACGCCTTTGATCGTGTCATAAATTTCACGGAATTCCTCGGTGACTTTTTCAATATATGAGACAAATTCTGGATATTGATAGGCCAGGCTTAAATAACCGCCATAGCCGATGCGATCAACAGGGTTCCGCAGTAACGCTCTCCGGGCCGTTAACCAGTTTTCATTGGCTTCAATCACCGGGTTGTTACCTTCGTAAAACGTATCCGGGAAGAAGTAAGGTAAGAAACGGCCTTCTGTATAACGGACATGTGGGATATCCGCAATCATTCGTAATGTTGCTCCGCCGCCGACACTCCCTACCACTGCATCCAATCCAATATTTTCAAAGTATTTTCCATACGGTTCTGTACCAATCCAGTTATCGCCAAGGAACATCATCGCTTCCTTGCCGCTTTCATGGACAATGTCCACGAGCTTCTTTGCTTCTTGGGCAACAAATTTTTGCACAAAATCCATATAATCTAAAAAGACCGGAGTTGGAATTCGAAATGAAGTATTATAATAGCCTTGGTCAACGATGTCTTCTGGTCTTAAACGATAACCTTTTTCTTGTTCAAAGGCATCCAAAGCAGCCACCGAAACACTGGCACCATAACCGAACCAATCGACAAATTTTTCTTTGCCAAGATTATTGAACACAAGGGTAAAATGATAGAAAAACGTTGTGAATCTGACCACATCTGTATCCGAATTTTCCGTCAGCCATTGTTTTAAATAGGTTTTCATAAATTCATTGGAGTATGGCTGCCTGACATCAAAAGGAATGTCATGTGGCTTATCGCCCCAATTGTTGGTAATATGATTGTACATTTGGGTTGGATCCCAAATCACATAAACTAAAAAGGATACCGTGTATTCGTGCCAAGGAATCGCCTTCGTAATGACGACCCGATTTGCCTCTTCGTTTACTTCCCAATCATTTACATCAACCACTTCTCCGGTTGTCCGGTCGATGACTTCCCAATATTTCATAGGATCATGGAGGTAATCCGGCCGTAATTGTTCTTCAAAATAGCCTTTCATAAAATCAATTTCCAGTGTGTCAGTAAGTGCAGTATTGAACAAGCTCATTAAATAAAGTTGCTGGCATTCTTCCATATGATTCTTTGCAAACTCATTCTGTCCCCGCGCAACAAAATAAGTCGTATATATTTTGGCATCCAATTGTTTGATGTCATCATCCAGTTTCGTACCATCACTATCTCGAATCGCATCCGCTCCCCAACGCTCCATTAATTCTTTTGTTTCCTTTAGAAAGTTTTCTTCACTGGGCAAGGTAACCTGGCCTTTTCTCTTTTCCATGTAAATCCTCCTAGTCCTTTAATCCGCCAAGGGTCATCCCTTGCGTCATTTTCTTTTGAACAATGATATATAAAATCAAGGTTGGCAGCATGACGAGAACCATTCCCGCATACATTTGGCCGTAATTAGCAGCAGATTTTTGAGCTGCCATTAAGTTCATTAGCCCAACAGGCAAGGTCTTATTTTGACCCGGTATCAGAGTTAGGGCAATAATGTATTCATTCCAAAATGCAAGGAAGTTGAATAAGATGACGGCTATGATGCTTGGTCGGGCCATTGGAATCATAATTGAAATCATCGTTTTGAAATATCCGGCCCCATCGACCAACGCGGCTTCCTCATACGTTGATGGCAGCGATTGAAAATAGCTGGACAACAAGTAAATGGTAAATGGCAATGCGGTCGCCGCATAAACCACAGCTAAAATAAATAAATTGTCCAATAAGAATCCATCCCCAAATTGTCCACGTAAGAAGGTATCCCCATCCAACAACATCAAGAAAATCGGAACAACAATGTAGTTCACATTGATAAATAACCCAGCTTTAAATAAGGCATTCATAAATTGACTGCCTCTAAAGGTGTATCTGGCCAACACATAAGCTGCTGGCAAGGCGACGATCAATAAAATGAGCAGTGCCAAAGCAGTCACCATGACTGAATTCAACATATAGGTACCCATGTTTGCCTTCTGTAAAGCATCGATGAAGTTTTGAAAATAGAAACCTTTTGGCATGGCCCAAGGGCTTCCATAAAATTCCGAGTTTTGCTTCACTGAAGCTAAGAAAACCCATGCAACAGGGATAATGATAGAAATTGCTAATGTAATCAGAGCGACGTAGATAAACAAGCGATAGGCTGCTTCTGCACTCATTCCTTTGTGTCGTTTCATGTTCATGGACCCCCTTAATACTCCAGCACTTCCCGTTTGGTAACGTGGCTGACAATTGCAGATAATGCGAATGAGAATATGAAGATTACCACCCCAATAGCCATACCGTAACCATAAGAAGAATTGGTATAAGCCTGCTTATACATGTAGCTTAAAAATACCTCTGTCGATCCATCTGGCCCGCCGCCGGTCATCGCTTGGACGAGCAGAAAACTTAAATTAATCGTACTGATGATGAAGAAGGTTAACGTTGTCCGAATGTTATTCCAAATCAACGGTAGAGTAATACTGAAAAATTGTCTGATTCGTCCAGCACCTTCCAAAGCAGATGCTTCATAAAAACTTTCTGGGATACTCGCCATACTAGACATATACATGACCATATAATAGCCAATGGCTTGCCAGACGAGCGCCCCGCCGATGCTGTAGATGGCAATTTTTTGATCGCCGAGCCACATTTTTTGAAGGTTCTCAAGGTTAAATGAAGCAAGTAGATTATTCAACAAACCTGTGGTTGGATCATAAACTGCTGAAAAAATCCCAGCAATGACCACAACGGATAAGATATTAGGGATGTAGAAAATAATCCGGAAAAGGCTGTTGCCTTTCATCTTTTCTCTCGTTAACAAAGTAGCAAACAAGATCGCCAGCACCATGGTAATGAGTGTGACGATAACAATCAATACAATACTGTTCTGAAGTGATCGAAAGAAGTTCAAATCATTCCACAAAATTTTGAAATTATCCAGCCCGACAAATACCTTATCATTAGAAAATCCGCCCCACTTATATAAGGACATCCTGAATACCTCAACCGTAGGCAAAATCATAAAAATAGTTAACAAAATCAATGCGGGTGCCGTACAAACAAAGATAAAAATTCTTTTTTCTATTGTTTTATTCATTACCATCACCTCAACTAATAAATATAACGGTGAGAAAAGTTACTCACCGTTATACGTAGTGAATTCTATAAAACTAGTTATTTTAATGCAGAACGCATTTGGTCACTCACTTTTTCAACCGATTTTTGCCAATCTTTTACTTTTTTATCACCAGAAACAATACTGTCGATCGTTCTGAATAAAGTATCAGCCATGCTGACACCTTCAACAGCCTCTGTTGCTGCAAATCCACCCATTCCTGCTTTAGCTCCAGAATCATATATACTATAGAAAAGTTTATTGTCACCGGTCAGTTTTTCAGAAATACCTTCGAGTGGTTGAATGGCACCAGCTTCCGCGAAAATAGCAGCTGCTTCATCGGAATACACATACGTCATGAACTCCTTAGCAGCCTTTTTATTTTCAGCTGCAGAAGGGATCCACATTTGTTCAAAGAAGGTAAAAGCGTAACGGTCGCCATTTTCTTCAACAGCTGGTAAAGCCGTCATCCCCCATTCAAAGCCATCCGCTCTAGGCGCTTCTCCCATTTCACCAACGACCCACGTACCATTTGGCATAAAAAGTGCTTTGTTATCAAGGATCAATTGTTGGTTTTTCGTGTAGTCTTTATCATTGGCATTTGCAACAGTTGTTAGCTCAGTATATTTCGCCAATTTTCCAATAATTCCAAACACTTGAGTTGCTTCAGGAGTTTCCCAAATGCCATCTTCATATTTCATTGCTTTATTGTAGAATTCAGGACCGCCCGCCTCAAATAGTAAAGAATAGAAGAATGCGTCAAAATAACCAGTGGTAGGATAAGTGAATAAAGAGATTCCTTCTGCTTTAGCTTTATCACCCAAAGCCCACATCTCATCCCATGTCTTCGGTACTTCCCAGCCTTTTTCTTTTAACAAACTAGCATTATAGAATAATCCTGTTGGGCTGTAGAACATCGGTGCCAAATACATTTTGCCGTCATCATAGGGGCTCGTTGCAAGGGTATCGGTAAACCCTGGTACCAACTTATCTTTAACTTTGACATCTTCACCATAAACGTTCATATCCAAAACATCCGTAATGTCTTCTAAAGCTTGATCTTTGATCAATGTTTCTGTCAGTGCCAGTTTTCTTCCAGTCGCCAATAAAACCACATCTGGATAGTTTCCTGCTTTCATATTCGGGCTGATAACATCCTCGAGATTTTTATCCACCGTCAATTCAACATCGACCTTCGGATTTGCAGCCTCATAGGCATCGATTACCTTGGTCCACATATCTTTCCCATAAGCTGATTCAAGCGCCGCCACATGAAGGATTTGTTTTTTTCCGTCCTTAGAGCCATCAACCTTCGTAGTTTCACTACTCTGACAGGCTATTAAACTCAGAGATAATAACGCTGTCATTCCTGACAACCAAAACTTCTTTTTCATCTTCATCTTGACCCTCCTCCTTATTTCCCTTTTATAGGTAAAGTATACGAAAAATAAAAACGCTTTCACAATAAACATCTTGTTCAGTTTTTTAGGTATCTTGCTTTCCGTTGTAATAACTCACTAATATCCCTATAATATGAATAAAAGTTCTATAAAGGAGGGAATCATTTGTCTAATGAGATATTTGACGTACCGCAATCTCGACGAGACCGTCTTCCAGTAAATCTTCTTTATGTAACAAAGTCTAAATATGATAAAGATTGGCATAGTACTAATCATACGCATCACTTCACAGAGCTATTGTACATTACCAAAGGCAAAGGAACTTTTATCTTTTCCCAAGAAGAAATTCCCGTCAAAGAGCATGATTTAATTATCATCAATCCGAATGTCGAACACACGGAAAGGTCTGATGCCGATCACCCGCTCGAATACATTGCACTTGGTATCCAAGGTCTCGCCTTTTCATCTCCAGATAATCCGGGTCAGGTTAATTTTTACAATTATAAAAAGGAGCAAGAAGTCTATCTCTTTTACCTCCAGCAATTGGTTGAAGAAGTGGAAAACCAGAAGGAAGATTATGAGTTGATTATACAAGATATTTTAGAAATTTTGTTGCTTAAAATGATGAGAAAAAAAGCATTCAACTTGGAGAAAACCTCTACCCAAAAAATCAGTAAAGATATTGCATTTATCAAAAATTACATTAAGCAGCATTTTCGCGAAAATATCAATCTGGATACCTTAGCAGAAGCCAGTCATATTAATAAATACTATCTAGCCCATTCCTTCAAGAAACTAGTCGGTGTTTCACCCATTGAATACTTAATTCAAACACGCATCAGAGAAAGCAAAATATTGTTGGAATCCACCAACTATCCGATTTCCAATATTTCAACCATTACCGGCTTTTCTTCCCAATCATTCTTTGCACAATCCTTTAAACGAGAGACGAATCTATCTCCTTCACAATACAGAAATGCTAAAAACTCTAACAAAAACAAAACAAAAAATCAAAAAGCAACAAAAGAAACATAGAATCACCTAACTAGCAGAAACATAGATTTACTGATTAGCGAATCACGAGAACACTGCACAGATTCTCATTCCTGAACATTTATATAAGCCCTTGCCTGCTTTCGCAGATAAGGGTGATAGATCTAATATAATTGATTTTGGTGCCATCTCCAAACATCAGCAATGATTTGTTCTAAATTCCATTCTGCTTTCCATCCAAACTCAGAAAAGATCTTTTGGGAAGAAGCTACTAGTCTTGCTGGATTCCCGGCGCGGCCGGCGGCTTTTTCGACATTGGCTTCTATCCCTGTTACCTTTTCACACGTCTCAATGACTTCTTTTACAGAATAACCAAGCCCATTACCTAGATTATAAACTTCTGCTGATTTCCTCTCTACCTTAATATTGAGTACATCTCTGATTTGTAGAACTTACCGTAGTAATTTAACGGTTTATATTTTTTATACACGGCTCATCTTTATTTTAAAGCTGCAATACATTCTCGAGAAATTAAAAAAGTCCCAATAGAGTTTACCTTATTGGGAATCTCGCTTATTAATTTAACAGAAGAAATGTTGAGACCATAGGTGCAACAAAAAATCACCTTTTTATTAACTTTCTGTTTTTAAAGCCAGATAAACGACAAGTATATAGCGTTCAGGTGCTGACCCCATAAAATCAAAAGGATAACATGTACTGACGGTTAGGGCTGCACGTAGTTTTGGAAAGATTACGGTTCGATCACCCTCATCCACAATCCGAACTTTGTTGATTTTGTATATGAATTCTCCCGCCGATGTGCTTACAATCAACAAATCACCTTCACCTACTTGTCCGAGTTTACGGAATACCGTATCTCGATGACCCGAAAGAACGGAATTGTCATTCTCACCTAGTAGCACACTTTCTGCAAAGTGACCGACACCTTTCTCCACTTCATCCTCGTTTGTTCCATGGAAAATAGACAGTGTTACGTTTAGTATTTTCGATACTATCTTTTAAGAATCTATATTGTACGAAGAATTCAAAAAAGGTGTAGCTTTGGAATAAAGTTTAATGAAAAGTATATTGAAAACGCTAGTTCTATATAGAATTGAAAAAACGCATTTTGATCAAAACTTTATTAAAAGACGTTTTTATCATTGGTTAAAGAGGCCCATTTTCACAAAAAAGATTGATTAGTCAACGTCTTTTTTTCCTCTTATGAGTAACACGTTTTATGACTTCCTCTACAAATGAAGCAACGAAATACATTCCCAACAGTGACACAATGAAACTGAGAAAGAAGCAAGTGGTGATAAAGTATATTTTAGACATAATCAATGTCCCTTTGCTCCTTAATCATTCCGTTGTTGAAGTCAGCAACACATTTAGTAATTTTTCCAGTTGTTCTTGGTTCACAAGCCTTTTTAATTGCCAACTTTGCCATTCCGTCATAAACGTCCAGAGTCCTAACCATTGAAGCGTCTTGAATGGTTGTTGACGTTTCACAGAAATCCTTAAGCTCTGGAGGAGAAATAATCCTCATTCCATCCTCGTCCTTGTCCTCGTTTTGCTTCTCTTTCTGACTTTGTTTTAGTGGGTTAAAATGTAAACACCATCCCCGATATCATAGTAGTGGATGGAGATTAGTTGCTATAAAAATCATACACGCACTTTGATGTTTGGATAACCGAATCATTCAATTAAGAATCATAACAATCACTCAGGTGTACGGATCACTAAAACATCACATTTAGCTGAACGTACGATTGCTTCAGATACAGAACCAATTAAGAAACGTTCAACAGCATTCAGCCCCGTAGCACCACAGATAATTAAATCAGCCTCGACCAAGTTAGCAAGCTCTTTCGTGATGATCGTCCTTGGCGAACCGTGCTCAATTACTACCTTTACGTTCTCAACACCTTCAGCCTCAGCTTGTGCCTTATAGCTATTTAAAAGTTCCTCTGATCGCAGCACGGCACGCTCAACACTTGAACGTTCGTAAGCTTCGAATGAACGAGTATCGATTACGTTTACTATGTTTAATGCTGAATCTTCATTACGTTTTGCAACATCTATTGATTTGCGAAATGCATATTCAGCTTCTTTTGAACCGTCTACAGCTACTACAATACTTTTATAATGATTGGCCATTTGTCATAATCTCCTTCTAGCATGATTCGAAATCTATTCAATGGAAGTTCTCCCCCTGTACAAAGAGTCCGTTGTATTCATTTGAAATATTGTCTTTAGATTAATGCTGGGGCTTTTTTAGGAAGAAAGACAGTACAACATTAATCACAGCTAATATTAAACCGATTGTAAAGACTAGTGATGATCCCACAGCTGCCGCTTGTGGCAAGTCATTCGCAGTTGTTGCTAAGTAACTCCCCTGTCTTGCTGAGAAAACCGATACCAATACTGCAATACCAATAGCACCAGCTACTTGTTGGATTGTTTGAGTGATCGCAATTCCATCTGGATAGTATCGTTTAGGAAGCGAATTTAGCGTGTTTGTTTGTACAGAAGCAAGCACTGCCCCTATACCTAACATCATAACAATATGAGTTACCACAATCATCCATATGGCCGTTTCTGTACTAAATTGTGAATATAATACATAACCAATAACTACTAAAATCGTTCCAGGTGTAATCACTGCTTTCGGGCCATATTTGTCAAATAATTTACCAATGGATGGAGCTAATATACAGTTAAGTAAGCTACCTGGTAGAAGGATAAGACCTGTTGTAAAAGCAGCCATTAATAAAGCCATTTGCATATACATTGGTAAAATGACCAGCATTGACATCATATTAAAAAACGTAATAAAACTCATTATGACGCCAAGAACAAAGAGTGGAGTTTTAAATGCCCTTAGATTCATCGTAGGAGTCTCCATTTTTGTTTGGCGAATCACAAAAAGAATGAGTGCTATCAATCCAATGATGATTGTTCCTAAAACCGTTGCACTTGTCCAACCGTGAACACCAGATACACTAAATCCGTATACAATACCACCGAATGCAATCGTCGAAAGTATAACAGATCGTGTATCAATCGAAACCTTACGTACTTCATTCACATTCGTTAAATATATTTGTCCGAAAATAAGAGAAAACAGTAAGAAAGGTACTGTAACCCAGAAAATCCAATGCCATGATAATGTATCTAAAATAAGTCCTGCTACTGTTGGACCTAGTGCTGGCCCAGCTAACATAACTAATCCCATGAGCCCCATAGCGCCACCACGTTTATTTGGAGGGAAGATAGTAAAAATAACATTTTGCGTTAAAGGTAAAGTAATAGCTAATCCTGCTGCTTGAATAATACGTGCCACCAATAAAACACTAAATGTTGGTGCTACTGCTGCTAAAATCGCACCGATAATGGCTAACAATATAGCAGTCATAAACATTTGTCTTGTTGTAAATTTTTGCATCAAAATACCTGTTACTGGTATTAAAATACCTAATGTTAAGAAATAACCTGTTGCTAGCCACTGAATCGTTGTGGGATCGACACTGAATATTTGACTTAATTGTGTAAAGGCAATATTTAATGCCGTTTCACTAAAAAGTCCGACAAAACCTGCCACTAAAAGAGCAGCCATTATCGGGCCTGTTTTGAATTGTTTTTCCGTCATCGGAACTGGTTTGGCTTGTGTATTCACTTATTATAACTCCTTTAATAAATTTGGTAATATGTGCGAAATAATTTTTAGTGGTTCACTTGTTTTATTGGTTAAACAAAGCATAATTCCACCCTCGATAGAAGCCGTCATCATGAGAGCAATTGAGTAAGCCGTTTCTTCCGAAAATCCGTCTGCTACTAACTTTTCCGAATAAATCCCTTGAATCTTTGTGTAAAGGTCCGAACAAGCATTTAGAACTGGTTCACTTAGTGATGCCGTTTCGCTAACTATGCTGCTAAATGTATAACTAGTAATCGTACCTTCCCGATCAAAGTTGGCTACTAATTTCTTAATCATCGCATGAAGGGCTTCCATCGTCGTTTGATATCGTTTGAAAATATCCTCGATGTCCGTAGTAATCGCTTCATCCATGTTCTTCAGACAAGCGATGAGTAATTCTTCTTTTCCATTCGGAAAATGATGATAAAGCGCACCTTTTGTAATCGAACATGCTTTTAAGATTTCGTTTACTCCTACGCTCTTATATCCTTTCCGTTGAAAAAGATTTGTCGCGATGTCGATTATCAGCGATTTTGTATCCATTTCCGTTGCACACCCCCACATACCAACCGGTTTGTTTACTATATCAAAAAAAAATCCTTATTGTCAACTTGATTGACATTATTTTTTCATTAAGTTATTATCAACTTAATTGACATTTCATATCAGGAGGAAAAAATGTTTAATATAGGCGATTTAATCATCTATTCTGCACATGGCATTTGTAAAATTGATGATATTTGCGAAAAAACAGTTTCAGGTATCACAAGACCTTATTACGTATTGCATCCTATAGAGAACAATCATCAATTAACAATAAGTACTCCTATTAATAATGATAAGGTAGTCATGCTTGAACTAATCCATCAAGAGGAAGCCGATGAAATACTTGAATCTTTTAAAAACACTGGGATAAGATGGATTGACAAACCTAACATGCGTCACGATATATATTTCGATCTAGTAAATACAGGTGATCGAAAAGAAATCGCTAAAGTTGTAAATACGCTGATGCGAAAAAAAATTGAGGTTGAACTTCAGGAAAGAAAATTTTATGAACAAGATCGTAAACTTTTGGACACTACACAAAATATACTATTTAAAGAATTAGCCATTTCATTGAACACTACTTTCGAAGAAGTAAATGAAATGGTAATAAGATTGATAAAGAGAATTAAATAGGATAAAGTGAATACTCCATTTGGCTATTTTAGCTTAAAGAAAAACCCCCTCTTCGTCAACCACGTTGACAAAGAGGGGGTTTTTTATCTTCCTTTAACAGTCGTTAAAGTTATATTCCCCAATCTAACTTTAAAATATCTTTAAGAATATTTACTTGCTCAGCACCTATTTTTTCTGCAATTTTTTTCTCTAGTTGGGCTTTAAGAGCCGCGTTCTTTTCATAGCATTCTTCTCCTAAAGCTGTTAACTGGATACACTTCTCTTTCTTGTTGTTTTCGACATTTCGGACTTCCACTAATCCTTTTGCAGAAAGATTTTTGATAAACTTATGTATCGCCTGGCGAGAAATATTTACATTTTTCGTAACATACGAAATGGTTGGTCGCTTTTTAAAAACCCTGGCCATGATATACCATTCAGAATTTGAAATATAAATCTCACTTTGATCATTCCATGCTTTCTCTGAGATTCTTCGGACCAAACTATGTCGCTCACTTAATAAATCTATAAGATCTAAATTTTGTAATTCAGAGTTTGAAGTCAAACGATTCACTCCAATCATAATCTTCGCCACTTACTATACAAAATCCGCTATTGGATGTCAATTTGGTTGACCTCTACTAGCCTTACAAGGTGACCCAAAGAAGATAGAATTATGTATTTTTTTGGATCATACAATTTTATGAAATAGATAGCGAGTGCGTACTTTAAGTACAAATCCGGTTTACAATTCATACCATTCTATGTGCAGCATAATTAATACTAGCTAAAACTGTTTTTATCAATATTCAGGTTGCATAACAAAATAAATAGACACAAACTTAATATAAGTTTGTGTCTATTTATTGAATAGCTTTATTAAAAAAAGCTTTAGTTTAATAACAATCTACTAGTTTAAAATTCTTCATATGTAGCAGGATCTTGATTTTTAAGCCTACCATCTGGACGAGTTAACCCTGAAATAAGGCTCATTTCTGCTTCATCTAGGTTAAAGTCAAAAATTGATATATTTTCGAGTTGTCTCACAGGTGAAGAAGATTTAGGAATTACAATGGCCTCGAGTTGGTAATGCCATCGTAAAATAACTTGTGAAATAGACTTGTTATGATTGTTAGCAATCTGTTGAATAATGTTATTTTCTAAGACTTCATTAGCCCGTGCTAACGGACTCCAAGATTGTGTCTTAATATCATTCTCTTTATGCCATTCTCTTTGTTGTGCTTGATTAAAAAATGGATGTAATTCGATTTGGTTTACGCTCGGCTTAACGCCCGTTTCCTTTTCTAAGCGTTCAATATGTTCCGGTAAGAAATTACAAACACCAATAGATCGAATAAGCCCCCGCTTTTTAGCGTCAATTAGTGCTTGCCAAGCTTCCACGTAGTGATCCTGTTTAGGGTTAGGCCAATGAATTAGATATAAATCATAATAATCTAGATTTGCACGATATAAGGATTCTTCTATGGTAGTAACAGCTTTTTCATACTCTTGATAGCGTCCAGGTAATTTGGAGGTAATCCTTAAATGTTCTCTTGGAACAGAACTGCGTCTAACGGCTTCACCTACAGTTCCTTCGTTTTCATAATTATAAGCAGAATCAATTAGTCGATAGCCTATCTCATCAATAGCATTTTGTATAGAATTGACACCTTGATTCCCCTTAAGTGTATATGTACCCAAACCTATTACCGGCAGAGTAACACCATCATTAAGTGTTATTTCAGGAACTGAATTACCCATAACTAATCACTCCTTTTAGTAATATACTAAGGTTACCATAATTTTGAAGGATTTTCATAGTTTTGAAATTCTGGTGTGATAGTTGTCTACACCTGAATTTGATCAAATTAAACATTCAGATAAATACAATTTCTATTCCTTATTCCTCACTAATTCGTTCCAAACCTTTTAGCTGCTCTGATACGAGCACGCTCAGCTTCGACCTCACGATTGCGAGGCTCGGCACTGGTCTCCAGCGTATTTAATAGATTCCTAGAAACCGTTGCTATCTCATTGATTGCACGATAAAATGCCTCCTCGTTCACCTTTGAGGGTTTGTTATAGCCCGTTATCTTTCTGATGTACTGAAGAGATGCTGCGTGGATCTCGTCATCGGTAGCTGGTGGATCGAAATTAAATAATGTTCTAATGTTTCGGCACATAAGTATCTCCTTTTTGTTTTCACTTTTATATTCCAGAGCCGTCCCCTTGCATCTATTGCTCAATAAGTTTTATCACATCTATCAGGCTCTTTTCCTTCATAGATGAAAGTCGTAAATGGTGATTTTCAAAAGCTAAAGCTTCCGTCACAGGATTTGGTACGATTACACACTTTAATCCAGCATTTAGAGCCGATTGAAGCCCATTTAACGAATCTTCAAATGCTACGGCTTCTGTGGCATGAATGTTTAAAACTTCGATTGCCTTTAAATACAAATCAGGCGCTGGTTTCACTTTATCAACTTCATCCCCTGTGATCATAACTTCAAAATAGTTTAACAGTCCGAGTTCACCCAAATAATGAGTGACCCACTCTTTTGTGGAACTTGAAGCAAGGGCAATCCTATATCCCAATTTTTTTGCTTCTTCTAAATAATCCTTTACACCAACACGTGCTTGGGATGTTTCCATCTTTACTTTATGTAAGCTTTTTGCTCTGGTTTCAATTTCTTCAATATTACAACTCTCCCCCAGTTGTTCTTTGAAAAACTCATGGAGTTCAGTATTATCTGTTCCGATACATTTAACAAAATGTTCAAGAGGCAAATCAGATTTATAAAAACCCATCGTTTCTTTATATGCCTCATACCAAACCGTCTCTGTGTCTAAAATTAAACCATCAAAGTCGAAAATAACAGCTTTAATCAAAATAACTTCCTCCCTATTTTTTATTTAACTGCATTCTTTACGCCAGTTATCAACTAACAATTTTAATACATACTAAAATGGCTCATAATCCCCATCTTATAGCTTAATCATTCCTGCTTCGATCTTTACAACTTCCCCTTTGTAGTGCATATTCAAAAAGGATAAAAAGAGCCAAGAAGTTCCGCGAGCGCATCGCGAGGACGAGACTTGCACAGAACGCTCGCAATTTTAACAGTATGTCATTCATGAGCGATGACACAATTCGCAAGCTTTTTTACCGGACTTTTTGAACATCCTCTTCTAGTGTAAAAGTAATCTGAACCTTCGTCCACTTCCCATACACACTATCCATTTCTATGGTCCCTTGATAAATATCCAATAACCTTTTTGCAATCGATAATCCTAATCCATTTCCACCATGTTTTCTACTTCTGGCCTTATCCACACGATAAAAGCGATTGGACACAAAAGGTAATTCTTCTTTCGGGATACCCACTCCATAATCTTTTACCTCAATCGTCAATTGCTTGCCTGTATTTCTTACATAAATCTGTATGATCTTTTCATTTGCTGAATATTTAATGGCATTGTCTAATAAAATGATCATTATTTGTTCCAGATGGCTCTTTAGAATTTTCAAGGTGAAATCCGAACTAATATCTATAGTGGAGAGTATTTCAAAATCATTATTTATTATTTTGAAATTTTCAACAATATCCACTAAAATCTCTTTTATTTTGACTTCTTCCAAGGAATTTGTGTTTGTAGTTGATTCTTCAGCTCTTGAAAGAGTCAACAACTCTGAAACAAGATAAATAAGTCTGTTGGTTTCATTTAAACTTAAATGAATAGAGCGTTCTAATACCGTTGGATTATCCTTTCCCCAACGATTTATAAGTGATAAATGCCCATGTATTATGGACAACGGTGTTTTTAGTTCATGGGATGCATCTTCTACAAATTGTTGTTGCTGCTGAAAAGACTTTTCTAAGTTATCCATTAATTCATTAAACATAATCCCTAACTCCGTCATTTCATCACGTTGTTTGTTAATTTGAACTCTTTCTTCCAAACCATTTTCTTTTATTCTTTTCATGGTTCTTATCATTGAATTAATTGGCTTTAACAGTTGAAAGGAAATAAGTCTGCCACCAAGCAGACTAAGGATCATAGCAACCAGTCCTGTTACGATAACTAACATAAATATTTGATTAATCAAACTATCAAAATTCTCCAAATTACGAACAATTTCTACTGTTCCTTTAAAGCCATTCACTTCGATTGGCCTCCTATATATCAGCAAACGATCGCCCTTCGGAGAAATTTCAACTAGTTCTTCTTTTGTCACATTTTTTGGCGCAACCCAACTCTGTGGCACTTCGTCCGAAATCGTAAATAATGGGGAATTGTTCTTCTTCACGATCCTTATCAGTTGATACTTTTCATTCAGAACGTCTAAATATTTTTCACTATCGGAAACACTTCCTAAAAAACTAGAATCCTGAATGTACGCAGTTACTTCTTCCATCTTTTTATGAATGGTTTGTTTTTCTTTATTGACTACCCAGTTCTGAATAACAAAATACTGTAAAATATTATAAGAAAAAAATAAAAAAAGCATTAAGAAGGCAGCCCATAAAGTTAATTTCCATTTAATATTGATGTTTTTTGGAATTAAATCTTTTAATTTTCTCATTCTCTCATCACATACCCCATCCCTCTCATCGTTTGAATATAACTTTCTTTATCTGCAGAATCTAATTTATTTCGAAGATGTCTTACATAAACGTCGACAACATTTGTCTCAATTTCCGCATCATAACCCCAGATAGTTTCTAGGAGAACCTCCCTTGTTAAGACACGATTAATATTTTTCATTAACATAAACAATAAGTCGTATTCCTTTTTCGTTAATTCTATCAACTGTTCACCTTTTTTTAATAATCTTGATTCAATATTCAACTCTAAATCTTGAAATGATAAAATCAAAGTAGGTACGTCATTTCGTTTTTCTTCTCTTCTCATAATGACTCTAATTCTAGCCAGTAATTCCTCAATCGCAAATGGCTTTGGGATATAATCATCAGCCCCACTATCAAGCCCTAGTACCCGGTCCATTACACTGTCCCTTGCTGTAATCATAATAATCGGAATATCCTTTACTGCTTTTAATCTTCTGCAAACTTCGATACCGTTTAACTTTGGCAACATTAAATCAAGAAGGACTACATCCCACTTTCTTGCTAATGCAAGTTCAAGACCCTCTCTTCCATCATAGGCAGCCGTTACATCGTATCCTTCATGTGTTAATTCAAGTACTATAAATTCTGATAATGCTTCTTCATCTTCAATTACTAAAATATCCAAATTTATACCCTCCAACTTGTTACTTTATTTATTTTGAATTACTTTTTGAATTTAATTAAATTGACACTACTATCTTAAACCAAAAAGAAAAGGTATGATACAAACTATATTTTTGTTGCAAGTGCACTTAATCTGTATACAAATGAACAAGTCCCACTTGCAATGCAAGCAGGACCTTTATTTTCTATTGTTAACTAATTATTCTTGATCACTATCATTTTCTGTTTCATTTTCGTCATCTGCTTCAACTTTTAGTACTTTACCTGTTTTGGCATCTACTTTTACATCGTGTTTCTTACCTTGGTCGTCGGTAATTTCCACACCATATACAACAGTTCCATCTTCATCCTCAAGTTCAGTATCCGTTACTTTGCCTTTTACCTCTTTTAATGCAATAGATGTACTCTCATTAGCTGAAATTTTGGCTTCCTTCTCTAATTGCTGCTGTTCTTGCTTATCGGAAACCCCTCCGTCTTTGTCTTCTTTCTCTTCTTTATCGGCTTTTTCATTTTCTTCATCTGCTTCTACTTTTAGCACTTTACCTGTTTTAGCATCTACTTTTACATCCTGCTTTTTCCCTTGATCGTCAGTAACTTCTATACCATAAACAACTCTTCCGTCTTCATCTTCAAGTTCTGTCTTCGTTGCTTTTCCTGCTACTTGTTTTAATGCGGCTGAAATAGCCTCTTCCTTAGTGATGGTTGCTTCTTTTTCTAATTGCTTCTGTTCTTGCTTATCTGACACCTCTACTTTACTAGTACTATCAGAGTTTGCTGCGAATGCGGAAGTGTTTAGAAGAGAACCAGCCACTCCTCCTCCAATAACGACTACTGCCAGTGCAGGTACTAAAAATGCTTTCTTCATTTGTCTTCCTCCTCAAATTGTTTTGTGGTACATCCTTACTTTAAGCCTCTACTATGAAGTGAATCTGAATAGACTTTAAAATTAGGTTAACCTTAACATGAATTTTTTTTCATTTTGATTGCTTTTCTATCACCATTTCTTCGAAAGTCTTATTTAGAAAAATTAAATCTTTATCCACAACCATATATGATCCCTTAAGCAACTCTCTTCCTTCTGTTTTTAGTGAAATGTATAATCACAAAGACCAAAATAATAAGCGGGGTTCCTATAGATACAATTTGTATAATCGTCGGATCTATTTTTGTATTACCCATTATTTCTATTGGGATTCCAACACTTGAATAAATATCCAAACTATGAGCACTTGTAGCAGTCACATATAAATAATAATTGCTGGTATAAACAAATCGAATTGGTAGTGAAATTTCCTTTGTTTCCCCGGCTTTTAATTCTTTAATCTGTTCTGGTTTATCGGCACTATAATCTTCGAGATTAACTGTCCACTTTTTTCCCATATCAGCCATAGTAATATAAACAACTAAATCTTTTATAGAATGGTTTGTATGATTCCTTACTTGTGCTTTGACCATTGTCTCTTTCCCCGGATAATCTTTCACCTGATTAGGAGAGATTATTTGGACCTCAACAGTCGGTTGTTCCATAGCAAAAGCATTTTTTCCAGTTACAACAAATCCCAAAAGTATTGCTATTATAATTGCTGCCTTTTTAAACACATTACTCCCCTCCTAAGAAGTCCATTTTTTTACTAGCATAGGATAGACAAATGATAGATATAATCAAGAAACACAAAACAGGTAAACTATCCATTAAGATTGTAAAAGTACTTAGTTTATTCACTAACCAGTCCTTCAATGTCAGCATACTTGAGGAAACAGGACTTAATGAGTCAACTAAATGGGCAAAACCTGATTTCTTCATTGTCGTTGAAAGAAACATTGGTATAGCAGTCACTAAAAACACAATAATCGATAGGAGTGTTGCATTCTTACTAGATGAAATCCATGAAGAAAAGGCTAATGACAGCAATGAAAAACTAATGACTAGCGGCAACCCTATTAGATATAAATAGGCTAGAATCGTAAACAACATATTGGTCCCATATGTGAGTGCATAAAAGTAAGGAATCGATATAATTGAGATAATCAACCAAAATGCCAAAATTCCTATTACCTTGGAAAGGATTATTTTCATCTTTGATAATGGTGTCAATAAAAGACTTTCTAAAGTCCCTTGTTCCCTTTCACCAGAAACCATTGTTGAACCTAAAATAATTGAAACTAAAATACTTATCCCAATTAACGCTTTCATAAATGTCATATTTACTTCAACTTGTGCAAGCAAACTTAGTTCCTTCACTGAGATAAAACTATAGGTTAAACCACTGAATAGAATGGAGATAGCAAAGAAGATCCAAACACCTTTTCGAGAAAGGACATGTTCCCTTATCTCCTTTTTGATTAAACTGAACATTATAGTCCCCTCCCAACTTCATCGCTTGTTAGACTAAAGAATATATCTTCTAATGTTGGATTCTCATTCCTTAAAACCAAACGATAGCCCTTAATTAATTCATCTAAATACCCTTCTTCAAGTAGTTTTCCTTTTTTTACTATGGCGACACGATTACAAATTTCTGAGATTTCTTTTAATAAGTGGGAGGTGATAAAAACTGTAACTTTCTGTTCTTTATTTAACCTAGTAATAATAGACTGTATATCTTTTTGACCTTGAGGGTCTAGGCCTAATGTAGGTTCATCAAGAAAAACAATAGATGGCTCATGGACAATTGTTTTCGCAATGCCGATCCTTTGCCTCATTCCTCGTGAATATTGCCCAATTAGAATGTCTGCTTTTTCGGACATACCTACCCACTCAAGAACTTCATCCACCCTAGACTTGACCTTATTCTTTTCAACACCATAGAGTTCAGCAAATAATTTTATATATTCTCTTCCAGACATCCAATTATAGTAACCATGCGACTCTGGCAATACCCCAATTAGTTTACTAATTGAAGCATTCTCAGACTTTACTTCTTTCCCCCAAATGGTCACGTTCCCATAACTTGGTTCAATCAACCCATTTAACATTCGAATAGTGGTCGTTTTCCCTGCACCATTTGGACCTAGAAAACCATATATATCCCCTTTATTCACCTGAAGATTCAAAGAATCAACAGCCACAAAACCATTGTCATACTGCTTTGTTAAATTTGTTGCCTTAATCATTTTAAACCCTCCTTAATGCCCAATTTTCCAAATACAATCTAAACATACTGAATGACTATGAATCTCTTTTGAAGGTTAAAATAATACAAACTAAAATTCCGATGAATTTTTTTTCATAATCCACAAAATAAAAACTCCACCTTTAAGTGGAGTAGCCAAAAATCAAATTTCATTACCCAAAAATAATGACAGCAATGCCTACGATAAAACAATAGATTGAAAAGTAACCAAGTTTTCCTTTTTTCATAATATTAATAAACCATTTTAAAGAAAAATAGGAAGCAATTAATGAAGCAATAAAGGCTAAGGTATATGGTAGAAGAAGTTCCCCTATCCTAGGATCGTGGACTAAGTCCGAAATCGATAAGATCATTCCACCTAAACTAACTGGAATATAGAGAAAGAAAGAAAACTTAAGCGCAGTATCTCGTTTTGTCCCTAGAGCCATAGCCGAGACAATGGTTGCTCCTGAACGACTAATCCCCGGTATCAGGGCAACTGCCTGAGATAATCCAATGATGATAGAATCTTTAAGTGTTAATTCACCATCACTTTTACTACCCTTTAAATTTCGAATAAGCCAAAGCGCAATACCCGTAATGATTAAGGTAATACCAATAACTCTTACTCCTTTAAAAACCTCTGCTATTTGGTCCTGAAATAGGACACCAATAATTCCAGCAGGGACGGTACCAATAATTAGATAAAGGACAAAATAAAAGTCTTTCTTCATGCTTTGAGTTTTTTCTGAAACGACTACATACGATACACTGTTCTTTGTTAATTGGATCAAATCTGAACGATAAATAAATAACACTGCTAGTAATGAGGCGAAATTAACCAATACTTCAAAACTTAATCCGGATATTTTCAAGCCCATAAAATGTTCAAATAAAACTAGGTGACCACTCGACGAAACGGGAATAGGTTCCGTAATCCCCTGAATTAATCCTAAAAATAAATATTTTAATAGTTCAATCACATTTAATGAATCCATATACAAACACTCCTATTGGTCGCTGTTCTTTTTCATTCTCTTTTTTGCATATATTACAAATAAAATAATAAAAATTATGGCCAAAATTGCATAGGCGATGTTCGAATATATGTTCATATAATTAACGATATCATGCCACGAAGAACCAACCGCAGCGCCCACTTTAATCAAGACAACATTCCAGATCATTGTTCCAACTGTAGTAAGAAGGATAAACACCCAAAAATTCATACGTGCCATGCCTGCTGGGATGGATATCAAACTTCTTATTAGTGGGATAAATCTACAAAAGAAGACAGTCCAAACTCCGTACCTGTCAAACCATGACTGTGCCTTATCAATATCTTTTTTGGTAAGGCGTAAAAAGTGACCCCATTTATCGACAATTTTTTCAAGCCGATTCACATTAACTACCATTCCAATAGCATAAAGAATAACAGCACCTGCCACTGCCCCTGCAGTCGAGGCAACCACAACCCATAGAACGCTCATATTCGTGGTTGTGGTCATAAAACCTCCAAAAGTTAGTATGACCTCTGATGGGATAGGAGGAAAAATATTTTCTAACATAATTAAGAGAAATATCCCCATATAACCATAATTATTCATTATATCTGTAATCCAATTTTCCATAATTCAACTCTCCTTTACTAATGGAATATCTAAGTTGATTGTAAGAAAGGCAACAACTTAAAGAATTCTAGTATTCTAATTACTTATCCAATAAAACAAAGGTCGATATTAAAAGTACCAGTTAAAAATGAAAATCTTAATGGGATTATGATTAAAAATTTTTAATGTGGAATATTACTTAAACCACAATTGTAAAAAAAGCACTTTTCTTTCCATTGTTTAACTCGCTTAAATAAATCAACAAAAATACTTGTTACTTATAGTGGGTGTTCAAAAGGGATAAAAAGAGCAAAGATGTTGGAGGAATGTTCGTCTCTAGACCTGCGCGTACGCAGTAATACGTGAGTACTGGAGAGGGAGAGCTTTGATGCAATTCGCCAGCTTTTTTACCGGACTCTTTGAACTTCCTCCTATATAAGTTGGTTTATTCCATATTGTTTCTCTCTCTTGCAAATGCGGCTTTCTTTCATGAATATGATGTGACTTCAATGCGTCAATACGTTGAACTTTCCATAATACAATGGGTTCCGTTCGATCAATAATCTTATAACACCGTCTGATTTGGGATTGCTAAGTAGATTCTGTAATTTCAGATAGGAAACTTTTAATATGGGGTATTCCGTTACAACGCCCCAATCAATGCCTTTATGCTCTCATTACTCACGCTCAATCCAGAATTGCTCTAACACTCGTCCATCTGATAGCTTATCTTTCATCTAACCCGTATTTTGCGGCAAATAAAAAGAATCCATTTTGAAAAAAGATTGATCAAAATGGATTCCACATTTGAGATTAATTATTTAATTTTTATAAAAAAGTTTGATCATTTTTCAATCAGTGAACGCACCCTACTCATAGAGAAAAGACACTTTCCTTAATCCGGAAAAGCGCCCGATTGCTGAAGATCATTGCTTAAACCTTATTCAAGATAAGCACCAGTTAGTCCAATAAAAAAAGAGCTGCATAAACAGCTCTATAGTTCCTCAACTAAAGCCTTCGAAAATGGATGCACTTCTTTTACCCACAGGCAGTCGAACCCGAGATAAGAGATGGGAATCAATTATTTTTTTAATTGAAAATGGAACTGGTGCTAATCTGGTTTTCTATATTATTTGATTGACAACGTAGTTATATATTTTTTAACTACTTCATAAACATATTCTTGATTTGCTGATGCTGTATCTGGGCTGTATTTACCACCATTGGTTTTATTATTAGAATCAGAGGATGCATTCCGGGTAGGCTATGAAAGCCCTTCGCAATTCAGCCGTGAATATGCCCGCATGTTTGGTTTTCCACCTAAAGCAGATATAAAGCGCCTGAAGGAGAACTGTGACCATACGATAAACTCGTGAATTCCCTGCCTATTGGTGGGGGGGCCATTTTTTGCGTTCAGACTTAACACTAGAACGCAAAAAGACACAAAAAGCAGATAAAACCGCTCATTGTGCTTTTTTTTCTCCAAACTTCCGATTGTCCCCTTTAAGAACCGTCCCCTTGCTTATTTTGAACTTACTCCTGGCCTTTTCCCTTCAGCAATCAGAACATTGATTTTCTCAATTAGCTGTGGAAGCTCACGCATTGATTTGATCGTAAAATCAGCTCCCTTTTTCAAAAAGGATTCTTCTGTTTTAGATATGATTCCTTCTTTATCAGACTCAGATAATGCATTAAATTCATTTAAACTTAATCCCATTTCAGAGCTTCCGATGATGACACCAACCGACCAAACACCTGCATTCACTCCCTCTTTAATATCAGAAGTGGTATCTCCTACTTTTACTACCTTCCATGCTGAAGTTAGTTTCAATGCCTCCATGTTCCGATAAATCATATAAGGATAAGGTCTTCCAAGCGAATTTGTTCCATCAGGGGTAATATAAAAATCTGGACCATAGCCTTTTTTCAAAGCATTAGGAACAACGACATCCATCATTGTTTGTGTATATCCTGTTGTCGAACCAATTTTTAATCCTCGACTTCTTAAATTACTCACCGTCTCAATAACCTCTGGAATGGGGTCAGTATACTCTGCTAAGGAAGACAGGAGTGCAGGCTCAAATTCAGCATACAGGTTCTCCACATCTTGCTCATTAAATGCTTTCCCAAATTTTTCTTCCCATTCAGCAGAAATTCTTGGCATAGACAGCATGGCACGAATATGGTCAATCTTTAACAACCCCATTGGTGCTCTTGCCTCTTCCATTGACACTTCAATACCCGCATTCTTAAAAATATCAATAAATACATTTACTGGTGCAAAGCATCCAAAATCAACAGTTGTCCCAGCCCAATCAAATAGTACGCCTTCAATATTATTCATTTTGTCAACACTCCCATGTATTCTTCGATAATATTACATAATTCTTGAATATCTTCTTCATAAATCTCACCAATGTTACCAATTCGGAATGTATCTGCATCCGTTAACTTCCCTGGATAGATCACATACTCTCTCTTTCACAAATGAATAGAAGTGTTCAAAGTTGAATTGTTTGTTTGGAAATAGAAAGGTTGTAATAATAGGTGATTGTTTTTCCGCCGTAATATAGGCATGAATTCCAATACGCGCAAGTCTTTCTCTTAAAATTTGATTATTATTTTGATAGCGATTAAATCTAGCTGGAATGCCACCTTCTTCTATTAATTCATCAATCGCTTTAGAGAAGGCAGCCACTACATGTGTTGGTGACGTGTAGCGCCATTTTCCATCCTTGTCCATTTCCTTCCATTGATCATATAAATCTAATGATAAACTACGAGAATTCCCTTCACATGCTAAGAGTTTCTCAAGCTTAGCAATGACAAAGCCAAATCCAGGTACACCCTGAATACATTTATTGGCGCTGCTTATTAAATAATCAATTCCAAGGGAAGGTACATTGATTTCCATTCCACCAAAACTACTCATAGCATCGATGATTAATGTTTTCCCAAATTCCTTCGATAGTTTTGAAATCATATCGATCGGATTTAGTATTCCTGTCGTTGTTTCACAATGAACCATGATCAAATGTGTAATTTCTTGATCTTCTTCTAAAATTCCCCTTACTTCAGCTTCATTTGGATATTCATTGTATTCTACGCTATATTCCCTGAATTTAAGACCCATACATTTAGCCATTTTTACAATCCGTTCACCATATGCACCGTTTGTAATAATTAAAGCCTTATCATCATTCATTATGGTAGTAGTCATGACGGATTCAACTGCGAACGTACCACTTCCTTGTATAAGTACGACCGTATACTCCTCTTTTGAAGCACCTGCAAATTCAAGAAGCTTTGCTCTTATTTTTTGCGTAATGAATTTATAGTCATTGTCCCAAGTACAACGATCAAAGAGCATTTCCTCTTTCACAGTACTTGTCGTAGTCAAGGGCCCAGGTGTTAAAAGTTTGTAATGATCCATGGTTCTACATCCACTCCTTGCTAAACATATTGTAAAAAGAGAAGATTTCTTTGTTTTTTTACAATGTCTACATAAAAGGGAAAATATCATCAATCCATATTTTTCTCATCATCCACGAGTTAGTCAGAATTTGCTGGGAAGTAACGACTTTTCAAACGGGTTGAAAAAACTTCTAATATAAACGCAATAATGAGAATCGCATAGGTAATAAATCCAACCTCTCGCAGATCGAAATAGAAGCTAGATGCCATAAAAAGATCAAATCCTATCCCACCTGCTCCAGCTGCTGCGCCCATTGCTACGGCTACGCCGAAATTGATTTCAAAGCGCAAGAAAACCCATGACAATAAATAGGTAAAAGTAGACGGTAAGACCCCACTTTTCACGATATGCCACCAGTTGGCACCCGTTGCTTGCAGCGCTTCAAATATTCCTTTATCTACTTCTTCAAATGCCTCTGAAAATGCTTTAACTAAATAAGCGATAGAATGAAATAACATACCAAGAATTGCAGCTTCACTTCCTAGCCCAGCGGCAATCGCAAAGATTAAAACCCATAATACAGTGGGAACAGCTCGAATAATGGCAACACATACGCGAACGATTCTCGATACCCATACATTCGATAAGTTCGTTGCGGCCATCAAAGAAAGGAAAAAAGCAATAATCGCTCCTATAATTGTAGCTAAGAAGGCTAAACCCAGTGTAACCCCTACTTGATAGGTTGCTTCTCCCCAATTGAAATGACTCAATGCTGGTTCGAGAAACATCACTTTTAAGTTATTAGCTGTTTCAGTAATAGCTGAGCCTAAATCTAGCCCTGCATAGTTAAAAAAGATAAAGGCTACGATCGTCAAGATCGTCAAAAGAATCAATGTCCATCTTACTACTTGATCAACTTTGTTACCCGACCTTATATTAATACGGCCATCATTCTTTCTTCTAATATACGTTGCTTCCATTATAGAATCACCCTCCGTATATAGTTTGATATAAAATCTACAATAAGAACGGCAATGACAATACAAAATGTCACAAGTGCTACAGCATTGTAATTCAAGGTCTTATAATACACATCAAATGTATATCCAATTCCTGTAGCCGTTAATATCCCAACCAATGTTGCATTTCTAATATTCGTTTCAATCATGAACAATATCCAGCTGATCATCTGTGGTAAACATTGTGGAATGACCGCCTTACTGACAATTTGGAAATAGGTTGCACCCGTTGCTTTTAATGCTTCAACAGCACTTTGGCTAGCTTCATCTATTGATTCGATAAACGCTCTCGTTAAAAACCCTACCGTCCCAACAAATAGAGCTAAAAAACCTGTCACTGAATTTTGTCCAAAAGAAAGGAGCAAAATCAACGACCATGCAACAACTGGAATATTTCTTGATACGGATGCAATAAAACGAGCAAATACACTTAAGAAGTTATTTATTTTGGTCGTTTTCGATCCAAATAATCCTAAAAAGAGGGAAACAACTGCCGCTAATGTTGTCGCAGCAATGGACATTAAGATGGTTTCGTTTAATTTTTCTAGTATCTTTGGCAATTTGCCAAGCGACTCCTGTGTAATCATTAAGTTTGAAAAAATCCAACCTACTGCTTCAGGTATTGTCGCCATCCCATCTATGAAATTAAATTGTGTGATAGCTGATGATAAATAGGTGAGAACGATGATGATGAGAAGAAAGATTACTGCCTGCCACCTGCTTTTTCGCATCGTTTTTTCATTCACTGTCATTGCTCCTTATGCCATTATTAAGTCTTTAGTTTCTGTACCATAAATTTTGTTAATTTGTTCTTCAGAAAGTTCACTGCTCGTTCCAGAAAATACAATTTCACCTTTATTCAAACCGATGATACGATCTGAATAATTTTGCGCCACTTCAACTTGATGTAAATTCACTAAACAGGTAATGCCCATCTCCGTACTTATAGATTTTAAATGGTCCATGATAATCTTAGAGGAACTCGGATCAAGCGAAGCAATCGGCTCATCACATAGAACCAGTTTCGGTTCTTGAATAAGCGCTCTGCATATACCTACACGTTGCTGCTGACCACCGCTTAACTGGTCACAGCGTTTATAAGCATGTTCATGAATTCCTAATTTCTCTAGCAAGTAAAAGGCACGTTCTTTCTCCTCTTCCGTATATCTACCTAAAATTCCTTGCATCGTTGTTTTATACCCAAACCTGCCATGCAGCACATTCTCAATAACCGTCAAACGAGGTACGAGGTTGTAATGCTGAAAGACCATCCCAATGCTTGTTCGCAATTTGCGTAATTCCTTTTTATTCAAACTTCCTACATCGTTGTTATTAAAAATAATCTTTCCTTCATTAAATTCAACCATTCGATTCATACAACGTAACATGGTTGATTTACCAGCACCAGACGGACCAATGATCGAAACAAATTCTCCAGCTTTTATTTCAAAATTAATATTCTTTAATATTTTTATGTCTGATGTATATGATTTTCCGAGTCCCTCTACTTTTAACAATGACATGTGAATTGACTCCTTTTTATTGCTTATTTAATAAGCAAGAGTGCGCATATAAATATATGTACACTCTTACTATTTTCATTTCCACATAATGATGGGAAAGTGTATTATTTTGAAAGTTCGCGGATTGGATCATACCATTTATCTTCAACAGCAAGTAGTCTTTCTTCACCTTCTTTAGAGAATAAAGCTGTCTGTCCTGAATCTTTAGGAGCAAAGATTTTTTCATTTTTTGCAAATTCATCTGAAGTTAATAGTTGTTGAATTTTATCAAAATCCTCTTGACCGATTGTATCCATGTTCACTACGAATGGTTCATTTAATACTGGTGTAGCACTCATTAATGTAAATTCTTTACCTGTAACTGTATTAAAAGGTTCTGCAGCATCATCTTTAACGCGATAAACAGCACCGGCTGTATTCTCATCACCTTCAGCAATCTCCACATAGTCCTTCACACAAGTATCACAGAATGCCACAACATCAGCTTTACCCGATAATAAATTTACTGCGGAGCCTTGGTGAGAGTTACCAAATAATACTTGAGAGAATAATGGTCCACCTTCCATTAAATCCTCTGCCGTTAAATCTGCATACTTTTCTTGTTTTGAAAAATGAGCGATAATATTTGTGGATGGTACTTTAAATCCTGATGTTGAGCTGTTAGATACGAATGAAAACCTTGTATTTGCTATTTTATCAAGTGAAAATTCTCCATTTTCTTTGTACTTGTCTTGTTCGTCCAAATTAACCGCTAACCAGCTATAGTACTTGGCATCATCCAAAGTACCGGATTTTCCAGATTTTACTGCTATTGTTTGAACAGCAGCATTCCTCTTATTTGCTTCGACATAACTTTGTGATCCCATAAATGCAAGGTCAGCATTGTTGTTAACCATCGTTTCAATCGCAATGGCATAGTCAGTTGTTAATTGATGCTCAACTTTTTTACCTGTCGCCTCTGAAATAAGCCTGCCAATTTCTTCACGAGATGCTTTCATACTTTCACCGGACTCGTTCGGATACCAAACCATTTTAATCACATCATCCACTTTTGTATTGCCACCGTTACCAGTTTTTGCTGTATCTCCGTTGCCACCACTACATGCCGTTAACAAAACAGTGAATATTAAAAACATTAAAAATGAAAATTTAGTCTTCATTTTTTTCTCCCCTTTTCATTAATAAATAGATAGTAGAATTTGTTTGACATCTTCCTTCGTTAAAGCAACTGGGTTATTATCCATTCGGCCCTTCGTAAAGGCATTTCCGGCAATCGTTTCGATTATTTCTTCATTGGCCTTGTAATCTCTGAGTTTGCTTGAGAAACCTGATAGTTGATGGAAATGTTCGATAAGCTCTTGAATTTCGCTACAGCTGCTTACGCCAAATGCTTGGAGCAACTTATCGTTTTCAATAATAGAATCAAAATTGATTTCCATCACTTTAGCCAACGTGATGCTTGCCGCTATCCCATGGACCATTCCAAGTTCCAATGTCAGAGGATATGATATGGAATGGCATGCCGTTGTCCTTGTATTGCTAAAGGCCAGACCTGCATACAAGCTTCCCAAAGCTATTTCTTTCCTTAAAGTAACTTCAGTCGGATGATTTAATACCTTTTCAAAATGATTGACAATACTATGGATCGCCTCTAATGAATAGACTCTTGAAATTTCATTGGAGTTCTTTGACCAGTAAGCCTCAGTTGCATGACATAAAGCATCTAAAGCTGTTGAAGCCGTTAAACTTTTCGGTAATGATGCTGTTAGAGTTGGATCAATGATTGCTGTATGTGCATATAATTTTTCACTATCAACTGACATTTTCACTCCGTTAGCGCGATCCCAAATCGTTGCCCAGCAAGTAACCTCAGAACCAGTACCTGAAGTTGTAGGGATTCCAATCCATGGTACGATGTTTGGATTTTCTTTATAAAGTTTTTGTTCAATCACAGAACGTAAAGCTGAGGTAGAATCTATCTCCATATTCTTTAATGCAGATAATGATTTCGAAAGATCAAGAACACTGCCGCCACCAATTCCTACTATGCATTGATAATCAAAGTGATTAATTTGTTGAAAATAATGAAATAAATCCTCAACATCAGGATTGGAAATTTCCACTTCTAATTGTTTGACTTCAAAGCCTTCAAGACATTTATATAGGGTTTGACCGGCCTGGGATTCTGAGAAATCCCCTCCTCGAGTTAAAAGTACAATCTTGCTTAGTTGAGGATTTAGGTTATTTAATACATTCCCTATCACTTCTAAAGGAGCTATTTTAATTTTTACTGGATTGTAGTAGTTTCCCATGATTCATATCCTTTCCTTCTCACTTTTATTATTCACTATTCGCTCTTTTGCTTTTTTCACTCTTATTATTTAATATTTACTCCTTGCTATTTTTCGCGGTTTTATTTTCTAATACATTCTTCCTATTGCTGTTTTTTGCTCCATAATGCAACAATAGTTGTTTTTTTGCAGTTTTACAATTGGTTTTACGGATTATTAACGCAAAATTTACGATATTCTCACAATAAATATTTAATTTTAACTTTACATTTTGCTTTTTTTTGCATTGTTTTGCATTTTTATAATAAATGTTATGATTTAGATAGATAATAACTATCACTATTTATTGGTGAATGAGACGGAGGTAAGGGCATTGTTACAAGAACATCGCCATCAAAAAATTGAAGCCTACTTAAAGCAACAAAAAGCTGTAAAAGCTTCTGAACTTGCTACATTATTGAATGTCTCGATAGATACTGTTCGTAGAGATTTAGAAGTACTTGAAAAAAAAGGCTTATTAAAACGAGTACATGGAGGAGCTATTTTAAAGCAAAATAAAGATAATGTTCTAAACAAACTTTTTAACGAACGAGAAGTGAATCATTTAGAGAAAAAACTAGAAGTTGCCTCATTAGCAATTGAATTAATTGAAGAAGGACAAGCAATTGCTTTAAACGGTGGTACAACAACAATTGAAATTGCTAAAGTACTTGTGGAAAAGTTTAAGAGATTAACCATTATTACAAACGATCTTCGTATATTAGGTATTCTTGGAGCTAATAAAAATTTCAATGTAATCCTCACTGGTGGTTTTTATAATCCAGAGGAATATACTTTGTATGGGAAACAATGTGAAGAAGTACTTTCTCACTTTAATATTGATATTGCTTTTATCACGGTAAATGCATTATCCATTGAACATGGTTTGACAGATTTTAGAATTCATGAAGTAGGCGTTATTCAAACCATTCTTTCACGAACAAAATACAAAGTTGTAGTGGCTGATTCATCAAAATTTGAGACATCGTCTTATATTACAATTTGTCCATTAAAGAATATTGATCTTATCGTTACAGACAGCTCACTACCTTTTCATATAGCAGAGGAATATGATCGACATAACATTCGAACCCTTTCTCCAAGCTAATCAATCAAGTTATTTCATTCGGTTACCAGCATTTTTTACTCAAATACCATTTCCTTATGAATTGGACTAAATGGCACTGCTCCACCCTAGACGGTTCTCTCGGGGCGTGCCTGGCACGAAGTTCTAGTGATGACTGGTAGCAGGCAGCTTTTCCTCCAAAACAAAAAAATCCGTTCGCTTATTTTAAATATAAGCAAACGGATTTCAAACTTCCATATTTAAGCAACTTTGTTACTCACGAACAAACAATCTCATTTTTAGCTTAAACCTTATTCCACTGTAACACTTTTCGCTAAGTTACGTGGTTTATCTACGTCACATTCGCGGTGAAGTGCTGCGTAGTAGGCAATGAGTTGGAACGGTATGACAGAGACAAGAGGTGTTAATAATTCATGAACAGCAGGAATGACAAAGCGGTCATCTTCTTCTTCCAAGCCTTTCATTGAAATAATGCATGGATTTGCTCCACGGGCTACGACCTCTTTGACGTTGCCACGAATGCTCAAATTGACGGCCTCTTGAGTGGCAAGGGCAATAATCGGTGTGCCATCTTCAATCAAGGCAATGGTTCCGTGTTTTAATTCGCCGCCTGCAAATCCTTCTGCTTGGATATATGAAATTTCTTTAAGTTTCAGTGACCCTTCAAGACCAACGTAATAATCTAATGAACGCCCAATAAAGAATGCATTGCGTGTAACAGACAGATATTCACGAGCGATGGCTTCAAATTCTTCTTTCGAGTCACAAAGTGCTTCCATGGCTGTTCCGATAATCCCCAGTTCTTTTACAAGATCAAATTCGACAGACTGGTTACGGAATTTAGCTGTTACATTAGCCAAAATGGCAAGTACAGCAATTTGTGCTGTATAAGCCTTCGTTGAAGCAACAGCAATCTCAGGACCTGCATGTAATAGCAATGTGTAATCTGCTTCACGTGACAACGTGGACCCAGGAACGTTTGTAATCGCAAGAGCCTTATGTCCAAGTTCTTTAATGGCTACTAGTACGGCACGGCTATCAGCTGTTTCACCGCTCTGTGAGATAAAGATGAATAGCGGTTTTTCTGAAAGCAATGGCATATTGTAGACAAATTCAGAAGCAACATGAACTTCAACTGGAATCTTCGCCATTTTCTCAATGAATTGTTGGCCAATTAAACCTGCATGATAACTTGTTCCACATGCAACGATATAAATACGGTCCGCTTCACTCACTGCTTCAGCAATATTGTAATCAATGACCAGATTACCTTCTTCATTCTGATAAGCTTGAATGATTTTACGCATAACAGCAGGCTGCTCATCAATTTCTTTCAACATATAATGAGGGTACGTGCCTTTTTCTATATCACTTGCATCCAGTTCTGCCGTGTAAGGGGAACGAGTCATTTCTTGACCATCCAAGTTCTTAATTGTGACGTTTTCCTTCGTTACGATGACTACTTCTTTATCCATCAATTCTACGTATTGATCGGTTACTTGAATCATCGCCATCGCGTCAGAAGCCACCACATTAAAATCGTCACCTACACCAATTAGCAACGGGCTTTTATTTTTTGCAACGAAAATCGTGTCGTCATTTTGGTTATCTAGTAATGCAAGTGCATAAGATCCTTTAAGAAGCTTAAGTGTTGAAATAAAGGCAGATTCAACATCCTGTCCTTCATTGACGAATTTCTCAATAAGTTGAACGATAACTTCTGTGTCTGTATCACTGTTAAATGCTACTCCATCCAAATAGTCACGTTTCAGGATTGCATAGTTTTCGATCACTCCGTTATGAACCAATGTCAATCGTCCTGAAGTGCTTTGATGCGGGTGAGCATTCTCATGGTTTGGTACACCGTGTGTTGCCCAGCGAGTATGACCAATCCCTGTATTTGCAGCAACCGTTACATCTACAACTCCACGTAGATCTGCAATCCGCCCTTTTTCTTTAAAGACTCGCACACTTGATTCATTTTTGACCGCAATACCTGCAGAATCATAGCCTCTATATTCAAGCTTTTCTAAGCCTTTTAATAAAATTTCCTTTGCATCTCGATTACCAATATATCCAACAATTCCGCACATAATTTGTTCCTCCAGAAATCGGCAAGGGAACAAGAATGCTGGGGGGCATGCTTGCCCCCTTGTCTCTAGTTATTTTTATGTGTATTTCCGATTCTTTGTGCAGCAAGTTACCCCGCTGTTTTAAAATCGAAATTCTTGCGGCTATACACATACAGCCGGGAGGCATCCGCCGAAATATCGATAAACCTCCACCTCGTCAACTAAGCTATTTCGTCCGAGCTTAGTCCTGGCGCTTATATTTGTACTGACACAGTCCTCCTCCCATGTTTATTTCCCCATTCATGTAAAAACAGGATAATCATAACCTAAACAAGATGATCCGTCAATCATCTTGTTTAAAACTCTTGCTTTTAGAGGACGTTCAAAAAGTCCGGTAAAAATATCTGTCGAATTGCATCCAAGCTCTGTCTTCCGGTCCTCGAGACAATCGCTCTTTAAACTTCTCGGCTCTTTTTATCCTCTTTATTGAACACGCTCTTTTATAAAAATATGCATAAGAGAAATAAACGTTCCTCTTATGCATACTTGTTTCATTCTTCAAGCCCCATCTCAGCTTTCACAACAGCTACAATACGTTCTACATACTGATTACATTGTGTAGCATCAGGAGCCTCTGCCATTACACGGACTAATGGTTCTGTACCGGATGGACGAACCAAAATTCTTCCGTTACCATTCATTTCTGCTTCTACTTCAGAAATAATCTCCTGAACTTTAGCGTTTTCTGTCACACCATGCTTATCAGTGACACGGACATTTACCAATGTTTGCGGATATTTCTTCATTTCAGCAGCAAGCACAGATAATGGTTTTTTTGTCGTTTGGATAATATTAACAAGTTGTACACCCGTTAACAAACCATCCCCGGTTGTATTGTAGTCTAAGAAGATGATATGACCTGACTGTTCTCCGCCTAGGTTATACCCACCTTTCTTCATTTCTTCCACAACATAACGATCACCGACAGCGGTTTGAACACTTTTAATACCAATTTCATCTAACTTTTTATAGAAACCAAGATTACTCATAACCGTTGAAACGACCGTACCATGCTTTAATCGATTTTCTTCATTCAAGTATTTCGCACAAATATACATGATTTGATCACCATCGACAATATTTCCTTTTTCATCAATAGCAATCAGACGATCTCCATCTCCATCAAATGCTAGCCCAATGTCTGCACCCTTCTCCAATAAAAATCGTGAAAGAGCTTCGGGATGAGTAGACCCAACCCCTTCATTAATATTTAACCCGTTAGGTGAGGCACCCATTGTAGAAATATCCGCATCTAAATCGGCGAATAAGTGTGCAGCCAGTGAAGACGTGGCACCATGTGCACAGTCTAAGGCAACATGTATTCCCGTGAAATCTTCATCTACGGTTTGTTTCAAGTATTGAAGGTATTTCTGACCGCCTTCAAAATAATCATTTACATGACCTAAATCTCCCGCTACAGGACGTGGCAGTTGATCCGTTTCTAAATCAATTAACTCCTCTATCTCATGCTCTTGATCATCGGAAAGCTTGAAACCATCTGGCCCAAAAAACTTAATTCCGTTATCAGCTACTGGATTGTGTGAAGCAGAAATCATAACACCAGCTTCTGCGCTTAAGGCCTTCGTCAAGTACGAAACACCCGGTGTTGAAATAACTCCAAGACGCATGACTTCGGCTCCAATGGATAATAGCCCTGCCACTAAGGCACCTTCTAGCATATGACCAGAAATTCGGGTATCACGGCCAATTAATACTTTCGGTCGCTCCGTATTCTTGGTTAATACATAGCCACCAAATCGGCCTAGTTTAAATGCCAATTCAGGTGTTAATTCACTATTCGCGACTCCTCTAACCCCATCCGTTCCAAAATATTTTCCCATTACAATTCGCTCCTTCTTCAAATGATTCCTAATTGGAATACATCACATTATGTCTCGTCTTTTTTTATATTCGATATCGATATTGATGCCTGTTTGTTTTGCAGTTCCCAGGTTATTGAAGATGGAGCATTGACTTGAATCTCCAGATCATGCTCGCCTTCTTCCAAATCCGCAGCATTAATTGAAAGCTGTATATTGGATTCATTCACTTTTTTCAGTTCATCTTCTGATCCTTTTATAAGGATACTTGTAACACCTTTTGTTGGTGATAAAAATTCTATTTGTTTCTCAGCTGGCAATCCAATTGCTTGAATCACAATATTAGAAATGGTTTTCGTCTGTACGGTAGCTTCCTTGTCTTTTGGCTGTTCCGTTTCTTGATTGCTCGGTGGGCTTGTTTCTTCTTCTTTTTCTTTTTCTTTTTCCTTTTCTTCAACACGGTCTGTCTTAATTTTCACTGTCACCTTTTCTCTAGAAATCCTTTGAACATTATCGGGGACAGTAATTGGCAAGTCAAGTTCTTCGTCACCGACTATTTTTGATACATCGATGGGTACATTCACTACTTTTATATTTTGTAACACCGACGCTTTCCCATAAAGGACAACTTCCTTCTGTTCTGCTGTAATACTTTTTATCTCCAGACCACTTTTTACTTTACCAGTTTGTACGAGTGTAATCGGCACCGTTTTAGAAGATATATTTACTTTTAATGTATAGCGTACAGTAGCTGGCTCAATTATAACATTTAACTTATTCAAGTCTCGATCCAGTGCGCGAATGGTTGCTTGTCCATTGACAGTATCTTTTACATCTTTATTTAACTGAAGCATCGCCTTTACATAAGAAATCTGGTCAATCGTATCCTTCGCCCCTGTAATCTTCACAGTTTGTGGATGAATAACTAAGGATTCTGTCGTATAGCCATCCTTTAGATTGGCCCGATTATAATCTGGTTCTACCGAAAACTCTTCTGTTACTCGTTCTTGAACGTTCACTGTCACATATCCAGGATCAATCGTTGCTTTCAACTTTTCACTTAAATCCATGATCTTAAGTGGCACTCTTTTATCACCCATTGTAATGTCTGGATCTGAAAGGTCAATGTATACTTTAAAATCCCGTTTACTTTTTGCAGACATTAATACAGGTTTCACACCTGTTAACGTAATATCAACCGTTTCCGGTGCGCCAGTAACAACAAGGTTTTTCTGATCATAATATATTTCTACCGGTATATCTTTAATAATCTCAGTATCATTTTCCCCAGGGGTAGATGTACCTGCTTTACTGAGTTTCGAATCAGGCACAAAATTGACAGAAATAAATAAAAGAGCAGCGATTGCGAATGCAATAATTCTCGTGAACCAAATGCTGTTCATGAATTTATCCATTTTTCTTCCCCCTCAAATTCCAACGTCCTGAGGAAGCTTGCTTCGTGTCATCAACAAGCTCTTTTGTCAACATTTCCTTAAAAGTCTCAAGACTGAGCTCACGATAAATCTCTCCATTTTTCGTTACGGAGATTCCGCCGGTTTCCTCGGATACAATCACTGTAATACAGTCCGTTACTTCACTTATTCCTATCGCCGCCCTATGCCTTGTTCCAAGCTCTTTTGATATGAATGGGCTCTCTGATAGCGGCAAATAACAGGCTGCAGCTGCCAATTGATTATCCTTTAGTATAACAGCACCATCATGTAACGGAGTATTAGGTATGAATATATTGATTAATAACTCCGATGAAATATGAGATCCTAATGGAATACCTGTCTCAATGAAGTCGGTTAAACCTGTATCCTTTTCAATCGAAATCAATGCACCAATCCGCCGCTTGGCCATATAAGAGGTAGCCTTTACAATTTCCTCTACCAAGCGATCCTGCTCTTCCTCCTCTTGCACAATGCTTCTTGAGAAAAATTTCCCTCTACCTAGCTGCTCCAGCGCTCGCCTTAATTCTGGTTGAAAGATAATAATGGTAGCGAGGACTCCCCAGTCCATGACTTGCTCCATAAGCCATCCAAGCGTATTAAAGCCAAGTAAATTACTTAAACTGTGAACCACAACAATGACAAATATCCCTTTAAGCAGCTGAATTGCCTTCGTTCCTTTAATAACAACTAATAATTTATATATAACAAACCATACAAGGACAATATCGATAATATTTATGAAATAATCCAGGAAAGTAAAGTTGGATAATGACATGTTACTTCCTCCAGTCGGTGATACTCTAAATCCATGCAATGTAACACACCTTAGTATATCATTTATTTTCTAATACTACTAAAGAATGTATACCTTCTAATTGGGATACTTATCCTGAATTTCAATCATAGACAAATAAGCCCTACTTGCAAAAACAGGGCTCCATACTTGTCTTTTAGTCAGTTCTCATCCAACTGGAATAAAGCTTTGCCTGTATCCTTTATACTAAACCAAAGCCACTCAAACATTTGATCAATTACGTAGATTTGACCGGTAACATTACCTGCTGAAGCCATGTATTGCTTACCGTTTATAACTGTCACATTGCCCTTCACTTCTCCCTCAATACGAATGTCCCCATTTCTGACAATTACATCTCCGTTAACAATTTCGCCAGCAGGTACAATGACGGTCTCGTTATCAACTACCAAATTATTTTGTTTTGATACAGAGAAAGTTTCATCCTGGTTCCACGTTTGGAACAGTGATCCTGCCATTAAAATAATAAATAAAGAAGCAGCCGTTAACAATGGGTGATTTCTCATCCACCGCTTGGTACTAATATTTTTCTTTTCTTTTGGAAGACTCGCCTTTACTCGTTCTGTAAAATTGTCAGGGGCTTTAATATGCGACGTACTTTGTACTAGAGCCACCGCTTTCTTCATCTCATGAAAATACGTACGACACTCTTTACAGCCTTGTAAATGTTTTCTCAAAGATTCCTCATCTTCTGCACTGATTTCTTCATCTAAATAATTGTGCATATATTCATAAACCTCATCAGGACATTTCATTCTTTTTTCACCTTCTTTTTATAAATGACGCATTTGCTTTCTTAATGCCTCTCGACCTCTATGTATTCTCGTTTTCACCGTGCCAATTGGCAAATCCAAGATCTCACTGATTTCCTTTAAAGATAATTCCTCAATATACTTCAATACAATCGCTGATCGATATTTTTCAGGCAGTTTAAGAATTTCAGCTTGAATCGTTTCTTGCAGCTCCATCGATTCTACCTGTTCTTCTGGTAAGGCAATTTCAGCTGCAATTTGAGAATACATGTCTAAGCCATCAGTACCTGCAACTTCCGCATCTAAAAAATAATCAGGTTTCTTCTTCCTAATCCGGTCTATACATAAATTCGTAGCAATCCTGTAAATCCAAGTAGAGAATTTCATTTGAATATTAAATCGATGAATATTCACATATGCCCTTACAAAGGCTTCTTGAGCCATATCTTCAGCCTCATGACGATTGCCTAACATTCGAAAGCAAAGTTGGAAGACTTTATCCTTATATAGTTCGACAACGTCCCCAAAAGCATTTTGATCACCTTTTAATACTTCATGAATCCTTTGTTTAACAATTAACTCCATTTATTTACCCCCGCTCATGCGGCTATACGATACGTATACGAATCGCAAGCTAAAAGGTTCCAAAAACATTACTATTATTTTAACAAACTTTAACAAAATATGTTTAATTAAATCCAATAATAGAAATATAAAGGATATATATCTGTTCATAAGCAAGGGGTAAACTCTCAATAGTTGGGATCTATCAATTATTTAAAACATATCTTCTAAATTTTTGCTTACTCTACCGGTATTTCCGAACAATTTGTAATACATATACAGAAGTACGATATATTACTTTTGAAGTGTCAGCATATAAAACAAATAAACGAAGTCTAAGGCCGCATTATTAGTCTTGTTTCTTTCAATGAGTATATACTGCTTAATTACCCCATCCAGACTTATTCTTGGTTTTCTAATAAAAATGGAAGAATGGGTGCAACCAATTAAAAAAGTCTTAAACCTGGATGGCTTAAGACATAAATGTAGTGATATGTAATTAGATGGTGGAGCCTAGCGGGATCGAACCGCTGACCTCCTGCGTGCAAGGCAGGCGCTCTCCCAGCTGAGCTAAGGCCCCCCAATATGTAATCGTGACTTGGAGCGGAAGACGGGATTCGAACCCGCGACCCCAACCTTGGCAAGGTTGTATTCTACCACTGAACTACTTCCGCAATTAAAATGAGCCATGCAGGATTCGAACCTGCGACCCTCTGATTAAAAGTCAGATGCTCTACCAACTGAGCTAATGGCTCGAATAAGACTAATGAGAAGATACATCTTAATTCGTTTGATACATATTTGTATGCAATACTATTAAAAAGTGGCTGGGCTAGAAGGATTCGAACCTTCGCATGACGGAATCAAAATCCGTTGCCTTACCGCTTGGCTATAGCCCAATAAACATAACATTTTGACAAAAAAATAGGTGGTAATTATATACTTCCCTTTTAAGGATAATATATAACTGACCAACAGATAATTTCTTATAAAAATGGTGGAGGGGGGCAGATTCGAACTGCCGAACCCGAAGGAGCGGATTTACAGTCCGCCGCGTTTAGCCACTTCGCTACCCCTCCAAAAAATTGATGCCGGCAAGAGGACTTGAACCCCCAACCTACTGATTACAAGTCAGTTGCTCTACCAGTTGAGCTACACCGGCAAATGAAAATGGTGGAGGATGACGGGATCGAACCGCCGACCCTCTGCTTGTAAGGCAGATGCTCTCCCAGCTGAGCTAATCCTCCAATATGTATATATATGGTGACCCTTACGGGATTCGAACCCGTGTTACCGCCGTGAAAGGGCGGTGTCTTAACCGCTTGACCAAAGGGCCTGTATTTTTTAAAATAATGTTTAATCATCATTCAGGAAGCTCCCAAGCGGGCTCGAACCGCTGACCTCTTCCTTACCATGGAAGTGCTCTACCTGCTGAGCTATGGAAGCATGGCTCCGCAGGTAGGACTCGAACCTACGACCGTTCGGTTAACAGCCGAATGCTCTACCACTGAGCTACTGCGGAATAATATAATGTTTCCTATAAAACTCAAAATAAAAAGATAAAACAGCCTGGCAACGTCCTACTCTCACAGGGGGAGACCCCCAACTACCATCGGCGCAAAAGAGCTTAACTTCCGTGTTCGGAATGGGAACGGGTGTGA
>NZ_JBIWFD010000008.1:0-107900 GCF_044762875.1 Peribacillus sp. NPDC096379
TTTTGGACAGATCTTTTGGAAATTATAGAATCCAACGGCCATCATTCAACTGCTAAATGGACAAAGTAGTTACAAAAACAATGGTTTTTGGTAACGATCATTAGTTAATCGATCTGCAAATTGCTTCTTTGGTATTTCTGTAACAAACTACTTTATGGTCCATGACAGCCACCCTGTCACTAGGCCAAAGGGGTGCTTTAGCGCCATGAAAATGCTGCCAGATGAAAGCCCTTTGAAAGTATGATCACTTCCTAAAATCGACTTTATGTTCACTTACTTGAAGGTCATACGTATTTCACATGGAATCATACATATATGAGTTTGAGTGAAATGAGGGTGAACCATCTATGAGTGTAGATCAAAACTTCTACTGTCATTTTATAAGAACTTTTGTCAGGTGTATTCCAATTATGTAGAATGTTTTGCATAATATTGCTTATGTGCAAAGTAGTTAATGCACTAAACAAATAAAAAATGGATGATCAGGGGTATTTAGATGATTTGTACAGAGGCCGATGAATTAGAAAGTAGGATCAATCAGATGAAAAAAAATTTGATCCAAATTGCAGAAGAAACTAGCTTAAATAGCTATGACACCCTTTGTTACAGTCAAAAATTAGACGAGCTCATCACGATTTATCAAAAATTAAAAATTGATAATATACAATAGGGTGATCAAAAATCCTACATTTTAATTTAAAATGGGGTTTTTCTTTTGTCTTTTTTATAAAACAGATTCTTTTTCATTACCTATAATTGACCTTATGTAAAATAAAAGTGTATGTAAGATACATAAAGTTTAGTTCATGTAGGATAATCGTAGATAGATTGATGAAAGGATGTTACATATGAAATTCAAATATACGGTTTGCTTTGTTAAACAAAACAATAAGATACTTCTGTTAAATCGAGAAAAAGCACCGATTATGGGAGTATGGAACGGAGTGGGGGGCAAAATCGAGAATGATGAATCTCCTGAACAAGCTGCAATTCGTGAAGTGTGGGAAGAAACAGGCATCCAATTAGATAGTTTTATATCTCAAGGAGTAATAACATGGGAGACTCCAGAAGGTATAGTAGACGGGATACACGTTTTTTTAGGAGAATTGGACAGGAGCTTTACACTTAACACTCCGCGAAAGACCAGAGAAGGTATTTTAGATTGGAAGGAAATTAATTGGATACTGAACCCAAATAATCTTGGCATACCAGAGAAAGTACCTCAATACCTACCAGTTTTATTGGATCAAAAAGGGCATCATTTCTTTACTTATAGAAAAGGTAATATGCTATATGAAAAGAGATTGTAGGAATTACCGATAACATCGCTTATGTTAACTAGATTTATATAGAGTATTCATGTGATACTTTAAGGCCTTGTTCAATTAAAGGGCCAGATAACTGAATAAGAAAGGGCGCCTGCCGTATTACTAATCCCACCTGAACCTTGATAGTCAGTGGCGAAATGATCAGGTAGTTGAAACACTGTCGCATCTAAAATACGGATACGATTGAAAGTAGAGCTCATATGTGCAGAAAGCGATTGATTTGAACAGAGTTTTTGTGTGAGAAGAGAAGTAAAGACTTCTCGAAGAAATGCGACAGCTGCTGGATTAAAGCGTTGATTCAGTCCTTCTGAGCTCATCAGTACCCCAGTGGAAGCTTCTAACTGACTGCACAATTGTGTAAGTGATGTGCTAGCAATTTCTTGACTGAGCCATACGCAAAGGACAATGAGTTCGTTTGCTTGATACTTACTAGATCGCTGTACAAAGCCAACTTGTTTGGCGATATCTTGTAGGACTACTGGAGATAAAAAGTATTGTAGTTCTTGTGCGAAAAGATTCAGTTCATTTGAAATGGTAGGATTCATCAAAAACGCCATCCTTTCTCGTAAACTACTTACGATAAGCATAGCGTTTTTTCATTTTGAGGGTATGATTTTAACTTCGTTTGATGGGCATGCGGCTGAACCCCTTTAAGGAATAAAACTAATCTCTTATCTAAATTAACGGGTGCTTAATTAAACAATCAGCTAAAAGGATCTTCGACTAGAAGATCCTTTTAGCTGTACCTATAATGTACTTTATGTTAACTAGTTTTGTATGTGTTATACATATAAAATGATGATAATTTTTGGATTAAAATAACAGGTTATCAATAAATTGATAACTTAATCGGTTTTTTGATCCCAATCAATAACACCAATGATGTAACTGTCTTTTTCTAATAATTCCGAAAGATACAATTCCTTTAAGTTAGAAGAAAAAGCATCCATTCCAGAAGAAAAAGCACGAATTACTTTATTTTCACTTTCTTGAATGTGTGTTTCGTTTGAAAAAATTTTCCTAGCTAAATTTGTTGGTTGAAATGAGAGTCCTTCCGATTCAATTGCTTGATACACATCAAAAAGTGATATCTTTTCTATCGATTTCGCTAATTGAAATCCTCCATCTTTACTTGCATTTGATGTGACGAGACCTGCTACAACTAATTTTCGAAGGATCTTTTTTAGATAGGAATCAGAAACATTTAATATATTGCTCAATATATGGCTTTTAACAGGAACATGACCTTTTTGTAGAGCTAATATTAGTAAAACAAAAATTCCTTGCTCAATACTTTTATTGACCTTCATAAAGTATCTCCCTCAGTTGTTATTGTGTTAGTTTACTGATTAATTTATTTGCAACTTCTTCTACTTGAATTGGCTTCATTTTTTTCGAAAAAATCCCTAAAAATTTAAAGATAGGAATCATTTTTGACAATGTATCAGTCCGTCCTCCTCCATATACGATTGTTGGTTCAACATATTCTACACGTTTTCTACTTGCTTGAAGCATTTTAATAATATTGGATTTAATATCCGTAAATGATTTTGGACCTAAAACCCCTCCTATAAATCCCATAGCCTTAATATTATAATTTTGTGCAATTTTAAGCATGACTTTAGCCGGAGTTTCATTGATCTCTACTAAAAGTTTAGCGTCTTTCTCTGGGCGCCCAACAAAGTCGACTATAAAATCTATAGTTTTTGGTAATAATTTTATCACGGAATTATAATCATTCACATTTGCAGATATATTGTGAACACGTGGATGTTCAAGCTGGTTTTTCCCAGAACGAGAAACTACATAAAATTCTGCTTGTGAATCTTTCTCTAACCATTGTTTAGTTACTTCTCTCCCAATGTATCCATTTCCACCTAATAAAATAATATTTGTCATAACTACACCCCCCTACATCTTTAGATATAAAATATCTATGGATGTAATATATCCATAGATATTAAGAGTGTCAAGATAAAGTTGTAAAAAATAGACTCATCTTATTAAAAAAATACTTTTAACATTTTCTGCTATTTGGTGGTTGTTCGGTGGGAAAAGGGTTTTAATGATTGTTAGCTCATCTTCTTTTTTTCACTAACGAATTTGGGTGATGGGGTTCTCCATGCGTAGCATGGGTCGGCGATAGTCGAAGAGCCTCGCAGAACATACTTTTTACGTAGTAAAGTGTAGTGTGCTCTTCACTTTACTTGGAAGATATAGGGGAAAGATTGTACTGC
This sequence comes from Peribacillus sp. NPDC096379, assembly GCF_044762875.1. Classification (NCBI taxonomy): domain Bacteria; kingdom Bacillati; phylum Bacillota; class Bacilli; order Caryophanales; family Bacillaceae; genus Peribacillus; species Peribacillus sp. NPDC096379. Next base: position 3,566 of record NZ_JBIWFD010000008.1, read on the forward strand.
CGATAACATCGCTTATGTTGACTAGATTTTTTTACTATGCAACAGTTGAGTGAAAGAATGGTAAAATAAAGGGTATTTTGAAAATTTTATAAGTGATTTGAAAGAGGAGAATAATGAATATAGGAGTAAATATAGGAGATATTATTTTTCAATTATTTTTTTTAGCAATTCCAATACTGTTTATAGCAATCTTATTTTTGTTTTCGCGATCTTCAAAAAAGAAAAAAGATCAATTAGATCGTATTGAAAAAAAGTTAGATACAATGCAAAAAAGAATGGATGAATTAATAAAGTAAAAGGATCTTCGGCTGAAGATCCTTTTTCACATGCCGATAAGCATGATTATGTTAACTAATTATGAATAATACATACAACGAAAAAACATCATTATTTTGTTTGTTTTATAGAATCATATAGTCCTATTGGATAAGTCATCATATAATAAATAAAAAGTGAGGTGGAGCATTTTTATGAGTAGTCCCAGTATAGGTGAGTCGGATAATTTGCCGACATCAGAGGAAGTCATACAACTGAATATCCAAGATGGATTACTACATAAAAATAGAGTCCGTCTTCTATAAGCTTTTGAAACATGGCTTCCTCTAAAAAAGAGGAGGTTGGAAAAATGGTACAAAACATTTGGAAGAAAATGAATTTAAAAAAACAAATCGAAAAACCGAAAAAAATCCAAGGGTTCGATATTGATTTAAACCAGGAAAACTTATCACGTATTGATCGTCTTGTAGATCGCTACGAGTCAGAAATTCTTCATCAATTGAATAGTGATTACACGCAACGAACAAAGTGGTCTGATCGAATTGCAGACAAAATTGCGCAATTTGGAGGCAGTTGGAAATTTATCATTTATTTTAGTTGTACTCTTGCAGTTTGGATGATTTGGAATAGCTTATCAATTACACAAGCATTTCATTTTGACTCGGAACCGTTTATTTTATTGAACTTATGTTTATCCTTTATAGCAGCATTTCAAGCACCTGTTATTATGATGAGTCAAAATCGTCAAGCTATACGTGATAAAAATGAATCGATGATAGATTTTGCGATTAATTATAAAGCAGAGCAAGAGATTGATGATATGCAAAGTCGTCTACACAATATAGAAAGCCAATTAACAGAGATTAGAGACTTACTAAAACAACAAAAAAAAGAAAATTGATTATAAAAAAGGATCTTCACGTCGAAGATCCTTTTGATTGTCATATTTTAAGAGACCGGAACTTGTATAGTCTTTTTCAAAATAATATTCGTGGCTATCAAGTCTAAACGAGTACGCCTGTTCAATTAATTGAACTCTATGGGGGGATAATCTGCACTATTTGTGAGGATGAATGTTCGGTCAATAGGGTCCCATTAACGATACGGGCAAGGAATCTATGTTGCTGTTTTCGCATTTCGAAAACAGTTTTACTATGTTCATTTATTATCGGCATTATTGTTGAAATATGTACATTATTACTTTAATAATTTAACAACTTTATTTTAACCCAGTCTTAAAATCAGAACGGGGCGTGCGTGTATGAGGTTTTAAAATCAAATAACTTCCTTGTTGATTTACAAAAACATTTGTTGCGATTAAGAGGGGAATAAACAATCGGCAACACTCTAACATATTTCATTAGTAAGAGTGCTGCCGTTGTTTTTCTTTTAACCAATTGAGCATTTTCTCATCGTTCTTGTTGTTTTGGCGTTTATTTTCTCTTCTTAGGTACCGCGAAAGAGTAGAGTGGGAAAAACCAATTTCTTCTGCTGTCTGTCGGATACTCATATTTTGGGAGTCCATCATGGCTTTCATTGTTTCTGGAGAGAGCTCTATTTCATGTTCTGGTCCGAAATGCAACACTTGCTGTTCCGGTTCCCAATGTCTATCTGTACTACTTTCTCCAGAAGGTACGATGGATGGGTCCTCGGTGGATTCTAATTCAAGTGTTGGAGCTAGTTCATTTAATGAAAAGTTCTGTGAGTAAATAAGATCTTCTGTAATTGAGCTCTCATGACTTATCTGATTCATCCGTTCAATAATTTCTTCATTCACCAAACGATTTGAATCAATCAGTAACTTTTTCTGATTTTCATTAACGACAGTGTCTGTTGGCAGAATAAGTACGCTCAGTTTAGTCCAATAGCTTTGGAACCACCCCTTTTTCCCAACCTGTTCCTCATCCATCTCTTCCGTATAGTTCCAGCTCCTGATCACGCTGTCTTTCTGCAATTCATCCAATACGTTTTCAAACTTATCTCTCTTTTGCACACCGTTATATCGACTGGATATGTCCATTATTTTCAACAGGGTAGATACCTTAAAGGGTTGCTGCAAGGTTCTTCTAATGGTCCTGATTTTCCACTGGATATTAAAATAACGGGTCAATCGCTTGTGTTCGCGCTGTGTGTAATGGCTATATTGAAAAACCTTTAAATCTAATAAACCAAGTGTTCGATTCGGTCCATCCAAGTAGGGGGTAAGAACAGAGGACGGTTTTACTTGAACGGCATATATACCTTTTGGTTCTCCTGTTTTTTTATCATAGGCAACACGGATTTTTCCAACTTCGAACATTCTTTGGAAATCTTTGAATTCATAAAGTTCATTGTCCTGGATATCTTGGGCGTTAAACACCTTTACCTGCTGATTACCAAGGGAGACCCAGATGCTTGAAAGTGCAGCCACTCGTTTCATGATATTGAAGCGATCTTCCTCACGAAAATCCAGTTCCCTGCCTTGTGCTGTGCGTTTCTTTAGGTTCCTAAGCTGTAAGGCATCATTACTATGAAACTCTATATATCCGTCACTGGTCTTCGGAGACACCATCCATAAGTATGTAATTAAATCAAAGAGGTCAGCCGTCATTTCATCCAATGAGTTTATAGTAGATTCGATAAGCTCAAACCACATTTCCTGTTGATCTGAGGCAAGCTCAGTCACATGAGACTCAGGAGGCCTGATTTCTGCTAATCCTCTGACCTTTCCACGATTGTCGATAATCTCGGTTGCCAAAAGACCCGTCTCTCCTTTTTTAAAGTCCTTTTTCTTTGTCACGATGTCTCTCATTAAATGATAATCCATGTCCATGCTGGAATATATATATTCACGGCTCAAAGCTTCACTTATTTTCTCTTCATTCGCGCTTCGTTTTATCTCATCCATAGGGAATTCGTTTATAAAATGTCCGGCTAATATGACTTTCATTGTATCCTGATAGTTTTCTACAGCCTTTTTTAACATTTCTTTTGTGATAAGTTTTTCGAAGTATAATGTTTGAGTGAACAAAGAAAATAAGGCCCGGAAGCTTGGACTCATTGTATAGTCCGGAATCTGATTTTTGACCTCTTCCTCCGTCATACGATAGGCTTCCTGTTTCCATTTAGCTAGAATATAAGGACGATCTTTAAACAAAATTTTGGTTTCTTCGAAAATAGCAATCTTCAGAAACTCATAGTTCAAAATCATATGATCATGTATGTCCTGATATATCAAAAAAAATCCATCCTCTCTATATGAAGGAAATCCAATGGCTGAAAAGATTAAAACCTCTACTTTTATCTAAAATGCACCACATTCTTATCATTATAACAAGAGTGGAACAGTTTTCGAAGAGAAAATGCACCATTTACTACACAGGTTCCGAAAAATGTGCACCATTTACTATACAGGTTTCGAAGTAATGGTGCATATGCACCATAAACCATACTGGTTTTACGAAGCCAGCATACGTAAACATATGTCCCTGTCAAACTAATCATTAAATGTTCAAGGCCACTAAACAAAAGATTCAATGATTTCTATATGATTTAAGGGAAACGCACCATTATTCTAAAGTGAGCGGAACCTGTGTACTATTTATAGCTATTATGCACCACCCTTCTCTTTATTTATTGAACTACTTGTAAATACAGCTCTAAGATTTTGGCGAGTATCAGCTTAAAATTTTTCTAGGTAAATTTGATAAAGTGAAATATGTTTGCAAAAATGCTCCATTAATCTCGAAATGAGCGGAACTTGTATACTATTTTTTTTTAAAATGCACCAAAATTATATTTTTAGTGTGCATGTGAGCGGAACCTGTGTAGGAGGAAAAAACGTTGATTTATATACATATCAGCACTATTTTGTTTCTATCACATATAAAAAATGTACCCAATTTGAGCACCATTATTTTATAAGTGAGCGGAACCTGTGTACCAAAAATGCACCACTCACCCTCAGAGGTGAGCGGAACCTGTTTAGTATTTTTCTTAGATGTATGTCAACGAACCTTATCATGACAAGCTTTTTTAGGATTACGTTCAATATGCAATGTGTGCAATAATGGTACATTTTCGGCTTTTTTGGTGCAAAAAGTGAGCGGAACTTGCATAACAAAAAAAAAAAAAAAAAAAATCAAACCCTTGGGGCTCTAAGCCCCAAGGGACTTTTTATTTTTGGTGCATTTCTCCTAGAGAGCACCCTTTTTCAAAAGTCGAGTTCGATATACTATATTCAACAAAACGTTCCATGCAAGAAGTGGAAATCGGTGCAATTTATTGCAACTTTAAATGTCTGTAATTTAAGTAGAGGAAGAAGGTGTGTACCATGGGAACTCCAATAGCAGCTAATTACAAAAGAAGTCTCCTTTCAATCGTTGAAATCATGCAATTTATGACTCATAGTAGCTTGCGTCTATATAAAAAGAAGGGCTCCCGTCAGCCCTTAAATAGAGTGGTTGAATACGAGAATACTATGAACGAAAACCCTCATCGTAAAGGCGTGGTCTTTGTATCGCCGTGTAAGGCTGACCTTATGGAGGGGAAAGGCTATATTGTGACTTCTTACGAAGCTCTCCAAGAAAAGTATGGGACCCTGACCCACTGGACACCTAATACCTATCGCGGTGGTACATACTATGACTTCAAAAGACGTATCATCAAGGGGCATGAGCGTGAGAATCTAAAACAAATCAATGTAATTAGCCTTGATATCGATACAAAAGAAGTGGATCTGTACGCCCTTTATCTTGGATGTGAGGAATTGGGCTTGCCTCGTCCTAATCTTCTTCTGGAAACGCCAAGAGGATTCCAGGTCTTCTTTGTGCTGGAAACTCCTTTTCATATACACAAAAAACAAGATTACAAGGCTTTAAGAGTTGCCGAGCGTCTGTCGGAAAATATGCGAAAAGCACTTAAAAGCTATGTGCCGGTTGATACCGGATGTGTCCCTTTCGGCTTTTACCGCATCCCAAGGGAAGACAATGTACTGGACTTCTATGACCAGCCTGCCAACACAAGCCAACTGCTAACCTGGTCTAAACAGTATGAAGAGAAGGAAAATAGAAACTTCTTGCGAGTAGTTTATAACAAGAATGCTTCTGCGATCGACCAAACGTCTTCAGACTGGTATCGGGCGCTTATTCGAGCTACACACATCCAGAAAGGGCATTTTGGCTCCAGCCGCAATAATGCGCTCATGACGCTTGCACTTGCCAATTACGCGAGTGAACGGCCATTGGAGGAAGCTTATGATGAACTTGATCAATTTAACAGCAACTTGTATCAACCACTAAAGAAAGGGGAATTTGAACGAATTATAAGAAGTGCGTATTCAGGCAAATATAAGGGCGTAAAGCGTTCCTACGTGGAAGACTTACTGGAGCTTTGGACAGATGGACAAGCTCAATTCAAGGGAAGCGAAGGATGGTATAAATTCAAAAAGCCGCGTGAAGAGCGAGTGCGTTCCCATTATGAGGAGTGGGAAGAGGACATCATCGCCTATTTAAATACACATACAAGCCCTGAAACGCCGTTTTTGGAGGCTTCTTTGAGTAGTCTTGCTAAAACCTTTGGAATGTCTGTATCTACGCTTAAGGAAGTTTGTAGGCAATCGAGCAAACTTAAAAAATTTACGATTGGTCGTGGCCGCGGGGCTATAACAAAACTTGCCAGCCGTTCGATGCTATTTAGGAGCTTGCTGATGCTACGTAAGAATAGCATTCTACAAGCCCAGCTTTCTTTTGCCGAACTTCTTCCCGAACCGAATCAATTTGTTGCCCTCCAATTCCCCACATTGGAAACGGAATTGCTGACTCATGAAGTAGACATTTTATACCGTTCTGGGGCGTCTCCACCTGATAAAATGACTTCTTAAAATTAATGAGCCAGTCTGCCATTACATATCTATAGTATCCTTTTGGGTGTCTGTAAGAAAATGGTTTCTCTTATACTAGCTTGAGTAGTGGATAGTTTTTCTTTTTATTGGGGAAGAACTTTTTGAGTGGCTTCTATTTGGATTTTGTGTAAGGTGGGCGCGAGAAGAATTAGCATATTATATGCATGCTTTTATACATGTTTAAGGTTTTATTAGTGAGGGAGATCTTAAAGTCATAATAGGGTTTATTTGGTTGCTTATTTAATTTATGAAGAAATAAATAATGAGATTCAAGGATAAGATTAGGTGAGTTTTAAGTTATTATTCTATCGAGGAACCAATGATCTTACGTTTAGATAATGGGTATATGTAAGTGATTTATCATAAATTCGTATCCTAAAATATAGGAAGTTATATTCATTTTTCTTTACAAGTATTTCCAAACAAATGTACGTCTAGTAGGCTTGAAATACAGTTTAAAAAATCGTAAACCATATAGATTAATATATGTAACTTAGAAGTTAATGAATGTCTATATGAGTTGCGGTTTTAAAAAGCAGTCATCCGAATCAATCGGACTTCCACCTGGAGCTATTACTGACCCTGAATACTCTATTCAAATTGGCGTGAAATATTTTGCGGAAGTGATGAAGCAGGCTAAAGGTGATATTAATCTAGCTTTGCAAAGCTATAACTTTGGAAATGGATTTATTGGGTACGCATTAGAACGTGGAGGTTATTCCAAAGAAATAGCTACCCAGTTTAGTAGTATGATGGCTGCTAAGCAGGGATGGAGCCGTTACGGTGATACAAATTATGTGGACCATGTCATGCGATATTACAACGGTGGAAATGGCAACGTGGTTGTCGTAGGTGATGGTACACAATCCTTTAATGTAGAAGAAGTCCATAACATCATGAAAGAGTATCTTGGTCGTCCCTATGTATGGGGAGGCAGAACGCCTGCAGCAGGAGGATTTGACTGCTGTGGACTACTGGAATATGCCTTTGCACAGATTGGCATTGAAATGTACGGCACAGCTCAATCACAGTACAACAAAACAAAGCCGGTTCCTGAAGATCAAATAAGACCAGGAGACTTCGTTTTTTTCTCCACATATAAGCCGGGAGCGTCCCACGTAGGTATGTATGTTGGGAATGGTCAATTTATCAATGCAAATAGCAGTGGCGGTACTTCTTATTCGTCCGTTGAAGAATGGAAAAACTTATATCCTTTCTTAGGTTTTAGACGGATTTAGAAATGGAGGTCCATGGCATGGAGCCAAACCAAAAGAAAAATTTCGTATTTTTAATGATTGTATTTGTTGCTGCTTTGGTTATTATGTACGTTTTCAGCTTGCGATTACAGTTGCAGGAAGTCAGAGCGAACCAAGGCAACTATGAAGAGCAGGTTAAATCTCTAACCTCTATCCAGAACACGGATGCATTAAAGATAAATCGCGAGTTTCTTAAAAGTTTTTTCACCTATCAAACCACTGCTGAACGATACAAAAAAATTGAACCATTCATGACCGATAAAGGATACAAGGCGACCCATCCTTCCGGAACGGAACTTCCTAATTCGGAAGAATCGGTCCAGTCATCCATGGTAGGCCTGAAGCCTTTTGAATATCAATCTTCGAAAACGGAAGCTGAATTTTTTAATGAATTCAAGCTGACTACGGAATTTAATAATGTTGCTGCCACTGAAACAGTTATCGTCAAAACATCGCTCATATATGTGAAAGAGCAAGGTTGGAAGATTGATGATGTTGAGTTTATTGGTCAATTGACTGGGCGTAAATAAAAAGAGTGTTTTAGTGAACTGACCCTAGGAGTATACCCACATAAAAAATACCCTTTAGGCTGCCATAGCTCCAAATTCTTTTGGAGTTATGGCAGCCTAATTTTTCTTTAACTATCTCCTCGGGGTACCCGTCTACAAAACGGTAATTTTGTACGATAAAGCTAATTCAAGCGCGAAAAAATGTAGTTAATGCATTAAAGAAAAACGGTCACGAAGTTGTTGTACTCGACTCCTATGCACTAATTTCTTCTGGATCTGTTGTGATCAGAGATGTTCCAGATAACGTGGTAGTTGGAGGAAATTCAGCGAAAATGATAAAAAAGTTGTTTTGTTAAGTGGCTTGATAGTTTATTATAGAAACCGTTTATAGTACCCTTATGGAGAGAAGTTCTATAACGATGTAGAAATTGATAGAAGCAAGTTGGTGAAAAGTAATGTTATAGATACTTGATATTAATAGTATAAAGGGAAAGGATGAAGGAGTTGGCAACAATAAAGGATATTGCCAAAGAGGCAAATGTAAGTGTTACCACGGTATCAAATGTTATTCATAATAGGGCATCTAGAGTTTCAACTGAAACTGTAAATAGGGTTCAATCAATCCTAGAAAAATATAATTACATTCCAAACATGAATGCAAGATCTTTAGTTAATAACAAATCAAAACTAATTGGGGTCTTTTTTAACCAACTGACAGAAGAGACTTTATTTGAAAGTCCGTTTAATACTGAAATACTTGGTGGAGTTGATGAGGTATTGAAAGATAATGGATATTACTTATTAGTTCGTTCTATATCATCGATAAGTGAAATCCAGCAGGTTTTAAAAACTTGGAAAGTAGATGGGGTGATTTGTTTAGGGTTTTTGGTAAAGGATGTAATAGATCTAGAACGAAGCATAAATACACCGTTGGTTTTAATAGACATAGAAGTTGATCATAAAAATTCTCGTTCAATGCATTTAACTGTTGGAATTAATGATTGGGAAGGATCTAAAATAGCAACCGAGCATTTAATTGAGAACGGACATCACAACATAGGTTTTGTTTCGTACCCCATTGTTTCTGGTGGAGTTATTGAACGACGTTATTTAGGATATTTGGAGGCTCTTAACAACCACGGTGTTAAACAGAACACGGAATTTATATTTGAATATGATAAAACGAAAGTCAGCTTGGACGAAATTTGTGATGAGATAGTAAAAAAAATAGATGATATCACTGGGTTAGTATTTACGGCTGATTATTTAGCGATTGAAATTATGGATAATCTCAAAAAACAGGGCATTTTGGTCCCGAATGATCTTTCGGTTGTAGGATTTGATGACATAGTTATGTCACAGTTTGTTAGTCCGAAGTTAACATCTATTCATCAAGATATACGATTAAAGGGAAGGAAAGCCGCAACTTTGTTAATTGAATTATTAAACGGTGATACTAATCAAGAATCTAAGAAGGTAGAGCTACCTATCCAATTAATTACTAGAGAATCTGTGAAAAAATTTAGAAAGTAATTGCGAGAGCGTTTTCAATATGGTAATATTCAGAAAAAAGGTTTAACGTTAAACCTATGAACTAGAAGACCAATATTTTTTTTGGAAGTTTAACGTTAAACTTAATAGGAGGGGTAAATGGTGAGGAAATTAGTTATTAGTCTCTTAACTCTATGTTTATTTTGGGTTTTAGCTGCTTGTTCAGGAGAAGACAAAAGTCTTAAAGGGCTTTCAAAAGATGAAAAGTCGGACAAGGGTATGGAAGTCGTCGGGGAGAATGTGAAATTTGACCCTAACAAACTTGTAAATAATGGTGAAACAATTGCAATAGAATTATGGACTTGGGGTGGAAAGGAAGTTTTCCAAAAGCAAGTAGATGCTTATGAAAAAATTTATCCCAACGTTAAAATAAAAGTTGTAAACCAACCGTGGGATGATTATTGGACTAAACTTCCACTTCAATTAAAAGGAAAGAATGGTCCTGCGTTGTTTAATGTCCATAATTCATATCATTCAAATATTATCAAATTCATGGCGCCATATGATATTTCAACCGAAGCGTTGGATAAAGATTACATAGGAGTGACCTCGCATGTTATCGATGATCATGTTTACTATATTGATTATGCTATTAACTCTGGAAATATTTATTATAACAAAAAAATGTGGAAAGAAGCTGGTCTTACTGAAACAAATATCCCGACTACATGGGATCAATTCATTCAAGTAGCTGAAAAGTTGACTAAAAAAGATGAAACGGGAAAACTGATACAAGCCGGATTTAATTTCAATGGGGAAACTTACAAAGCTATTATTGCTGGTTTAGGTTATCAAAAGGGAGAATTATTATTTAAAAAGGATGGAAAAACAGTTGATTTTGACAATAAGACAACGATTGAAAACACACAAATGCTCTATGATCTATACAACCAATCCCATGTTGGATCACCAGACTTTGGGGACGACTCGACAAAAAGCTTTGGTAATGGACAATCTGCAATGGTTTACAAATGGGGATGGATGCAAGGGGAATTGAACAATAATTACCCTGATATTGAGTGGGGAGTTTTCCGAATTCCAACGCCAACGGATGAAGTTCCATTTGCTTTTGATCGCTACAATGGTGAGAGTACACCTGGTATCAATGCAAATGCATCAAGAGAAGAGCAAGCAGTTGCACAAGACTTCTTAAAATTTATTTTAGCTGGTGAAGATTTTGGTAGGGCGTTTTCGTTATTCAACGCATCTTTCCCTTCAAAAAAATCACTTGCTAAAGACCCTGATATTCTTGCAGATCCTGTATTAAGGGCTCTTGCTCCAAACATTGATCGTTATATATGGCCAGGCTCGTTCCCGAGCGCCGTTGAAACTCAATCAGGAAAAGTGTTTGAAGAAATTTTCTATAATGGTGTCGATATTAAAGATGCAATAAAGGCTGGTCAAGAACAAATGGAAAAAGATATGAAGAATGCTGATTTTGAAACAGTGGAATCAAAATATAAATTCTATTCAGAAAGATGAAAGCGGTTTTATCAATAGCATAAAGGTCTCAAAATCAACCTTTACATATTCTGCAATGTGAAGGTTGATCTTAATTAACTTCTAGCGATTGTAGAAAGTGAGAGTGGAATATGGAAAACGTCAGACGTAGGAATAACAGTATTTTCACTTTAAAGAATATAGTTGTCACCTTATTGCTTATCTATTTTGCAGTATTTCTGATTTATCCAATTGGAATGGCCTTAGTAGGAAGCTTCTATAACTGGAATCCAATGAATGGTACATTTGATTTTAACGGTATCCGCAACTATACGGAAATCCTAAAGGATAAACTGTTTTGGACTTCGATGTCGAATACAATGATTTTTTCAATTGTCGTGATTGTTTTTAGAGTTCTAATTGGTTTACTTTTAGCCCTTGCCTTATTTTCGAAACTAGCAAGATTTAAAACTACATTCCGAACGGTTTATTACATGCCAACGATCACCCCACTTGTTGCTGTTTCATTTGTATGGGTCTGGCTTTATAATCCTCAATTTGGTTTGATTAATGATATTTTTGGTTTAGATATTAACTGGTTAAAAAATAAGGACACAGCCCTAGGTTCCGTCATGTTAATGACAATCTGGAAAGATTTTGGGTATGCAACAATAATCTACTTAGGTGGCTTAATGTCATTGCCAGATGACTGTTTTGAAGCGGCCGATATTGATGGCGCAAGTGGTTGGGAAAAGTTTAAGTACATTACTTGGCCATTGCTAAAACCAACAACAATGCTTGTAGCTGTCACATCCCTGATTACTTATTTGCAATCCTATATTCAGATATTGGTTATGACTGAGGGGGGACCAGGAACATCAACCTATACGATATCTTATTTGATATTTGATGAGGCATTTCAGAATTATAACTTTGGAACAGCTTCAGCTATGTCAATTGTATTATTTTTCTTTATTGGATTATTAACCCTTATTTCATTTAAATTGACCAAGGAAAGGAACTAACTAGAATGCTGCAAAAAGTGAAAGTAACATCCTTTAATCTACTTCTTGTATTATTTTCGATTATTACGGTATTTCCTTTTGTATGGATGTTGGTCTCTTCTTTTAAAACCAATAGTGAGATAGTCAAAATAGGTGGGAGCTTTTGGCCCGAGCACTTTAATTTTTCGAATTATATAAAAGTGCAAGAAAACTTCCAGTTTATGACGATGTTTTTGAACACATTAATCATTGCAACGGTTATTACGGCTTGTGTCATCTATACAAGCTCAATCATTGGATTTGTATTAGCAAAATATAAATTTAAAGGGAGAGACCAATTATTTGGTTTAATCTTAGGAACGATGATGATTCCTTGGGCAGTAACGATTATCCCTAAATATGACATGATGGAAAAATTCGGATGGATGGATAGTTATGCAGCTTTAATCATTCCTTCGCTTGTTAGCGGATTTGGGATATATGTATTACGACAAAATATTATGTCAATACCTGATGAAGTCATTGAGGCGGCCAGAATTGATGGGGCATCAGAGTTTTATATTTTTCACCGTATTATATTCCCTATGTCGCGAAACGCAATATCAAGTGTAGCTATATTTCAGTTTTTATGGGTGTGGGAAGATTATCTCTGGCCATACTTGGTGATTAATACTGAATCAAAACAACTAATAGCAGTGGGCTTAGCGATGTTTAACGGCCAATATTCAACCGATTATGGTGGTTTATTTGCAGCTACAGCTATTTCAATAATTCCAGTCATAATCGTTTATATTATGTTCCAAAAACGTTTTATCGAAGGAATAGCTGGTGCCTCAGTAAAAGGTTAATAACGAAGTAGAGTATATGATAGGAAACTACACATTTTTTATCAAATAAAAATGGTAAAAGGATCATTAAGGTGAAAGAAATAGCATTTTTTAGTGGTGTAACCGGTTAAATCTTAATGGGATATCAGTATATTAATATATTTGAAGAAAGCTAGGTGCTAAACATGATAAAAGTAACAGTATGGAATGAAAATCGTCATGAGAAAAAAAATCCAGTTGTAGGAGATATATATCCAAATGGAATTCATGGTACGATTGCGGAATTTTTAACAGAAGCAGGATTTGAGGCAGGAACGGCTACCTTGGATGAACCAGAAAACGGTTTAACAGATGAGGTTTTAAACAATACCGATGTGCTAATTTGGTGGGGGCACCTTGCACACGGGGAAGTGAAGGATGAAGTGGTCCATAAAGTACACCAACGTGTTTTGGATGGAATGGGACTAATTGTGCTTCATTCTGGGCATTTCTCTAAAATTTTCAAATCATTAATGGGGACAAGTTGTGATTTAAAATGGAGGGAGGCTGGTGAAAAAGAACGTCTCTGGGTAGTAGCACCAAGCCATCCGATTGTTGAAGGAATTGGAGAGTATATTGAATTAGCCAAAGAAGAGATGTACGGAGAACATTTTGACATACCAGTCCCAGATGAGCTTATTTTTACAAGCTGGTTTGAAGGAGGCGAAGTGTTCCGAAGCGGCTGCGCATATAATCGTGGAAACGGTAAAGTGTTCTATTTCCGACCTGGACATGAAACCTATCCGACATACCATAACAAAGATATCCAACGAGTTATTGTGAATGCCGTGAAATGGGTACAGCCCATAAAGAGAAATCGTCCAGTTTATGGAAATGCACAACCGTTAGAAAAGCTTTCATTGAAAAACTAATTTAAATCAAGGGGGAAGTAGTGATGGGGAAATTAAAAGTTGGTGTGATTGGATGTGGCAGTATTGCTCAGCATCGTCATTTACCGGAGTATGCAATGAATCAAAATGTACAGATTATTGCTGTTTGTGACATTGTTGAGGAGCGTGCACAAGAAGTGGCTGAAAAGTACGGGGCAAAAGTGTATACGAGCTATGAAGAATTATTACAAAGTGGTGAAGTTGACGCAGTAAGTGTATGTACACCAAACTATCTTCATGCACCCATCTCTATAATTGCTTTAAACGCGGGTGTACATGTTCTATGTGAAAAGCCGATAGCGACTTCAAAGGAAGAAGCACAGGCAATGATTGAATCGGCTGAAAAAAGTGGAAAAAAATTAATGGTTGCTCATAATCAGCGCTTTGTTCCATCACACCAAAAAGCGCGTCAATTGATAGAAAATGGGGAATTGGGCAAGATTTATAGCTTCCGTACGGCTTTCGGACATGGTGGACCAGAAGGATGGAGTGTGGAAGGAAAAGAAGGATGGTTTTTTCAAAAGGAAAAGGCATTCATTGGAGCAATGGGTGACCTAGGCGTACATAAAACAGATTTACTTCGTTATTTGCTTGGTGAAGAATTTGTAGAAGTGGGTGCATTTATTGAGACTAGCGCAAAGGACTTTGCAAATGTGGATGATAATGCGGTTTGTGTACTGAAAACTGAGAGTGGTATTATCGGCACGCTTGCAGCAAGCTGGTCTTATGTCAGTAAGGAAGATAATTCAACGATTATTTACGGTGAGAAAGCGATTCTTCGTTTAGAAGAAGATCCGACATATTCCTTAGTTGTGCAGTATGCGACTGGAGAAAGTGTGAACTATAAGCTTGGTAAAATTCAGTCTAATGAAAATGGAGGGCAGGTAAACTCACATATTGTTGAACAATTTGTGGAATCCGTTGTTCAGGAAAAAGAACCACCGGTAAATGGCGAGGAAGGCATGAAATCATTAGAAGTCATATTAGCAGCTTTAAGATCTAACGAAACAAAACAAATTACCCGCGTGTAAATAAGAGGAGACACATATGAATAAGCTTCGAATAGGAATCATTGGGATAGGTGGTATTGCCCAAGGGCGCCATATCCCCGCTTTATTGCAACTAAATGATCAATGTATTATCACTGCGGTTAGTGATGTGAATTTAGAACGTGCGAAGGAAGTAGCTGAAACACATCAAATTACTCATGTATTTGAAAACTACCGAGATGTATTTCCTAAAGTTGATGCAGTGTGTATCTGTACACCGAATAAGTTTCACGCTGAAATCTCAATTGCCGCTTTGGGTGCAGGTGTTAATGTATTCTGTGAAAAACCAATGGCTCTTACTACAGCAGAATGTGAAGCAATGATTACAGCCGCAACGAAAGCAAAAAAGGTGTTAGCTATTGGGTATCACTACCGTTTTATGAAAGAAGCACAGTCAGCTAAGAAAATGATGCATGGAGTCGGAAAGCCGCTTGTGGCCAGAGTTCAGGCATTAAGACGCCGTAAGGTACCAGGATGGGGTGTTTTTACCAATAAAGAACTTCAAGGTGGTGGTAGCTTGATTGATTATGGGTGTCATCTACTTGATTTAGCTCTTTGGTTAATGGGGAATCCGAAACATATCACAGTATGCGGTAGCACTTATAATGCGTTAAGCAAAACAGAGAATCAAGTGAATATGTGGGGTGAATTTGACCATAAAACATTTAATGTGGATGACCATGTAACCGCCTATATCAAATTTGAAAATGGAGCTTCCCTGCTTTTTGAAACATCATGGGCAGCTAACATTAAAGAGGATCAAGAACATGTCAGCATATCTGGTGTTGACGGGGGACTAAGTGTGTTTCCAATTGAACTTTATTCATCAAAGAATGGAATGCTATTTAACAGTGAACCAGCGTGGCTTCCAGTTGAAGAAGCCCCGGGACTTCTGCAGCTAAAAAACTTTATAGACGTCTGCCATGGAATAGATGAACTTATTGTAAAGCCTGAAGAAGCCTTGCAAGTATCGCAAATTATCGATGCTATTTATGAAAACAGTAGCAGTAAAGAGGGTATGTAAACATAGAACTAGGCGTATTTACTGTTTTATATACAGATCAATTAATTGAAGAGATGTTTGATAAACATAAGATCAGAGGTTTACGTGCTGTTGAAATCGGAACTGGAGGTTATCCAGGTAATGCACATTGACCACTTGATGAGAGTTTAACAGATGAGCATAATCGACATAATTAATTAGAAGTATTCACGTCACGAGGTTAATAATCATTACCTTTAGCTACATGGAAATCAGATTTCTCCAGATGAAGTCTTACAGATGTGGTGGATCTAACAAATATATTATGATAAACCTCTGGCTAAATAGTTAGCAGGAGGTTTATTAATTTACCTTCAATCATTCCTTTCCTTAAGGTGCTATGACTGACCTGTAGTTTAAATAGTAAGAAGTACCACCTAACAACTAACCTTGTTCTTTTTTCTAAAATATAGGGGTCCTACCACATGCCCATCAAGCGAACCAAACAAACTTCCCCTAAAATGAAAAAAACGTTATTCTTTCAGTAAAATGGCCCAGTACCAGCGTTGCTGTAACCAGGGGCAAAGTAGACATAGCTTAAGCACCTCTTGCCCCATTGGTTACTAGTTAGTCTCATTATTGTTTTGTATCTTACGATATAGAGTCATTCTAGAGATACCGGCTTTCTCTGCAGCATCCGTTCGACTCATTCCCTGTTCCATAAGATATAGAGCATACTGGATCTTTTCTTCATCTGCTTTCGGTCTTCCAGGAAGCTTTCCTCGTTTCCTTGCAGCCAAAATCCCCTCTTTTGTCCTTTCAGAGGTTAAATCCCTTTCAAATTGTGCAATCCCAGCAAAAATGGTAAACAGCATTTTTCCATGGGCTGTTGTTGTATCGAGCCAGGATTCCTTTAAACTCTTTAAATGTGCTCCCTTTTTGGAAATAAGTTCCGTGATTTCAATAAGGTCTTTTGTAGAACGAGACAAGCGAGTCAAATCGGTCACGACCACTGTATCCTCTGATCGCAAAAATTCTAGCATATGATTTAGCTCGGGACGGTCACGCTTTGTTCCTGTCACTTTTTCGAAAAAAATACGCTCACAACCAAAATCCTCTAGTTGTTTCTTTTGTCGATCTAAATTTTGATCCATGGTAGAAACACGCATGTATCCAAATTTCATATGTATCCTCACCTCTTTAACACCTATTGTATCAAAAATACCTATTTACAAGTATTGTTACAAATAATATTGTTACGTATTTTTGTTACGTTAGTTATGCAAGATTACTAGCTGGAAAAATTGGCGAGGACTTACGTAACAGAAACGTTCGTTTTTGTTACAGACGATGAAGTTGTCACTTAATAATGCCAGTCACATGATTCAATAATCGGGCCTGATTGTTGAAGATTGAAAAATGCGAAAGAGCTGCAAATATTGATTTAAAAGAAAGTTTGTTAAAATCCTGTTAATAAAGAGTTTTTCTTTTTACCCCTAAACTTCATCCGTATTATTCCATAAAAGGACCATATTCTTAAATAACATATTTGAAGAAGTTGTTAACGGTGAAGAGATTGTGAGAGTTTTCACTTAAAGGGTCAGGTTAGTGTAACAAGAAATAATCAATTCTCACATTTTGTGTAATAACAATAAAGTTGTTTAATTTTGAATCCGCAAATACGCATTACACTGTCCACATCTGTGGACGGTGTAAAAATAAAGTTATTTAATTTTTGGTGCAATTGCTGAATAACACTTCGTAGATGTAAAAATAAAGTCGTTTAAAAATCTAAGTTTTATTCCACAATCCCGCCCGATTGCTGAAGATCATTATGTATGCAAAGAAGGAGCTAAAAAAGCAACTTTCCGCGAACTACAAAACAGGAGTGGAATTCTAAAAGGAATGAAGCTTGAAGGTGAAATGTGTCTAGAAATACTAAAAAACGGGTAAAGAATACATAGTTGAAGCAAACAGGAGGTAATTTTTAATGAAGAATCAAGTTATTGGCGTATACGATAATGAACAAAGAGCGGCTGAAGTTGTTGAAGATTTAAAAGAGAAAGGCTATACAACTGAGGAAATTTCAGTTATTGCTAAAAAAGCAAAAGAACTATCTGAAAACACACAGGAAGTAAAACCCTCCACTATGGATGGAGCCCTTGCTGGAGCTGCAACTGGAGCTGCAATTGGCATAGCAGTCGTAGGGGTCAGCTCTGGTGCTGGCGGATTAAAGCATGCTCTTATGGAAATTGGAGTCCCAGATGATGAAGCTGAACGCTATTCTAATGACGCTCAAGATGGTAAAATCCTGGTATTTCTTCACCCCAAAGAGTGAGGGCGGATTGAATGGTCGATGTTCGCATAAATAACACGCAGTGATTCTAGCTAAAAGTCGCTAAATCACTTGATGTAATAGTTTTCCTCGGGAATTGACTCATGATGGACTACAATGGAAAGCACGTGAGATTCCGGTTCTTAAGATGCAGGTTTGATTCCTGCCGAGGGCGTACGAAAATTAGTGAGTTCCTATGTTTGTATGGGTTTTGTACGAACATAGGACCTTTTTTGTTTGGGTGCACCCAGTGTTATTCAACAATCTGGCCCGTTTGTTGAATAGCATGACTGACGATTTTAAACAACTCTATTGTTTTTTTAACGAGTTTATTATGATTTAAACAACTTTATTATCATGAAACACATTTCATAGAACTGGCATCTTTTATCGAAATAGTTTAATCTTTGTTAAAGTAAACTTTAACGCTAAAGGTGATTATTACTATGTACACAATAAATGAAGTAGAAAAAATGTATGACATACCATCATCAACATTACGCTTTTATGAAAAGGAAGGTATCCTTCCAAAAATCAATCGAAATAGCAATGGACGAAGAATTTATAAAGAAGAAGAGTTAGAATGGTTAGAATTAGTAATGGCTTTAAAAGATACTGGAATGGCGTTGGAAACAATTAAAGAATACCTTGCTATGTCTCATGAAGGTGACGAGACTTTAGAGCAAAGAAGAAGTATCCTTTTAGAACATAAACAAAGTGTTGAGAGGCAATTAGCTATAACATTGAAACATTTTGAAAAAATAAACAGAAAAATAACACTATATGATGTACTGGTTCTAAAGAAAGAGCCTAAGGACCTTTGATTTAATCGTTTCTCTTGACTTAAAGTATGCTTCAATTTGTATAGTTTGATTTGAGGAATTTTAAAAATAAGTAAATTCCCCAAATCTGCAAGAATACCAGAAAGGATGAGAAACTTTTGAAAACGAAAAAATTGGGTCATAGTGATTTAGAAGTATCAGCTATTGGTTTAGGTTTAATGGGGATGTCACCAATTTACGGTCAAATAAATGATGAAGATTCTATTCGCACGATTCAACGTGCATTAGAATTAGGTGTTACATTGCTTGATACAGCAGATGTATATGGTAATGGTCATAATGAGGAATTACTTGGTAAAGCTTTGAAAGGACGACGTGAACAAGCCATTATTGCGAGTAAATTTGGTTTTGGACCAAATTTCCAAGGTATCAATGGTCATCCCGATTATGTGAAAGAGTCCATTGATAAGAGTCTAAAACGCTTAGGTGTTGATTATATTGATTTATATTACCAACATCGTGTTGACCCTAATGTTCCAATTGAAGAAACAGTAGGAGCGATGGCGGATTTAGTGAAAGCAGGTAAAGTTCGAACTATTGGTTTGTCAGAAGCAACTCCTGAGCAAATCCGTCGAGCACACGCTATACATCCAATTACAGCTTTGCAAACAGAATATTCTTTATGGAGTCGGGAAGTGGAAGCTGAAATTATACCAACCGTCAATGAACTTGGAATTAGTTTTGTTGCATATAGCCCTCTAAGTAGAGGTTTTTTATCAGGAGAGTTGCGTAAATTTGAAGATTTAGAAGAAACAGACGTACGTAGAAGACTTCCTCGCTTCCAACCAGAAAATTTCCCTAAAAATGTTGAATTGGTTGATAAAGTAAAGGAAATTGCTACTGAGAAAAATTGTACACCTTCACAATTAGCAATTGCTTGGACTATTGCTAATGGGGCTTTACCGATTCCTGGAACGAAACGTTTATCGTATTTAGAAGAAAATGTAGATTCACTGGAAGTTGAACTAACTTCTGAAGATTTACGTCGCATCGATGCGGTTATGCCAAAAGATGCAGTGCTTGGAAGTCGTTATTAATAAAGTAATTTTGTTGTTGATTTAAAATAAAATATATGCCCATTATGTAGCACAGACATGAATACATCGAAATCGTGTATGTTTTAGAAGGAAGTTTTCTTCAAGAAATAAAAGGGAAACAGGTTAAGATGAAACAAGGAGATTTATGTATTTTAGATAAAAACATCACTCATTCTTCTTTACCACAATCCAAACATTTGAAAATTATTATTTTTATCTCTTCATTTAAGCCAAATACCTGTACGTTAAGGAATTTGGCTTTTGTCATAGATTAATTTCCAAAGATAAAAGATGTTGACAAAAAAATTTATAAGTATTATTATTATCTCGAATTAAAGATATTTTGATTCGAGGTTTTTTAAGGGGGTGAAATTAATGGAGAGTAAATGCAATAATTTACCCTTTCTAATATTAATGCAAACATCTAAAGCAATTCATGAACAAATAAAGGAAGAAATAGCAAAAAATAAGTTAGGTATTACGGAATTTTCTGTTTTAGAGGTACTTTATCAAAAAGGGAAACAAACGATTCAACAAATTGGAAATAGCATATTGATCTCAAGTGGTTCGATGACCTACGTTATAGATAAGCTAGAACAAAGAGGTTTATTAAGCCGAAATGCCTGTTTAAATGATCGGCGGGTGATACATGTGATATTAACTGATGATGGAAATGAATTGATGAAAAAAGTCATGCCGATTTATCATGAGTTCGTTAATCATATGTTTGATTCATTAGATTCTGATGAGGCAGAGACATTGGTGCAGCTTTTGAGAAAAGTAAGGAATGAAGTTTAAATTTTCATTTTTTTTCGGGAAAAATATCACGAATTCGAGATAAATATATTTAGGAGGATTTTAAGATGATAGATATTGGTTTATTAATCATTCGTTTGGTAATTGGTTTACTATTTGTGGGTCACGGTGCTCAAAAATTATTTGGCTGGTTCGGTGGCTATGGATTGAAAGGAACCGGTGGATGGTTTGAATCCATGGGCATGAAACCAGGAGTAACCATGGCTGTTTTCGCAGGGTTAGCAGAACTTATTGGAGGACTTTTGTTTGCTTTAGGACTATTAACGCCACTTGCAGGAATTATGATTGCAGGAACTATGTTAATGGCTATCGTAAAAGTGCATGCTCCAAATGGATTGTGGGCAACAGCTAATGGATATGAATACAGCTTAACTTTGCTTTCAGTTGCTATTGGTATAGCTTTGGTCGGTCCCGGTCAATATGCTTTAGATTCACTTTTATTCTAAAGTATCTTAAATTAAAGCTTATTTAAATTTAAAATGGAAATAATCTACATGTGTTAGCAATTTCAAATGGACGTAATAAGGTAGATAGGTTAACTGGAACAGCATACAAAGATTGTGACAGGAGTGGAATGAGATGGAACTCTTAGGACTACATCATGTATCAATATTAACAGGAAAAGCGGAAAAAAATTATGAATTTTATACAAAAACTTTAGGAATGAGATTGGTAAAGAAAACGGTTAATCAAGATAATACGGAATCCTATCATCTTTTCTATGCTGACGCCGAAGGAACCCCAGGAACTGAAGTTACGTTCTTTGACATTCCTCATCTTGGGCAAACATACAGAGGAACTTCAGATATTTCTACTGTATCACTAAGAATTAGAAATTCAGATTCATTGTTATTTTGGAAAGAACGTTTTAAACAATTTGGGGTTGAACATGATGATATTCAAAAAAGAGCAAATCGCGATACATTGGCTTTCAGGGATTTCGATGGGACTCGCTTAATACTGGTAGCCGATAACGGTGAAAAAGGTGTGAGATCTGGAATCCCTTGGAAAATGGATGGCATTCCACTAGAACATGCCATTATTGGTTTAGGACCTGTAACCCTTACAGTCGCAATTGCAGAACCAACTATCGGTGTTTTAACAGAAGTTATGGGTTTTCGATTAGCTGGTTCTTATCCTTCACTTGAAGGGGATTATTCAGATATATTGATTTATGATACTGGAGAAGGTGGCAGCGGTGCGGAAGTTCATATTGAAATAAGACCAGATTTACCAAGAGTCCGTTTAGGTCGCGGAGGTGTTCACCATGTTGCCTTCCGTGTTCCGAATGAGGAAGAATATGATCAATGGGCAGAGCGTTTGAAAGAATACAAGTTACCAAATTCAGGGAAAGTGGAACGGTATTACTTCAAGGCATTATATTTCAGGGAACCCAATGGTATCTTATTTGAATTATCAACAGATACACCAGGATTTGCGACAGATGAATCAATGGAAACAATGGGAGAAAAACTAGCACTTCCACCATTTTTGGAACCAAATCGAAAAGAGATCGAAGAAAAATTAAGACCATTAACATTAAATTAAATCATGGAGAAATATTAGCTCCTGAATCTGTTATCGAAGGAAATGAAGGGTGGAAAGCAACTGTCGAGGCGACAAAAGACGTTCCGGTAGCAAGATCAGCTGACCTTGAATGGGCAGATGCTATTATCATCAGTGTCTCAACGCGTTTTGGGAATATGCCATCACAAATGAAACAGTTCCTCGATATCCAAGGTGGGCTTTGGGCAAGCGGTAAGACAGTGAATAAAGTAGTAAGTGCTATGACTTCAGCGCAAAACCCACATGGTGGGCAGGAAGCTACATTGTTATCGTTATACACTTCTATGATGCATTGGGGTGCTATGCTACTCCTGGTTATAACGGATCTAGTACGTATTTGGTGCAGGCGGAACCCATATGGAACAAGTGTAACAGTTGGACAAGATGGTAACATGATTGAGGATGTTAAGATGCTGTAAAACATCAAGATAAACGTATAGTTACAGTTGCGAAATGGGTAAAAAAGGTAGTGGATAAATATATTCCAAATATATAAAGAGTCAATCGGTTATTGATTGGCTCTTTAATTTGGAGAAAAGATGTAATATTTATCATGTTAAATATATTAAAAATCTATTGTAAAATTAATCTTATTAGCATAAGGGGTACCGCCAGCAAAACGCGGATTTACAACGTTAAGGATATTCCAGTATTAAAAAATCCCAATTTCGCAGTGATATAAATGAAAAATTGGAATTTAATTATTCAACAATTGCGTCCTATTCTGAAGTATGATGAAACCTTCATATGTTTCATCTTCTTAAGCTTGAGGAGTTTTTTCCCAATCAGCTGCAAATTTTTCCATGCCCTGATCTGTTAACGGATGCTTAGAAATTTGCTCAATGACTGCATACGGAATCGTTGCGATGTGAGCGCCAGCCATCGCTACACGAGTCACATGATCTGGATGACGAACAGATGCCGCGATGATTTGCGTATCAAAGTTATGAAAACGGAACAATTCAGCTACTTTTGACACTAATTGTACACCGTCCTCAGAAATGTCATCCAAGCGTCCTAGGAATGGAGATACATACGTTGCACCTGCACGAGCTGCTAATAACGCTTGATTCACTGTAAAGATAAGTGTAACGTTCGTTTTAACACCTTTATCTGCAAGATAACGGCAAGCCTCTAAACCAGCTAATGTCATAGGAAGTTTAATTGTAACTTTCTCATCTTCGCCGTTAATTTTGATCAGCTCTTCAGCTTGTGCAATCATTTCATCAGCTGTAACGGCATCTGGCGTTACTTCAACTGATACAGATTCTACACGTGGAACTGCTTGGCAGATTTCTGCAATGCGATCTTCGAATTTAACACCTTCTTTGGCAACTAAGGAAGGATTTGTTGTAACACCTGCTAAAACGCCAATTCGATATGCCTTTTTAATATCTTCAAGATTTGCAGTATCAATAAAAAATTTCATGATAAAATTCCCCCATTTAAGAATATAGTAGGCTTTTTGCAGTTCGAACAACATTTTCTGTTGTAAATCCAAATAGCTCCATTACCTCAGCTCCCGTTGTTTTAGGTTTCCTCCGTCAGTTTTCCATTAGTGAGGTACTTTCACTACGTCATTTTTACTGAAATTGAATGGAGTTTTTTCTGATAAAAATTGACTCACCCTATTCACCTAAGAAACATGCCATCTCATTACTAGAGCTACTGCATGTAAACTAAAACATCCTCCGATTTTATAAAGGTATTAGTAACAAATTCCTTCACCTCTTCAGATGTTTTCATTGTTAAAATTTGTTCAATTCTCTCAGTTATATCTGCTTTTGACAGATTAAGAATATTGCTTCTGGTCTGTAAAATGGAAGTAGCACTCATACTAAATTCATCTAAGACAAGTCCAAGTAAAATTGGTATTGCTACTTCATCTCCTGCCATTTCTCCACACATACCCACCCATTTTCCTTCTCTGTGCGCTGCATCAATAACCATTTTAATTAAGCGAAGAATAGCTGGATTGTATGGCTGATACAGATACGAAACACGCTCGTTCATACGATCTGCAGCCATTGTATATTGAATCAAGTCGTTTGTTCCAATTGAGAAGAAATCAACTTCTTTCGCAAATTGGTCGGCCATGACCGCAGTAGAAGGAATTTCCACCATGATTCCGATTTCAATTGTTTCAGAAACAACGACACCTTCAACCTGTAGCTTCGCCCTTTCTTCCATTAAAACAGCTTTTGCTTGACGGAATTCACCAAGAGTTGCGATCATTGGGAACATAATTTTCAAGTTTCCAAACGTACTTGCACGAAGCAATGCGCGA
Organism: Peribacillus sp. NPDC096379; assembly: GCF_044762875.1. Lineage (NCBI taxonomy): Bacteria > Bacillati > Bacillota > Bacilli > Caryophanales > Bacillaceae > Peribacillus > Peribacillus sp. NPDC096379. The sequence continues at coordinate 28,153 of NZ_JBIWFD010000008.1, forward strand.
AGCTGTGTACGGAAGATGTCCTGCTCTTCTAAGCATAAACGAATCGCACGGAAGCCTAAGAATGGATTCATTTCTTTTGGTAAGTCTAAGTATGGAAGCTCCTTATCCCCACCGATATCAAGCGTACGTACAACAACAGGCTTTCCTTCCATTCGCTCTAATACCGTTTTATAAGCATCAAATTGCTCATCTTCAGTCGGAAGCTGAGTACGTCCCATATATAAGAATTCGGTACGATATAAACCAACACCCTCACCGCCGTTTTCAAGCACACCCTTTACATCCTCAGGCGTACCAATATTGGCAGCTAGTTCCACATGTTGACCATCCTTCGAAATGGTCTGCTCATTCACAAGCTTTGCCCACTCTACCTTTTGAGCTCCATAAGCAGCTCTTTTCTCTTCATATTCTTTCACCATATCGGCTGACGGATCGACAATCACTGTTCCAGTCAAGCCGTCTAAGATGACCAATACTCCATTTTCGATATCAGTTGTGACCGTTTTCGTTCCAACAACTGCAGGAATTTCCAACGAACGAGCCATAATCGCTGAATGAGAAGTACGTCCACCGATATCTGTCGTAAACCCTTTCACATATTGTCGATTTAATTGAGCTGTATCAGATGGGGTTAAATCCTCAGCAATAATAATAACTTCCTCAGAGATCATGCTTGGATTCGGAATCGTTACACCCAAAAGATGAGACATCACACGCTTTGTCACATCGCGGATATCTGTAGCACGCTCCTTCATGTATTCATTGTCCATTGACTCGAACGTGCTTATAAACATGTTTGCCACTTCCTGTAAAGCAAATTCTGCATTCACTTTTTCAGTTGTGATTTTGTCTTTAATTGGGTTAATAAGTTCTGGATCACTTAAGACAAGAAGATGAGCGTCGAAAATCGCGGCCTTATCCTCTCCTAGCTCTTTGAAGGCATGCTCCTTGATTTGTTCAAGCTCAGATGTTGACTGCTTAAGAGCAGCAGTGAAACGTTGAATTTCTGCTTCGATTCTCTCTATCTCGCGTTTTTCTATAACTAATTTAGGTTCTTCTAATCGATAAGCTTTTGCGATGGCGATTCCTGCTGATGCTCCAATCCCTTTTAGACTTTGAACAATCATTGGCTTAGCCCCTGTTTCGTGATTGTTTCAGTCACTGCAGCAATTGCTGCAGTTTCATCCGAACCAGAGGCAACAATTTTAATTTCAGCACCTTGTGCAATTCCTAATGACATAACACCCATAATTGATTTTAAGTTTACGCTTTTTCCGTTACATTCTAAATTAACCTCTGAGTGAAAGCTAGATACTGCTTGTACTAAAAGGGTTGCTGGACGTGCATGAATTCCTGAAGCTTCTGTTATTGTAAATGTTTTTTCTACCATATTGATCAATCTCCTTTGCTTTCTTTTTATTAATGAGAAATTGTGATTTGCTCATTAAAAGCTATTTAAAATAGAGTAACCAATACTTAATCCACCACATTGATTCCTTTATTGGCATACAGCGCTTTAACATCTGGTTTAACATGTTCAGTAATGAGATAGGTTAAAGAATCAGATGGACATACAATGTGATTAGAAACGGTATCCAGTTTATCAGATGTAACCATGGCTAATACTTCAGTAGAAATGGATACCATTTTTCGTTTTACTAAAGCTTCCGATATACTGGGAATGCTGATTCCGATGTGAGGATCGATATTATAAATCCCCATAATATATAGGTCGGCCCTAATCATGTTCAGCGTTTCCACTGTGTCAATCCCCAAGTTGACCATCGACTCTTTAAATAAGGTGCCGCCAATCATGTTAACTTCAACATAATCGTAGTTGGATAATGCCATGGCAATGGGTGGGCTGTTGGTAATGACCGTTGCCTTCAAGGATAAAGGTAGGTTGTTTACTAGGTGTAGGTTCGTTGTCCCCCCATCGATCAGCAAGACCATATTATCTTTTATAAAATCAATCGCTTTAAGGGCCAAATTGATTTTTACTTCATTGGATATATTTTGTCTCGTAGAAAAATCAACAACCGGAGGACCGATCCTCAGCGCCCCACTGTGGACCCTTTTCACTAGGCCCTGGGTATCCAACTCCTTTAAATCTCTCCTGATCGTATCCTCTGAAACAGACAGACGTTTACTTAAATCGCTGGCGATTACTTTATGTTCATCATTTAAGAAGTGTAAAATTTTTTGTTGCCGTTCTTCTTTTAACATTTTTCATTTCCTCTCTTGTTATTTCTTATAATTTAACATAGTTTTTTTATTAAGCAAAGACAAAGACGCGTAAAAATGCACAAATATGCAAAAATATACTTTACTCCGAAAGGAAAACGCTATATAATCCTGTTATAAGCATAAAAGCGCAAAAAAAGGAGGCATTAACATGCACGATAAGGCAATTGTAATTGCACCATCTATTATGTGCGCAGATCTCTGCAGCTTAGAGAAAAGTGTAAAAGAGATTGAGCGTGCAGGCTTAGATACATTACACGTAGATATCATCGACGGAGCGTTCAGCCCAAGTATGCCGCTTGGAATCGACACCGTGAAGAAATTACGTGAGGTCACCGACATGGACTTTGATGTTCATATTATGTCCAATAATAATGAGTTTTTCATTCAGGAGATGCTCAACATTGGTGTCCAACAAATCTCGTTCCATCTAGAGACAAGCATCCATATTGATCGTTATATCAATATGATCAGAAAAAATGGGGTGAAGGTTGGAGTGGCACTTAACCCGGCAACTCCATTATCTGTCCTAGACTATGTATTGCCACAGGTTGATACTGTACTTTTAATGCTTATCAATCCTGGTTTTGCAACTGATAAAAACGAAAGCCAAGTATCCTACGCTACACAAAAGGTAGAGGACTTAAGCAAATTAATTCAGAAAAAAGGTTTGCACACAAGAATTGAAGTCGACGGAAGAGTATCTTTAGACACGATTCCTGAATTGGTGAGGGCAGGTGCAGAAATTTTGGTTGCGGGGACTACAAGTCTATTTATTTCAAATAATAGTTTAAATGAAAATAAACTACTAGTAGAAGAAGCGATTACACAAGGACTAAATATAGGGGTGAAATAAATGGTGAATTACTGGGAAGTTTCTAAAGATATTATCAATGAATTAGGCAATACTCTAGGCAATACTAACAGAGAAGAGGTAGAACAACTGATTGCTGAAATACAGAAAGCTGAGAAAGTATTCTTCGTCGGTGTTGGCAGGGTACTACTGTCATTAGAGGCTATCGCTAAAAGATTGGCTCATCTTGGCATCAAGACTTATATCGTTGGACAAATCACTGAACCTGCTATTACTGAAAGAGACTTATTGATTGTAGGCTCCGGTAGCGGAGAAACCGCTTTTCCACTTATTATCGCCAAAAAGGCAAAGCAATTTAAAGCAACAGTAGCCCACATTGGAGCGAATTCACAAAGTTCAATGAGAGAGTATACGGATCTCTTTATTAAAATCCCTGTAAGCACGAAGCTGCATTTGCCAGGTGAAATTCCGTCGGTACAACCAATGACAAGCTTATTCGAACAAAGCCTGCTGCTATTGGGTGATACAATTGCCCTAATGATGATCAAAGAGAAAGATAAAGATAAAGATATGCACTCTCTTTGGCAATATCATGCAAACTTAGAATAGTTAGAATTGGGATTTTCGTGTAGTTGAGTACTAGATTAGTAAAGGAGACTAGATGATGAAAGCTTTGCATTTTGGTGCTGGAAACATTGGGAAGGGTTTCATCGGAAATTTGCTCAGCAAAAACGGTTATGAAGTGTGCTTTGTTGATGTCAATCAAGAAATGATTGACAGAATTAATAGAAGAAACAGTTACTCAGTTGAATTATTAGACGAGAATCATACTGTGGAAACAATCTTTTCCGTATCTGCCCTGAATAGTATTATTCAAGAGAAAAAAGTGATTGAAGCAATTGTAAGTGCTGATATCATCACGACATCTGTAGGAGTCGCCAATCTATCTAAGATATCCAAAGTCTTGGCAAAAGGTCTTTTAGAAAGAATCGCCCAAAATGAGAAGAAAATTGATGTAATCGCCAATGAAAACGCGATTAATGCTTCTTCCACTTTAAAAAAGGAAGTAGAAAAAATCGTGTCAAGCAAAGAACTAGCTCAAATCAATTCCCTTGTCGGCTTTCCCAACTCTGCTATTGACCGCCTTGCTTTATCAAAAAAAGGTGCGGAAGGTGACATCGCCCTTGTAGAGCCCTTCTTTGAGTGGGTAATCAACAAATCAGAAATGGTTAACTTTGATCTACCTTTAATCAGCGGTGCTACATATGTAGAGGACTTGAGACCTTATATTGAAAGGAAGTTATACATTGTAAATATGGGGCATGCGACCACAGCCTATTTGGCATTTTTATTAGGAGAACCAACAATACAAAAGGCCTTAAGGAATCAGAATGTTGAAAGAATCGTGAGGAGCGTGATGGTGGAGGCTTCCCAGTATATCATTCGGACTTATCGGTCAGACTCCGAAAAAATGTCTGAGTTTATCGAAAAAACGCTCAAGCGTTTTAAAAACAGCAATATAAGTGATGATATTTTGCGTGTCGGACGGTCGCCAATCAGGAAGTTAAGTTATGAAGAGCGGTTGGTCAAACCAGCAAGAGAACTCTTCAAGTTGGGATTGCCTGTAGAAAATTTAGCCGCTTCCATCGCTGCTGGCTATCTGTTCGACAGCCCTGAAGACGAGGAATCGATCACACTGCAAGGTTATATCCGTAGCAATGGAATAGATAAGGCCGTTTCACATTTTTCACGCATTGAAAATGTTAAATTGAAGGTTATGATAAAGAAGTATTACGATAAAATGAAAAACGGTCACATAGCAAACTGTTGAATTGAGAGGAGAAATAATATGTTAAGCCAGTATCTTAAAAATAATGTCCACTTCCTGAATTCAGTCCCTACCTGGGAAGAAGCCATCAAGCTCGCTGCCGAGCCTCTGCTGAATAAGGGAAACATCACTGAGAAATATGTACAGGATATGATTCAAAATGTGAATGTTAATGGTCCATATATTGTCATTGTCCCTGGAATTGCTATGCCTCATGCACAAAATCATGATGGAGGGGTGCTAAAAACCGGGATCTCATTCCTGAAACTGAAAGAACCTGTGTTTTTTCCTGAAGAAAAAGATGTAAACATTCTTTTCGTTTTAGCAGCTGAAGATACGACAGGACATTTAGAGTTGATTTCAGACTTGTCCTCTTTATTGATTGATGAAGATGCTATGGTCAAATTCAAAGAGGCTAGCAGCGAATCTGAAATCATCGAGCTTATTGAATCGGTAGAATAACATTTCCCCGCATTCGCCCGATACGGATGCGGGAGATATTTTAAATAATAAAATTCACTTAAAAGGGAGAGTTTCACATGTCCAATGTTACAGCAATAACAGAAGTTAAAAAACCTTCTCCTTCGGCTCGTGCTCGAATACAGGCATTTGGTGGCTTCCTCACCAATATGGTTTTACCTAATATCGGAGCTTTTATTGCCTGGGGGATGCTCACAGCCCTATTTATTCCAACTGGATGGATTCCTAACGAAAAGCTTGCCGAAATCGTTGGTCCTTCCATTACCTACCTATTGCCTTTACTATTAGCAGGTACAGGGGGCAGGATGATTGCAGGCCAAAGAGGGGCAATAATGGGAATGATTGGTGCTATTGGTCTTATCGTCGGTTCAGGAATTCCAATGTTCCTCGGGGCCATGATTATAGGCCCATTAGGTGGCTGGGTCATTAAAAAATTTGACAAGTCAATAGAAAATAAAGTTCCAGCTGGATTTGAGATGATCGTCAATAACTTTTCAATTGGTATTCTTGGTTTCTTATTAATGATTTTATCCTTTTATGTCATCGGTCCTGTAATTGAATCTGCAAACAACTTTGTAACATCTGCAATTAAATCTTTGGTTGCTATTGGATTCTTACCATTGCTATCTTTAATCAATGAACCAGCCAAAATACTTTTTTTAAATAATGTAATTGACCAGGGAATTTATTATCCATTAGGTATGCAGGAAACACTAAAAGAAGGAAAATCAATCTTCTTTACTGTTGCATCTAACCCTGGACCAGGTTTAGGATTACTGCTGGCATTTAGCGTTTTTGGAAAAAAAGCTGCTAAAAGAACAGCACCGGGTGCGATTATTATTCACTTTTTAGGTGGAATCCATGAGTTATATTTTCCGTATGTATTAATGAAACCACTTACAATTATAGCTATGATTGCTGGAGGAATGTCAGGCATTACTGTGTTCAATCTGTTTAATGTTGGTCTTGTAGCTGGTCCAAGTCCTGGTTCGATTTTCTCTTATCTGGCGCTGACACCAAAAGGAAACTTTTTGGGAGTTATCGCAGGTGTTGTTGTCGCTGCCGTGGTTTCTTTCGTCATTACTTCTATAATTCTGAAACTTGATAAAAAAGCCGATGAGGAAGAAGACTTTACAAGTTCAATAGAGAAATCAAAATCCATGAAATCCGAAGGTAAACAAATTTTAAGTTCATCTTTGGTTAACCCTACTTCCAATACTATCAGTAAAATTTCTTTCGCTTGTGATGCTGGTGTTGGAAGTAGTGCGATGGGCGCTACTACGTTTAGGAAAAGATTGCAAAAGAAAAATATCAACGGGATCGAAGTCAAGCATTACAGGATAGAAGATGCTCCAAAAGATTCTGATATTATAGTGGTCCATAAAGATTTATACGAAAGAGCAAGATTAACTCATAAAGACAAAAAGATCATTACGATAAGTAATTATATTGATGATCCGAATCTTGCCCAGTTAATTAATGAATTAGAGGAAAGATAAATGTTGTCATGATACCAAATTTCTCTTATCGCAATTTGGTATGTATTTTCGGAAAAAAGAAGCTGATTTCTCCAACACTAAGGAAAAATCAGCTTTTCTTTATGTCAATGATTGCAAATCATTTGAGTTAAGTTTATGTGAAAGTTATATTCCCTAGTGATTAATGTGTTTCCAATATAGTGGGGAAGCATTTTTTGTTGAATTAACTGTCAAAAAGCATACTTTATGACACGTGTCAGATTTGTCAATTGAAGAGCATTATACAGATACAGCTGGTTTTACAGATCAAGTATTTGGTTTAACTCATTTACTCGGATTTCGATTTGCGCCACGTCTTCGAGATTTGTCAGACTCAAAACTTTATGTAATAGGAAAACCAAGCGATTTTCCGAAAATCGAGAATCTCTTGCGTGGTCAAATAGATATGAAGGTTATACGTAAAAATTACGATGATGTTCTACGCTTAGCACATTCTATTCGAGAGGGGAAAGTTTCCGGTTCGCTTATTATGGGTAAGCTAGGTTCTTATGCTCGACAGAACAAGGTTGCCAAAGCACTTAGAGAGATGGGACGAATTGAAAAGACAATCTTTATCTTAGATTATATCTCAAGTGAATCCGTACAAGGAATTTTTTAATCAATCTTTATTCTAAAGCTACATATAGAAATTACACTGTTTTTGACGATCGAATCAATAAAACTCTGTGCTTGAAATTATTCTTGCCGAGGAACCTTTCCCCCATACAAACAGCGGACTTTATCAGCTAATGATATATAGTTGGTTATCTATTGCTGTAGACAGCTCAATGTTATAGATTAAAATTGTGTGCATAAATCAAATTAAATTTCCTAATAAGGATTGAACAATATACTCTAAAAAAGGGTGGCAGAGGATAACGAGCTTTAAGATCAAGTATCCATGAAGAGGTCTAAACTACATGTATTAAATAGAAAAGGAGAATTGCCAACATTTCGTGGAAAACATACGTTTTTTTTCTTTTTCTGGTAGGGTGCCACTTCCAACAAATGTCTTAACGTGGTTTTACATCAAAATGGTAACCTACTTTATTAGACTGAGCAGATAAATTTAACGAAATAAGGATAAAATATGAAGAGTGATGAATCGTAAGGACATTCATAACTTCGAGACGAGGTATGGTGGAAGAAATGAGTTTTTTAGATAAACTATTTGGTAGATCAGCTACTGAGGAGGAAAAAACAATGACAAGATTAAATATCGGAATTATCTTAGGAAGTACACGCCAAGGACGTGTAAGTCCACAAGTAGGAGAATGGGTAAAAGGAATTGCTGACAAACGTGGAGATGCGAATTATGAAATCGTAGATATTGCAGACTTCAATTTACCATTTGTATTTACAACTGCTGGTGATGAACCAGGATTAAAAGCTTGGTCAGAAAAGCTTACTAATTTAGATGGGTTTGTGTTCATTGTGGCAGAATATAATCATAGCATAACAGGTGCATTAAAAAATGCATTGGATTCAGCTCGTGACGAATGGAATAATAAAGCTGCTGGTATTGTAAGCTATGGTTCAACTGGTGGTGCTCGTGCAGCTGAACATTTACGTGGAATTTTAGGAGAATTACTAGTTGCAGATGTTCGTGTACATCCAACATTGTCATTATTTACAGATTTTGAAAATGGAAGTGTTTTTAAACCAGCTGAACACCACCCTAAAAATGTAAATGCTATGCTTGACCAAGTTATTGCCTGGAGCGGTGCATTAAAAACTTTACGATAAAAATCATTCCAAACAATAGTAAATGTGAGGAGGATTATAGCTATCCCTCTTTTTGTATGTGAAATTCCATTGGTCAAAAGCTTAACGAACGGGTGTATTAAGAAAGAAAGGACTTCCCTAATAGTGAAGGGGCTAAGTTGAAGATCCTTATTTCACCCCATGTGAAGAGAGTTGTTTTTTTTAAGATGAATGTGCAAAATAACGCTTAAAATAGGTGATAAATAACACCTAAAGTGACAACCGCATTCTAACGTTTCTGAATTAACTTTATTTCCCAAGTGGTATCATATCGGTGACTATGCAACATGAAACAACTTTATGGTGAGAATTTAGACATTGCTCACGTAAGAATGCGTCTTGAACTACATACTTTATACAGAAAAAACTGAGCAATGTAATCAGCGCAGGCTTTTTCTGTATATATTAACCGTTCTTGTTAAATGTTTAAATCACTTTTCTTGTATTTAGAAATTCCTTTACTAAGTAGGCCGATTGAGGGAAGTGCAATCCTACTTGCCAAGCTCCTATTCCTCTTAATCGATAATCAACAACCAATTGTAGCTTGTGTGCACGTGCTCTCGAGTCTTCGTACCAAACGATATGTCTTGTACCCGCTTCGTCTCGATAGCTAAAGAAAGGCTGCTGGTCTTGAATGGAATATTGAATAGGTACTTGATATTTCATAGCTGTCTCTATGGCAGTGGCTACGGAAACAGCACGCCCACTTAAAGCGGTTCCATTTGACATCGTCCAGTCATATCCGTATCGTGGAACACCAAGGATGATTTTATTCCCTCTCATTAAGTTTTGAGCATACTCGATGGTTTTCCTAACTTCTTGTATTGGAGCAACAGGACCAGGCTGACTGCTTGCTTCATGCCAGTCATAGGCCATAATAAAAACAAAGTCAACAGCAGCTCCAATGCCTCCGTAATCATATCCCATTAACCAAGGGATGTCATCGCTTGTTTTTGCTGGAACAGCTACAGAAGTATAATATCCTTCAGGCTTCAATCGATCTCGTAACGCTCGCAAGAATCCGCTATACATATCTCTTTCTCCTTCACGGATTCTTTCAAAGTCAATATTCACTCCGGCGTAATTTTTTGTCTTCACCAAATTGTAAATATTATTAATAACTCGTTCCCTTACCTCCGGATTATTTAATACTTTCCTTGTTAATTCGGGGCTGAATCCGGTCTCCGTTAAATTTGTTATGACTGCAAGAGGGGCAACCTTATTTTCCCTTAATAATCCGATAAGGTGTTGATCATCAAGTGTACTTAAGCTTCCATCTTCAAGAATATGATATTCAAATATTCCAAAATACGTATTAATAGAAGCAAATGCTTTAACATTGGCTATATTTTTTGCTGGGATAGAAGGTGTGATATAACTCAGTCCTTCTCCTTCATGCTTAAGTCTTGGCGGCAAATAGATATTCATGCCAACCGTCAATAAATCAGATTGTAATCCATTATATAAGCGAATCGTTTCAATAGGAACCAAAGCCATTTGCGAAATGGAATATAGCGAATCTCCAGGTTGAACAATATATACATTTGTCGGAATAAGTAAGTCCTGCCCTGGTACCAGACGATCTGTTTTTAAACCGTTCGTGATTCGGATACTATCCATATTAATTCGATATTTCGTCGAAATGGAAAATAATGAATCGCCTGTTTTTACAACATAAATAAACATAGATCCACCTCGTTTGCTAAACTTTGTTATTGATTTAAATATATGTCATTGTGTATTAAGAATGTCGGGTAATAATTATATTATAGACGATCAACAAATCCTCTAAGGTTTCGATTCCGAGGGTCTTTGCTTCAAGGTGACTCAAATACTGAAAAAACGTTAAAATTTCGTGCTTGAATAACCAATATGACTTTTGCTAATACGTGTTGCCATTTCATTATCCACCCCTTGCATCATTTTGTAATATTGAAAAGTAATATTTCTCTACATTTCATGTCTATCAAATGTGAGAAAAGGAGATAATTATGTTAAAAGACTATTGGTATTCATCATTTAGTACGGGGAGGTAATAAAATGCCAAAAGTAACTGTTATAGGATACGGAGCTTTTGAAGTGGAAAAAGGGAAAAAGCTAGTATTAGCTCTAGAGGATAACGGTGTAGATATTCTTCATCGTTGCGGAGGGAATGCAAAATGTACGACATGCAGAGTAGAAGTATTGGCTGGTGAGTTTTGTGATTTAAGCAATGTAGAAAAAAACGCCTTTTCGGAAAAAGGAATTGAAGATCATTTGCGTTTATCCTGTCAACTTCGTGTGGATGGAGATGTGAGCGTTCGCCCAATCATGACAGTAAATGGATCTAGTATGAATGCTGGTCCGAGACCATCCAAATAATTGGATTCTGAATTGTGAAAATTAGCCAACATACATATTAGGCCCAGTACCAGCGTAGCTGTAACTAGGGGCAAAGTGGACATAGCTTAAGCACCTCTTGCCCTATTGGTTACTAGTTAGTCTCGTTATTGTTTTGTATCTTACGATACAGAGTCATTCTAGAGATATCGGCTTTCTCTGCAGCATCCGTTCGACTCATTCCCTGTTCCATAAGATATAGAGCATACTGGATCTTTTCTTCATCTGCTTTCGGTCTTCTTGGAAGCTTTCCTCGTTTCCTTGCAGCCAAAATCCCCTCTTTTGTCCTTTCAGAGGTTAAATCCCTTTCGAATTTTCCTTTTATTGTAATATATCTGGCGAACTAGAGCAGTAACCCTGTGATTAGGCTACAAAGGATAGCAATGATTTTAATTTTCAGAGTATTGACAAATATCGAAGCATTTTGCATCTATTTTAAGTGTTAATTTGCACACCCAACTTTAAAACCCAGCTACCTTCACATGAGAAGATTAGCTGGGTTTCTTAATTATTTACGACCAATCATTTATATAACTAATTAGATGTACTAGACAGTCAAAAGTTCTTGTCGAAATTTGTTGATAGAAGAATAACCCAAACCTAGCAATTTGGTGATATCCTAAAATGACCTTCGTATTCTATTAAATTTCTAGGTATTATTTTTTTACTGTTTCCTTTACAATGCCTGCGTAAATTCCTGTCATAATTTCGTCTGTTGCACCTACAGGTTGTCCCCAAAGTGTAAGGGCTAAGTCTAGTTCTTCAGTTGTCCAATGAATTGGTTCCCAGTCTGGCTCTAAGACTAGATATGCATTCGTAAATAATTCAATTCGAAGTCCACTACCTGGATCCTCAACATATAAATAAAGCGCGCGCGATCCGCCGTGACGGCCTGGTCCTATACATTTCAACCCAGCTTCAGCTAAGATGTCTGCTGCTCGTAAAATATCTTGACCATCATCCAGCCAGTATGCTAAATGATTCACCTCTGAAGTTGATTTTGCCCGTGGATCACTCATTACAGCGATGTCATGCGCTAGAGGTGATACGTTCATCCAAGCACCTACAATTTGATCCGTACCAGGGACTTCAATAGTTTCACGCATTTGAAAACCTAATTTTTCTGCTAAGAAATCTGCAATAATTTGTGTACTCATCGTTGTCATACAATTTATATGGTCAATACGTCTTGGCGAAACGCCTTTTGACCAAGCTTTGTAAGGTTGATTTCGTAGAATAGATTTATTGTCACCTTCACCCAAAGGACGCTCCATATCATAATAAATTTCAAAATTATGACCACTTGGTAATTGGAAACGAATGGCTTCGCCTTGGCCTACTTCAAATTTATCGTTAATTTTTGTTACTTCAACGCCAGCTTCCTCAAATAAAGCCGCAAAACTCGCTACATCTTCTCTGCGTTTCGCTTTCCATGCAATGTGCTCAATTCTTGATTCTGCACCAGCTGTAATCGATAAAGTATGGTGTTCAAAATCTCCCCATGCTCGTAGATAATGTACACCATCAACTTCTTTCGTTTCTTCTAAACCTAATACTTCTTTAAAAAACCAAAGTGATTTTTCTACATTTTGGGAAATTAATGCTACATGACCCAATTTTACGATTTCAGGTAAAATTTTATATTCTTCCATTATAAAGCCCCCTTGAATTTATTATTTCAATGAATCAGCAGTTTCTTTAACCGATAAAAATTGCTCGACTAACTGGATAAATCGATCTTTCTGTTCAATCTGCGCCCAATGACCGCATTGTTTAAGTAAAACAAGCTGAGCATTAGGAATATGCTCTAATAAAGTTAAACTACTTTCCTTGGGCACTAGTCTGTCTTCGTAACCGTGAATCAATAATACTTTTTGTTTAATTCGCATTAAGTTACTTGGTGAAAACATATATTCTGTTGGTGACTGGGCAAATAATTTCGGGAAAATCTCCCTTACTTCTTTTCTCATCACCTTTTCATATCTATCTTCAATATTATCTAATATATTTATGATAATAGATTCGTCATACATAAAGGAGATGAGTATATTTTTTAGATTTTGGACAGTGGGATCTTTATCAAAATTAGTAGCGCGTACCAATTCTGGAGTTAATTCTTTCAATTCTCCGCCAGCCGATCCCATCGTTATAATTTTGTTAAATCGGTCCGGAGCATAAATTGCTGCACTGAAAGAAATCACCCCATCCATTGAATTTCCTACTAAATGAGCTTTTTGGATATTATTATGGTCCATTAACTCTAAAACTTGTCTAATACGTGCCGTAGTCCATTCCCAATGAGTTAAATCAATATTTTCGGGAATATCTGTGTTTCCATAACCAATTAAATCTGGCGCTAATACATGAAATTTTTCACCAAGTATTGTTAAAATTCCAGCCCAATTGGTTTCAGAATTCGTACCTAACCCTGCCCCATGTCCACACTTGATTTGGACTAATTACTTAGGACCAGGGGTCACTAGAAATCTTTCGCTTTTTATATTTTCTTCAAGTATTTGCACTAGAACCAAGCGATTTATATAATTAAAGATTACTTTCCGTTATTGTTTCAAGCGATAGCAGTTGGCACAGAAGAACTTTTGGAAATTCTGCATCGTCTTTATCAGCTGCTCAAAAAGAACGGACGTAAATGTCATCGGTATAAGAAGAAGACCGTCTTTGATATTCTAGGGGTTGTGTACGAAACGACAGTAAAGCATAGACAAGCTGCCTAGCGAAAAAAATCGTATTTTAATAGGCTTCTTTGGTATGCCTACTTTCCATTACTCGCTCGTTTTGAAACAAGAATTATTTCGTATCTAGTCATTTACATCCTTAGCTTGATGGGCATGTGGTAGTCCCCCTAATAGCTCGTAAAAAAATTCTGTTTTACGTACAAGGGGGAAGTCTGCCCTTTTTTAGGTATAATTGCATTGAATCTTCAGTTTAATGGGCTATTCACAAATGAGTTTACTTTTACTCCCAGTTATGGAGGTTTAGTTGGGACTATTAAACTGAAATTCTAAGTTAGAGGGTACTTTTTGAACATCCACTTCAAGGAAGCCACGAGATAATTTTTGATATTTCGCTGTTATCGTTTTCCTTTCCTCTTCATATCGTTGCAATGCTTCTGGAATTGTATTAGATTCACGTAAAGCTTCAGCTAATGCTCCTGCATCTTGTATTGCCATATTTGCACCTTGACCTTGCATAGGAAGCATTGGATGTGCAGCATCCCCAAGCAGTGTTATATAATTTGAACTCCAGCGTTCAATGGGCTCTCTATCATAAAGTGCTCTCGAGACAGTAGGAAATTCTATGTTATTTATCAATTGATGAATCTTAGGACTAGAACCTTTGAATAATTCAAGGTAATCCTTTTTCTCTAATGTTACACTCCACGATGGATCTTGTAATGGCACAATTAAATCAACATGAACTCCAGATCTTACGGGCATTAAAAGTACGTAGGACCTGCCATCCTGATAAAGTGCTATTGTGTTATCAGGAGATAAATTAAGTGTATCTTCTCGATTTATAATATTCAGGCAAGCATGATATCCGGAGTAAATGAGCTTGTCATCACTAAATTTCCGACGTATAGCTGAATGAATACCATTAGCTGCTATCACTAAATCAGCTTCAATAACAGTACCATTGTTAAAATGAACTTCTACATGATTTTCATGTTCGATAATTGACTCATAGACGTGATTTAAATGAATCGATTCAGATGGTAATGGAGCTATTAATGTATCAAGTAGGTCAGCACGGTGAATACTTCTTACCCCCGTTTCATTTGGATCATTTATTATAGAGGGGATCTTCTCCTTTATAAGTGTATGTTCATCTGCTGCTGCAAGTAATTCCAAATACTCATTATGAAAACTCCTATTTAGAATTTCATCCTGCAATCCCCAATTCTTCATCAAATGTAAAGATTGCTGACTTAAAATAACTCCAGCCCCTATCTCTGTTAAATGCGGTGCTTGTTCATAAATTTCAGCATGAATACCTTCATTTTTTAGAGCAACCGCGGCGGCTGCACCGCCAATTCCGCCTCCAATAATAGCAACTCTTAATTCGGACTTTTTTTCGTCTCTTAATCTCATAAATAACTTCCCTCCATAAAATGTTAATGAAAGCGAAACTTTAACTCGATTAATACAAGTGTACTAGTAGTACACTTGTAAAACTTATGTTTACTCTAACTTAAAAAAAATCAGAAATCAAACAATTTCATATAGTGAATAAAAAATGATTCAAAAGTACCGAATCAAGAAATTCATATTATCTTACAGGTTTCTTGATTTTTATTTATTCATAATGTAATATTAATTAAAGTACAAAGTTGTACTTTAAGTACATTTAAATAGGAGGAATACCTAAATTGTTACCTTCTACCTATAAGATTATTAAGTGATAAGGACTGAGTTTATGACGGGGCCATTTTCTAGAAAACAAATCCAACATGATCGGGAAGAATATATTCTTCAAGTTGCTGAAGAAATTTTAAAAGAGAAGGGTTATAGTGACATGTCTATGGATGAAATAGCTTCTCGTGTTGGAATTAGTAAAGTTACACTCTATCGGCATTTTAAGTCAAAAGAAGATCTTGTTTTTTCATTGTTTTTCCATGATTTATCTAATTTCCTTCAAGATCTTGAGCAGATGATTTTGACCGATCTTCCATTAATGAAAAAAATAGAATCTATTATTTATATGGGTATCTTGAATTTTTTACAAAAAGATTCGGCATTTTCTCTACCTTTCATTTCCTCTTTAGGAGAGCTTCCAATATTCCTAAAAAGTAAGCAAAAAGAAATAGAAAAAATTGAACACACTATAGCAGATTATTTAATACCATTACTTGAGAAAGGCCAATCTGAGGGTAGAATAGATGCTTCAATTCCTTCTGAACTCCTTTTGAGAACTCTTTTTGGAATTCTTTCCTCACTTAGCTTACGATACCTAATAAAAGAAAATAATTTAAGTCAAAAACAACTAGCGGAAATGGGGACACGTCTCTATATGAAAGCAATTAAGGCTTAAAAAGAAAAGGGCATGTTAGTGTAGCTATGTAATACAGTTTGATAAAAGAGATGATGCTAAAGCTTATTTGGCAACAAACAAGAAGAATCCATTTTGAAAAATGGATTATTTTCTTGTGAATTAGTATACAACTTTTGTGAAAATGTTTGATCAAAATTTTCCATCAACCCTGCTATAACAGTGTTTTCTTTAGAGTTACCCTTCTAAAACGGTTAAACTTTTTTCAAAACATCGCAACTTTTTTATAAACGGTGCGACTTTATTCAAAACAATTAAACTTTGTTTTGATGCCACAGAGAACCCTTCAGGGCGTTATCCCATCATTTGATTCTTCGATATAATCCTTCAATTCCGAAAGGAACTGTCTAGCCTTTACCAGAGTGATGTGACCATCCTCCATTTAAACTAGAAACATTATCAACCTGATCTTATTTTATTAACCGTAAGATGGTACCTGAGGTACAACCTCAGTTTTCGTGATTTAGTCGAAATGATGGAAGAACGTGGACTATCTATTGCTCATACAACCATTATGCGTTGGGTTCATCAATATGGACCTGAATTAGATAAAAGAGTACGACGTTATCTTAAGACAACCAATGATTCTCGGAGAGTCGATGAAACCTATGTGAAAGTCAAAGGTCAATGGATGTATCTGTATCGTGCTGTTGACTCGGACGGGAATACCATTGATTTTTATCTAAGTAAAACAAGAAATAAACAAGCAGCCAAACGCTTTTTTAAGAAAGCTTTGGCTTTTTCGCACGTTTCTAAGCCTCGTGTGATAACAGTAGACAAAACCCCAGCTTATCCAATCGCTATCCAAGAGTTAAAAGAAGAAAAGCAGATGCCTGAAGGCATCCAACTAAGGCAAGTTAAATATCTCAACAATATCGTGGAGCAGGATCATCGCTTTATTAAAAAACGAATTCGCCCGATGCTTGGATTAAAGTCCTTACGGACTGCCAAACGAATTATTGCGGGGGTAGAGGCTATGCACATGATCAAAAAAAGACAGACTCTCCAAAGGGAGAAGTCTGTCCAAAATCAAAAGGAATTCATCCATCAACTGTTTGGACTAATTACTTAGGACCAGGGGTCACTAGAAATCTTTCGCTTTTTATATCTTCTTTAAGTATTTGCACCAGAACCCAATAACAGATAGCAAATGAATTTTTTAAAAATTTTGTTCAGCAATCGGGCCATTATGTTGAACAACACCTTTAAAGAAAATTGGATATACACTTTAATGTTTAGAAGAGAATATGAAGGATTGTAAATTAACTGCGCGGGATTTTGGAATAAGCAAAAACAATAAGGTCAGTTATTTTTTATACTATGAATCATTTAAGCATCTTCTTCTTAAACATCTATTCATAAAGAAAGATAACCTTTTAAAAAAAGGTTTTTTTGAGTTTATATTCAGTTCATATAAACATGATATCTTTTGTCTATTGAGAAATAGGAGGTAAATATAATGCAAAAAAATAAGTCTATGAATCATATGCATTATTTGAAGGGCTTTAGTTGGTTTGTTGTTGTATTAAGTGCTGTTTTGGTTCTTGGAGGGACACTTTCATTAGTGGGATTGTTACCGACAAGTATATGGATTGGCTTAGATGCTATTCTAACAAAAATGACAGAAATTTTTGGCTTTGCAGCTGTGTTCCTCATATTTTTTAGAATGATATGGGTGAGAGTTAAGAAGAGTAAAGTCCTAAATCTCCGCTGGATTTTCTCCACCTGGCAATTTCTCAAAAAAAGGCATACTTTGTTTGGATGGGTCGTAGCGGCTACGGGGACTGCACACAGTCTGTACTTCCTTCTTTTTATCCCCAGTGACATGAATGGAGTTTACAGTGGGCTGCTTGCTTTTGCGGTCATGGTTGTGATGGTTTTATTCGGTTATAAATTAAATCAAAAAAAACGCACACCCAGATACGTGAGAACTTCACATACTATTCTAGGTATAGTCTTTATGATTGGACTCATATACCATGTTGTAGAACTTAAATAAACAACGGTTTTAAGGGAAATATTTAGGAGGTTAATATGAAGCTATTAGAAATCAAACATGTAAATAAATCATATAAACTTGCTGGAAAAGAATCAGTATCTATTCTGAGCAATGTGAGTATAAGCTTTGAAAGTGGCGAATTTGTTTCCATCTTGGGAGAGTCTGGTTCGGGAAAATCGACATTAATGAACATTATCGGCGGGATGGATTCTGATTATGAAGGAGACGTCATCGTACAAGGGAAAACGCTGAGATCGATGAAAGAAAAGGAAATCGATGCCTACAGAAAAGAGAAGATTGGATTCATTTTTCAAAGTTTTAACTTAATCCCTCATTTATCAGTACTTGAAAATGTGATGATTGCAATGCAAATGATGGATAAAAACGAAAAAGAACGAACGAAACATGCTATGGAGATTTTAAAAGAAGTTGGTTTGATGGATCATGCGAAGAAACGGCCAAATCAACTTTCTGGCGGCCAAAAGCAGCGTGTAGCGATTGCACGTGCTTTAGCTAACGACCCTGAGATTATTTTAGCTGATGAGCCAACAGGTGCACTCGATCAAGAAACAAGTGGACAAATCCTTGAACTTCTTGATTCGATTGCCAAAAAAGGCGTCCTCATTATTACAGTGACGCATTCACAAAAAGTAGCTGATTTTGGTAGTCGGATTGTATCGGTAGAGGATGGGCGTATTAAAGAAGATCAGTCTTTAAAAGAGCGTTACACTTCTGTTAAGGGAACGGTACAGAAAAAAGGAAAAAATTTAAGTTTGATTGCTTCTTTTAAACTGGCTATGAAAAATATGAGATTAAAGGCGAAAAGAAATATTCTCGTCGCTTTGGGAGGATCCATCGGAATATTCAGTGTCATTTTAATGTTGTCTTTAGGCAACGGTGTTAAAGACTATATGAATGATGAAATTAACACAAATTTGAATCCGCTTCTTGTCGATGTAGTAAAGTCGGCTGAAGCAGAGGCAGTAGAGGAGCAGGGAGGACCGCCCAATCAACAAATGGGGGGAGAGCCATTTACAGACGAAGACATAGCTACGATCAGCGGATTGAAAAATGTTGAGAGAGTAGAAAAAGTGACAACAATCAGGGGAAAAACCAATGTTGTATACAGTGAAAAGAATTATGAGCTGTCGGCAATGGAGACTTTAACCGATACGATTAATAAGGATAATATTGAAAAGGGAACACTCCCATCTGAGAATGAAGTGTTGCTGACGACATCTTTTGCACAAAGTTTAACCAGTGAAGAGACATATGAGTCCCTCGTAGGAGAATCCATTAAACTGTTTATTAATGAAATGGGTGAAAATAACGAGCCAATCACAGTGGAAAGAGAACTTATCATATCGGGTATTTATGCTCAGGAAGATATGGGACCAATAGAGGGAGCAAGTGCGTACGTTTCGTATACGACGCTTGAGGATGCATACAGCGCAAAGGAGTTAACATTGAAACCTGTACAGCTTAATGCGTATGCAAAAAAACAAGATGATGTAGAAGGAATTAAAGCTGATGTGGAAAAAGCCGGCTTCGTAAGCTCTCCGATTGCAAGTATGATGGAACAAGTAACAACATATGTGAATATGGCAACATGGATGTTAGCCGGAATTGCGGCTATCTCCCTGCTTGTATCGGGCATTATGATATTAGTAGTCCTTTATATCAGTGTTGTTGAACGAACTAGAGAAATTGGTGTTTTACGGGCGATTGGCGCAAGGAAGAAAGATATCCGACGCATTTTCTTTTCAGAGTCTGCTCTAATGGGCTTATTGAGTGGTGTAATTGCTGTGGCAGGGGCCCTGGTTATTAGCATTCTTTTAAATGATTTGTTATCCAACAGCTTCGGTGCTGAACTGATTCAGCTTACTCCGGAATACATGCTGTTTGGAATTGGAACCAGCACATTGATCAGTGTGATTGCAGGATTACTCCCATCATCTAAAGCAGCTAAACTCGACCCAATGGAATCACTTCGATACGAATAATGAGCAGGACAAAAGCCTTTCATCACGTTGTATAATAGGGAATGGATAGGTGATTGGGGGATACTAAATGAATAAGATTTTAGTCGTGGATGATGACCCACATATTCGGAAGTTGATAAAGCTTTATCTTGAAAATAGTCAATACATCGTTGTGGAGGCAGAGGACGGACAGAAAGCACTAGATTATGTTGCACATACAAAAGTAGATTTAATGATTGTTGATGTAATGATGCCACGTGTAAACGGCATCGAATTAACAGAAGATATTCGCAGGTACTTGGATATTCCAATATTAATGGTAACAGCCAAAGGAGAATCGATGGATAAAGTTAAAGGGTTTCAAGCCGGAACGGATGATTATTTGGTGAAGCCCTTTGACCCTGTGGAGTTGGTCCTGCGGGTTAAATCCCTTTTAAAGCGCTACAATATTTTTACATCAAAGGCCATTGAAATTGGTAACGCAAAAATTGACCTTGAGACATTGACCGTTTCTTCAAATAAAGAAACGGTATTGTTAAAAAAGAAAGAATGTGAACTGCTATTTATGCTGGCCAGTTCGCCAGGTGCGATTTTTACCCGAACCCAATTGATTGAAAGACTGTGGGGAATGGACTATGAAGGAGACGAGCGGACAGTGGATGTTCATATTAATCGCCTGCGTCAGCGGATTGAGCCTTTCTCATCTTTAACAATCACCACTGTTCGAGGGCTAGGATATCGGTTGGAGGAAAAATAAGGTGTTAAAAAAAAGCCTGCGTATTCAAATTGTCGCTACTTTCATCATGATTATACTCATTAGCCTCTTTTTATCATTTGGAATTACTCGCTTGATTGCAGAGAGGGAAATTACCTTTGACGAGCCGTTTTTGACGATTGCACGTGACGCTGCCAATCTTCTTGCAGTAGCTGAGCCGGATAGGCGTAATCAGATGCTGGATATTTTATCTAGATATAGTATACATGGTGAAATTTTAAAAGAAGGAAATGTACTGCCTTTTTCATTAACAGAAGAAGAAACTTCACTGCTATTTCAGTCTGATATAACAGAGCCGTTCTTTTTAAATACAAGGGAAGGTCCTGTGCGATTCATTGGAGTGCCGAATATCGATGATAGTGGAAGTTCATTGATCGTAAAGGTGGACTTTACCCACTTTTCGAAGGTCATGCAGCGGATCTTACTTATTAGTCTTATTATCGTATTGGTTATTGGCAGTCTGTTTATTCTATTGGCCTCTAACTACATTGTTAAACCGGTGATAAAACTGACAAACGCAGCGAAAGAAATGGCAACTGGAAATTTATCCGTTCGTCTAAAAACGAAAAAGAAAGATGAACTCGGAGATTTGATGAATAGCTTTAATCATATGGCAAGTGAACTTCAGAAAATTGATAAAATGAGAGAAGATTTTGTTAGTAATGTTTCGCATGAAATTCAGTCACCAATCACATCTATTCGAGGATTTACAAAGGCGATTAGAGACGGTGTTATTCCACAAGATCATCAAAAAGAGCATCTTGATATTATTTATGAGGAAACGTTAAGACTTTCAAAGCTCAGTGATCATTTACTTCGGCTTGCTTCGCTAGATTCAGAAAACCATCCTTTTCATCCGTTAGAGTATCGATTAGATGAACAACTGCGAAGGACGATTCTCGTGTATGAACCGTTATGGACGGAAAAAAATCTTGATGTTGAAATCGACCTCCAAGCTTGCAAAGTTAAAGCTGATCAGGATTTATTTGAACAAGTATGGCAGAATTTGATTACTAATGCAATTAAATATTCAGATAAAAATAACAAGATTGAAGTGAAAATGGAAATACTCAATCATGAAGTCCGCGTTCATATAAAAGATAATGGCAATGGGATTTCAGATGAAGACCTTCCATATATATTTGATCGATTTTATATGGCAGATAAAGCAAGGAGCCATTTGGGAGGAGGAAGTGGGCTGGGATTGTCGATTGTGAAAAAGATCATCGAACTCCATGGATTTAAAGTAAATGTAAAAAGTGAGGAAGGAAAAGGAACATGTGTTACGATTTCCATCTCTCTTTAGATTGAATGGATTGGCGCTATTGTTTTTATGGTTCTGGTGCAACAATTTCAGCTAACTTGAAACTAATCTCTAAATCTTGGACATACTGATACTACTAAACTAAAAAGGACAGACTCTCCAAAGGGAGAAGTCTGTCCAAAATCAAAAAGAATTCATCCATCAACTGTTTGGACTAATTGCTTAGGATCAGGGGTCACTAGAAAACTTTCGCTTTTTTATATTTTCTTCAAGTATTTGCACCAGAACCAGACTTCTGTATATATTCTTTCAAAGTTATTTGCAATTTTCATTCAGTTTTAGGATCTATTTGCAGCTTCTTACGCTTTGCTACGACGTCAATAATTAATCCAGTAAAAAGTAAGGCTGCATCTATAAACTCATTGATTTATCACCTTAGACTTCTATTCTACAGATATTATAACAATTTTCAAAACAGTCATATGGTATATCACTCTATCTAAAACAAACGAAACTAATAAAAATGCTAGAAATAGCAAAAAAGTACAGAGGTTACGACTATTCAGATTATTCTGAGTGTTGATAAAATAGAAGTAGTAGTGCTTAACGTAGGTGATGAGATATTGCGAAAAAATGTAAGCGCTTAAAATTTTAGAAAAGGGTGAGAAATATGTTAAAAAAAATGAAAAAGAAAAGAAGGCAAAAGGTATTAGCGATAGCACTTGCTTCTGGGGTCGTCATTTCCGGACTTAGCTTTGAATCTGTTATAGTCGCAAATAGCGTAGTTGCTCAGACACACGGTGTTGAAAAAATCGGAAAAAATGTGAGAGCACACCAGGTTGCTACTCCTCAGCTAGTAGATGAAGCGTCAATTGAATCAGTTGTTGCAGTAATGACATTGCAAGAAAAAGCCTTTTTGGTTGTTGGGGGTAATAAAGGCGGGCTAACTGATGAAAATGGAGAAATAATTGGTGGACAATCAACAAAAGTTCCAGGAGCTGCTGGACAAACTCAAGCAATACCGCGTTTAGGCATCCCTGCAATTGTAATGGCTGATGGACCTATGGGAGTTAGAATAAATGCTACTAGAACGAACGATGACAAAACCTATTACGCTACCAAATTCCCGTCACCTACCGTTTTAGCCTCTACATGGGATACTAAATTAGTCAAAGAAGTTGGTGATGCAACAAGCGATGAAATGAAGGCATATGGTATCGATCTACTTCTTGCCCCAGGAATGAATATTCAGAGTTACCTTCTAAACGGCAGAAATTTTGAGTATTTCTCAGAAGATCCTGTTGTTACTGGAAAAATGGCAACAGCATTCGTAAATGCTGTTGAAGACAATGGTGTGGGTACAACCATTAAGCATTTGGCTACTTTTAACCAACGAACAAACAACAATGGAAATATGGTTGTCAGTCAAAGGGCCTTAAGAGAAATTTACCTAAAAGGTTTTGAAATGACTGTAAAAGAAGCTGATCCGTGGTCGATTATGGATTCCTACAATCAGATAAATGGTACTTATGCAACGGAAAACAAAGAATTATTAACCGATGTATTGAGAAAAGATTTTGGTTTTACCGGCTTTGCTATGACGGATTGGGAGTCTGGTGAAACAAGAAATATTGTTAAGCAGGTGGAAGCAGGAACAAACTTATTTATGCCTGGTAATGCTGCTCAGTCACAAAGAATTATCGATGCTGTTAATAACGGTAGTTTGGATGAAGCTATTCTAGACCGAAATGTTAAAGAAATACTTCGTATTGTGGTTGAAACACCTACTTTTAAAGGAGCAATAGCTTCAAATAATCCTGATCTTGAAGCAGGTGCAAAAGTAGCGCGAAAAGCCGCTGCTGATGGTATGGTCCTACTTCAAAATAAAAAATCAGCATTACCGATTCAAAATAATGTAAGTGCATCCTTATTTGGCGTGCCAATCAGTGAAATTAATACTGGTGGAAGAGGAAGTGCACTAGTAAATGCTCAATATCAAATTGGAATTGCAGAAGGACTAAAAAATGCAGGGGTAACTTTAAATGAGTCACTTATCGAAAAATACGATGATTATGTTTCAGACTTAAGAAGTCAAGATGCGTATAAAGGTACACCAGGTACATTTGGTTCAGTTGGACCAAAACTGCCTGAAATGAATATTAGTGAAGATGTCATAGAAGCAGCTAAAAATACAGATGTTGGTATTGTAGTTATTGGATCAGCACCTGGGTCTTATTCTGTTGACCGTGCTAAAGAAGACTTCTACCTATCTGAATCTCAACAAGAAATGGTCGAAAATGTCTCAAATGCCTATCGAGCCAAAGGAAAGAAAGTCATTGCTGTATTAAATGTAGAAGGACCGATAGAAGTGGAAAGCTGGAAAGATAAAGTAGATGGAATTGTACTTGCGTGGCAGCCAGGTCAAGAACTAGGAAATGCAGTTGCTGATATTTTAACTGGGAAAGTAAATCCATCTGGTAAACTCCCACAAACATTCCCTATGGACTACAGCGATCTCCCTTATGCGGATCGATATCCTGGATCTGCCAGCGGCTTCCCGTATGAAGAAGATATCTATGTGGGATATCGTTACAATACAACATTTAATGTAAAGCCTTCCTATGAATTCGGCTATGGATTATCCTATACAACATTCGACTATAGTAAGGTAAGGGTGACAAACAACGGTAATTTCAAAAATAAGATTACAGTTCATGCAACAGTAGAAAATACAGGGGATGAAGTAGGGAGAGAAGCAATACAGGTGTACGTTTCAGCTCCTGACGGTAAGCTTGAAAAGCCAGAAGTAGAGTTGAAGGCGTTTACGAAAACAAAAGAATTACGTCCAGGCAAAAAAGAGAATTTAAAATTTGAGCTTAATGCAAAAGACATTGCATCATTTGATGAAGAGTTATCAGCATGGGTAATTGAAAAGGGAACATATGAAGTAAAAGTAGGGGCTTCATCTACAAAAATTAAAGAAACAGCTACATTTAAAATAGATAAAGATATTCTTGTAGAAAAGGTGAATGATGTTTTAGAACCACAAGTACAAATTGATAAATTGTCTAAGTTTGATTAAAGATTGGATTTAGAGGTTCTGGTGCAAAAAGAATTAGATAGTAAAATCTAAATGAAAAAATTAAACATGTTAACATTTGTATGAGAGTGCCTACATTCTTTTTTTGAAAGACCATTAATCAAAAAGGTAGGAAGGGAAATGCAAATGAAAAAACACGTAAAAAAAGTTATGTTATTTATTTTAACAGTAGCAATGACACTTTCGTTCAGTATCGGTGCGTTTGCGAAGGAAGCGAAGGTGAAAGAAATAGTGATTAGTTTGTAATAGGGTTAGCCCTGCTTTGCTCACAATGAAAGATTATGTGTTTTATGGTTTTTATTATGGTCGTCATTTTACCCGTTCGTAAAAGTACACTTTTATGAACGGGTTATTTTTGTTTAAAAACAGTCAATATTAGCGTTCGTAAAACTTCGAAATAATTTAACGAACGTTCTCTTGATTACATATACTTTTATGAACGGTTTTTGATAGAATTATAGAAAAAGAATCAAAATGAAGGAGAATTAAATGGACGTTCGAAAGTTTGGATACATACGAGTTAGTAGCAAGGATCAAAACGAGGGACGACAACTTGAGGCCATGAAAGAAAAGGGAATAGGTGAACGAGGTATTTTCATGGACAAACAAAGTGGAAAGGACTTTAATCGAACTCAATATCAGTTGCTTAAACGAATGTTGAGAAAAGGAGATGTGCTATATATTCATTCCTTGGATCGCTTTGGACGGAACAAAGAAGAGATTTTACAGGAGTGGAATGACATCACGAAGAACATACAGGCCGATATCGTGGTGGTAGATATGCCTTTGCTCGATACGACTCAATTTAAGGATAGTTTAGGAACTTTCATTGCGGATCTTGTTTTACAGATTCTTTCCTGGATGGCGGAAGAAGAAAGGGATCGAATTCGAAAACGGCAGCGTGAGGGCATTGATTTAGCTATACAAAATGGAACAGTATTTGGTCGACCTAAAGTTGAGGTTACTGAAGAATTCAGAGCAGTCTATGATCGTTGGAAAGCAAGAGAGATGACTGCTGTTAAAGCGATGGAAGAATTAAATGTTAAAAAGACGACTTTTTATAAGTTGGTTAAGGAATATGAAAATGACATTAAAAAGGTTTATATATAATAGAAGAAACACGTCAAAAAAGAAGCAATTGCCGATAAGCAGATGCCTTTCAATACTTTAAAAGTACCATATACAAATAAATAAACAGGCACGTGGTTTAGGGGGGCTGGTGCAAAAATTTCAGCTAACTTGAAACTAATCTCTAAATCTTGGACATACTGATACTACTAAACTAAAAAGGACGTGTATCAGTATGAAAAAACCAGTAGAATTCAAATGGAAACATTATCAGCCTGACATTATTTTATTAACGGTTAGATGGTACCTACGGTACAGTCTCAGTGGTGGAATTGATGGAGGAACGAGGCTTATCCATAGCTCACACAACGATTATGCGTTGGGTACATCAATATGGGCCTGAATTAGATGAAAGAGTACGGCGTCATCTTAAGTCAACCAATGACTCCTGGAGAGTAGATGAAACCTATGTGAAAATCAAAGGTCAATGGATGTATCTGTATCGTGCCGTTGATTCAGAAGGGAATACCATTGATTTTTGTCTAAGCGAATCAAGGGATAAACAAGCAGCCAAACGCTTTTTTAAGAAAGCCTTGGTTTTTTCGCACGTTTCTAAGCCTCGTGTGATAACAGTAGACAAAAACCCAGCTTATCCAATCGCTATCCAAGAGTTAAAAGAAGAAAAGCAGATGCCTGAAGGCATCCAACTAAGGCAAGTTAAATATCTCAACAATATCGTGGAGCAGGATCATCGCTTTATTAAAAAACGAATTCGCCCGATGCTTGGATTAAAGTCCTTACGGGCTGCCAAACGAATTATTGCGGGGATAGAGGCTATGCACATGATCAAAAAAGAACAGATTCTCCAAAGGGAGAAGTCTGTCCAAAATCAAAAAGAATTCATCCACCAACTGTTTGGACTAATTGCTTAGGATCAGAGGTCACTAGAAAACTTTCGCTTTTTTATATTTTCTTCAAGTATTTGCACCAGAACCCTTTTTATCCTTATCACCATCTGTAGATTCCATGATTCCGTATGCTTCTTTCGCATGTTCAATTGGATAACTTCGAACACTCTTACCTAACTCAAAGGTTTCTCTCCTTTATTTCATTTTCCTTCTGGCGGCAACTGTCCGTCACTTGGAGCTTCCATTCCTTCTGGTCGCTCCATACCCTCGGGATGAAAGATCCCTTCTGGTGGCTCCATACCTTCGGGATCTTTCATCCCTTCTGGTCGCTTCATACCCTCGGGCGCTCCCATTCCACCAGGACCAGAAGTTTTTGCAGTGGTGATTCCAGATTCATTAAGCCATGTAACGGTGTCGGAAATTGTAAACTCCACTACTTTCGTGCCGCCTTGATAGTCACCAGCTTCAAAAAGACCATCACTTTCTTTACCAGACGTTGTACCTCCTGAGTAAAGGGTATAGGTAGCATCTTTCGTTAGTTTTGGCGAACTAATGACGACCGATTGATAGTCTTTTTCCGGCGCAAATGTCACAATTTCATTTCCTTCGCTATCTTCCAGATGCAGTGTGGTTCCTGCGGATTGTGTCTTCGGATAACTCATCAAGATCGTATGCTGTGATGAGTCTTCTGAAGTGGCCATCGCCATACCAGAACTTCCAACAGCGATGAGAACTCCGCCACTTATTTCAAAGTCTTTGTCATAATCCAAAGAACCATTGCCATTATTCGTAGGTCCATTAACGATTACGGTACCGCCTGTCATGGATATGGAACCATTAGAATCGAGTCCATCGCCGGCTGCATCGACATAAACATAGCCACCATTTATTGAAAGCAGAGAATCTTCCGCTTGTTCAGTAGACGTGTCTGATTTATCGTCGCCTGCGCTAATGTTTATGCCATCATCAGTTGCTTTAACATGAATTTTTCCGTCCAAGATTGTGATGGAATTACTTTCTATCCCTTCATTACTCTTCGTGATGTCGATACTTCCGCCTTTGATCAGAATGGATGTATTTGCATGAATTCCATCATCGCCAGTAGCCACTTTCAAATCGCCGCCAATTATAGTGACAGAGTTGTTGCTGTGTATCGCATCATCTAATGAATCCAGTTTAAAGCTTCCCCCGCCAATTGCCACTTCTTCATTGGCCTTAAGCCCTTTGCCACTGGATGTCTCAGAGCTAGCGTCAGTTGTGCTTGTTTCCGTTTCTCCAGGGGCTGGCCGATTCATTTCCGCATTCGTTATTTTTTCAGGACTGCCGCCTCCAGATGAAATGTTGAAATCTCCGTCTGCGATCAGAAGTGAAGTCTCTGCCTGAATGCCATCATCAGCTGCCTTGATATCAAAACTTCCTCCTTCAATGGCGATGATCCCTTTTGAAGCATCTTTGTCATTCGTGGACTTCATCCCGTCGCCACTCGCTTCGATACGGATATTGCCATCTTTAACAGCGAGGAGATCTTTTCCCATTAATCCATCATCAGCTGAATTAATTTGGATTGTTCCTCCTGTAATTTTCAATTGGTCTTTACTGGTGATTCCGTTGTTGTAATTACCTTGCACGACTAGTTTCCCACTGCCGTTAATGGTGAGATCGTCTTTGCTGAATAACGCTGCATTCGGCTCATCTTCCTCTGAATTCTCATAAACATATTTTGCTCCGTCGGATAAAATGTTTTCAGTTCCTTCTTCTAATGAAACAATAGTTTTTTCTGCTTGTTTCACGTAGATTGCTGAAGTAGAGGTAGAATGAATTTCCGCGCCATTCAAAACGAGCCGAACGATGTCATTGTCTTCTGTGTCCACAATGATTTGCCCGTCATCCAGCTTTCCTTGGATTGTATACACGCCTGAAGTTTTTATCGTGATGTTGTTCTTGTCGATGACGACTCCGCCATCACCTTCAAAGCTGGCACCACTTCCATTCAACTGAATAGACGTTTCGTTTTCCCAATCATCGTAAAAGTCTTCATCGGTATAGTTGACATACTTGCTAATAACACTAGCTATTTCTTGATTGTCAATGGTACTTAAGCTCTCGTCTTTTGCAGTAGACTCATTATTGGTACTTACCTTTTCTGAATCATTGCTGCAAGCAAACAAAGATGCGGTGCACATAAGAGTGGAGGCTACCTTTATAAATTTAGAATTTTGTTTTCTCATCATGAGCTCCTTATTGCAAATGAGATTTCATCCATTTTTCAGATGATGTTTTGCTAAGAACCCTATTATTCACTACGAACCTTAAACAAAGCTTAAAAAAGGCGATTTAAATTTAAGTTTGCTTTTATTTCAATTGGTCCTATAATCTATCGTAACGAATTAAAAAGTTGATAAATGATACGAGGGGGGGGCACTAGATGAAATTACTCATCATTGAAGATGACAAGTATCTCTCTGAATCAATATGTGAAACAACAAAGAAAATGTTCGAAACCGAGCAGGCTTTCGATGGAGAGGAAGGACTGTTTTTTGCACAGCAAAATATTTTCGATGTAATTATTTTAGATATCATGCTTCCGTATATGAACGGTTATGAGGTATTAGAAAATTTAAGAAAGCAAAACATCACGACACCTGTCATTATGCTGACAGCCAAAGATGGAATTGATGACAAGATTAAAGGTTTTAAAATGGGAGCAGACGACTATTTAGTGAAACCATTCCATCGAGAAGAACTATTAGTGCGGCTAGAGGCAATGGTAAGGAGATCTGGAGGTTTATTTAAGGAAAATGTCCTAACTTTTAAGGAACTACATTTGAATATCAAAAATAAAACCGCTGAAATTAATGGGGAAGCACTTAAGTTGAATGGAAAACAATTTGATTTACTGGAGTATTTGATGAACAATAAAAACGCTATTTTGACCAAGGAACAGATTTTTGATCGAATATGGGGATTTGAGTCTGATACTTCTACTACAGTTGTAGAGGTGTACGCCAGTAATTTACGAAAAAGTCTCAAGAAGTTTGAGTATGATCAATATATCAAAACCTTCCGTGGGTTAGGTTATATGCTGGAAGACCATGGTGAAGGTAATGTTTAATAAACTAATTTTCAAGAAACAGCAGCTAAAATTTATGATTTTCAACTTGATCGCTTTTACTGTGATTTTCACGATCTTTAGTATTATCATTTTTGGTCAAGTTCAAAATACATTATTTTCAAAGACAGACGAGGAACTCTTATCATTTAAAGAAATGATGACAGATAACAATCCAAAGGGTGTGCGGCCGCCTTTTAAAGTTGGAGACTTAGACCAGCCTGTACCTGATGACGGGAGACGAAAAAATACGCCAAATCCCAGGATAATTGTCATGCATTGGGATAACGCAGGAAATATACTTAATGAAAATGAAATCGGAACCTTATTTTACGAAAACTATCTAAAAGATTATAAGCTGGATAAAACAAATATGGACAAGATTACAATGACGAAAATCAGTGATCTGTATCAATTTAGATATATTCTTTTTGAAGACCATAATGATGAGGATGAAACTGTCTTTACACAGCTGATGATCAACGTGGATGCTGAACAAACCATCATTTCCAACTTTGAGAAACTGTTCATTATCTGGTCGGTAATCTTCATCGTCCTCTCTATTTCCGCTAGTTTCATCTTATCTAAAAAGATGATGAAACCAATTATTCATTCTTGGAATAAGCAGGCGGAGTTTGTTGAAAATGCTTCACATGAACTCAGGACGCCTTTGACGATCATTCAAAATAAGCTAGAGCTTCTCCTAACGGCACCGCAAGAAAGAATTTCAGATAGGTTTGAAAATATAGCCCTGAGCTTGTCTGAAACAAGGCGGTTGTCCAAACTCACTTCGGATTTATTGACCTTGGCAAGAGCAGATTCGGCGGAAACACAGATTGTGAAGCAATCCATTCATATCGATACATTCATCCGAAGCGTATGTACTCCTTATAAGGAATTTGCTGAGTCGCAGGATAAGGATTTTTCGCTAAATTGTCAAAGCCCTTTTACTATAGAAGCAGATGAAACTCGGCTGCATCAACTGTTGGTGATTTTATTGGACAATGCTTTAAAATATACGAGCGAACACGATCATATTCGTGTAAAAACATATGCCGAGGATCAGAAAGTTGCAATTGAAGTGACCGATACGGGGATTGGTATCAAAGAAGAAAATATCCATTACATTTTCGATCGCTTTTACCGAGAAGACAAAGCCCGAACTAGGGAAACTGGGGGTATGGGATTAGGATTGTCTATCGCCCAGTGGATTGTATTGATGCACAATGGAACGATTCATGTAAGAAGGAACCAGCATAAAGGAACCACTTTTATAGTCAAACTTCCAAAGTAAGAGATCACATCCTCGTGATCTCTTTTTTTGTGTTGATAAATTGTTTTAAGGTTTGTTTAAGGTTCGTCTTTTAGTATTTAGTTCATAGAGCGACAGCAAAAAGGAGTAGATAGATATGGCGATCGAAATCTTCAGTCGGAAAGAGCAAAAGTATTTAATCACTCGCCGCCAATACGAAGAACTTGTGGAACGGATTGGACCTGAGATGCGAAATGATAAGAATGGCGTCGATGGAAAATATTCAGTCACTAGCCTGTACTTTGACAATTTGGAGAAAGGCATTTATTTTGAGACCAAAAACAAACTAAAATACCGCCAGAAATTACGTCTACGCGTCTACGACGATGCAAATCTTACTAGCACGGCATTTTTTGAAGTGAAGCAGAAACATAAGAAAGTCGTCAATAAAAGACGGATGCTTTTGCCGCTAGGGGAAGCGTATCGTTATTTAGATGAAGACGGTCAAGCGGGTTTTGATCACTACAAAACGTCCAATTCACAAGTCATGAAGGAAATTGATTACTTCCGTAAATTCTATCGGTTACGTCCCGAAATGGTCGTATCGTATAGCCGTCACGCATTGCACGGTATCCATGATTCAGAACTGCGTATCACCTTCGACTTCGACTTACGTTGCCGTAAAGAAGATCTACATATCGAGAATGGTCCGTACGGAGAGCATTTCATCGATCCAAATCTTGTCGTGCTAGAAGTGAAAGTCGATCACAGTGTGCCGCTTTGGCTAGCCCGTATTTTACAGGAGCTTCAGTGTGAGCAGCGCAGTGCTTCAAAGTTTTGTACCAGTATGGAACTGCTGAGTGGAGATGTATTACCGCAGGCAGGATATTTTGAGCCGAAAGAATTGGAAGAACCACTAACAGGAGGAATAGAAAATGGAACAGATCACGAACTTGTTTTCAACTAATGGATTGGATGGAGCCACTCCGACCATGTGGATGAGTATTACCGCGATGGCACTTGCTGCGGTACTCAGTTTAATCATTACGAAAGTTTATCAAATTACATTTACAGGAGAGCGCTATTCACAAGCGTTCGTCCATACAATCATTATGATGAGTGTTGTCGTGTCGGTTGTCATGAACGTAGTAAGCGGAAATGCCGGTGTGGCGTTTGGTTTATTCGCCGTATTCTCCCTCATCCGCTTCCGAAGTGCCGTGACGAACGCCAAGGATATCGCCTACATCTTTTTTGGATTATGTGTCGGAATGACAGCAGGCCTGTTTCAATTTCCTCTGGCCATTGCATTGACGTTATTCGCCAGTCTGATCTTCTATATTTTATACAAAGTGGACTATGGCAAAGGGAAAGATACGCAAATCCTTAAAATAACTGTCCCTGAAAACCTAAATCACGAAAATTTATTCGACGATATCTTGAATGAAAAAACCGAATACTTCCAACTTCGACAAGTTGAAACAACGAACTTGGGGACGATGATTCTCTATACATTTGCCATCCGAAGCAAGACCGATACAAAAGATCAGGACTTGCTGAATGAAATCCGTGTACGTAACGCGAATCTGAAAGTGTCCCTATCTTATCTTGAGATGCGGGACTGAACCGTAAGACCGAATTATAACAATAGCCGTCTATTTCGATTTTTTTGAATCGAGGAGACGGTTTTTTTAATTCTTGCTGCATTTAGGTAATACAACCTATGGATGTCTTTCCCGAAAACATTGCCATAATAAGGATGTGTCAAAAACTGAACGGACGCTTTGGATGCTCTTATTAATTGCCTATACCAAATTTAACTTTTGTGACGAACTTTATTACCAAAGGAGCTGGATTGATAGATGAATAAGAAGGACATTGCAGATATTCGTAAGCACTTTAAGTCGGGTACGGATTTGTTGAAAATCACTACGATTTATAACGTGTATATCAAGCAGGAGAGCAGTAAAATTTATCATGAGGAGAGCCAATCTTTTTCATTGTTGGATGAGGAACAACAGGATTTGTTCTTCACCAACTTTAAGAAAGTATTGGGCGGTAAATTGGGTGTGAAGCTTTTCGAAGTGAAGTTTATGCGTCAAGTGGAGGGGGAGGAACAGGCGGATGATCGTGCGCAACGGGGGACTTCATGCGGATGACGTAAAAGGGAAGAGGATATGCAACGGATTGCGTTGAAGATGATGCAGGACGTCCAATATGAAAAAGACTTGGTCATTAGTTTCATTCGTGGGAACTATTTTAAACCGACAAAAGTTGCCACATACACTCCACACATGTAGAGTATGGGAACAACTGATGCTTATCAAATCTAAATTATTATAACTTGATTAACATTTCTACATTTTGAGAAGAATACTTACCCAGGTGGTAAGTGGGATAAATCTAGTGTATCCACTTAAGTAGATCCTCGTCCGATATGTTGTACCTACTTGAGTACCAGTTTACATAATACGCCTTATCGGAATTTGCAAAAACCTAATCTTAGCAATAATGACTAGAATATAATTACCTATTCACTAGCATTACAAGTGACAGACCTACCGAACATATGTTATGTTTATATTGTCACTACTACATACTATTTAAGATAAAAGGACGAGGTGTTTGACGATGAACAAAACGGATCTAGTGAATGCTGTGGCTACACAAGCAGAACTAACAAAAGAAGACGCTAAAAAAGCAGTAGATGCACTGATTGGAACAATCTCTACTACGCTTGCTAAAGAAGAAAAAATTCAATTAGTTGGATTTGGCACATTTGAAGTGCGCGACCGAGCAGCTCGAACGGGTAGAAACCCACAAACAGGAGAAGAAATACAAATTGCTGCTTCTAAAGTTCCTGCTTTTAAACCAGGTAAGGAATTAAAAGAAGCTGTTAAATAAAATAAAAATATATAAAGATAGTGTAAAATACTCTGGGGATGAGTTACTCTCCAGAGTATTTTCTATTTAAATATGTATGAATTTGAACATAGCTTGATTGTTTGTAGTTTGTATCCTGATGGGCATAGATAATTCAATCATAGACTGTCTCGTGTGATGAACGGGCAGACATGAGGGTTACATATAATGGATTAACCTTCACCCAATAACGGCTACCCTTTATGAGTAGCCATTTTTATTTGCCTACTAAATAATGGTGGTGAAAATGCTGTTCGAATTTCATGTTGCTTTGTAATAAAGACTGATAATTTATAAAAAAAGTTTGATTAAAATGATCTCACCTCTCTTAGAGTTAAGGTTTTTATTGGATGTTTATGTTAATATCATTGCGGAGATTGTGAAGAAATGTACTGACACTAACGGGGCAGGTTAGTTGAAGAGTGTTGTTTAACTTGTGTTCAACAATCGGGCCATTTAATAGAATAAAATATTGGTTTATCAGCGATGTACGATTAATAAAGGGAAAGGACAAATCTATGTTACGATTAATAAAGACAATTGTTATGGGAAGGAACATTAGCTAGGAAGGAGAAACTAAAACAGTGGTGAATTTAAGTATTCCAACTATTCAAAGTGGCGATAAAATAATTGAAAGAAAAATACGGTACGACTCCGTAGTTTTAGAATATAGCTGTAAGCTGTTAAAAGTACAAAATCAAAATGTAGTGCTTTTCCATATCATACAAGAATCCTTTACGATGATAGCAAACCAAACAACATTAACTATTCCTAAAGGTAGTTATACAATCGCTTATTACTGGAAAGATCGTCCATATAATTTATACATCTGGAGAGATAATAAAGGGAAGTATTTAGGCTCCTATCTTAATATTGTAAAAAATACATATATAACCGATAAATTGGTATCCTTTGAGGATTTGATTATTGATATTATGGTTCTTCCTAATGGAGACTATTTTATTTTAGATGAGGATGAGTTACCTGAGCCATTGGATCAATTTGAGAATGGGTCAGTCCTACAAGCGCTAAACTCATTAACGGATTCCATTGATATTCTTCTTTCTCAAATTATTTCAGAAACTGAAAATACCTAT
This sequence comes from Peribacillus sp. NPDC096379, assembly GCF_044762875.1. Classification (NCBI taxonomy): domain Bacteria; kingdom Bacillati; phylum Bacillota; class Bacilli; order Caryophanales; family Bacillaceae; genus Peribacillus; species Peribacillus sp. NPDC096379. The sequence continues at coordinate 63,722 of NZ_JBIWFD010000008.1, forward strand.
AAACATGAAGAAGTTCTTCCTTGGTTGAACAACAGATAACATTTATGAAAGTTTGTTTTAATACTTTGAATTTCCACAATCGGGCGCATTTCCGGAATAAGGATTATCGTCCTTATTACACAAAAGCGACATTTAATGGAATTAAACCCGATTTTTGAAGTGGTACGAATTAAACAGGAAGTCAGGGAAACGTCAGAGCCATTTTCATCTTATCGGATTGCATCACCAGGCGATGCGCAAGAATTAGCGGCTTCATTTATCGCGGATATAAGTGGGTATATGCGATTAAAGATGTCGAGCTTAAGGATTATATGAAAGATCGAGAGTCTTATGGTTTTGTTCTAAATGAGATTCATAACCGGGTGGCAGGCTATCTTAAAGAGATGTATGGAGATATTGGTGATTGTACCTTAGCAGATGATCAAGATCACGTATACGGGCAATGTTGTTAAGCTAGGTAGGAGCAGGAGCTAATAGGCTTCTGTTTTTTATTGCCACAAAAGACGTACCAGTACATATAGGACGGGTTATATGTACTCTGTTCTTTTCAACAGTCTCTGTTAAAATTTTTTTAACCCCAATAAAAAAAGTACCCGATTAATCGGATACATACTTAATGATTCCATGTAAATAAACGGAATATTCTCGCTGCACATACTCTCTTAATTTAATTCTTCCCTCTCTTTCTAATTCTTTAACCAAATCTTCAATCTTGTTTTCATCTTCTTTAGTATTCTTAGGAATTTCTAGTGAAAATAAATTACCTTGATGGGCACTCTGAATCTTTTTTAATAGTTTCTCTTTATTCATTGAGGCATCCCCTTTATCAACTCGTAGAACAAATAAAAACCTAAATGTTGCTCTGGATTTATTATATCCGATTATCGTATACGAAAAGGATAAAACGAGAATTTATTCTGGTTATCAATGAGAATCTGTTATATATCCATGTTAATTCATTATTTTTCAGGAAGGTTCATTTAAATGGCGCTGATTATCGCTACTTGAGTTATGTAATCCCATTACTAGCAGATGTGCAAGATTGTTATTTATCCTTATTGTCACTGTCAAGCATTCGTTGTTCTTTACGGTTAAGAGCAAGGGTACCTGGTGAAAGTAAATATTAGTTATGACTAACTAAACTCCCTTGCTCAATATCAATATATTTCGCGTTATATTCATTTGTGACGCTTCGAGTAGTCTTTAGGTAAGGTTTTTCTTTAGAAAGTTTTATAGATAAAGGCTTTAAGCATATTTCGGGCGGCAGCACTACAGCCTGTAAGAAAGGGGAAAGCGTCCTTTCTTACAGGCTATACGTGTCGCTTCGGCAGTAAATGACTCGATAACCACGGTCTGTAAGGCTAGCGCCTACATACCGTAGATACCTGTACCATTTGCGGCTACGCTGCCATACCGAGCAAGCCGAATTTGTTAAGTGACAAAAAAGTTGTTTAATTTACAATAAATTCGTTTAAAAAATGTGAGTCAATCTATTCAACAATCGGGCCATATACAAGAATAGCACTTGGTAGTAAATTTGAATATTTATGTTAAAAAATAGAGATTGTGAAGGAATGTACTATCGATCAGGTTAGTTTAAATACATTCCTTCACAAACTTATAGAAAAAGCTGTTATCCAACAAACCATAAATAACTATCAGAAATCTTTTCGGATTGAGGAACTTGCGGAAACAGTGAATATGAGTGTTTCATCGTTTCATAGGCACTTTAAAGAGGTTACTGCTATGAGCCCGATTCAGTTCCAAAAACAACTTAGACTACAGGAAGCTCGACGTCTGTTATTATCCGAGTCAACAGATGCCACTGATGCTGCATTCCGAGTTGGTTATGATAGTCCATCACAATTCAGTCGTGAATATTCCCATATGTTTGGTTTTCCACCTAAAGAGGATATAAAGCGCATGAGGGAGAAAAATGACCAAAAGAAAAATGCATGAAGTCCCGCCTAACCGGGTTGGGGGTAAATAAGATTACGGATGCTTTACTTAAATCCCAGGATCCGAAAACAGCTCCTTTTTTTATTATCTGGACGAACTAAGAGAATGGAAAAAATTACATGAATATGGTCTTGATAGTCAGCAATCTTAATTTAATAACCAGCTTTAAAATAAAGAAGGACGGCCTATGACGGTCGTCCTTTTTGTTACTTATTTATTAGCAGAAGCCTCCGTAACCGCCTCCGTATCCATAGCCACCCCCGCCGAATCCACCGGAACAACTACAGCCAACGATGATTAAGAGGATAAATAAAACCACTATAAAGGCAAAGCCGCCTCCAAAACCAATACCGCCATCGACACAACCTGACATATACAAACATCTCCTTTTGTTTTAAGGAGGAACTTACTACTTACATGGGCTAATGTATTGTATGTTTAAAATCATAAAATGACACAAATATATGATAGTTATCATTATGCATTGTGCTCCAGGTTCGGATGCGTACAAAGCAGCTAATGAAAATACTATGAAGTAAAGATGAAAATTTAAAGTACGAAACTATACAAAATCATACTTTCCTTTTTTTAGAGGATAATTCTTTAAACAAAAAAACGGGACTGTCAATGACAATCCCGAAAGGTGTATGTGTGAAAAAAAAACAAATGAACATGAACGAATTTAAAAAGAATTTGAGGGATAGCATATTGGGGCGAAAAAATCCGTAAAAATAGTCTACTAAGATACACTCAGACTAAGGAGAAGGAACAGAGTGAGTACGCGATATATGTGAGGTTGACATAAGTCATCTTCTCGGAAATTGTAAAGAGCTAATCTTAGCAATAATGACTAGAATATAACTTCCTATTCACTAGCATTACAAGTGACAGACATACCGAACGTATGTTATGTTGTTAATGTCATTACTACATATTAATGAAGAATAAAAGACGAGGTGTTTGACGATGAACAAAACAGATCTAGTGAATGCGGTAGCGGTACAAGCAGAACTAACAAAAGAAGACGCTAAAAAAGCAGTGGATGCATGGATTGAAACAATTTCTGTTACGCTTGCTAAAGAAGAGAAATTACAATTGATTGGATTTGGCACGTTTGAAGTGCGCCACCGAGCAGCTCGAACGGGTAGAAACCCACAAACAGGAGAAGAAATACAAATTGCAGCTTCCAAAGTTCCTGCTTTTAAACCAGGTAAGGAATTAAAAGAAGCTGTTAAGTAAAATAAATATAGTTATAATTCTGTAAAAATGCTCTGGGGATGAGATGCTCTCCAGAGTCTTTTCTATTTACATAAGTATTTTTTCTATTTTTTTCAATAGATATGAATGAAATAAAGTTTGATTGTTTATAAAAGATTGATTATTTGTAAATTGGTTCTTGCAGAGGGGATACATAATTCAATCATGAACTGTCTCGTGATGAACGGGCAGTATTGGGGGCTACATATAATGAGTTAACCTTCACCAATATTGGCTGCTCTTTTTATGAGTAGCAATTTTCCTAACCATTAAATTTAATTAAACGGAAATTAAATTTAATGGTTAGTGATGTGTATTTAAAATGAAGTTTAACCGTTTAAAATAAAGATTGACTGCTTTAAAAAAAGTTTAACTGTTCGTAATAAAGTTCTTAATGATGATCTGTCTTTATTAAAACTTCTAGAGGTTCTATCATCAATACGAAAATAGAAGTAATTGAATTATTGGATGAAGAAAATATTCTACACTCACAAATTGCGGGCCAACTATTTACTACCCGACTTGATACACGATCTGATGTTAAACAAGGACATGCCCTCAAGCTAGCAGTGGATATGAATAAAGTGCATTTATTTGATTACAAAACATAAAATCGTATTCATCTAGATGGATAATAGGAAAAATTCACAGGTTTATATTTATCAAGGTGAATTTTCTTAAAAGTTTGAAAAAATAGTTATTTTTATAATTAGTTGGTATAAGATGTAAATAGTTATAAAAAATCATATCTATAGGGTGGAGAGGGTAGAGGTGGAAACATGCAAAAGCGGTTTAAATTTGTCAGTACACTCTTATTTGTACTTATGTTTGCAGTAGCGTGTTCTAATAAAGAGAGTGCAGATCAATCTTCAGACAAGCAGGTAACACAAACAGCATCTGAAATTAAGGAAAATGTTGAATTAACCATTTCAGCAGCAGCTAGTTTGAAAGATGCAATGGATGTTATTCAACATACATATCAAGAAGAACATCCCGAAATAACGTTGAAATTCAACTTTGGGGCTTCTGGTTCTTTGCAGCAACAAATCTCTCAAGGAGCGCCGGTTGATCTATTTTTCTCAGCAGCAGAAGATAAATTTGATTTATTGGTTGAGGAAGGAAATATTGCGAAAGAAGACGGATTGGATCTTCTTGGAAATGAACTCGTTTTAGTTGTCCCTAAAGACGATCAATCTATTAAAGGTTTCGAAGATCTTGTAAAAGCTGAAGTAGATAAAATTTCAATCGGAACTCCTGAAACAGTGCCTGCAGGAAAATATGCAAAAGAGTCTCTTGAAAAGATGGATATATGGAAAGATGTTGAGTCAAAAGTAGTTTATGCAAAGGATGTCCGTCAAGTATTATCCTATGCGGAGACCGGTAATGTTGAAGCTGGAATTGTGTACAAAACAGATGCATTGGTTTCAGATAAGGTAGAAATTGTTGCAACCGCCGGTCCTGCAACACACATTCCTATTATTTATCCTGTCGGTATCATTAAGGACTCTAAACATTACGGAGCAGCAAAAGAATTTTATGAGTATTTACAAAGCGACGATGCATTAAAGGTATTTGAGGAATATGGATTTACTATTAAATAAAGATTTTATGCAAGAATTTTTGAGTCCAATTTGGTTGTCGATAAAAATAGCTACTATATCAGGTGTTATTGTTATTTTGATTGGAACATTGATAGGACGAATCTTAGCTAGAAGATCTTTTAAGGGGAAATCCATTTTGGAAACTACTCTCATGCTCCCGATGGTTCTCCCTCCTACAGTTGTTGGATTTTTTCTTATTGTCATCTTTGGAAAGAATAGTATGGCTGGACAGGCTATTGAATGGCTTTTTAAGCAGCCCATTATTTTCACTTGGTGGGCTGCTGTCATTGCTTCAATAGTTGTAGCATTTCCACTTATGTATCAGTCCGCAAAATCAGGATTTCAAGGAGTAAACCTTGACATTGAAGAGGCAGCTAGGGTAGATGGAGCGAATGAATGGAGGATTTTTTTATTTATTTCCATTCCTCTAGCTTCAAAGGCCCTTATTTCTGGAAGTATATTAAGCTTTGCACGGGCATTGGGTGAATTTGGTGCTACCTTAATGTTTGCTGGTAACATTCCGGGAGAAACACAGACGATTCCTACAGCTATTTATATAGCGATTGATTCTGGTAATATGAAAATGGCATGGATGTGGGTGATTTCAATCGTCATTCTATCCTTTTTAATACTGCTGACTGTCCGGGTAAAACAAGAATAATATAATTAAAGAGACTGGAGAAACTGGATCCTCTTTAATCTATATATTTATCAAATTTTCCAAATTCATAAACTCATTATTTAATCTCCTAGATAAAGATATCTAAACATCAAAGGGTATTGAAAATCATGATTATTATTCAAAGATAAATAATAACAATATACCTGAAAAGATAGATGACGTACTTCGATTATGTAGTACTTTTAAAGGTGATAATGATTGCTTGGCATGTAATATATTAAACGTTGATATATTCAAACTCTCCATTCTTGCTGATGATGGTCAAATACTAATATCCCTCGCCTCATGATTAGCCATTATCCTCTATTGCTAATCTGACGATTTCCTCAATCTGTTCTTTCTTTAGTTGAAGACCAAATAATAAACTGTTAATCGTTAGGGTATTGATAACCCGGGGCCTCCATTGGGATCGTAATGCGATTGATTCTACTGCTGTTTCTGTAAAGATGGGCATTTTTGCTCCTGCTAGCTTCATGTGATGATTGATATAATTAGAAACTTTCTCTCTAGTTAAAAGCCGAATCTCATATTTCATAATCATTCTCTGAGAAAGTGGACGATGATGATTTAATGCTAATCGTTGTGGCCATAACTTAACTAGAAAAAGAGAGCTGCCCGTCTTTTAAGGAAGCTCTCCCATCTATTGCCCGTGCCATTGAGACATTATGAAGTCTTAATTTAATGCTAATTTGATTATGTACCAATAAGCTTTACTCTATTGAGATTATAAAGTTTTCTAAGAAGAGGTAGCTTCGGTATCGTTAGTTGACTCATTTGTGGCTACAAGATTCTCACTCGAATTTATGATTCGTAAGATAATTATTAATAAAATGAAAAAATAACTTGCCATTCTCTCGTTAGTTACAGTCCTTATCAGGGCTGAAAAAATCAAAGTTTCCGTTAGATTGCCACTAAATAATAAATTTGAGATTTCTCTGAGAAGAAGAATAATATAATTATCATTTAAGTCCATACAATTGTCTCACTCCTTCGTTAAAGTAAGTATATTCAAGAAAGTGAAACAATGTGTGTGGAGTGATTGTAAATAAAAAAAGGTCGAATTCCATGCTCAAGGAATCGACCTTTTTATAGGAGTAAACTTTCTTAGCTTTGTAAATCCGTATTTTCTTGACTCTACCCCTATTTGTAGGATTTTTAGTTTCGAAGGGTTCCAAAAGGGGGGCATTCGAAAAAATAGGGATTTTGTTTATGAATTTTGAAGTGTGTTTTTTAAAACCCGTCGTACATGCTGTTTATTAGGCCTTCTAAGGCGTTTTATCCTTTTCTTTGAGTAAGGTTTAAGCGGTGTTAATACCTCGGGTGCTATAAACGGCTCTTAAGGGGGGGGGGAAGACCTTGCTGACTTATTGTTTTATTCCGCCATAATTAATATATCGGACACATCCAACATGCCATGATTAGCGTAGTTTATCCCTGATCAATAAACATGGCGTAATTAAACATAGATTAAAATCTATGTTTTGCGAACCAACTTCAGTTGGTGGATTTGCTAAAGCAAACTTGTAATAAAAGGGGCATATAGGGGGGAGCGTCAGGTGTAGTTTTATAAAAAAGATTGATCATTTAAAACAAAGTTCGATTATTTAAAATAAAGTTTGATAAAAACAACCTCTTGGCTATGATATCCGCAAGAGGTTGTTTTTCGGTGCCAAATGCGGGCTTGTCACAATAAACGTGAACTGAAACAGAAGTTCGTCCGTTGGCTTTTCCATTTTCACAATAACCCGTCTACGTGCAGGTGTCCGCTGAATCCCTTCAGGAAATCGCGTGGATTGGTCAGTAGTCGAATATCACGAAGGGCGGTCCCATGCGGCCGATTCGATATAACCACAAGTACGAGTGCGTCTCCACTGACTTGCCCGGCTCTCGTAGCACTTGCAGCGTCGTCTCATCCGCATGCAGAATATCCTGGTTCAATGAGGAAAGGCTCTCCGCCCGTGCATCAAAAATCGAAAAATCCCCTTACCTTCGTTAGGCGTTTCTTAAGCATGTATTCATCAGAAACCTCTTCGCACTATCTCAACAAAGTTTAACGCCGAAATTAGGCATACACTCTGCCTTGGGTAAATATCTTAATAGGAAATTACTTTTTAATAATTGGAGTGATGCACTTGGGCTACTTTGTAACTGTCGAACCAGGCGTCAACGTATTTATAGAGGACATCAATCCGAAGGGAAATAAAACGATACTTTTTATTCATGGATGGCCGCTAAATCATAACCAGTTCGAATATCAGTTCAACTTCCTTCCAACGCTTGGATATCGTTGTATCGGAATGGACTGGAGGGGATATGGCAATTCGGATAAACCTTTTAGCGGGTACAGTTTCGATAGATTAGCAGATGATGTCCGCATGGTCATCGAGACGTTACAGTTAAAAAACATAACACTGGCAGGACACTCTACAGGAGGCGCGATCTCGATTCGTTATATGGCTCGTTACAAAGGGTATGGGGTATCTAAACTCGTCCTGATCGACGCTGCCTCTCCATCTAGCGTTCCAAAAGAATTTACAAATAAAATCATCGAAGATACAAATCATGACCGACCGCAAATGCTGCAAGACCAAACGGGAATTTTTTTCTCTCAGTATATTTCCGAACCGAAATCCGATTGGTTCGTTTTAATGGGATTACAAGCGGCGAATTGGGCGACTTCCGCCATTATGGTCACGCTTAGAGATGAAAATGTTTACAACGATCTCGGTCAGATCGATGTACCCACATTAATTATTCACGGAATTCATGATAAAGTCGTTCCGTTTACCCAAGCTGAGGAAACAAATAAGCTGATAAAAAATTCGAAGCTAGTTCCGTTCCAATACAGCGGACATTGCGCTTTTTTAGAGGAGCGCGATAGATTCAACCAATTATTATCTTCTTTTGCATAACGACTCGGAATAGCAACACCGTCGTCAATTAATTCGTAAGCGTCAAATAGCCCCCTACCTTAAATAGATGAGGGCTAATTTATGCTGATTTATGATTTAAATACGCGACAGGTCAACGGCAACGACAGCGACCACGGCAGTAACCGATCCAGTTCTTCTGGATCTTTCGGGTCTGATAGCTGTGGCATCTTTTCGAATAGATATTTGAGATATTTGGATGGATTCAATCCGTTTTCTTTCGCTGTTTTCTGTGAGCGAAGCCGGTGCTAAAGCGAATGCGCTCTGTTTAAGTTTGGCGGAAACAGCAAAAGCAAACGGCATCGATTTCTATCAATACCTAGTAAAGTTAATGATGGAGTTGCCTAATGTGGATTTGAAATAAAGTCTTAGCGTATAAAACAAAGTTTAACCGTTGTTTTAATAAAGTTACACCTTTTTATAAGGGTGATTATAAAGAAAGCACTGTTGTATAAGGATTTTTGGAAAATTTTGATCAAACTTTATTACAAAGCTACATCAGGAAAGTGCAGATTTACAACGATTAGATTTTGGTACAAGTCTTATGAGCCATAATTAAGCCTAATTTATATATAAATTAATTGTGTATCAATAGGTTCTACTCTGCTGAGATTGTGAAAGTTTACCTAACTCCTACAGATATAGCGATAAGGAAGGTTGGAGAATACTTGAATCTGATTTAATTTAGCTAAACAACGTTATCCCCACCAATAATTTTGAACGGTTTAACATGAAAAAAATCCTGTTAAACTATCTTGGGGTAGTATAATATACTTATAAAAATGTTTGTGATTTGGATCAAAAATTAATAGTAGTTTATTTTACTTTTTCTATAATAAATTTAATACATATATCTTCTTGTATAAAAGGGAATGAATGGAGAATGGTGAATTTAGTTCAAGAACTAAATATAGAAAAGTTTTTACTTATGGAAATAATGGAGGAAATAGTTGATTTTGTTTGTTTAAAAGATGGTGAAGGTAAATGGATTCGAATGAATTCAATTTCTAGTAATAAAAACTTGTTACAGTTAGATTATTTATATTTTTTAGGGAAAAAAGATAATGACTTAGCCAAGCTATATCCTAATTTTCAAGTTTTTTTTGAAAATTGTAGGATATCTGATGAAGAGACTTGGTTAAACGGTAAGATTACCAAATTTGAAGAGAGTGTTTATAATATAGAGGATGAAATGAGGATCTTTGATATTATAAAAGTCCCTTTTTTTAATGTAGATGGTAGTCGAAATGAATTATTGATTTTAGGGCGAGATATTACAAATGAAAAAAAGAATGAAACAGATCTTGAAATAAAAATAAAAGAGTTAGAAGATTTTAAGTTTGCGTTAGATGAATCATCGATTGTGGCAATAACAGATCATAGGGGAATCATCACTTATGTTAATAATAAATTTTGTGAAATCTCAAAGTATAGTAAAAACGAATTAATTGGAAACAACCATCGAATTGTTAATTCAGGATACCATCCTAAATCATTTATGAAAAGTATGTGGAAGACCATTCAAGATGGACGGGTTTGGATGGGTAATATTAAAAACAAAGCTAAAGATGGTTCTAATTATTGGGTAAAAACAACGATTATACCCTTTGTAGATAACAAAGGCATACCTTATCAATACATTTCAATTCGGCAGGATATTACAGAACAGATGAAAATGGAAGAGCAGATTCTGTATAACTCTTATCATGATGAATTAACTGGGCTTCGTAACCGACGTTATTTGAAGGATAATTTGAACCAATGGATAAATGAAAATAAAAATAATCAAATGGCACTACTTTTTTTAGATTTAAACCGGTTTAAATTTATTAATGATACGCTGGGTCATAGCGTAGGCGATCAGGTTCTTAGAGAAGTATCAAATAGAATATTTACTTACCTACATGAAAAAGCCGAGTTATATCGATTCGGAGGTGATGAATTTATTATTGCATTAAAGAATTGTACAATGAACGATGTTAACGAACTGGCAAATGAAATTAATCATTTACTTTCACCTTCTTTTCATATTAATGACGAAAGTTTATATCTTAGTGCAAGTGTTGGAATCAGCCTTTTTCCAAGTGATGGGGGAGATATTGAAACCCTTGTAAAAAAGGCAGATAGTGCCATGTATGTTGCGAAAAAAAAAGGCATGAATTCTATTCAATTTTATTCATCAAAAATGTATGAAGATATGAACAAAACAATGAATTTGGAACGAGCATTAAGACAAGCCGTAGAAGAAAAGGATTTTATCCTTCACTATCAGCCACAGATAGATTTATCTTCCAATAAGATTATTGGAGTAGAGGCTTTAATTCGTTGGAAGCATCCAGTTACAGGAAACATACCTCCGTCTGAATTTATCCCGTTGGCAGAAGAAACTGGTTTAATTACTCCCATAACTAAATGGGTTCTTGAAACAGCGTGTAAACAAAATAAAAAATGGCAGGAAAATGGAACACTTCCAATAAGAATAGGGGTTAATATATCTCCTTACTTGTTTAGGGAGGATTTGATTGAAATGGTCAAACGAATTTTAAATGAGACACAATTACAACCGTGTTATTTAGAATTGGAGATTACTGAAAGCTTAATGCAAGACCCTACTTTTACTATTCCAATTCTAAAGGAATTAAAGTCTCTTGGGGTAAGACTCTCTATAGATGATTTTGGAACTGGTTATTCCTCTTTAGCTTACTTAAGGCACTTTCCTATCGATAGCCTAAAAATTGACCGTTCCTTTATTAATGATATACAAACTGATAATGGGGTTATGGTTAAAGCGATCATCGATATGGCTTCCCATTTAAGTGTCAGTGTTATTGCTGAAGGCATTGAAAATCAGGAGCAATTATCCTTTCTTTCGAAACTAAATTGTTCCGAGGGACAGGGCTACTATTTTAGCCGTCCTTTACCAAGTAGTGAAATAAATAAGATTCTGCCTAAATTTGAAAAAGTAGGGGAACAAAGGTGAAACTAAAGGGTGATTATGTAAACTCCTCTTAATAAAATAAGAGGAGTTTTTTAATCTAGCTTATTAAGCTAACGGGGCAGGTTAGTTGAATAACAACTGATAGTAAACAGGGTGTTATTCAACTATTGCAGGAAGTTAAAGCACTACTAAAATTGATGTATAATGAATTAACACGATAGACAGAGCAGGTGAAGGTAAAATTATGGAACTACTAGGTGCATTTTCATTAACGAGTTTAGGCTTTATTTTATGTATAGCAGGTATTTTGTATATGAGAAAGACTCAAAAAAAGAAACCTTTATCGCTTATTAAATACTATGGAATCCAGCTTGGACTCATATTAATTGCCCTTTTATCTCTCACCGTGTTTTGGGATGCCCTAACGGTAATGCCTAAGATTATAAAGGGAGATCACGACACAGTAAGGGGTGCGTGTTCAGTTGAATATTGGGACACCACAAAAGATTCTTATTTAGATATTCTGTTTTCAGAAAATATATTTTTTAGTGTTCCTCCTGATAATTGGGATAAAGGTTCATTAAAAACGGCATATTGCGAAGTTACCTATTATGAAGGTTCTGAATTTGGAATACATTATAAAATATTCAATAAACAAAATGGCACATTATTACAGAAAGATTAGCCACTTTAAGTAAATATATAATAGCTTACGACTAATCATGAGGCGTCCTGCGATGGGTACACCATTTCCACTAACGGAGTGCTTTAATTCAACAACGTGACTACCAAATTGGTGGTCTTTTCAAAGTACGAAAATATTTAAAATCATACATTCGGAGAAACTCCCTATTCAACTAAAGAAGCAGTATACTTTTATAAAAAGAAAGATTAATAAAATTAATTATTAATCTTTAGTGATTACTGGTAGGTGTGAATAATGGGAAGTGAAACATATATAAAAGATACTCCACTGTTACTTCTTTTTGGGCTCCTTTTTACTATCATTTTTGGATTTTGGTTAAGAAAAAGGATTGTATCATTCGATTTTAACAATAAAAGTAAATTCTTCTTCTTGTTGGACAATTATGAGTTGATTGGTGGATTTCTTATAGGTATAGGATTACTATTTATTGTAATTATTCTCTAAGGTATTTCTTTCACTAACAGATGCTTTAATTCAACAGTGCGTTGATCTAGTCGGAACCCCTTGAGTACCAAGGGGTTTTATGTTTCGGAAGTTCCGAAAATTGACCTTATGTTAACTAGATCTGTATAAAACATTTATGTGTTCCATATAGAGCCTTTATTCAGCAAACGGCTATTTAATTGAATAACACTTTAAAAAAATTGGATATGTATGTTAGAGATTAGAAGAGATTGTGAAATTTTGCACTTAAAGTAACGGAGCAGGATAGTTGAGGGGAGTTGAATTGTGTGAACCTCTTTAAGTTTTTTGTTTATCAAGTCGTTTTATCTATTCTTGGAATGGTAAATAATTCTTCTTTTAAGGAGTTTATTTATGAAAACTTCCACATTAATAATAAACTTATTATTTCATTAATTAAGGCACCTATTGATATGATATTAATTTATTTCACTTTTAAATTATATTTCTTATTAAAAACTAAGCTGAGATACAAGATTTTAATTCACATTGTTGCTTTGATTATTGGGACTATAACTTTAGTGCTAATAACTAATTATATTATTAAGTGAAAAGAAAGTTCTTGAAATAAAGTCGTTAAAAGGATCTTCCAACCGAAGATCCTTTTTCAATACCATAAGGAATTTTATGTTAACTAGATTTGTATAGAGCATTCATGTGTTCCTTAGAAACCTTATTCAGCAAACGGGCCAGATTGTTGAATAACACCTAGAATCTAGGTGAAAGTTTAGGCGAGTTTGTGAAACTTTGTACTTAAAGTAACGGAGCAGAATACTTCAATAAAGTTTATTTCCTTTGTATGATGGAATTATAAAAAAATGTACTTTTGAGGTGTTATTATGTCGGTAAAAGGTCTTAATCACTTTTTATTTTCTGTATCTAATTTAGAGAAATCGTTAGAGTTTTATAAAAATGTGTTTGATGCAAAGTTGTTAGTCAGGGGCAGAAGTACAGCCTATTTTGATTTGAATGGTATATGGCTTGCCCTTAATGAAGAAAAAGATATTCCCCGTAATGAAATCAGCCAGTCATACACTCATATTGCATTTTCAATAGAAGAAGTTGAGTTTGATGATATGTACCGTAAGCTTGAGGGATTGAATGTAAACATCCTTTCAGGTCGTCCAAGAGACCAAAGAGATAAAAAATCCATTTATTTTACCGACCCTGATGGTCATAAGTTTGAATTTCATACAGGTACTTTACAAGATAGGCTGGATTATTATAAAAAGGAAAAAACACATATGGAGTTTTATAATTAATAATTTCCCTGTTTAGATAAAAACTGTTTAACGAAAAGATTGTGAAGAAATACACTTAAAGTAAAGGGGGCTTTACTTCAATAACAGTATTCAACAATCGGGCGCGATACTTGAATAAGAACTGGACTCCATTCTGGGATTGTTGGGCTAATTTGCTGCATAAGGAGGAGAATAATATGGAAATAGTATATTTTGCAGGTGGGTGTTTATGGGGAGTACAAGCTTTTGTAAAAACTTTACCTGGAGTTAAGTTTACAGAAGCGGGAAGAGCTAATGGAAAAAGTCACACTCTTGAGGGTGATTATGATGGTTACGCCGAATGTGTAAAAACAGGATTTGATCCAGCGGTGGTAACTTTAAAGGAATTAATGGGATATTTTTTCGAAATAATTGATCCGTACAGTTTGAATAAACAAGGACAAGATGTTGGTAAGAAATACAGAACAGGAGTATATAGTGAAAAGCAAGAACACTTAAAAGAAGCGAAAGCATTTCTTGATGAGAGAAATGATTATGACCTTATAGTTGTTGAAGTATTACCTCTTACAAACTATGTGAGAAGTGCAGAAGAACATCAAGATAGGTTAGCTAGATGTCCAAACGATTATTGTCATATTCCAGAAGAAATATTAAGTAGATATAAGTAATGTAGAATATTGAAAGATTATCATCTATTGATGTTTAACCAAAAGAAGTTGCTTTAAAAGTTCAATCCTTATTCAAGTAACGGGGGTTATATTTGTTTAACGATCTTCAACAATCGGGCGCTTTAATTTAACAAGTAGCTAAAAGGATCTTCCAACCGAAGATCCTTTTTCAATATCAATAAGGATGATTATGTAAACTCTTTTTGAAATAGAAAGAGGAGTTTTTTAATCTAGCTTATTAAGTTAACTGGCAGTTTAGTTCAATAAGGAATGTTAAAATAGGGATAAAAAGGGGATGTGAAGATGCCAATATTTCCAGAAGAAAACGACTTTCTTTCGTTATTCGAATCGAAACCAATGTTATTAGATACAACTAAAAAAGACTTGCCATTTTATTATAATGAAGCAACTTATCGATTCTCTAATGGACAGGAAGACTTTGTTATTAAGCTTTGTCCCTCGTATGGTGAAGTTAAAATACAAGTATCTATGCATAGTTCAAATAGATTGTTATCACTTTTAGACCTGAAACGAGTTGAAAAACTTGAAATTACAGCAGATAAGAAAGAACGGGCAAGTGTGCTACTAACAATTGATAATGAGGATTCTCAACAAATGATTGAAATTGATTTTAAGCCGTATTTTAAACAGATTTTTAAAGAACATCTTACTTAGTAAGTTCAATTTCTTATTAAGCTCACGGAGTGCTTTAATTCAACAACGTGACCACCAAATTGGTGGTCTTTACAATGTACGAAAATATCTAAAATCATACATTCGGAAAAAACTTCTTCAACTAACAAAGCAGGTTTGTTCAACAAGAAATTACAATAGGTATTCACCTACTGTAAAATACAATCAGATGATTAATGTCCGTTAGTAGAAAAATGTGAAATAAAAATTGTTTATATTTGGGAGGGAATAAATGAAAAACTTTTTGAATGAAATTCGAAGACCAATCAATATACCGATATCAAGAAAATTTTTATATTCGACTTTAATATTTATCGCAGGGGTTATTTTAGGTGTAATTTCTAAGGTGCTTGATGAAACTGCCAGTAATTTATTACCATACTTTCTTGAAGTGTTGGATTTAAGTAACTTCTTTTCTCGTATGGGAGTTTGGATTTTCCTTGCGATGCTAATATCTGCGTATAGCAAATCACCTGTTAGGTCTGCCATAAATGTTTTTTTATTTTTTGTAGGCATGGTAGGTAGCTATTATCTTTATACTATTATGATAGCTGGTTTTTTTCCTAAATCATATATGATGATTTGGATTATCATGACTGTTATTTCGCCATTTTTGGCTTTTGTATGTTGGTATGCAAAAGGGAAAGGTATAATTGCTATTTGCATTTCATCAATAATATTTATGCTTATTTCAAGACAGGCTTTTGGGTTTGGAGTTTGGTATTTTTACATTAAATATAATCTGGAATTGTTACTTTGGATAGCCACGATTTTTGTTTTATATCAGTCTCCAAAGCAAATAATTAAGATGGTTACCATAGGATTGATTCTTCGCTTACTTACCGCTGAAATCAATTTATTTTGGGGAATGTTGTAGGTTTCTATCTACACATTTTTCTTTTTATATATCAAAGATTGTGAAAAGTTATACTTAAAGTAACGGGTGCGATAGTTCCATAAAAAGGCTGCCAAATGATGGTCTTTTTAATGTGTGAAAATATACAAAATCATACATTCATAAAAACTCCTTCTTCTATTAGGGGGAGGAAAGAACAGTAAATCGTTGACTGTTGCTAATTGTCTTGTGAAATCTGGTACAACGAGAGGTTATGCCTATACCTCAAATATAATAACAACCAAGCATACATCCTTTACAAATAGGCAAATACCTACCCCTCATTGAATATGGACACATACACTATATTTGAAACAATTTGAGGAGGAGATATAAAATGGAAAGACAAAATGTTGGAAGTTATGGCTACGGCATGGGGTATGGTGGTTATCCATCTCAAGGCATGGGATATGGTGGTTATCCGTCTTATGGCATGGGGTATGGTGGTTATCCATCTCACGGCATGGGATATGGTGGTTATCCATCTCATGGCATGGGGTATGGTGGTTATCCATCTCATGGTATGGGGTATGGTGGTTATCCATCTCATGGCATGGGGTATGGTGGTTATCCATCTCATGGCATGGGATATGGTGGTTATCCGTCTCACGACATGGGATATGGTGGACATTACTGAAATGGTTCTTGCTAGCCTCATTAAATAATAATACGGATTCATTACTTAAATCCCAGGAGCCGATCAACAGCTCCTTTTTTTATTATCTGGATGAACTAAGAGAAAAAACTAATTACATAAACATGGTCTTGATAGTCAGCAATCTTAATTTAATAACCATCTTTAATTTAAAGAAGGACGTCCTGTGACGGACGTCCTTTTGTTAATTATTATTAGCAGAAGCCCCCGTAACCGCCCCCGTAACCATAGCCGCCGCCGAATCCGCCGCCACCAACTCCGCCAAATCCACCACCACAACTACATCCAATAATGATTAAGAGGATAAACAATACAATTAACAAGGCAAATCCGCCACCAAATCCACGACCACCATCACATCCGCCATCTACACAACCTGACATATACATACATCTCCTTTTGTATTAAAGGAGGCACTTACTACTTGCATGGGCTAATTCATAGTATGTTGAAAATAATGAAATGTCACAAATATACGCATGTTTATATGATGCTATGGATGCTTTAGATGTTGAGTGACAATAAAGTTGTTTAATTACAAATAAAATCGTTACATTTACAATAAGGATGTTTAAAAATTCTAGTCACACTATTCCGTTAAACCAGCTAATAGATTGTCAAGAAAAACATTTTAAATCGAAAATCACTTCATGCTATACTAAAAATGCACAACTCAAATAACCCTCCGAATCTAATTTGGAAGGTTTTGTTGTATTTGAAAATGTTGTTACTAAATTGCTTCTTGGAACGGTGTTTTCGTTTTTAACATCGCATAAATCCAGTGTAAAAGCTTATTAGCGCAAGCGATAATCGCTACTCTGTATGGGTTTACCTTCTTCGCGTTTTAAGTCGTAGAAGGCTCGTATTCTCTTATTGCGTGCTATAGTTTCGTCAGTTGTTTTCTTTTTACGGCTATCACGTATAGAGCAGCGAACGGCTGTATAAAGCATACGTCGAAGCCTAGCTGAGCCACGTTTGGTAATATGATTTTTTGTAACTTTAAAGCGACCTGATTCGAACACACTTGGATCAAGTCCTGCAAAGACAACTAACTTTTTAGGATGACTAAACCGATCAATTTCCCCAATTTCAGAAATAATCGTTGCAGCGATTTTTTCACCTACACCGGGAATTGTTTGGAGTAGTTCATATTCTTCAAGTTGTATCGCTAACTCATCAATCTCACGCTCGAACGAAGAAAGCTGTTGGTGGTACGCTTGAAGTAAATCTATATACATATTCAGGCTGACAAGAAGGCTATGATAAAGCGTTGACTGAAATGGGTTGCGCTCTGCAGCTAAAATCAATTCTTTAGCTTTCTCATGCGCCCAATTAAATGAACGTGCTTTACAATTTGCATCAATGAATTGTGCAATCTCTTCTCTACCTGCTTCTAGGACTGATTCAGAGGTAGGGTAGGCCTGTAAAGTCTTTAATGAAATCTCACTGTATAAATTACCAAAAACACCTTTATACTCAGGGAATACTTGATCTAATACTGCTTGTAATTGAAGCATTGTTTGAACCATAATTCCTGTCATATTTTCATGCTGCCTTGTTAGATGCCAAAGGTTTAATAACTGAATACCACGCTTTTTTTTGAGGCTCTAAGTCTTCTTTGTAATACATTTCACCTAAGTGATATGCATCAATGGCATCTGTTTTGGTTTTCCGTAAGCTAGAACTTTTCGCTCGGTAGGCTACCAACGGATTAACGATAATCACAATATACTCTCGTGCTTCTAAAAACTGAACAACTGGGGCATGATAGTGGCCCGTTGATTCTAAAACAACAGGTGGTTTCATCCCTGTTTGACGCTCTAAATCTAGTAAATAAGAGTGTAACTCTTCTAGACCCTCCACCGTATGTTCAACCTTCACACTGTTTTTATAGGGCATTTTTTTCTCCAAGAACATTTGAACCTGACTTTCACCTTTTGCGACATCCAGACCAACTACTGGATTCATGTATTATCTCCTCCTGATGTAATGGATTGACCGGTAACCTCTATCTACCTTGTCATTCATATCTTCGCTTGTTATACGGGATCACTATGCCCCAACCAGCCTAATCATGTGTTAACAAGTAGAGGGCGAACAGTTTAACGGTCGGGATCAAGTCCCACGGGCGCTTACGTTCTACCCCGGCTACTATCAATCTATAAACTGAATAAAAAATAGTCAACCAGATTTCTCTGGCTGACCTTATAATACGAAAGGGTGCTTTAGTGGAACAAGCAGCTAAAAGGATCTTCCAATCGAAGATCCTCTTTTATTGCCTATAAGTGACTTTATGTAAACTAGATTTGTATATAATATGCATGTGATACTTTAGGAACTTGTTCAACTAAAGGGCCAGATTGTGGAATACATAATTATAGACTTAACATTAAGAAAGGTGAACCGTATCATAAGTAAGTGCGGTTTATTGTCATCAATTAATCTAAATAGTGTTGAATGGTATATGGAATATTTCATATGCCTTTTTTTATTTACCGTTAGGTTTCACCTGTACGAACGCATAATGCATTTTTTCTCGAATTTATATTTTGTTTATATTTGCGATATATAGAGTTTAGAATTGAGCTTCATAATAAGGGGGAAGCAAATCATAAAGGAGTGAAAATACTATGAAGAAAAATTTGAAATTCGCAACACTAGCTATATTCAGTTCAGTCACATTACTAGCGGCATGCGATGAAACTACAAAAAATGAGGCGAACAATTCAACTGTGCAGAGTCAACAGGAAGAAGCGGTAAAACCTGAGCAACAACTTACAAAGGGCCAAGAAATGGCGAATGTACTAAGCGGTACAAATTGGCAAGGTACTCGTGTGTACGACAAAGATAAAAATGATTTAACTAAGGAAAATGCAGGGTTTATCGGTTTAGCAAAATATGATTCAGAGACAGGTAGATATGAATTTTTTGACGCGAAAACAGGTGAGACGCGTGGCGATGAAGGTACATTCTTTATGACAAATGATGGTATGAAGCGTATTTTAATATCAGATACGATGAAATATCAAGCCGTTGTAGAAATGACCGAATTAGATGAGGATATTTTCACTTACAAACGTATGGGTAAAGATACGGATGGAAAAGATGTCGAAGTGTTTGTGGAGCATATACCATATGATGAAAAAGATTTAGTCTTCACAAATCCATTTCAAAAGTTAACTACTTCTACAGGAAATATTAATACTGATGAAGATGGGGATAAAATTCTTAGTAAAACATTATGGCAAGGTACAAAGGCACTTGATGAAAAAGGCAATGATGTCACAAAGTATAACGAGAATTTTTTGAGTGTTGCAAAGTTTGAAGAAGGTACGAATCAATATGAATTCTTTAATATAGAAACGGGAGAGAGTCGAGGGGATTATGGTTACTTTGATGTGATACACGACAATAAAGTCCGTGCTCATGTATCAATCGGCAAAAATAAATACGGTGCAGCGTTGGAGCTTACAGAGTTAAACGACGACAAGTTTACTTATAAACGTGTTGGTAAGGATGCGGATGGTAAGGATATCACAATATTTGTAGAGCATGAACCATATAATGGAGATTTAAAGCCTTCATTTAGTTTTTAAATAACAAGAAAGTCTATTACTTGAAAAAGTAAAGAATCTCTTTTATAAATGGAGAAAAGGAGATTAATGTGACAATCAAAAATCGATTTTTAACTTCATATATTGGCGGTATCGTCATTGCAAGTGTCTCCATTCTCACAATTTTATGCATTGCTTTTTATGTGACGACAGGATCCGTTTCGACACCTAAAACATTGTATCAATCTTTTACGAAGCAACGCTCCTTGAGTTCTGAAGAGGAGCTTGCTTACGTAGAGTTACGTAATATTGCGAAGACAAATCCAGATAAGTTTCTAGCAGAAGAT
This sequence comes from Peribacillus sp. NPDC096379, assembly GCF_044762875.1. Classification (NCBI taxonomy): domain Bacteria; kingdom Bacillati; phylum Bacillota; class Bacilli; order Caryophanales; family Bacillaceae; genus Peribacillus; species Peribacillus sp. NPDC096379. Next base: position 84,310 of record NZ_JBIWFD010000008.1, read on the forward strand.
TTGCAAAAGAATTTGCAACAAATAGAGCAGAAGTCACTTGGAGTAGTTATTCGTCAAGATGATGAGATTTTGTATTATTCGAAGGAATTAGTAGAAGAGTCGCTTATCGTACATTTTCCAAGTTTTAATACGAATAATATTGAAACGAAAGGTACAATTGATAATGCGGGTAGACTGTATCGCTACATTAAGTTTGATTTTTATTATAGCGACAAGGCGAAGGGAAGCGTCCTTGTGCTGAAAAAGGAAAATAGTTTTTTGGAATTTCTTACAAAATGGGGAATAATTATTATTTTCATTATCCTTCTTGTATCCATCGCCGCAATGCTTTTTTTAAATCAACTTTTACGCAAGACAATTATTAACCCTTTAGAAAATTTAGGGCAGGTCATGTCTGAAATACGCGAGGGAGATTTGAGGGTCGAGACACCAACTTTACCTGTCAATACAGCAAAAGAAATCCAGCAGCTGACAACTAATTTTGAGAGTATGCGCACGGCAATATTCATCTCTAAACAAGAGCAGCAAAATCTTGAAAATAATCGGAAGGGACTAATAGCAAGTATTTCGCATGATTTAAAAACACCGATTACATCCATTATTGGGTATGTTGAAGGCTTACAGGAGGGGGTTGCTGATACACCTGAAAAGCAGGAGAAGTATTTGAAGACGATACATACGAAATCACTCGCATTGAATCGTTTAATTGAAGAACTCTTCCTCTACTCCAAGCTTGATGCAGAGGCAGTTCCTTTCTATTTTGAACGTATCCAACTTGCAAAGTTCCTCGCACATATGGTAGAAGAGTTTCAGTTATACAATCGAGATGTCCAATGTCTGTTACATGTTAATGAGGATGTATACATCTCTATTGATCGTATGCAAATGAATCGAGCATTTACTAACATAATCGAAAATAGTATGAAGTTTAAAAAGAAAACTAAATCTTTGTGTATGACAATAGAGGTAGTGGTAGTCGATGATATGGTTGAAATTCTTGTAACTGATAATGGGCAAGGGATTGCGGAGTCACAGCTTCCTTTCGTATTCGACCAGTTTTATCGGGGGGAAGAAGCGCGTACATCGACGACAGGTGGCAGCGGCTTAGGGCTTGCGATTGTTAAGCAAATCGTCGAAAAGCATAATGGTTACGTAAAAATTCAGAGTAAGTTACATTATGGTACGACGGTGACAATAGTAATGGAAAAGGCTTAAAGGAAGGTGTCAATGAATGGTGCCATACCGAATTTTAATCATTGAAGATGATATTAGTATTGCAGAATTACAGAGAGATTATTTAGAAATTCATCAAATTAAGGCAGACATTGTAATGGATGGTTTTGAGGGGATGAATCGAGCATTAAATGAGCCTTTTGATTTAGTTGTCATTGATTTAATGCTCCCTTCAATGGATGGTTTTGAAATTTGTCGTCGCATACGTGAAAAGAAAAATATTCCACTGATGATTGTATCTGCAAAAAAAGAAGATATCGATAAGATAAGAGGGCTGGGCTTAGGAGCAGATGATTATATGACGAAGCCATTTAGTCCGAGTGAGCTCGTCGCACGTGTACAAGCTCATATTAAACGGTATAAGCAGCTGACAGGTACAGGACAAACACAGGAAACTCTAGAGATGAAAAATATTATAGTTGATAAAACAGCACGTAAAGTATTCATTTTAGGTCAGGAAGTAGTTTTTACGACGAAGGAATTTGATCTACTCGTCTTTTTTATGGAGCATCCAAATCGAGTATGGACAAAGGAGCAGCTTTTCCGTCAATTATGGTATATGGATGATTTAGATGGCGATGTTTTTACCGTTGTTGTTCATGTAGGACGAATTCGAGATAAATTAAAAAAAGGAAAACTCTCTGAGCTGCCAATTGAGACAATTTGGGGAAGTGGATATCGCTTTAATAATTGAAAACCTCCCTGTGAAAGGAAGGTTTTACGTGAAATATCTTATATGGATTATTGCAACGTCCGTTTTATTATTAGTAGGATGTAATGATGGAGGGAATCAAGTGAAGCAACAGTCAGGAATTCTTATTGAAGCAGTAGAGAAAAATGATGTTGAAAAAGTCCAGGAGATTTTACAGGATACATCATATCCAATTAATGAAACGAATGATAAAAAGGAAACGCCGCTATTAATCGCGACACATGAAAATTATATAGAGGTGGCGAAGTTATTAATTGAAGCAGGAGCAGACGTTAATCAACAAGATAGCATTCAGGATAGTGCCTACCTGTATGCAGGAGCACAAGGTAAAACCGAGATTTTAGCGTATATAATCGAGCATGCAGAGCCGAATCAACAGATTGTTAATCGCTTTGGCGGTAATTCTTTAATTCCAGCTGCCGAGAAGGGGCATTTAAATAATGTGAAGTTGCTTTTAAAAGATGGCAAAGTAGATATCAATCATCAAAATGACTTTGGTTATACAGCATTAATCGAAGCAGTTGCATTGCGTGATGGTTCAAAGGTATATCAGCAAATTGTGCAGGAATTATTATCATATAATGCGGATAAAGAACTTCGTGATGAACTGGGGAAGACAGCACTTGATTATGCCAAAGAGCTGGACTATACCGAAATGGTTAAAATGTTAGAAGAGTAGTGGTTAGACGGGAATAGCGATTAGGTATATCCGTTGGATCCATAAAATTGAGAAGTACTGTAAGTAAACGAAGTATCCTAACGAATAGAGCCTATCCAAGACAACGAAGTTTTGGATAGGCTTTTCTTAATAAGAACGACTTGTTTCTGTTTTTATCGATATATATTTTAGGAACAGTTTTTTTTACAGCACAACAACTATCAAAAGAATAAAATCTAAGTAACTTATAATTTTATTCAGGGGTGAGGCAAATGAATAAGTGTATACTGTAGGTGGTTGATTGGATTGAAGATACACAATTTGATTAAGAAGAATTTAAAAGCAGGAAAGTAAATATCATATTTTGTAGTGGGAGCCTTCGTAGGTATTGTAAGCCGTATAATATAAGACATAGTAATGATAAAAAATTGTGAAACCTCATTTAGATATATTACGAAGAACCGTATCATAAGTAAATGAGGTTTTTAAAATAAACCGTTGGTATAAAAGCTGAACGGCTTATTTTATACTTTGAGTTTTTGTTTATTAAACTTGGGATTTAATATTTCGTATATAAATTCTTCTAGCACGATAACTTCAATTCTAGGATTAAAAATGTTTCGAACAGCCAAACAGATTATCTGCGGAGTGGAAGTGATGCAGATGCTGAAAAAAGGACAACCTCAACAAGGGGTGAAGTCTGTCCAGAGCGAGGTTGAATTCACCAATAAAAAAACACCTTCATATTTAATTTTAGGTACGATACCCGAATTAAATATGAAGGTGTTTTTATACGTATCGTTTTATGGTCAGCCCTAAAGTGAGGACGCTTTGATTATATTAAAATTATTTGAAAGAACCTTCAAATACGATTTCTTCTAATGGGCGACGACCTGATGGTGTTTCACGATCTTGTAATTCTGGAGAAAGCATTTCTTTTTCACCTTTGTACCCGATTGCGATCGCTAATTGTACATCAAAGTTTTCAGGAATATTTAATGCTTCTTTTGCTACATCTTTGTATATACCGCTCATTGGGTGAGTGACTAACCCTTCTTTAGCTGCTTGTAATGAAAGGAATCCCCAAGCTGTGCCAGCATCGAATTCATTTGAACCTTTTGTATTATCAGAAACGACTAATACTAATACTGGTGCATGTTTAGCCCATACTAAGTTTCCTTCCATTAAGATTGGGTGGAATTTTTCACGGTCAGCTTCAGTTTTAGCGACGATGAAGCGCCAAGGTTGGTTATTACCTGAAGAAGGGGCCCAACGAGCTGCTTCGAATAGTCGATTTAATACGTCGTCTGCTACTGGTTTGTCAGCATAAGCACGTGGAGACCAACGATTTAAAAATAAGTCTGCAATTTCGTGTTCAGCTGTACGGAAATCTTTTGCTTGGAATGTCATAATAAAATCCTCCTAGTTGTATCAATTTACCTTTCTAATTTTAAATAATATCAAAAAGTTTGCAAGTAAACCGACTTACGAAAAGTAAGCGTGTGATTTAATCGTACGATGGATTAGTGAATTTAATCGAATTTAAAGTGAAAATGATAAAAACGTAGGGAATTATTGTTTGAAAATAATTCCTTTCAATATTCGTGTAAACTCTGTAGCACCAGGTGCCATCGATACACCAATGCTACGCGGTGCACTTGAACAATTTGTTCTAAATGAAGCGGAATACGCACCACAATTAAGTTTGTTAAATCGCTTTGGTCAAGCTAATGAAATTACGCAAGCGAGTCTTTGGATAGTATCTGACTTATCTTCTTATATTACAGGTACAACGATTCATGCATATGAGGTTATACTTCAAGGTAATTATAAAACGAATGCCGATTTATACAGTTTGTAGGAATCGGCTTTTTGTATGCTTTTATAAAACGTTTTACATTTACAGAGGATAGCTGTTAATTATGCTATTTCTATCGATAAGCGTGGGTGAGACTGGTTAAGATTAACAACCTCATTTAGATTCATTGCGGTGAACCGTATCATAAGTAAATGAGGTTTTACCAAGGTTTTGTTACAAAGGTAATTATTGAGTGATTACATAAAGCAATTTAGTTCTGTTTAAGAAGGGCTTTCAGCGTTAGCAATTAGGTGAGTACAACCTTGCCAGATAAAAAGTCCAATTTCCAAAGAGCAGATAAAGGAAATTGGACTTCTTTTTAGTTGGTTAATCGAATACTTACATGTATAAGTAAACTTTATTTTATTCGTGAGAGAGTTTCTTAAAAGTGGAATAGCCACACAATAATTGGTCCTAAAAAGGTACCGATGATTGCACATAATGTCATCGCAACGGAACTCATCGAAAATGTGAGTTCACTGTATTCGGCAGCTTTTGAAGTTCCCATGGCATGTGCGTTACTTCCGAGGGCAATCCCTCTTCCAATCGGACTATGCACTTTCATAAATTTAAAGATAGTAGGAGCGATTATTGCACCAAATATCCCCGCAATCATAACACCGAAAATTGCCATAGAGGCATTTCCCCCCAGACCTTCAGCAACTTCTATCGCAACAGGAGTAGTAAGAGATTTAGGGATAATGGAAAGAATTAATGTATGATTTATTCCTAGTAGCTTAGCTAGAAGGCCAACACTGACCATTCCAGAAATAGCGGCGATTAAAACTCCACCTACTATTGTAAATAAATAATTCATTAAAAAACGACGTTGTTTATACAAAGGATAAGCAAGTGCTACCACTGCTGGTCCTAAAAGGGAAGTCACCCATTGCCCACCTACCATATAATTTTTGTACGGAATATGGAGCATTACAAGGATGATGATGATTACCGTCGTCGTAGTTAAAATGGGAAGTAAAAAAGGATAGGCATATCGTTTATACAATTTAGCCAATGCTAAATAAACAACGACGGTTAATAGAATCATGCAGAATGCGAAGAAAACTTGTTGCATTCTTTATCATCCTTTCTTTTTTGTGCTTTTTTCTCAAAAAATTGACTTGCAGTTCCTGAAATTGCAATGGAAATGATGGTACTTAATAAAACCGTTATAACGAGCAATGCACCATGAATAGAAAGTAACGAAGGATAGTTCATGATTCCAACGGTTGTTGGAATAAACAATAACATTAATATACTTATCAAATAAGCTGCTCCACTTTCAATGAACTTTACTGGAACAATTTTTAAACACAGACAAATAAAAAGTAATAACAGTGCTATGATACTTCCCGGAATAGCGAGATGGAAAAAGTTATGAATCGTAGTTCCGATAAAGGAAAAGATATATAAAATAACAATTTGTAAAGAAATGGTGATGATTTTCATGTTGTGTTGTTCCTCTTTTAGGAAACAACGTCCCTTCTTTCTTTTAAAAATGAATATTTAGTACATCAGCTAGAGGATGAAATTGTAGATGTTTCTCTTCACTCTCACTCCTTAAGATTTGTTATGATTGTGCGATGTGAGATATCAAGATGGTTTAAAACAGCATCCGTTGTTTGACGTAAATTCCTTGCTTTTAGACCCTCAATAATTAATCGATGTTCGTATGAAACCTCATCTAAGTTTTTTCCAGCCTTTAATGCAACGAACCCATACCAATTAACATGGTCGATAAGGTTTTGGATTAATTGATACAGCCGATGATTTTGACTTAGCTCAGCAAGGAACAAGTGAAAAGCTGAATCAGCATACATAAATTTTATAGGGTCTTTCTTAATGTCGGATAGTTGATTATCCATCTTCTCAATTTTCTCAATTGTTTCGTCATTAAGAAGAGGAATAAGTAGCTCGATGGCCAAAACTTCATTAGCCTTTCGCAGTTGAAAAATTTCATCCACATCTTGTCTATTAATGGTTTGGACCACAATACCTTTTCTAGGTATAGACTGAATCCACCCTTCTAGTTCTAGCTGTTGCAAAGCTAATTTTAATGGGGTACGGCTAATTCCAAGGCTTTCACTAAGTGAACGTTCATATAACATGGATCCAGGTTCGACTTTATGTTGAATAATGCCTTTCTTAATTTCATTATAAGCATGATCTTTAAATGACTGGGGTTGTTCTACCTTTAAGAAACTCATCAATTTTCATCCTTTATAAGCATAGTAGTTAAATTTTAAGGGATTATCAGTATTGTTAATAATCTACGAAAAAGGGAAAAGAAACAGTTGGTATCTGGTATACCAGATACCAATGAAAAAAGTATATCATTGGTTTCGTCTCTTTACAACCTTTGATAGAGGGCATAAGTTCTAAAAAACTAATTAATAAACCTCATTTAGACACATCACGGCGAACTATTCATATCTGGATAAAGTTATTCAACAATCGGGCGCTTTAATTGAACAAGCAGCAAAAAGGATCTTCCAGTCGAAGATCCTTTGGTCATTGCCAATAAGGGTGATTATGTAAACGCCTCTTAATAAAATAAGAGGCGTTTTTTAATCGAGCGTATTAAGCTAACGAAGCAGTTTAGTTTAAGTGAAACGATTCACAATTTATATGTCATTGTGTTAGTTACGACAAATTTTCCACTAAAATGCTTTTTGTAGAGTGTTGTCCTTTTCTTATACACAAAAGGACCCCAACCATAAGGAAGGGGATTCACAGGTTTATCGTTTTGTCTTGATTATCTCTCAACCGCTTTATATCTTCTTTAGGTGGTAAGCCAAACATACGCGAATATTCACGGCTAAATTGTGATGGACTTTCATAGCCGACCTGGAATGCAACATCTGCTGCATCCGCTGATTTAGATAATAACAGACTCCGGGCTTCTTGTAGTCTCAGTTGTTTTTGGAATTGAATGGGGCTCATTGCTGTTACCTCTTTAAAGTGCCGATGCAGTGAAGAAACACTCATGTTTGCTATTTCAGCAAGTTCCTCAATCTTAAAAGACTTTTCATAATTATTCATGATATGTTCAATCACGTCATTGATTTGACTGGTGGAACTTCCTTCTATTGCTATTTGTTTTAGCATTTCTCCATGTTCTCCTTGCAGAACTCTATAGATGATTTCTTTCCTAATTAGAGGGGCAAGAACCTTGATATCTTTCGGATTATTTAGAAGTCGAGCTAATCTGGTTACCGCGTCTAACAGAGATTGCTCTATTTTGCTGACATACATTCCTCGTTTGGCATTGTCCTTTTTGTCAACTCCCATTTGGAATTCACGTAACACCTCTAATATTTCACTCGGTGTGAATTCAAGTTTGAGAGCCAGATATGGAACTTCAGAAGAGGCTTCTGTTACTTGTCCTGAAATCGGCAGATTAACGGATGCAACAAGGTAATCGGCAGGACCATATTGAAAACGCTCCTGTGAAAGAAATACCTCCTTCATCCCTTGAACGACAATGCATAAGGAAGGCTTGTGAACTCCGTAATTTGGTCCAGTATCATTAGAGTAATGGGAGAAAAATAAAGACGGAATAGCGGTCATTTGAGTCCTGTCCCGTCCTGTGTTACCCTCTATAATTTTGGCGAGCTCAACTCTTTGTCTATATAATTGTTCAAACATAAAATCCCCCTTTATTCTTCATTCGTGATGGTCCCATTATAAGACTAATTCACTTTCTGCGTAAATGGTTGTGAGAGGATTATGCAATCATTTGACAGGATTGTGATACCAGTCGTATTTTCATTTGTTGCATAATAAGAATGCAAGTTATTGCACATCTTTATTTTTAACGAAAGTATTTCAAAATATAGAAAGGGAGTAGATAGAACACCATGAATAACACATGGAAAATATACATGCTAACCCTCATCAGCTTCTTGGTAGGCACCTCACAATTCGTCATCTCTGGCATTCTAGATAAAGTAGCTTCTTCCGTCGATGTATCATTATCAGCGGCAGGACAGCTTATTACCGTATTTGCTCTTGCCAACGCAATCGGCACGCCCATCATCATGGTTGCGACCGCAAAGTTGGACCGGCGAAAGCAACTACTACTTGCTCTTGCCATCATATTCCTAGGGATTGTTTCAACACTTGCTCTACCAGGATTCGGTTTTCTAATGGTTTCGCGGATCATTCTTGGAGTCGGAACTGGTGTCTTCGTCGTCACCTCTTATTCCACTGCAGCTAATCTTGCACTACCGGGAAAACAGGCTGGAGCAATGTCAAATATCGCATTGGGCTTTAGTGCCTCCCTTGTTCTCGGTGTTCCCGTCGGTCGAGTAATTGCTTCTGCATATGACTGGAAAGTGATCTTCTGGGGCATTGGAATTTTCACCGTGCTGGGATTCATCGCTATCGCAAAATCAATCCCATCTATGGAAAGTGAAGCGCCTGTTCCTCTAAGAAAGCAACTTGCCCTGTTAAAGAATCCAAAGGTTGCTATCGCCCTTAGCGTGACGTTCTTCGTGTTTATTGGCTATTCTGTGGTCAATACGTACACCACCCCTTTTCTGACCTCTGTCATGTCAATGGGTGAAGGGGAAGTGAGCACCATACTCTTTGCAATCGGCATCGCAAGTTTGTTTGGTTCCAAGCTGGGCGGCTTCATGGCAGATGGAATCGGTACTAACCGAACACTCCTCATCAGCATGATTGCACACGCTCTAGCGCTTGCTTTCCTGTCGGTTGCTGTGAAATCTACATTTGTTGCCATCGTTTTACTAATGATTTGGGCAATTGCTGCATGGGCATTTGCACCGACACAGAACTTCAACTTGCTTTCAATCTCACCGGAAGCCTCCGGGATCATGCTTAGTTTGAATGCTACCTTTGTGCAGCTCGGCTTTGCTGCAGGTGCTGGTATCGGAGGAATTGCAGTAAATGGATCATCAATACTAGCAATCTGTTGGATCGGAGCTGTTTCGGTCGTTGTGGCGATTGCCGTTATCTCTGTCTCCTTCAGGCTTACCAGCTCGTTAGCAAGTACGCGAGGATGATTTTTAAAAATGGTTATTGGTGCAACATAAGAGAGTTCCCAGGATTTAAATAAAATATTAGCAAAATTTATTAAGTCTGGAGTGTATATTATGAAAGTATTAATTTTAGGCGCAGTAGGTCAAATAGCCCGTATGCTACGAAATGAATTACTCAATAAAACTGACCATTCAATCGTTCTTTATGCAAGAAACGCCTATAAGCGTTTAAACGTTAATGACGATAACCGAGAAGTTATCTATGATGGTGATTTTAAAGACAGAGATAAACTAATCCATGCTATGAAAGATGTTGACCTTGTTTATATCAACGACATGGGTGACGATAAATCAACAAAAACAATTATTAATGCCATGAATGATGCAGGAATAAGAAGAGTAATCGCGGCATCGGTTCTTGGAATATATGATGAAGTGCCGGGAGCTTTCGGAGAATGGAATAAACGTATGATTGGAGGAAGCCCTAGAATGCAGTCCCAGATTGAATCAGCACGGTTATTAGAAAATTCAAAACTAGATTATACACTATTAAGATTGACATGGCTTTACAACGAAAATAGGAATACTAAATATATGATTACCCATAAAGGAGAGTCGTTTGTTGGTGCACAAGTTACACGTCAAGCTGTAACTCAGTTAATCATGGATATCATTGAAGAAAAAAGTGATAAATATTTTCAAACCAGTCTAGGAGTAAGTGAACCAAATACAGATTGGGCGAAGCCATCATTTTATTAAAATATAAAAGTTGAGGGGGCATATTTTTGAGACGTATATTTCTAAACGGCAGTATGAATGTTGATGGTAATACTGCTAGATTAGCAAAAGAAGTTTTTCAAGGTCTTGATTATATACCTATCAATTTCGCTGAGCATCATATTAATCAAATCGGACAAGAATCCGACGGAAAGCAAGATGATTTTCAAAATGTCATGGAACAATTAATAATGGCAGATGATATCGTCGTTGGTACTCCAGTTTATTGGTCAAGTATGAGTGGTTATTTAAAGACTTTCATTGATCGTTTTGCAGACGCTTTGGATGCCCCATTAGCAGATAAACGTGTTTATCTATTAATTCAAGGTACAGCATCTGATGATGCTATTCCTTATATTACAAATGTAATAAAACATCTCTGTCGCCGTTTCCACATGAATTATATGGGATTAGCAACTAATTCTAAGGAAGCAACCAAATTGCACAATCTAATGGATAATAAAAAGGAGAAAGGAAGATAAGTCATGAAAAAACGCCTAATAGGAAATAGCGGCTTGGAAATTTCCGCTATAGGTCTTGGTTGTATGGGAATGAGTAATGGTTATGGTCCGGCATCGGACAAGAAAGAGATGATTTCGCTGATTCATGCAGCCATTGATCGAGGAGTTACTTTCTTCGACACCGCCGAAGTTTATGGTCCATATGTGAATGAGGAGTTGGTTGGTGAAGCGCTTGAATCTTTCAAGGGAAAAGTGGTCATTGCCACTAAATTCGGTATCCAAATGGAAAATGGCAAGCAGGTGCTTGACAGCAAGCCCGAGACTATTCGGCAATCTGTTGAAGGCTCATTAAATCGCCTGAAAGTTGATACTATTGACCTCTACTATCAGCATCGGGTTGATCCCAATGTGCCTATTGAGGAAGTAGCCGGTGCTGTACACGACCTAATCAAGGAAGGTAAGGTTAAACATTGGGGGCTTTCTGAGGCAGGAGTACAAACGATTCGCCGCGCACATGCGGTTCAGCCTTTGACTGCAATTCAAAGTGAATATTCCATGATGTGGAGAAGTCCTGAAGAAGAACTGCTGCCTACTCTTGAAGAACTTGGAATCGGCTTTGTGCCGTTTAGCCCTCTGGGCAAGGGCTTCCTTACTGGAAAAATTGATAAAAATGCAACATTCGCTAGCTCCGATTTTCGAAGTATTGTTCCTCGTTTCAAACCGGAAAATATCGAAGCGAATCAGATATTGGTCGAACTGATAAAGAAGATTGCAGTAGGGAAAGATGCAACCCCTGCTCAAATCGCATTAGCATGGGTACTTGCTCAGAAGCCATGGATTGTTCCGATTCCCGGTACAAGGAAACTGGAACGTCTGGAAGAAAATCTTGGCGCAGCGGATGTTGAGCTGACTGCTGAAGAACTACATGATTTGAACGATGCACTATCAAAGATTAAAGTTTCGGGAGAGCGCTACCCGGCAGAATACGCAAATAGAGTGGGAAAATAAAATACACTCAAAATTTAATTAATAGGAGGAATTTTTTATGCAAAAAGTTATTTTAAACAATGGTGTTGAAATGCCGATACTCGGTTTTGGTGTTTTTCAAATTCAAGATGAAAAAGAATGTGAACAAGCTGTTTATGACGCTATTATGGCTGGTTATCGACTGATTGATACCGCTGCCTCTTATCTAAATGAAGAGGCGGTCGGCAGAGCTATTAAGCGGAGCGGTGTGCCAAGAGAGGAATTGTTTATTACTACGAAACTATGGGTTCAGGATACTGGTTATGAGAGCACAAAAAAAGCATTTGCCAATTCACTAAAAAGACTTCAATTGGATTATTTAGACTTGTATTTAATTCATCAGCCATTTGGAGATGTATATGGTTCTTGGCAAGCTATGGAGGAATTATACCGGGAGGGAAAAATCAAAGCAATCGGAGTAAGTAACTTCTATTCAGACCGTCTAATTGATTTAATCATTCATAATGAAGTTGTTCCTGCCGTAAATCAGGTCGAAACACATGTTTTCAATCAACAAATTGAAAGTCATAACTTTATGAAAGAGAACAATGTTCAGATTGAGTCTTGGGGACCGTTTGCAGAAGGAAAGAATAACATGTTCCAAAACGAAACTTTGGTATCAATTGCTGAAAATTATAATAAAACCGTTGCCCAGGTGGTTTTACGTTGGTTGACACAAAGAGGTGTCGTTGTGATTCCAAAGTCTGTTCGTAAGGAAAGAATCATCGAAAACTTCAATATCTTTGACTTTGAATTAAGCCAAGAAGATATGGAGAAAATTGCTACCTTAGATACGAAACAAAGCCTATTCTTTTCACATCAAGACCCTGAAATGGTGAAATGGATCGGGACACGTCAACTTGATATTTAATGTTCATTCTTATCAACAATCAAAATGATATTCTGGGTTTAGTCTACTCACCGAAATACTGTTGTTTATTAAGGTGTTGAATCCAAAAGAAAAAGCGTATGAATTCTACATACGCTTTTTCCATTATAGTCTGTTGAGTAAGGACTAGAAGTTTCTACAAAGGGACTCGGTTGCATGGGTACGATTTGAACAAAGCGCTCTCGAAAACCAAGATTTCATATGTTCGCTATCCGGCAGAATACGAAAATAAAATCAACAAATTGGAAAGGATGTTCTCTAGTATGTCTAATATTCAAGATCAGGTTTCATATCTGGCTGTTTCTTTTATCTAAACTACTTTTTAGTTATAAAAAAGTATGTGAAATAATGTACTTAAACTATAGGAGTGCTTTAATTCAACAACGTGACCACCAAATTGGTGGTCTTTTCAATGTGCGAAACTATACAAAATCATACGTTCATAAAACCCTCTACGTGAACTAACTAGCAGGTTAGTTCAAGAGGAATTTGCTTATTCCAGTTCAGTTATTTATTTTCAAGTTGAAAATATTAAAGAGATTTATGAAAATTTAGTAGGTAAGGAAGTTACTTTTATCGATGAACCACATGTTGTAGCGAAAATGGGACAAAAAGAAACATGGATGACATTTTTTAAAGATATAGAAGAATAATAATCGTGGTATAATATTTATAATAGAATACATAGTCAAAGGAGTATTGAAAGATTCACTTATGTTCATAAAAAAGGTTGGTACCTATCCATTGATCAGAAGAGGATTTAATTGAAATTCCTAAGCGGGATTCATTATCGATCCCTGTCCACGAATTATTTTTTGGTGCTTAGGCCAACTCTTCAGAGAAAAACTAGAAGAAGTTTGGAATGAATGAGAAAAGACCTAGCGAAACATGGCGGGCTATTTTTTATCGAGTATTTATTTTGCTTTTTAGAGAGGGAGTTAAATTTTTGGATAAACGCGTGTATATATTGGCGATTGTCTCGTTTGTTGTCGGGATGGTTGAATTAATCATTGGCGGTTTACTAGATATTGTCGCGAATGATTTAGATGTGAGTCTTGGGCAAGCGGGTTTCCTTATCACTGTTTTTTCTCTTGCATTCGCGTTAGCTGCGCCCATATTGTTAACAGTAACACAAAGAGTGGAACGAAAACAGCTAACTTTAATTACTTTGTTTATTTTTTTAATAGGAAATGTCATTGCTGTTTTCAGCCCTTCTTATAGTATTTTACTTGTTGGGCGTATCATTGCAGCTTCTAGCGGTTCATTGCTTATTGCTTTATGTTTAACGATGGTGCCAAATATTGTAACTGAACAATACCGTGCAAGGGCGATCGGAATTGTTTTTATGGGAGTCAGTGCCTCTCTTGTACTAGGGATACCAATTGGATTGATGCTTGGAAATGCTTTTGGCTGGCGGGCACCCTTTATCATGATCTCCATCCTAACCTTAGTCTCGATGGCGGGGGTGTTTTTCTTTCTGGAAAGAATGGTACCAAAGCCTTCTATTCCAATTGGAAGACAATTACGTACATTGAAAAATCGAAAAATTCTATTTGCCCAGATAACTTCCTTTGTCATGTTGACGGGTCATTTAACACTATATGGATACCTAACTCCATTTTTAAAAATGAAACTAGGCCTTGATGGAACATGGGTTAGTATTGTCTATTTAATTTTTGGAATTGCAGCTGTAGTTGGCGGGGGAATTGGAGGCTTTCTGGCTGACCGTTTCGGCCCCACACGTACTATAATATCTGTCATTATCCTTTTTGCGGTTTCGATGTTATCAATCCCTTATACAACCTTTGCTTTACCATTTTTCCTAATCTTGATGGTAATATGGAGTATGCTAAGCTGGGCGATCACACCAGCGATGCAAAGCTATCTGATCGAGCTGTCACCAGAAACCTCGGATATCCAGCAAGCCTTAAACAATTCGGCGGTTCATATGGGTATTGCTTTTGGTTCACTTGTTGGCGGAATTGTCATTGAGCAAACCTCTGTCGAGTTCAACCCTACAGTAGGTGGTGTGCTCGTCTTGATATCCTTAGGAACAGCAGCTCTTTCTGTCATGAATTATGGTCATCGAGAGTTCAAAAAAAGCTGATTTCCCTTTAGCATAGGAGAAAAAATGAATTCAGGAATAAATATGGGCGATATTATTTTTCAATTATTTGTTTTAGGAATTCCAATATTTTTTATAGTAATCCTATTATTATTTTGGAATTCTTCAAAAAAGAAAAAAGAACAATTAGACCGTATCGAAGAAAAGTTAAACTCAATGGAAAAAAAGAATTAATAAACTGTTCAACTAAGGATACAAAGGATCTTCGAGTCGAAGATCCCTTTTTAATACCTATAAGGCTGATTATGTTAAGTGCCTTAAGGTACTCTTTTCAATGTACGAAAGTATATAAAATCCTTTGTTTAACTAAAAAGGCTGGATTGTCGAAACAAAAAGGACGGCATTTAACGACCGTCCTTTTTGTTTATTAGCAGAAACCTCCACCAAATCCACCGCAGAAGCTAGCTCCAATAATGATTAAGAGGATGAACAATACGATTAATAAGGCAAAGCCTCCACCAAATCCACAGCCGCCATCTACACAACCTGACATATACAATCATCTCCTTTTGTTTTAAAGGAGGAATTTACTACTTACATGGACTAATTAATTGTATGTTTAAAATAATGAAATGACACAAATATAAGCATGTTTATATGATGATGTAGGACTTTTAACTATACTTTTAGTGAAGATAAGCTCACTCACTGAATTAATGCATGGCATAGAAATGGGGATAGACCCAACTCCAGGCATAAAAAATATCGATTCTCGACCACCAAATTGGTGGTTTTGCTGTTGAACAAGGTTTTAAGCAATTAGCTAAATCAAATTTTAAGGGGGGAGAGTAATTTTGCTAAAGTGCGAGAACTGCAACTCGCAATTTAGCTGGAGTAAAATCCATAAATCGTTTTGGTGGGCATTTGAACCAATTGAATGTGACAACTGTGGTACTAAACATAAGATACCCATTAAATTACCCCTTTAGATAAACAAATCCATAGGGGCAAAACATCGCAACTTTTTATAAACACCGTGACTTTATTTAAAAGCGACACAAACAATGCTTACCTTAAAGGTTTTTACTAATACCGCACATGTTTAAGATCTTCATCATTTAAATCTCTACGTGGTCTACAAATAGTACCATTAAGCTCAATGAACACATCTGCAACAGAAGATATACTTTGACAAATAGAAAGAATAATAACAGCCTCTATACAATGCATATTGTTATAAACCGAAGGAACAACATGTGCCTTACAATCAACATTGGTTATGGTACAGTTAATCTCTGTTTCTTGAGGAGCACATAAAACTACGGAATCCACTTCATAAAACGGAATAATACATTTTAAACAGGTTTTCCCATTGTGATTGATGAATTGAATGCAAATGAATCCTTGTTTTAAGAGATCAACTCTTTGTAGAAAAACAGTTTTGCCTAGCTGATTTATAACAGGAACAGTCACTCTATCTTCTGGACACGTCAATTCTGTACACGTTATAAAGCAATCATCATTCAAAGAAACTAGATTGCCGTGACAATCTGATAAGTGACAAATCGTACTCTTAATATCATTAACTGAATTTAGATCACATTTGTCATTTTGATAAAAGTGAAGCATTAATTTAAAATCTCCATAGCAGTGATCATTCTGCGCACTTTTTCCATTGCATTGAACTTCGATTGAATCAAGGTGTGTAAAGGTAGCTGAAAATGAACTTCCTTCGTTTATATTTGCTTGTTTTTCTCCATTAACAAACACAGATAATGAACTTCCACATCCTCTTTTAAAATTAATACAAATTGAACCTCCGATTTGGCTAAGTCCATATGTTGTCCATAGAGTGGACTTTCCCACTTCTCCACAAGGGATACAAAAATCACAGCATATAAGATCATCCAATCTTTTTTTCTTCAGATGAACAATTTTCTTTAACTTGATAACAAGAGAATTATTTACCTGATCAAATACTTTAGGGACCTTTAGACAATGCGTGGTTGGATTCTCATTTAACTGCATGTATTCTTTTGTACCTCCCTTCAGTGAAGACCTCTTTTTATTTATCTTATGTTTTTACATATTAAGAAGGTAACGAATTGGGCTTCATAACTAGGAGGTTAAAAATTCAATATAAATACAGATAAAGTCCAAACCATATCGAGTTTCAACACATGTAATAAATAGATATCAAAAAATTATAGAATGGAGATGAATCTATTTTGTGTCAGAGTTCTGTGGGGAACATGGGGGACGGAGGTTTTAGTTGCTGTGAGCCTAAAAATTTTGTACAAGATAAAATTTGTAATAATTTCACAGTTGCCGGTGATGATGTAGTAGGTGCGGAAACCCTTTTTGCTACAAACTCAAATGAATTAATTTTTTCATCTGGGTATGTCAAGAATGTTGGAAATTTCCCTATTACAGTACAATTTGTAAAAGGTGCAGATCCTATTACAGGTTCTGGAGGTACTATTGTCAGACAAACAGTCGTTCCATCCGGAGGATCATTTTCGTTTACAATTTCACGATTTGATACTATTCGTGCATTCGCAACTGGAGCTACACCAACTCTACCAGCTGCAGGTGAATTTTGTATCACACCTCGTTATATAATTGGTTAATTTTTTCTCTATAAAAACAGGCAGAGTGTCATCAATGGACACCCTGCCTGTTTTTATAGGGGGATCGTCAGGAAAATGCGGATTTACAACGCTAATCATTTTGATACAAGTCTTATGAGACATTGAAAAATCATTTAAAAAGGGATTTAGGAATGGAGTGAAAGTGATTTAGATTCAAAAAATTTATTCCTCACAATCCAACCCAAAAATACCTTTTAGGAGGTACGTGAACAACGTGCAGGATTAAGAGAGTGTACCACAGTCACTCTTAAAGCGTTGTCACGCTTGGGTTTAATCCGAATACATATTGCATAAAACTTGAATACGTAGGCCTCTTAACCCTTGGTATACAACGCAATTAATAGAATACTTGCCATACAAAAACATGTTTTATTTCTTTTAGTTCGTTTCTTAAGGCCCTTTCATATATTGCATTAGCATTTGCCCCTAGTAGCAGAAGCTTCATCACTTGTATAATTAGGTTTTGGAGGTGTTTTATATGAAGATTAAGGAAGTGTTAGAACTAACTCAAACTATACCACTTGCGACTATTGCGAAAGATCGTTTGACCATAGGTAAGGTAAAGCTACAGAAGCCCTAAAAGCATCGGGCTGCTATTGTCAGAACGGTGTCAAAGGATGGTTTTATGACGGTGACGAAAGCATTTTAGAAAAAAGTATTTATGATTTTGTAGCAACTAGCCAGCAGAAATCTAGCCCTAGAAAGTCTAATCCAAGCGAAAGTAATAGCAAAGTAAAAGTTAGCAACGAGCAAGTTGAAAGCTTGTTACTAGCTAGTGCAAGCGAGTTAGATGCTATAGATAAGCTATTGTTACAGAATGATAGTGCTAGCGATCAGTGAGTATACAGGGGCTTTTATTGGGACACTGATATCATTCACTTTTTGGATCATGTAAAGCATGGCAACAAGTCTGATTTGATGAATGAAATTGTACGAACCGTTTTAATGTCAAAAGGTTTACTATAGGTTACCCACTGTGAGAGCGTTCCTGATTGGAAAGGTTCTTACTTATTATCTTATTCAACTAACGAAGCAGGTTAGTTGAACAGTGTTGTTTAACTTGTGTTCAACTATCAAGCCAAATAAGTTAAGAAGGTTGACTCATTATAATTAAAGGGGAATGCACTAATGAAAAATATTTTTAATCATATGCATACAGCAGAAGTTTTAAAGCGTATTGACAAATTGAGTCCAAATTCACAACCGAAATGGGGAAAAATGGATGTTGCTCAAATGCTAGCGCATTGTTCATCTTTCCAAGACATTGCAATGGGAAATTCTTTTCCACCAAGGAGTTGGTTAGGAATAATAGTAGGGAGGTTTGCAAAACAAATCATTTATAATGACAAGACATTGCCCCATAATATGTCTACTATTCCAACCATTTTGATTGCAGATGATAGAGAATTTGAAACAGAAAAAGAAAAGCTTAAACAAAAAATTATCACATTTCAAAATAACGGACCAGAGAAGTGCACAACTCATCCGCATCCTTTTTTTGGGAAACTCACTTCTGAGCAATGGGGTAAAGGAATATACAAGCACCTTGACCATCATTTTAAACAGTTTGAAGTTTAAACATTGAAAACAAAATGAAACGATGTGCATCGTTAGTTGAAGAAAGTGTCTCTAAGCCTAATTACTAATCTCTTTCATAAGATGAACAATGCTTTGATTTATTCTCAATTCCTATTTGAAGCAACCAACAGTATGTCTTTTTATAATCTTTTGTTTTACCTTAAACGGGCGCGATTGTGGAATAAGCTTCACTTTTCTTCTTCAACTAACGGGTGCTTTAGTAAAAAAACAGACTTATCTATGGAATGAAGAGATAAGTCTAGACTTTTATGCTGAGAAACTTACGCATGTTCCTGACGATACCCCTTATAAAGAGAAATCCTTTAGTGTTTCGTCGATTTCGTCTTGCGTAATCCCGATATATCGTTTGGTGATCGACGGGGCGGAATGGTTAAAAATATTTTGTAGGAACGCCAGGTCTTTTGTTCTCCGATAATACGCATATCCGAAGGTCTTGCTCATCGTATGCGTACCGATGTCATCCCTCCCGATCACTTCTCCGGCCTTCACAAGCGCTCTATAAGCTTGTGTGGGTGTAATTGGGCCATTCCCTTCCGACTTGCAAACAGGTACTCTCCGTCGCTCATATGAGCTGTATAATCTTCAATTTCTTCTCTCAGCTTCACCGGCAACATAAATCGCTTTGTTTTATTCGTTTTTTTCTCTCGAATCACCACATGCGTTGTTCCTCGTACATCCCCAACGGTCAACGGAACCATATCGCTGACTCGAAGACCGGTATTAATCCCAAAGACAAGCAAAAAATAGTCCCGTTCGGAACCATATCGCCGTAGCGCCCATTTCATATCTTCGATTTCTTTGGCTGTTCGCAACAGCTGCACGTTCTTTTCTTTCGTGATTTTCCTCCAATATCGTACAAACAACGTATGATATGGATAGTTTATCAAGAGGGCCCAGTTATATCAACGAAATAAATGTACGAAAATATATGAAATCATACATTCAAAAAACCCCCTTGTTCAACTAAAGGGGCATTTATCCAATCACATTAGGCAGTAGTTACATAGCCTGAATTATATATCATATCTAAAGAGGAGGAATTATTTTGACTAATTATTATCAATTTACGCCATCGATCCCCGTAGTTGGTCAACAGGATATAAATCCTAATGACCAGAGGTTTTTTCCATTCCTTGGCCTTGGCCTTGGCTTTCTAGGCGGTCTTGCTACCGGTGCATTACTGGCTCCAGGTCCGGGATTTGGACGCTACCCTTATTACCCAAGACCTTGTTGTGCACCAGGTCTTGGTTTTGGCGGTCCTGGCTATCCGGGCATAGGTTTAGGTGGACCAGGTTCAGGATTTGGTTTCGCCCCAGGTCTTGGTTTTGGCGGTCCTGGCTATCCGGGCATAGGTTTAGGTGGACCAGGTTCAGGATTTGGTTTCGCCCCAGGTCTTGGTTTTGGTGGTCCTGGCTATCCAGGCATAGGTTTAGGTGGACCAGGTTCAGGATTTGGTTTCGCCCCAGGTCTTGGTTTTGGCGGTCCTGGCTTGTTTTAGATATGGTTGTCCATATTCTTATCAATAATTTAAAACTTTACTTCATTGTTTAGAAGTGAAATTGACTGTATTTAAACTGTACTCTCAATAGTGGAGTTTTATTAAACGAGGCGTTTCTACAAAAAGTGGAGACGTTTGTTTCTTATTCGACTAACGAACAGATTGTGAAGAAATATACTTAAACTAAAGGGTGCATTAGCGCCATAAGAAGGCCGCCAATTGGCGGCCTTTTTTACACTTTTTTTGAATGTATGAAAATATCTAAAATCATACATTCAAAAAACCCTTCTTCAACTAAGGAGTGGCTTTAATAACCATCTATAATTTAAAGAAGGACGGCCTATGACGGTCGTCCTTTTTGTTACTTATTTATTAGCAGAAGCCTCCGTAGCCGCCTCCGTAACCGCCTCCGTAACCATAGCCACCGCCGCCGCCGCCGAATCCACCGCCACAACTACAGCCAACAATGATTAAGAGGATAAACAGAACCACTATAAAGGCAAAACCGCCACCGAAACCAATACCGCCATCTACACAACCTGACATATACAAACATCTCCTTTTGTATTAAAGGAGGCACTTACTACTTGCATGGGCTAATTCATAGTATGTTGAAGATAATGAAATGTCACAAATATACGCATTTTTATATGATGCAGGACTTTTTATTTAATAGGTAATCACCTCTTTTGAGTGAAGATAAGCTCATTCATATGATGCATGAAATGATGCTGCTATCCTTATTCTACGGGTGCAATTGATTATAAGTCCTCTGTTTATTGAGCTGTAAAAGTGTTGCTACTTTCTGGACCCCAATTTTCTCCCCCAAAACCTTTTTTACCTCGTAAATTAACAAAGCAAGGCAACACCGTGTATTGAACCCCAGGTGTAGCATTCATGTTAAAAGTAATAATGAACCTTGTTCTTGAATTATCAACAGGCGTAATCATTGCCATATTAGATGTAAGACTATTCGTTGGAAGGAGCATCATGTCATCCCTTGCAACAGTAGCAATGTCTGAGGGTCTATCTAAATTATTTCTAAATAAAAGTAGAAGATACATATTCGAGGCTTAAAAATCATATCTAGTCATGATTGATGGAAAATGAATTTTGGAGGCCATGATAATGAATGAAAAAGAATCTAAACAAAAGCAAGCTTTATCAGAAGAAGACTATAATAAAAGAAAAAAGTTATCTAGAGACCTCTCCAAATGGACTAATGATGAGTCAGCTAAACTTCATTCACAGACAATCGGCTCTAAAGGACCTGTACTGGAACAAGATATTGTACTCCACGAGTCCTTACAAGAGTTTATTCATGAAAAAATATTAGAAAGACCGGTTCATGTGAAAGGATTTGGTGCATTTGGTTATTTTCAAACGATATATTCGATGTCCGAATACACAAAACTGAACTTTTTACAAAATCCTGATCATAAGGTACCTGTTATGGTTCGCTTTTCATTAGCTGCCGGTACGAAAGGAACACCTGATACTTCCAGAAATGTACGTGGTTTCGCTACAAAATTTTATACAGAAGAAGGTGTTTTTGACCTTTTATGTAATCATATCCCTGTTTTTTCTGTTCGTGATGCGATACGTTTCCCAGAATCTATTAGAGCATTATTACCTTCACCCAAAAATAACTTAATTGACCCTGATAGATTTTGGAGCTTTGTAGCAAGAGCACCCGAATCTATTCATTTTGTTGTACGTCTCTACTCTGACGCAGGTACAGTAAAAAGTCTTCGTCACATTCCAGGACATAGTGTGAATACATATATTTGGAGAAATGCTCATGGTATTAGAAAGTATGTTAAATACCATTGGTATCCATTTGAAGGTGTACAATACATTGGTCGCGAGGAAGCAAATAGACTAGCTGTTGAAAACCCTGATTATGCTGGTAAAGATCTATTCGATGCTATTGTGGGTGGTGAATCAGTGGAATATGGCTTATACGTTCAGCTCATGGATCCAGCAGATGAAGCACATCTTTCTTATGATCCTTTAGACGATACAAAAGTATGGGATGAGAAAGAATATCCTCTTATACCAGTAGGGAAAATGGTATTAAGTAAAAATCCTGATAATTATATGGAACAAGTAGAAAAGGTTGCCTTCTCCCCTTCAAATTTACTTGACGGTGCAGAATTATCTGATGATAAAATACTGCAGGGCCGAGCCAATATTTATAATGATTCTCAAAGAAGAAGAATTGGGCCTGAATTTCGTAAAGTACCAGTCAATCAACAGCAAGACTGGACAGCGACTAACCAAATTACAAGTGGTGAGGGAAGATATGTTGAAGGGAAACTAGAAAGAACTTCTATAACAAAGCATGATGATTTTGTGCAGGCTGGTGAATTCTATATGAAGTTAACTCCTATAGAAAAAGAACATCTTGTAGAAAATTTAGCTAGCGACTTGATAGTCATATCCGATGATATTAGAAAGAAAGTTATGGAGTATTTAAATAAGGTATCATCTGACTTGGCAAAAAGAATTGAGATACAACTAAAAAAACAATAAAGATATAAAAATCAAAATTTACTAAGACTAATGAACTTCCATGAGTGCTACCCATAAAGGGCGCGACAGTCGGTGGTACACCGTGGTCGTCGGAGTCAGACTAACGGATGGGCTCAAAGGCACCATAGTTCAACGACTATCTCCGCCAGCCATTAAACATTATGGACCCTGAACCCCATATTCATTCTCTGTGGTGCAGCGCCGGTTTTGCGCTGCATGGATGGCTAACGGGTGCTTCGTGAAAGAAGAATTTGCATAAAACACCCCTTTTTTATGCAGCTACCAGGCTCTTCAGAAGCTGAAAATGTTGATTCATCAACCATGTATAAAATCCTGAATAAACGATAAAAAACGACTAAAAGCCAAACCCCTGATACGCATGGGGGTGGCTTTTTTGATAAGTTCCAGAAATTAATTTTATGTAAACTAAAAACGAATATATAATTCACGAATATAGATAAAACGGAGTATATAGCATAGTCAGAGTCACTTTTCTTAAATTGTGACACGGGTACTTTTCTATATTGAGTTAAACCTCACATGGTACCTACATTAGTTGAGTAGCAATACAAATGTCCCGTTGATATAATTTTCAAAAAATAGATGAAAGGGGTCAGCAATATTGC
>NZ_JBIWFD010000009.1:0-88786 GCF_044762875.1 Peribacillus sp. NPDC096379
TATTAGGCACGCCGCCAGCGTTCGTCCTGAGCCAGGATCAAACTCTCCAAAAAGTGTTTGACTTGCTCATTTGTTTTTATAGTGTGTACTCACTTAAATTTAAACGTTGGCGCTTTGTTTTGTTCAGTTTTCAAAGAGCAATTTATCGTTGTCACTTATCTCGTAAGCAACTTTTATATCATAACACCCACCAACTGAACTGTCAATAACTTTCGAAAAAAGTTTTTTTGTTATTTCCAAAATCACAATGGTGTTCTGTGGCGTATTTCCTATAGTACCACTCTCTAAATACACTGTCAATAAAAATAATAACTTTTTCTCTACACTAATTACTTATAGCTTAAAAGGATACCACGAACCTTTCTAAGCATACAATTTCATTCTGTTATTTTAATTTCGATATTATCTGTAAAATAATAAGAGGCTGGATCTTTACAGATTCAGCCTCTCTACTATTACTCTGCTTTTTCTTCAGTATTCGAATCTTCAGTTCCTGTGTCTTCGGTTTTAGTATCGTCCGTATTAGTATCCTCACTCGAGCAACCAGTGGCAACTCCTACTAACATGAAAGCTGCCATAAATGTTAAAAGCCATTTTTGAAAATTTTTCATACTTCTTATTGCCTCCTCGTAGTTCCATTTTAGATTACAAAACTATAATACAGGCTTCTAAATAAAAATAGTCAATATAGTTAGAATTTTCACATTAATTAACCGTTTCTTAATATCTCGTTAATGAACTTAACATTTATCTTCTTCCTACTTATCGACTCCACAATACAAAACAGAGGATCATACCCCACAATGTATAATCTGTAAGGCAAGACCCTCTTGGAACTTTTTCTTCTACTTTTATTTATTTGATTATGGAGATAACGTCTTTTTCTCCACTTTTCACATTACCGTTTTTATCAATTTGAATAGTTTCGCCTTCTTTTAAGTTTGTGAAGACGATTGGTGTAATAATAGAAGGAGCATGCTCTTTCACGTAGGCTAAATCAACCTTTAATAGTAGTTGACCTCTTTTCACTTTGTCACCTTGGGCAACGAGCGCTTCAAAACCGTTCCCTTCCAACTTCACTGTATCAATACCAATATGGATCAGAATTTCAAGACCATTGTCAGTTTCGATGCCCAGTGCATGCTTGGTCGGGAAGAGGTTCACGATCGTTCCATCCACAGGAGAAACAATCGCTCCGTCTGTTGGTAGGATCGCAAAACCGTCACCCATCATTTTCTCAGCAAAAACAGCATCTGGCACTTCACTGATTGGTTTGATTTCTCCAGTAATCGGCGAAACGAAGATGTCTGCTTTCACCTCTGCTTGCAAAACACCTGGCATAACTTCTTCAATTTGTTGTTCTACTTCTTCTTCCTGATTTGTTACTACGTTTTTTGGCGCTTTCCCACTCATGATATCTTTCATTTGTGACTTAATGATCTCTGAGCGTGGGCCAAAAATAGCCTGAATGTTGTTTCCGACTTCAAGTACACCTGCAGCACCAAGCTGTTTCAAACGATTTTTATCAACATCTTTAACGTCGTTAACAGATACACGTAGTCGAGTAATACAAGCATCAAGATTTGCGATATTTTCTCGTCCTCCCATTGCATCAAGAATGTTATAGGGAAGTTCGCTTACCGTTCCTTTTTTACCTTCTTGCGATTGTTCATCTTCTGCTTTTTCACGGCCCGGAGTCATTAAATTAAATTTATTGATTGCAAAACGGAAAATAACATAGTAGATTACCGCAAATATAATTCCTAGAATGATCGCAATCCACCATGGCTCTTTTCCTGGTAAGATACCAAAGAGTAGAAAGTCAATTGCACCACCCGAGAATGTATAACCGATATTGACACTAAAGAAGGTCATTAACACGAATGCTAATCCATCTAAAACCGCATGAATCACATACAACACAGGAGAAATAAACATAAATGAAAATTCAAGTGGTTCAGTTATACCCGTTAAGAAAGAAGTCAGTGCAGCCGAGCCTAATAAACCTGCAACAAACTTTTTCTTTTCAGGTCTTGCTGTATGATACATCGCTAACGCCGCCGCTGGCAGACCAAACATCATTATTGGATATTCACCAGCCATGAAGTTACCTGCCGTTATGTCTACGCCATCTTTTAGCTGAGCAAAGAAAATTGTCATATCACCACGAACGATTTCCCCAGCGACCGTTGTATATGTACCAAATTCATACCAAAATGGGGCATAGAAAATATGATGTAGCCCAAATGGTATTAATAATCGTTTGATAAAACCAAAGAAGAATACCGCAAAATAGGTCCCCTCTTCAATTAACCAAAGTGATGCACTGTTCATCGCGCCTTGAATTGGAGGCCAAACTAACAGCATTAATAGACCTACAAGCAAAGACAGAACAGCTGAAGCGATTGGAACAAAACGTTTTCCCGCAAAGAAACCGAGGAATGAAGGCATTTCAATATTATGAAAGCGGTTGTAGCTATAGGCTGCAATCAGTCCAACGATAATCCCTCCGAACACACCAGTTTGTAACGTAGGAATACCCAAAACATTTGCAAAACTAGGGTCACTTGCAACCATTTCCGGCGTTACACCCATCCATGTACTCATGACCCGATTCAATACTAAATAGCCAACGAGCGCAGCGAGCGCAGCCGCTCCATCACCAGCTAACCCAATGGCGATTCCAATTGCAAAGATCAGCGCCAAGTTACTAAATATAATACCACCGGAATCTTCCATTACCCTAGCGACCAACTGAATCCAATTAGCATCTAGGAATGGTAGGTACTGCAGCGTCACATCTTGTTGAGCCGCATTTCCTAACCCTAGTAGCAATCCTGCTGCTGGCAACATAGCTACAGGAAGCATAAACGCTTTCCCTAAATTTTGTAGAACACCAAAAACTTTCTTCCACATGGTGCAAAACCTCCGAAATTAAGATTTGAAAACCGATAAAGTAAAACTTAGTCTCTGTTTCCCCTGATAACCAGACCCGGTAATGCTGTATAAAACGTTTACAACGAAAAAGACAAATAAAAAAGGCATAAGTAAAAAAAGCATTGAAAGAGCGTACGGGTATACTATACCCCCATTCGCTTCGTCCAATCACTTTCTTCACTTATGCCTGATCGAATCAGTAACACGTAAAGGTTATGATTTTTATGTAATTTTCTTTTGTAATCGCTGAAGATGCATCGTCAAATAGATGGCTTCTGCATCATATACTTGTTCTTTCAAGTGCTGTTGCATAATTTTTATCAGTTTCCAAGCCAAATTATAGCATAACGGATACTCGTCTTTCAAGAGGGTAGTGAGTATTTCAGGTTCCTCTACTTTCTCACCTCTTAATACTCGATCGATGGTATACCGCAAGTGACGGACAAGCCTTACATAGTCAATACTTTCTTTATCAATATCTATTTGCAGTTGTTCTTCTATAAGATTAATCAAATGCGTGACTAGCTGAGAATGTTGATTCACTTTCGCTAACTCTTTATTCGTTAGCGCACTGTGAATATGAAGCGTAATAAAGCCAGCTTCTCCTTCCGGAAGACTAATTCCCGTCTTTATTTCTAAAATCTCGATTACTTCTTTTGCGATTTCATATTCAAATGGATAAAGCGTACTCGTTTCAACTAAAAATGGATTGTTTATCGAAAGGCCATTTTCAATCCTGTTTAAGGCAAAAAGCAAATGATCGGTCATTCCGACATGTATATATTCATTGACACTTCCAGACACTCTTTTACTAATATGATTGATTGCTTCAATGATTGCCCCTTGGTGTTTTTCATCGATTTCTGGAAGTAACTTTTTATAGTCTTCCTGTTCTTTTTTTCCGGTCAAAACAAACATCTTATCAGCATTGACTAAAGATATTTCGTCGTCTCTTTTTCGATTGAATCCAATCCCTTTGCCAATTATTACGGTTTCACCATAAGAAGGATGGTTTGCTATGACGACATTATTATTCAAAACTTTATTAATTATAGCTACTCCCATCTGCTTCCCTCTTTCACCCTATAATCTATGTCATCTATGTTAGTCAATTCATTCAATTAAATCAACACGAACAATCCCTCAACCGAATCATTACACCTACCATTTAATGAGGTTTCCTAAAAGAGCGTTAAGACGACAACATAAAATTATGGAGCTTTTAGTCTGAGTCATTGTATCAGAGGAGTTCGCGGATAGTTACCCCTACCAAGAATGCCATACATGCCAACAATACGGGATAAAAAAAGAGAACCCGTTAAGGTCCTCTGATCATTTATTAAACTAAGAAAATAAAATAAGCGATAAAGATAACGAACAATCCGTACATGATTGGGTGAACTTGCTTGGCTTTTCCTGTCATAATCATCGTAATCGGATAGAAGACGAAACCACAAGCAATACCTGTTGCGATGCTGTAAGTTAACGGCATCATGATGACTGTGAAGAAAGCTGGTACTGCAATTTCAAATCGTGACCAATCAATATGTTTCAAACCAGTTGCCATTAGAACACCGACTACGATTAAGGCTGGAGCCGTTACCGCGGATGTTACCACCGATAGAAGTGGGAAAAAGAAAATAGCAAGAATAAATAATAATCCTGTAACGACCGCCGCAAAACCGCTTCGTGCCCCGGCAGCTACACCTGAAGTCGACTCAACATAAGATGTTGTTGTAGATGTTCCTAAAATTGCTCCAGATACGATAGCTAATGAATCCGCAAGCAACCCTTTTCCTACGCGCGGCAGGACGTTATCTTTCATTAATCCTGCTTGCTGAGCAACAGCCACTAATGTTCCTGCTGTATCAAAGAATGCAACGAATAAGAAGGTTAAAATAACAATCAACATCTGACCTGAGAATAGGTCAGGCAAATTCCCGAATGCTTCAAACGCAGCTCCAAATGTAGGAGCAATGCTCGGTGCAGCTCCAACAATTTTCTCCGGAAACGGTACAAGCCCGAAGATCATACCAGCAATCGCCGTAATAATCATACCTAGAAAAACGGCGCTCTTAATACCTCTCGCCATTAAAATAACTGTAATAACAATACCAAAAACCGCAAGAAGTGTGTTACCTGAAGTCAAGTCACCTAACCCAACAAGGGTGGCATCGTTCTTAACAATAATGCGTGAGTTTTGAAAACCAACAAATGTGATAAATAAACCAATACCTGCTCCAACCGCAAATTTAAGCTCCGCAGGAATTGCATTTATTATTTTCTCACGAATCCCCGATAAAGAAAGGATAACGAAAATAATTCCAGAAATCAGTACACCTGTTAACGCTGTTTGCCACGGAATACCGAATCCGAGTACAACTGTGAAAGCAAAGAAGGCATTTAGTCCCATGCCTGGAGCAAGTGAAATCGGATATCTGGCAATAACCCCCATAAGGATCGAACCGATACCCGCCGCTAATGCTGTCGCAACGAATACTGCACCATAATTCATTCGTAGTTCATCAGGATATCCTTCAATGCCCTGAAGTGTTAAAATACTTGGATTTACCACTAGAATATAAGCCATAGCTAAGAAGGTTGTCAGACCCCCAATTATTTCTCGACGATAATTCGTGCCAAGTTCTTGAAATTGAAAATACTTTTTCATCATTCAGTCTCCCTTAAATAAATTCAACACTGACCAAAAGCCTCACTTCTAACCGAAACGATGCTTACCTGCAAATTATGTAAAGGGTTTTAAAAGAGTTAGATACACTCCATCGGTTATGCGTATCCTTCACTTCGTAGTCAAGCTATTTTCGGTAGCTCGGTAGAAACTTTTGGGCCATATCCCCAATATTATACGGCGAATAAATAGTATCTATTAGAGGATGTTCAAAAGGTTCGGTACAAATGCTTGCGAATTGCATCAAAGCTCTATCTTTCCTCGAACTGCTCGGCTCCTTTTTGAACACACACTATTAATAATTTACTTTTCAATTGTACTAAAAGTGATACTAGCTGTCAACAAAAAAACGAACGTTGTTTCTCTCAAGAAGAAACAACGTTCGTTTATAAGCCATATAATCTTATTTCAAATCGGAAAAATTCAGTATCTTTCGTCTACTCCCATTCAATCGTTGCAGGTGGTTTACTTGTAATATCATAAACGACACGGTTTACATGGTTTACTTCATTAACAATTCTCGTTGAAATAAGTTCAAGAACATCCCAAGGGATACGAGCCCAATCTGAAGTCATACCATCGATTGAAGTGACAGCGCGAATACCAATTGTATGGTCATACGTACGCGTATCTCCCATAACACCAACACTACGAATATCCGGAAGAACGGTAAAGTACTGCCAAATTTCACGATCCAGACCAGCTTTACTTATTTCTTCACGCAAAATATAGTCAGATTCACGTACAATTTCTAGCTTGTCTTCTGTGATCTCTCCTAATACACGAATTCCCAATCCAGGACCTGGGAATGGTTGACGCCAAACAATTTCATCAGGCATCCCCAGTTCTGTTCCAAGTGCACGTACTTCATCTTTGAACAGTGTGTTTAGCGGTTCAATCAGCTTGAACTGCATATCTTCAGGCAGACCACCAACATTGTGATGCGATTTAATCGTTTGTGCTGTTGCTGTACCACTTTCGATAATATCTGTATAAAGAGTACCTTGAGCAAGGAATTCAATTCCTTCTAATTTCGTTGCTTCATCATCAAATACATAGATAAACTCATTCCCAATAATTTTACGTTTTTTCTCAGGATCAGAAACGCCTTCAAGCTTAGAAAGGAAACGTTCTTTGGCATCCACTTTAATAACATTCATTTGG
This sequence comes from Peribacillus sp. NPDC096379, assembly GCF_044762875.1. Lineage (NCBI taxonomy): Bacteria > Bacillati > Bacillota > Bacilli > Caryophanales > Bacillaceae > Peribacillus > Peribacillus sp. NPDC096379. Next base: position 6,791 of record NZ_JBIWFD010000009.1, read on the forward strand.
AAGCCGTCGCCCAGCATTTTCATAACGCCTTCCGCTTCGCCTTTACGCAATAGACCATGATCAACGAAAATACATGTTAATTGGTCTCCGATTGCTTTATGAATAAGCACCGCAACAACAGATGAATCCACTCCACCGCTTAGGGCACACAAAACTTTTTTGTCGCCTACTGTTTGACGAATTTTTTCCAACTCAATTTCAATGAAATTCCCCATAGACCAGTCACCTTTACAGCCACAAACATCAAACACGAAGTTTTTCAAGATGTCGTTTCCGTAAACAGAGTGACGAACTTCTGGATGGAATTGTACTGCGTAGAGCTTTCTTGATTCATCGCTCATCGCCGCAATTGGACAAGATGCATTCGTTCCATCAATTGTAAATCCTTCTGGAGTTTCCACAACAAGATCTCCATGACTCATCCAGACAATTTGTTCTTTAGGTAGGTCCTTAAATAGTTTTGAATCGTTTTGAATCGCGAGCGTCGCTTTACCATATTCACGGTTCTTTGCTTGTTCAACTTTTCCACCGAAATGCTTCGTCATCAACTGCATACCATAACAAATCCCGAAAATCGGTAATCCTAGTTCAAAAATGCGCTCATCACACCCAAAAGCAGATGCATCGTATACACTATTCGGCCCACCAGAGAAAATAATTCCAGTTGGATTTAATTTTTGAATTTCTTCTACCGTAATAGTATGGGGATGTAATTCACTGTACACGCCAAATTCACGAATACGTCTAGTGATTAATTGATTATATTGACTGCCGAAGTCTAATACGACAATCATTTCCTGGTTCTGTAAGTCTGTTTTCCCCGTCACTATTGTCACCTCATTTGATATATTCACTTCTTTAAAGAAGCGGTTTGTTCTTATTATTTCAAAAATGTAAAAATAAAACACAAAAAAGCTAAACTCCACCCTAAAAAGTCTAAAAAGGCAGAATTCTAGCTGTTACACTGAAACATCTGCCTTCATAGTCAAATCATTTACGGTGATTCGGTAGAGACTTTCGATCCATATTATCGAGGATATATGAAGGGCTCGTATTTGAATGTTTCAATTGTACCAACATGTTAAAAACATGGTCAAGAGGTTGTCTCTTTAATTAAATTTTCCCACAATTCTCGATACTGCCTCCAAGCTTGGTTTTCCTGATCCCCACGGTATAAAATTCTTTCGTATTCCTTCGTCATTTGCTGCATATTATCATTAGACATACGATAGACACGATCAACATAAACCGCGTATTCTCGCAATGTTTGGCCTTCAGGTCGCGGTACACCAGCGCGATTCAATTGCTTGAGGAGAACATTATAAGCACTTGTAAATGTGTCCGTACCATTTTTCCCTTTATATCTTGTAATAAATACATATGGTAGCCATTTTCTTCTCGATTGATAAAGCAAGAAAGCAAGAAACATTACACCTACAAGACCAATTACTGTATTTCGTAAAATGATCTTCCAAGAAATATCACCTGATCCCAAAGATGCTGATTGATCCGATTTATCCGTATCTGGAAGTGTTTTTTTATCGGGCTGAGTTGGCTCTCTTTTTTCCGGAGTCGTCACAGCCGTATTATGGTCATTCTCGTTAGCTTGAGTAGTCAAAGAAGCATCATAAAACTGATTTGTATTATTAAAGCCTTTTGTTGGCTCAAATGGAACCCAACCAACCTCAGGAAAATAAACCTCTACCCATGAATGAGCATTATTATTCGTGATCATATAAACGGATTCACCGTTTTTTATCGTTGCCACACCATCAGAATAACCTTTTGCCCAGCGTGCCGGAATGTCGAGTGAACGTAATAGAACAACCATTGCTGTAGAGAAATTATCACAATACCCCCGCAGTGTTTCAAATAGGAATTGATCCACATAATCCTGTTGCTCTTCTGGATAAGGAATATCTTGCTTATCATACACAAACTCAGGACCATCAAAATGATTTTCAACAGCTTTTACCTTGTCATACCAATTATCTTTATTACTAGTGATCTCTAACGCTAAATTACGAATTCTTTCAGGTAGGTTCCTTGGTAACTGTGTATAAATACCTATAATGTCTTCAGGAACATCATTTGCAGATGTAACCTTTTTTAAATAATTTCGATCAAATGTTTTAAGATAATAATTCACTTCATAATCCGTAAGCTTGATCCTACCCCAATTTTTCGATTGAGCTGTCAATAAATTCGTCGAGTCATTAAAAATATACTGATCTATTTCTTCAGCTGAAACTCTTTTAAGTAAACTAGGAGTAGGATATGGAACATGATTGTAGAACTGCTCCATTTTAACGGACGCCTTTTGTTCTTGAAGCTTTATTCCAGGTAATTCTGTATCTGTAAGATCCACCATATCCTGATCATTTTCATACTCTGTCAATTCTCCTGGATAATTAAGCCTTGTCCAGCCCTTGCCAGTGTAATAATACTTGTTCTCCACCTTCCAATAGTGTCGAGTGGGAGTATCTGCATAAAAAACAACTGCATGGTCGTCAGAAATTGAACCACCCAGTTGGGTATCATTTTCTCCATACCCAGTACGCTTGCTTCCTGCTGATTTCGAATCTCCTGTTGTTTTAGTTGAATAGGATATAATAAATGGAACAGGATCTGGCCATTGGGGGTTTAGTTTCGGTGCTGCAAAACCAATTGTCCCACTAAACAACAGCATAATTGTTAATGGAATAAGCCATCTTCGTAAACCATCAATAGACACTGTTAATCTTTCCTGTTCAAATAAACGGAAAAAAGCGAGCAATCCCAGTACAGCAAAACCAATGATAACAACCCGAACAATGGAACCATCCGCATCATACGGGGTAAACGTATCAAGAACCGCTAAAAAAACAATGGTTAGCAGAAAAAATAAAAAAAGATTTCGACGGACAGCTACCCAGTAATGAATTAAATATGAAATGAGCCAAATCAAAACAAAAAACAATAAGGTTCTAAAGCTGTTTGTTAATAACATCCAGTCCGCTTTCACCATTCTTGAAATATTCATTTTCATATCACTTATAAGTTCCCCAATCCAAGCGAGTTCAAAAAGTGAAAACTGCGAATATAAATATTGAATGGAAACAGTTGTATATACCACAAAAATCATTATTCTTACAACCCAATGCACCTGTAAAAAGTACGAAAGCAAAGAAAGACACATAAATACAATAAACACGCCCATATTATCGGTATCTGTCAGTTGATTAACCGGCTGTAGCCATTCCCATAACAACAAAGTGCCGTATCCGTATAAAACCACTTTCAACAATATATCGAGTAGACTAGTTCTTTGAATCATTGAGCCATCACCTCGACTAATCCAGATTCAAAATGTCCCTGCTCCAAATAACTAACTCTCATCCCTCTTATATAGGCGGATCGCTTTGCAAAAAGATCTTCAGCTGCTAACTGTCCTTCTTTTTTTATACAAACTATCGTAATGGACTGGTTCATTTTATACGCACTGATTTGTTCCACCATTCTTTGATCCAAATGCGAAGTAATCAAGATGATCGCTACATTTTGAGATAATACGGTTTGATGTGATCCAAGCAAGGAACTTAAACTCCCTTTTTCATCTGCTTCTGTTTTGGCAAGTCGGTAAAGGATTCTTTGGAGCTGTCCATCTCCACCTCGGATCGGTAGTGGCGCCTCATGCATCGCCGAACCTGCATAGCCAACTAGTATCCCTTTCTTCAGAAGAACATGCGCGAAGGAGGCAGCAAATACTACCGAATCTTCAAAGGACTCTGATGAAGCTTCATCCAGGACCAAATATACATCATGACTTTTCTGTTCTTCAAATTCCTTGGTCATAATGGCATTCTTATTGGCTGTCGCTTTCCAGTTAATCCATGACATTTGGTCACCCGGCTGGTATTCTCGAACTCCACTGACAATTGAATGCTCTCTTTGCATCTTTTTTACAGACCCTGCTTCTCCTTGATTAAAGAAATTCTCCAATTGCTTATACGACAAATCATAATAAGCAGGCCAGACTAGGACTTTTTTTGGAAGATCATAATTGGCTTCCTTTTCAAATAATCCAATCATATCTCCAGTTTTCAGACGGATCGCAGACAAGCCGTGCTCCCCTCTTGGAAGATTATGAAGCAAAAACGTAATCGAAAATGATTTCCGGAACCAAGGGAAAATGAACGCCTTCTTCATGGACGTGTTTTTGCCTAATCGGCCATTAAGCTCTTCTTCCACTAGAAGAAATAACAACGGGAAGCGGTCTTTTCGTGTGATTTCAATTCTGGCTTCAATCGATTCCCCTGTTCTGAGTTCCGTTTTATCTAACGATCTTGTTACCGTGAACTTGTGGATAGGATAGAAAAACAGCCCTATCGAATAAAGGGCAAATGGCAGAAACGTATAGAACAGAAACCAACTGAGAAAACCTCCCTGAAACATCGCAAACCCAAATGCCAAGACTACCAAACTAATAAGCACTACAACCTTTGCATAAGGTCTCATTTTCTCTACCAACGATTTCATCATTAATTCACAGCCCTTTTTACTGGTACAGGAATATTATCAATAATTTCAGCAACCACCTGCTCAGCTGTAATCCCTTCGTACTTCGCTTCAGATTTCAAGATAAGGCGATGCGATAACACAAATGGGGCAAGATATTGAACATCGTCCGGCAACACATAATCCCGGTCATATAATAGAGCGTAGCTTTGAGATGCTTTCATTAAGGCAATCGAACCACGAGGACTCGCACCTAAATATACACTGCGATGCTGGCGCGTTGTTTGTGTCATTTCAACAATATAATGCTTAATCGCATCATCGACAATAACCGCCTTTGACTCTTGCTGCAAACCGCGTAGTTCAACCAATGACATAACGGGTCCAAGACTATCAAGCGGTGAAGCCAAACGCGCACGATTCAAAACTTCCACTTCTTCAAATATATCTGGGTATCCCATTTTCATTTTTAATAAAAAACGATCAAGTTGAGCTTCAGGAAGAGGGTACGTTCCTTCATATTCGATAGGGTTTTGTGTTGCCATAACAAAGAATGGTTGCTCCAGCACTCTCGTTACACCATCAATCGTCACACTTGCCTCTTCCATCCCTTCTAATAAGGCTGACTGAGTTTTCGGAGATGTTCGATTAATCTCGTCAGCCAGGATAATATTCCCCATAATCGGCCCAGGACGAAAAGTAAATTCTTGCTCCCTTGGATTATATATGGAAACGCCTGTTACATCAGACGGCAGCAGGTCAGGTGTGAATTGAATTCGTTTAAAGTCTGCACTGATTGACTTGGCCAGCGCACGGACCATCATCGTCTTACCTACACCTGGAACATCTTCCAATAAAACATGACCTCCCGAAAGTAAAGCCACTACACTTAATTCTGCTATATCTCTTTTCCCAATAATAACCTTCTCGATATTACGTATCACTTCATTTAACTTTGGGTGCTTTCCTTCATATGTCATACCTTACCTCCTGTGATTCATCCCTTATCGATTTTCAAAAGATCTGAAAAAACAACTAACCTTTTCATCCTATCGACACAATTCATTTAAAATTACTTTAACTTAAACTACATTCGACGACTCCCTTTCTAACCCTTCTTTTTCCAATATATTTACAAACTTTACATAATGGCCTTACCCAGTAGAGTTGAGCATATTTCGCATCAAAATGAGTTTTATCAAACTGGAAGAAAAATGGTGGATCTTTCATTCAACATATATCATAATTGCACAAATTTTCAAATTTTTAGATCTAGTAAACATATGTATTAGTAAACATCACAAAAAGTATGACTTTCTTATCGGAATTATATGGTAAACTATTGATAAGTGAATATAATCTTGCAGAAAAAAGGTGCTGAACTTTCAGCTTAATAGGGAATTCGGTGAAGAACCGAAGCTGTTTCCGCAACTGTAAGTGCGATGAAATAAGGATATGCCACTGTTTTATTTAACGGAATCGGACGTAGCACGCAATCCGTTATATAAAATGGGAAGGACCTTAAAGTAAATGGATGCACAAGCCAGGAGACCTGCCTTCTTTCCATCGTATTATACTCTTCGGAAGATAAGAGGATTGTACGGCAACTCTCATCTTTTCTTTCCAACTGGATATGTAGGATGGTGTGCCGCCCAATTTTCTTGGTCGGTTTTTTTGTTATAAAAAACGATTTCAAGGGCTATTCACTCTATTCATCATATAAGGGGGATTACATTTGACAAAAAAAGATTTCCGTTTTATGTGTTACCCGTACATGCGCGAATCCGCTTCAACAGTGGACTTCGAGATCAGGACTGACTCCTTGACATCTCGTATTGGCTTAGCTTGTGCATTTACTAAAAACGTACCTGTTGTACACAAAGATTTAATGTACTTACTCGACATGGGCTATAATCTAAACGGCTCAGTACGCGGACGATTAGGTATCACGCAAGAAGACTTAGATCGCCTAAGTGGTATGTATGATTTTTATACAGCAGAGGTCAAAGACTCTATCGGTACTTTTGTCTTGCCACAAGGAACTCCCGGTGCCTGTATTTTGCACACTTGCCGCAGTGAAGCGAAGAAGTCAGTAAGAGCGCTACATAAAGTGAGTCTTGAAAGAGAAGTTCCTAAAATCCTGTTCGATTACGCTCATTTACTAGCAAACGTTTTATTCGTTATGGCCGTCTATGTAAATAAACAACTTGGTGTTGAGGAAATCCCTCACGAGAGTATATGCTATGACATTAAATCGACGAAAAAATAATACATCCATCCATTTATAGGAATGAGAAATGAGGAGAACACAATGAAAAAATTCATATGGAACAATTGGTTACTCGCACTAATGCTTTCTTTTATTTTAGTACTTGCTGGCTGTGGGAATAATAATCAAACAGCACCAAGTAAGGATAATGCCCCTGCAAGTGAAATTAAAAAAGAAAAAGACCAGCCCTATTCAGTAACTGATGATCTTGGCGACAAGATCACCTTTGATAAAGTACCTGAAAAAGTGATCTCCCTTCAACCAAGCAATACAGAAATTCTCTTTGCTCTAGGAGCAGGTGAAAAAGTAGTTGGGGTCACAGATGTTGATAACTATCCAAAAGAAGCTGCCGATATTGAATCTGTTTCTGATTCAATGAATATTAACGCAGAGAAAATAATTGCGTTAAACCCAGACGTCATCATCGCCTATACAATTGGCGACGAAGCTACTTTACAGCCGCTGAAAGATGCGGGAATCCCAATCTTTGTCATTGCATCTGCTGCTACATTTGAAGATGTTTACGGAGACATTCAGCAAATTGCTGAAGTAATGGGCGTTAAGGAGAAAGGGAGCGAAATCGTCGATACGATTAAAAACCAAGTTGCAGCTGTCATTGAAAAAACAGACTCTATTAATGAAAAGAAAAGTGTCTATTTAGAAATAAGTCCTGCTCCAGAAATCTACACACCTGGAAAGAAGACATTTCAACAAGAAATCCTTGCAAAAGCGGGTGTAACCAACATATTTGAGGATCAAGAAGGTTGGATCAAAGTTTCTGAGGAAGAAGTTATTAAACGCAACCCTGCTGTCATCACAACAACTGCCGGTTTTATTGAAAAACCTGAACAAGAAATTAAGAGCCGTACAGGGTGGGACCAACTTACAGCCGTTAAGGAAGACAAAGTATACTACTTAAATGAAGACGTGATGTCCCGTCCAGGACCACGTATTGGTGAAGCTGTCGAGCTTGTTGCCAAAACCGTTTACCCAGATCTATTTAAATAAGATCGATACAAATCCTCTTTATTGAATGACAACCAGGAGGAACCAAATATGCTGAAACGCTTCTTTTTCAGTAACATTGCTCATATTCTTAAGGCTTATCCAGACAATCACAGAAAACGTAAAGAACAGAAAAGGCTGCCCCGCGGGACAGCCTTTTCTGTTCTTTCTATCTTGAACCTTCTACCTATTTCGGTCCATTCTTCATTTATCTAAAAACGAATCATAGTCATTTGACATATCAATCTCATCATTCTACCTCCACCGTTCAAACCATTTCCGAATTTTTTCTTTGTTACGTTCAAGAATTTTCTTGGACGTCGTATTTTCCTTTTGTTTTTTCCATTCAAAGAAGCTGGCAAGCGCGATAAGAACGATACCGCCAATGATCAAGTAGAGCCACCATGGCAGATTGCCCCATAGGTGATTAGTGTTCATATAGATATTTAACAAAATAGTCCCTGTCCCCGCTAAGAAATACGATTTATATTTCACAATAAATCCGAAGATGATTGCGACTAATGCCAACGTACCAATTACCAATGCATCATATACGGTATTTCCTTGTAGTGCATCCATGATTAATACTAAAAATAACAAAGGAACAATAACTAGTTCGATGGTTTGCGTCGTATGCCCATCAGCGAATACTTTTCTCAGCAATAATGTGCTGATGATAAACAATGGAAGAATCGTGACTTCTGTTGCTACGAGAGTTGGAATGTTAAATTGATCGATAATAACATAATATGGATATAAGCTTAATACGACCGCTGCTGTAAGATAGATTTTCTTTTCTAATTGATCTAAAGTGAAAGCCCGCATAACAAGTAAATAGCCGCTGACTAAGCAGGCTGCGATGATTTCTAACGCGGGATAACTTTCCACATTCGTAAAAAAACGCCAGTTAATTGTCACCACATACAGAAACCCTACGATTCGATACACATCAATCACTAGATACGTCTCTTCTTTTCGAACCATTCCGCGGAAAAACACCTTGCTCATCCAAGTCATCACACATAATGCAACGAACAACAACACAGTACCTGCAAGTATTGATAACTCGTTTGCATAGCGCACATAAAATAAGAATGTTAGCATCAGCGGGATCGCAATAAAATGTTCCCACTTCCGTTTCATCATTAAATAGATCGCAAACGCGGCTTGAATGGTGAAAAGTACAACTGAAAGTACATTCAAGTTGCTAGAAAAACGGAATATATTCCAATCTGACAAATAAACAAGGAGAGTCAGATTTAAGAATACTAGTAAATAATAATCAATCATCCGTTTCCATTCTGGATTCACTCGACTCCAAAGAATCGTTATCAAAGCTGCCGTAATTGTGCAAGTAAAGATTAGATAGTTGAAAAGCTTATATTCCTGAAAAACAAGTAATACTTGCAACTGAAGAACTGTAAATCCAATGTACGTGAATGTAAAACGCTCCCACACAATCGTTGTCCTCACTGCGCTGACCACATAAAGACTGAGCGGTATTAAGTAGAAATACATATTTGCACCTGTCACACTTATATAAAGATAACCAAGTGCTACCACAAGAAGGTTGGTCAGATGGCTGAACCAAAAGAAATAATTTCTGCCCATCCTCGAATATTTCCCTACATATACTGACAAAACATAGAACAATAATGGTCCTAAGAATAGATATGACATCCAGATATATTCATTCTCAAATTTGAAAATGGCCCATACGGATGCATACACACCGGCGCTTGTATAAACAACCGGAATCCATAGAAGATGATGGCGATATAAATAAACGGACAGAACTTGAATTGCTGCTGAAACCATCATTAAAGCGGTAATTAGAGTGGATTGCAATGTTCCAAAATAGAGCGTCATAAACGACACCATCGATAGGACCTGACCGGTAATAATAAAGATATTAAAAAAGCTTTTATACGATTTTTGCAAGAAATAGCCTAGCCCGATTAAAAGCAATGCGACAATCATGACATGTAAACTAAATGGAATAGTAAAGTCATACCATCTGCTTGTTTCGCTTATATACAGATACAAAATGAGCAATGAACCCGCTAGGGATAACGGAAAACCATACGTACTAATATCCTTCATCCATTTTTCTGTCACTTTATTATGACTGAAGAATAATAAACCAGATATCGCGGCAAGAAAGAGACTGACGATTAACCAATCTCCATTCACCATATTGATAAAAGTCAAAAACAGCATCACACTACTTGAAAGAATCCCTACACTCGAACGGAAAACCTCTATTTTTTTTGCGACATTATATACAAACAGCCCTAAATAAAGGAGGATTTGAAGCACAAATACGAAACTAGAGTGCACTGCAAAGGTCCATTCAAATGCCCAGCCAAGATAAACAAGTGACAGATTAAATAAGACGATTGCTGGATAAGTAAACACGACTTGCTTCGTTTGAATGGCTAAGAATACATATTGTGCGGCTAGAAGGATTAGTGCAATGAAAATCTGTGCATAGCCTTCTCCAAACACTTGTGCATTCGCATAGGCAAATACAAGTACACTACTCGTAATGCCCGTATACACAAAGCTTTTCGATACTTCTTCATTTCTTTTAGCCATAAATACAGAAAGAACAATGAACATGATCGGAAGCATAGCAAAAGCAATAGAAGTGAAGTCACTCAATACTGCCGCGTTCAAGACAAGATGGATATAGCCATAGCTGAATACAAGACTAAATGCAAAATTGTAATACTTTTGATTGTATTTTATCGTGAACACTAGGAATTGCAGGGATGTTAAAAGCAAAGTAAATGAATACAATACTGTGCTTGAAGCTAGTGTAAACACGACAAATGCTTCGACGAAAATTTTAAATTGGATGAAGTAAAATAAATAGGGTTTGAATACAGCCAATGGTTGATGACTTTTCAAACGATCCATATACCATAAAAATAATAAGTTAAACAACACGAGTAGAATAAATAATGTTTCTGTAGTTGGCGCCACATAGGTAAACCCGAAAAGACTTGCTAACGCAAAGGTTATCAATGAAAGGATGGTAAATAGTTTCGAAGCAAAGTGCTTAGCAATTACAAAATAAATGCCCAAACAAATCACTCCGCCGATCAACCCCAATAACCCTCTCCCCTCACCTTGCAGCGATAAATACTCTCCAAATATCCGATAATATGAAGCTGATAATATCGTAATTGGAATGAACAGACTTGCAAGCGTTAGGAAAGCAAAGGCCGTTTGTTTAATTTTTAATTTAAAGGCGATAAAAGCCATCCCAAAGAAAAACACGGACACCATGCTAATACAGAATACTTTCAGAACAGCATTCAATGCTCCCCACGTTGACGTCGCTAAGATAAGACCGCCGAACAAGAGAAGAATCACACCCATCACCAAGACTAGTGTTATATTTCTTTCCCGTATTTGCTCTGCTGACTTTGCAGGTTTCACAACAGGTTGCTGTTGAATGACCATCCTAGGTTCAGGGCTAGCCATTGGCGTTTGTACTGGATCTTGAATTAATTTTGGAGCGTGCTCTTTAGTTCGCTGTATGTTATGTGGAGCTTCATTCGGAATCGTGCTCGATTGAACCATTTCTTCTTTTTTCTCTTGCTTTTCCATTACTGCTACTTGCTGCAGCAGCTGGTGATAATGCCGTTCATACGCACTACTAAGTCTTATGTAATCCGATTTGGGAATCAATCGTTTTTCTCTTAGTATCTTAAGTTCATCATGAAAGATATCTCGCTTCTTTTCAATTGAAATATTGTCATTAGAATCCGTCACAATAAGCCCCCTTCCTCTGAAAACTCTACTACTATATTATAGAAAATTATACACAACCATTCCTAATTTTGGAATAAAAATCAAATCGTTGGGATAAAGTGAAACTTCAATAAGTCTGGGTTTTACTGTCCGTTAATGCGAGATAAAGCTCATTAATCAATCGATTGATTAAATGCGTCGCAAACTCACTCATCTTCTCGATTCAGCTATGTATGCAGTGAGAATAATTTGTAAAAATTTGCTGATAGCATATTTAACGTACTAAACTCCTACAGATCATTCCTACTATTGGCATTACAGTCGAATCAATGGAGAATATTTAATTAATCAATCGATTGATTAATTTATTAAAGAAACCGTTTATTTTCTTACTCGAACGATGATTGAATGACGAATTACTTGTCGATATTTGTGCTTAATCATGCCTTCGTACAACAATCTTCTAATCACACAATAGTAAATAATACCCATCAGTTAAATAGACTAAAATCATACATTTCGATTATATAGCCCTGTTTTTTCCATCAAAGAGGGGACGTTTATGAATATCTTCCGTAAACGAGTATTTACAAAGTATCCCAAGGCTAACGTGACGTATGGGTCAGTCACTACACCACGAAGGAAAGAGTTAGGATTAGAAAAAACTCATGCGAATGATGCGGTTGCGATCAGTAGAATAGAAACGATTCAGCAAATGAGTGATTCTATCTTCTTCATCAAGCAATTTCGCAGGAAAAAACGTTCGTTGCATGAGGCCACAGCTAGAAAAGGTCGGAAGACGAAGAATATCGAGAGCAAGCGAAACAAAAAAAATGTGAAACAACTGAAAGGATTGTATCTGAATGATCGAGTACGAGTGTATGAGCGAATTGGATATATTACGGGCTTTACGGGAACAGGTATGGCATATGTCAAAGATATTCATGGGAGCTACATCACGAAGCCTAATAAGTCGTACAAACAGGTTAATCTAAAAGATTGCGAGCTTCTCAATCACAATAATAACTGGCAATACGTGGAGAATCTTTCGGCAACGCCTAACCGAAATTCATCCCCTCCCTACTGACTTTGTTCCTTGAGGAAGGGACTTCTTTCGGGAAGCTGCTAAAACTTAAGTAAGCGGCGAAAGCACACCATGGTAGGCTAGGGATATTTCATAAAGTATTCAAAATAACGCCATCCAATCACTTCGTCAAACACGAAAAGATGCTAAAAGGGTCAGACTTCACGAGGATGTCCCAAAAGCAAAGGGTCAGACCCTTTTGAGACATTCTCGACGTAGGTTGACCCTTTCCTTATTGGACACTAGGTGAAGCTACTCTTGAACTTACTTGCTGTGAACCATCTTTGGAATAAGTATGACGAACAAGATTAGCAAGCCTATTATTAGCAAGCCAATGTATACAATCAATATTTTAGACTTCTGCTTTTCCGTTTGCGGCATTTTATCTTCATGATAATATCTTTTCACATTTTCATCGGTAAAAAGTTGTAGCTGTGAGGCCCGTGATGCGATTGTATTCGTTTCAATATTCATATCTGTAAACAACTGCGCTTTTACTTTTTCAAGCGGATTCGAATTATTTTTTTTAAAAGTAAGCTCTTGCACCTCTTTAGGTATCGATTTCTTATTTTCATACAGTGACTCATCATGAAGATAATCGGTGTTTTCCTTAAATTCTTTCTTCTCATACGTATTTGGTGTCAAATCATCAATACTTGACTCTGCTCTGGCTGAATCCGCATCTGTAAATAAGACACGGATGACCAAAAACATCAGCAATACAAGGATTTTACCATTAAGCCTCATGAGCCTGTTCCTCTTCCGGAGTAAAGACACTTTTCAAGGCCCTTATCACATACGGAATGACGGAAAGCAGCAGAATCATGCCAAGTAACACGATGATTGCCGTTATAAAAAGAGAGTCTGTTCCATACTGGATCGACATATACACTTGAGACATCGGGTCTTGATAATCGATATTCGGTGCTGTAAGAGCAAGTAATGGACTAATGAAAAACATGACAAGACCTACACTTGCCAGCCAACCAGTCCAAGTACTTATGGAAAAACAAACAAATACGACTGTCGAAGCTGCCATTAGAAGGAGAATCGTAAAAATTGACCATTCAATCGCACGTTCCTCTCCGAGCGGATAAATATTCAAGCCAAACAAGCTAATGATTAAGCCTACAATCAGATTTAATAAGACAAACATGGATCCTTTTACGAGCATTGGTGCATCTTTAAAATAATAGCTAAAATAACCAATTAACAAGCTACTTATTAAAACGATCACTAGCACCACTACTGGAGGCACTTTCTTTGTTTCTTGCTTCGAAATAGCATTCCCGCTTATTTCAAGCGGATTGGATAAATGGTCATACACGACGCCATTTTTCTGACCATCTACAAATGTATTGCCAAGCAGATTAAAGATATCATTCCTAACCAGTGTTGTTGTATCAACATTCGCCGTCCATTTATCATTCAGTTTATTGGCATCTTGCTGTACGCCTTGAACCTTTGTTTGAAGCTCATCCGTAAATTGGACGATATTCCCCTGACTTTCACCAAGTGAGTCCATTAGTTGATTCATCATAATCATTTCCTGACCAATTCCCTTGTGATGGATAACGACTGTATTACCATCTTCTCCATTACTCGGAATCGGCGTATCAGTAGACATAAGCTGAACTTGATTCATGACCGTGTTCGCACTCTCATCTAATGAAGCTAGATCTTCCAAAATGGCTGCCTGTTGCTCCCCCATTTTTTTACTATATTCTGTAAAGAATCCAGTAAAGTAATCTTGCAATCCTGTCAGCTTCTCTCCTGCGAAAGGCATATCAGCTGATAGCTTATCCCATATATTCTGCTCCTGTTCATTAACCCCTAGCATTGAATTCACTTTTTCTAATAAGTGCGTTAAGCTCTCTGGATTTCCTGCTAAACTATTTTGTAATGTTTCCTTATACTGAACGAGAGAAGAATGATATTTCAGAAGGGTTTCTGGACTTCTATAATAAATTTCCTTATTAAATATAGGTTCTAATTTTCTCTTTCTTTCCCCTGTTAAAGCTTCTAATCCCAGGATTTCCTGTTCTTGTTTTTCAATTTCTACTACTGCAGTTTGAAAGTTGTCTAACGGTGAATTGAGTTGATTTAATAAGCTTTGGTTCACCTCCGCCAGTCTATTATACTCTGTAGCTAGCATTTCATTTTTCTTCACCAATTCATTATTAACCGCTTTTAGTTCATCGACTGTTTTTTGCAGCGGATTTTCTGCTTGATCAAATGCGGCAAGCTTTTGTTCTACTTTTGACAGCCTTCCTGCTATTTCTGGCAATTGATTAATGCCCGCCGTGACCTGCTCTGGTTTAGGATCGGCAATGGCTTCAAGAGATCCTTTCAATCCATTAAGCTCATTCATAATAACTTGCAGTTCATTCCTCTCCTCATTCAAACCTGGAGTTTGAATGGAACTGTCATTAGCTGCCGAAACAGTTCCTACCTGATCACCAGTAGGCAAAGCTGGATCAGATTCTGCGCTAGGACCCGGAAGATCAGGATGATTCGATTCAGGGGCCCCTTTATTCAATTCAGTTTTCAACGTAATAATTGTGCTTTCATGTTTATTCAACGTTGTTGTTTCTTGCCCTTTCAAATAGTTGATTAAATCACTCTTTTGGCGTTCCACCTCATTTTGCCGAACCATTGAAAGAGTATTCACAGTTGCATTGTTTTCATCAAGTTGCTCGTTAATTGCCTCAATATTCGTGGAAATCTGTTCACTTTGCTCATCCAAGTAATCCATAGAATCTGAATATCTTGGGGCCTGATTTGCCGCTAGCGCTTGAACGCTTACGATATTTTCATCTTGAACCTTTTCGAGCATTAACTGCTGGATATTCTGATAATCTCGATAATCCTCCACATATTTGACAAACGATGTGAAGCTTTGTTCAAATTGCTTTACATTTTCTTCCCTCTTAGGGGATGCCTTTCCTACCGTAGTCATCGTGGACCGAATATTCTCCAACATTTTACGTTGTTGCTCAATCTCACCGGTAAGATTCTTGGAGCTTGGTTTATAAAATGCGAGCATCGCATTTTGAAAATCAATTTCCTTTTGAAGAATTCCATCAAATTTTGTTCGGACATTCTCGAGATCCTGGGAAACATATGTCCAGTATAAAGTAGAGACTTTCCCATTAACCCGACTCGTTGCGTTTTCAACTTCCCTTAAAACTTTCTCTCGATTATTCACATTTAACTGATCTTGTATCGTGTATTCGAATTTTGCTTTGACAGGATGCTCACTTTCATACGTCATGATTCGCTTTGAAAAATCGGACGGTATATAAATAACAGCATCATACTTTGTATTCTTTAAACCATTAACCGCCGCACTCCGACTTAGAAATGTCCATTTATATTCTGATCCATCCTTAAGGATTGCGGAAATCTCATCGCCAAAGTCCAAAGACTTTTCTTCTTTTTCCGTTCCATTGTCTTCATTTACAACTGCAATCGTCCTTGTTGCATTTTCTCTAACCTGCATCGGATGATCACCAATGGCACCAAAAAAGATCGCAGGTGTTACGATAATCAGAAAAACCGCGAGAATCAGCTTAATGATATACCTTGTTTTCCCCGTCATGTTAGAACCTTCCTTTCAATTACACATAGCGGAATTTGTATTTTACGCTCTTTTCCATTCATCACATAATAGCCATATCCTGCTTGAATTTCTTCCTCTTTCCGTTCGTAAGGAAGTGTAAATATCGTCTGTTCGGACTTCTTCATTAGAATGACGGCCTGACGGATTTGTTTCAATTCATTTGTTAATGGATCGTACCCTTTAGAAAGATCATTATTACTCCCAGACACGAGTACATTAAAGCCCAAATGACTGTAATTTTTCATGAGTCTTGCTATTCTATCCTGCATGAGACTATCAATGGTTTGTGAAAAGCGGGAATATCCATCTATGACAAGGAATAGTGGCGGAAAGCCTGAAAGGGTTGCGCCATTTCGAATCTTGAACAAATATTCCTCTTCCCTTTTTGATAAGATTTCTTCCACATTAGACAACCATTCTGAAATATGTTCCTTTGTTTCCATATAGAAGACCAATTCTTCCTCTGAATAGCTAGACAATCCTCGATCAAATGAGTCAAACACTCCGATGCTCTTGGTTCCCTGGAACAAGACTGTATCTAAGATCACTTTTATTAGATTGGTCTTCCCTTTTTGCGCTTGGCCAAGTATCATGCAATGGTTATTTTTATTAAAATCAGCTATTACCGGTTGTACATGTTCTTCATCCAAGCCAATTGGGATTATTCCAGTTTCCTCCATTGCGTCTGTATACTGTTTAAAGTTCATCATGTTCAGTTGATCTGGAAGCATAGGAATAGCTAAAGGAACTTTGAATCCTTGATACTTTTCTTTTATCAACTGAATATCGCTTCTTATTGCATCCATTAATTCAAAATCATCCTTACCATCTGCAGCCAAGAACACCTGTGAGAAATAGGCTTCGTCTTTTTTTATAACGGCCCTGCCTGGGATAGGCTCTTGGACAAATGAAGTTTTGCCTAAAACAGAATAAACCTCGGTATTGTCGATCAAATAATGAACGACTTTCGTTTTTAAGTTATTCATCAATGATTGACGAATCGAGCTGATCCTTGTTGCTGTAAAGATCATATAAATGCCAAGTGATTGGCCGTCTCGGGCAAATTGATTGATTTGTACCTCAAGATCTTGCATTTCTTCTTTAATAATGTCAAAGTTATCAATTGCAAAAAATACAAGTGGTAGCTTCTCGTTACTAATAGCATTATATAGTTTCATACTGCTAACTTCTTGTTGTTGAAATAAATGTTTTCTTCTAGCCATTTCATCCTTCAGAATCCTCATGAACTTTTCTATTTTCAACTTCTCATCCATTAAGAAAAAGTCGGCCGTATGAGGTAACTGTTTTAGTGGGAGCAGCGAACCATTCCCAAAGTCAAATAAGTAATAATGGATTTCTTCCGGGCTGTACCGTTCTGCCATGCTAAGAAGAAGTGTTAAAGCCGTTTGTGATTTCCCATAGCCGGACGAACCAAATATGCCAATATTTCCATCATCCATCACATCATACTCATATGGTGTCTGACTTTGCTTTTCAGGTTCATCGATTAAGGCTAATTGAATGTTCCCTTTTTCTATAGTTTGAAACGCTCTTCGTGACAGTCGATTTGCGAGTGGGGGCAGCCAAGGACTGTTCAATTTCTTTATCCCCATCGACTGTTGCAACGCTTCAATTTTATCAACAATCATATCTATTTCTGTCAGCACTTCTTTGTTTTTTCTTTCACTAGCTGTAACATCTGATAATGGGATAAGGCCTAAATCCGTTACGATCGCAATTTCATCTTCTGTCTCTGAAGTGTCTTCCAAATAAGGGGCACCGCTCCAAGCCGACTGAAAAAGCTCGTAAACTTCATTATTCCCCACTTGAAGATACCCTCTTCCGGTTACAGTTATAGAGGCAGCATCGCCATTTTTCAATATTTCTCTACTGTCATCTGTGTCCTGTACTTTCAAAGCAACTCTAAATCTAGCATTACTCCAGATTTGTTCGTCAATAATTCCACCTGGCTTTTGCGTAGCAAGGATAAGGTGAACACCTAGACTTCGCCCAATTCGGGCCGCACTAACAAGTTCACGGATAAATTCTGGTTCTTCGCTCTTTAACTCTGCAAACTCATCGGATATGAGAAAGAGATGAGGAAGTGGTACCTCTGCAACATCTTTTTTATATAAATCGGCATAATCATTAATATGGTTAACCTTATATTGATCGAATAAGCGTTGACGTCTCTTCAACTCACTTTTGATCGAAGCAAGTGCCCGTAAACTGAAATTTTTACTTCCCTCAATATTTGTAATCGTGCCTAAGAGATGCGGCATATTTTTAAAAGGTTGGGCCATGCCCCCCCCTTTATAATCAATAAGGAGAAAGGCCACTTCATGGGGATGAAAATGAACAGCAAGTGATAATATGTAGGTTTGTAAAAATTCACTTTTCCCCGATCCTGTTGTCCCAGCAAGCAAACCATGAGGCCCATGTGCCTTTTCATGAAGGTTCAATTCTACAAGATCCACTTTCCCCTTGAGGCCTACTGGTACTGCAAGTGATTTTTTTGCCTGCCTTGTTAACCAATTTTGTTTAATTGGAAGCTGGTCAATATCTTTTACATCGAGCATCCCCATAAAAGAAACACTTGAAGGTATCGAATTCGTCATCCCCACCTGATGGTCGAGTGTTCTTAGCATCCGGGAAAATACTTCATTTCCTTCGCTTTGATGAGCATCTAGCTTAAATGGAATGCTAACTGCTTTATTTTCCTGGATCAGGATATCGCCCTCTTGATCATTGATATAACGAACGAGTGTATGGATATTCTCATTCAAGCTTTCTTTTGATTCTGCTGCAAAAAGGACGGAAATGCCAAGATCAGCATGTTCACCTTCTAAATATTCTAATATGACATGGTCTGCGATTAACTGCCGATTCATAATGATAAAAACGATATATGGGGTAAATCTTACTTTTTCCTTATTTTCTTCTAAATTACGCTCACGAAGTATTTCGTATATGGATGAAAGCAACTGATCACGAGTTTGTTCATTATAAATGAGCCCTTTTGCATGTGCATGCGGCAATTGAAAATGAGGCAGCCATTTGATCCATTCCCACTCGCTATATTCCTGTTCATTAAATATACAGACAAACCTTATATCGTGATAACTGTGAAAGAAAGAAAGCTGCCCGATGATTTGGTGAATCTCATTCTTTACAACTTTCTCTTTGCCAATCAGACCGATAGAACCTTTTGACAGGTCAGCTACGATCGGTACATTTTTTATTTCCTGATACACCTTTTCCAACACTTGAGACTGTTCTAACAAATTGTCGATTTCCCGATTGGCCATGTCACCCGAACTAACCGAAACCTGGTAGCTAGATGGCACAG
Source organism: Peribacillus sp. NPDC096379 (assembly GCF_044762875.1). Taxonomy (NCBI): domain Bacteria; kingdom Bacillati; phylum Bacillota; class Bacilli; order Caryophanales; family Bacillaceae; genus Peribacillus; species Peribacillus sp. NPDC096379. The sequence goes on from NZ_JBIWFD010000009.1 coordinate 26,379, forward strand.
TTCCAGTACCCAATCTAAATTGAAGGAAATCATAACTTTCAATCGACCTCTCCCAAATCCGGTCCGAGATAAACCCGGTTAAGTATTTCATTCTTTCAAATGATGGAAAGTGATAATCTAGAACACGCTTTTGTTTTTCGGCTAATTCTTGAAGTTCCTTACGCTTATTTTCCAAATAAAGTGTATACACTCTATATCTTCGCTCTTTCTGCTTCTTCCGGGTTTGTTTATCTTTAAAAAATTGTACAGATGAGGTTACTAATGTAGTCATAAACATAACCATGGAAACGATAATAAAGATCCCTCTCGGCTGAATAATGGCAACTACACCCATAACTATTAACATAATCAGCGGAGGCATAATGATGAGCCATAGACCTCTATTGCTATCATCTGACTCCTGCGATGGGAACGATAGCGAAACCTTCTCTTCCGGAAGTTCATAAATCATTCTCGGAGTACGACGATAGGTCGGATACTTTTTGCTCATTTCTGACTGTGGGCGTCTGGTCAAAGGAAGACTCGTAACATATTTATCTAGACTGATGATTTCAATTAAATCGATATCTAATAAACGGATTTCCATAAAGGGAGAAAAGATAATGTCGCCTATTTCCACGATCATGTTCTGCCTGACCTTTTGTCCGTTTACAAAAAGAGTAGCCTCTTGTGGCTTCACTTGCCATCTTCCACCCGTTTTTAAAAGATGAAAAGAGTCGTTGTCTTGTTTTAAAATGGCTGTTTTCTTTTTATAGAAAACAGCATCCTCATTATCAGATGAAAAAGAAATTTCCTGTTGATACCCCATATAATATGTAGATGTTAATACATCCGAGGAAGTCAAAAACATCCTTAATGTTTCTCCTCGATCTTCAAGTTCGAACGGTTCTTCTACTTTACCTTCAAAAATCAATGTCTCATTTTGTCTAATAACAAAACGACTCTCTTCTATAACGATATCCAATATTCCCCCAGTGAAAGGAAACTCTCTAACTGTAACTGTTTGCTGGACATCGGGACCAACCGATAAAGAATGAGCTTGATCTTTGCCGAGTGGCACCCTCTGGTAATACTGATTATAGAACAACCAGAGATTACTCATGCTATCTCCTCCTGCAATCCTTTATTCATTATTCTTACTTTCAGCTGACTTTTGGCTATCGGTTGTCTGAGTTTTACCAGCCTGCTCCAAAGCTTGCTGTTGCTCAGCCTCCAATTTCGCTTGTTCCTCTTGTTTTTCTTTATTCCGTTTTTCCTCTTCTTCCAGCCTTTTCGCTTCTTCTTCCTGCGCTTTTTGTTCTTGCTCGTATTCATTTAATTCAGTTTGAATTTTATCTAGCTCTTGCTGTTTTTCTTCGCTTTTCATCTCTTCATCTGCTTTAATTTCTTCACTATACTGAATCAGTGCAAGAATAATGATATCTCGATCTTCAAGTGAACGAGCGATTTCCAAAGCTTCCTTTGCCTCACCTCTACCAATATGGATCCAATATTGATAATATTGAGGGTCTGCCTGAAGACTAACTGTATTTCGAATCACTTCTTTTTGATCTTCATTTAGCGCTTCATTAATAATGTAAGATTGTGCAAGTTCATATTGAACGATCTGTGGCATGCCTTTAATTTTATAATCTGATAAAGTATTGATTACCTGACTGTATTCTTTATTCAAAAAGTATTCCTGGCTATTAATGAAGGCAGCCTGTTTAGGTTGGCTAAGAATAAGTGAATACAAGCTATAAATCAGTGCCGGTAACAAAAAAATCAAAAGACCGAGAGAAACGAATCTAGTAATCTTCCATTCCTTTTTGGTTACTCGTACAAACTTCTTCTCTTGCATATCTAGCAATTTCATATTTTTTTGAATAATAGCCAAAAGCGCCTCTTCATTTTCTGTGTTCATGATTTCCGCTTCTTTGGGTGACAGCTCTAGTGTTTCATGAAACTTGAAATAGTGTAAAAAGGGATGCTTAGATACGACGGAAGCAGCCACGACGGCTTTTATCTCCTGCCAAAGTCTTTCCCGATCTTGTTCATAAGGAGGAATGCTCTCCATGACTCCATAATGTAAAAAATAGGGCGTTAAGCTTTCATCTGCTACAATATTTTCCGGACAGACGATCAAATGTAGCCGATGGAAGGGATGATTCATGATTTTTTTTAGGAGTTGAAAGGCAAAAACCCATCTGCTTTTTTCATCTTTACTTTGGATTTCGTTAAAGGATAAATAGGTTTGAGGCGATTGAAATACGAGGCTGAGTTCATCCTCTGTTAAGATAACCTCTTTATGTATAGAAGGGTCTATGTCTTTAATCATTTCCATTTCCGCTCGATCATTTAATTTAATTTTTTCCCTTTGAAAAATTAAATGAATAGAGTTATCTTCTCTCTTTAATACCGCTTCAAGCTGTTCTTCGAGATACGTTCGACTCTGTTCTGTCATGATTCAATACTCCTTTATAAAGTGAAATTTCAATCAGTGGGGGTTTTACTGCCCGTTAGATAAAATTTCAAAACGATCCCCAGTGGCGATTCCGTGCTCCACCAGCTTATCCGTTCCAGATAAGACAATTTGCTTGTTAGGTATCCGTACCCAATATCCCTCTCGCGGGGGTTCAGAGATGGCTTTAGCCTGCCAAACTATATCAATCAGTTTCTTAACAGAGTTATAGTTGGATAGACGGAGGTCGAAGCTGTCATTTCCATAATGTTTTAAATCGATTGTAACGATAATATACATTTTCTCACCTCATAGATGAAGGAGCGCCTTCATCTTGTGAAAATGGCGCTCCTACATACTTCATATTCAGATGGAAGTTACCCGCGAATCTGGCTAGCGATTTGGTTATCAGCATCAGCAAGAGCTCTCGCTGTGCTTTTAAGCTGCCGAGAAATATCCTCAAGTAAATTTTGCATTTGTACAAACGATGGTTTTAATGCATCGTATTGCTCACTAAATGCTCTGCTCGCTTCCCCTTCCCAAACACTTTCCAATTCACCAATCATCGTATTTAAGCGAGTAATCTGATCTCCTACCTGATTGCTTTCACTCGTATAACGGTTGGACATACTATCTAGTTCTGCAGGGGTAACACGAATAATTCCAGACATGTAATCCTCTCCTTTTCAATATATTTACTATAATTGTAAAAATACAAACAGAAAAGGTCAATTCATTCCTTAGCCATATGAGAAAAAGAGGAATAATTACCCAATATTTCCACACCAAACGAATAATATATAGATTCGCATAGGGTTTTTTTCCTTGTTTTTAAACAATATTATTTCAAAAAAATAGATACTAAGACTTTTGCTCTTTGTAATCGGAAATGGGTAATTTTATCTCTTTATTAAATTCCTCAAGAAATAAACTGAAATAGCCGCTTTACCCATTTGATTAGCTCACTTCACGAAGTGGATTCATTCGTTCAGCCCGATCTTTAATTTCTTTGTCAATCTCATTTACTTTATTATCTATAAAACGAGAATACTCTTATTACATCGAGTAGATCCCATCTACATTTGCAAAAAAAACGGCTTGCTACGATCTTTCTCGGTTTAAAAAACTACTTGTATTTTCCTTCACAGCGTGGTAAATTTGGATAAATCGAATTTTTCAAATAACTGAATACTCACATTCTTATCAAGAGAGACGGAGGGATTGGCCCGATGATGTCTCAGCAACCAGCCGTGTTTCGGCAAGGTGCTAATTCCTATAGGTATAGAACATACCTAGAAGATAAGAAGATCGTCTTCGTATTTTCGCGGGCCCTCTTCTTACTCGAGGGCCCTTTTATTTTTGTTTATTGGCAAAAAAACTTGACCTAATTAAACGCTTTATGAAAAATCTATAAAAGGAAGTAGGAAATAACATGACAAAATTAGCAGCGCAAGAAAGAGTAACGAATGTACCATTTAAAGCAGATCACGTCGGTAGCTTTTTACGACCAGAACGCCTTAAGCAAGCACGTTTACAAAAGGACAACGGTGAAATTACAGCTGATGAATTACGAAAAATCGAGGACGAGGAAATTATAAAGCTAGTTGAAAAGCAAAAAGAGGCTGGTCTTACAGCTGTTACTGATGGTGAATTTAGACGCGCTTGGTGGCATTTAGATTTTCTTTCAGGTTTTGATGGGGTTGTGTTTCATGAAACGAATGATGGCATTCAATTTAACGGTGTTAAAACAAGAGCGCACGGCATTAAGGTAACGGAAAAAATCGCATTTTCTGATCATTATATGATTGATCATTATAAGTTCCTTCATAATATTGCAGGCGATGCTGTTGCAAAATTTGCCATACCAAGTCCCAATATGCTTTATTTCAGAGGAACACTAGAAACTGATGTTTACCGTACTCACGAAGAATTTTATGATGATTTAATTGCTGCCTATCAAGGGGTTATTCAAGCACTTTATGATGCCGGTTGCCGATACCTCCAATTAGATGATACGGCTTGGTCCCTATTCTTTTCTGAAAAAGGCAGAGAGCAAATCGCTAAGAGAGGGTCAGATCCTGCTACATTAGCAGAACTGTTTGCTAGAGGGATCAATGAATCCATCGCAAATAAGCCAGATGATATGATCATTACGATGCACATTTGCCGAGGCAATTTTAGATCAACATATTCATCCACTGGTGGTTATGAAGATGCTTCTAAAACGATTTTCGGTGGATTAAATCTTGACGGTCTTTTCCTTGAATTTGATGATGATCGTTCAGGTGGTTTTGAACCGCTGCGTCATATAAATAGACCTGACCTTTCCGTTGTATTAGGCTTAATCACTTCTAAAAAAGGCGCATTGGAAGATCCCGAACGGATTAAGGAAAGAATCGCAGAAGCTTCAGAGTATGTTTCATTAGATCAAATCTGTTTGAGCCCACAATGCGGGTTTGCTTCAACAGAAGAAGGTAATGAACTGACAGAAGAAGAACAATGGGCAAAAGTACGCCACGTTGTGAATATTGCACAAGATGTTTGGAAATAACCAAAGAAAATAGTCCTAATCAATCTATAGATCCATCTTCGCCAGGTAGTAAAGTACAATTTAATAAAGCACTACTATATATGTCGATGTACTCTGCTGTTTTTCTTGCAATCGTAATAAATACTTATATTTCCAACAAGAAGAGCCTTCGTGTATTTTGTAAACTCACGAAGACTCTTCTTTAATTTAAGGTATCAAAAAAATCATCAAGCACCTTGAGACATAATAGTTTTAACTACTTATCCAGCAATTTTAATCGATCTAGGATAACCGCCAATTGTGCCCTTGTGACTGGTTCATCCGGCTTCATTGAACCATCTCCATAGCCCATTAGAATTCCTGCCTTTTTTGCTTTTTCTAAAGACTTTTCGGCCCAATGTCCTGTAATATCATCTATATGATCTACCACTATAACACTCTCCTTTTGATCAATACCTATAAACCACTCGATTGATTTATTGCCATATAAAACATTTAGATCAAGATCCCCTTCATACCAGCTAACTTTCCCAACTGACGTGTATTGCCAAATGTCACAAGGATAATCAGGTTGTGTTTGCCTTGATCCATTATTTGGCCCATATCTTGGCAGCCATAAGAAATCCGTTTTCACTTTATCCATAGAGTATGGTTTGTAAAAGTGATGTCCGGTATATAATCCCGTTTTCCATCCAGCTGCTTTACAAACATCAATAAATGCTTGCGTGGCAGGTACCATTTGTGCATCGGTGGCAGTCGTTTTTTCTTCTACATCTACAACTAGAAATTTAGCATCTTGATCAATGCGATTTAGAAAATCATTGGCTTCTACCTTTGCATCATTCACACTAACAAAGTGAGCATATGCATAATGGCCAAATGGGATACCGTATCTTTTACAATTTGCTACGTGATTTTTATATTCCCTATCAATTATTCTAGATCCGTGCTGGACCCGAATGATCATAAAAGCAACTTCTTGAGCAGCCTTTTCCCAATTAATTTTATTTGAAGGTTGATAATGTGAAATGTCTACAATTTGACTTTTAGCCATCGCTCGTCCCCTCCTTTTTAATAATTTATTCGAAAAAAAAACAATCGATTGGACAGCTCACTCACTTATGAGCATTTTTCTTAGACTAACCAGGAAGCATGTTTCCCTATACACATCAGCTACTAGTAACAACCATAAATACATACAGTCCTGTATGTATTCTCTAAGATTTTAACAGCAATGGTAGGCATGAAAAAAAGGCTGGCAGATGCCCTCCTGGTTATGTATAAACATCCATTTTCATCATTATTACCTTCATTACTTAAATTAATGAGTGCATAATCAAAAGTCACTGTAACTGTTGTAGCCCTCCCAACATTCACATTCTATGATACTTTTTTGTAATTTCCGTACCAATATTAAAGTTTTTTATTCAAAAAAAGAAGACGCCATCCGAAAAACATTGGATAGCGTCTTGTTATAGTTCTATTAAGGATTCGTTGACCAAAGTCCAGCATGTTTTAATACAACACGTGGATGCAGTTTAAGCTGTGCAACCATTAAGTCTGCTAAATCTTCCGCTTGCATCACTTTTTCTGGATTGCCGTCTGTTAAATTTAGCTCTACAGCCATATCTGTTGCAACGGTACTTGGCGTTAATGTTGTAACACGAATATTTTTCTTACGCACTTCTAGCATTAATGACTCACTTAGTCCGATCACTGCGGCTTTTGAAGCCGAGTATGCACTTGTAATGGGTGCACCTTTTTGTCCAGCTGTTGATGAGATATTAATGATGTCACCTGTGTTACGCTCGATCATTTCTGGTAATACCGCACGTGTTGTGTAGTATACACCTTTGACGTTAACATCGATAATATTTGTCCACTCTTCAGGTGTTAAGTCCATGAAGCCACCGAATTTTGAAATGCCAGCATTGTTTACTAAAATATCAATTGCACCAAGCTCTCCACGAATTGATTCAACTGCTGTCGTGATCGAGTCTAAATCCGCTACATTTGCGCAAGCGTATGCTACCTTCACATCATACTGTTTTAGTTCCTCTGCTACTTGTTGTAAATTTTCAAGCGTACGTCCAACAAGACCTACGTGAATACCTTCTTTGGCAAAAGCTATTGCTGTTGCACGTCCAATTCCACGCCCTGCTCCTGTAATTAACGCTACTTTTCCTGTGATCGTTTGCATGTTTTCCGCTCCTTTACTTTAGATGAGATCGTTTTATTGTCACCTTTTTTGAAATGAATTGTGGGTAAACACATTTTAATAATTAAGTAAGATGAATTGATTAATTAAGTAGTTACTATTATTTTGGCACATCATTCTTCTAAATAGAGAATTACGTTTCTTTATATGAAAGCTTAATTAACATATAGCAGATGCTCAGAAGATTTTCAACTTCATTGCTTCGTTGTATCTATATATTTATCTGATATTATTCGATAATTCTCATGATCTACTTTATCCCACTCAGTCTTTTTGAATTTATGGTGCTTGAGACCTTGATTCATAGACGCTTTATCGAATAATCGGAACCCCTACTCAGCCGCCCAATTTTGGAAATAGTTATGCTCTGGGTGAGAAGAGCTTTGATAGACTTCAAGAAAGTGCTCAAATCCAGGTAGACCATCTACATCCTCCGGCGGTGCTTCTCCTGCCCAATCGAGCACGGTTGGGAAACCAAAATAATAATCCTCCACGACTTCTTCTAGCTTCACATGAATGCGCCAATCATCACCGAAATCATACACATATAAAAATTCATCCAAGCGCTCCAAATAAGTATCAATTTTTATACGTGTTGGCTGCTTCACCGGAATTCCTTTATACGATTTGCTTTTCGCTTCATCTATTTGTTGTACATTATTCGTTACAACAACATCATCTAGCTGAAACTCGAACAAATGAATAAGCTCATACGGATATCTACTCTGAAAATTCGTTACATTTTGAACAACATCATGCAAACGATTAAATGTAATCCCACCTGGTACAATTACTTTTCTCAACACAACTGGCTCAATATTTTCAAATTGAAAGGTTAAATAGAGAACCTTCCTTTTTCTTTTCTACTCGTTCTAGCTTTCCTATCATGAAGCCTATTTAGATATCTTGCCTTTTTCTCTTGTTTTCACTAAAAAATACGCATTAATCCAGGAGGCAATTGGAATAATCAGAGCTATCCCCATTCCAGCACAAAGTATAGTTATCATCTCAGCACTAAATACTTTTGAATTTACGATTTCTCCAACCGAATAAGATAAATCTTTAAACCATAGAAGCAATCCCAGATATCCCCCAAAGAAGGCAAAAAATAACGTATTCGTATTTGTGCCTAAGATATCCTTCCCAATACTTAACCCAGATGCGAATAAATCTTTCCTACTAATTAATGGATTATGATAAAATATCTCGCGCATGGGAGACGTAATAGAAATGGCAACATCAGTAATGGCACCGATCGTACTCATAATAATCACGGAAGCTCCAATTTTAACAAAATCTACACCTATATAAAGCGAAAATATGCTAAGCTCTTCTATTTCTTCTTCACCAAACCCCTGAATCATAGCATTTTCTGTCACGATGACAATAAAAGAAAGTAAAATAATAATCGTGATAATAGTAGAAATGAATGCAGTAGTTGTTTTACTGTTTACTTCATTAATATAAAATAGATTAATACAACTAATCACTGCACAAGCAATCAATGTTAAGATAATCGGATCAGCATTTGGATCTGTCATAAACAGTATAGTAAGAAGTAGCACACCAAAGTTTAAGAATAAAGAAATAAAAGACCGTGCTCCCTTTTTTCCACCAATAAGTATCATCAGTATAAATAAAATAGCCGCCAGCCACACTAATACAGTCATGATCTTGCCTTCTTTCGATTAACAAAATAAATAGACGTATACAGACCGATCGGAATCGCTAACACAATTCCAATACCACCAGCTAAGGCTCGAGCCAACTCCAATGAAAGGTTCATAGAAAGGGTAAACGCCAATGGAGAAGCATTTTTGAAATACAAAATAAGCATTGGAATGGAACCACTTATGTATGCAAAAAATAATATATTCGTCATCGTTCCCATAATGTCTTTGCCAATATCCAATCCTGAAGTTTTAAGTGCTTTGATTGATATGTTGTTATTCTGTTCATACAACCCAAAGATAGATGATGACATTGTAATAGCTACATCCATTACAGCTCCTAAAGACCCGATAAATACCCCCGCCATAAATACCATTTGATAAGGACGAGTAAGGAATTGCATCTCTTCATAACGAAGGCCTTTTCCAGAAGTTAACCATATAACAAGATAGGTAATGAACAGTGAGATAAAAGTTCCTAGCAAGGTCGCAATAATAGCTGCATATGTTTTTTCATTAAAACCGTTAACGAGTAACAAAGAAATGGCAGTAAATAAAATAACACTTATACCACAAATCAATACCAAACTCGTTTCTGGGTCATACAAATAGACATCTAATGCATAAGATAATAAAACCGCATTGACTGCCAAACTTATAATAGAAAATAGCCCTTGTTTTTTTCCAACGATAAGTAAAATAAAGATAAAAATCCAAGCTATAAATAAAACGTATTTATCACGTTTTACGTCTTTTATGGCGCCAGTTAAATCTTCATTTTCTTCTGTATTCGTATCAATAGAAACAAACAATTCATTTCCAACACGGTATTCTTGATCATAAGCTCCGGATGATGAATATTCATTCTTTAAATGGATAACTTTCCCTTTATTTTCTCCATTTTTTATTTCAGCTATTATACGCTGTGTGAATAGATGATCTTTATTATTATGTATATCAATCATTTCAGATGTATCTTCCAGATTGATTTTGATGACTTTGGCTATTGGGCGTTCATAAAACGAATCATTGTGATTAATAAAAAAAACAGAGACGGCAAAACAAAGTCCTATTATGGTGTACAAAACTATTTTTTTGTAAGACATTTTTTTAAATTTGTTTACGATAACATTCAAAAAAAAACCTCCAACTATCAGGATGGAACCCAGTGTATAAAGTGAAACTTCAATCAGTGGTACCCGTTAATACGGAGTAAAATTTAAATGTAGTTTTTAGGGACCAATTGAAATTTTTCATAATTTTTTTCAAAAAAGTGCATGATTCTGAGCATTAGGGTGTCGCCAGCACAGGAGCCTCACCTAACGATTGTAGTCAGTTAATAATGGCATTAGAATAACAGGAATGTATTTTAACAGTCAAGAAAACCTCTCCCAATTCATCTTATTATTATGGCTTGGTTTACATGCATCGATACGTTCCTGCCACATCACTTGTCATTCATTTCGTGTCAAAAAAACTCCTAACCCTTTCAGTGTTATGATGATTATCATTTAACACTGAAAGGGTTAGGAGTTGGATATATTTGTCATTTATACACACGTGACTGACAATATGAATGAAAAATCCCCTCTAAGTAGACTGTTAAGAACATATTATCATGTTCTCTTTTTTTGGTGTCTACCTAAAGGGGGTTATATTACAGCACTTTTAGAATTAACAGAGCCTATTGTTATTAATAGCTTAGTCCATGGCCTAGTTTATAGATATTGCCATCGCTATCCTTGTACGCATAGCTGAGTCCTGCAGGCATATACTTGTCCTTGTCATAGCCTGGTACATCATTCCTTGACACACAATCACCATTCTGATAAACGGCAATTACTTCCTCACTTGCTGGTAATGTCAATGGCAAAACGCCTACTGGTCGGCTATTGCCTGCGATAACTTCAAACTGCGCATTATAGAAAGTATCGTATCCAGCAATTAAAGCATCTGCCAACGGTTCTACACTTCCAAGAATCCATGGTAATGTCACATTAACACTGATAATCACTTTTCCGCCACGGCTATGAATGTTATCTGCCACTTCTTTTAGATGATTCATACCAGTTACGGTAGTTTCTTGATATAATGAGCCATCCAAAGCTGATACTACTTTATCCTCACAGATATCAAGTTCTAATAGTCCTGCTGTCGCGTTGAAATAAGAACCAGATTTTGGATGTAAGAACATAATCGCTACGTCAGCTTCTTCATAGTTATCAGTCAACGTAAACTGGCCAAGCTCTTGGCATTCTTTTCTTGCCTTTTCAGTGTACGTCGTTGCTCGTTCTACTTCCTTGTGTAATACTTCCACATAAACCTTCTTATTATTAAGCTTTTCAGCTGTTAATGGTAATGTCTCGCTTTGATTTTTAAGGATGGTTACAGATTTTTTATGTCCTTCATATGCAGCATCCCAATGAGCTTGGTTACTAACTATAGATGTAGCTAATTCTGGTGAATTATACGTACGATCATCGAAAAGACCTAAAGTAAACATTTCTGTTAGCAGTCGTACATTGGCCTCATTAATACGTTTTTCACTAATCCATCCTTTGCTAACAGCTAATTTAAGATTTTCTATATCATTTGTATCAGCAACTATATCTGTCCCAGCATTAACTGCTTTAGCAAAGCGTTCCGCCTCACTCAATTCTTCTACGCCCCAGCTCATATTATTCACAATACCGCTGTCACTATTAATATAGCCTTTAAATCCTAGTTTTTCTCTTAGAATATGTTTGATGAAATAATGATTAAATGTGAAGCCTACCTCTTCGAACGGAATGTCTTCCCCCTCGAACTCTTGTACCACACTCTTCTTGATGCTTGGTATAGAATAATATGGCATGATCGACGATGTTCCATGTTCTACTGCTGCTCTAAATGGTGGTAAGTGATACTTTTCTAAGCTTCCTGGAGTTGGGTATAGGTTCCACTTTCCTTCTGCATAATGAGGATCGAATCCATTTTCCCTTGCTCCGCCACCCGGAAAATGCTTCGTTGTCATTGCAATACTATCTTTCCCGAGCTCTTCACCTTGGAATCCATCGATAAGGCGACCGATCGCATCAGAAATAAATTCTGGGTTTTCTCCAAACGTACCATATGTCCGTTGCCATCTTGGATCTGTAACAGTGTCCGCCATATACATATAACCTTTTCTGATACCAGTAGCATCCCACTCTTTACGAGCAATTTCAGCAAATTCGCTAATAAGTGATGCATCTTCACCGTTTTTAATCTCTCCCTGTGCTGCCGCTGCAAGTCCTAGGGTTCCAGGCCATGTGGAGAAAATTCCACCTGCATCATTCATACCAAAAATAGGTTCTGCATTTTCATTTCTTGAATTAGATGCGATCAAGACAGGAATACCTAAACGGGTTCCCTCAGCAACTTCATTCATTTTATTAACCCACTCCGCCATTTCAGCTGGGCTAAAGTTGTCTCTTAAAATGAAGTGTCTTAAATTCCTTTTCTCAATAGTATGAGTTGTTCCGTATATTTTTGATGCGGCAAAGATATTTTCCCCTTTTTCCACAATCGCTTCATCTAATATACCATCATGACTTGTCTTTTCCTTATCTTCCTGAGCAAGTCCCATTTTACGTGAATTAATTAGCATCATACCGACCTTTTCATCGATGTTCATCAATGAGACTAGGTTCTCCGCACGTTCCTTTGGACTCAAACGCCAATCCTTATAAGGTTCTAGCTTCCCACTGTTATTCAAATCTTTAAATTTTAATCCATCCACTTCAATGATGTTCTTGACCCTGACTTCTAAATCGGGTTGTTTATGGTTAAATTCCATTTTAATGCCTCCTAAACTTGGTCTTCTTCTCATTATACCCTTGAGAAAAATCTATCTATCATTCCCACACTATATATACTAAATTTGATATCGCTTTCTTTATATTGTTATAATAACAACAAAAAGTTAAAAATAAATGGCGTATATTGCTCAAAATATTGTAATTATTGCTATATAGAGGATGACATTAAATGAAGCAATCTATTCTTATTCCAGTAATCAATAAAGGTTTTGAAATTCATTACTTTAGCAAAAAAAATCAATCCCATGATTGGCTCGAGGAATATAACGAATCATCCGAAAAATTTTCCCAATTAGAGTCTTTATTCCAATTGCACAGGCACGATGTTTTGGAGGTTCTTGTATTTTTAGATGGGGAGTGTGAATTCTTTTGTGAAGGAAAGACATATTCCTTAAAGAGAGGGGATGTTGTGGTGATCCCTCCTTATGCTGTTCATAAAGCGAATGTTAAGAGTATCGATAACTATGAGCGCATAATTGTTAGCGTTAGTGAGCATTTAATGAGCGACTTTCTATCTAGTTCACCTTCTATGAAAGAGAATATTGTTAATCAAAAGACACAAGGCTCTTATGTGTTACATCTGCATTCAAAAAATTTTCAAGATATTATTTTTTTACTAGATGAAGTAACTCATAGAATAAACAGTGGCGAAGAAAAATTCCCCTTCACAATAAATTACCAATTATTTCAGGCACTCCAAGTGATCTTTGATCCCGCAAGTAGTATGCCCAGCCTTAGAAACAAGGATGAACTAGACCAAAGGTTCCTATCTGTACTAGAGTACATTGAATCACATTTGACAGAGCCAGATTTAAGTTTAGACAATGTATCTAATTATTTTCATTTAAATAAATACTATTTTTCTCATTACTTTAAAAAGAACATGAACCTACCCTTTTACCGTTACGTATCACTAAAACGTCTATCTTTTGCTGTAACGATGATTAAACAAAATCAGAGCTCCATAGAGAAAATTGCCTTAAAATGCGGTTTTCCTGATTATTCGAGTTTTTACAGACTCTTTAAAAAGGAATACAATCTGTCACCAAAAGAGCTTCAAAAAGAATATAAAAATTTATACTAAGATGCGTCTACACAACACTCATTTAGGCGCGCTTACCCGTCTTTGTTAGTCAATAGGTATGTCCGTAATGAAGATATATCCACATAAACTTGAAGAAGGGTTAATGGATTACGAATATGGAGAATTTGAAGTAAAAATGCAATAAACAAATTTGTAGTAGCAGATCACACGAAATTGGAAACTACTGCAACGTCGAGAATTTGTAATGCCAAATCTGTTAATGGCATAATCACCGATCCGATAATTTCACCTTCCGTTGTAAAGAAGTATGAGGATAATGATATACATTTATTCTATTCTCCTCTTAATAATAATTAAAAGAAGAATAGAATAAATTGGCCCTCTTTCTTTACTTCGTTATTCTTTTAACTTGAATAAATGACATTATGAGCTCTTCTTCCAAGGTATCTATTGCACTGTCTAGACAACTCCTCCATTAAAACAATTCCCGTGCCAATAGTCGATAAACATCCAGGCGTTTCTCTTGTGAATGGGGAATACTACAAATCATCGCTTCATCAAACCCATAGTGAGCTTGCTCTTCTTGTAACAATGTTGCGATTTCCTTTACTGCGCCCACTAAATGAATTTTACGATTTTCTTTAATGGTCATGCGATCCATTTCCGTCAATGGATAATCACGGGCCTCTTCTGGTGTCAAAACTGCCCCGATCCTGCCTCTCATAAATAGTAACCGCCAAATATCTTGAGGCTTTGCTTCAAATTCAGCTTCTTCTTTTGTCTCAGCTGTTGTTACCATATAGGAAACATTGATTTGCGGTTTTTCCATAAAAGCTGAAGGTTGAAAGTTCTTTTTGTATGTATCTATAATCTCTTTGGTCATTTCACCATTGAAAAACTGTGCAAAAGAATAGCCTACGCCTCTACGCCCAGCTTGCACAGCGCTATTTCCAGTCGACCCCAACAGCCAAGCTTCTGGCAAAATGACTTGGGACGGTGTTGCGATTGTTTTATTATATAAGCCATCTTCAGGTACTTCGTCGTTGATCAACTGCAGTGCAGTATCAAATTTTTCATACATATTGTTTACCATCGGTTGGCGTCCTTCAGATAAAGCATAAATGGAATTGTTATCCCCACCAGGAGCTCGACCCACACCAAAATCAATACGGCCTGGTGAAAATGCACTTAGCGTTTTAAACACCTCAGCTAGTTTCAACGAGGAATAATGCATCAACATCACTCCACCAGTTCCAATACGAATTCTTTTTGTTTTTGCAGCCAAATGAGCTGTCGTCACTTCAGGGGCTGAACTTGCAAAAGTATTGGTTGCATGATGTTCTGCCATCCACATTCGATGAAAGCCTAATTCATCTCCTAAAACAGCCAATTCTTCCGCCTTTTTCAAAGCATCTGTAGCTGTATTCCCACTCGTAATGGGGGCTTGATCCAATATACTTAATCTCATCCTAAAAACATCCTTCCTATTAGTTTATTCTATCTAAAAATCGACCTTTTTTAGTCCATCTGAATGCTTAAATCTTATTCAATGCATCTGAAATTAGATTTTCACCCGACACTAGATCAAATGAACGGTTAAAAGTGTTTTCCATCGTTAAAGCAGTTATAATCGTTTGCGCTACTTCACGTGGAATCGAGGCGGCTTCTAAATCTTCCGCAATTGAAACTTTTCCAGTACCCGGCTCATTCAATAGTCCTCCAGGTCGAATAATCGTATAGATTAAGCCACTTTGCTCAAGGATTTTGTCCGCGTGATGTTTGGCACCATATAATGCTTGATACTGCTCCACTTTTCTCTCCTACATTGCTTTTTTATCAGGGTTTCCAACAATCTGAAATTTCCGACCATTTTCAGTAGGCTATGGTTCGACAACTTAATACCACTCGCCCCCACACATATCTCTCTCGAATTTGCCGTTGCATGTGCGCTTAATCATTTAGGGGAGGTGCTAATCTGATTTCTAGTATTATAATGTTCTGCAAACTAGTAGCTTATATAAACCAATCTTTGGGCTACCTACACAAGCGCTGTTGAAACCTGTAATGATCCGGTTGCCGTTTTACCTTGATGAATACTCGTAAGGTCTAAAATCAATAATTTTAATTCAGGTTGAGTTGTAGACATCTGATTTGCGCTTTTTTTATTCAGAAAATCATTAGTATGCTAATGATTTTCGCAAAAAAGCTGAGCTTAAGAAATATTCTCAGCCATTTTTTGCAAAAGCTTTTTTAACAATAAAAGTTCATCGGATGACATTCCATCCAATAACTTATCTTGTTGTTTTCGCCAAACTTTCTCAATCGGGCCTTTTACCTCTTTACCTTTAGCAGTTAAATAAACCCTGTTGATTCTGCCATCTAATTCATCACGCTGTCGGTAAATGAGACCGTAGCTTTCTAATGCTTTTACCATGTTTGCGATAGTTGGCGGTTCACAATTCAAACGTTCACTTAGCTGGATCTGTGTAATGCCGTCCCCTCTCCATAGTCGGCATAGCAACTGATCTTGACCAACATGCAGATTTAGTTCGCGTAACATTTCCGAGTAATTTCGCCGCATTTGCGTCGATATTTCATCGAGCACTTCTCGAATTTCATCTTCAATCAAAAGTGCACCTTCTTTCATAAACAACTAGGTAGCATGCTAACTATATCGCGAGATTGTTTTAACTTCAAGTAATTTGCTTTGTTGAAGATGTTTCAAAGCTGCAATTTAGGGACTTGTAGCTTATTTAAATCTAGTTCAGTCTTAGTCATTAATTGATTGGGTCACTCTGATGATCATATAACCAGAAATGTATATCTCCACAGAACAAGAAGCGATTGCTCTACTTGAACAATCGCACCCCTTTTGTTCAAGTACATTCTTTCACAAACTATAAGCTTATCTTCTAATATCACAGGAATGCTACCTCGATTGTTGAACAAACATTAATGTAACAATTTCATACGAAATAACTTAGCAACCGCTTCTGTTCGATTGGTGCTATTCGTTTTCAACATCACATTTTTCAAAAAATATTTCACAGTCGATTCGGTGATATGAAGAGTATTACTAATTTCCTTTGTCGTATAGCCATTGCTAATATATTGCATTACGATGATCTCCTTGTCTGTAAAATGTTTTGTTTGCGCATAGTCCGTTAGATGGAGTATGTGTACACAGTTATCACTAAACCTGCGCATCTCTTGTAGCACTTCGTCGGTCACTTTAAACTGCACATTGACACCGGTCATAAAACCAATTACGGTACCATTAATTGAAAAAGGAACGAGTATCATATTATGAATTGGTTCTGAAAGGACAAATTGATTACCAATCGAAAGTTGGAATTTACTATTATAAAAAAAGCGAACTTCATTATCTAAAATGGATTCATGTACATACGTATTAATTTTCATCGTTTCGTGTATATGGGCAATCGATTGAACATTCGGATGCTCGTAAGACAAAATACCACTAAAGGAACAATTGAGGATCGAATATTGAAACAGTTGCATAATACGACAAGGAAATGCTTCATAAAATATTTTCATCATTTCAAAGAGGCGCTCATTGATGAATTCAGTTTGTGGAATAGATAACAGTTGCTTTTGCCAATCTTTTATCATCAAAAATCACTCCATTCTTTTTTACTATATCAAATAGACTAGACGAAAGTATAAAGAAATAAATTGAAACTATACTTTCGTCTAGTAAATCTTTGTACTTAAAGATAACTATTAAAGCAAATAAGAAAGCGATATCATGAAATTGCGGACAAAATATGAACATTTCGGGAGAGATTTTAATGAAAATTAAAGCAGCCGTTTTAAATGGACTTCACCAACCATATGAAATAGAAGAACTTGAATTAAGTGAAATTCGTGATGATGAAGTGTTAGTAAAAATCGTGGCATCTGGTATGTGTCACTCTGACGATGTGGTACGTAAAGGTTATACAGATTACCCTATGCCAATCGTTCTTGGACACGAGGGGTCAGGGATTATTGAAAAAATAGGGAAAAGCGTTGTGGGTTACGAACCAGGAGATCATGTCGTAATTTCTTTTGCTTATTGCGGACATTGCGATAGCTGTTTAACAGGCTTACCAGCATCATGTGATGACTGGAACCATATAAACTTCTATGGTAAACGTGATGATGATACACCTTATTTAACAAAAGAAGATGGTACACCAGTTACACGTTTCTTCGGTCAATCATCATTTTCGACATATACGGTTGTAAGTCCATCAAGCTTAACAAAAGTTGATAAATCTGTAGACTTACGTTTAGTTGGTCCACTTGGCTGTGGTTTCTTAACAGGTAGTGGTACAGTATTTAATGGTTTAAAACCAGAACCAGGAACAACAATGGCTGTTTTTGGTACTGGTGCAGTTGGCTTAGCTGCAATGATGGCTGCGAAAATCGCAGGCTGTACAAAAGTTATCGCTGTTGATATCCACGATAACCGCTTAAAATTAGCGAAAGAGCTTGGTGCAACACACATAATCAATAGTAAAAACATCGATGTGAAAGAAGCAATTCTGGAATTAACAAATGGTAAAGGTGTTAACTACAGTGTGGATACGACTGGTGTAAATGTCGTTGTTCATAGCGCCATCGAAGTTTTGGCAGTAGGTGGTTCTGTAGCACCGGTTGCAGCAGCTCAAGAAATGGAAATTAACACGACAAATGACTTCACAATGCAAAATCGTAACTTAGTTGGTGCCCGTATGGGTAAAGCAGTTCCACAATTATCAATCCGCCAAATGGTTGATTTCTATAAAGCAGGGAACTTCGCATTTGGCAAACTTGCGAAATTCTATAAATTTGAAGATATCAATAAAGCTGCAGAAGAATCACTATCTGGTAAAATAATCAAACCAATCTTGATTATTGACGAAACATACGTACCAGAAAATTAATTTTACGTTCAACGTATTTAAAAGGAGGGGTATTCCTTTACAGATCCCCCTCCTTTTGTGTCCCCACCGTTCATCTTAAATATCATTTTAACCAAACGCTACATCGCGTATTAAAATATACTTCTCGCTCTTTTTTCCCTTCTACTGACAGACTGTTGATTATAATTGATTGAGTACTTATCTATATCAACAGCTTCCCCAATTCTACATCCGGTTGAATAAATGATGCTTTCTGTTTTTATGATAAAGTTTTACTTATTTCTGAAGAAACGCTCAAAATATCTTCAATTTTTATTATCACGCTCTTCGCAATAGAATCATCTTTCGAATTCGGTGAAATGTCTTCAAATCCTTTTGTGACTATCGGTAGGAATTTAGAAAAACATACAAATAACATACGATTGCACCATAGTTTACAAACGATTTATTGTCGAATTTGCAAACAAATAATCAAGTAAAGCAGTATATAAAAACGATTACATTAAAATAAAACTTAATCCAATACTTCTAAGGAGAAAACATTATTTTTCTTGAAATCACTTATTATCTCTTAAGACAATAGGAATCTCAATTGGTCAAAAGATAAATTATATCTTTCATATTCACATGATTGTTCCTATTAATTGAATTTATTATCTCATTTTCGACTAAATAAACCCGTAAGTGGAACAGGTAAATAGGAGCTATATATAGCAAAGGCACGTTTCTTACCTCATAATACCCGATAGTTAAAAACCAATCATGATAATGACCCCATAAATGAAAACAGCTATAGGAAAAATAATGAAAATCCAGTTAAATAGTTGTAAAACTCTTAACAAAAGAATCATCTTTTTTCCTGCTAATTTTCTAATATATATAAAAGAAATTAAACCAATTATAGGTGTAAAGAATCCAGTTACTCCGTAATTCGGCTCAGAGGCATCGATTAATTCTTCGATAAGAAAAGCTGAGAATATAAGATTGATAACTAATAAAAATAATGGAATCAATAAGTTTATTTTTTTAATTGTCATATCAGTCAATTATACAACCTCCATCTTATAACTTTAATGGACCGTCGTCCTCTTAAGTTTATTTTTATTACGCACAAAGAGCAAAGTAAACAGCTGCCTTGAAATGATGTACGCAAAAGCACCAATTGGAACGGCATACAAATCCAGCCACAAGCTGTCCTGATACTGCTCCGGATGCTTAAACAGCAACGGCGTCTGGATTCCGCCAAATAACAATGATGGCATCAAAAAGAACAGCCAAGGATTTAGCAGCCATTTCACCTTAATTTGGCTGGCAAGGGCTTCATACAAAACCTCACCGGTACCGGTAATAAGGGTTACGATGAGCATCCCCATCAACACACTGTAAAGCGGCAAACTATTATCAAATTCTGGATGATAGTATTCCATAGCAGAATAGGAAACAAGACATAAAAACCCGGTAACAAAAATAACGCACCACACGAACCGAATTGGTTTATAAAATGGAAAAATGGTCCTCTTTAACTCTCGATTCAGCTTACCTTGATTACCAAAGGATTCAATAGCCTGACGAACCGCATTTTCTTCAGAATATCCTTTAATTAATAGTTCTTTTACATGGTCCTGAAGATGTGCATAAATCTCTTCTCTTAATTCCTCCTTTTCATCATCGGGCAGACCCAAGGTGATTTCCTTTACATATTGTTCAATCTCCTTCATGATAATCCCTCCACTGTATTTTCTATTAACGTATTGATTTGTTTCCAATTTCGCAGCTTTTCTGCCAAAACAGTACGCCCGGTTTTAGTAATAGAATAATACTTTCTCCGGCCGCCCTCCGATCCCTGACTCCAATACGACGTCACACATTCTTTTTTCTCTAGCCTCTTTAATGCAGGGTACAATGTTCCTTCATTCATATGGTAGGCATCATGGCTTAATACCCGTAATTTTCTTGTCATTTCATACCCATAGCAATCCACTTCTGCTAATAATGATAGTAATAAGATTTCAATACTGCCCTTTAGCAGCTCCCTGTCCATAATATTCCCTCCAAGTTTTTTGTATCAACA
This sequence comes from Peribacillus sp. NPDC096379, assembly GCF_044762875.1. Classification (NCBI taxonomy): domain Bacteria; kingdom Bacillati; phylum Bacillota; class Bacilli; order Caryophanales; family Bacillaceae; genus Peribacillus; species Peribacillus sp. NPDC096379. The sequence continues at coordinate 47,102 of NZ_JBIWFD010000009.1, forward strand.
TTGTATAACAATTTACATCGTATAACAATGTGATTTATAAAAAAACCCATTTTCCCCATCAATTGTATTTACTTCCTTGCTGCTCATTCTGTTTATCACGTTACGGATTACTCACTCTCTAATCGGGCATCATGAAATCAGTAAGTTGTTACCCTATTTCTCTCAGTTAAGATCAAAGGATATTAAATGAAAATGTATCAAGACACGCTGAATGACTTAAAGGTTCAAGGATACTCAGACAGTACAAGGGAAGGAATCAACCGGACAAGAAGAATGATTTCCCGAAAAGCTAGAGCTAATCAAGAAGGAAAATTATTGTGGATGAAGAGGTAATAAACGCTTTGAAGAAGCATAAAAAGGATCAAGATCAAGTCATTGAGCGGTTAGGGGACGATTGCTACAATGAAGACTTTATTTTTGCAAAGATGGGACGACAATACGGATATCCCATCGTCATTAAGACCGTTCAAAATAGAATGGCAAGACTGCTTAGAATTGCAGGCCTGTACCTTAAGTTAAAACCGCATTCGTTACGCCATACGCATACATCACTTCTTGCCGAGGCTAAAGTTGCTTTAGAACAGACCATGGATCGGTTAGGGCATTCCGATGATCAAATTACAAAAAATGTGTATCTCCACATTACGTAAGAAATGAAAAAAGAAGCCTCCCAAAAGTTCAGTGAACTTATGAGAAGCTTCGATTGGCCGCCAAAATAGAAAAGGGTGGTCCAGCATATCAGTTAAATCCTACTTTCTGGGCACCCCACTTTTAAATAGCCAATTCGCCTAGTCTAACAATTTAGCTCTATAGCTTAACAACAACTTCAGTACCTTCTTTATCTTGAACCTCTACTATCGTCAACCCTCTATATTGCTTTACGGCTTTTAACAATGCCCTAATATCTTTGCGATCAATAGATGTAGGAATCCAAACGTTTTCTTTAACGTTCATATTGGATTTTTCAATCATTCGATGAATGAATGACCATATCATTCGTGAAGATATAACGTAGCCCCCTGTCCGTAATAGAAAATACGGTACCCGAACTATTAATTGCTTACGATCTTTTAGTTTGACCTTCACTTTGATCATCAGGCTCACTCAATTACAACCAACACTTTATCACCGTTTGCACTTGTAACATCAACGATTTGTCCAGATAATTCTTTTTCAATCGCTTCTAAAATCAGATCAACATCTATGGTGTTAATATCCTTTACATACTTAGCGGATTCCGGAATGGCTGAAGCGATACTTAGTCCTGTTTTTAACGCTACTTTGATTAATCGTAATGGCAAATTAACATTCACATTATCGCCCTGCTCAGATGAAACGCGAATTCTCAACATTCTATCCAAATAGTCCGTTTGCTTAGCCGCAGGTATAGCTGCTGCCTCTTTCTCTTTCAATACATGGATCAGTTCAGTTGCCTTTTCCGAGCCTAACTTCCCTTCTTGAACCATAGTCAATATTTTTGAAATGTCTTCCTTCATAACAAAGCCTCCCTTTACTCGTCCTTTAAAATTCTTATTGCTTCCTCTGGAGAAATTTCACCTTTTTCTAGCATGGAGATGACTTTTCTCTCTTCTGTTTCATTCTTTTTTTCTGCATAACCAAGAGCAGCGATGATGTCATTTAATTTTCCGCGTACAGTTGGATAAGAAATGCCTAACTCTTTTTCCACTTCCTTTATATTTCCGCGGCTTTTCAGGAATATTTCAATGAAGTAGTGCTGCTCTTTAGTGAGAGAAGCTAGTTTCGATAATTCAAATTCGTTTTCAATTGTTGTATGACAATGGGTGCATTGCAATTTTGTAATCTTCAACGTATCGCTGCACACTGGGCAAGTTGTAATCACCGGATAAATCACAGCCATCCCCCTTCTTTAAATTATTTATATCATAATTAATAATCTTAAAAATGTAAACATATAAAATTAAATATTTTAATTTTTATATTCACAAAATAAACATTTATGCTCGTATAATAACCAATATAGAAGAAAAGGCCTCCCACCAGTTCAGTAAACTGATGAAAGACCTTCTCTGATAAGTTGGTTTTTATGCATTTATATTCAACTACCTAAAAACCCCTTTATTGAAATGAAGGGATTTTATCTAGTTTATCCAATTTTATTAAGATTATAGAAATTCGAATAGCCAGCGTAAGTAGTTGTCCAAAATAACAAGACATTTAACGTCCCATTCACTAAGCCATACTTATACATCTTTATTTGCAGAAACAGGAATTGAATTTTTACAGATCATGGACCGTCTCGGATATTCAGATGATCACATCACCAAAGATGTCTATCTACATGTGACACAAGAAATGAAAAAAGAAGCTTCCCACAAGTTTTCTCAACTCAGGAGAAGCCTCTAATTTTAAAATCTTGGCACCTTTTTGGAACCTAATTTAAGGTACCTAGTGCTAAAACGTTGGGATTACTGGGTGTAATTCAGTGAATTACGTCATGCCGCCCGTAAGATGAGAGTGTGTAATATCTTTGGTGATGTGTTCAAAAAACGCGATATATCTAGGGGTGTAAAAATTAGGAGTGTAACATTTTTAACATGATTTCATTATTTTCACTTGATTGCGTTAGCAAATTGTTAGCGTGCCTTTCCTTACAAACATTCTTAACTATTCCTTTCGAGCTTACCTAATAAATTTCCCATATGAACTTTATACGAATGCCAATGAAAAACTAGAATCCATTTTCCACTAACCATTTCATAATGCTTTCTTCTCTTTCCTTAATATCGTCATGCCGCGCATCGTATTTACGCATTTTCTTCTGCGCAACAAGATTTCCATCTACCATATACAATACTCTTTCAGTTTTTGCTGCCACCTTTACATCATGCGTAACGAGCATTACGGTCGTCCCTTTTTGATTAACCTCTGCAAGAATTGACATAATCTCTTCTGTCGATTTGGAGTCTAATGCTCCGGTCGGTTCATCTCCAAAAATGATATCCGGATTATTGATCAATGCTCTGCAGATGCCGACTCTCTGTAGCTGTCCACCAGATGCTTGGGTGATATTATGATCTGCAAGCTTTTCAATTCCTGTCATTTCCAACAGTTTTTTTGCTTTTTGATTTACCGCATTTTTATCCACATCTTTTGATACAAGAGCAGGAAACATAACATTGTCAATCAATGACAGATTCTTTAATAGATTAATATCCTGAAAGATAAATCCCATTGTTTCCAATCGAATCTGCGCCAATTCTTCTTCTTTTAGTCTGCCGATTTCACGGCCTTTAAATTTCATACTGCCAGAAGTAATTCTATCCATACCGCTTACATTATATAGAAGCGTTGTCTTCCCGCTTCCGGATGGCCCCATGACCGATACGAATTCACCTTCCTCTATCTCCAAGTTTACATCCTTTAAGATATGAAGCTCATTTTCTTTTCCTAAATCTACTTTTTTGTTTATACTTCTTGCTTCTAATATTTTTCTCATATATATTCCTCCGGTATAAGATATTTGAAACAAATTCTATACCGCAGAGGCACCCCGGAATGCCTTATTTTTCAGGAATCTGCATTCTTATTTGCATCGGTGCCTTCACGCAGTAGGCTTCTTCCATCTTCGGAGATACGCCTCAACTCCGACCTTTTTCATCCGTTCTAACTTCTTAAAACTACAGATAAATCATCTTCTGCTGTTACCTTACAGCACACAGATATCGTAAATCCAACGGCTACAATCAGGGCTAACGGACATAGTAGCCAAGTCTGCCATGCAACATTAACTAATTGAATTTTTGCGGCTCCCATAGAGGACATTGCCATACTTACAAGAAATTCTCCTAAATAATTAGAAGCCAGCACTCCAACTATGATTCCTGATATGAGTACCATCATAGTTCCTGCCATATATTGATGTTTAATATTTTTAGAAGTTAATCCCATACTTCGCATAATTGCAATCTGAGACATATCCTTTGATAATAACATCCGAAGGAATAATGCAGTTATCAATACAGCAATAATTACTGCTATTGCGATTCCGCCTATAACAATCAGGCTCATCTGATCAATGATGTTTCCAAGAGTCTGCCCAGTATATTCTTTGATATCATTTACCTGCGCAGAATCATAGGTATTCTGATAATAGTCCATTTTCTCACGAACATCGACGCTTGAAGCCACGTCCATGCTCACAATATACCAAAGAACGGCCTCTTCATTTAAACCGAGACTGGTATGTGCCTTTGCTGTTTTTCCGCCATTTGTAATATCTTGATAAATACCAGTTACTTTCAAGGTCTTTTCTGTCCCGGCAACCTTTACTACTACTTCATCTCCAACTTTCTTGTTTACCCCGTCTTTTGACGCATTTGCAAAGGAAAGTGAGATTTCCGCTTCACCCTGAGGTGCTCTGCCTTCCAGATATTTTAATGGAAATACTGAAAAATCTCCGGTTTCAATATTCATATAGTCCCAGAAACCTTCCCCATTTTTGACCTGATAGGAACTTGTGATATAGGCCGCATACTTTTCAATATCCAAATCATTCTGCAGTTCCGCCTGTAGCTTTTTAAAATCTTCTGTAATCGTATCTGTCCTTCGAAGATCGATTCTCATGTCGGATTTCCCAATTCCCATGTATGTGGAAAATCCCGGTGAATTCATGGTGTTATAAATATTTAAGGGGAGTATGACAATGAACGTACATATGATAAAAATAACAAACAGCAGCCTGTATAATTTGAATCGTTTCCATACATCCCTCAGCCCCATGTAAATATTGGTGCTGAAGAATTTGTTCTTTAGCAGCGGGAAATGGTATTTTCGGTTCTTTTCGCGCTCCATAGAATCTTTCCGTAAAGCTTCCACCGCAGAAATCTTATCGATTCTTTTCAGCACTTGCTGGCAGTACATCACAATCATGAAATATACAAGTAATGGAGCTATAAGCGATGGTACATATGTTAAGCTACCTGATAAATCGGAAGATATGTAAAGTCTCATATTACCGTTTAACAGATTTACCGCTGCCAAGGAAAGCAGATAACCGATAATACCGGCTGCTGCTGAGATGACTCTATATTTATTAAGATAGACCTTTTTTATATCTTTTTTGGATATTCCCATTGCTTTCATAACACCGATTTCTCTAATATCTTCATCAATCGTTGCCAGAAATGTAAGTCTGATACAGAGCGAAGCAATCACAATAAGCAGAATACTAATAAATATAATGATAATCGCAACTGCCATATCAGATATAGCATTAAACATCGTAAATATCTTCCCTTCGATTATAGGACCGTTTGCCGGAAGACCGGCTTCGATATAGGCAGTCTGAACCGCAGCAGAATCCCCGTTTTCATTCAGTTTGAACTCGATCAGATATTCCAGTTCCCCAGCCTGCATTTCAAGTATTTCATCATAGTCATTCTGATTTATCACAAACCGTTTTGAAGAAGTAAGGGAAGAGTTCATCTCAAAATCTCTTGCATAATCTGAAATGACAAACTCTTTCTCATCCCCGCCGCTTTTCACCGTAATCGTATCACCTATTTTTAAGTCGTGTTGTTCCATGAAATAGATGGGAACCGCAACGAAACCTTCATTTACATCCAGCTTTTCATTATCCAGATCCAATATAAAATCAAATTTCTTATTCTGTACAACAAACGAAATATCCTGTATAGTTCCAGCCATCGTTTGATTTTGGCCAAAATGAATATTACTTCCATCAATATTCTGAAGAACCATCGTCTCCTGCATCGCTATATGGTCACGGTATTGTTCTGTGAATTGGTCGATTTCTGCCTGGTTATATTCTCCGGCATGCATTACCGCAATGTCAGCTGGAACTGCACGCTCCCGAAGATCTGATATCGACTGAATCAGATTGGCAATGTTATTAATGGCACTGGCTGCCAAAATAACGGCCATCGTGATAAATACATATACTGTCATCGTTACAATTTTGTTTCTGAGGAAATCATTCTTGATTATTTTCAAAAACATTATTATTTCTCCTTCCTGCATTGATAAAATTTTTCTAATTTATCTTGTCTCTAACAAATTTGGTCATTTCTTCAGAGGAAGAATTTCCATTAACTTTTTGAATGAATAATGTGCTTACATGCTGAATTCTTAGTAGACTTGACCTAAATGATTATTGAACTTACTAAAGTAATCATACAAAATGGTATTTATTAGGCAAACCCGCTTAAGCCTAATTATTTACTAAGCCCTCAGCCCTATTTTAGGAAGTTGATTATTGGAGGTTATTATAAAAAAATAATCGGAATGTAAGGAAGGTAGTGGAAGAAGTAATAATCGTTTCAACTGCAACGGACAAGCACGAAGAGTTTATTGATGAACTAATGGGCACACAGGGTCAAGAATGGGTATTTATTGATAAGCAATGGATCTAGTAATCTATATCTTTTTTATCAGTCGTTCTAGATCGGATTTGGATGATTTCATTTTTAATAAAGGCTGTTTTCGCATACTTTGTTGCTTTTCAATTATATTTACACTAACAACCTGGGTTGATTTCCGTTGCAGGTACTCGCTTTCCGCGGGCGGTCTCCCTCAACACGCTTGTCCCGCAGGAGTCTCGCACCTTCCACTACAATCAACATCTACTCGAATTTACTTTGCTAATAACAACAATCTTTACGAAAAGAACCTTAATAAAAGATCTATTCGCAAAAATTACTTATCATTGGAGACGTATTACTTTTTACTACACAATTTCTATATAGTTTAATAACCTCTTCACTTACACAACCCTTCCTCTGGATTTTTTCGTATTGGGTGTGACGAACTGATTTTGGTGATAATTAGAATTCAATCTTTATTTCATTTATCATATTTATTCAAGCAATTTTATTGAATATATCACCAACATTTCTAAACAAAAAAGGTCCTTCACCAGTTCAGTGAACTGATGAAAAACCTTCTCTTTTGCATTATTATTCTTGTTTCTTCCGCTAAAAGATTTAGTTTCAACCTTTACTTTGAAGGCTTAAATTTATCATCTAGACATCGAGCCATAAAAGCAGCAAAATGTTGACGTGATAGATTAATAGTTGGTTTAAACGTTCCATCTTTGTAACCAGCAGTAATATTATTTGCTGCCAGTATGGATATAGAATTATATGCCCAGTATCCTTTTGGGACATCCTTGAAATCCGTTGGATAAGTTCCTTTTAAGTCATAAGCCAACACTAGGACCTTAGCCATTTGTGATCGGGTTAACGTTCCGTTAGGATCAAAATATTTTTGACCTTGGGCATTTATTTTCCCATTGATAATACCTAATTCAACAGCCTTCGCAATCTCTTCATATCCATAATCATCAGGCTTCACATCAATAAATCCCGGATTAAGAACACTAGAATAATCCGTAATTCCTTTTTCTCTTAAAATGATCTCTATAGCTTGCAAACGAGTAATTGGTTCATTTGGTTTAAATGTTCCATCTTTGTATCCTTTAATAATTCCTTTATCAGTCAAATACTCAATCTCATCTACAAAGGAAGTTACATCTTTAAATGTAGTTTTACCATCGAAATCAACTTGGAAATTAGGTGTTGTTTTTGGTATAGTTCTAGCATCGGTTGCCTGTTCAAAAGAATAGGCTAAATCGAGTAGTGATTGTTCACTATATGCCAAACCTAAGAAAGAAACCCCAACAGGTAACTCTTCTTTCGTAGCTCCAGCAGGCACGGTAATTTCAGGGAATCCTGTGGCCGTTGCTACATAACCCGCAGCATACGTGTCATATGCTTCACATACATATGTAGGATCTTCCTTATCAAATCTCGGTGAAGCTGGACATGACAACGTTGGAAAAACAATGGCATCCAAATCATTTTCTTTCATCATTGTTTCGATTTCATGACGTACTTCAGACATTTCTTTCGTTACGATATTGTTGTATTCTGGTGTGTCCTTAAACTCTGCTTGTACCATAGAGTTTTTTAGACCTTCCAGACGCGCTGGATTTACTGGAGTCGATGAATTCAAGACCTCTGGAGATTCACTGATTTTAATAATTTCTTCTAGAGTTCTCGGCTGACCCTCTGGAAGTTGACTTAGATATTCTTCTAATTGAACTTTAAAATCCGCGTCATTAACAGGGCCAATAATAGGTGTCCAAAGATATTTCGTCTTTTCTGAGAAAGAAACTGGAATAAGCTCTGTACCTATTTTCTCCATCTTTTCTAGTGCCTTTTTGGTAATAGAGTCTACCTCTGTGTTATCTCCAAAAAAGTCACTAGCTACTCCGATTCGAGCATTTTTTAAAGCCTTGCTATCTAATAATTTACTATAGTCTTTTACAATGTGATCCTTTGCAAGCAAAGTTTTGTCATCTTTCTCATCAACACCAGCCATAAAACTTAATGCAATGGCTGCATCTTCCACAGACTTCGCTAATGGTCCAGTAGTATCAAAATTTAACGAGGATGGAACTACCCCGCTACGACTTGTTAAACCAAGTGTCGGTCTAATACCAACTAGTCCTGTAACATTAGCTGGTCCTCTGACTGATCCAGATGTATCTGTCCCTAGTCCAAATACAGCAAAATTGGCTGCAACTGCCGCTGCAGATCCGCTGCTTGATCCAGAAGCATCTCGGTTTAGATTATACGGATTTAGAGTTAAGCCGCCTAATGAGCTGTATCCTAACCTGCCATATGATGCTGCGAACTCTGATAAATTTGTTTTTGCAATGATAATTGCCCCTGCATCCTTAAGTTTTTGAATCGTAAAAGCGTCTTCTGTAGGATAAGCATCCTTTAATGCTACTGAGCCTGCTGTCGTAGGCATTCCTATGACATCAAAATTATCTTTAACAACGATTGGGATACCATGAAGAATACTTCTTGAGCCTTCACTTTGTCTTTCTGCATCCAATTGCTTTGCAATCTCTAAAGCTTGATCATTAATGGTAATGATTGAATTAATCGTTGGACCTTGCTTGTCATATTTTTCTATACGCTCTAGATAATATTTAACCAATTGCTCAGAGGTAATCTGATTGTTATTTAATGCTTCAGAAATTTCACCAATACTCTTTTCGAATGGGTCAAATTTGGTTTCTTCTGCAGAAACACTTACCAAAGGAAGCATGGTTATTACTAAAATAAAAGCTATCAAAGTTCTAAACTTGTATATCGTCTTAAACATGGTGTTTCCCCCCTAATATAATTCCTAATTAATGATTAAACTCTTCTATCTCTCTATTTTTTTAAGACATTTTAAATAGACTAAAAACACGATATAAATTTGGTCAAAGATTATATTAGATAATCTAACAATCTTTTCAGCCATTTTGCTGATAGAAATCATAATATTACAGTTTAAATTGCTGAATAACTTCCTCTAATTCTAATGACATTCTTGCTAACTCTTGAGATGCTAATGAAACCTCTTCCATTGAGGCACTCATCTGTTCTGAGGATGCAGCAACATTTTGTGAATGTTCGTTTACCTCTAAACTCGTTTTTGAAACTTCCTCTATATGGGTTACAACTTCTGCTATATGTTTTTTCATGTTATCCATCGCTAGGCTAACCTCAGATATTTTTGTTGTAGCAGCTAGAACTGAATCCTTAATTTCTCCAAAGGCTTTTCCACTTTCATTAACAAGTTTCATTCCTTCTTTAGCAGAGGTTGCCCCCTGATTTACGAAACTCATTGAATCCTCAATGCCATCTTTAATATCATTAATAATTTCATTAATCTGCAATGCTGAATGGCTGGATTGCTCAGCAAGTTTCCTTACTTCATCTGCCACTACCGCAAATCCCTTCCCATGTTCACCAGCTCTTGCAGCTTCAATTGCCGCATTCAAAGCTAATAAGTTCGTTTGCTCTGAAATGGACTGTATGATCAAACTTATCTGGCCAATTTCGTTCGATTTCTCATTTAATACACTAATTTTTTCAGCAGAAGAGGTTACATTTTTATCTATTTCACCCATTTGCTTTACGGTATGGTTAACAACATCACTACCTTGTTTAGCGGATTCAGCTGAATAATGGATGGAATTGCTAACATTTTTCATACTCACTGTAACATCATCAACGTGCTTGAATACTTCATTGATAATACCTACTGCATTCTTCATTGCAGCGTTCTGTTCATCTGTTCCGGTGGCAACACTTTGAATTGACTCAGTTATTTGATTGGAGGCTTTTTGATTCTCAACGGAAGAAGCAGCTAGTTCCTCAGATGTAGCTGATAATGCTTGAGATTCAAACCAAATCTTTTTAATTGTTTCTTTTAAACTACTAGACATAATATTGTAATTCTTCCCCATATCTCCAATTTCATCATTTGACTTAATCGTGACTAATTGAGTCAAATCACCTTTAGACATAGCTAGGGATAAATCACTAATACTTTTGATACTTCGTGTTATCCTCAAACTAACAAAAATGGAAACTAATAAAGATACAACAGCGAAAATCCCGCCTATAATGAAAATCGCCGAGCGTATAGAATCTGCAGTAGTTAAAAGTTCGCTCTTCTCAATAACAGCGATATACTTCCAGCCTTCATTTTTTGAAGAGATTGTGTTTAATACATAATCTTTTCCGTCAATTTTTGTTTCAAACGAGCCATCTTTACTTAAATCCTTTAATTCGGGAACATTTAGCTTAGAAATTTGCTGAAAGTTCAAATCAGCATTCTTTGGATGTGCAAGGATTGTTCCATCTCCTTGCGCTAGAATTACATAGCCATTTTCCCCTATACTGATTTCCTTAATAATACTCGTTAAACCTTCTAAACTAACATCTAGACCTAACACACCGACTTGTTTTCCGCCTTTTTCAATCGCAACTACATTACTTACAATAATTCCTTCTATCCCAGTAGCGGCATAGGCACCTGTTAATTGTACTTTCCCTGGTTCTTCTATACCCGTAGTATACCAAGGACGTTCTCTGGGATCGAAACCAGCTGGCACAGGACCCTCAGGATATTGAACATACCCTCCATCCGATGTCCCCATATAAGCATAAGCTGCATTAGGATGGCTCTTACCAAATTGAGAAAGCATATCAAATATTGCTTTTTCTTTCTCCCCATTTGCTGAAGGGGTCATATCAATTGACCCTTCTCCTGTTATATCTTTATAGGAGGTAATGCTTGAATCAGCATTTAAAACGGCAGGGTTGGTAGCTAATAAATTGACATTTTCCCTAATAGATTCAAAGTACAAGGAAATTCCATTGTCTACCTGTTTAATTTCTCTTTCACTAGAATTGATATAATCCTTCTCGGTTTTTTCACTAACTGTTTTATTAACTAAAAAGCCAATAAAGATGATTGGTACTAATGATAGTAATAAAGAATTAATTAAAAACTTTGCCTGAAATGAAAATCTTTTATTTCCCATTTTACCAAACCTTTCCATTTTTGTTCTAAGCAAGCATAAGATGCTTACTGTTACCTAGCTATTAAATCGTTAACTTCAATAATCTCTCATCCCTTATTAAATATTTTTTTAGCAAAGTTATTATCCTCCATTCACAATTCACTAAAAAATAATCCAGGTTTGTTGATGATTCACAAATTCTCGCTTCTGGAAACTAGTATTGCAAAAAAAAAGACTACTCTATGTACCATAGAATAGCCAAAGGATATTAATAAACATTAATCCACAAATTTGGTAACCAGGCGATCATAGTTTAGATTACGGGACTTTTGACCACTCCCTAAACCTTAGACCCTAGGCTTTGCGTCCTATTCTTTCGAAATAGTTTGCCTTTATATTCCATAAAAACCAATCTAAAATCACATTATATTATATTCTCACATAATTCTACAAACTTCAACAATTTTTGCAAAATAAACCAATACTTTTTATTAACGAGTATTGTTCTTTGAAGAAACTAAGATTGCTTTAAATTTTATTCAGGTTACTGCAAACATACAAAACGCATATGACGCTCTAACGCCACCATTTACTATGTAAGCTAAATCGTGTACAACGCTACACTCACCTAATCACAGTGGTGGCGGTGCGAAGTCAGAATTCGAACTATTTCTCAATAATATAGGTATACTTGATAAGAAGATTGGCTATTTTATGAGATTGCGAAGACCCGCCCCATGTCCCCATACAAAAAAGCTTTCCACCAGTTCAAGTAACTGATGAAAAGCTTTTTTAATTTAATAAACCTCTTATACTAGGCTCATGATGTTTATTACATCATGCCGCCCGTGAGATGAGAGTGTGTAATATCGTTAAAGAGAGGTGCAAAAAGCGCGGTAAATCAGCGTTTTAGATATTGTTGGCTGTAACATCTTTAACGGAGATTTACCGTTTTTTATGGGATTGCGTTAGCAAAATGTTAGCATTTTCAAGCAGATATTCTGGACCAGTTGTTTACACACTCTACATGACTTGTGTACTTTTAACAGACATTATGCACTATGCGACTATATCTACTTAAATTATAGTCAAAGTGGAGGCAAAACAAAAATGTCAAATGTGATTGATGAATTAGAGGTACTAGACGGCTATTTTGACGGTGATAGATTTATCCTAAGGGGAATAAATGGTCACGCAATATATGGAGCGTACAAAGCGGATAATATGCTTTCGTTGGCTAGATTAATTCATGATAATGAGCCATTCAGTTTTACCATTGATAAGGAAAAGATGATTAGAATACCAAGAGAATTAAACAAGCGAATTAAATATGAGTTAACCATGATAGCAGACGAGTTGAGTAGTTAATTTACTACTCTTTTTTTGTTTTATTAGACCCCACCCCGTGCCGAATGATTGACTTTTAGCAGTTAATTTATATGTATCGGTCATCCGCTCCGTATAAAAAATTTTTCAAAATATTAAGGCGTACAACTTTTATAAAACGTATGTCCTAAAACATCCCACCTCAATAAAGGCAGATACCACCATTTTTACAGGTGATTACTATACATTCGTTCTCCCTACTTGCCTATAAAACTTTACCCATGTACGCACAGAAACAAAGGCTTTTTATTGTTATTTATCGTTTTATCTTTTATTTCATTGTTCTATCCCTTTTTTTGTTAGGAATTAATAAACCGTTCTTATAATGAGTATGTCAGAGAACAGTACAACAAAATTAGGAGGTTTTACGGTATGGAAAAAGAGTTTCTAACAGTTCGTTCATTATCAAAGTTACTAGATATGAGTGAGCAAACAACCTATAAATTGGCACGAGAGGGGGTAATCCCAGGACGTATCAAAGTAGGTAAATCCGTTCGTTTTAATAAAACGGTTGTAATTGAATGGCTACAAAAAGGAGGGGCTAAAGATGATCGTCAAAACTAAGGATTTATACAGCTTTTCACAAGCAGCGGAAATATTAGGTGTTACTGCCCAAAGACTTTTTGAATTATGTTCATCATCTTATGTGGAGAAGGTGCACCAAAATAACCGTATCTACTTTACCAAAGAAAGTATTAGACAATTAGTCCTAAGGGGTGATGTTTAATGATTAGCATTGAAAAAACTAGCAGATTACTAAACCACTTTAACATAGCATTTACTGAAAATGCGGTGTTGGGTTACTTACAACGTGGTCAACTTGACAAAGCCCCTCGTATAGAAAGCGGTTATTATTCACGTAACACCAAATACGGCTACAGTGTAAACAAGGATAGCCTAGTAAAGTTTTTACTTGATCATGGGGCTACTGAAAAAGAAATTAATGAAGTTCTTGAGGGATAACTTATCCGCAGCCAACCGCTTTTATGTATTTATCGCATAGAGCGGTTTTCTTATATTTTTGCAACTTATCCGCTAGTTATCTCGATTACTAGATTAACCGTACAAATACAAATTTTTAAGGAGGACTAAACATGGAAAAATTAGTTGCAGTAAACATAGAAACAGGTGAAGTAAAAGGAGATATTGCTTTTTACAGAACCCCCGAACAACAAGAAATAGTCGGTAAGAAAAAAAAAGGGAAGAATATATATTAAGAGGGAACAGACCTTTTATAAGTTGTTTTCATGACTCAATTAAGGATGTTACTCAATACCTATCCCTAACAGTCAGTGGAGCGTTAATGAAATTGTTACTATACATGAAAATGAATGGCAAGGGGCTATTACAGAAGGACGGTAAGCCTTTAAAGCAAATTGATATTCAAAATATCTTTGGTAAGAGTAAAAGACAAACCGTTGATATTGTTAAGCGTCTTGAAACTTTATCTATTCTTATAGCAGTGAAAGACGGTCGTTCAAAACTCTTTTACATAAATGAACGCTTTCATTCCATGGGTAAAATTACGAGGGAGGGGAAATTTACTAAGCTACTCACTACTAAACTTCGTGAAGTAGTAAAAGATTTGAAACTTGAGCAGCTAGGTTTTTTATATAAAATCCTTCCCTACTTTCACTATGATACTTGCGTACTTTCACATAATCCTAATGAACAGGATGAAAAGAAAATCCTGTTCATGAACCGAAATGAGTTATCAACAGCTATTAATTATGATGTTGATAATATTACAGCTTTAGTTAAAAAACTAGAAGAAAAAGGGCTAATAATGACCTCTAGAAGATATGGTAATGTACTTTACTATGTCCATCCTGACTTAATGTACCGCCAAGCAAATAACGGTGATATGGAAAAATTCAATGCTTTACGTAAGATGTTTAAGGCTCATCAAGTCAACGCAATCAGCAGAAAAACAAAAGTTAGGGACTGAAAATTCAGTCCCCTTTTTAATTTCATTTTGTATTTGTACGCCAACAATGCGGTGTAAATTGCACTTATAAACCATTCTATACGGTATCGACTGCACCTATTAATCATGTAGAAAACTTCCCTTAAGCAAATGATATCAATGGCTTAAGCGTTTTACATGTATATTTCCCCTCTTATATCTTGAACAAAATCAACTTACCCTATTTTATAATAAAATTAAAAATCACTAGGGCGAGGAACGAAGCCCTCGAAGTGAGCGAAGCGAACGGAGCAGACAAATGATATTAATTAAATTATTTTAATGAGTTCTGATGTTCGAAGAACTCCCTTCGGTCGTCCTTCTCCATGGTGCTCCTAAAGTCGCACTTATGATTTTCCTTTAATTTTTAAAATGTTTTTCAAGTCGATATTTTACATAGAAAATCTTGAGTATATAAACACAGTAGCTATTAATCCAAACACTACAAAAAGGAAAGGTAAAATTGTTAATGTTATCCCTGCAATTGCCATTCCTCTTCCCTTTGATGACTTTCTAGCCCACAAACCTAATGGAAAACCTAATAAGGAAACAATCCCCGATATTACCGCAAATACTCCATCAATACCCGAACTATACATTTGATTACTTGTTGCTACCGCTGTAATTATAGCAAGAAGTAAGAAAAATGTAGAAATAATACCCAAAATCATCGAAACGATGGCTGAACCTTGTCTATTTTTTTGTGGCTTTACGCTATTTACTGTCTTAGTTGAAGCTTGAGCAGCCATTTAACCCCACCTTTATACCTATGTATTATTTACTATTAAACTTTACCGTAATTCTCCTACTCTTTCAACCTCATTTTTCCAGTAAAGGTATTTCGCAACCATCTGCACATATACAACGATTACTAGGGCATAAAGGGGGCAAATAACTATGAAAATTAAAAGAGAATTTACAGGAACACAGGACTTTAAGTCCTTAATCATCCACCAAATAGAAAAAGAAATTGAAAAGATTGTTTTGGCGGCTTACAATAATAGTCAAGTAGATATAGTCGCCATCAATAATGGGGGGCGACAATAATGAAAGTAGCAGGATATATCAGAGTATCGACTAATAACGAAGGTCAAAAAGAGTCACCAGAAAATCAAAAGAATTTGATTTTGGACTTTATCACGAAAGATCAATATGACCTATATGACTTCTACACAGATGTTCAGACAGGTACTACTAATAATCGTGAAGGTTTAAAAAGTCTTATCCATGACGCAGAAAACAAAGAATTTGATGTAATCGTAGCAAAAGAGTTAAGTAGATTAGGTCGTAATGCCGAATTACTTTACGAGTTAAGGCGAATTGCCGATACAAAAGGTGTACGTTTAATTACTTTAGATGGAAAAGTTGATACACACGACCCTTCAAAACAGGCTATGTTCGGTTTGTATGCTTGGATTTATGAGCAGGAAAGCGAAAGTACAAGCGGACGAATTAAATCTGTTTATGATATCAAATGCAGAAACGGAAAATTCATGGGAAGTATTCCACCATATGGATATCACCTCCAAGATGGAAAGTTAATTATTAGAGGTGATTACACCGTTAATGTTGTTCATGACATCTTTAACAAGTATTTAGAGGGTTGGGGGCATGACAAGATAGCAAGGTATCTGACAAAACAGGATATTCCAACACCTTCACAGGTCGTGAAAAAGACAAATGCAGGGGTATATTGGCAAGGCTCTACTGTAAAGAAGATTTTGCAAAACCCTCATTATGTAGGTGACCTTGTACAAGGTAGAGAAACCACTTTAAGCGTAACGAATAAAAAGCGGAAATTGAAAGATAGGAATGATTGGGTTATTGTTTCAGATAATCATAAGCCAATCATTTCTAGAGAAGTTTTTGAACAAGTACAAAGCCTACTAGAACAAAAAGCTAGAAAAGGTCGGGGCGGTACTAGAAAGAAAAAACATCTTTTTACCAATATCGCTTATTGTGCAGAATGTGGGAATGGATTATGGTATCGTGCTAATCGTAAAGGTTATATATGCGGTTCATATGCTAAACATGGCAATAAAGCCTGTACTAATCATGTGATTAAGGAACAACAGATGAAAGAAATAATTCTTGACGACTTAAAAAGGATGGCTGAGAACCTAGAACATCCTGATTTAGAAAGCAAGATTAAGAAAAAAGTAAAAGCCACAGCAAAACAGAATGAGACAAGATTACAGTCCATAGAGAAACAAGTCTATAAACAGTTAGAGTTAAAGCGTAATGCGTTACAAAAGTTTATTTCAGAGGACATCTCAAAACAGGACTATGATGACTTTGTAAATACCATACAAGAAAAGATACAGCAATTAGAGATAGAAAAGGCAGAGATAAAAAGAGCCATTGATGAGAAAAAAGCAGCTATTAAAACCTCTGCCATCTTGGAACAACTAAAGGCATTCTTAAACTTTAATACTTTAACTACCGAAATGTTGTTACGTTTCGTAGAAAAAATCGAAGTAACTGAAAGTAAGGATGTTAAGATTTACTACAAGTTTGCACAGGTTGAGGGGTTATAATTCCCCTCAATCATTTTTTAGAACTATCTGTGTAATGCACTCCACATGTGTCGTCACTACTATGTGGTTACAATTTATTATCCTCGTTACCTGCATGTGAACACAATTCATTAGATGTTTTTCATCTACACCCTTCTAATGTTTTGGTTTGTATAACTTACCTTTTTTTCTATTTGTACAGGTGAACTTTTCTCGGAGTCTGGGGTCGTGCTACATGCGGTAAGCATAACTACAAGGAAACTTATAAGAATTCCTTTCAGCTTCAAAATAGCCTGCACCTCTTTTATAAACATGTTATCATTAGGATATTTATATGAAAAATATTAATAATATTTGTTCTACTAATATTTTTCATATACCTAATGGAGAGGATGTTAATGATGGATATTAGGCAACTACGCTATTTTATTGCAATTAATGAGAATAAAATCCATATAAACAATATATAAAACCTAAATGAACAAAATATTAAATTTGTATAAACACCAATAGAATGTACGGCATAACAATAATAAAGGTTGCCGATCCGGCTCATAAAACCTGATTCGTTTCGCTATGAGTACACCAATTACTTGTTCTACCGACCGGTTGGTTGTGACCTCTTTTCTGCTGTTGCAGAGTGGGAAGATGTTTTAATGAATGGAGCCTTCCAATCATTAAAGCCGGTAGCAATAACGGTTATGATAATCTCAT
Organism: Peribacillus sp. NPDC096379; assembly: GCF_044762875.1. Lineage (NCBI taxonomy): Bacteria > Bacillati > Bacillota > Bacilli > Caryophanales > Bacillaceae > Peribacillus > Peribacillus sp. NPDC096379. The sequence continues at coordinate 65,058 of NZ_JBIWFD010000009.1, forward strand.
CTTGTAAATTTTCGTTAATGACAGAACCGAAAATCATATTCGACTCATTGCCTCCCACAGACGCAATAATATTCGCAGCCTCTTGTACTTCATATAAACTTAAATTTGTCCCGCCTGTGAGTTTCATCAGCACACCTTGAGCCTCATCTATGGAGGTTCCAGTCCCAAATAACGGACTAGAAATAGCCTTTTTTGCAGCTTCAGCAGCACGGTTTTTACCTGTTGCGCTGCCAATGCCTATTAAAGCCGAACCTTTATTGGACATAATTGTTTTGACATCAGCAAAGTCAACGTTGATTAAACCTGGTACGGTAATTACATCCGAAATTCCCTGGATAGTTTGGCGTAGGACATGATCCGCTTCGTGGAACGCTTCAAGCATAGATGTATTTTTATCTATTATCTCCAACAAACGATCGTTTGGAATAACAATTAAAGTGTCGACTGCCTTCTTCATTGAGGCGATTCCAACTTCCGCTTGTATTGCACGCTTACGGCCCTCAAACCTAAAGGGATATGTTACAACGCCAATGGTGAGTATGCCAAGCTCACGGGCAATTTCAGCAATTAGTGGGGCGGCACCTGTTCCTGTACCACCTCCCATTCCAGCTGTGACAATCACCATGTCTGCACCTTTAATTTTCCTTTGGAGCGTCTCTTTGCTTTCTTCAACTGCCTTTTTACCTATTTCCGGATTAGCCCCTGCTCCTAAACCTTTTGTCAATGTTGCACCGATTTGCATCTTAGTCTCTGCTTGTGATAATGTGATAGCTTGCACATCTGTATTAACAGCAATAAACTCTACACCCTGAGCCCCATGCTCGATCATACGGTTTACGGTATTGTTTCCTCCGCCACCCACACCGATTACTTGAATGACAACTGTACTTGTATCAAACTCCATCTCCATCGCTCCCTCTGGCTCTTCCATATGACCTTTTTCAAATGATCTACCTTAACTTTTTCGAAGCATTTTTTTGTTTTCTATTATTATTTAAAGAAAAAGGCATTATTAAAGCGGTTCCTTAAAGGAAGCTACTTTAACAATGCCTGCATAAAATTATTTTACTCCCCAAGATCTGTAGGATCCAACACCGAATGGGGAATCTTTGTTTTTAATGTTAATATAATCTAACCTGATAAGCAATAAATGTCATTAAGGTGAAAGACGATGTACGATGCAGCTTTATTTGTAATCTACACTAATCTTTTCCTTACGTAAATAAGTGATCAATGAAATTAGTAGGTATAAGACACTTTATAGAATAGTGTTTTAATCAAGTTATTTCCACTTTCGGATAGTATCTGTCCAAAATCTCCTAGTGAAGAAAAGAATAGGGCAGAGGCTCCAGCACCAAATAAAAAAGTTGTGTTTTTTCTAATAGTACATTTTTCAAAATCCCTTTTTTCTTTATTTCCCTATACATTCTACTATTTAGTCCATTTAATATATTGTATCATTTAAATAAGAGCAATTGTAAGAATATAGAACTACAAGAGATTTATTGAATGAATATATTGAAAAATACATTATTCTATAGATTTAAATATTGTAAAATTAAAAAAGCCGAAATGATTTCTCGTCCCATCTTTGTGATTTATTAAAATCTGTGGCACACTTTATATCAATTTACATGTTTTTGATGTTTTAGATATTTCCTTAAACCCTTTCATATCAACGATATTGCACTATATTGTATCGGCGTAGTATTGATTGGGGATAATAGCAGCTGTCATAAGATCCTCCGAAAAATAGGATTGTCGAGCCTTTAATAAATAGCACATATAAATATTCTTCGCTAATTACAATAACTACCAAAACCTTCAAATATATCATCTTCGAATCTTTTTAAATCAAAAAATACCTTTAACAAATAAAAAACGACGACCGCAATTATTCTTAACTCGCAATCGTCGTACTAGCTTCTAAATCTTATTATTGCCTGGTGTTCCCACACCCTAGATCAAATACCACTGAAACGGTAATGTGGTTTTTCAATCCCTTATTTCTAGTTTTTTTATCTTCTCCTACAAACAAAAATGCTTGTGAAAGTGTTTAAAACTAAGGATTTCTATACAATTCCTCTTTCCAACAACGCGACCACTTCCACATGGCTTAGATGATGATGGCAGATAAATATAGATGTAGTAGCATTACCAATACGTATTATAATCCGAAGAAGAATCATTGTAGACGAAGAGGTGTTAAATACTTTGAATGAACACAAAAACGCTCAAAACCAAGTTATTAAGCGACTAAGTACAGATTACTACAACAAAGATTTTATCTTTTCCAAAATGGAACGGCAATATGGTTATCCCATTGTTATTAAAACCCTTCAAAACAGAATGGCAAGGCTGTTAAGAATGGCAGACCTGAATCCTGAGTTAACACCGCATTCTTTACGCCATACCCATACATCGCTACTTGCCAAGGCTCGTGTCTCATTCGAACAAATCATGGACCGTCTTGGTCATACCGATGATCAAATCACGAAAAATGTGTACCTCCACGTAACGCAAGAAATGAAAAAAGAAGCCTCAGTTAATTTACCTCAATGTTAGCATTCCACTATCACCTTACATACAAACCCAGTCATATCATGGGTTCAGAAGGCTTGTTACATCATGCCGCCTGTATGATGAGAGTGTGTAATATCTTTAACGCTGTGTGCTAAAAATGCGGCATACCAACATTTTGCTAATTTCTGTAAGAAACATCTTTAACGTATACTTATGTTATTGACTTGATTGCGTTAGCAAAATGTTAGCATTTTAATGACTTTATACTTTGTTCCGTCACAACACCAACAATACCCACCGTAAAAATTCTTGATACACTTGTGTTTAGCATTTTTTATTAACTTTAGAATTAGTTAATTCCCATTTATCACAGTGCTTCTATACATTGTTTCTTTATTATTAATAGGCCTTACCATTCATAAAATAAGAAAGCCTAAGTACGGATACTAAAAACAAATGGAGTGAGAAAGAGATTACGCAATTTCTTCAAGTAGCTAAAGAGGAAGAGACAAGATTATTTTTCAAACTCATATTGAATACTCGTATACGTCAAAGAGATTAACCGCACTTTCATGGGAAGACGCAGACTTTAATACTAGAAAAATGACTACTAATAAAATATATTGATAGCCAGTATCATATTCATAAAATTCGAATCTTATATTTTAGAAATATTGAAAAGTCACAAAGAAAAGCAGGGGTAAAGGAAATTTCTATTAACGAATAACGACACATCAAAAAGTAGCTCTTACTACTATCAATAAAATAAAACACTTCTTATTTGTTCAATTTGTTCTTTTCCATTAGAAAATACCCAAATAAAAAGAATAAGTCCGGTTATGAGTAAAGCTTTAAAAAATACGAATACGAAGGTTGTACAGATTGCCCATTGAAAGCACAATGCACGAAAGCGAAGCCAAAAAACAGCCCTAGAATGGGAAGGAAAAGCCACCATCCACGCTCGACGCATAGTCGAAGTAGAAAGTTGCGTTCGGTCACATCAAGGGCAATTGGTCGTTCCGTAGATTTTCTCTATAGGGACTCGACAAGGTGTATGTCGAGTTCGGAATTATAGCTTTGGGCCACAACATATTGAAAGTAGCAGGCCTCCGCCAACTACTCTCAGAAAATGATCCAAAAAATACAAAAGCAGGTAGAGAAAAACGACTGATTTTTCCCCACCTGCTTTATTTTTAGGACTTATCGGATAGCCCCTTCTTTAGCTAAAAAAGGGAGTATTCACGTCAGGAAATCGTCTCGAATTATCTTGCAGTAGCTCCACCATCAATAACGAACTCTGTCCCCGTTGTGAAAGAAGATTCATCAGATGCAAGGAATACAACTGTATGTGCAACTTCTTCGGTATTCCCCATTCTTCCAAGTGGATATGCGTTATTTAATTCTTCTGTTGTACGTCCAGTTGCTTCTGAAGCATAGTCTGTCATTGCAGTTTCAATGAAACCTGGGTGTATAGAGTTTACACGGATACCTTTGGCAGCAAATTCAATAGCAGCATCTTTTGTCATGATGCGTACAGCACCTTTACTTGCCCCGTAAAGAGTATGTCCAGGAGCTCCAAATAAACCAGCAATTGATGAAGCATTAATTATAGAACCTTTCTTTTGTTCTACCATCACAGGGATCACATGCTTCATACCAAGGAAAACTCCTGTTACATTTATAGACATTAAACGATTCCATTCATCTAATTCTATTTCAGTAAGAGGTTTGATGATATAGATTCCTGCGTTATTAAATAATACATCGATTTTATTGAAATGACTTCTTGTTTCACTAACAACCTTTTTCCAATCGTCTTCGCTGCTTACGTTATGTTGTACGAAAATGGCTTCAGCACCCATTGCTTGAATCTCTTGAGCAGTGTTCATACCCGCCTCTTTATTAATATCAGTAACGACTACCTTTGCCCCTTCTTTCGCAAATTTTAAGGCTGTTTCCTTACCAATTCCAGTACCCCCACCAGTAATAATTGCAACTTTGTTTTGTAATCTCATAATAAACTCTTCCTCTCTTTAATTAAATATCATAATCAAAAAATAAATTTAAGCGTTCTTTTTTACATCCGGTTTAACAAACAACAAGAATAATATTGAACATAATAGGATTGTACCTGACACCACTAAAATAGAATTATTATATCCTTGAATAATATTTTCTTTTGATAAACCGATAAGAAATCCAGTAGCTACAGGAGCTATCATTCCACCTACATTTTGAAATGACATTAAAATACTTGCCATAAGTCCACTTCGCTCCGGTACTAGCCTCATCATAATTTGTGGTCCAATTGCAAAGTTTGCACCCGTTAAACCATATGCTAAACCGAATGCAATGACATTCCAAACAGGATTTTGTATAAACACCACACTAGCAACCAACAGACTGCCAATAACGGCTGCTACACCAATCACAATTACACGGGATAAACGCCAATTTTGTGTTTTTGCTAGCACTTTGTCAGAAACCATCGACACTAGAAAAATGATTGCAGCGGAACTTATTCCAATTATTGAAACAGATGCTCCCATCTGACTAGAAGTCAGACCTGTTACTTTAGTTAAATAGTTCGGCATCCAGATTGCCGTCCATACGACAAATATAAAAGTAGAGAAGGCCAGAAATAATGTGAAAATAGAAGTTGGTGAAAAAATGGCCTTTACTACTTCTTTACCACTTTTCTTTTGGACACTATTTGCAACCGGATTTTTTGTTGCTGCCTTTTTCTCTATACTGGAAGGGCTTTCTTTTGTAGTAAACATAAATAGGAGAACCCAAATTATACTTACTCCTCCAAATACAGCAAAAGCAACTTTCCAGCCAAATGTTGTAAGTCCAATGATTACAGGCGCTAAAACTAACCCTCCTGCTGTTGCTCCTAAAGTAAATAAAGAGCTTGCGACTCCGCGTTTTTCAGCGGGGAACCACTTATTGATATGACTCATTGCAACTGGACCAAATGGACCTTGAAAGATTCCTAATAGGACTCTATATAGAATCAGCGCACTAAATCCATTAATCGCTAGAGCCCCAAATTGTATGATGCCCCACGCTAGTATAAGAATGGAAAGTATTTTTTTCGTTCCAAACCGATCAGAAAGTGCAGCACCGATAATCCCAGAAATCGGAAACAACCAATAATAAGCACTTCCCACTAAGCCCCATTGGTTAGAATTCAAACCAAGATCATTCATAATTAAATCCGCTGAAAGGCCGATTATATTTTTTCCAGAGAAATTAATTAAATTTCCAAAAAACAAAAACGCAATGATACCCCAAAGAACCCAGCTGTATTTCTTACTCGAATTTAATGCCTTTTCCATCTATATTTCCATCTCCCTAAAAACATTATCCATCAAGTTAACCTCTTCCTAACTCCATCTCCCTAAAAAATTATTCATAAAGCTAACCTCTTCCTAACTCCATCTCCCTAAAAATATTATTCATAAAGCTAACCTCATATTGGGAATAATAGTAACAAATCTTTCAATTAGAATATGGATTCACTCCAATTTCTTCTATTAAAGTCATTTGATAAAGGGTTTTCAATATTTTGATTGGGCTCCATCGCATATTGTTCACATGTCAAAGCATGTTGCCTTATAATAGAAATAGGGCATCTCACCCACCCGCTAAGGCCTATCTGGTATTTGCCATACAGAAATAGGGGAGATCTCCATACTTTTCATGTTTAGAACCACTAGTCCCAAGGTCTTTAATTGATGAAATTTTAATCAAGAGTGATTCCGTGAATTGAAAGTCGTCACAAATTGTTCACAATCATTATGTTACAATATTACAGCCACCTAGAACTATCCTATAAATTAAGGGTTAATCCTTATTTCACACCCTCAATATATAGGTAATTTATCCGTTAAAGGAGATACTTTATTCAATGCGACCTGATTTATTTCCCTATAACGATATATCATTTGAGGAATTTAAAATCTTTCTAAAAAAAAATAAAACCCAACTTCAAATGAGTATTAATGTGCAAATAAGATTAGAATTAAATCTATCCAAAGAAGAACAATCTATTATTGAGTTTCTTGCAAGTTCATTTTTGCAAATTTTAACTGAACCAAATGAAAACAAAGCCCAAATCGACTTAGATACCCTTTTAAAGACTTGGATACAAACGTACTCAATGATTTTAAATCATCATTTTTTATACCTATTACACCTTATTCTGGAAAAGTCTTTTGCAAATTTATTAAAAAATTCTGCAGACGTAAAGGCTTATTCGTATATGTTTTACTTACCTATTATTGCTTCAAAAATTTCTAACCTATTTTCTAATTGGAAGAATGCTATTAAAACTTCAGATGATTTTCATTCCCATTCTTCACAGAGCTTGTTACTTTCATATTTGGAATTATTTCCAATTCAACAACTTTTTCTTGTTCAGCATCATAATATAACTAGTCCTGTCATATTGGGTTGGGTAAGAACAGAACAAGAAACGATCCGAAGAATTCCTTTTTATCCGCTTTTAGATACAAACAATGCTCAATTTAACGAGTTATCTGAGCATTCACTAGCATTAAATGTTGGTGAAACTAGTATATATCTATACCCGAAAACAACATTAGATAATGAACAAGAAGAAACAATCAGAAATTATCTGTTACGTTTTAATGTTTTCGCTAGTAATAATGCACAATATGAAAAAACTTTACTAAATAAACTTAAAGTTCTAGATGAATTTAATAAAGTACTCATAAGCTACTCTGGAAGAAATGACTTCATAAAAATAATAAAGGAATGCGAAAGGCTGCTTAACTATAAAAGATGTGTTTTCTATGCATATATCCCTTGGTCAAATGAGTTTAAAGGTGTTATTGGTGAAGAATTATCAAAGGTTCAAAAAACACAAGGATACGTATATCCGAATCAGTTGTTTCATACCATGCTAATTACAAGAAAGCCAATATTTATAAAAAACCCCGTACATACGGTAAAAGATGAGACGATTGAGTTATTCAATCTATCTTCACTCATTGTTGCTCCAATATGTCATTATAAAGAAGTTCTCGGCTGGGTGACTTTAGATCAGGTGGGAAAAGAGTTTGATTGTACGCAAGAGGATTTACACCTTATAGAGGAAGTTTGCAATAGAATAGGGTTATTTCTAAAGAATTTCGATCATAATGTATCACCAAGTAATAATATCGAATTAACTGATCGCGAGTTAAGTGTATTAACTCTCCTAGCAGATGGATACGATAATAAGAAAATGGGAGAGTTCCTTCATCTAAGCGAGCATACAATTAGAGACTACATAAGTAGTCTTATGTTAAAGTTAAAAGCTAAAAATCGTACCCAAGTTGTATCATCTGGGTTCCGTCTAGGATTGCTAACTTAATTTCTAAGCAATACACTTTATCATAATTAATATTAAATAAAGCGCCTGGTTCTCCTTCAAAGAGTGGTGACAGCGTACTAATATTACGTAACATTGGTACGCTTTCCAACTCGTAAAGCCATTGATGCCGCAACAAGCAAAAGGGCAGATCACTCATGAGTGATCTGCCCTTTTTGTTCAGTAAAAATAATCTCCTGCTACCCTACTCCGCCTCCTACGTCTCTAATTTCAAACTTAAATCAAAGTATTACCAAGACGTATTACAATCCTATTAATAATACAGAAAAGTATATGTGAGTCCCGCCTAAAACCGAAAGAAGAGACTACTTACTATCGCTGAACTAAATACAGACTTAACACCACACTCTTTGAGATATACCCATACCTCTCTCTTAGCAGAGGCCCGTGTATCACTTGAACAGATCATGGACCGTTTGGTCATACCGATGATCAGATTACAAAAAATGTATACCTTCACGTCACGCAAGAAATGAAAAATGAAGCCTCCCAAAAGTTCAGTGAACTTATGAGAAGCCTCGATTAAAATCCTCTATGTTAGCAAACCACTCTCATCTTATATACAAACCCAATCATATCAAAGGTTCAGACGGCTTATTACATCATGCCGCCCGTAAGATAAGAGTGTGTAATATCTTGAACGATGAGTGCAGAAAGTGCGGTACATCAAGGTTTCTGCAAATCAGAAGTATTACATCTTTAACACGGATTTACCGTTTTTCACTGGATTGCGTTAGCAAAATGTTAGCATTTTGCTAACGCAAGTCCAGTGAAAAATATCAATAAAACAATATGTGCCAAGGAAGATCATCCTCGTTTATTTCGATATTATTTAAATATAATTGAAAGTAATTACAAATTACTTAGTAGAACTCGTAAAGTATGAAAATTAGAGTAATTTTAAGAATATTCGAGATAATAAACCTTTTGATGTGTCTAACTTAGCCAGAACAGTCCAATATTTATTATAAAAAGAAAGAAACTATCTCTTACTATTTTGAGATAGCCTCTTTCACACAAAAGAACTTCTAATTATATCAGGGTAGCAGATGCCTCTTTTCCCCTTTTATAATAGGTTTCCATTACATCTTTTGGAACCATACTACCTCCTGTTGCCCAAACGATATGTGAAACATTTTTTATTTTATTTTTTAAGTTATTATTCTCTATATACTTTTGTCCAGCTTCATCTCTGAATAATTGAATTGGACCATGCATTCCAGCTAATGCAGAAGGTTCTAATTTAATATTTTCTGAGTCGGATAACATGCTTAAAAGTATATATAACTGCTCATCTTTTACAGTATATGATCCACTTATTAGGTTTTCTAATGTTTTCCCAACGAAACCTGAAGCTCTACCAACAGCGAGCCCATCTGCAACAGTAATGTTATCAATGCCAAAATCTTGTACCGATACTTTATCATGCATACCTGTCATTAATCCTAAAACCATACATGGAGAATGTGTTGGTTCAGCAAAGAAGCAATGTACATTATCCTTGAAAACTAACTTTAACCCAAATGCTACTCCACCAGGTCCGCCACCAACTCCACATGGAAGATAAACAAATAATGGATGATCCTCATCAACAACTACATTCATTTCTTCTAATTGCCTTTTTAATCTATAAGCTGCTACAGCGTATCCTAAGAATAAGTTAGTCGAATTTTCATCATCAATAAAGTACATGTTTGGATCTGCTTCTGCTTGTTTTCTACCTTCCTCTACTGCCTTACTATAATCTGATTCGTACTCAATTACTGTAACACCCTTGCTTCTAAGGAGGTCTTTCTTCCATTGTTTTGCGTCAGCTGACATATGAACATACACCTTAAACCCTAATTGTGCACTCATTATTCCAATACTAAGTCCTAGGTTTCCAGTTGAACCTACTGCAATAGAATGCTTAGAGAAGAACTCTCTAAATTTATCACTATCCATAATTGAATAGTCATCTTTTATTGTTAGCATGCTATTCTCAATAGCTAAATCTTCTGCATGTTTTAAAACCTCATAAATACCGCCTCTTGCTTTAATTGACCCAGAGATAGCAAGATGACTATCACATTTGAGCAATAATTGACCTAAGATTTCTTGATTATATGTTTCTTCTATTTTACTTTGCATAGTAGGAATTGGAACAATAGGTGATTCAATAATTCCATTTGTTTTTTCTGTTTCTGGGAAAACCTTAGCAATATATGGAGCAAATCTATTTAATCTTTCTTCTGCATCTCTTACATCCTTCTCTGATAAAGAGATCTTTTTAGTAGCATCTGCAAACTTTTCATATTTAGAATTTGTCCAAAACACTTCGTCAGTTGAAATAATCTTGCTCATTAGAGGATACTGCTCTTCCCATTCTTTTATAGTTTTTCCTTTAATTATCTTATTTTCCATACCTATCCATCTTCCTTCCATAATTAATTTTTCTTATTCGTTTCTTATCTTAATCTTTTATATAAATTGTGCTAAAAGTAATACCCCTCCAAGTGCAACAATCGATGCAAGAACAGTTGCAGCAGTGAAGCTCTTAAATGCATCTGGTAATGATAATCCCAAATATTCTTTTACAAGCCAGAAAGCAGAATCATTAACATGACACCATCCAATAGCTCCAGCACCAATAGCGAGAACTGCAATTTCTGGACTCAAAGTTGGATAAGCGGCCAACAATGGCCCTATTATTCCCGCAGCACTAAGCATGGCTACCGTAACGGATCCAATAGCAAGGTGTAAAATTGATGCTACTAGCCAAGCCAGAATAATTGGGTTCATATTTAATGATTGCATAATATTAGATAACTCTGTACCTAACCCACTATCAACTAAAAATGCATTATAAGCACCGCCACCACCAATGATCAACAAAATGGCTGCAATTGACTTAAATCCTTCCTCAGTATGAGATAATAGTTCTTTCATCTTTAGGCCACGAGAAAGTCCTAATGTGTAATAAGCTACAAATACTGAAATAAGTAAAGCGATAATTGGATTACCTAAAAATCTAACAAGATTGTAAGAAAAAGAACCTTCTGTAAGATATAAATCACTTGCTGTTTTTCCTACCATAATGAATAAAGGTAGAAGAATAGTAAATAAAGTAATTCCAAACCCAGGAAGCCTCTCATCTGGCGTTGGGGCTTTTACCTCTAATTCATTAAATGCTTCGGTCCTACACTTACCACTAATGAACTTAGCAAAGATTGGCCCAGCAATGATTGCAGTAGGTGTTCCTATAAGAAGTGCATATAAAATAACTTTCCCAACATCGGCTCCCAACATTTCTGTAACAGCAAATGCTGCCGGATGTGGAGGTATCATGGCGTGTACAACCATCAGAGATATTGCCAAAGGAATTCCAATCCTTAGCAGCGACATCTTAGCTTGTCTAGCAACGATGAAAATTATTGGAAAAAGTAAAACAAAACCTACTTCAAAGAATACTGGAATTCCAGCAATTAAGCCTATAAGTGACATAACCCAAGGCGCACGTTTTTCTCCCATAGCATTTAGCATTGTTCGTGCCAAGCGCTCAGCACCACCAGATATCTCTAACATCTTACCTAAAATCGTTCCAAAACCGATTACAACAGCTAGTGATCCCAGCGTTCCACCTACTCCTTTTTCAATGGAAGTAACAATATCAGTTAGGGGCATACCTGTAGCTAATCCAATAAAAATCCCCGACAGAACTAAAGAAATAAATGGATGGACTTTAAGTTTAAGTATTAGAAAAATAAGTATTACAATAGATAAAAATAATACCAGCATCATCATTGCACCTGATTGCATTTTTGTATTCATTCCTTTCATTTCGCTCAAGGACAAAACGTTATGAAATACGTATGTCTAGAGTGACCGCATTTTTATATGTGTAAATTGCCTTTCCAAGCACAAATAAGTGTGACTTTGAGCGCGCAGACTTATCTTTGTATAAACATTACTCTTTTATTGCTAGGAACTCAGTTTATTTCAGACTTATCCTCCATACTTAGATCAGATTTTTATACATTACTATGATCCTAAATAAGCTATTTTAGCTGATTCCATCTCCTTTATACTAGAAATCCTACTTGATATTTCGGGCGACCATGCCATCACGAGCTTTACGGATAAAAATAATAAGAGCGAATCATACCTACCTTGCCAAATACAGCAAATACTTTTCCAATAATAGTCATGAAAATAGATTTTGAAATTATTTTTCAGCAACGGAATAATCTTCATGTTATGAACCTAATATCTAGGTTCAGTGCCGCAGAAATGTTTTCACAATACCATCTACTTTCCTTTCATGATATAATCTCGGAAGCCCGAAACGCCAATAAATTAAAAGTAATTTAATTTATTTAGCGTAACTTAATGATAGCGCATTCATTTTATGGAATCAAGAATGAAATTAATTATAACTTAATAAACTAAATATAATTTAACTTATACTTTCAAAAAAAATCTCTATTCACAAAAATAACCGCTTCATATCTCATGTTAGTGCATACACAACACACTATAACAGGAGCTACAGAACGGTCTAAGAATTCATCACTTTATATATTATATTTTTTAAAATGTGGGAGGTGTAACAGCAAAAATTATAGTTGCTTCTTTATCTGTGATATTTTCCCACTTATGTTGTACGCAAGGTGGTATTTTTACACTGTCCCCAGTATTTAAAGTCTCAATATCATCTCCAATATGTAATACTATGCTGCCTTCTAACACATATGCGACTTCTTCCCCAATGTGAATCATAGGATTTTCGGCTGACTGAGACACAGGCGGTATTTTCATTAAGACCATCTCAATTGAGCCGCTCAAATCTGGGGATAACAACATATACTCCAAATTTTGCGGTGGTGGAAATACGATTTTTTTTCTGGCATCTGCTCTGGTTATTAAATCCTTACTTTTCTCAGATTTGGTAAAAAAACTAAGCAAAGGTACTTCTAATGCATCTGCAATAACTCGCAGAGTATTTAGTGATGGATTGGTAAGCCCTCTTTCAATTTGGCTTATCATTGATGAAGTGACATTAGTTTTTTCTGCTAATTGTTTAATATTATAATTCCTTTTTATACGAAATTTAGCAATTACTTTTCCCAATTCTAGATTATTATCCATAATTTTTCATACCTTTCATAAAATAACTCAAGATAATTAATATATCATTCCTTAAATTAAATATATAAGTAAATATACAAGTAAATATATCATAAACTATAAAAAAGTTGATAATTGGTTTAACTTGGGCAATAATTTTAAAAATCTTATCTTTTTTTATTCTAGAGTCTAGGTCTAAAAGAAGATCCCTTTTAAACGAAATTACTAAACAACATGAAAGAAAAGGCCTCCCATCAGTTCAGTAAACTGATGGAAGGCCTTCAACTTTAAAAGATATTTACATGTTAGGTGAGCAAATAGGTGAGCATTTATTTCTAAATACTCGTTAAACCCCTATATTCCAAGGGATTTAAAACCTTATTACATCATGCCGCCCATTCCACCCATGCCGCCCATATCAGGCATACCCATGCCGCCAGCACCAGCAGGTTCTGGTTTGTCAGCTACTACTGCTTCTGTTGTTAAGAACATTGCAGCTACTGATCCAGCGTTTTGTAGTGCATAACGAGTTACTTTTGTAGGGTCAACGATACCAGCTTCGATCATGTTTACCCATTCGCCGTTCGCAGCATTGAAGCCTGTTCCTACCGCTTCACCTTTTAGGCGTTCTACGATAACTGATCCTTCAAGTCCAGCGTTGTGAGCAATTTGGCGTACAGGCTCTTCGATTGCACGAAGAACGATGTTGATACCAGTTGCTACGTCACCTTCAGCTTGAATTTCAGCAATTTTGCTGTATACGTTTAGAAGAGCAGTACCACCACCAGCTACGATTCCTTCTTCAACCGCTGCACGAGTAGAGTTTAATGCGTCTTCGATACGAAGTTTGCGTTCTTTTAATTCTGTTTCAGTTGCAGCACCAACTTTAATAACTGCTACTCCACCAGCTAATTTAGCTAGGCGCTCTTGTAATTTTTCACGGTCAAATTCAGAAGTCGTTTCTTCTAATTGAACACGGATTTGATTTACACGAGCTTGGATTTGAGCAGAGTCTCCAGCACCTTCAACGATCGTTGTGTTTTCTTTAGAAACAACCACTTTAGAAGCGCGTCCTAATGATTCGATTGTAGCCGATTTAAGATCAAGACCAACTTCTTCTGTGATCACTTCTCCGCCAGTAAGTGCAGCGATATCTTCAAGCATCGCTTTACGACGATCTCCGAATCCAGGTGCTTTAACCGCTACTGCGTTGAATGTTCCACGAAGTTTGTTCACAACAAGTGTTGCAAGTGCTTCGCCTTCAACATCTTCAGCAATCATCAATAGTGGTTTACCTTGTTGAACAACTTGTTCAAGCACAGGAAGGATTTCTTGGATATTTGTAATTTTTTTGTCAGTGATTAGGATATATGGATTTTCAAGGACAGCTTCCATTTTATCTGAATCAGTAACCATGTATGGTGATGCATAGCCACGGTCGAATTGCATACCTTCAACAACATCAAGCTCCGTTGTGAAGCCTTTTGATTCTTCGATTGTGATTACGCCGTCGTTTCCAACACGCTCCATAGCTTCAGCGATTAATTGACCAACTTCTTCGTCAGCAGAAGAAATCGCAGCTACTTGTGCAATGCTTTCTTTATTTTCGATTGGTTTAGAGATAGCTTTCAACTCTTCGATTGCTACGTTTACTGCTTTCTCCATTCCTTTACGGATACCCATTGGGTTAGCACCAGCTGTAACGTTTTTAAGTCCTTCGCGGATCATCGCTTGAGCAAGAACTGTAGCTGTAGTTGTACCATCACCAGCAACATCATTTGTTTTGCTCGCTACTTCAGCAACTAATTTTGCACCCATGTTTTCAAATGCATCTTCAAGTTCGATTTCTTTCGCGATTGTTACACCGTCATTTGTGATAAGTGGTGAACCAAATTTTTTCTCAAGAACCACGTTACGTCCTTTTGGTCCTAATGTTACTTTAACTGCATTTGCAAGAGCATCTACTCCGCGTAGCATTGCACGGCGAGCGTCTTCACTGAATTTAATATCTTTAGCCATGTATAAAACCCTCCCTAATTTTTATAAAAATGGTTCGTTCGGTTATGTTTTGTATGTGCTTAGCCGATAACAGCTAAAATATCGCTTTCGCGTAAAATTAAGTATTCTGTACCATCATATTTCACTTCAGTACCAGCATATTTTGAGAAGATAATACGATCGCCTTGGGCAACCTCTAAAGCTACACGTTCACCATTTTCAAGAATACGGCCATTGCCGGCAGCCACTATTTTACCTTCTTGCGGCTTTTCTTTTGCAGTATCAGGAAGTACGATACCGCTTGCAGTTTTTTCCTCAGATTGAACTAGTTCAATAATAACGCGATCACCTAATGGTTTTAACAAGTGAAACACCCTCCTCAAATTGTGTTGATGTATAGATCCTCTTATTATTAGCACTCACTACCATCGAGTGCTAACACAATTATTATATTAAATAAAACCTGGTTCTTTTGCAAGTAATTCTATTGTAAATTTTTCTATTCATTTTATTTGGTAGACGGGAATACTACTTCATAGTCATTTCTTATTTTTAAAAACAAATGATGGATTCGTACGTTTAATTGGAGTTATCTGCTTTTTTTTGATACCCTTTTCTTTATAAGATAAGTAAAAGTATTCAGCATACGCTTCCTAATTGGGATGTGTGGTCTTATCCTTTTTTATTTTCATAAAATGATTGTATACCCTAGATTAAAGGAGATATCTTTTTGAAAAAAGAATTTTGGTTTGTCATCATTACATATGTCATTATGCAGCTGTCAGGTGGATTAGCTATCGATATCATTGCCATGATCGCTGTTTCTGCTGGTATGGAGCTAACAAACGAACTCAAAACGTTCATTGGTGCCTATTGGATTGTTTTCAGCTTCATTATCGCTCTGATATTTGTCCTGTTTTTCATGCGGCACGAGATGCGGCAAAAGGATATTCGAAATCAGACTACGATTCCCGTTTCGATTCTTTGGGGATTTGGCGGGGTCTTCCTTGCCATGTTTGCGCAGACAGTAGCAGGACTGCTTGAGCAACAGATGGGCATTAAACAGAACTCAGAAAACACGGAGCAGATCTTAAGCCTAATCACACAATTTCCAATCGTTATGCTTGTGTCCTCTATCGTTGGACCCATCCTGGAAGAAATCATTTTCCGAAAAATCATCTTCGGTTCTCTTTATAAGCGATTAAACTTCTTCCTATCAGCACTCATTAGTTCGGTCATATTCGGTTTTGCTCATTTTGAGCCCGAGCATATTCTCTTATACTCCGCAATGGGTTTTACCTTTGCCTATCTATATATAAAGACCAAGCGAATTCTCGTCCCAATATTCGCACATGTAGCGATGAATACACTCGTCGTCATCGTGCAGTTGAATTATGACAAATACTTGGATTCTTTGGAAAAAGCGCAGTCATTTATCGGAGGGGTTTTATGAAACGTCGGTCACCTTTATCTATTGGCATTATCTATATCGCGTTAGGGGTTCTATTCACCGTATTTGCTATTCAATCAGTATCATCTAACGGTTGGGGCTTCTTTTCTTATTTTCTTGTTGGTTTAGCCACTCTTGACCTGGGTTCAGGCGTAAGAATGCTTATTCTGCATTATAAGATCAAAGCGGTACATAAAAATAAGAAAAAGTAATAAAATTAAAATAACACGCTGCCTGATGCAAGAATCGGACAGCGTGTTGATTATTCTTCTATACTATTTTCTTCTTCTGAATCTGTATAATTCTTCAGAAAATAAATAAGAGACTGTAATTCCACAGCAAGGTCAATATGATGAATCCGAACCGTACTCGGTACATTTAATCTCGCAGGTGTGAAATTCAATATACCGCGAATATCTGCTTGAATCAATTGATCAGTAATCGGCTGAGCAACTGATACTGGTACAGTCAATATCGCAACCGCAATATTTTCTTCTTTCAATCGTTCTGTGAGCTCATCCATATGATGGACATACACATCTTCTACCCGTTTTCCTACCTTCTCTGGATCTACATCAAATGCCATCGCAATTTTTGTATTATTATTTTTCAAAAAATTATAGTTTAGAAAAGCTGTTCCTAAATTACCAACTCCAATTAATGCAACTTGTGTTAGGTCATCTTGGTCTAAAGTTTTTTGAAAAAATGATAATAGGTAATTCACATTATATCCGTAGCCTTTTTTACCTAAGGCTCCAAAATAAGAAAAGTCCCTGCGAATCGTAGCGGAGTCAACTTTAACCGCATCACTTAACTCTGCAGAAGATACTCTTTGTTTACCAGCAGAATGTAGATTTTTTAAAAAACGATAATATAAGGGCAGCCGTTTGGCAGTTGCTTGCGGAATCTTCATTGGTTCTTGGATCATTACTTTCCCCGCTTTCCCATTTGCTATTTCTTCATTTAGTAGTCAAAACGGTCGATATTTCACGCTTTTAAGTATGCGCTCTTCATATCTTTTGGTACTAACAGTGAAAGATATTTCTGGTAGCGTTGCCATTTCAATGTTGTACCTTCTTGTTCATTCAGGTAGTTATCATATCTTGTCGGACATTACCTAAGTGGAGTGCTCTTTTTAAATCATACACTATAATGCATTATTTGTAACAATTTTGTTTAATTTCCTTACCCGAGCGGTTTTATACGAGTGCTTCTATTGCCGATAAATGCCATAATACGTTACACTATGGATAACGCAATCGAGGTGAAATCATGATTTTATTACAAATCAATCAATTATCGAAGTATTACGGAGCTGAACTTATTTTATCAAATATGAAGCTCGAAGTTCAAAATAGAGACAGAATTGCCTTAGTCGGTAGAAATGGTGCTGGCAAGTCCACGTTATTGAAAATCATAGCTGGACATCTTTCCCATGATGGCGGTGAATTGATCAAACCAAAGGGTGTGTCCATTGGGTATTTGGCACAAGATACCGGGCTTGAATCGGAGCTTTCCATCTGGGATGAAATGCTAACTGTATATGAGGGGCTTATTTCCAAAGAAAAGGAACTACGAAGACTTGAACAAACGATGTCACAACCCGAAACGTTTGAAAATGAACTCTTATATCAAAAGGTTCTTTCTGAATATGATACTTTGCAAGTACAATTCAAGGAGCAAGGTGGCTATCAATACGAAGCCGATATTCGTTCCGTTTTGCATGGTCTTCAGTTTGCAGACTTTGATCGTTCTACATTGATTCACAGCTTGAGCGGTGGCCAAAAAACAAGACTGGCACTTGGGAAATTGCTGTTGACCAAGCCTGATATTTTGATTTTGGATGAACCGACAAACCATTTGGATATTGAAACATTATCATGGCTTGAACAATATCTCCAAAATTATCATGGTGCTGTATTAATTGTATCCCATGACCGATACTTTTTAGATAAAGTTGTGAATCAAGTATATGAAATCTCACGCAATGCTATCAAGAAGTACCATGGTAATTATAGCAATTATCTCGTGAAAAAGGCAGAGAGCTTCGAGCGTGACATGAAGCTCTTTGAAAAACAACAGGAAGAAATCGAAAAGCTTCGTGATTTCGTCCAACGGAACCTTACAAGAGCTTCTACAACCAAAAGGGCTCAAAGTAGGCGGAAGCAATTAGATAAAATGGATGTCATGGACCGTCCTCAAGGTGACGAGAAATCCGCATCTTTCTCTTTTCAAATAGATAGGCAGAGCGGTAATGACGTCCTTTCCATTCAGGATTTAGCAATCGGCTATGAGGATACTGCTGTTTCCCAAAACATTACTATGAAGATTTCAAAGGGAGATAGCCTTGCTCTTGTTGGTCCAAACGGGGTTGGAAAATCAACTTTATTAAAAACGATTATCGGAAAAGTAGCAGCTATACAAGGTGACATTCGCTTTGGCACAAATGTTCAAGTCAGCTATTATGATCAGGAGCAAGCGAATCTTGTTTCTAATAAACGTGTGCTTAATGAACTGTGGGACGAGCATCCGTCTGTGCCTGAGAAAGAAATTCGGACGATACTTGGTAATTTCCTCTTTACGGGTGATGAAGTATTGAAAACAGTCTCAACCCTTAGTGGGGGCGAGAAAGCAAGATTGGCTTTGGCGAAAATGATGATGGAGAAAGGGAATCTCCTTATTTTAGATGAACCAACCAACCATCTTGACCTCGATAGCAAACTCGTACTTGAAAATGCCCTGATTGATTATCCAGGTACAATCCTGTTCGTTTCACATGATCGTTACTTTATTAATCGAATTGCCACCAAAGTCATTGAGCTTTCCAAAGTCAGAAGCGAGGAATTTCTCGGTGATTATGATTATTATGTTGAAAAAAAGCAAGAACAACTAGAGATTAAAGAATATGAACGCCATCAAAATGGGACAGGCCCTGAACAAACGGCAGACAAATCTTCCTTTAAGGTAGATAAAGAAGCAAAAAAGGCAGAACGTCAGCGTCAACGTCGTATTGAAGAAATCGAAGCAACAATGGAAAAGCTTGAAAGCGAAATTGAACAATATAACAAGCTTCTCTGTGATCCTGATGTATTTCAAAATCACGAAAAAGTACTTACGATCCAAGCTGACCTTGACCGCGTTCAGACACAACTTGATGTGCTTCTTGAAGAATGGGCAGAACTTGCGGAATAAGAACAAAGATGGCATTTGATCATCCTGTTTAGAGAATCCCAAAAGGGTCAGACCTCACATTCTATAGACCGTTTATTGTGTCACTTACACGTCAAGTAAACGATATATTAAATGTGGGTTCTGACCCCCTTTACGGTGGAACAAGATACTTACAACCAAAACGGCTATATTTATTTTTTTCATTGAAAGCTCCACAATCGTTTCTTTTTCCATCCCTCTCATTGCCGTTTTTCCCATTCATCCACAACCTTATCCACATTATCAACGTTATTATTCCTAGTCTCATTAACCTTTTCCACAATATCCACAGAACAGATCATATTTATCCACAAAACCATATGGTTATGCACATAAAAACAGATAAGTTATCCACAGTTAATGGAATTTTCTATCTTTTTAATAAATAATGCGCTTTCTTGTGGATAATTTACCTGTTACTTCTAATTATCCACAGCTTATTCATAGAAAAAGGTGAGCTGCCTTTTATCGGTAACTCACCATTTCCAATTAAATTGTTTCAATATCTAAACCTGGGTTTCCATTCATCGCCATGCCAGATCTTTTCCCGTTTTCAAATAATACACTCCCTGCCGCTCCAATCATTGCTGCGTTATCTGTACAGAGAGCAAGTGGTGGGATAATCAGTTCAGTATCCGTGATTGTTTCAAATGCTTCAGTAAGCGCCTTACGAAGGCCTTTATTTGCAGCTACCCCGCCAGCCAAAAGGACTTGATGAACACCATACTCCTGAGTCGCCTTGACCGTTTTCTTAACTAAAACATCAATCACACTTTGCTGAAAGCTTGCCGCTAAATCTGCTGCCTCAATCGTTTCACCACGCTGTTCTGCATTATGAAGTGTATTAATTACAGCCGATTTCAAACCGCTAAAACTAAAATCATAAGAATCTTCAAGCCACGCCCTTGGAAGCGGAACAGAGGTAGGATCCCCTTCCTGAGCCAATCGATCTATATGAGGGCCGCCCGGATAAGGTAGATGTAAGGTTCTCGCCACTTTATCATACGCTTCTCCAGCTGCGTCATCCCTCGTCTCACCGATCACCTTAAACTGGCCGGGGCTTTTAATCATTACAAGCTCTGTATGCCCTCCTGAGACTACTAGAGAGAGCGCTGGGTACTTAATTTCTTTAATCAGCCGATTTGCATAAATATGTCCCGCAATGTGATGTACACCTACTAATGGGATGTTATGTGCAAATGCTACAGCCTTCGCTGCGTTTACTCCTATCAATAATGCACCAACAAGACCTGGACCTTCCGTAACGGCAATAGCATCAAGATCATCATAGGTAACATCTGCTTTCCGTAACGCTTCTTCCAATACAAGAGTAATCTGCTCTACATGATGTCTTGATGCAATTTCAGGGACAACCCCGCCAAATCGCTTATGGCTTTCAATTTGTGAGGCAACGATATTACTAAGAATATCGGTCCCATTTTTAATAACGGCTGCTGCTGTTTCATCACAGCTCGTTTCTATCCCTAAGATAAGTTGATCTTTTTTCACGTTAAATTCACCCACATTACATATGCATCTTCCTGGTTGTCGGTATAATAGTTTTTACGAATGCCTCCAGTTTGAAAGCCGAGCTTCTTATAAAGAGACTGGGCAACCATATTGCTAACACGTACTTCAAGCGTCATCCGAATGACTCCCATACTCAAAGCAACTTCAATCATCTTTCGAAGCAGTTCTTCACCAAGCTTGAGCCCACGATAATCAGGCAAAATTGCTATGTTGGTAATATGAGCTTCATCGATGACTATCCACGCACCGCAATATCCAGCAATCGTACCTTCATCCTCAATAACCAGATACTTCGCATATTGATTATGATTCAATTCATTATAGAAAGCTTCCCTGCTCCAAGGTAACGTAAAGGACTGTCTCTCTACAACCAAAACTTGATCGATATCTTCTGTTCTCATTAATCGAAACGTCATCGTTTTACTCATCGCAACCGGTCTCTTCCATTTAGAATTTTTATCTATTTTTTCTGTTGCTCTAACCATTTAACTTCTGCCTCTGCCATCCTCACATAATTGGGGACAAACATGTGAACGTCCTCTTGTTTCTTATCTCTTCCTAAAAACGCTAACTCAGCAGGTCTTGGGTTATAGGCTTGTGCTGGAATAAAATAAGCTCGTTCACCTAATACATCTTTAAGTGTATCAACATGAATTGCAATATCTTGACCGACAAATAGTACGGGCATATTCAACTCTTTAAGCTTTTGTGCCCATTCAACTGCCAACATATTTTTGTCCTCACTACGGCTCTCCAGACCACTCTCAGTAAATTGATACAAGCCTGTATAAATTTGTCCACGGCGCGCATCGAATAAAGGAGATATCATCCCATTGAAATAACGGCCATTTGCTGCTAGAACTTCTAGACTCGAGATTCCAACCAAGGGAATACTTAATGTCCAAGCAAGTGTTTTAGCAATAGTAACGCCTATCCTAACTCCAGTATATGAGCCAGGTCCCTTTGCTACGACAATTTTCTCCAATTCAGCCGGTTTTGTATCACAATCCCTTAAAAGTGACTCAATGGCTGGCATTACACGCAAAGAATGATTTTTCTTTAAATTTGTAACGTATTCCCCAACCACTTGGTCTCCATCGGTCAAAGCTATTCCTAATGTAAAATTCGATGTATCAATCGCTAATACCTTCATGAAATAATCTCCTTACACAACTCAACATACCGAGTTCCAGAAGGCTGCAATACAATTCGCCTTTTTGAATCACCCAGTCTAAAAATCTGAATCGTTAATATTTCTTCCGGAAGCTGCTCTTGAATTAAATGGGCCCATTCAACAACAGTCACTCCCTCGCCTTCGAAATACTCATCAAAACCAAGGTCCTCTTCTTCTTCTTCACTCACTCGATATACATCCATATGATACAACGGTAAACGGCCCATATATTCTTTTATAATCGTAAATGTAGGGCTATTCACATTCCGCTTAACACCTAAGCCTTTTGCAAGCCCTTTGGTGAAAGCTGTTTTACCCGCACCAAGGTCACCCTCCAAAGCCAATACATCTCCAGCATTAAGTTTCTCCGCCAAACTACTAGCAAAGTCTACCGTCTCTAATTCACTCCTAGAAACCCACTCAAATTTCTGTTCCATCTATATTATCACCTCAAAAAAACCAAACAGCTAAACGCAAGCTGGTTCATTATCCTATAAGTAGTTTACCTTTTTTCAAAACAAGACACAAACAAGAAAAGCACAAGAATGCACGATGAGCTTTTTACAAAAATCACCACTTCCTCAAAAATGAGAAATTAATTCCTCTTATCTTACTTTAGAAATTTTTGGATCTCAATGAACTAAACTGCTTTTGGCACATTTTAATGTATTGTGAAAACTAATATTTCACTCAAGCATTTTTCAGTTATCCACAAAGCGAAATGAGTAGTTCTTAATTTTCACTTTTTACTCTGTGGATAATTAAAAACATAAGTTTATTCAAGCTAAGTATCCACAATATGTGTCTCTTATTGTTAACTGATAAGAGTTAACGTAGGTAAGTTTCACCAAAATATGTACTTAATGAAACTAATACATAATGCGCCTAGTCTATCTGAGCTATCTTAATTCTTTTCTTTTTAATAGTGTAAAAAAATCCTAATTAGTTATACACATGTTAATAATTCTTGCGAATTAGCGACTAAAGTTGAATACAGACAGACGAATTGAGTAAGATTATCCACAATTCCCATCCATTTAGACAATAAAAAAAACGAAACCTAAGTTTCGCTTTTTTTATGATTGCGGGGACAGGATTTGAACCTGCGACCTTCGGGTTATGAGCCCGACGAGCTACCGAACTGCTCCACCCCGCGACGATATAAGTTATTACTTAATAATAATAGTATATCCTTTATTTAAGAAATTATACATTAATTATTATTAAATTTAAGCTTGGCGGCGTCCTACTCTCACAGGGGGAGACCCCCAACTACCATCGGCGCTAAAGAGCTTAACTTCCGTGTTCGGAATGGGAACGGGTGTGACCTCTTTGCT
>NZ_JBIWFD010000010.1:0-47601 GCF_044762875.1 Peribacillus sp. NPDC096379
CACACCCGTTCCCATTCCGAACACGGAAGTTAAGCTCTTTAGCGCCGATGGTAGTTGGGGGTCTCCCCCTGTGAGAGTAGGACGTTGCCAAGCAAATTGAGAGGAGAGGTCAGCTATTTATAGCTGGCCTCTTTTTAATTTAAATGAGCCGTTTAAGGTACTGCTACGAAATCAAAAAAACCAGCTATTTATAGTTGAGTTTTTTGATTTCTCACATATATACTCAATAAATAGCATCATTCCTGAAACTAACTATAGTAATGGTGCTTTTACACACCACTTTTATTGACTAAAGCTTTGCTTGGTATTGAAGGCTAACTCCTTAATTTAAGTTTGAATTTTATAAATTTGTTTAGAGTTTTCCTTCCGAACAAAAATTAAAAATCCTGCACAACCTTTCATTATGGTTAAAGAAATCACTGAGTATTAAAAAAATTAATTTTCAAGTTAAAATACATAACAAATGGAAATAATGGATTATATAATCAAAAAAATAAATGCATCTAGGTTGCAAAATTGGTTTTTCGTTGTATAATGATAGTCAAATATAGTCAAAGTCAGGATGGGGGAGGGCGAGTGAAAAATATATCTGATATTATCGAAGGTTATTTAAAACAAGTTCTCGAGATGAGTCAGAAAGACATTTTAGAAATTAAAAGAAGCGAAGTTGCTGATAAGTTTCAATGTGTACCATCTCAAATAAATTACGTAATTAATACGAGATTTACCATTGAACGAGGCTACTTAGTGGAAAGTAAGCGCGGTGGTGGGGGTTACATTAGAATTATGAAGGTTCAAACACACGACCACGCGGATTTAATAGATCAACTACTGGCATTAATTGGTTCTAGAGTTTCTCAAACAGCAGCTGAAGATATTATTATACGGCTTGTGAATGAGGATATTATTTCTAATAGAGAGGCGAAAATCATGCTTAGTGTGATTGATCGTTCTGTGATTTATATCGATTTACCTGTACGTGATGAATTAAGGGCAAGCATTTTAAATGCAATGCTAACCACTTTAAAATATAAATAAAGACCCGGCAGAGGTGATAAAATGGTTTGTCAAGAATGTAATCAAAGACCAGCAGCTTTGCACTTCACAAAAATTATTAATGGTGAAAAGAAAGAAATCCATATTTGCGATAAGTGTGCACAAGAAAAAGGTGATTTATTTATGCAAAGTGGTGCAAACGGATTTTCAATAAACAACTTATTGTCCGGTTTACTTAATATAGAACCATTTCTTCAGCAAAAGAAAACGAGTACGTTTCCACATGTTGAAGAGTTAAAGTGTAAGAACTGTCATTTAACGTTTAAAGAATTTGTCCATGTTGGGAAATTTGGATGTGCAACATGTTATGAGGAGTTTAAAGATAGTTTGGATCCTATTTTAAAAAGAGTGCATGGCGGCAATACTGCACATGTTGGGAAAATACCAGAAAGATTAGGCGAGAGCATTCATCTTAGAAAACAAATAAAGGATTTAAAAAGTGAACTGAAAGCCCTCATTGATCAAGAAGAATTTGAACAGGCGGCTTTGGTGCGAGATCAAATACGTTTACTTGAAAAAGGTGACGAAGCAGCTGTAGAGGAAAGGGGAAACCAGCTATGACTTTAGATCACTTTGCGCAAAATGCAAAAAGCTCTTGGTGGAATGAAGCTGGTCCTGATGCGGATATTGTTCGAAGTTCCAGAATTAGATTGGCGAGAAACTTCAGGGATTATAAATTCCCAACTATATACAATAAAGAAGAAGCCAACGAAATTATGGAGTTAGTAAAGGAAAAGCTAGAAAAGTCAAATGCCACTGTAGTGGGAAATTTGGAGCTTTTCGAATTAGAGAAGCTTGAACCTCTCGAAAGGCAGGTATTGGTTGAAAAACACTTGATCAGTCCCAATTTAGCCGAAGATTCCTTGTGCGCTGCTTGTCTGCTATCTGAAAATGAGGAAATTAGCATTATGGTGAATGAAGAGGAGCATATCCGGATTCAATGCATGGTATCTGGTTTGCAGTTAACAGAAGCCTTGGAAGTAGCTAATAAATATGATGATTGGGTGGAGCAGCAGATTGATTATGCGTACGATGAAGAGAGGGGCTATTTAACAAGCTGTCCAACAAATGTAGGAACAGGCTTAAGAGCGTCAGTTATGATGCATCTACCGGGCCTAGTCCTGACTCGTCAAATTAACAAAATTATCCCAGCAATTAACCAATTAGGTCTTGTTGTCAGAGGAATGTATGGGGAGGGCAGTAGTGCAGTAGGTAATATTTTTCAGATATCAAACCAGATTACACTTGGAAAATCAGAGAAAGATATTGTGGAAGACTTGACTAGTGTTGTTCAACAAATCATTGCACAAGAAAGGTCCGCCAGAGAAGCATTAGTTAAAACCTCTCACATACAATTAGAAGATAGAGTATATCGTTCTCTTGGAGTTTTATTGAATGCGAGGATTATTGAATCAATAGAAGCTGCTACATGTATATCAGATGTTAGTTTAGGTATCGATTTAGGGTATATAAAAAATATAGAAAAAAGTGTAATGAATGAATTAATGATTTTAACGCAGCCAGGATTTTTACAAAAGTACGCAGGTGGACCGTTACAACCATATGAAAGAGATGTTCGCCGCGCTTCGTTAATACGTGAACGGTTAGATTCAGCCCAAATTGAAAATTCTTAAGGAGGAATTATCCTATGATGTTTGGACGATTTACTGAGAGAGCTCAAAAAGTATTAGCATTAGCCCAAGAAGAAGCTATTCGTTTGGGACATAATAATATTGGAACCGAACATATTCTATTAGGTCTCGTTCGTGAGGGAGAAGGTATTGCTGCAAAGGCACTATACGCACTGGGGCTTGGCTCAGATAAAATTCAAAAGGAAGTAGAAAACTTAATTGGCCGTGGTCAAGAGAAGGCTCAAACGATTCATTATACCCCAAGAGCCAAAAAGGTCATTGAGCTTTCTATGGATGAAGCACGAAAACTTGGGCATTCTTATGTTGGTACTGAGCATGTTCTACTAGGGTTAATCCGTGAAGGAGAAGGCGTCGCTGCCCGTGTTCTTAATAATCTTGGAGTAAGTTTGAACAAAGCACGTCAGCAAGTACTACAACTGCTAGGGAGCAATGAGACTGGTGGTCATCAGGGTACTGCATCAGTAAATGCCAGTACGCCAACCCTAGATGGTTTAGCCCGTGATTTAACGGCAATTGCACGTGAAGGAAGTCTGGACCCGGTCATTGGCCGTAGTAAAGAAATTCAACGTGTGATCGAAGTGCTAAGTCGTCGTACAAAAAATAACCCAGTCCTAATCGGAGAACCGGGAGTAGGTAAAACAGCAATTGCAGAAGGACTTGCGCAACAAATTATTAATAATGAGGTTCCAGAAATTCTTCGTGACAAGCGCGTTATGACACTTGATATGGGGACTGTAGTAGCTGGCACGAAATACCGTGGTGAGTTTGAAGATCGTCTGAAGAAAGTGATGGATGAAATTCGCCAAGCTGGAAATATCATTTTATTTATTGATGAGTTACACACATTAATTGGTGCTGGTGGAGCAGAGGGAGCGATTGATGCATCCAATATTTTAAAACCTTCATTAGCTCGTGGTGAGTTGCAATGTATTGGAGCAACGACTCTCGATGAATATCGAAAATATATTGAAAAAGATGCAGCCCTAGAACGCAGATTCCAGCCAATTACAGTTAATGAGCCTACAATAGAGGAATCGATTCTAATTCTTAAAGGGCTACGTGATCGTTATGAAGCGCATCACCGTGTTTCAATTACAGATGAATCGATTGATGCAGCGGTTAAGCTTTCTGATCGTTATATTTCTGACCGTTTTCTTCCAGATAAAGCGATTGATTTAATTGATGAAGCTGGTTCGAAGGTTCGATTGCGTTCTTATACGACTCCACCAAATTTAAAAGAATTAGAAGTGAAACTTGATGAAGTACGAAAAGAAAAAGACTCTTCTGTACAAAGCCAAGAGTTTGAAAAGGCAGCTTCTTTACGTGATACTGAACAGCGATTAAGAGAGCAGCTGGAAGAAACGAAGAAGACATGGAAAGAAAAGCAGGGTCAAGAAAATAGTGAAGTAACAGTGGATGATATCGCTCACGTCGTATCAAGTTGGACGGGTGTCCCTGTTACAAGACTCGCACAAACAGAATCAGATAAATTATTGAATATGGAATCTATACTTCACGATCGTGTAATTGGTCAAGAGGAAGCGGTCATTGCTGTTGCAAAAGCCGTTCGCCGTGCTCGAGCAGGCTTGAAAGATCCGAAACGTCCAATAGGTTCATTTATTTTCCTTGGACCGACAGGAGTTGGGAAAACAGAATTAGCAAGAGCATTGGCTGAATCCATCTTTGGTGATGAAGAGGCAATGATTCGTATTGACATGTCGGAATACATGGAGAAACATTCGACTTCACGCCTTGTTGGTTCACCTCCGGGATATGTAGGATATGAAGAAGGTGGGCAATTAACGGAAAAAGTACGTAGAAAGCCGTACTCTGTCGTTCTATTAGATGAGATTGAAAAGGCTCATCCAGATGTATTCAACATCCTTCTTCAGGTATTAGAGGATGGGAGATTAACGGACTCTAAGGGTCGTACAGTAGATTTTAGAAATACGATTCTAATTATGACTTCTAATGTGGGGGCATCTGCTCTAAAATTGAATAAATATGTAGGATTTAACATTCAAGATCAAGGTCAGGATTATAAGGATATGAAAGGAAAGGTAATGGAAGAGCTGAAGCGAGCATTCCGTCCAGAGTTCCTTAACCGTATCGATGAAACAATTGTATTCCATGCACTTGAGAGAAAGCATCTGAAAGAAATTGTTACACTAATGTCAGCTCAACTTACAAATCGCCTAATCGAGCAGGAAATTCTCATTGAATTGACGGATGCTGCGAAAGAAAAGATCGCTGAAGTAGGGTATGATCCCGAATATGGGGCTCGCCCAATTCGTAGGGCACTTCAGAAACACGTGGAAGATTACTTATCTGAAGAGCTATTGAAAGGAAATGTTCAAAAAAATCATCCGGTTACTATAGATGTAAAAGACGGCGAATTTTTACTAAAATATGAAGAGCCAGTAAATAGTAATATATAAGGCAATGACAAGAAGAGGTACATACTATAATGTGATGTACCTCTCTTTTATTAAGTAAATCTATATTTTTTTAGAAAATAGTTGGAATGATTATGAGATAAGCAGGATTATTACGACTTCATACATAATATCTTTAGTGTAGGGATTTTTTTACATAAATATATTTGGGAATAAGAGGCTTATTTATTTTACTAAAAGAGAGGAAGCTATTATGGCAACAAAGAAAAAGACAAAATTTATGTGTCAATCATGTGGATATGAGTCAGCAAAATGGATGGGGAAATGCCCAGGCTGTGGCGAATGGAACAAGATGGTTGAGGAAGTTGAAATTGTGAAGCCACAGAGACGTGGAGGAGCCTTTACGCATTCAGAGGGTATCACGGGAAATGCAGAGCGTCAAAAGGCAATACCCATTACAACAATTGAAACGTTGCAAGAGCCAAGAATTGCTACGGATTTAGCTGAGCTAAACCGGGCATTAGGTGGAGGGATTGTTCAAGGGTCACTCGTTTTAATCGGTGGTGATCCGGGTATTGGTAAGTCAACACTTTTGCTACAAGTATCATCTCAACTCGCACAGAAGCAGAAGAAGGTCCTCTATATTTCCGGAGAAGAGTCTGTTAAACAAACAAAGTTACGTGCCGATCGACTTGGTGTTACATCTGACCATTTATATGTGTATTCAGAAACAGATATGGATTATATCCAGCAGGCGATTGCTGAAGTGAATCCAGACCTTGTTATTATTGATTCCATTCAGACGGTCTACCAGTCGGAAGTCACCTCAGCCCCTGGAAGTGTATCACAGGTAAGGGAATGTACAGCTACTTTAATGCGCATCGCAAAATCGAATGGAATTGCCATTTTTATTGTTGGGCATGTAACGAAGGAAGGGGCAATTGCAGGTCCAAGATTATTGGAGCATATGGTAGATACGGTATTATACTTCGAAGGAGAGAGACATCATACATATCGAATTATCCGAGCTGTCAAGAATCGCTTTGGTTCGACAAATGAAATGGGTATTTTTGAAATGAAAGAGAGTGGCCTGGAAGAGGTCGCAAATCCATCTGAAATTTTCCTCGAAGAACGGTCCCAAGGTGCCGCTGGTTCAACAGTCGTTGCCTCTATGGAAGGAACACGACCTGTGCTTGTGGAAATCCAAGCACTCGTATCTCCGACAAGCTTTGGAAACCCACGAAGGATGGCAACTGGAATTGACCATAATCGAGTATCGCTTTTGATGGCTGTTTTAGAAAAAAGAGTCGGTTTACTCTTACAAAATCAAGATGCTTATCTAAAAGTAGCGGGCGGAGTAAAACTGGATGAACCTGCAATCGACCTTGCTATTTCTGTAAGTATTGCTTCGAGCTTTCGTGACAAATCAACGAAACCTACGGATTGTATTATTGGAGAGGTAGGACTAACAGGTGAAGTTAGAAGAGTATCAAGAATTGAACAAAGGGTTCAGGAGGCGGTTAAACTTGGCTTTGAACGGGTGATTGTTCCAGCTAATAATATCAGTGGTTGGAGTGCACCTAAAGGAATTGAAATTATCGGAGTGTCAACCGTTGCGGAAGCTCTTAAGTATGCTCTAGGAGGCTAAAAATGACAGACAAAAAAGCGTTTGAAAAGATAAAATTAGAAATCCTTCACATGATTGCCCCAGGTACACCATTAAGAGAAGGGATTGATAATGTCTTACGTGCTAATACAGGAGGACTCATCGTTGTTGGTGATAATGAGAAGGTCAGATCCATAGTTGACGGTGGATTTCAAATTAATTCACCTTGTACACCAAGCACATTATATGAATTGGCAAAGATGGACGGTGCGATTCTTTTAAATGAAAAAGCGGATAAAATCATCCTTGCTAATGCACAGTTGGCACCAGACACATCTGTACCATCCAAGGAAACTGGTATGCGTCATAGAACAGCTGAGCGTGTAGCAAGGGAAACGAAATCACTTGTTATTGCGATTTCACAGCGGAGAAATGTCATTACCCTCTATCAAGGGAGTTTCCAATATGTACTTAAAGATATTGCTGTTATTTTAGCAAAAGCGAATCTTGCGATACAAACGCTGGAAAAATATAAAATTGTTTTGCAGCAAAGTATTAATGACCTTGGTTTGCTTGAATTCGAGGATATGGTGACCTATACAGATTTATTGCAGGTCTTCCATCGCTATATTATGGTTTTAAGAATAAAAATTGAGTTAGTGAATTATTTGAATGAGCTTGGTACAGAAGGTAGATTAATCCGTCTTCAAATGAATGAGCTGCTTTTTGAATTGGAAAGTGAAGGAAAACTGATTGTAAAAGATTATATTAATCAGAAGGGAGACCATCCACAGGAAATAATAGAAAAGCTGCACGAATTGGCCCAGCAGGAGAAGTTTGAAGAAGGAAATTTGTTAAAAGTACTTGGATATAATGGCTACATTCATTTGGATGAAACGATCAGTCCAAGAGGGTATCGAATTCTACATAAAATTCCGAGATTGCCATTTTTGATTGTAGAGAATCTTATCAATCAATTTAGTAATTTTATTACTATCTATCAGGCTTCTGTTGAAGAGCTGGACGATGTTGAAGGTATTGGAGAAGTACGGGCGAATAAAATTCAAGAGGGTCTTAAGCTACTGAAAACACAACTTGTTGCAGAGCAAAGAATGTGAATGGGGGGTGAATAATTTTTGACACTCCAATATGCGAATGCTAGGCTGAGGTATGGAAGTTATCTATATTTTATAGCGAAATCTTATCAAAATATTAAATAACAAGGTTTCGAATTATAATATTTGTTAATAATGAATAAAGGGAGGTGAAGGGATGTTAAAACGCATTATACAAGCATGCTTCTTAATTGTCGGGGGAACACTTGGCATTGTGTTAATTCCGTGGCTATTGACGATGGTACATGCAGATGATATTGCATTAATAAATAACCCTTATGTTACTGCTATTTTAGGAGCCATCATTTTTTATCTTATTACTTTTGGGGCTGTAGAGTATGTCGTTAATTTTATGAAGTGGCTTGAGGAACAGCTTGTCAAGGCACCGATTACAGATATTGTTTTCGGAAGTATCGGCTTGCTCGTGGGGCTCTTAGCTGCCTATATTATCGGTTCAGCGCTCAATGCCATCCAAGTACCTATTCTAAATACAGTAGCACCGATTCTTTTGACTTTATTGTTTGGGTATCTCGGCTTTCAGGTTGGATTTAAGAAGCGGGATGAATTCTTGAATTTATTCTCCAAAGCAGGGAAAAGGAAAATTCAAGACAGTGAACAGGAGTTAGAAGAACAAAATCGAAAAATGAAAATACTGGATACAAGCGTCATTATTGATGGGAGAATTGCGGATATTTGCCAGACGGGATTTTTAGAAGGCGTGATTGTCATCCCACAATTCGTTTTGGCAGAGCTTCAACATATTGCTGATTCCTCAGACGCGTTAAAAAGAAATCGTGGCCGTCGAGGGTTGGATATCCTTAATCGCATTCAAAAGGAATTATCGATTAAGGTAGAAATATATGAAGGGGATTTTGAGGATATTCAAGAGGTAGATAGCAAATTAGTTAAGCTTGCGAAAGTTTCCAACGGTGTTGTTGTTACAAATGATTTTAACCTCAATAAAGTGTGTGAATTTCAAGGTGTACCTGTGTTGAATATTAATGATTTAGCAAATGCAGTCAAGCCTGTTGTACTACCAGGGGAAGAAATGAGTGTACAAGTCATTAAAGATGGGAAAGAGCAGAATCAAGGCATTGCTTATCTCGACGATGGAACGATGATTGTTGTTGAAGGTGGAAGAGATTATATCGGCAAGCGGATCGATGTATTAGTAACGAGTGTCCTTCAAACATCTGCGGGTCGTATGATTTTTGCAAAGCCTAAATTATTAGAAAAAGCATTATAGGAGGAAACAGAGTCTTATAGTGTAACAAGGAGAGGCCGGCATGTTTTATGAAGTAGTTATACCAGCAGCAGGACAAGGGAAAAGAATGAAGGCTGGAAAGAATAAGTTATTTATCGAGCTGATAGAAACCCCTATTATTGTTTATACACTACAAGTATTTGATCGTGACCCTGCCTGTAAGCGGATTATCCTAACAATTAATCCTGAAGAAGCAGCCATTTTCACAGGCCTAATTAAGAAGTATGAGATAAAAAAGACGATTAAGCTTGTACCTGGTGGTAAAGAGCGTCAGCAAAGCGTGTTTAACGGATTGAAAGAAATCAAGGAAGATGGCCTTGTGCTAGTTCACGATGGAGCAAGGCCGTTTATTGACCATTTGCTTATTAAACGGTTAACAGAAGCAGCGTTCACTCATGGTGGGGCAATAGTTGCGGTCCCTGTTAAGGATACAATAAAAAAAGTGAAAGATAGTATGGTTATAGAAACCGTGGAGCGATCTAGCTTGTGGGCAGTCCAAACACCACAGGCTTTTCGTGTGTCCATTTTAAAAAAGGCACATGAAGATGCAGAGAAAGCCAATTATTTAGGTACAGATGATGCTAGTCTTCTTGAACGAATGGGGCAACCTGTTGTAATTATTGAAGGCAATTATGATAACATTAAGATTACGACTCAAGAAGATTTATATTTTGCGGAAGCAATTTTACATAAAAATAAAAGGTGAAGAAGGAGAGATGAAATGATGTTTAGAGTTGGACAAGGATTTGATGTTCATCAGTTGGTAGAAGGAAGGCCATTGATTATTGGTGGAGTTACAATTCCTCATGAAAAAGGCTTACTTGGCCATTCAGATGCGGATGTATTACTTCATACAGTAGCCGATGCATGTCTTGGTGCTATTGGGGCAGGGGATATTGGAAGGCACTTCCCAGATACAGATCCGGAGTATAAAGATGCCGATTCAGCGAAGCTACTTCAACACGTATGGGCGATTGTGAAAAAGGAAGGGTATGTACTCGGAAATGCGGATTGTACGATCATAGCCCAAAGTCCTAAAATGGCCCCCTATAATGAAAAAATAAAAGCAAGAGTAGCCGAGTTGCTGGAAGCTTCCGTGGATCAAATCAATGTGAAAGCAACGACAACGGAAAAGCTTGGTTTTACTGGTCGTGGAGAAGGAATTGCTGCACAAGTTGCTGTACTCTTAGTGAAAGCGGAGTAACCGCCAAGAGATACTTTATTCAATGACCTATTGATGGTAAAATAAAACGAGACAACCCACATGGTTAGGCCAATCTGGGATTATGAAGTGACGTATGGAATGTATTCATTAGGAGGAGTCAGATATGAGCAGTGACATTCGAGTTAGATATGCACCTAGTCCAACAGGGCATTTACATATAGGTAACGCACGTACGGCTTTGTTTAATTATTTGTTTGCACGAAATCAAGGCGGGAAGTTTATTATCCGGATTGAAGATACAGATCAAAAGCGGAATATTGAAGGTGGAGAAGAGAGTCAGCTTCAATATTTAAAATGGCTTGGGATTGAGTGGGACGAAAGCGTTGATATTGGTGGAGAATTTGGACCTTACCGTCAATCTGAGCGAAATGATATCTACAAAGATTTGTATGAAGAGCTACTCGAAAAAGGCTTGGCATATAAATGTTATTGTACCGAAGAAGAAATTGAAGCAGAGCGCGAGGAACAGCTTGCTCGTAATGCAACCCCGAAATATTCAGGGAAATGCCGTCATTTGACAGAAGAAGACCGGAGTAAGTTAGAAGCAGAGGGAAGAAAGCCTAGCATTCGCTTTGCAGTTCCATCCGACAAGGTCTTCACGTTTAAAGATATGGTTAAAGATGACGTGTCCTTTGAAGCGGAAGGGATTGGCGACTTTGTTATTGTGAAAAAGGACGGGATTCCTACATATAATTTTGCGGTGGCAGTAGATGATCACTTGATGAAAATCTCACATGTACTTCGTGGCGATGATCATATTTCGAACACGCCAAAACAATTGATGATTTATGAAGCATTTGGTTGGGAGCCACCTATGTTTGGGCATATGACTCTTATCGTTAATGAGAGCCGCAAGAAATTAAGTAAACGCGATGAATCAATTATTCAATTTATTGAGCAATATGAAGAATTAGGGTATTTGCCAGAAGCGTTATTCAATTTCATTACATTATTGGGTTGGTCTCCAAGCGGTGAAGAAGAAATTTTTTCAAAAGAAGAGTTTATCAAAATGTTTGATGCAGACCGTTTGTCGAAATCACCGGCATTATTTGACACGCAGAAGCTAACATGGATGAACAATCAATATGTGAAACAACTTGATGTTAGCCGCGCTGTAGATTTATCACTGCCTCATCTTGTAAAAGCAGGGAAAGTATCTGCTGAGCTAAGCGAAGAAGAAGCTAAATGGGTCTATCAATTAGTTGATTTGTATCAAGAACAAATGAGCTTTGGTGCGGAAATCGTTGAACTATCACAACTATTCTTTAAGGAAGAACTGGATTTTGAAGGAGAAGCAAAAGAGGTACTTGCAGAAGAGCAAGTGCCAGAGGTTATGCAAGCATTCCTTCAAGAACTCGATACCCTTGAAACATTTACCGCTGACGAAATTAAGAAGGCCATTAAAGCCGTTCAAAAAAGTACAGGACAAAAAGGGAAAAAACTTTTTATGCCGATTCGTGCAGCAGTTACAGGGCAAACACACGGGCCTGATCTACCGAAAGCTATTGCGCTTTTAGGGAAGGAAAAAATAAAACAGCGTGTAGAGAGCATTTTAAGTTAACAATTTGTTGGAAATGTAATATAGTATTAGATAATTATTAGCTAAAAAACGCGTAGATAGGGAGAAGTAAGAAAATGATGCTTGAAAGAGAGAACCATAACCTGCTGAAAGTGGTTTAAGCCCCTCATTTCCTGAAATGCACCCTGGAGCCCTTTGTTGAACTAACTGATAGTAGGCAAAGGCGGAATTTCCTCCGTTATCGGGAAATAAGTTGGAAACGGAAGCGATTCGCTGAACATTTCAAACAGAGTGGAACCGCGCTGACAAAGCGTCTCTGTCTATTGGACAGAGGCGTTTTTTTATTGAGTAAACCGAAACAACGTTCATGTGGAGAATGTTTAGCAAGTTCACAGGTAGCTAGAAAAGATCACACTGATCCATTACATCATGCTAAATAGAAAAGAATAGAAGGGATATATAGGAGGTAACAACGGTGTTTAAACTATTCAAGGAAGATTTAGAGGTCATATTTGACCAGGATCCTGCTGCACGTAGTTATCTAGAAGTTATTTTGACATATGCTGGATTGCATGCAATTTGGAGTCATCGACTGGCCCATGCCTTTTATAAACGTAAATTCTTTTTCATTGCAAGAACTATTTCACAAATTAGCCGCTTTTTTACTGGTGTTGAAATTCATCCAGGTGCGCAAATTGGGAATCGTTTTTTTATTGATCATGGAATGGGGATCGTGATTGGTGAAACTTGTGAAATTGGAGATAATGTATCTGTATTCCAAGGTGTTACACTTGGAGGAACAGGAAAAGAAAAAGGAAAAAGGCATCCCACGATTAAAGATAATGTATTAATTGCTACAGGTGCTAAGGTTTTGGGATCCATTGAAATTGGAGAAAATTCCAAAATCGGCGCAGGTTCAGTTGTATTGAAAGAAGTTCCTCCAAATTCGACTGTTGTTGGTATTCCAGGAAAAGTCGTCATTCAGGATGGGGTAAGAATAAGTAAAGATTTAAACCACACAGACCTTCCTGACCCTATTGCAGACCGCATTATAGAATTGGAAAAGGAACTGTTGGATATGAAAGCGGAATTGTATGTGTTGAAGGAAGAAAGGAGAAAAGAATATGACTATTAAAATTTATAATACTGTAACCCGGCAGAAGGAAGAATTTATTCCATTAGAAGAAGGTAAGGTTAAGATGTACGTTTGCGGACCTACCGTATACAACTATATTCATATTGGCAACGCTCGCCCTGCCATCGTGTTTGATACTGTTCGCAATTATCTTAAGTTTAGCGGTTACGATGTGAACTTTGTTTCAAATTTCACAGACGTAGATGATAAATTAATTAAAGCTGCAAAGGAATTAGGGGAAGATGTTCCGACGATTGCAGAACGATTTATTAACGCCTATTTTGAAGATGTCTCAGCGTTAGGCTGCAAAAAGGCAGATAAACATCCGACTGTAATGGAGAATATGGATACGATTATTGACTTTGTTTCTGCATTGATTGAAAAAGGATATGCATATGAATCTGAAGGGGATGTCTATTTCCGTACTCGTAAATTCGACTCGTATGGCAAGCTTTCACATCAGTCCATTGATGAACTGCGCATTGGCTCAAGAATTGAAGTGGGGGATAGGAAACAAGACGCTTTAGACTTTGCCTTGTGGAAAACAGCGAAGGAAGGAGAAATTTCTTGGGAGTCTCCATGGGGAAATGGCCGTCCGGGTTGGCATATTGAATGTTCCGCAATGGCGAAGAAATACCTTGGTGATACAATTGATATTCATGCAGGTGGGCAAGATCTAACATTCCCACACCATGAAAATGAAATTGCCCAATCAGAAGCATTGACAGGGAGAACGTTTGCGAAGTACTGGATGCATAATGGCTATATAAATATAGATAATGAAAAAATGTCGAAATCTCTAGGGAATTTTGTCCTTGTACATGACATTATTCAGCACCATGATCCACAAGTATTGAGATTTTTCATGTTATCTGTTCATTATCGTCACCCGATCAATTATAGCGAAGAAGTACTTGAGAAGACAAAAGCGGCATTTGACCGTTTGAAAACATCTTTTCAAAACTTAAAGCATCGTTTAGATTCAAGCACGGGATTAACGGATAACGATGGCTTATGGTTGAAGAAAATTACGGACTTACATGATGAATTTACCCGTGAAATGGACGATGACTTTAATACAGCTAATGCAATCTCTGTCTTGTTTGAACTTTCCAAGCAAGCCAATTACTATCTGATGGAAAAGAATACAGATCAGAATGTGATTGAGAAATTCATCAAAGAGTTTAAAACGTTAACGTCCGTTCTTGGTTTGACTCTAGAAGAAGAAGCCTTGTTGGATGAAGAAATTGAAGCGTTGATTCAGCAGCGCATTCAAGCACGTAAAGACAGGGATTTTAAGCTTTCAGATGACATTCGTGACCGGTTAAAAAATGTAAATATTATTCTCGAAGATACACCTCAAGGTACAAGATGGAAAAGAGGATAAGCAATATGCAATATGAGAAGAAAGTCGATGAAAAAATGGTGAACAGCCTTGCTCTTGCCTACATGGGTGATGCCATATATGAAACGTATATACGGCATCATCTTCTGAAAAAAGGTGCAGTGAAGCCGCATCTGCTTCATAAAGAAGCAACTTCTTTTGTATCAGCAAAAGCACAAAGTAAAATCATTCATTTCTTTATCGAAAACAATCAATTAACAGAGGAAGAACGAGCTGTGGTAAGGCGCGGACGGAATGCTAAATCAGGTAGTGTACCTAAGAATACAGATGTTCAAACTTATCGATATGGCACAGCGTTTGAAGCTTTAATGGGCTATGTATACTTATCAGGGAACAATGAGAGATTAGAAGTTCTTATCGATCAATCGATACAATTTATTGAAGAAGAAAAGGGGAGATGATCTTATGAGTGAGGAATATATTATTGGAAAGAACCCTGTACTTGAAGCATTGCGGTCTGAGCGTGATATGAATAAAATATGGATTGCTGAAGGGTCGCAAAAAGGTACAATGCAGCAGATTATTGCACTAGCAAAAGAGCGGAATATATTCGTTAATTTTGTCCCGAAGAAAAAGATTGATCAAATGACAGAAGGCATTCATCAAGGGGTTGTTGCCCAGGTAGCTGCGTATACATATGCAGAATTAGATGATCTATTTGCTGTGGCAGAGTCTCGTGATGAAGCTCCCTTTTTTATATTATTAGATGAAATTGAAGATCCTCATAATCTTGGATCGATCATGCGTACAGCTGATGCAGTAGGAGCTCATGGAATTATTATTCCGAAACGTAGAGCCGTGGGTTTAACTGCAACTGTAGCAAAATCATCAACAGGAGCCATCGAATACATCCCTGTTGCCAGAGTTACAAATATGTCTAGAACGATTGATGAATTGAAAGAACGCGGGGTCTGGATTGTTGGTACCGATGCATTGGGCAAAGATGATTACCGAAACATGGACGGTAAGATGCCGATAGGTCTCGTAATTGGCAGTGAAGGAAAGGGAATGGGCCGCCTTATTAAAGATAAATGTGATTTCCTTATTCGTATGCCAATGATTGGAAAGGTAACTTCTTTGAATGCATCTGTTGCAGCAGGTTTGTTGATGTATGAAGTTTATCGAAAAAGAAATCCTTTAGGGGAATAGGTAATGAATATTCTGTTGGTAGACGGTTATAACATTATTGGAGCTTGGCCGGAACTAAGAGAATTAAAGGAACACAATTTATCAGAAGCGCGTGATCGCCTGATTGAGAAGATGGCAGAATATCAAGCTTTTTCAGGTTACAGAGTCATAGTCGTGTTTGATGCCCATTTTGTTCAGGGAATTGAGCGTAAATATAAAAATTTTAAGGTGGAAATTATTTTTACAAGAGAAAATGAATCCGCGGATGAACGGATTGAAAAAATGGCTGGCCTTTTAAATAATATTAAAACGCAGATTTATGTGGCAACCTCTGATTTTACTGAACAATGGGTGGTTTTTGGGCAAGGAGCTTTACGGAAATCTGCACGTGAGCTATTAATAGAAATGGAACATATAGAAATTGAAATTGACAAAAAGCTTGACAAAACGACAAAATCCAAACAAAATTCTAAGATTGATTTAACAGATGAAGTGGCAGAAATTTTTGAAAAATGGCGTCGGGGGAAGTTTTGAGCTGTTGACGAGTAATTTTCACCTACTGTATAATATTGCTAACTATGTGTACGGTCAGGGGGATAAAATGTGGGGTCCAACTTCGGAATAAAAGTGAATGAGGATTATGGCCAGTTTGATGATGACGTGCTTGTGGATTATGTGCATAAAGGAGACAGTGAGGCTTTGGATTATCTAATCCAAAAATACCGTAACTTTGTAAGAGCTAAAGCTAGAACCTATTTTTTAATCGGTGCTGATAAAGAAGATATTGTGCAAGAAGGTATGATAGGTTTATATAAGGCAATTCGTGATTTCAAAGGAGATAAACTGTCATCATTTAAAGCATTTGCAGAGCTTTGTATTACAAGACAAATCATTACAGCGATTAAAACAGCAACAAGACAAAAACACATCCCCTTAAACTCATATGTTTCTTTGGACAAGCCTATCTATGATGAAGAATCAGATCGCACGCTTATGGACGTTATTTCTGGAGCAAAAGTTTTAAATCCCGAAGAACTGTTCATAAATCAGGAAGAATTTGACGACATCGAATTAAAAATGGCGGAATTATTGAGTGATTTAGAAAGAAAGGTTCTTGCACTTTATCTTGATGGACAATCTTATCAGGAAATTTCAGAGGAATTAAACCGACACGTAAAGTCAATTGACAATGCTCTTCAACGAGTCAAGAGAAAACTTGAACGGTATTTGGAAGTGAGAGAGATTACCCTATAAACCCTTGTATGCATGCGGTATTTAGGCTTATTGTTTATTGACAATAAGTAACAGCCATGATAAAGTTTTAACGATGTAGAGATAGATAGGTGTGGAAATGATGAGAAAAAAGTTAATCCTCGCTTGTACGGATTGTGGTTCAAGAAATTACTCTTCTGAAAGCAATAAAACAGCAAGTGTAGAACGTCTGGAAATTAAGAAATTCTGTAGTACTTGCAATGCCCATACCATGCATAAAGAAACAAAGTAACTGTTTAAATAGATTGACAGAAGCTACCTAATTGGTTGGAGGTTACATTCATGAATCGCATAACCGAATTTTTCCGTGGTGTTGCCAGAGAGATGAGAAAAGTAAGCTGGCCTAAAAGAAAAGAGCTTACAAGATATACGGTTGTTGTGCTTTCAACTGTTGTCGTTATGGCAGTGTTCTTTGCTGTAGTAGATTTAGGCATATCTGAACTAATTCGTCTTGTTATTGAATAAGAGATTCGAAAATAAGCTATAATAGTGCTAGAATGATAAACAACAGCAAAAAGCCCGGAAACGGGTTTTTTAATTTGTCTTTTTTAAGATTAAGAAAGTATTGGTTTTTCTAAGGGTTTTGATGCTTAGTGAAAGTGAACTGACCTCGATAGTCAATAGACAAGTAATTGGATGGACTGAAAATGATTCTTTCCATACAGCTTATTTGACACATACTCGCTTTCGGGTGAAACAAGGCGCTTGCGCTTTTCTTAAAAAGTAATGTCTCCAGAAGTCAGTGACGGCTTCTCGAGTTTTTTTGTGCAAAATGAAAAATGGTGTCAAAAAAGTTACGGGGAGGGAAGGGCGATTTAGTCCTAATGATATGGAGAAAAATTGGTATGTTGTACACACATACTCAGGATATGAGAATAAAGTAAAAGCGAATCTTGAGAAACGTGTCGAGACAATGGCGATGCAAGATAAGATATTCCGCGTCGTTGTCCCTGAAGAAGAAGAAACAGAAATTAAAGATGGTAAGAAAAAAGTTTTAAAGAAGAAGGTATTTCCAGGGTATGTGCTTGTAGAGATTATTATGACGGATGACTCTTGGTATGTAGTTCGTAATACACCCGGAGTAACAGGGTTTGTAGGTTCTTCTGGGGCTGGTTCGAAACCAACTGCTTTACTACCTGAAGAAATTGAAGTCGTTCTGAAACGCATGGGTGTTGATGAACAGCGGATCGAAGTAGATTTCGAATTAGGTGACACCGTAACGGTTAAGGAAGGTCCTTTCTCCGATTTTACGGGAGTTATCGAAGAATTGGATAAGGACAAAGGTAAAGTACGGGTGCTTGTCAATATGTTCGGTAGAGATACCCCGGTTGAACTCGACTTTAATCAGGTGGAAAAAATATAATCTGAAAAAACTTGAAATCAATGTTGGAAAGTGGTAAAATTTCAAAGGTCAGTATGTTTCTATTATGAGACCTAAATGATACAACATTCTTTATTTAATTAAAGAATTTAAGATGAGTGGGAGGGTATACCCCTATTACCACATCACGGACTTAGACTTATAAGGAGGTGTGTCTCGTGGCTAAAAAAGTAATTAAAATGGTTAAATTGCAAATTCCTGCTGGGAAAGCGAATCCGGCACCGCCGGTTGGTCCTGCACTAGGTCAAGCTGGTGTTAACATCATGGGATTCTGTAAGGAGTTCAACGCTCGTACAGCAGA
The DNA here is from genome assembly GCF_044762875.1 of Peribacillus sp. NPDC096379. Classification (NCBI taxonomy): domain Bacteria; kingdom Bacillati; phylum Bacillota; class Bacilli; order Caryophanales; family Bacillaceae; genus Peribacillus; species Peribacillus sp. NPDC096379. The sequence goes on from NZ_JBIWFD010000010.1 coordinate 18,456, forward strand.
TCAAGCTGGTCTAATTATTCCTGTTGAAATTACGGTATTTGAAGACCGTTCATTTACATTCGTAACAAAAACTCCACCTGCTGCAGTATTGCTTAAAGTTGCAGCTGGAATTGAGTCTGGTTCTGGTGAACCTAACCGTAATAAAGTTGCTACAGTCAAACGCGATAAAGTACGCGAGATTGCAGAAACAAAAATGCCTGATCTAAACGCAGCAAACGTTGAGTCTGCAATGCGTATGGTTGAAGGTACAGCACGCAGCATGGGTATTGTCATCGAAGATTAATCCCATCTAAACAGTTATTCGTTTCTACGGGGTTGCGATTCATACTCGCAACCTTTATTCGTGGGAGGTTATTCCGTTAAAACCACAATATAGGAGGATTTTATATCATGGCTAATAAAGGTAAAAAATATCTTGAAGCGGTACAATTAATTGACCGTACTAAAGCATATTCAGTAACAGAAGCTGTAGAACTTGCTAAAAAAACTAGCTTTGTAAAATTTGATGCAACAGTTGAAGTTGCTTTCCGTTTAGGCGTTGACCCTAAGAAAGCTGATCAACAAATCCGTGGAGCAGTTGTGCTTCCAAACGGAACTGGTAAAACTCAACGTGTATTAGTTTTTGCTAAAGGCGAAAAAGTTAAAGAAGCTGAAGCAGCAGGCGCTGATTATGTTGGAGATTCAGAATACATCAACAAAATCCAACAAGGTTGGTTTGAATTCGATGTGATCGTTGCTACTCCAGATATGATGGGTGAAGTTGGTAAATTAGGACGAGTATTAGGACCAAAAGGTCTAATGCCGAACCCGAAAACTGGTACAGTTACATTTGATGTAACGAAAGCAGTTAATGAAATCAAAGCTGGTAAAGTTGAATACCGCGTTGACAAAACAGGTATTATTCACGCTCCAATTGGTAAAGCTTCTTTCGAAGACAGCAAATTGGTTGAAAACTTTACAACGATCTATGATACGTTAATGAAAGTAAAACCTGCGGCAGCTAAAGGAACTTACATGAAGAATGTTTCTGTAACGACTACAATGGGCCCTGGTGTTAAGGTTGATCCTTCTTCATTCAGTGTAAAAAATTAACATTTGACAATATGAAACGATTATTGCTATAATCTGTTTTGTTAATATAAAAGAATATCATTTGTACCGTAGACAGTAGGTGCTCAAAAATTGAGCTTAATTTCCTGCCGAGGTAATTCGATAAAATAGTCCATGACTATGACTTTCAAATTACTGCCTCCTCGTCTGCAAGATGTGGAGGCTTTATCTTTGACCGGTATAAATGTTTTCAAGCAAATCTAATAGGAGGTGTAAGGATGAGCGCCATTATCGAACAAAAGGTTCAAATTGTTAATGAGATTACTGAGAAATTCAAAGCTAGCCAATCAACTGTTGTTGTTGACTACCGCGGATTATCTGTTTCAGAATTAACAGAACTTCGTAAACAACTTCGTGAAGCAGGCGTTGAGTTCAAGGTTTACAAAAACTCTATGACTCGCCGTGCTGTTGAAGCTGCTGAATTAGTTGCTTTAAATGAATCATTGACTGGCCCGAACGCAATTGCATTCTCAACTGAAGATGTTATTGCTCCTGCGAAAATCCTTAACGATTTCGCGAAAAAACATGAAGCATTAGAAATTAAAGCTGGAGTTATCGAAGGAAACGTTGCAACGGCTGAAGAAATTAAAGCTCTTGCAGAACTTCCATCACGCGAAGGTCTACTTTCAATGCTACTCAGCGTGCTACAAGCACCTATTCGCAATCTTGCTCTTGCTACAAAAGCTGTGGCAGATCAAAAAGAAGAACAAGGAGCGTAAGTTAACACTTAGCCCTTGGTAACAAAAACTAAAACAAAACCCTAGGAGGAAATATACAATGACTAAAGATCAAATCATTGAAGCAGTTAAAACTATGACTGTTTTAGAACTAAACGACCTAGTTAAAGCAATCGAAGAAGAATTTGGCGTAACTGCTGCTGCTCCTGTAGCTGTAGCTGCTGCTGGTGGCGCTGCTGCTGAAGAACAAACTGAGTTTGATGTTATTCTTACTTCTGCAGGCGACCAAAAAATCAAAGTTATCAAAGCTGTTCGTGAAATCACAGGACTTGGTCTTAAAGAAGCGAAAGAAGTTGTTGATAACACTCCTAAAGCAATCAAAGAAGGCGTATCTAAAGAAGAAGCTGAAGAATTCAAAGCTAAACTTGAAGAAGTTGGAGCTGGCGTTGAAGTTAAGTAATCTTTCTTGTTAAAAAGCTCGCTATTATGGCGGGCTTTTTTTCTCTTACTTTTGAAACAGTAAGCTTCTAATCTTCACAAATCTTCTCTCGAAATTCTTCAATTAATCTTTTCTGATAGGAGGAGATGACTCTGGCAGATCATTACTACTCACAAAAACCGGATGTTGAAAGCAATCCGAAATTTTGGGACTACACTCTAAGAGGACGCTCGTTTCGCTTCAAAAGTGACAATGGAGTGTTCTCGAAAAAAGACATTGATTTCGGATCGCGCTTATTAATTGAAACCTTTACTCTTGAAGAAGAGATTAAGGGAAGTATTTTAGATGTGGGTTGTGGATATGGTCCGATTGGGCTTTCCATTGCTGCATCTTTCCCTGAAAGAACAATAGAATTGATAGATATTAATAGTCGTGCAGTGGATCTTGCAAAAGATAATGCGAAATCAAATGGAATTGCTAATGTAAGTATTTATGAAAGTGATCAATTGGACAGTGTTGAATTCGATCAATTTGCAGCAATACTGACTAACCCGCCTATCCGTGCGGGGAAAACAGTCGTTCACGGTATTTTAGAAAAAAGTCATGCAAAATTGACGGATGGCGGCGAGTTATGGGTTGTCATTCAGAAAAAGCAAGGTGCTCCGTCTGCGATGGATAAGATGGAACAGGTTTTTGGGAATGTTAAGACGGCTGTAAAGAAAAAGGGTTATTATATACTTGTATCTAAAAAAAATTGACTCAGTTTTTCCGCTATGTTAGTATTGTATAATGCAAATATATAATTCCTTAACTATGCAATTTTTATACTAAATGTGTATAAAAAGTGGTTTAATTGGAAAAAATATATAAATAATAGTTCGTTTTATGAAAAATTGTGGTTTTTAAAACAAAAACCATTTTCTTTTTGTCTATGGAATTACACTTTTTCCAAGAGGCAAATGGAACCTTATAACGCTTGATTTAAGGGGTGAATCGGTTGACAGGTCAACTAGTTCAGTATGGACGACACCGCCAACGTAGAAGTTATGCAAGAATCAGTGAGGTATTGGAATTACCAAACCTAATTGAAATTCAAACCGCTTCTTATCAATGGTTTCTTGATGAAGGATTAAGAGAGATGTTCCAGGATATTTCTCCTATTGAGGACTTTACGGGCAATTTATCGCTTGAATTTATCGATTACAGTTTGGGAGATCCAAAATATTCGGTAGAAGAATCGAAAGAACGTGATGTAACGTACTCAGCACCACTTCGTGTAAAAGTCAGACTTGTAAATAAAGAAACTGGGGAAGTCAAAGACCAAGATGTATTCATGGGTGATTTTCCTCTTATGACTGAAACAGGTACATTTGTCATTAATGGTGCAGAACGTGTTATCGTTTCACAACTTGTTCGTTCACCAAGTGTGTACTACAATGGAAAAATGGATAAAAACGGGAAGTACGGCTTTACAGCTACTGTTATTCCTAACCGAGGTGCATGGTTGGAGTATGAGACAGATGCAAAAGACGTAGTTTATGTCAGAATTGACCGTACGCGGAAGTTGCCAATTACAGTATTGATGCGTGCTCTTGGGTTTGGGTCTGATCAAGAAATTCTTGACCTTATTGGAGACAATGAGTATATCCGTAATACGCTAGAAAAGGATAATACCGAAAGCGTAGAAAAAGCATTACTAGAGATTTACGAACGTCTTCGCCCGGGTGAACCACCGACTGTAGAAAACGCGAAAAGTCTTTTGGTTTCACGTTTCTTTGATCCAAAGCGTTATGACTTAGCGAATGTAGGCCGCTATAAACTAAATAAAAAACTGCATATTAAAAACCGTTTATTTGGTCAACGTATCGCTGAGACATTAGTTGATCCGGAAACTGGTGAGATTATTGTTGAAAAGGGTACACTTCTGGACCGACGCATTTTAGACCGCATCCTTCCTCATCTTGATGAAGGAATTGGCAATCGCACATATCAGCCAGTAGGCGGTGTGGTAGAAGATGAGATTTTGCTTCAACCAATTAAGATATATGCTCCAAATGATACAGAAGGCGAGAAAATCATCAACGTAACCGGGAATGCAAATGTAACGGATCGTGTGAAAAACATTACACCTGCCGACATTTTATCTTCTATTAGCTACTTCTTTAATTTACTTCATGGGGTAGGGATTACAGATGATATCGATCACCTTGGTAATCGCCGTCTTCGTTCAGTAGGTGAATTATTACAAAATCAATTCCGAATTGGATTATCAAGGATGGAGCGAGTTGTTCGTGAAAGAATGTCTATTCAAGACACGAATACCATTACACCGCAGCAATTAATTAATATTCGCCCGGTGATTGCTTCTATCAAAGAATTCTTCGGAAGTTCTCAATTATCACAATTCATGGACCAAACGAATCCATTAGGCGAATTGACGCATAAACGTCGTCTTTCTGCATTGGGACCAGGCGGTTTAACACGTGAACGTGCCGGTTTTGAAGTGCGTGACGTTCATTATTCTCACTATGGTCGTATGTGTCCAATTGAAACACCAGAGGGTCCAAACATTGGACTGATCAACTCATTATCTAGCTATGCGAAGGTGAATCCATATGGATTTATCGAAACGCCATTCCGTCGTGTGGATCCTGAAACAGGAAAAGTTACAAATCGCATTGACTATTTGACAGCAGATGAAGAGGATAACTATGTAACGGCGCAAGCGAATACTCGCTTAGATGACGATGGGTCATTTGTAGACGATCAAATCGTAGCCCGTTTCCGTGGTGAAAACACGGTAGTACCACGCGACCGCGTTGACTATATGGATGTTTCCCCGAAACAGGTTGTATCAGCGGCGACAGCTTGTATTCCGTTCTTGGAGAATGATGACTCTAACCGTGCCCTAATGGGAGCAAACATGCAACGTCAAGCAGTGCCGTTATTACAACCAGAAGCACCACGTGTCGGAACAGGTATGGAGTATGTATCTGCTAAAGATTCTGGAGCAGCTGTGATTTGTAAGCACGAAGGAATCGTTGAGCATGTTGAATCTCGTGAAGTCTGGGTTCGACGAGTAAGTGTTGTGGATGGACAAGAGGTCAAAGGAAATCTTGATAAATACCGTCTTTTGAAATTTATCCGTTCTAACCAAGGAACGTGTTATAACCAACGCCCAATCGTAAGCGTAGGGGATAAAGTGGTCAAAGGGGAAATCTTAGCTGATGGTCCGTCAATGGAATCAGGTGAGCTTGCTCTAGGTCGTAACGTCCTTGTGGCATTTATGACATGGGATGGTTATAACTATGAAGATGCTATTATTATGAGTGAGCGTCTTGTGAAAGATGATGTCTATACATCGATTCACATTGAAGAGTATGAGTCAGAATCACGAGACACAAAACTTGGACCTGAAGAAATTACTCGGGATATTCCAAACGTTGGGGAAGATGCACTTCGTAACCTTGACGAACGTGGCATAATCCGCATCGGCGCTGAAGTTAAAGACGGAGACTTACTAGTAGGTAAAGTAACGCCAAAAGGTGTAACGGAACTTACAGCTGAAGAGCGTCTTTTACACGCTATCTTTGGTGAAAAAGCACGTGAAGTACGTGATACGTCCCTTCGTGTACCACATGGCGGTGGCGGAATCGTACATGACGTTAAAGTGTTTAACAGAGAAGATGGAGATGAACTTCCACCAGGCGTAAACCAACTTGCACGTGTGTATATTGTTCAAAAACGTAAAATTCACGAAGGTGACAAAATGGCAGGTCGTCATGGTAATAAAGGGGTTATCTCTCGCCTTCTTCCGGAAGAAGATATGCCATATTTACCGGACGGCACACCGGTTGACATCATGTTAAACCCATTAGGTGTACCATCTCGTATGAACATTGGGCAGGTATTGGAATTGCATTTAGGAATGGCAGCCAGGGCCCTTGATATTCATGTTGCTTCTCCGGTTTTCGATGGAGCAACAGAGGAAGATGTTTGGGCAACAATTGCTGAAGCTGGAATGGCGAGCGATGCGAAAACAGTCTTATATGATGGACGCTCAGGTGAACCATTCGATAACCGCGTATCAGTAGGTATTATGTATATGATCAAACTTGCTCATATGGTTGATGATAAGCTTCATGCGCGATCAACAGGACCTTACTCACTCGTTACGCAGCAACCACTTGGTGGTAAAGCGCAATTCGGTGGACAACGTTTCGGTGAAATGGAAGTATGGGCACTTGAAGCATATGGTGCTGCATACACCTTGCAAGAAATTCTTACTGTTAAGTCCGATGATGTCGTTGGTCGTGTGAAAACATATGAAGCGATTGTGAAGGGCGAAAATGTACCGGAGCCGGGTGTTCCTGAATCATTCAAAGTATTGATTAAGGAGCTTCAAAGCTTGGGATTGGATGTCAAAATCATGAATGCACAAGACCGCGAAGTTGAAATGCGTGATTTGGAAGATGAGGATGATGTAAATCATTCTGACTCCTTGAACATAGATAAAGAAGGTAAAGAAATGGTTGCCTCAGATGCTGGCACGAAGACAAATGCCATCACAACGGATTAACACTTTGAATAAATAGTTTTTTTACCACTCTGACTAGGCAGTATTGGCTCTTCAACTAATCGAACCATGCTGCCTGTTGGAGTTCAATTAATTAGGTCGGTCATTCTAAGGGAAAGTGGCGCCTGATAGTATGAAAGAACAATTTAAGCAATTTGGGTAAAACTTGGAGATCAAAAGGGAGGTAGGCCCCTTGATAGATGTAAATAATTTTGAATATATGAAAATTGGTCTTGCTTCACCAGATAAGATTCGTTCTTGGTCACATGGCGAAGTAAAAAAACCAGAAACAATTAACTATCGTACATTAAAGCCTGAGAAGGACGGTTTGTTCTGCGAAAGAATTTTTGGACCACAAAAGGACTGGGAATGTCATTGTGGTAAATACAAACGTGTTCGTTATAAAGGTGTCGTTTGTGATCGCTGCGGTGTAGAAGTTACACGTGCGAAGGTTCGCCGTGAGCGTATGGGGCATATTGAGCTTGCTGCACCTGTATCTCACATTTGGTATTTCAAGGGTATTCCAAGCCGAATGGGACTTGTATTAGATATGTCTCCACGCGCTTTGGAAGAAGTGATTTATTTTGCATCCTACGTTGTCACTGAAACAGGTGATACAACGTTAGAAAAGAAACAGCTTCTTTCTGAAAAAGAATATCGTGCATACCGCGAAAAGTACGGAAAAAAATTCCAAGCTGGTATGGGTGCGGAAGCAATAAAAAAATTACTACAAGACATTGATACAGAAAAAGAAACAGAAGCTTTAAAAGAAGAATTAAAAACAGCTCAAGGACAACGTAGAACTCGAGCAATTAAGCGTCTTGAAGTGTTGGAGGCTTTCCGTAATTCTGGAAACGAGCCTTCTTGGATGATTCTTGATGTACTTCCTGTTATTCCACCGGAACTTCGTCCTATGGTGCAATTAGACGGTGGTCGTTTTGCGACTTCTGACTTGAATGATTTGTATCGACGAGTAATAAACCGTAACAATCGTTTGAAACGTTTATTGGATCTTGGTGCTCCGAGCATCATCGTTCAAAACGAAAAACGTATGCTTCAAGAAGCAGTAGATGCTTTGATTGATAATGGTCGTCGCGGCCGTCCGGTAACAGGACCTGGTAACCGCCCATTGAAATCACTTTCTCATATGCTTAAAGGGAAGCAAGGGCGTTTCCGCCAAAATCTACTTGGTAAGCGTGTTGACTATTCTGGTCGATCAGTAATTGTTGTTGGACCGAACTTGAAAATGTATCAATGCGGACTTCCGAAAGAAATGGCAATTGAACTATTCAAACCATTTGTTATGAAAGAACTCGTTCAAAAAGGGTTAGCACACAACATTAAATCAGCTAAACGTAAGATTGAACGGTTGTCTCCAGAAATTTGGGACGTACTTGAAGCTGTCATTAAGGAGCATCCGGTATTACTGAACCGTGCACCTACACTTCACAGACTTGGTATTCAAGCATTTGAACCGACACTTGTTGAGGGCCGGGCAATCCGACTTCATCCGCTTGTATGTACTGCATACAATGCTGACTTTGACGGTGACCAAATGGCTGTACACGTTCCGTTATCATCTGAAGCACAAGCTGAAGCAAGATTGCTAATGCTAGCTGCGCAAAACATTCTAAACCCGAAAGATGGAAAACCAGTTGTTACTCCTTCACAGGATATGGTATTAGGTAACTATTACTTAACTTTAGAAAGAGCTGGAATCATTGGCGAAGGAATGATTTTTAAAGATACAAGCGAAGCTTTGTTAGCTTATCAAAATGGCTATGTACACTTGCACTCGCGTGTTGCTGTTCATGCAGGATCCCTAAATAACGAAACATTTACTGAACAACAAAATAAACAGCTCTTATTAACAACTGTTGGTAAAATGATTTTTAATGAGATTTTACCTAAATCATTCCCTTACATTAATGAACCTACAGGATATAATTTAGAAGTGAAAACTCCTGAGAAGTATTTTGTCGAAAATGGGGCAAACATTAAAGAACTTATCCAAGCACAACCATTGATTGATCCATTCAAGAAGAAAATTCTTGGGAACATTATCGCAGAAGTATTTAAACGTTTCAAAATTACCGAAACGTCAAAAATGCTTGATCGGATGAAAAACCTTGGATTCAAACATTCTACAAAAGCCGGAATCACTGTTGGTGTTTCTGATATCGTAGTTTTGGGTGAAAAACAGGAAATCATCGAAGAAGCACAACAAAAAGTGGATAATGTATTGAAACAATTTAGACGTGGTCTCATAACGGAAGACGAGCGCTATGATCGTGTTATTTCAATTTGGAGTGCGGCTAAAGATACGATTCAAGCTAAACTAATGGATTCATTAGACCGTAGCAACCCAATCTTTATGATGAGTGATTCTGGAGCGCGTGGTAACGCATCTAACTTTACTCAGTTAGCGGGTATGCGGGGATTGATGGCCAACCCGGCTGGACGTATTATCGAGTTGCCAATTAAATCAAGTTTCCGTGAAGGCTTAACGGTATTAGAGTACTTTATCTCTACTCACGGTGCTCGTAAAGGTCTTGCTGATACAGCACTTAAAACAGCCGATTCCGGATATCTTACTCGTCGTCTCGTAGACGTTGCACAAGATGTTATTGTTCGTGATGACGATTGTGGAACTGACCGTGGATTGAAGGTTTCAGCTCTAAAAAATGGTACAGAGATTATAGAGACATTAGAAGAACGTTTGATTGGTCGTCATGCTAGAAGAGCAATTAGACATCCTGAAACGAAAGAAGTTATTGTTCGTGAAAATGGGCTAATCACTGAAGACCTTGCTAAGTATATTGAAGATAGCAGTATCGAGGAAGTATGGATTCGTTCTGCATTTACATGTAACACCAGTCATGGTGTATGTAAAAAATGTTATGGACGCAATCTTGCAACAGGGCAGGAAGTTGAAGTTGGAGAAGCAGTCGGAATTATTGCTGCACAATCTATCGGAGAGCCTGGTACACAGTTAACAATGCGTACATTCCATACAGGTGGAGTTGCCGGTGATGATATCACCCAAGGTCTACCTCGTATCCAAGAAATCTTTGAAGCAAGGAACCCTAAAGGACAAGCGCTTATTACAGAAATTGAAGGTACTGTTGTTTCAATTAATGAAATACGCGACAAGCAACAAGAGATTGTGGTCCAAGGTGCTGTTGAGTCTCGCACGTTTACCGCGCCATACTCTGCACGATTAAAAGTGTCCGTAGATTCATATGTACAGCGTGGAGAAGAATTAACAGAAGGGTCAATTGATCCGAAAGAGTTACTTAGAGTTACGGACGTACTTGCAGTTCAAGAGTACTTGTTAAGCGAAGTACAGAATGTATACCGTATGCAAGGGGTAGAAATCGGGGACAAACATATCGAGGTTATGGTTAGACAAATGCTTCGGAAAGTCCGCGTGCTTGATGCAGGTGAAACGGATGTTCTTCCAGGAACGTTACTTGATGTGCATCAGTTTACTCAAGCGAATACAGACGCACTTCTTAGTGGCAAGAACCCAGCTACTGGCCGACCAGTACTGCTCGGTATAACAAAAGCATCACTAGAAACAGATTCCTTCTTATCGGCGGCATCATTCCAAGAAACGACTAGAGTTTTAACAGATGCAGCGATAAAAGGAAAACGCGATGAATTACTTGGGTTAAAAGAGAATGTTATCATTGGTAAACTTGTACCAGCAGGAACAGGAATGCTTCGTTACCGCAAGGCAAGCCCAGTTATTGTTGAAGATACAAATGAAGACAGCGTCCCAGTAGAGTAATAATATAAACACTGGCTCGTGAGGTGCTTGCTCTTTTACAAGACGGAGTTTAAACTTGCTAAAAGGTCATGCATATCACGAGTCGGTATTATATAATTATTATTAAAAGATAAGTTGACAAAAAGACATCATAAGTGATATTATTGCAAATGTGCTCCTATGATACCCTGTAACTTTGGAGGATATGATAGATGTCTTATGAAAAAGTACTACAGGCAAAGTCAGTGATAATAGGAACGAAACAAACCCTGAGAGCTCTCAAACAGCATTTAATTCGAGAGGTCATCATTGCACAGGATGCTGATCTGTTGCTGACAGCTCATGTTGCAGAGACTGCTCGAGAATTAGAAGTTCCAATCACGTACGTTGATTCGATGCGGATGCTTGGAAAAGCATGCGGTATTGATGTCGGAGCAGCTACTGTTGCCATTAAAAAGTAAAACTGTTTTTGCGGAATTGTTTTTTGCAAAAACTTTGTTTTTGCTCATTTATGAACCACCTGGATGTGTGGTACTAGAACTGAAAAGTGAAGGGAGGACAAATTAATGCCTACTATTAATCAATTAGTGCGTAAAGGTCGCGAGTCTAAAGAATACAACTCTAAATCACCAGCACTTAACAAAGGCTATAACAGCTTTAAAAAATCACAAACTAACGTAACTTCTCCACAAAAACGCGGTGTTTGTACTCGTGTGGGAACTATGACACCGAAAAAACCAAACTCAGCGTTACGTAAATATGCGCGTGTACGTTTGACGAATGGTATCGAAGTAACAGCTTACATTCCTGGTATCGGACATAACCTACAAGAACACAGCGTGGTACTAATCCGTGGAGGTCGTGTAAAAGATTTACCAGGGGTACGTTATCACATCGTTCGTGGTGCGCTTGATACAGCTGGAGTGAATAACCGTATGCAAAGTCGTTCTAAATACGGAACAAAACGTCCAAAAGCACCAAAAAAATAATAGAACCAAAATATGAACTACACCGAAAGGAGGAAACATAATGCCTCGTAAAGGACCTGTTTCTAAAAGAGACGTATTACCAGATCCAATTTATAATTCAAAACTTGTGACTCGTTTAATCAACAAAATGATGGTTGATGGACAAAGAGGTAAATCACAAAAAATTCTTTATTCTGCATTTGATACAATCCAAGAACGTACTGGCAACAACCCGATGGAAGTGTTTGAACAAGCACTTAAAAACATCATGCCTGTACTAGAAGTAAAAGCACGCCGTGTGGGTGGTGCTAACTACCAAGTACCAGTTGAGGTGCGTCCAGATCGACGTTCAACTCTTGGTCTTCGTTGGTTAGTAAACTATTCTCGTTCTCGTGGAGAAAAAACGATGGAAGAGCGTTTAGCTTACGAAATCATGGATGCTGCAAACAACACTGGAGCAGCTGTTAAGAAACGTGAAGATACACACAAAATGGCAGAAGCTAACAAAGCGTTTGCTCATTACCGTTGGTAAGATTGTATTATATAAAAACATTCTCATAAAAAGGAAGGAGAAAGACCAAGATGGCAAGAGAGTTCTCCTTAGCAAATACGCGTAATATCGGTATCATGGCTCACATCGATGCTGGTAAAACGACGACAACCGAACGTATTCTTTTTTACACTGGTAAAATCCATAAAATTGGTGAAACGCACGAAGGTGCATCACAAATGGACTGGATGGAACAAGAGCAAGAGCGTGGTATTACAATTACATCTGCGGCTACAACAGCACAATGGAATGGAAACCGCGTAAATATCATTGATACACCGGGACACGTAGACTTCACTGTAGAAGTTGAGCGTTCCCTACGTGTACTTGATGGAGCTGTAGCTGTACTTGATGCACAATCAGGTGTTGAGCCACAAACAGAAACTGTTTGGCGCCAAGCTACGACATACGGTGTACCACGTATCGTGTTCGTAAACAAAATGGACAAAACAGGTGCGGATTTCCTATATTCTGTAGGAACTTTACATGATCGCCTTCAAGCGAACGCGCACGCAATCCAAATTCCTGTGGGCGCTGAAGATCATTTCACAGCTATCATTGACTTAGTAGAAATGAAAGCTACTTTCTATGGCAATGACCAAGGTACTGAAATCTCTGAAGGTGAAATCCCTGAAGAACATCTTGAATTAGCTCAAGAACACCGTGAGAAATTAATTGAAGCGGTAGCTGAACTTGATGAAGAATTAATGGAGAAGTACCTAGGCGGAGAAGAAATCTCAGTAGCTGAACTTAAAGCTGCAATCCGTAAAGCGACACTTAGTGTTGAATTCTACCCTGTAATTTGTGGTACTGCTTTCAAACACAAAGGTGTTCAATTAATGCTTAATGCAGTAGTTGATTACTTACCATCTCCTCTTGATGTACCTGCTATCAAAGGTACGCTACCTGACACAGAGGAAGAAGTTGAGCGCCATGCTGATGATGAAGAACCATTCTCTGCACTTGCATTTAAAGTTATGACGGATCCTTATGTAGGGAAACTTACATTCTTCCGCGTATACTCTGGTACATTGCAATCTGGTTCTTACGTAATCAACTCAACAAAAGGTAAACGTGAACGTGTTGGTCGTATCTTACAAATGCACGCAAATAGCCGTGAAGAAATCTCTGTAGTACACGCAGGGGACATCGCAGCTGCTGTAGGTTTGAAAGATACTACAACTGGTGACACATTATGTGATGACAAAGACCAAGTTATTCTTGAGTCTATGGTCTTCCCAGAACCGGTTATCTCACTTTCTGTTGAACCAAAATCAAAAGCTGACCAAGATAAAATGGGTCAGGCACTACAAAAACTTCAAGATGAAGATCCAACATTCCGTGCACATACTGACCAAGAAACTGGTCAAACGATTATTGCAGGTATGGGAGAACTTCACTTAGATATCCTTGTAGACCGTATGCGTCGCGAGTTTAAAGTAGAAGCAAACGTAGGTGCTCCTCAAGTAGCGTACCGTGAAACATTCCGTGGATCTGCGCAAGTTGAAGGGAAATTCGTTCGCCAATCTGGTGGTCGTGGACAATTTGGTCACGTTTGGATCGAGTTTTCTCCAAACGAAGAAGGAAAAGGATTCGAATTTGAAAATGCTATCGTCGGTGGTGTTGTTCCTCGTGAGTACATCCCAGCTGTTCAAGCAGGTCTAGTTGACTCACTTGATCGTGGTGTTATCGCAGGATATCCACTTGTAGATATTAAAGCAAAACTATTTGACGGATCTTACCATGACGTTGACTCCAACGAAATGGCATTTAAAATCGCTGCATCTATGGCACTTAAAAATGCAGCATCTAAATGTAAACCAGTTATTCTTGAGCCGATTATGAAAGTAGAAGTTGTTATTCCAGAAGAATACATGGGAGATATCATGGGTGACGTTACATCACGCCGTGGCCGTGTAGAAGGTATGGAAGCTCGCGGAAACACACAAATGGTTAAAGCGATGGTTCCACTATCTGAAATGTTCGGATATGCAACATCTCTACGTTCTAACACTCAAGGAAGAGGAACGTTCTCTATGCACTTCGATCACTATGAAGAAGTACCGAAGAGCATCGCTGAGGAAATTGTTAAAAAAAATAAAGGTGAATAATTGATTTTCATCTTCTATTAAAGTATAACTACTTATGTAAGCTGCGAAACTAGGTATTACCTTGTTTCGTAGTGTCATAAGTCTAAAAAAAATTTATAATTTCAAGGAGGAATATCCTAATGGGTAAAGCAAAATTTGATCGTTCAAAACCACACGTTAACGTTGGAACAATTGGTCACGTTGACCATGGTAAAACAACTCTTACAGCTGCTATCACAACTGTACTTGCAAAAGCAGGTGGTGCAGAAGCACGCGGATATGACCAAATCGACGGTGCACCAGAAGAAAGAGAACGTGGTATCACAATTTCTACTTCACACGTTGAGTATGAAACAGAAGCTCGTCACTATGCACACGTTGACTGCCCAGGTCACGCTGACTATGTTAAAAACATGATCACTGGTGCTGCACAAATGGACGGCGGAATCTTAGTAGTATCTGCTGCTGACGGCCCAATGCCACAAACTCGTGAGCACATCCTTCTTTCTCGTCAAGTAGGTGTTCCTTTCCTAGTTGTATTCATGAACAAATGTGACATGGTTGACGACGAAGAGTTACTTGAATTAGTAGAAATGGAAATTCGTGACCTTCTTTCTGAATATGAATTCCCTGGTGATGATATTCCAGTAATTAAAGGTTCTGCTCTTAAAGCTCTTGAAGGTGAAGCAGCTTGGGAAGAAAAAATTCATGAATTAATGAACGCTGTTGATGAATATATTCCAAACCCAACTCGTGACACTGACAAACCATTCATGTTACCAGTTGAGGATGTATTCTCAATCACTGGTCGTGGAACAGTTGCTACAGGACGTGTTGAGCGTGGACAAGTTAAAGTCGGAGATGTTGTAGACATCATCGGTATGACTGAAGAGCCAAAACCAACTACTGTAACTGGTGTTGAAATGTTCCGTAAGCTTCTTGATTATGCTGAAGCTGGTGACAACATTGGAGCACTTCTTCGTGGGGTTTCTCGTGAAGATATCCAACGTGGACAAGTACTTGCTAAACCAGGTTCAATCACTCCACACACTAAATTCAAAGCGGAAGTTTATGTTCTTTCAAAAGAAGAAGGTGGACGTCATACTCCATTCTTCACAAACTACCGTCCACAATTCTACTTCCGTACAACGGATGTAACTGGTATCTGTAATCTTCCTGAAGGCGTAGAAATGGTTATGCCTGGAGATAACATTGAAATGACAGTAGAACTAATTGCACCAATCGCTATCGAAGAAGGTACTAAATTCTCTATCCGTGAGGGTGGACGTACTGTAGGCGCTGGTGTAGTTGCTAAAATCACTGAGTAATTGAATAATTGAAAGGGACGCCTTTCGAAAGGGAGCAGCAGGGACGCCGGCTGCTCCCTTTTTGTATTTTAAAAAGGAAAGGATAAGAGTTTGTTCTAAAAAGATCGGTAAAATAGCTTGCGAATTTGGTCAAAGATCATTAAGGTTATCTGTAAAATCGTACAAATTCAGTTCATATTGCAAAAGTTAAGGTACCCTAATCAAGGAACGTCCCCTATATTTTCCTATTTACAAACTCTTCTTCCATACTGTATTCTGTGTTAAGTACAAGAACGAATCGATGTTTACAGTAGGATCTTTACTAGATGTTTGATAAAGTACATTGAAGTTCAGATGGCTATTGATAGTAAGAGCCGAATCATAAAAAATGCATATAAAAATTAAACTTGATAAAGAGTTACTTACTATGTATAATAGTAAAAGTGTCTTGCACAAAGAAATGTTTAAGTTTTACTTGATTATTTTAGGTGCTTTAGATATAATAGACAATGTTGGTCTTTGACTGCGATGATTTGGAAGGTTGCTGACACACCCGGCCGCTTTGCCATGGCGAGTGTGTGGGAAATTTCCAATGAGAAAGTCTATTTAGAAAATAGGCGAAAAGGAGGGAAAATAATGGCAAAACAAAAGATTCGTATTCGTTTAAAAGCATATGATCACCGAATCCTTGATCAATCTGCTGAGAAAATTGTTGAAACTGCAAAACGTTCTGGTGCTGCTGTATCGGGTCCAATCCCATTACCAACTGAACGTTCTGTTTACACGGTTCTTCGTGCAGTTCACAAATATAAAGATTCTCGTGAGCAATTCGAGATGCGTACTCACAAACGTCTTATCGATATCGTGAATCCAACTCCTCAAACAGTTGATTCATTGATGCGTTTAGACTTACCATCTGGTGTTGACATTGAAATCAAACTTTAATTATAGAAAATTAGAAAAAATCAGGAGGTGTGACTAATGACCAAAGGAATCTTAGGAAGAAAAATTGGTATGACGCAAGTATTTGCTGAAAATGGTGAACTTATTCCAGTAACAGTAATCGAAGCAGCTAACAACGTAGTTCTTCAAAAGAAAACATTTGAAACTGACGGTTATGAAGCAATTCAAATCGGTTTTGAAGATAAACGTGAAAAGCTTTCGAATAAACCTGAAAAAGGCCATGTTCAAAAAGCAAACACTGCACCTAAGCGCTTCGTTCGCGAATTCCGTTCAGCAAATCCAGCTGATTACGAATTAGGTCAAGAAGTCAAAGTTAGTATTTTCGCAGAAGGCGATACAGTAGATGTAACAGGGATCTCTAAAGGTAAAGGTTTCCAAGGTGCAATCAAGCGCCACGGACAATCTCGTGGACCAATGACTCACGGATCACGTTACCACCGTCGACCAGGTTCAATGGGTCCTGTTGCTCCAAACCGCGTATTCAAAGGTAAATTATTACCAGGACGTATGGGTGGAGAACAAGTAACTGTTCAAAACTTAACAATTGTTAAAGTGGATGTAGAACGTAACTTACTTTTAGTAAAAGGTAATGTTCCGGGTGCTAGAAAAGCTTTAATCAAAGTTAAGTCTGCTGTTAAAGCTAAGTAATATCTGAGAAAGGAGGAGCATTAGAATGCCAAAAGTTACATTGTTCAACCAAACTGGCTCAAAAGTTGGCGATATCGAACTAAATGAGTCGATTTTCGGAATTGAACCTAATAATTCTGTATTATTTGAAGCAATTATCATGCAAAGAGCTTCTTTAAGACAAGGAACTCATAAAGTGAAAACTCGTTCTGAAGTTGCAGGCGGCGGTCGTAAACCATGGAAACAAAAAGGAACTGGACGTGCGCGTCAAGGTTCAATTCGTTCACCACAATGGCGTGGCGGCGGTACTGTATTCGGTCCGACACCAAGAAGCTACTCTTACAAATTACCTAAAAAGGTTCGTCGTTTAGCGATTAAATCTGCTTTATCGGCTAAAGTCCTTGAAGATAATGTATTAGTACTTGAAAACCTAGTTTTCGAAGCTCCAAAAACAAAAGAATTTGCAGCTGTTCTTAAAGGACTTTCTATTGAAACTAAAACGTTGATCGTAACTGACGGTTTAGATGAGAAAGTTGCGTTATCTGCTCGTAACATCCCAGGTGTTACTGTTGTAGAGGCGAATGGTCTTAATGTTCTTGATGTTGTTTCACACAACAAATTGATCTTGACTAAATCTGCTGTTCAAAAAGTAGAGGAGGCTCTAGCATAATGGATGTTCGTGATATCATTAAGCGACCAGTAATTACAGAAGCTTCTTCAGACGCAATGGCTGAGAAGAAGTATACGTTTGAAGTTGATGTGAAAGCTAACAAGACTCAAGTTAAAGATGCTGTTCAAGAAATCTTTGACGTACAAGTTGAGAAAGTTAACATCATGAACTACAAAGGTAAATTTAAACGCATGGGTAAACATGCAGGTTATACAAACAAACGCCGTAAAGCGATTGTTAAACTAACTGCTGATAGCAAAGAAATCGAATTATTCGAAGCTTAATTCATTAGAGAAGGAGGGAAATACACATGGCGATTAAAAAGTATAAACCTACCTCTAACGGTCGACGTAATATGACTACATCTGACTTTGCTGAGATTACTGCAAGCAAACCAGAAAAATCATTACTTGCTCCTTTAACACGTAAAGGCGGCCGTAATAACCAAGGTAAGTTAACAGTTCGTCATCAAGGTGGCGGCCATAAGCGTCAATACCGTATCATTGATTTCAAACGAATCAAAGATGGTATACCAGGACGCGTTGCTACAATTGAGTACGATCCAAATCGTTCTGCAAACATTGCATTAATTAACTATTTAGATGGAGAAAAACGTTATATCCTAGCTCCTAAAAACCTAGAAGTAGGCATGGAGATTATGTCAGGCGTTGACGCTGATATTAAAGTAGGTAACGCTCTTCCATTAGCAAACATTCCAGTTGGTACAGTAATCCATAACATCGAATTAAAACCAGGAAAAGGTGGACAATTAGTCCGTTCTGCAGGTACATCTGCACAAGTTCTTGGTAAAGAAGGTCGTTATGTACTTGTACGTTTAAATTCTGGTGAGGTTCGTATGATTCTTGCAACTTGCCGTGCTACTATCGGTCAAGTGGGTAATGAGCAACACGAATTAATCAACATCGGTAAAGCCGGACGTTCACGCTGGTTAGGAAAACGCCCAACAGTTCGTGGATCTGTAATGAACCCGAATGATCACCCACATGGTGGTGGGGAAGGCCGTTCACCTATCGGACGTAAATCTCCAATGTCTCCTTGGGGTAAACCAACTCTTGGTGCTAAAACCCGTAAGAAGAAAAACAAATCCGATAAATTTATCGTGCGTCGTCGTAAAAAATAACGGGATTGAACTACGGTTCATATATAGAGCCGTAGCACAATCACGAAGGGAGGTACACTCATGGGTCGCAGCTTAAAAAAAGGTCCATTTGTTGATGAGCATTTGATCGTTAAGGTTGAAAAGTTAAATGAAACTGAGAAGAAACAAGTTATTAAAACTTGGTCTCGTCGTTCAACAATCTTCCCACAATTTATCGGTCACACAATCGCTGTCTATGATGGTCGTAAACACGTACCGGTTTATGTAACGGAAGACATGGTAGGTCATAAACTTGGCGAATTCGCACCTACACGTACTTATAAAGGTCACGCAAGTGATGATAAGAAAACAAGACGTTAACGAGAGGAGGGCATCTCATGCAAGCAAAAGCTGTTGCTAGAACAGTTCGTATTGCTCCTCGTAAAGTCCGTTTAGTTGCAGATTTAATTCGAGGAAAACAATTAGGTGAAGCTGTAGCGATTCTTCGCTTAACTCCAAAAGCCGCTTCTCCAATCGTAGAAAAAGTTTTGAAGTCTGCTGTTGCAAACGCAGAACACAACTACGAAATGGATATCAATAACCTAGTTGTTTCAGAGGCATACGTAAATGAAGGACCAACATTGAAACGTTTCCGTCCACGCGCAATGGGACGTGCGAGTGCGATTAACAAACGTACTAGTCATATTACTATCGTTGTATCAGAAAAGAAGGAGGGGTAAACTGTGGGTCAAAAGATAAATCCAATCGGTATGCGTATCGGAATTATTCGTGATTGGGAATCGAAATGGTACGCTGATAAAGACTATGCTACTCTTTTGCATGAAGATCTTAAAGTTCGTGAGTATATCACGAAACGTTTAAGCGATGCTTCTGTATCAAAAGTCGAAATTGAACGTGCTGCTAACCGCGTAAATGTTTCAGTACACACTGCTAAACCAGGTATGGTTATTGGTAAAGGTGGTACTGAAGTTGAAGCACTTCGTAAAGCTTTGAACCAGTTAACTGGTAAAAGAGTTCATATTAATATCATCGAAATTAAAAGAGCAGATCTTGATGCTAAATTAGTTGCTGAAAACGTAGCACGTCAATTAGAAAACCGTGTTTCGTTCCGTCGTGCACAAAAACAAGCGATTCAACGTACTATGCGTGCTGGCGCTAAAGGAATCAAAACACAAGTATCTGGTCGACTTGGCGGAGCTGATATCGCTCGTGCTGAACACTACAGTGAAGGAACTGTACCTCTACACACACTTCGCGCTGACATTGACTATGCACATGCTGAAGCGGATACTACTTACGGTAAGCTAGGCGTGAAAATATGGATCTACCGTGGAGAAGTTCTTCCTACTAAGAAGAAATCTGAGGAAGGAGGAAAATAATATGTTATTGCCTAAACGCGTTAAATACCGTCGTGAACATCGCGGTAAAATGAGAGGTAATGCTAAAGGCGGAACTGAAGTACACTTCGGTGAATATGGCCTTCAAGCAATAGATGCATCATGGATTACAAACCGTCAAATCGAAGCTGCTCGTATCGCTATGACTCGTTATATGAAACGTGGTGGTAAGGTTTGGATCAAAATTTTCCCAAGCAAACCATACACTGCTAAACCTCTAGAAGTACGTATGGGTTCCGGTAAAGGGGCACCTGAAGGCTGGGTTGCAGTTGTAAAACCGGGTAAAGTAATGTTTGAAATCTCTGGCGTATCTGAAGAGGTGGCACGAGAAGCGTTACGTCTTGCAGCACACAAACTTCCGATTAAATGTAAGTTTGTTAAACGTCAAGAAATTGGTGGTGAATCAAATGAAGGCTAATGAAATTAAAGAGTTAACCACTGCCGAAATTGAACAAAAAGTAAAATCTCTTAAAGAAGAATTATTTAATCTTCGTTTCCAGTTAGCTACTGGACAACTTGAAAATACAGCACGTATTCGTGAAGTTCGTAAATCGATCGCTCGTATGAAAACAGTTGTTCGTGAAAGAGAGATCGGTGTCAACAATCGATAATTGAGGGGAGGTTTGCAGAATGAGCGAACGCAACCAACGTAAAGTATATACTGGACGCGTTGTATCCGACAAAATGGATAAAACGGTAACTGTTCTTATAGAAACTTACAAAAAGCACTCACTATACGGTAAGCGCGTAAAGTATTCTAAGAAATTCAAGGCTCATGATGAGTTAAATGAAGCTAAAATTGGCGATGTAGTTAAAGTAATGGAAACTCGTCCATTATCCGCTACAAAACGTTTCCGTTTATTAGAAGTAGTAGAAAAAGCTGTAATTATCTAATCTATGTTCGGATTAAGTTAAATCCGAAGGGAGGTTTCGTACATGATTCAACAAGAATCACGTTTAAAAGTAGCTGATAACTCTGGTGCTCGTGAAGTACTAACAATTAAAGTTCTTGGTGGTTCAGGCCGTAAAACTGCTAACATCGGTGATGTTATCGTTGTAACAGTCAAACAAGCAACACCAGGTGGCGTTGTTAAAAAAGGTGAAGTAGTTAAAGCAGTTGTTGTACGTACAAAACGCGGTATGCGTCGTCCTGATGGATCTTACATTCGTTTCGATGAAAATGCATGTGTCATTATTAAAGATGATAAGAGCCCGCGTGGAACACGTATTTTTGGACCTGTTGCACGTGAACTACGTGACAGCAACTTTATGAAAATCGTATCACTTGCTCCAGAAGTTTTATAATGATAAATATCGTAAAAAGCCTTTCAAGGAGGTGCGAAGCTAATGCATGTTAAAAAAGGTGACAAAGTCGTAGTCATCTCTGGTAAGGACAAAGGCAAACAAGGTACAATTCTTGTAGCATACCCTAAGAAAAATCGTGTGCTTGTTGAAGGAATTAATATCGTGAAAAAGCACTCTAAGCCATCTCAATTGAATCCACAAGGTGGAATCATCAGTAGAGAAGCTGCT
The DNA here is from genome assembly GCF_044762875.1 of Peribacillus sp. NPDC096379. Taxonomy (NCBI): domain Bacteria; kingdom Bacillati; phylum Bacillota; class Bacilli; order Caryophanales; family Bacillaceae; genus Peribacillus; species Peribacillus sp. NPDC096379. The sequence goes on from NZ_JBIWFD010000010.1 coordinate 40,255, forward strand.
ATTCACGCATCCAATGTTATGCCACTTGATCCGAAAACAGGTAAACCAACTCGTGTTGGTTATAAGATTGAAGACGGCAAAAAAGTACGCGTAGCTAAAATTTCAGGTGAATCTTTAGATAAATAAGTCATTAATGAAGGGAGGTACACTAAGTAATGAACCGCCTAAAAGAAAAATTTCAAAAAGAAATTAGTCCTGCTCTAGTGAGCAAATTTAATTATAAATCAGTAATGCAAGTCCCTAAAGTGGACAAAATCGTTATTAACATGGGTGTTGGCGATGCAGTCTCAAATTCAAAAGCATTAGATGTTGCTGTTGAAGAATTGGCACTTCTATCCGGACAAAAACCTGTTGTAACAAAAGCTAAAAAATCTATCGCAGGCTTCCGTCTACGTGAAGGTATGCCTATCGGTGCGAAAATTACATTACGCGGTGAGCGTATGTATGATTTCCTTGATAAGCTAGTTTCTGTTTCTTTACCACGTGTACGTGACTTCCGCGGAGTTTCAAAAAAATCTTTTGATGGTCGCGGAAACTACACTTTGGGTGTTAAAGAGCAACTTATCTTCCCTGAGATTGACTACGATAAAGTGAGCAAAGTTCGTGGTATGGATATCGTTATTGTAACGACTGCTAATACTGACGAAGAATCTCGTGAACTACTTACTCAATTAGGAATGCCGTTCCAAAAGTAATCTCTAAGTAAAGGGAGGCGAAAACGTGGCTAAAAAATCAATGATCGTGAAGCAAAAACGCGGAGCTAAATTTGGTGTTCAAGAGTACACACGTTGCGAACGTTGCGGACGTCCACACTCTGTATACCGTAAATTTAAACTATGCCGTATTTGTTTCCGTGAACTTGCATATAAAGGACAAATTCCTGGCGTGAAAAAAGCTAGCTGGTAAAACCCGATTATGGGAAGGAGGTAAATAATAATGGTCATGACAGATCCTGTTGCAGATATGCTGACTCGCATTCGTAATGCGAATATGGTTCGTCACGAGAAATTGGAAGTTCCCGCTTCTAAGATCAAAAAGGAAGTTGCTGAGATCTTAAAGCGTGAAGGCTTCGTACGTGACGTTGAGTTAATCGAAGACAACAAACAAGGTATCATCCGCATCTTCTTAAAATACGGTGCAAACAATGAACGTGTTATCACAGGACTAAAACGTATCAGTAAACCTGGTCTACGTGTTTATGCGAAAACTGGTGAGGTTCCACGCGTTCTTAATGGTTTAGGTATCGCAATTGTTTCTACTTCTCATGGAGTTTTAACAGATAAAGAAGCTCGCGCTAAACAAGTTGGCGGAGAAGTGCTAGCATACGTTTGGTAATACATTTTCACAAGAATGGAGGTGCACTAAATGTCACGTATAGGTAAAAAACCTATTGAAATTCCTGCTGGTGTAACAGTAACTATCAATGGTAGTGAAGTAGCTGTTAAAGGACCAAAAGGTGAATTATCTAGAACTTTCAATTCAGATCTTACAATTTCTATGGAAGAAAACGTGTTAACCGTAACACGTCCATCTGACGCAAAAGAACACCGTGCCCTTCATGGTACAACTCGTGCGGTTATCGCAAACATGGTTGAGGGTGTTTCTAAAGGATTTGAAAAAACTCTAGAACTTATCGGGGTAGGTTACCGTGCTCAAAAGCAAGGTAATAAACTTGTCCTAAGTGTAGGATATTCTCACCCGGTTGAATTCGATGTTGAACAAGGACTAGAAGTTGAAGTTCCTTCAAATACAAAAGTTATTATCAAAGGGATTAACAAAGAACGCGTTGGCGCATTAGCTGCTGATGTTCGTCAAGTTCGTCCGCCAGAGCCTTATAAAGGTAAAGGTATCCGTTACGAAGGCGAATTTGTTCGTCGTAAAGAAGGTAAAACAGGTAAGTAATGTCGCCTGAGTAAATGAAAGGAGTGACGTAAATGATTACGAAGCTTGATAAAAACGCTACTCGTCAGAAAAGACATGCACGTGTTCGTGCAAAACTTTCTGGAACTGAAGCTCGTCCTCGTTTAAATGTGTTCCGTTCGAACAAACACATTTACGCTCAATTAATTGACGATGCAAATGGCGTAACTCTAGCAAGTGCTTCTACTCTTGATAAAGAGCTTAATATTGAAGCAGCAGGTAATGCAGAAGCTGCTAAACAAGTTGGCGCACTTATTGCTAAACGTGCAGTTGAAAAAGGACACAGCGCTGTTGTATTTGACCGCGGTGGATACCTTTTCCACGGACGTGTTAAAGCATTAGCTGACGCTGCTCGTGAAAACGGCTTACAATTTTAATAGATAAAGGAGGGACAAAACTGATGCGAGGTATTGATCCTAATAAATTAGAACTTGAAGAGCGTGTAGTAACAGTTAACCGCGTAGCTAAAGTTGTAAAAGGCGGACGTCGTTTCCGTTTCACTGCACTTGTAGTTGTAGGTGACAAGAATGGTCACGTTGGCTTTGGAACAGGTAAAGCACAAGAAGTACCTGATGCAATCCGTAAAGCTATTGAGGATGCTAAGAAAAATCTAGTAACGGTTCCTGTCGTTGGTACGACAATTCCACATCTAGTGAACGGTCGCTTTGGTGCAGGTCATGTCCTTTTAAAACCTGCTTCTGAAGGTACAGGAGTTATCGCTGGTGGTCCGGTTCGTGCGGTACTAGAATTAGGTGGAGTAAGTGACATTCTTTCGAAATCACTTGGAACGAACACGCCTATTAATATGGTTCGTGCTACAGTTGAAGGATTAAAGCAATTAAAACGTGCTGAGGACGTAGCAAAACTACGTGGTAAATCAGTAGAAGAACTGTTAGGATAAGGAGGGAATATCAATGGCAAATAAATTAGAAATTACCCTCACTCGCAGCTTGATTGGTCGTCCGGATGACCAACGCGTTACAGTTAACACTCTGGGTTTACGCAAAATGCATCAAACAGTTGTTCATGATGATAACCCTGCGATTCGCGGTATGATTAACAAAGTTGCTCATCTTGTTACTGTAAACGAACAATAAAATAACTACCACTTAACAAGGAGGTGCCAACAACAATGAAACTTCATGAATTAAAAGCTGCAGAAGGTGCTCGTAAAGAGCGTAAACGTAAAGGTCGCGGTATTGGTTCTGGCAACGGTAAAACAGCAGGTAAAGGCCATAAAGGTCAAAATGCTCGTTCTGGTGGCGGAGTACGTCCTGGATTCGAAGGTGGTCAAACTCCTTTATTCAGACGTTTGCCTAAACGCGGGTTTACGAACATTAACCGTAAAGACTATGCTATCGTAAATCTTGAAGTATTAAACCGCTTCGAGGATGGTACTGAGGTAACACCTGCTCTATTAATTGAGACAGGTATTGTAAGTAAAGAAAAAGCAGGAATTAAAATTCTTGCTAAAGGCAATGTTGAGAAAAAGCTTACTGTTAAAGCTCATAAATTCTCCTCTACTGCAAAAGAAGCTATTGAAGCAGCTGGCGGTACAACTGAGGTGATCTAATGTTTCAAACGATTTCCAACTTTATGCGCGTGGCTGATATAAGAAACAAAATTATGTTTACCCTTTTAATGCTCATCGTCTATCGCATCGGTACATTTATACCCGTACCGAATGTGAATGCCGATGTGCTAAAGGCACAAGATCAGCTAAGCGTATTTGGTGTTCTTAACACTTTTGGTGGTGGGGCACTCCAAAACTTCTCTATCTTGGCTATGGGAATTATGCCGTATATTACGGCTTCGATCATTATCCAACTTTTACAGATGGATGTTGTTCCAAAGTTCACTGAGTGGTCCAAACAAGGAGAAGCTGGACGTCGTAAGTTAGCTCAGTTTACCCGTTATTTCACTATTGTACTTGGATTTATCCAAGCACTTGGTATGTCTTATGGCTTTAACAATATGTCTAATGGAATGCTTATCAAAAACGCTGGTGTTAGTACTTATCTGCTTATTGCACTAGTATTAACTGCTGGTACGGCTTTTCTCTTGTGGTTAGGAGAACTGATTACGTCCAAAGGAGTTGGTAACGGAATTTCCATTATCATCTTTGCTGGTATCGTTGCAGGTATGCCGACGACTGCAAACCAGATTTTTGCTCAGCAATTTGAAGATGCGGGAGACCAACTCTTCTTGAGGATTATTACAGTTGTTTTACTTTTAATTGCAGTGTTAGCAGTTGTAGTTGCTGTTATCTTTATCCAACAAGCACTACGTAAAATTCCGATCCAATACGCTAAGCGTGCGGCTGCTGGTCGTACACCAGCGGGAGGGCAATCTACACACTTACCGTTAAAAGTAAATGCTGCAGGTGTTATACCTGTAATCTTTGCCATGGCATTTCTTGTTACGCCGACAACAATCGCTTCATTCTTTGGCTCGAATAAGGTTACAGAATGGATAGCTAATAATCTAACTTATGAACACCCGATTGGTATGGTCATCTACGTGGCTCTTATCATTGCATTTTCTTATTTTTATGCATTTATTCAAGTTAATCCTGAACAAATGGCAGATAATCTGAAGAAACAGGGTGGCTATGTACCAGGTATCCGACCAGGAAAAGCGACGCAAGATTATGTGACAAGTGTGTTATATCGCTTGACTTTCGTAGGCTCGCTATTTTTAGCAGCTATTGCGATAATGCCAGTGATATTCATACAACTTGCTAACTTGCCGGCCTCGGCACAAATTGGTGGAACGAGTATCTTAATCGTTGTCGGTGTTGCACTTGATACGATGAAGCAACTTGAATCACAGTTAGTAAAGCGTCATTATAAAGGATTTATAAAGTAATGGAGTTTTGGGGACAATGATGTTCCCTAAAATCCATTATGGAGTTTGAGGGGGAACAAAACGTGAATTTAGTGTTAATGGGTCTTCCGGGTGCCGGAAAAGGTACTCAAGCCGAAAGAATCGTCGAAAAGTATAACATCCCTCATATCTCAACTGGAGATATGTTCCGAGCAGCTATCAAAGATAGCACGGAACTTGGTTTACAAGCTAAATCATTCATGGATAAAGGCGAGTTAGTTCCTGATGAAGTAACAATCGGTATTGTTCGTGAGCGATTAAGTCAAGATGATTGCAGTCAAGGTTTCTTGCTTGACGGTTTTCCTAGAACTGTAGCTCAAGCAGAAGCGCTTGAAAAGATTCTTTCAGACTTGGATCGACAATTACAATATGTAATTAATATCGATGTTGATAAAAGCATCTTAATGGAAAGATTGACTGGGCGACGCATTTGCAAATCTTGCGGTGCTACTTATCACCTTGTTTTCAATCCTCCTGCAGTTAATGATGTATGTGACCGTTGCGGCGGAGAGCTATATCAACGTGCTGATGACAATGAAGAAACGGTTCAGAATCGTCTGGACGTAAATCTTAAGCAAACACAACCACTTCTTGACTTCTATGAAGTGAAGGGTTATGTGCGCAACATTAACGGTCAACAGGATATTAATATTGTTTTTGAAGATATCAATAAGCTGCTGTCAACTCTGCGATAAGGTTTTAGAGAAATAAAACGACTCTTTAAAGAAGCTAGAGTCATTATATAGAGAGTTTTAAAGAAGCGCGTAACTTGTGCGTCTTTCAAACATCTCCCATGCTATTCAAACCTATGTTAAGGCTGGAAGCTTCTCTTTCAGTAGAGAGTATGGAGGCCACATAATCGGTCAAGACTTACATGAGGGCCAAATATTCCTCAAACCGATCCGCCTAAAACTTGGTTATCGGTAGAAGCCTGGTACGGTTACGCCCGTGTTTAAAGGCGCAATCTGAAAAAGCAGAGATGTGAAGACTTTAGAGGATGATGGACGAAAGTAAAGTTGACGGAAAGATGTGAACCATTTTTGGAGAGAGCTATATTTCCCACGGATCTTTGTCTTCATTGACAATGTATTACAAAGGTGATATTGTTCATTTGCTAAATGGGTCCATGCATAGAGAAGGGAGAATCACTTAATGGCGAAAGACGATGTAATTGAAGTAGAAGGCACAGTACAAGAGACTTTGCCAAATGCAATGTTTAAGGTAGAATTAGAAAATGGTCATACTGTTTTAGCTCATGTATCCGGTAAAATTCGTATGCACTTTATTCGCATTTTGCCTGGAGATAAAGTTACGGTTGAGCTTTCCCCGTATGATCTAACTCGCGGCAGAATCACATACCGATTTAAATAATCTGGTTACGCTCCGATCTGTATAAGGAGGTTAGATAGCAATGAAAGTCAGACCATCTGTAAAGCCAATCTGCGAAAAGTGTAAAGTTATCCGCAGAAAAGGTAAAGTTATGGTTATTTGCGAAAACCCTAAACATAAACAAAAACAAGGCTAATATAGAAGGAGGTGCACACATCAATGGCACGTATTGCTGGTGTTGATATTCCCCGTGACAAACGTATTGTCATTTCTTTAACATATATTTTCGGTATTGGAAAACAAACTGCGATTAAAATTCTTGCAGATGCTGGTATTTCTGAACAAACTCGTACTCGCGACTTAACGGAAGATGAATTAAACAAAATCCGTGAAATCATCGATGCTTTAAAAGTAGAAGGTGACCTTCGTCGTGAAATTTCTCTAAATATCAAACGTCTAATGGAAATTGGTAGCTACCGTGGTTTACGCCACCGTCGTGGTCTTCCAGTTCGCGGACAAAATACAAAAAACAACGCTCGTACGCGTAAAGGACCTCGTCGTACAGTAGCTAACAAGAAAAAATAATCAGTAAAGGAGGTTACATTTCATGGCACGTAAAACTAATACACGTAAACGTCGTGTGAAAAAGAATATAGAAACAGGTATCGCGCATATTCGTTCTACTTTCAATAATACGATTGTTACTATCACAGATTCACATGGTAACGCAATTTCATGGTCAAGTGCTGGAGCACTAGGTTTCCGTGGATCACGTAAATCGACTCCATTCGCTGCTCAAATGGCTGCTGAAACTGCTGCAAAAACATCAATCGAACATGGTATGAAAACTCTTGAAGTTACTGTAAAAGGACCAGGTGCTGGACGTGAAGCTGCAATTCGTGCACTTCAAGCTGCTGGACTAGAAGTAACTGCAATTAAAGACGTAACTCCAGTTCCTCATAACGGATGCCGTCCACCAAAACGTCGCCGTGTTTAATTTTTCTGTATAAATTTTGTATTCATGTCTATAATGGGACATAATACTAAGTTTGCGTTCTAACAGAATGATTAATTCAGTTGTTGCTCACAAGCGGGAACGTATACATGGGGAATTTCGGTTATAAGTTCGGATACTTACTAACCGGGGTTTCGACGTTTTGAAGGAGGGTTTGTTAAATGATCGAAATAGAAAAACCAAAAATCGAAACGGTT
>NZ_JBIWFD010000010.1:47611-68605 GCF_044762875.1 Peribacillus sp. NPDC096379
TCCTTACGTCGTATTCTTTTATCCTCACTCCCAGGTGCTGCTGTCACATCTATACAAATTGATGGAGTGCTGCATGAGTTCTCAACAATTGAAGGCGTCGTAGAAGATGTAACTTCTATCATTCTTAATGTGAAAAAGCTTGCTCTAAAGATTTATTCCGATGAAGAAAAGACGCTTGAAATTGATGTGCAGGGTGAGGGAGTTGTTACAGCTGCTGATATCACTCATGACAGTGACGTGGAAATTCTTAATCCGGATTTACACATTGCTACTATTGGGAAAAATGGCCATATGCGTATGCGTTTAATGGCTCGTCGCGGCCGTGGATATACTCCTGCTGATCAGAACAAAAGAGAAGACCAGCCAATTGGTGTGATTCCAATCGATTCGATCTATACTCCTGTAGCTCGTGTTTCCTACCAAGTTGAAAATACTCGTGTAGGCCAGATGACTAACTATGACAAATTAACGTTTGACGTTTGGACAGATGGAAGCAATGGACCACAAGAGGCAGTTGCTCTTGGGGCTAAGATTTTAACAGAGCATTTGAATATTTTCGTTGGTTTAACTGATGAAGCTCAAAATGCTGAAATCATGGTAGAAAAAGAAGAAGACCAAAAAGAAAAAGTTCTTGAGATGACTATCGAGGAACTAGATCTTTCTGTTCGTTCTTATAACTGCCTGAAACGTGCTGGAATTAATACCGTTCAAGAGCTTGCTCACAAAACGGAAGAAGACATGATGAAAGTACGAAATTTAGGACGCAAATCACTTGAAGAAGTGAAAGCGAAACTTGAAGAATTAGGCTTAGGTCTTCGTAAAGATGACTGATGACTAGTTGGCTAAGCTAAACTAGGCATTTTACTGTAGGCCTCGAACAATGAATATTTAACTTCTATAGAAGGAGGGAATCTCTAAATGGGTTACAGAAAGTTAGGACGCACTAGCGCTCAACGTAAAGCATTACTTCGTGATTTAGCTACTGATCTTATCATTCATGAGCGTATCGAAACTACAGAAGCGCGTGCTAAAGAAATCCGTTCTGTTGTTGAAAAAATGATTACTCTTGGTAAACGTGGTGACTTACACGCTCGTCGTCAAGCAGCTAGCTTCATCCGTAAAGAAGTGGCTAACGCTGAAAGCGGGCAAGATGCTCTTCAAAAATTATTCAGTGACATCGCTCCTCGTTACGAAGAACGTCAAGGCGGTTATACTCGTATTTTGAAAATGGGTCCACGTCGCGGAGACGCTGCACCAATCGTAGTTATCGAGTTAGTTTAATAACAGCTTTGATGAGGGCTTAGGACAGTTGAACAAAGACTTGTTCTTCGTCCTTTTCTTTTATATACAACTAGAAAAGTCATACAAGAAATCGCTATTTGAGTGTTACGATGGCTGGTATGCAGAATGCTGTTACCTTCACGTCTAGCTCAAGTACCCCTTCCCGCTTATGTGAAAGCGTAATAAGAATATACTCATTTATCGAAATGAGTATTTAGGAAAAGCTGCCCTTAATTTACCGAAATATTTCGGTGGAAGGGGTGCAGCGTTTTTTTTTTATCCCAAAATATATAAGGTTTCATTTCAATATGAGCTGAGATAAGATAAGAAGAGGATAGCTGAGGATAGGAGAGAGCACAATGGGGAAGAAACTCGTTTCATTGGAAAATGTCGTTTTCAAATATGAAGGTCAAACAAGAAATGCAGTAGATCTTGTTTCTTTTGATATATACGAAGGTGAGTGGCTTGCGATTGTAGGTCATAACGGTTCTGGTAAGTCAACACTTGCAAAGCTTCTTAATGGTCTTCAATTTCCTCAGGCAGGGACTATTCTTGTCGACGGAAGCGAATTGACTGAAGAGACAGTTTGGGAAGCTCGGAGCAAAATTGGGATGGTTTTTCAAAATCCAGATAATCAATTTGTCGGAGCTACTGTGCAGGATGATGTGGCTTTTGGTTTGGAAAATGCAGGTATTGCGCGAACAGAAATGGTTCAAAGGGTGCAAAATGCCTTAAACAAAGTGAAAATGGGTAGCTTTCTCAATCAAGAGCCGCACCATCTATCAGGGGGTCAAAAGCAGAGAGTGGCGATTGCAGGTGTTCTTGCTTTGCAGCCAGATCTGATAATTTTAGATGAAGCGACTTCTATGCTTGATCCAAGAGGTAGGGAAGAAGTACTAGAAACCGTGAGAGAACTGAAAGAAGAGAATCTTTTAACGGTTATCTCCATTACCCATGATCTTGAGGAAGCTGCGAAGGCTGACCGAATGATTGTGATGAATGAAGGGAAGCTTTATCGCGAAGGAATACCAACGGATATTTTTCAAATGGAAAGTGAGTTAATAGCGCTAGGTCTTGATATCCCTTTTTCCGTCAAATTAAGTAAAGAATTAAAAGAACGTGGAATTGGATTAATAAAAAGCCATTTGACAGAGGAAGAGTTGGTGAGAGAACTATGCGAATTACACTCAAAGATGTAGAATATCGATACCAAATAAACACACCGTTCGAACATTTAGCATTACATGATGTGAATATGGACATTGATTCAGGAACGTATACGGCAATTATTGGACATACAGGTTCAGGAAAATCGACATTGCTTCAACATTTAAACGCATTGCTGAAGCCTACAAAGGGCTCCATCACGATTGGCGATCGTACAATTGAGTCCGGTCGTAAGGAAAAGCATCTTCGTGCAATCAGGAGAAGCGTAGGGATTGTATTTCAGTTTCCCGAGCACCAGTTATTCGAAGAAACGGTTGAAAAGGACATTTGCTTTGGCCCTATGAATTTTGGGGTTTCAGAGAAAGATGCAAAGGTTCGTGCGAGAAAAGCGTTAAAACAGGTGGGCATGGCTGAAGAGATTCTTGAGAAATCCCCCTTTGACTTATCAGGTGGTCAAATGCGCAGAGTGGCGATTGCAGGTGTTCTCGCAATGGAGCCGGATGTTCTTGTCTTAGATGAGCCGACAGCAGGGCTAGATCCCCGTGGTAGGATGGAGATTATGGACATGTTCTACCAGCTCCATAAAGAAAGAGGAATTTCAACAATACTTGTTACCCACAGTATGGAGGATGCAGCTCGCTATGCAGATGAAATCATCATTATGCACCAAGGTACTGTATTTAAAAAAGGGGCTCCATTTGATATCTTTTCACAACCGGAACAGCTCCTTGAGTTAGGTCTGGATGTTCCAGACACAGTTCGATTTCAATTGAAGCTACAAAAAGAGTTGGGTGTTCGTTTTGATCGGCCTTGTTTATCGATTGAGGATCTGGCTATTGAAGTTAAAAAGGCAATGGAACGGGGGAGTCGATAATGCTTGATAAAATGATTCTCGGTAGATATGTTCCTGTTGATTCTACGGTCCATAAGATGGACCCGCGTTCAAAGCTACTTCTTGTTTTTTTATTTGTGTGTATCATTTTTTTGGCGAACAATGTGATATCCTATGGATTGATTGGTCTGTTTACATTTATTTTGCTGATCCTTTCGAAAATACCCATTCGTTTTTTATATAACGGCTTAAAGCCGATTTTATTTCTAATTGTGTTTACATTTGTCCTGCATATTCTGTTTACTAAAGAAGGAGAAGTGGTGTTCAATTTCGGTTGGTTAGAGATTTATGATGGGGGCTTGAGACAAGGTCTTTTCATTTCACTCCGATTTACGTTTTTGATACTTGTCACTTCATTACTAACATTAACAACGAACCCAATCTCCATAACAGATGGGATGGAGACACTTCTGCATCCTTTTAAAAAGTGGAAGCTACCCGTACATGAATTGTCACTAATGATGTCGATTGCGCTACGGTTCATTCCGACTTTGATGGAAGAGACAGATAAGATTATGAAGGCACAAATGGCAAGAGGCGTTGACTTCTCTTCTGGCCCTTTAAAAGAGCGGTTTAAAGCGATTGTCCCATTATTAGTTCCATTGTTTGTGAGTGCATTTAAGCGGGCTGAGGAGCTTGCGATTGCAATGGAAGCTCGTGGCTACCGCGGTGGTGAGGGACGGACGAAATATCGCCAGTTAAAATGGCAAACAGTCGATACATTATTGATGCTGTCGTTAGTAGTATTGACAATCTTGTTAGTTTTATTACGTTCATGAAGAGGGTAGAACATGCAAAGGTATAAATGTACGATTACTTACGATGGTAGCCTATTTGCTGGCTATCAAGTACAACCCGGTAAACGAACGGTTCAAAGTGAACTTGAAAAGGCGCTTACTAAAATGCATAAAGGCGAGTATGTAAGAGTGACTGCTTCAGGAAGGACGGATTCTGGTGTCCATGCGAAAGGGCAGGTTATACACTTCGATTCTCCGTATACATTTCCAGCTGAAAAATGGGAGCGTGGGCTTAATGCCTTACTCCCTGATGATATTGTTGTGCTGCATTCATCAGTAGCTTCTACTGATTTTCATGCCCGCTTTGATGCAGAAGGTAAGGAGTATCGGTATTTTATCAGCCGTAGTCATCATAAGGATCCGTTTCGTCGTCATTATGTGTCCCACTTTCCGTACGCGTTAAATGAAGCCTCCATTCGACAGGCGATTTCTTATTTGGTTGGCACCCATGACTTTTCTAGTTTTTGTGCTGCTAATACAGACGTTAAAGATAAGGTACGGACCCTTCATGAGATTGATTTTTATGAAGAAGGCGATTTGCTTGTTTTCCGTTTTGTTGGCACGGGATTTCTGTATAATATGGTCCGAATTCTAGTTGGAACACTTTTAGAAGTTGGTAATGGAAAAAGAAAAGCTGAAGAAATTCCAATGATTCTTGAAAAAAAGACTCGTGGATTGGCTGGAAAAACCGCACCTGCACAGGGATTATATTTATGGCACGTCCATTATGGTGATGGAAATAAAAGTTTTTCTTAAGACAACTAAACCTGGTGTAACATTAACTTGACAATGGAAGTGGAAGCATATAATATAATATGGTATGTATTTTAATCCCACGATAAGCCCCGGAAAGTTTATTGTGATTGAAAATAAATATAATGTGAAACAATTTCTAGGAGGGTAATCATGCGTACGACATTTATGGCAAAAGCTAATGAAGTTGAACGTAAATGGTATGTAATCGATGCTGAAGGTAAAACTTTAGGTCGTCTATCTACTGAAGTAGCATCCATTTTACGTGGCAAAAACAAACCAACATTTACACCGAACGTTGATACTGGCGATCATGTAATTTTAATTAATGCAGAGAAAATTCATTTAACTGGGAACAAGTTAAATGACAAAATTTACTACCGTCATACTATGCATCCAGGTGGTCTTAAATCAAGAACTGCTCTTGAGATGCGTACAAACTATCCTGTGAGAATGCTTGAACTTGCTATCAAAGGTATGCTTCCAAAGAATTCTCTAGGTCGTCAAATATTCAAAAAACTACACGTATATGCAGGGTCTGAGCATCAACATCAAGCTCAACAACCTGAAGTATACGAATTACGCGGATAATTATTAAGGAGGTTACTATCTTGGCACAAGTTCAATATTATGGTACTGGTCGCCGTAAGAGCTCAGTAGCTCGTGTACGTTTAGTACCAGGCGAAGGTCGCGTCGTTATTAACGGTCGTGAAATTAATGAATACATCCCATTTGCAGCACTACGTGAAGTTGTTAACCAACCACTAGTTGCGACTGAAACTACTGGAACTTATGACATTCTTGTAAATGTTAACGGTGGTGGATACACTGGTCAAGCTGGCGCAATCCGTCACGGTATTGCACGTGCGTTGCTTCAAGTAGATCCAGAATTCCGTCCGGCTCTTAAAACTGCTGGATTACTAACTCGTGACCCACGTATGAAAGAACGTAAAAAATACGGTCTTAAAGGCGCGCGTCGTGCACCTCAGTTCTCAAAACGTTAATTTTATTACGTTTCAAGGCTCTCAACCGATTTGGTTGGGGGTCTTTTTTTATGTGCGAAAAAGGTTTTTGTCACTTCTGATCCCCACAAATCATAGTTCAAGGTATTTTTGGGATTTTTGTGCAGTTTGCTCTTTTAGTGTGCCTGTTACGTGTGTATAAATGTTCATTGTCATTTGTATATCAGAGTGACCCAACCGCTCCTAAACCTCTTTTATACTTGGTTCAGCTTCAAATAACAGTGAAGCATGTGTATGACGTAAGCCATGAATAGTAATTCTGTGAAGCTTATGTCTCTCAATTACAATATCGAGCTTTTCAATTAGATAGGCTAAGCGAAGCGGAGAACTGTCATCCCGTGTGAAAATCATCTTATTTTTATCTGAAGTATTCTCATTAGCTAAATTCGCTTCTATTTGCCGTATACGCCACTTTTTGAGTAAAGATAGGGTCTACTATCTAAACTGATTAAACGTCTAGATTCCTTCGTTTTAGACGTTTGAAAGCTAAATTCACCCTTGTTGTGAAAAAGTGTTTTTGTAAAGCGGATGGAATCAGCCTCAAAGTCTATATCATCCCAAGTAAGAGCTAATGTTTCCCCTTTACGTGTTTCAGTATACATTAAAAGGTGAAAAAGTACGTGATCACGAAGCGATAGTTCTTGTTTCGTTATTACTAGGAATTTTTTTATCTCATCCTTTTTCCAATAATTCCGCTCAACTGCCTCATGTTCCTCACTGATCACTTCCTTTTGCTGTCTAGGTATACTTACATGCTCCAACGGATTCTTTGAAATAATGTCCATCTTTAAAGCATATTTAAAAACTTGGTTTGCTTGAATTTTTATATCATTAACAGATGTTATCAATTGAGCTACTTCATTTATCATTTTTTGGAAATATGGTCTGGTAATCTCCTTCATTTTCAATTTACCGAAGAGGGGAAGTATGTGCTTATTGAATTTTGATTCTATACTTTTCTTGGTGCTTGTCTTTATGGTTTTAGAATGATTTAAAAACCACTGGTCGAATACTTCAATCATTACATGCCACCTTCGATTGGATTTCCAAATATCATAGTAACGATGCTTATTTGATAAATAAAAGTTCTTTCATCCTGTTTCAGTATATTTAGAATAATGAAGTACAATGCTCATTTAAATTTATTTATTTTGATTGTTTATTTGGAAAATCATTGCTTGCTACAGTGTTTGAATACCGCTCTGAGGACTTTAGTAGTATTACTAATATCGTGGTTTTTTGTTCCATTTCTGTAATTAACCGTTCATTAGACTAATAGACAAATAATTAGTTTAGTGACTATACTAATTGACAAATAGATAGAAGGGAGAGATAAAACGAATTATTTCAATACATAGACAGCATAGATAGTAAGGGAGAGACTAAGATGATAAAACGAATTAGTTCAATTTTTTTGACAGCAACGATCTTCATGTCTACGTTAGTAGTTCCTGCTAATGCGATGAACAGTGGAACGGAAGGGAACAGCCCTTGGATGAACACCAAGCTGTCTGCTGAGGAGCGCACCGAGCTGCTTCTCGATGAGATGACGATGGAACAGAAGATGCAGCAGATCGCTATCTCGCGATTCAATGAGAATGACACCGGTGAGACGGTTGTAATCAACAAAAAAGGTAGCAGCAAGTACCAGAACGGCGTATTCGCGCCTGAGGGTACCCTGCCAGGATGTGAGTGGCAGGACACTGGTCGGCAGATCCATGGGATTGAGGATCTGGGCATTCCCACAATCCGCATGACCAACGGTGGTACAGGCGTTAAGGGAGGATCGTGTGGTAATGACCCGTTAGCTACAGGTCTACCGTCCACTCCGGCTATGGCTGCTACATTTGACCGCGAGCTAAACTATGAGGCCGGCCGAATCCTTGGTGAGGAGACACGAGCTTTCGCGCATCACGTGTTTCTCGGACCAGGTATGAACCTCATTCGTCACCCGTACGGTGGCCGGAACTATGAGTACTTCAGTGAGGACCCGTATCTGACAGGTATCCTTGCGATTGAGCAAACAAAGGGCATCCAGGACCAGGGAGTCCAGGTCCAGCTCAAGCACATGGCAGGAAACGAACAGGAAACTGAGCGTTGGACGATGGGTGTCCAGGTTCCCTCAAATGCCATGAACGAGTTGTACATGTTGCCATTTGAGATGACCGTCAGAGATGCTAATCCAGCCTCCGTGATGTGTTCGTTCCCGGATGTTAACGGAACTTATGCATGTGACAGTTCTGAACTTCTTCAAGATGCCCTGCGTAAAAACTGGGGCTTTGACGGTTACGTCATGAGTGACCGTCGCGCGATTCATGACACAGTAGCTGCTATCAAAGCTGGTACGAATGTCGAGCTTGACTGGGCACCACAGTACTACACTCAAGAGAAGATCCAAGAGGCTCTCGACTCAGGTCAGGTGACCGAGGGCGACATCGACAATTTACTTCGTCCGCGTTACATCAAGATGATCGAGTTTGGCCACATGGACGAGCCTTACGACAAATTTATGCCGGAGATCGTTGATCCGATGCTCAACGGCGCTAGCGCACTGAAGATGGCCGAGGAAGGCTCCGTGCTGTTGAAGAACGACAACGGCTTCCTGCCACTGGACGGCGAGCCAAAGTCGATCGCGTTGATCGGCATTGAGACGTTCGCTGGTTCGGCAAAGATGTCACCTCGCTCTGTTCGTGACGACAATGATTATGTAGTGACTCCATATACGGTCACACCACAAGAAGGCTTAGAGAATGTTATTAAAGAACTTGGCTATAACACTGAAGTGAAGTACAACGATGGCAGTGACCCGAAAGCCGCTGCTAAGCTTGCCGCTGAGTCTGACGTCGTGCTTCTTATGATCGGAGACAATCCACATGAGACGGTGGACCGTGATACCCTCGGATTCCCAGCCTTGAACCTCGAAACGGGCTTGGCTGAGCAGGAGCCGGTGATCGATGCGGTTATGGAAGCTAACGCGGAGAACACTGTTGTGGTATTGAAGACTTCTGGTACGTCGCTAATGCCATGGTTGGATGAAGTACCTGCAGTTCTTCAGGCGTGGTACCCAGGTATGGAGGATGGCAATGCCGTTGCTAACCTGCTTTATGGTAAGGTCAATCCTTCTGGTAAGCTGCCGGTGACGTTCGGTGCCACTGAGCGTGAGGCCGCATTCGCGACTGAAGTGCAGTACCCTGGAACTCGTCAAGATACTGGCAAACCAGGTGGCCCTGGCGCGTACGGTAACGGTTCCAAGCAACTAATTGCCCAGTACACAGAGGGCCTTGAGATGGGCTACCGCTGGTACGAGGCAAACAACGTGAAGCCGGTCTTCCCATTCGGTTACGGCTTGTCGTACACGACTTTCGAATATGACAAACTTAAAGTGAAGAAGGTCCAAGATAAAGGATCGTCGACTGGTATTGATGTGTCCTTCACGATCAAGAACACAGGTGACGTTGCTGGTAAAGAAGCTGCACAGGTCTATCTGACTCTACCAAACGAGGCAGGTCAGCCGACTAAGCGTCTTGTTAACTTTGAGAAGGTTGACCTTGAGCCAGGTGAAAGCCAACAGGTGACTGTGCGAATTAACCAGGCTGACTCTAACCACCCGTTCTCTTATTTCATTCCGGAAGAACCGGACAACCTGGCGAACTGGGCTGACGGCGAGTGGGCCACTGTTGACGGAAAGTACCGCGTGCATGTCGGTGGTTCCTCGGCAGACACTCCGTTGGAAAAAGACATCCCGTTGAACTTCAAACTCAACAAGGATAACGGTAAAGGCAACAACAAAGGCAATGGCCAAGGCAACAACAAAGGCAATGGCCAAGGCAACAACAATGGCAACAGCCAATGACAATAGCAATGGCAAGGGGAACTCTAATCGGTAGGCCCCTGGCCATGGGATGATGTCGGCGACCCGTTAGGGGCGTCGGGGCATCCCGAAGGCGGTGAGCGCGTGAGCTCACCGCTTTTCTCGTCGCCTCCATGGGCGATGAGAGGGACGAAAAGAGTCAAGGAAGGACGTGAGAAGTTGATGAAGAGATCCGTTCGGAACAGCCGGCGAGGTCCGACGTATTCGTGGTGGGTGGCCCTTGGCCTGGTGTTCTTCTTGACCGCGTGCACTGTTGAGGAATCCGACGGACCGGTCGAGAGCGATGAAGCCGTAGAACCCGCACCGTCCGAGAGTGATAAAGCCGTGGAACCTGCTCCGTCCGAGCAAGGCGACTGGCAGCTCCCTGGCTTGGTGGACAGGTCCGGCAAGCCGATTGAGGTACCGACACCGGGTCCGGCCACGGGCAAGACCCTGAATGTTACGGACTTTGGGGCAGATCCGGATCCGGACTCAGACGACGACGCAGCAGCTATCCGGGCGGCCCTGGACGCGGCCGTACCGGGTGACGAGGTCTTGCTGCCGGCTGGCACGTATGACCTGCGCTCCACTGACCCGGCCGACGAGTCGGCAAACATCGTGTTGCACAGCGGCGTGGACCTGCGCGGCGAGGGCCAGGAGAGCACCGTGCTGCTGACTTCCCTCGACGGCGAGAATGACAGCCGGGTGATCCGCGGCTCCGGTGTCCACGACGTCATCGTCGCTGACTTCACCATCACTTCCCGTCATAAGGGTCCACTCGGCGACGACCCCGACGACGGCGACGCGGGTGGCGGCCCGATGTATGGAATCCACCTCGGAGCCCATGAAGGGCAGGGCAGCTCCCGGGTCCTGGTGGAGAACCTGGGCATCCGCAGGTTCGAGCGTCACGGCATCTCTGTCAAGGCCAGCCGCGAGGTGACCCTCTCTGGAAACTATGTCAGTGAGGCAACTGCCGTCGGCCCCGGCGGACAGGGCTACGGCATCGCTATCGAGGGCTCAGTGGACCAGCACGACCCGGATGCCGCCAACGATTCCCGGCACAACGTCGTCATCGGCAATACCTTCGATGGCAGGCATCTGCGGCACGCCATTCTGCTGCAGTTCCCCACGCACAACAATCTCGTGGCGGATAACAGCATCGTCGGCAGCCACCTTGACGCCATCGACCTGCACGGCGAGGGTGAATACCTGAACGAGGTCCGAGATAACACGGTCATCGGCGGGCATCGGGCAGGCATCGCGCTGGGCAATTCCGGCGGGGCCAAGAACAAGCACGATGCCTCAGGACCTGGAAACTGGGTGCACTCCAACGACCTGATTGGAAACCGTCAGGGAGTCCTCGTCATCCTGGGAACTCCTGACACGCTCATTGAGGATAACAGGATCACCGCCGGGGAGGATTCAAAGGCCGGCATCGAGGTCCGCAATGGGCCGGGTACGGAGTTGCGCGGTAACCACATCACTGGAGGGACTGACGGGTTCTGGGCCATCCGGCTCAATGAGGATCGCGGTACTGACGGACGGGGCACAGGAATCCCCTCAGGCATCCTGATTGAGTCCAACGTTATTCGACAGACCGCCAACGGCATCAGGATTGATGCAGGGGAGGACCTGAGCTTGGTGGAAAACGTCGTTGACGGCATCGACGGAGCCGAGCTGAGGGTGGCCGACGGAATAGAGGTAAGCCGGTAGGCCCAGCAATTGGGACACCAGCACCTGATTGCCCAGGGACTTGGACATCTTTTCGCCGTCCAGTCCCGCCATGCCGGCGTGGGAGAAGGCGCGGATCAGTGCTCAAACTAAGAAAGTTGGTATTTGATTCCCGTGCTAAAGAGATAGCAGACAATAATATGCGTTATCTATCACAGGAACAAAAGAATGAAACCATTTATAACATTTCCATACAAGAATTGAAGAAAGGTAATACTTTCGAAGATGTATTTGGTAATGAAACGAATTTAGATTATATGATTCAAGCAATTAAAGCAATTAAAGCAATTAAAGCAGAAGCGAAGTACCTTGAAAAAGACTTTGCTAAAGAAGTGGCTAGTATGTAATTTAATCCCAAAATTTTATAATTATGTAACCCTAGGTACTAGCATATCCGAACCTCTTTAAACGTGAGGTGGGGGCAGATATGAAATGAACCGCAAAAGCTAGACGTGAATTTTATGTTGCGTTTTGGATATTCCATTAATCTGGCTTTTCTTTGAACTAAGTAAAGAAAATTCAATAGGGATAAATGTGGCACCATCTGTCCAACCAAGGGTAAGCATGTGAAATCCCTTATGGAAACGCAACGGTGCGAAAGTTGAGTAACTAGTAATTCTTATTTTAACTTCTATAATTAACCCAGCCTTCATCAAAAAGAGGGCTGGGTTCTATCTAATAAGTTCGCTCATTTTTCACATAAACCATATTTAATATATTCACTTACTACTTATTCAATATTTGCTTCAACATAAAATAGGCATATTAGATTGTTCCTAATCGACAAAATGTTTAACAGCAGTGGCATCCCCGTGGCATGAATGATGGCATGCAATTAAAAATAATCGATGATAATTAATTAGTATTAATTGAGTTAAAAAGTGCAAATCCTTTTATATAAAGGGATTTGCAGCTACTGTTGGTAACTTATAAGAATCAACGACACGCCTTTGACAGGGTGAAGCTCGAACTAAAGTATTAAAATGATTTTATTTTAAAGAAGTAATCACTAAAATTTTCACCTTTAATCTGTATTAATCTAATGGCTGAAAAAAGCAGGTGAGTAACAATTCATCTGCTTCAAAGATTTACACTACTAACTAATTTTACACATCACTCATAGAAAACTTTGTATTAATAACGTTTAAGACCTATTTCGATCACGACCACCAGTGACAAGGCTCAATTTCATCAGATATTGATGTTTATAATCTAAATAAATTATTATATTCTAACTAATTCAAATAAGTAATACACTTAAAGCTATTTATTGTTTATATACTGATTAGTACAAAACTTAATTATTTTAGATCGCTGAAGAGCGGTCAATCACCCTATTGGCCTGTCATAGCTTAGGGTGATTTTTTTGTCCATTTAATGAATAAGCGGAAAGTATAAGTTTTTGAACAGTGCCTAGCTTCAGCGTCCAGCCCTCGAGTCACTTCTCCTTCTCGTCGGGGCTAAGCAGGCGCTTACGCTTTTTTATGTAGGATTTATAGAAGGATTTTAAACGTTAATACCGAAATACATAATGGATCATGATTTACAGCATTTTGAACAGATTGATGGAGTGATTCGTACATATTCATTTATGTAATAATAAATAAGTAAAGAAATAACGAATAGGGAAAAGGGGATTGAAAATGGATGTAAGATACCCGATTGGAAAACTACAAGTTCCTGAAAAAGTGACATTAGAAAATATTCGAGAATCGCTAAAGGAAATCGAAACTTACACGATTCGATTAAGAGAAACTGTCGACTCATTAAGTGATGAGGAATTAAGCAGAACTTATCGTGAAGGTAGCTGGACAGTTCGTCAACTTGTTCATCACATTGCAGATTCTCAGTTGAACATGTATCAACGTTTGAAGCTGGCTTTAACAGATGATAATCCAACAGTACCAGCCTTTGATGAAGAAAAGTGGGCTATTCAACCGGATACAAAGCTTCCTGTAGAAAGTTCTATTAAAATGTTAGAAGGTATAAATGAGCGCATCATATCTTTAGGACATAGTTTAACTGAAGAGCAATTAGATCGAGCTTTTACTCACCAGATAAACGATAAAATAACAGTTGCAACAAAAGTTGCAAAATTAGCTTGGCACGAAGAGCATCACTTAGCCCATATAAAAATCGCATTATCAAAATAATACAATATGTATAGAAGTGGCTTATCGAACCTCGATAAGCCGTTTTTAAAATTAAAATAAGGAATAATTACAGAAGTTTTATTCAACTAAAGGGCCAGATTGTGGACCAAATCTTTTGAAGAAAATTAGATTTCTAAGCAAATTTTTCAAGGAAATTGTAAAATTTATACTTAAAGTAAAGATGCAGATTAGTTAAACAAGATAATTGGAAATATTATGGAACAATAAAGATAACATACATATAAATGGGGGATTAGTTGTGGGATTTTTGATTTTAATGATTGTTCCTTTTATTATTGTTCTTATTATTTTGGGGTTCTTATTAGAAATAATAATAAATAAATTACTTGGTGTTGAAAAGAAAAAGATTTCCGAAACTTCTGGTAAAAAAGTAGACCGATGGGGAAGAGGTATTATTTTGGTTATCTTTTTATGCACTCTTCCGTTTGTTATTACAAAGGACATAAATGTTATGAAGTGGTATTGGATTCTCTATTTAATATTATTATTGGGTTTTCAGTCTATTCTGGAGTGGAATTACCTGAAGAACTCAAAACAACATGTTACTACACTTATTTTTCTAATGCTAAGTGTAACTATTATGTATAATATAGAGTATTTTCTTCAATTATTGTGATGGGGTGTAGCTTTAGTTGAATAAGTAAGGGTTATTTTTGACCACATTCTGACCACCAAACATATATAAGAGTATATTATCAAACGTTTATTAAACAGAAAAAGATCCCGATAAATCAGGCTTTCAGTAAATCATTTTATTCCTAGTTTCTTCATATTTAATATATAAATAAAAGAACGTAAAAAATACGGTCTTAAGGGCATGCGTTGTGCACCTCAGTTCTCAAAACGTTAATATTGTTTAGATATCAACGTTTACAGAGCCCTTTCTCGGATTACCGAGGAAGGGTTTTTATTTGCCGACATATCTGTTTAAATATCCCTTGAATCCTCTGCCTTCTAAATCCATTATTGAAGAATAAATGAGATGGCTGGTTCAAGAATCACAATGAATATACGGAAAAACTCAGTTTGGAAGAATGGCGTAACCTGGCCAATGACTCCAACATCGGGGCGTTTAAAACGTTTAATAGGTGGAAAACGGAAATACTGAATTCCTCCGTATATCCATATAGAAACGGTTATATAGAAGGCGTGAACAACAACACTAAGGTCATCAATCGAAATTCGTACGGAATCAAGAACTTTGGCTATTTAAGAAGGAAGATATTGTGGCGTCAGCTTATAAGGGAAGTGAGTGCCTAAAAGACACTCATTTCAAAAGGGGTGGATATTTTTGGGTGAACCAGATACCACCACATTTGACGGAGAACCCGTTTTGATTCAATTGGTTTAAGTGTTTGAATATGGAAGTATCATTTTATGAATTATTCAATGATGTGGGCAGAATTTGAGGAAATGGAAGTCGTTGAATTTGAAAAGGCTTGGAATCTGGGATTGATTATCAAAAAAGAGGATCTCCCAAAGGGCCCACTTCCGCACATTACATCATTTAAAGTGTGTGGGGGATGGGTCCGTATGGAGAGATCCTTATCACGAAAAAATGGCTTACCAACCGAAATCTATCGTGTAAATAAAGTTTAAAGTAAATGTCGTATTTTGTCGAAGGTTAAAGATTGGTGAGTACACCATAATTTGTTATATTCCTCGCTAAATATTGTTTGTATCGTTCTAATTGAGTGATGAGACTTGGTATCTATATGGGATCTAAACCCTCTATCGCAAATTTCCATCTAATAACTAGCATTGCTAACTCTGGCTCGCAGACACTATAGATAAGCCGGGAAATAACCTGGGAAATGGGGTCTGACCCCTTGGAGGTGCTGTTTGTGATTATAGAGGGTTTTGAGGAGCGTCGAAGAGTACGGCAGGTGAAGTATGAGCGGCGGTTGCTTCGGGATTTATCTGTGGAAAATATGAGGGCGAGAATTCGGGAGTTTTTTGGTTCTGATTCATATAATGGAATCCGTGTTTCTGAAGTTTTGGAGGAAGGTTGCTTTGATGTAGCTATCGAAAGCTATTTACTTGGGGGACATTATAGCAGATTTGGTTATTATGGTGAATCTGAAGATATGGTGAAGGTACGATGCCACCAAGAAGAGACACACCTTATTGATACACTATTTAACTTTATTCTTTATTGGGGGAAGATTGGTGAGCAAGAACTGTACAATGATAGCCTTTACTATAGGTGTAGTGTGTATGTTGAAATGTGGTGGAAGGAAGGATTTCGGACTGGGGAAAGATCATATAAATTAAGACTTCACTAATGAGTTAGATATGGTGATTCTCTAAAACAGCTTGTTCTACTTTTGGTAAAGTATACATACTTTATAGTATGTGGGACTAGGACAAGCGAGAGGTGATCCGAATGGTTAGAAAGTTGAAATATACAGGAGTAGCTCTTGGTCTGATTGCGCTATTCTTAATTGTGACGTTTAAATTTATGGAAGACGATTCTTGGAATGCGTGGAATCTTCCTTTGTCTGGGAAAATTATTGTGTTAGATGCTGGGCATGGAGGAATGGATGGGGGAGCCTCTGCTGAAAATGTGTTAGAAAAGGAAATCTCACTGGCTGTAACAGTGAAAATAAGAGATTATCTACAAGAACAAGGGGCACTGGTTCTGATGACAAGGGAAAGTGACAAGGATCTTGCAGATGAAGATACGAAAGGCGTTCGTAATCGAAAGCAGGAAGATTTACACAATCGGGTTACCTTTATTAACGAATCGAATGCCGACTTATTTCTTAGTATCCATCTCAATTCCATTCCTTCAAAGAGGTGGAAAGGTGCTCAAACGTTTTATACAGGTAGATTCGAAGAGAATGAAAGGGTGGCAAAATTTATTCAAACTGAAATTATTCGTAATTTGGAAAATACATCTCGGGAAGCGAAAACAATTGATCAAGTATATGTTATGTCCAATGCAAAGAAACCAGGTGCATTAGTGGAAATTGGCTTTCTTTCGAATAATGAAGAAAGAACAAACTTAATTAAAGAATCCTATCAGGAAAAAGTTGCGGCGGCTGTTTATAAAGGGGTCTTACGATACTTTACAGAGGATTCAGTAGAGATTAAAGAATATAAAGAATAAAGTGTTTAAAAGTGACAGTAAGACTTATAAAAATGTAAAAACAAGTTCGGAAGCTAACAGATAAGCGATCGCATTGGAATATGGTATAATACTAGTATTGGAAACGAATTCATTTAAGGTGGGTGCCTAGATCATGTTAACCGAAGATAGCATAGTGGATATATTAAAGGATCTTAATGACCCTTTTCTTCATAAAAGCCTGATAGAAACCAATGGAATTCTTGAGGTCAAAATTAAACCTGAAAAAAGTCATGTTAGTGTGAAAATAGCGATTGCAAAAACAGGGACTGCTGAACAACTACAATTACAAACGCAAATTGTAGATGCATTGAAAAGCGGTGGAGCATCTTCAGTGGGAATTCGTTTTTCTGAATTGCCAGAAAAGGAATTGGTGAAGCATCGTGATAGTATGCCACAAGAACAAGCTGATTTAGGGTTATTATCGCCTACGAGCAAGACGACCTTTATTGCAATCGCTAGTGGTAAAGGTGGAGTTGGGAAATCGACTGTATCTGTGAATATGGCGACTGCATTAGCTCGCCTCGGAAAAAAAGTCGGTCTCGTGGATGCTGATATTTATGGATTTAGTGTTCCAGACATGATGGGTATCTCCAAACGACCTGTAGTCCGTGGTGAGAAGATTATTCCGGTTGAGCGATTTGGCGTTAAAGTTATTTCAATGGGCTTTTTCGTAGAAGATAATGCACCGGTTATTTGGCGTGGACCAGTTCTTGGCAAGATGCTAAATAGTTTCTTTAATGAAGTAGAGTGGGGGGAGCTTGACTATTTACTTCTCGATTTACCTCCTGGAACAGGAGATATTGCGCTAGATGTACATACCATGCTTCCTTCATGTAAAGAAATCATCGTGACAACACCTCATCCAACTGCTGCATTTGTAGCGGCAAGAGCGGGTGCAATGGCGATTAAGACTGAACATGAAGTTATTGGAGTCATTGAGAATATGGCATTTTTTGAAAGTAAAGTAACTGGTGAAAAAGAATATGTATTCGGTAAAGGCGGGGGAGACAAGTTGGCAGAAGAGCTTCGCACAGAAGTATTAGGGCGTCTGCCTCTTCAACAACCAGATTGGAATGAGGAAGACTTCGCTCCTTCCGTTTATGCAGCAGAACATCGTTTGGGCAAAATTTATACAGAGATTGCTAATAAAATCATTCACACAAGTGCTAATTAAGAAAATTGTAAAGCGTGAGGTCATTAATGAGCTTTAATGCAATTCGCAAGCTTTTTTACCGAACTTTTTATATATCCTTTTATAGGGACTAGCGCAACTAACATTGTGCTAGTCCCTTAACAGTTTAACCTCCACCACCACTCGTATCTTCACCGGAAGAGCCTTTTTTCTTATCACCAGACTTTTGTTCAGATTGAAGATCGGTAGCAGCTTTTATGAGAATGTCTTGTATTTTGGCTTTTACTAAAGGGCTATCCATCGTTTCAAGTAGTGTTTCTTTATATATAGAGCGGATTTCATTGGATTTTAACAACTTATTAATTTCAGTTTGGAAACCAGGTTCTTTCATAATGGCCATGATCATTTCGCGGTAGCTTGGGTCTTTAGCGAGATCTTTTAATAGTTGTTCATGTTCCTTTTTTAAGCTGTTAGCATAATTGGCAGCAAATTTTGGATCTTTAAAGGAGTTTTCCCAGAATTTCTGGCCTTTATCCGATGTGATCGTTGTTTCAACAGCCTTTGTAACAACATCTTGATCTAAAATTAGTTCGCTTTTAATTGATTCGTCAGAAAGGACATCTTGAATTGCCTTTTTGCCATCATCTGTTTTTAAGATATCAACAACCATTTTCTTTGTTTCTTCATAATCCATTTTCGCTACGCTTGTTCCGTTTTGGCTACATCCAGAACCTACGAGGCAAAACATGGAGAACAATAATAAAGTAACTCCATATCTCATGTTAAGAGCCCCTTTCCTTTCAATTCACCATATATTTAATATGGATTAGAATAATGATTTTATGCGTTTTTAGAGAAAGGTGGATTTTTCACGTGTGGGTTGGTAAAATTAGAGAAAGAAAATGCTTACTTATGGGGGAAAATAATGAATAGCCGTAATATAGTTCGCTTATTTATATCAACGCTACTTGTTGGAGGTATAACAGGGGGTATAGTCGGTTTCGCTGTACGATGGGATGAGTTCTCTTCATTTGATTTAGTAGAGCTTTTATCTGTCTTTGTATGGCTTGTGGGGGTAGGTTTAATTTTTAGCGTTATTAGTCAGGCCGGCTTCTTTGCCTATTTAACCATACATCGATTTGGGCTTGGGATCTTTAAAAGTGCCTCATTATGGAATGGGATTCAAATTGTTTTGATTGCATTTGTTTTGGGGGATCTTGTGTATTTTCGATATACGGAATTCGCCGATAAGGGAGAAGGGGTCTTGCCATTTGTTTATCCGGCGTTGTTTTTACTCATCTTTGGGGCGATTGTCGCCTATTTCAAAGTGAAACAAACGAATAAGCAAGCGTTTATTCCAGCTCTTTTTTTTATGACAGTGATTACTGTATTAGAGTGGGTTCCTGTTTTGCGTACAGATGATGATAGCTGGTTGTACTTTATGTTATATCCGTTGTTGATTTGTAATGTATACCAATTGTTGATTCTCAATCGATTGATTCATGCTTCCCAAAAAGAATTAGCTGAAAAGAGAGTAAATAAAGCAGCCGTTACGAAAAAGATGATGACTCCAAAAAAGAAAGATAAAATCAAGATCAAAGAAGTTTAAGCATCAAAAAGAACGGCACAAGGTACCAGACCCTTGTGCCGTTCTTTTTCTATGTTTACTGAATCTCTTCATGCTTTGTAGTGGAATTAGAAATCATCTCTGATACTGTAACAAAATTTAAGTCCTTTAAGCGGAGTTCTTGAATGAGTTCCGGTAATGCCTTATTTGTTTGTTTGGCCGAATCAGATGCATGCATAAGAATAATATCGCCTTTGTTAGCTTTATTGATATTTTGGACAATTGTATGTACACCTGGATTCGTCCAGTCCTTTGTGTCAATGCTCCAATGGACAACTGTATAGCCAAATCGTTCACCAATCTTTAACAAGCGTTTATCGAAATGTCCAGTCGGTGCGCGAAGGAGTTTAATGTCTTTAACATTCAACTTTTTAAATGCTTCTTGTGCTTTGGAAATATCTTTAATGATTTCTTCATCTTCTAAATCTGTATAATCTACATATGCATACCCCAAAATACCAATTTCATAACCTTCTTTTACTATTGTCTCAACAATTTCAGGATGACGTTCAGCCCACGACCCAGAAAGGAAAAAAGTAGCGGATGTGATTTTTTCATTTTTCAACGTCTCTAGTACAGGGGAAGCTTGTTTATCCCCCCATCCGATATTAAATGTGAGAGCGATGTTTTTTTCGCCCTTGTATACCGCTTTTGGCCCATCTGGTGTAGAAAAAACAGGAGCATGAAGAATGTTTTGAAGAAATAAAAACCATGCAGCAAATAAAGCGGCTAGTATAACTACGGCATATCGTTTAATTGACTGAGCACTTAAAACCCAGAAAAAGTTCATCAACATCACCTCGTCCACAATACTCTTGTCTCATATCTATTCAAATAAATTTGTCTTATGACTAATTAGAATATCTAGTTGAATTAGAAAGTGAAAGATTGGAAATAATAGGAGGACAAAGGAGTTGGTATGTATGATGGGATTAATGATTAATGAAATGGAACAAAAAGAATTGGAGTATGTTTTAAAACGTGAACTTGATGAAATTCTATTTGACTTTCAGGATGCTAGAATCGATACGTTTGTCAAACGAGCGATGGAGGAAAGATATAAAATCCTGTTTAATCTTTTTAAAAGAGTCGCTCCGACATCGGAATGCATGAAATACATGAGAAGTAAAAAGCCGACCATGGAGAAAAAGGATTCGATTTAATGTATAAACATAATCTTTTTATAAAAAATGAATTGACTATCTTTTTTATCACTGTTATATTATAAAAGTCGCCGAAATACGAATTCTTAGAAAAGTTTTTTGAAAAAACTTTTTTTGAAAAGGTATTGACGACTAATGGGAAGTTTGGTAAGATTTAAAAGTCGCTTACGAGATAAGCAACAAATTGCTCTTTGAAAACTGAACAAAACAAAGCGCCAACGTTTTAATTGAAGTGAGTACACACTATAAAAACAAATGAGCAAGTCAAACAC
>NZ_JBIWFD010000011.1:0-53790 GCF_044762875.1 Peribacillus sp. NPDC096379
TCATTCGCTCGACTTGCATGTATTAGGCACGCCGCCAGCGTTCGTCCTGAGCCAGGATCAAACTCTCCAAAAAGTGTTTGACTTGCTCATTTGTTGTTATAGTGTGTACTCACTTCAATTTAAACGTTGGCGCTTTGTTTTGTTCAGTTTTCAAAGAGCAATCTTTGTCGTTTCTCTCAGAAGCGACTTTTTTATATTAACATGTCGTTTATGTAAGAGTCAAGAGTTTTTTTAAACAAACTTAATGTCTTTGTAACTCGTTCTTAACAACAGATATAAATATAACACCATAATAATGATTACGCAAGACTTTTTTATAATTCCTCTAAAATTATAAGTTAACATATAAAATTCACTTAGCATACAGGAATGAACCATTGCTTTATTAAAGAACATCATAATTTTAAAACTATTATAAACAAAGGACCGAGCAGATATTATCTAAACGGTCCTTTGTTATATAGGAAATTAACGTTGTCTCATAAGTGGGAATAATAACACGTCACGGATGGATGGAGAATTCGTTAATAGCATGACCAGACGATCAATCCCAATTCCTAATCCTCCAGTTGGCGGCATTCCGTATTCAAGTGCTTCAATGAAGTCTTCGTCCATTTCATGCGCTTCATCATTACCTTGCTCTCGTTCTTTTAGTTGTGCTTCAAATCGTTGACGTTGATCTATTGGATCATTTAGCTCAGTGAATGCATTTGCATGTTCACGACCAACAATAAATAGTTCGAAACGGTCTGTAAATCGTGAATCTTGCGGATTCTTCTTGGCTAATGGTGAAATTTCAACCGGATGACCAAAAATAAAGGTAGGTTGAATAAGCTTTTCTTCTACCTTTTGCTCAAAGAATTCATTAACAATATGTCCAAATTCCATTGTATCTTTCACTTCAATACCGTGTTCTTTAGCCAATTGTTGCGCTTCTTCCTTGCTCATCGTTTTCCAGAAGTCTACACCTGTATACTCTTTAACTGCATCAACCATATGCAGACGTTTCCACTCAGGATTTAACTCTATTTCATAATCTCCATATTGAATAGTAGTTGTACCTAATACATCTTTTGCAATATGAGCAATTAAGTTCTCTGTAAGACTCATGATATCTTGATAATCTGCGTATGCTTCATATAATTCAATCAAGGTGAATTCAGGATTATGACGTGTAGAAACACCTTCATTTCTGAAGACACGACCAATTTCATATACTTTCTCAAGACCACCGACAATCAGGCGTTTTAGATGAAGTTCAATCGCAATTCTTAGATTTAAAGGCATATCTAATGCGTTATGATGCGTTTCAAATGGACGTGCTGCCGCTCCACCTGCAATAGAATGTAATAAAGGTGTTTCTACTTCAAGATATCCATGATCATCTAAATATCTTCTCATTGATCGGACAATCTGGCTGCGTAAAATCAACGTGTTTTTACTTTCTTCATTTGTTATGAGGTCAACGTATCGTTTACGGTAACGCTCTTCAACGTCTTTCAATCCGTGGAATTTATCTGGCAGTGGACGAAGAGCTTTCGTTAAGAAAACATAGTTAGTCGCTTTAATTGATAATTCTCCTACATTTGTTTTGAAAACCAATCCAGTAATACCAACGATATCCCCTAAGTCTGTTTGTCCAAATGATTGATATTGTTCTTCTCCAACAGCATCCAGTCTTACATAGATTTGAATCTGTCCTGTCAGATCTTGCACATGGGCAAATCCAGCTTTACCCTTTCCTCGTTTTGTCATGATACGTCCAGCAATTGTCACTTCAATTTCTTGCTCCGCTAGATCCTCCTTCGATACTTCATTATAAGCTTGTATAACTTCCTTAGCTTGATGAGTTCGATCGAATCTGCTTCCAAACGGATCTTGTCCATTACCCAAGATTGCTTGCATTTTATCTCGTCTAACCTGTAATTGGTCATTTAACTCTTCAGTCATGAACGTTCATCTCCATTTTTCTATTTCTCTTTATATTGATTCGCTACTAAATTTAGATACTCTATTATTTTTACACAAAGTAAAGTAATCGAACAGTCTTTTCCCTTAAAAACATCCATATAAAAACTGCCAGTTATCTCTGGCAGTTAGTTTAAGCGTATTATAGGTAAACAGGGAAGTAATGTCAAATTATTAAGCCATTTGAATTGTTGGCTCTTTCGCTTCAATTTCTTCCACCATATCGTATAGAAGTGTGACAACGTCTTCTCTTGTATTACATTCATTTATTCCTTTTCTTGCCTTCGCATTGCCGGGGACCCCTTTTAAATACCACGCAGCATGCTTACGCATTTCTCGAACAGCAATATTTTCGTTCTTCAAGGCAATTAGACGATCCATATGAAGGACGCATACATCCATCTTCTCACGCACTCCAGGTTCATCTATCAATTGACCTGTCTCAAGATATTTCACTGTGCGATAAATCATCCATGGGTTACCTAGTGCAGCTCTCCCAATCATGACACCATCTACTCCAGTTTCTTCAAGCATTCTTTTTGCATCTTGAGGTGTTTCAACATCCCCATTACCAATAATAGGAATATTTACGGAATTTTTTACTTCACGAATGATATCCCAGTTGGCCTTTCCTTCGTACATTTGAACACGCGTCCTACCATGAATGGCTACAGCACTGCCACCTGCACGTTCAACAGCTTGAGCATTCTTAACAGCGAAGATATGCTCATCATCCCAACCTATACGCATTTTTACAGTTACCGGTTTGTCCACTGCATCTACTACCGCTGATACCATATCATAAATTTTATTTGGATCTAACAACCATCTAGCACCCGCTTCGCATCTGATAATCTTCGAAACAGGACATCCCATGTTGATGTCGATAATATCAGCATTCGTATTCTTATCAACGAATTTCGCTGCTTGAACTAATGATTCCTTTTCACCACCAAAGATTTGCAAGCTAAGTGGGTTCTCTCTTTCATCTATATAAAGCATATTCATCGTTTTTTCATTTTTTAAATTTATCGCCTTGTCACTTACCATTTCCGCACAAACAAGACCTGCTCCAAACTCTTTTACCGTCAATCTAAAAGCAGAGTTACAAACACCAGCCATTGGCGCAAGAACGACCTGGTTATTCATTTCAACATTTCCAATCTTTAACACACTTTTACCTCCTTCATTGTTGTTCAATTTATTCTTTATCTTCAATTGGCTGAAGTTCCTCTACTGTTATTCCCAGTGCTTCTGACAACTTAAGTAATAATTCATCTGAGGCAAAACGATTACCTCTTTCAATTTCGCCAAGAAGAGATACAGAAATACCAATTTCCTTCGCGAAACCTTCTTGAGTGAAACCTTTTAATTTTCGAAAAGCGCGTATGCGCCTTCCCCACTTTTCTGCTTCCATAGTTGGACTCCTTCTTTATCCTCTAATTTCTCAAGAATATCGTTTAAAGGTGTATCTGTAGTAGGTAGCATGATAGTTGGATTTATCTCTAATAACGGAACGAGCACAAACGCCCTTCCCACCATCCGAGGATGCGGTACAGAAAGTCTCTCTGTCTCAATATTTTCATGATTATATAACAAAATGTCAAGGTCCAACGTTCTAGGTCCCCAACGAATTTCCCTTTTCCTTCCTAATTTCCGCTCGATTTCCTGGCAAACATTTAGTAACTCAACTGCACTTAATCCAGTATTGACTAGTATAACCGCATTTAAAAACTGTGGCTGATCTATATATCCAATGGGTGCAGTTTCATACAATGAAGATGTTTGTAAAACTTTTACTTCTTTTTCTTCATGTAATAGTCGAATGGCTTCTTTTATATATTCCGAACGATCCCCCACATTAGAGCCAATTGATAAAAACGAATAATTTTCCATGTTATCTTCCCCTTTTAATCTCAACCGCCACAGATTGATAGTGTCCAGGGATTGGCGGATCGGGTTTATACACCTTTACCGTACATGTTTGCACCTTAGAAAAGCGTGAAAGCAGTTCTGACGTTATCTTTTCAGCAACAGCTTCTACTAATTTAAATGGTTTCCCTTCCACTATTTCCTTACACACTTCATATAACTCACCATAGTTAATAGAATCCTCTAGCTCATCACTTATACCTGCTGTAGCTAAATCAGCTTCTACAACCAA
The DNA here is from genome assembly GCF_044762875.1 of Peribacillus sp. NPDC096379. Lineage (NCBI taxonomy): Bacteria > Bacillati > Bacillota > Bacilli > Caryophanales > Bacillaceae > Peribacillus > Peribacillus sp. NPDC096379. Next base: position 4,133 of record NZ_JBIWFD010000011.1, read on the forward strand.
GTCTACATAAAAGCGCTGTCCTAGACGTGTCTCTTCCAAAAACACACCATGATAGCCGTAAAACTGCATATTATTTAGAAAAATTTTATCCACTGTATTCTCCCTTTCCCATCAGGGCATCCATCATCTTCGCTACACGTGCCATTTCCTTCACATCGTGTACCCGGATCATTTGGCACCCTTGCTGAATCCCAAAACAAATTGTAGCAGCAGTTCCTTCCATCCGCTCATTCGGAGGTAAGTCAAGTACATTTCCAATCATGGACTTCTTGGAAGTAGCCAATAGTACTGGATACCCTAACGCAACGAGCTTATCTAGATTTCTCATCATTTCCAAATTCAAAGAAACATCTTTAGCAAAGCCAATTCCAGGATCAAGAATGATATTTTCATCTAAGACCCCTGCATTTTTCACAAGCATAATACTTTCATATAGATCATTGAAGGCATCACGCATAAAAAGTTGATAATCAATCTTCTCACGGTTATGCATTAATATAATCGGCACTTGAAACTCTGCAGCTACCTTAGCCATGTCAGAATCCGCCTTCGCTCCCCAAATATCATTGAGAATGTGCGCACCTGCTGCCAACGATTCCCTTGCCACAGCAGACTTATACGTATCGATCGACATCGTCACTTCAATATTCCGTGTAATTGCTTCAATAATAGGCACGACCCGTTCAATTTCTTCTTCATCTGAAATTTTATCATAGTTAGGGCGGGTCGACTCTCCACCAATATCTATAATGTCTGCTCCATCCTTAACCATTTGCTCAGCATGCTTTAGAGCATGATCAATACGATTATAACGTCCCCCATCAGAGAATGAATCTGGTGTGACATTTAAAATTCCCATAATTACTGTTTTTCTACTAAAGTCCAACGAATACGGACTATATTTACTATTTACTAATGGCATGTATCGGTCCCCTCATTCTAATAAAATCCTTATATAACGAGTGTACCATAAGACGTCTTCGTATTTAAGAATGGTCGATAATATACGCCACAAGCCCAGGTAACAGAAACCCGCATCAGTGTGATAATACTCATCTGCTACCACTTCTATTCACTTACCTTATCCCAAAGACTGTCCCATAGAAAAAAGGGTCTGACCTCACATTCTATATACAGTTTATTTAAACTGTATATAGAATGTGAGGTCAGACCCTTATAGACATCTTTTTTTAATTAAACCTTAATCAAAGTGATATAAAGGTGTACTTAGATAACGTTCCCCATTATCCGGAAGAATGGCTAAGACCTTTTTACCTTTACCTAATTTCTTCGCCACTTGCATCGCGGCGAAAATAGCTGCGCCCGAAGAGATTCCACCTAGGATTCCTTCCTCTTGTGCAACACGGCGTGCAGATTCAAACGCTTCTTCTGTGCTAACAGTAATCACGTCATCATAAATTTCAGTATTTAAAGTTTCCGGAACAAATCCTGCACCAATTCCTTGGATTTTGTGCGGACCAGGTTTACCACCTGATAAAACAGCTGAATCCGTAGGCTCAACTGCATAGATTTTAATATCTGAGTATTTCTCTCGCAAGACTTCACCTGCACCAGAGATAGTCCCTCCAGTACCAATACCAGAAATAAAGGCATCCAGTTTTTCTTCTCCAAATGCTTCTACAATTTCAGGACCAGTCGTGTTGCGATGCACTTCAGGGTTTGCTTCATTTTCAAATTGTTGTGGGACGTAGTAGCCATTTTCCTTTGCAAGCTCATTCGCTTTTGCAATTGCCCCTTTCATCCCATCAGGACCAGGCGTTAACACTAATTCCGCTCCATATGCACGTAACAGGGAGCGACGCTCTATACTCATTGTTTCAGGCATGACAAGTATCGCTTTATATCCTTTTGCTGATGCTACCATTGCTAAACCGATACCTGTGTTACCACTTGTAGGCTCAATAATGGTATCACCACTTTTTAGTTTACCGCTTTTTTCCGCTGATTCAATCATAGCTAAAGCAATGCGATCTTTTACACTGCTTCCCGGGTTCATATATTCAAGTTTTACATATATGTCCGCACTATTCTCATCTTGTAGTTGATTTAATTTTACAATTGGCGTTTGGCCGATTAATTCAGCGACAGAATTTACAATATGTGTCATTATCCACACTCCTAATACCTAGTAATTTCATTGGTTTAATATAAATCATACACCGATAGCGCATAACTGTCAATCTATTTGAACTATTCTGCCTATTAATCAAACCTAGTTGTAAGCAAAATACCACCAGAATTCCCCATCCACTAGTACATTCGACCTAAATGAAAATGGGCTTCTATTGGAATCCTCCCTACTCTCTCTTTTACTTTAACTCCTCAATTAATGATTCAAGATCTTCCTTCGAGAAAAGATAGGTCTCATTACAGAAATGACATTGAGCCTCAGCCTTACCATCTGTAACGATCATATCCTGAATCTCATCTTTACCTAAACTAACTAACGTATTGGAAATTCGTTCGCGGGAGCATTGGCATTTAAATTGAACAGGCATTTTTTCAAGTAACCTGACATTTCCTTCACCTAATACTTCATCAAGAATTTGCTCTGGTGTTAACCCCTGTTGAATCATTTTCGAAATAGGTGTGATTGTTCTTAATCGTTCTTCAATCGCAGTTATCGTTTCATCTTCTACTCCCGGCATAAGCTGAATAATAAAACCACCAGCAGCAAGAATCGTATTATCAGGATTAACTAAGACACCCACTCCAACTGAAGAAGGGACCTGTTCAGATGTTACAAGATAATATGTGAAGTCCTCTCCAAGTTCACCAGACACTAGCGGTACTTGGCCTGTAAAGTAATCACGGAGTCCAATATCTTTTACAACTGAAAGCATTCCGTCCGTCCCTACCGCTCTCCTTACATCAAGCTTCCCATGATCATTGAGATCAAAATGGGTCTGAGGATTCGCTACATATCCTCTCACTTCGCCTTTGGCATTCGCATCAACTAAAATAACCCCGAGTGGACCGCCACCCTCAACCTTAATGGTTAGTTTTTCTTCTCCTTTAAGCATGGCCCCTAACATTAGACCCGCTGACATTGAACGACCAAGTGCAGCAGATGCAGTTGGCCATGTATAATGACGCCGCTGTGCTTCTCCTACTGTTTTTGTCGTTGAAACTGCATAGGCACGAACTTGGCCATTATAAGCTAGAGCTTTTACTAAATAATCTTCCATCTCCATATGCCTCCTATTTGGTAAATTTAAAACTTACCGTCTGCTAAAAAGGATTATCCTTGATTTTTCTTATAGATAAATTGTAAACCTTTTAATGTTAAAAAGGGATCGACGACGTCAATAATTGTGGATTCATTGGCAACTAATTGCGCTAATCCTCCTGTCGCAATCACTTTAGGCGGAAACTTACTTTGGGCCTTCATCCTAGAGACAATCCCCTCTACCTGCCCAACAAACCCATACAATATTCCAGCCTGCATAGCTGTTATTGTATTTTTTCCAATAATTTCATCCGGACGCACAATCTCAATCCTAGGTAATTTAGCTGCTCTTGAATATAGAGCTTCCGTTGAAATACCAATCCCTGGGGCTATCGCTCCCCCCATATATTGTTTATGCTCATCAATGTAGCAATACGTCGTAGCTGTACCAAAGTCCACAATAATCAATGGGCATTCATATTCATAAATACCCGCCACAGCATTAACGATTCGGTCAGCCCCTACCTCTCTTGGATTGTCATACTTAATATTCAAACCCGTTTTAACTCCTGGTCCAACAATAATTGGTTGAATACCGAAATATTTCTCGCACATATTTTCAAGAGCAAACATAATAGGTGGAACAACAGATGAAATAATAATCCCATCGAAATCTTCAAAGCAAATCTGTTCGTGTTCTAATAGTGACTTAATCGTCATGCCATATTCGTCTTCTGTTTTATGGCGGTTCGTCTCAATACGCCAATGAAATTTTAACTCACTTCTTTCATATACCCCTAACATGATATTCGTATTACCGACATCTAAAACAATAATCATCGATCTCACCACTCCGGCAAATTATTCTCAAACATCATAACATAATGCTCGGTTTAGACGCTAACAGGCGGACTTTCCATGTTTATTTTCTCCCGGAATAGGAAAAGGTATTTCCTCGGAAGGAAATACCTTTTACATGTTTATTTCTTCTGATCTTCTTCGCTAGGAAATGAATTAGGTACATCATCAGAATGCTTCTCTTCGATTGGTGTATCTCGAAGAGAATCGTTCGTTACTTCTAGGTTCTCTGGATTTCTTTCATCCAAAGGCTTAAGCAACGCTTCCTTCTCTTCTTTCTTATTGATGGTAACTTTCAGGTCACCATCATTGCCCAATCGACCGTTAAGAGCTGTATAATCACGTTCCGGCAATTTGCCATGGTCATAAAGACCTTTGATTTGTCCAGCATCCAATGTTTCGATTTCCAATAACGTTTTTGCAATAAGATCTAATTTATCACGTTTTTCCGTGATGATATTTTTCGCTTTTTGGTAAGACTCTTTAATAATTCGTTGAATTTCCAGATCAATTTCATAGGCAATCGCATCTGAATAATTCTGCTCATTATTGAAATCACGCCCTAAGAAAACTTGACCTCCTTGAGACTGCCCAAACTGAAGTGGTCCAAGTTTATCACTCATCCCATATTCAGTTACCATGCTGCGTGCAATGGCAGTAGCCCTTTGAAAGTCATTATGAGCGCCTGTGCTAACTTCACCGAAAACAACTTCTTCAGCTACACGCCCACCTAAAAGTCCAACAATTTTATCAAGAAGCTCCGGTTTTGTCATAAAGAATCGATCTTCCTTAGGAAGCATAACCGCATAACCACCAGCTTGCCCACGCGGAACAATCGTTACTTTATGGACTGTTTCAGCATCGTCTAGAACCAACCCAATGATTGTATGGCCCGCTTCATGCCAAGCGACGATATTACGTTCTTTCTTAGAGATAACACGGTTTTTCTTGGCCGGTCCTGCAATAACCCGATCAGATGCTTCATCAAGATCGGACATGTCGATTTTCTTCTTATCTTGACGGGCCGCTACAAGAGCAGCTTCGTTTAATAAGTTTTCTAAATCGGCTCCGGAGAAACCTGGAGTACGTTGAGCGATTGCTTTTAAGTCAACACTTTCTGCCAAAGGCTTGTTGCGTGCATGAACTTGCAATACCGCTTCACGCCCTTTAACATCTGGACGCCCCACCGTAATTTGACGATCAAAACGACCTGGACGCAATAATGCAGGGTCCAGAATATCTGCACGGTTTGTTGCTGCTATAATGATGATTCCTTCATTTCCACCGAAACCATCCATTTCAACAAGTAACTGATTAAGTGTTTGCTCACGCTCATCATGACCGCCACCTAGACCCGCACCACGCTGACGTCCAACCGCATCAATTTCATCAATGAAGATGATACATGGAGAGTTCTTCTTCGCATTCTCAAACAAGTCACGAACACGAGACGCGCCGACACCGACGAACATCTCAACGAAGTCAGAACCGCTAATTGAAAAGAAAGGAACTCCTGCTTCTCCCGCAACTGCTCTCGCAAGCAAAGTTTTACCTGTTCCCGGTGGTCCTACAAGTAAGACACCTTTAGGAATACGTGCACCTAGCTCAACAAATTTCCGAGGGTCTTTCAAGAATTCAACTACTTCAACAAGTTCTTGCTTTTCTTCATCCGCACCCGCTACATCATTGAAACGTACCTTTTTCTTGTCATCATTATACAACTTCGCTTTGCTTTTCCCAAAGTTCATAACACGACCGCCGCCGCCTTGTGCCTGATTAAGCAAGAAAAAGAATAAAATAAAGATGATCACGAAAGGTATAATAGACGTGAAGAATGTCACCCATCCGCTTGTTTGCTGTGCAGGAATTGTTTTAATAGCAACTCCCTTTTCTTCCGCAAGATCGTATATACGAGTTTGCGTAACCTCACTATTTGTTACATAGGTAAAGAATTTATCCGTGCCTTTTTTGTAATCTCCTCTGATTTCATAAACATTGCGTACAGGCTGGATTTCGAATGATTTTAATTGCCCTTTTTCCAATTGACTATAAAATTGGTCTTGAGATATTTCTTTAGTCGGCTCATTATTCGTATTAAAAATACTAACAATTCCAATGATGACTAAAAAGATGAGTAAATAAAATATTGTATTACGGAAGATCCGATTCATCCCTTACCTCCTCCCACTGGTAAACAACTATAGTAAATAGTATCATAGAAAATAATGGAGTTACAATTATTTAACATCGCTACGTGATTTAAAGAAAATCGTATATTAAATCATTCACCTTTTTCGTAAATTGCTGGTTTAAGAATGCCGATATACGGAAGGTTGCGATATCTTTCCGCGTAATCTAGGCCATATCCAACCACAAATTCATCTGGTACGATAAAACCAGTATAATCAGGTGTTATGTCAGCCTTTCTTCCAGTAGGCTTATCTAACAATGTTACGATACTTATTGATTTTGCTTTTCGATAACGGAAAAGTTCTGCAAGATAGCTAAGCGTTAGGCCGCTGTCAATGATATCTTCGATAATTAAAATATCACGACCCTCTACAGATGCATCCAAATCCTTAATAATTTTTACTTCACCTGAAGATACTGTGGAATTTCCATAGCTGGAAACATCCATAAAATCCATTTCTAAATGTGCATCGATACGTTTTAATAGGTCACTCATAAATGGCATTGCACCTTTTAAAACTCCAACAGCTAAAGGAAACTTATCTTTATACTCGTGCTCCAACTGCGATGCTAGCTCTTTAATTTTATCCTGTAGTTCTTCCTCAGTGATTAACACCTTTTCAATGTCGTTTTGCATGGTCATTGTAATTGATTGCCCCCCAAGAAGATTTAAGCTTTATGATATTCTAAATAAATAAAAGATTGTTCATCATACGTATCAACAAACTCCAGATTGGACTTTTTCAGACCAGGAATCCAAACAATCACCCCTGATTGATCAGTTAGTACTGGCCAGTTCCGCCTCATTTGCATCGGGATTTTTTCATTAATAAAAATATCCTTTAGCTTTTTTGTATGATTGCCTTTGCCCTTTATAACCATATTATCACCATTCCTTCGGTTACGGGCGATGAGTGGCAGTGTTGTTTTGTGGATAGGCAGGTAAAAAGAATGGTTTCCAGCTTGGCCAGAAATTTCTTCTAAATACTGTGCTTTAATTTTAAATCCATTCGGTAGAAAGGTCTCTCCAGGAATCGTGATGGTAACGGAATAATCAGAGCTTTCTTTTTGTTGAAATCGAAACGTACACGTTTCATAAGATTTCTCACAAATAAGCCCTTCCGGAAGATGTAATTCTGCTGAAGGATGGGGATTAAAAAACAAAGCAGAAAGCTGGTCAATATGTACTGCTGAAAGTGATGATGGTCTCTTTATATAAAGATAGTTTAATATTAGTTGAATCGCTCTTCTTTGTAAAGGTTTTGGTATCATAAGTAGCTGATTCAAATCAATTGAAGACTCACTCTTCGTTTTACTAAGCCAAATCTTTTCCATATAGCGATTTGTCATTTGTTGCAAAAGTTGTTCGTCCTCAGCTAATTCTTCACTAAACCTTTGAAAATGCTCATGTACTTTTGGATTTTCCCGTTTCAAAGCCGGTAATACATCATGTCGAAATCGGTTCCTCACGTAATCATTATGTTCATTACTTGGATCTATTCGAGGAGTCAATTCATAGCGATTGGCATATGCATTGATTTCCTCCTTTGTCACAACAAGGAAAGGTCTAATAATCTCTCCGTTTAGAAAGGGGCGCTTGACGGCAATGCCTGCTCGCGCCATTCCTGACGCTCCTCTCGTCAGCCTCATAAGCATCGTTTCAATTTGATCGTCACCGTGATGACCAAGTGCTAAGATGGACAGTTGATACTTCTTCATTACCTCTTCAAAAAAAGCATATCGAAGATTTCTTGCTGCTAATTGCGAACTGTCACCTGTCTGTTCCATATAAGCAGGTACATTTATTCTTTTTCCCTCAAATGGAATATTCCATTCCTGACAAGTTTTCTCTACAAACTGATAATCCACATATGATTCTTCTCCCCGGAACATATGATCGACGTGTGCAACAACGAGTTCTAGCTCCAATTTTTCTCTTAATGAACAAAGAAAGTGCAGAAGAACTAGTGAATCAGGTCCACCAGAAACACCTACAAGTAGTCGGGATTTTTGTGGGATTAATTGATACCGTTTTATCTCAGACAATACTTTTTGTGCAAACATCCTATCTTCCCTCTTTATAAACTTGTTTTATCCTATCTCTAAATTGTACGCGTTAGATAGCATAACTCTTCGTAAAATTAACAATTCCTTAATTTTTTTACTATATCATAGGAACTGATTATATACATACAGAACATACAATATCGATACAAAAATAGCTAAGATAAGTGTCTCGAGAACGCCTCTTCTTTTCTTCCTTTTTCTCATTGTGCGTGTTTGACTAGTGCCTTTATTATTTTTCTTACCTTGGGATGTTGAATTCGTTTGAGTTTTCTTATGTTCGTGCTCCTTGTTTAATACGTTCAATAAATCATTTCGCATTTCATCTGCTGAGTGATATTGACCTCTCATTGCACCATTTAACACTTTACTATATGGGTGAAGTCCCCTTTTTTGCTTAATCAACTCATTAAGCTGTGTATAGCCATCTCCTTTTTTCGAAAACCGTTTTGGATAGAAGGAATTGATGATAATCATCGCCACTGCAAATAAATCATATTGCGGATCTGCTTTTCTTGAACCCATTCCCCAATACCCCCTATCAAAAAACTCCGTGAACTCTTTGATAGACCGACCGAATAATGTAGTCCCACCAACATCGATACAACGAATTTTATAAGCAGGGAGTGTAACGATCAAATTATCTGGTTTCAAATCTCCAAACGCCCAACCTTGCTTGTGAAGTTCACCCAAGCTTGACAGAAGTTGCAGCATTAATACACCAATCCACGATTCCCCTTTCTTCTCAATAAATGCCAAGTATCCTTCTCCTCTTATGTATTCCATTACATAGAACGGGAGTGGCCTTCCATTCTTCAACAAATCGTCTGCTTCAAAAAAAGAAGGTCCAAGAGAGTGTCCCTGGACCTTGGAAAAGGATTTTAGTATATTCATTTCTGAACTAATCGACGAATAATCATCACTTAGTTTTAACGCAACTTGTCCATAATTGCTTTCTGCAAGATAGACAATTCCATTTGCCCCATATCCCAACTCCTCTTTAATCTGGTATGGGTTCTTATTCCACTTCCCAGTTATGAGACTACCAGGCAGGAGGTTACACTGTTTCCTCAAAGTATGATTCGTCATCATGAGACAACAATCCCCTTAGTGATCGTTTTTTTTGAAAATATCCCAGTGCTTCGTTGATGGCAGGGCCCGTCGGTGTTATTCCGCCAGTTGTAAGTTTCGGAAATATTTTCGTAAGCACCTCAAGCTTCGGCGTCCAATCCAATAGTTTCTCGACATCTTTTCTTTTCCCAGGAAATACGAACACAGAAAATTTATTATCACCCATTCTGGCATTCATACTTAGCGATAAATCCAAAAGCGCATCTTTAACAGTCGGAAGCTTATGTTTCATGCTCGCGCTTGTATCTACGAGAATAAGTACTTCCAATTTGCTTGTCTCACCAAGTTCATCTACTACTTCCATGACTTCTCCGCGTTTATCAGGTGGTAAGTCTTCCATTGACGTGGATTTTCCAAGTATTTGCTGTAGCTCTTTATTCACAAGTCCTTGTATCGTTTGCGTCATTGCCTTTCTCGTTACCATTTGGACAGTATGTGACAGCTGTTTTGAATACACAATCTGACTTATTCCACCACCAGATAACGCAATGGATTCGATTTCCTGTAACCCTTTTTCATTAATTGTATCATTTTCCATAACCCCTATAACATTAACCGAAATCCCTTGTTCTCTTGCCAAAGCTGCCATTGCAGCAGGATCTTCACCTTGATTTGAGCACCCATCAGTAATTAACAAGATTTGCTTCAACGTTCCTGTTTTCATGTTCATACTCCTCTCGAAAAAATACTGTTACCATTTTCGACAAGAAAATAGAAAATTATACTTTTAATTCAGTTCCTCTTCTTGTGCGATCTTCATGCCCTTTTCCGATGAGCTTGAACAGGAATGGATGCCCATTTCGGTGTATTATGCATAATCTTCGCTGTAACCACTGTCATATCATCATCAATATCCCCTTTCGTTCTAACTACCTCTTCTAAAATTAAATCAGAAATTTCCTGTGGATCTTCCGTTTGTAGTTCCTTCAATTTTCTTTTAATCCAAAACTCAAAGTTCTCCACATGAGTAGGCCCTTCAAAAATACCATCGCTCATCATAATAAGGATATCCCCTGCCTTCAGCTCTTCACAAACAACATCCACATCGAATTCCTGAATAATGCCCATTGGCAAATTACTTGCTTCAATTTTAATTACTTTATCCCCCCTCTTTATAAAGCTAGGTATTGAACAAATTTTCAAAAACCTAGCCTGCGCATCTTGCAAATCAATCATAACTAAATCTAACGTTGAAAAAATTTCATCTGTCGTTCGAAGAGAAAGGACGGAATTCACCGATTTAATTGCGATTCTCTCCTCTATACCTGACATGAGGAATTTTTGCAGAAGTTTTAACGTTTCCGTGCTCTCAAAGTGAGCTCTTTCCCCATTTCCCATCCCATCACTAATAGCTATGGCGTATTTGCCAAATCCTATTTCCGTCATAGTAAAACTGTCTCCCGAGACTAGGCCTCCTCCTTTTGCTGCATGAGCCACTCCTGTTTCCACTGTGTACTTCTTAGCTGAACGGAAAACGACTTCACATTGTCCGTTAGGGAAAGTTGCACATTCCTCTGAGTGAACAATCACTGTTTCACCTAGAATATCAGAAAGCATGGGTGCAATTAGCTTTTCACTTTCACCTCTTCCTTGGCAGTACGGAACACTCATTTCAATATCGACATTTCCTTGTTCAAGGCTATAAATTTCTACATTCGTGATATGCAACCCGAAATCCTGAATAGCTTCCATAATAGACTCTTCCTGTTGATGATGATTGATTCGTTCACGTTGGATTTCCTTTGCAAAATCTTCCATAACAGCTGATACACCCTTTAATTGATCAGCGACTAACTTCCGGCTTTCTTGGACTTGCCTTTTTAATCTTTTATTGGCTTGATAATAAAGAAGCTCTTGAGAAATCGTCGCAATAACTTTTGGACTGTTAATACAATGCTTTTCCCACTCTTTCACAGTTTTTTTAGAAAGCTGTCCATCATGTTCACTTAATTGAAACATAATTTCCTGCATCCCCTCATATGTTGTATCAAAGTTCTTTGCCCAGCATTGTTCTTTTTTAAAGCACATCTGGCACGTCCTTTCAGTCACATTGCTTAAGAAGTAATCGAGTTCCTTTTCATCTTCCTCTCCCTCTCCTCGATCATCCATTTGTGCAAAGCTATTGGATAGTGCTTCGAATACATTCGAAAATTGTGATACCCTTTGCGCTGTTACATCTCGTACTTTCCGCATGTACTGCTGTTGTTCATTCGTATGTTCATTAGTACCTGGAATATGCTTTGAAATCTTCCCAATTGCGGAACTTGGTGTAATAAAAAACAAGAGCACAGCAATTAATGTTTCATATAAGGTGATCGTAATATTGTTCGATCCCTCCCCGTACAAACCAATAAGTAAGGTAGCAATAACTAACCCTATTGAAACACCTATCTTTTTTCCATCACGCAAAAGTCCACCAAGCAAGCCCGAAAAAGCAAGCAAGCTCATTTGTAATAAGCTTGTTACACTAGATAAACTGAAAATCAGGCCAGTAACTACCCCAACTGTGGAACCGATAGCTGCCCCACCTGCTAGTCCGAATAAAAGAACAAGATAGCGTGATAAAATATGTTCGACAGAAAGATCATACATGGACCACCCAATTGTTCCAGTCATAACCGATGCAAGTAATATAATGATCGAGATAATTTCTTCAGTCTTTAAAGATTGTGATTTTTTCCTAACTGTAAGGAGAGGAATCGATTGTATGAATATGAGTGTAAGAATTAGCGCAAGACCCGCTTCTACTCCTACCATCATGCCATCATATAATACAAGTGTACGGTGAATCATATATTGCTTTGACAAACCAACGATGACTAACGAAAGAAATACATACAAAGAAATGACCTTGATTTGAGATTCTGGTTTTAACTTCTTCATCTTGTGAAAAAGTAAAAATAGCACCGTACTAGAGAAAAGAGTAAGGCTGCTTGAAATAGAAACTGTTAACGCTCCCATAATTAATCCGACCAATGCCAACGGGGCACGATCTCGCCTCATCAAGAATACAGCGGCGAAGAAGGCTAATCCAAATGGGGATAATTGCGATAATATAAGTGCTCGTCCTAATAAGAAGCCAATAAAGGCTAAGACGATTCCACGTTTTATGAAGATATCTATTAACTTTGTCTGAAGATGAGTGATCCAATGAATAGCGCCTGCTTTTGCTCCCTGCAGATGCACCTCGGCAATGGGCTCCAATACATTTCGTTCAACCTTTTCCATATATGAAACACTCCCATTCATATTAGTATTTTTTATTATAAAGAGAGTATCACACATATTTTGTCAGAATTTTATAAATTAAATTAAAAACGTTCGACTATTTTCTATAGGAATATTCAATTACATACAGATTTTTAAACCATTCTCTGAAAAACTAAGCCTTATATTCAAATTCGTTTAAATAAAAGGGAGGTTTTTATACTTTCATTGAAAATAAAACTGAGAATATTGTGATTTATAGTATGAAACGACAATCAGAAAAAATTGTCTTTGATCCTTGACTACAAAAAACTAGCTATTCCAACATAAAATCATTGGTTAGAATGCACATTATCCCTTACCGATTGTAAGATATAGCTTGTGCTTTAAGGCATTACAGCGGCGTAGCTTAGTTGGTTAGAGCATGCGGTTATCCGTAAAGCCAAGGGCTATCAAATAGACATAAGTGTCTTAGTCAATTTGTGAAAAAAGCAGTGTAGATAAACAGAAGCGTCCCAGTTATATTCTTTTCATTAAGAAACCAACCGGGACGATTTTACATTTAATTTCAAATTTTCTTTTACTGGTTGGTTAAATGCGACTAAAAGGTAGGGCTACTTTTGCTAGATACGGACAAAATGTAATTCACGCAGAGTGAAACTTCCATCAATAGGGGGAATACAGCCCGCTAACCCGGGATAATTATATTCGTATAGTTTCTTGAGCAACAAAAAAAGCAAGCTTAATGATAAGCCTGCCTACTATATTATATAAAATTTTTCAAGGAAAAATTGCTAAACTATTGTTTTAGGCAGCAGTTTATCCGCGTCTTCCTCCTCGGCCTCCACGTTTTGTTTCTGTACTACGTTTAAGAGAAGTTAAGCGGTCTTCGCTATCTTTTAGGAAACGGGTCATTTTTTGCTCAAAATTTTCCTTTGGTTGGAAACTTGTTTTTGAGCGGGAGTCTTTGGAACGGTTATCATTTCCTCTTCCTTGACGTGGACGTTGTGAATAAGAAGATTGCGGTTGTCCCTCAGGTTTATCTTTTGCCTTTTTGATAGATAAGCCAATTTTTCCGTCTTTTTCAACGTTGATGACTTTAACCTCAACTGCATCACCGACTTTAAGATGATCATTGATATCTTTTACATAGTTATCGGCAACTTCACTGATATGAACAAGCCCTGTTGAACCTTCGGGTAATTCTACAAACGCACCAAAATTAGTAATCCCTGTTACTTTACCTTGTAACTTGCTGCCTACTTCAATTGACATAAAAAAAATGTTCCTCCTTAGAAATGTTAACTATCACTTCATATTATATTATAACGAAAGGAAAAAAACAGTGTCAATATTAGTCACCATCGTCTTCTTTTTCAGGCAGATTAAAAATGATCTCCCCTTTTTCAGATAAAAAGTATTCCTTCCTTGCCAATTTCGCTATATACTCATCATCCTCGAGCCTCATAATTTCCTCTTTTAATAGGTTTTCTGCCTTTTTTAATTGAGCTAACTTACTCTCAACCTGCTCCATTTCTGTAGTCCCTTTTTCTAGGGCCTCTGCTTGGGAAATAAGCGTAATAGCGGCCAACACTGAAATAATGGCAGCACATAGTCCATAAAAAGTGAGGCGTCGAATCAATCCGCGTCTCTTTTTTACATTTGTATGCTCTTGCTGCTCACGTTGTAGGACATAGTCTGATTCAATTTTCGCCACTTTCTTTTTTCGGAGGCTATCCACTTTATTATTCACCCCTCACTTTGTTTTATTTCTCCATTTCGTAACGATTACTTTTATAAACTTCTTCATCTTTATAAATATCCCTGTAATTTCATTATAAAACTTACCGACGTTTTTTGTAACAGCATTCGGCAACTTATTCCAAAGAAATAGGAAGATCCAGAAAAAAGGTCGTAAGATTATGTTTATAGTCATAAAAATTAAACGAATGATCCACTTAATAATTGAAAAAAGAATTTTCCCTATACCAAATATCAAAAATACAATCCCTGTTACCAACCATTTTACCGGTTGATAAACTAAGAGTTGAATGGATCGCCTTATAAATTTTGCAGTTACAATAACACTCGTAATGAAGGCTTCTAGAATTTTATGATAGCTCTTTTTCATAAGCGCTTGATATGCAGAAAACCCACAAAGTAATGCAAGGAATAGGTAGAAACGAAACTCCCCTTCATTGATTAAGAATAGTACATAAAAAATGATTAGGCCTTGTACAATCCAAAAAAGAAAATCATTTAGAAAAACAAACCAGGATTTTCGCTTTGTCCGCTTTAAAAAGCGGTTATACGTATCCAGGGCAGCGCCAAAGCAGCTGCCCATTCCAATCATGGCAAGTAAGGTATAAAATTGAATGGTTAGCGTCATTTGAACAGCTTCCCAAAGAACCCTTTTGCCTTTTCCCCTGTGTGCTCATCTAAATAGACAAGATCAAAAATTTTACCTTTAATAGATACAATGCCTTTTTCTACGTCTAAATTTTTCATTTGTAGGTTTTGCCCGCGTATTGATAAAAAACCCATACTCGTTTCAAGAAGAAATTCTTCATTATCAAAGCTTTCTACTTGCTTTACTCCAGTAATATCTAGCAAACGGCGTCCTCTCATGGTGACGTCATGTTCTTGAATTGTTGCTTTTTGATTGTTTTGGACTGGCTCATAATATTGGCTCATCTTCATCCCTCACAATAGAACGTTTTGTACATGTTTATGTGAGTTGGACAAAGATTAGAACAAGCCTGACGATCCGATTATTTTACTCGCCACCTAGTTTCTCTTCCTTTAGGACTGTGTACATATTGGCTGCTTCTTCTTTTTTTGTTGACTCCTGTATTTTTTCAATTCGGACCGTAACCCGCTTTTGTCCAAATTGAATAGCTAGCTCATCGCCCTCTTTGACATTGGAACTTGCCTTAGCTGGAGTACCATTAATACTGATGCGCCCTTTATCGGCCACTTCTTTAGCAAGTGTACGGCGCTTTATTAAACGTGATATTTTCATAAACTTATCAAGTCTCATCGACATAGAAATTCTCTCCTTCACTTATAGGGGTTGTTCAAAAAAGGCCGGTAAAAACAGCTTTCGAACTTCTTCGTCGCTCTGTCTCTCCGGTCCTCTCGAGATGCGCTCCTCGAACTTCTCGGCTCTTTTTATCCTCCTTTTTGAACACACACTTATAATCCCTTAGATTTTGCTTCCTCCCAATATTGATCAAGCTCATTAAGCGTATAGTCAGCAAATTCTTTTCTCTCATTTTGAATACACTCTTCAATATATGTAAATCGGTTATAGAACTTCTGATTAGCTGCATGTACTGCTTCTTCGGCTTGAATCCCATAAAAACGGGTAACGTTAACAAGAGCAAAGAATAGATCACCCAATTCCATTCTTAGAGCAGCCTCATCCCCTTGATCCATTTCGGTTTCTACTTCGATGATTTCTTCTTTAACCTTTTTCCATGCTTCTGCAACTTCATTCCAATCAAAGCCTACTTTTGCTGCTCGTTTTTGATATTCATGCGCACGGATTAAATTAGGAATTGATTTGCCAACATCGTCAAGTAATGATTTATGAGTAAATCCAGCCTGTTCTTTTTCTTCTTTTTTAATTTGCTGCCAATTTCTCAGAACATCTTCTTCCCCACTTACTTCGATATCCCCAAACACATGTGGATGACGGCGAATCATTTTTGAAGAGATACCTTCTATTACATCTTCAATAGTAAACATCCCCTCGTCTTCACCAATTTGGGCGTGTAGGAAGACTTGCAGGAGTACATCTCCTAATTCAGCTATGATTTCATCTTCATCTTGTTTGTCGATGGCATCAATTAATTCATACGTTTCTTCGATTAAATACTGTTTCAAGCTTTCATGCGTTTGTTTTATATCCCACGGACAACCATTTGGTCCTCTTAATTGTGCAATAATTTTCCTGAAAGTAGAAAATTCGCGGTATTGCTTGTTTATTTCTTTGACAGGTGGAACATAGACACTCGTCAGATTACTTAATTCCATTTCATGATCGAGCTCATAAAGAGGTAGTTTTTTTACCGATTCCATTTCGCTACCAGCTGCGGTAACAAGATAAACATCGTGATCATCAGGCAATTTTTCCATAAGTGTCAGCTTAACATTCGATGCAATAAACGGATCATATACTTGTCCAATTATCATATGCTGATTGATATGCAAATCGTCTTTCTCGAGTGCTGTTCCATCAAGAAGTTGGAATCCTTCAATTGGGTCAATCTTCACTGATTGAAACAACGCATCAAGAAAGCTTTGACCACCTTCTATTTTAACAGATATTCCACATTTTGGTCCCTCTTCAATAAGAATCTGTACCGTTTTTTCAGCAACCATTGGATGGCCTGGCACAGCATAAAGTACCGCTTCCACTGAAGCCTGCTTAAGCAATGTCTTGGCGATCTCCTCATAGACCTTTTCAAATGTATCATGCTTTTCATAAACATCATCAAAGCTGATGAATGAAACACCTTCATTCAACAGTTCATTTATGACAGGATGTTCCATCGTTCGCACAAAACAGGAAGATGCTCCTTTAAGTTTTTTATAAATGCCATAAGGAAGCTGGTCTAAATCACCTGCACCAAGGCCTATTATCACAATATCGTTTACCATTTTATTGATACTCCTCTTTATGTAAATATGTAACAAGCTTTTCTCCTAACGGAAGAAGAAGAAGCTCATTCTTTGTAAATAGCCCGGTCTTAAGGATACTGTATATAAACAGGATTCCTCCGAGGCTTGCACCAGTTAAAGCTTGGACACTAGAAATGGATCGGCCTGAAAGCTGGAAAAGTTGAAATAGCTGATTATACACCATCAACGTCACAACCATAGTAACCGTTGCTCCTATGATAATATATACACTGTTTTTTTCAAACAAAGGCATACTAACTTTTGTTTGTAGAAATATAGCTAGCAGTAGCGCCATCAATACGAAACTAAGAACAGTTGCAACAGCCGCTCCTGTGATCGAGTAATGAGGTACGAGCAGTCTGTTAAGACTCCATTTACAAACAAGCCCAAAACCAACTACCACAACTGGCGCCCACGTATACCCCATACTTTGCAAAATTGCCGATTGGGCCATAATAACCGATGTAAACAAAATGGAGACGGCTAATATTGCAAGAGTACCAGACCCTTTCATGTCAGTGAATAGCATGATATTTACCGGTTTAATCAGGCAAATTAATCCACTAGAAGCAGCCACTCCAACAGAGGCGCTAACTTTTAATGTAAGACTTATTTTGTTTACCAGCTCCTCCTTATCCCCTTTTTTCATAGCGAAAGAGATGATCGGGATCATTGTCAGTGATAGGGACGTAGCAATAACCGTTCCAAGCTGGATAAGTGGCTGACCACGGTCGTATACACCTTTCCACTCTTTTGCCTCAGTAGCACCTAAGCCCACTTCTCGCAATAGATTATAAAGTTGCAGAGAATCGACAAGCTGAATGAGTACGAGAATTAACCCTGTCATGCAAAAAGAAAAACCTTGAAAGATTAGAGCTTTCATGATGAATGGGAAATTCCTAAATTCCAAAGGTGCCTCTTTCAGGTTCAACCATTCTTTTCTTAAAATAATGAAACCTAAAAGAATGAATAAACCTGTTCCCCCCCCTGTTATAGAGCCAAAAACAGCACCTGTACCCGCTTCATATAAGGAAGAACCGTGTCGAATAAGGAATAATGACAGCAACAAGATAGTAGCGACTCTTATGAGCTGCTCGAATACTTGGGATAAGGCAGTTGGAATCATATTTCCTTGTCCTTGATAATACCCCCTGATTACTGAAGTAGCAGGCATTAGTAAAAAAGAAAACGCGATGATTTTTAAGAGCCCTGTTAACTGTGGATCACCCATGACAGCTGCAATTAAATCTGCAAAGAAAAATAAGCCACCAAACATCACTATTCCTAATGCTCCAAGTATAACCAACGAACTCATAAGAATTTCGTTAGTAGAAAAACCTTCTTCAGAATCATTACGTTCTGCCAGCAACTTTGATATGACCGCAGGAAACCCCACAGTTGACAATGTTAAAACAATCCCATAAAAGGGATACACTTGCTGATAAATATAAAAACCTATATCTCCAGCTATATTTTGATACGGAATGCGATAAGCAGCACTTAATACCTTCACGATAAGGCTGGCTATACTTAATATTAACGCTCCTCGTACGAGCTCTCTTGTTGTCTTCAAAGGCCCTCCAACCATCTAAAGAACCCCTTCCACACATATGTGGTTGTATTATAGCATAAAGTGACACTTCTATCAGTAGAGGCCTTTCATCCCCACTTATGGTTAGTCCCGTTCTACTGTCAGTTCCTTTTTTTAGTCTCCAGACACATAAAAAGGACAGCAGCACGCCGTCCTTTTTAATATTTGTATAATGCCTGGCTTATATTATTGTTCCATTTGTCTAGCTAAGAAGCTTGCTGCTGTTTCTACCGCTTTATGTTCTACTTCTCCTACCGTTTCTTCTTTAGAGAAGATCACAACAGCTCCAATTGGATCTCCATTGGCAACAATGGGAGCCACTGTATATGATTGAACTTCTTCATCATTGGAATCGACAAATGAGACTTGTGATTTTGCTGTATTGATCACTGAATTACGATCATCCATCGTTTTTTCAATAAAATCACTTACATTTTTGTTTAAATAATCTTTTTTTGAGCCTCCTGCAACTGTGATATATGTATCACGGTCACAAATTAATACAGGATTACCCAAGCTATCAAATAAGGCCTCTGCATATTCCTTTGCAAAGTCTCCTAGTTCACTAATCGGTGAATATTTTTTTAAAATAACTTCTCCATCTCGGTCTACAAAGATTTCCAAGGGATCTCCTTCACGAATACGCAAGGTTCTGCGAATTTCTTTCGGGATTACCACTCTTCCTAAATCATCAATTCGGCGAACTATACCAGTTGCTTTCATCTTATGTTGCCTCACTTTCATCAAAATTGATTTCCTAATAATGACTTCGTATTTAAGACAAAATCATCATCGACCTTGAATATAGTATTTTTCTAATGGAAAGTTCTATACACTTTGAAAAAATTTTTCTTTATTTCCTTAAAAAATTACTTTATCGACGATTTACCCATTTCTCCTAATTATTGATTCATCGTTTGATTTTCTTTATTAACATGCTGTAAACCCATCACTAGTTCGAATAGCATACTTAACCATTTGTCATGGTCCATACCTTTTAGATAAAGCACAAGCTTCATTCGATTCCCTTCCATACCTAGTCCAACTGCACGACCAAACTTCGAGCTCAAAAGGAATACTTTTTGTCCATCGATTTTACTGCTTTCTTGTTCTGAGATAAAAATTGTGATTTCCTGCTTCAATTGCTTAATGCTTTCAACAGATGCAAGACTCGCATACACTTTGATTTCTGAAATTAACAATAAATAGGCTACTTCCGGTGGATAGTCCCCAAAACGATCGACGATTTCTTCTTTCAATTCATCTAAATCCTCTAGGGAAGAGATACCTCTAAATCGTTTATACATTTCGATCTTTAGATGTCCATCAGCAATATACGTATCAGGGATATATGCGTCCACATCCACATCGATTTCAAGTGTTGATTTCTCTTCAGCCGGTTTATCATTCCTTTTTGCTTCCACAGCTTCTTTGAGCATTTCCGAGAATAAGTCGAATCCAACAGAATCAATGAAGCCGTGTTGCTGAGACCCTAACAAGTTTCCTGCTCCTCGGATTGATAAATCACGCATGGCAATTTTGAAACCTGAACCTAGTTCTGTAAACTCTTTAATCGATTGAAGACGCTTCTCAGCTACTTCCGTCAAGACCTTGTCCTTTCGATAGGTAAAAAATGCATAGGCAATCCGATTTGAACGTCCTACTCGGCCTCTTAGCTGATAAAGCTGAGAAAGACCCATTCGATCAGCGTCATGTACAATTAATGTATTCACATTTGGAATATCAACACCAGTTTCGATAATCGTTGTACTGACTAACACATCGTACTCGCCTTCTAGGAAACCAAGCATGACCGCTTCTAATTCTTGTTCTGTCATACGGCCATGAGCATAGGTGACTCGGGCATCTGGCACTAACATGGAAATTTCTTCTGCTTTTCTAGCTATATCTTCTACCCGATTATACAGAAAGTAAACCTGTCCCCCTCTTGCCATCTCTCTTTCAATTGCCTCAGTAACTAAAACGCCGTTGTACTCCATCACATAGGTCTGGATTGGAAAACGGTTCTCCGGTGGCGTTTCAATGACAGATAAATCCCTAACACCAAGCATGGACATATGCAATGTGCGCGGAATAGGCGTCGCTGTTAATGTCAATACATCTACATTTGTTTTAAGCTTCTTGATTTTCTCTTTATGTGTAACACCAAAGCGTTGTTCTTCATCAATAATAAGTAAGCCGAGATCACGGTATTCAATATCCTTTGATAACAGTCGGTGCGTTCCGACAACGATATCAATCGTGCCCGCTTTCAGGCCCTTCATCGTTTCAGTTTGCTGCTTCCTTGTTCGGAAACGGCTCAATAGCCCAATATTAATCGGATATTCTTGGAATCGTTCACGAAGTGTTTCAAAGTGCTGCTGAGCAAGGATCGTCGTTGGTACTAGAAAAGCTACTTGTTTTCCATCAGCCATTGCTTTGAAGGCAGCGCGAATCGCCACTTCTGTCTTTCCATATCCCACATCACCACACAACAAACGATCCATCGGTCTTTCACGTTCCATGTCTATTTTTATCTCATGTATGGAACGTAACTGATCATCGGTTTCGTTATAGGCAAATGCACTTTCGAATTCACGTTGCATATCCCCGTCTGGAGAGAAGGCATATCCCTTTGCTTCTTCCCGCTCTGCATATAATTTAATAAGATCATCTGCTATATCTTGAACAGAGGATTGAACTTTGTTTTTTACTCGCTTCCAATCGCTTCCGCCCAATTTATAGAGCTTCGGTTCCTTACCTTCTGAGCCTACATATTTCTGAACTAGATTAATCTGATCTACTGGTACATATAATTTATCATCAGCTTGATAGCGAAGATGCAAATAATCCTTATGAATGCCATTAATCGAAAGCGTCTCGATACCTAGGTATTTTCCTATCCCGTGGTTAACATGAACTACATAATCTCCCACTTTCAATTCTGAATAGCTTTTAATCCGTTCAGCATTTGAGAGCTTTTGACGTCTTGTCGACTTTTTCGATTTTTTATTAAATAATTCCTGCTCCGTGATCACCGCATATTTTTGAAGTGGTAATTCAAATCCTGTGTTCAGACTGCCTTTAAGTATTTGAACCTTTCCCGGTAATATCTTGCTTGAATCAGAAAGTTCCGCAGCGTCAATATCATAATCTGCCAAAACACCTACTAGCTTTTTTACCCGTTCATTGTCAGGGCCTAAAATGACAACTGCATATTTTCCTTTTTTCCAACGTTCTATTTCAGTTTTAAAAACATTCATTTGTCCATGAAAATTTTGCATTTGCTTACATGTGAAATTCAAAATATTTTGTGGGTTTGTATGCGGTATATGACGCAAAAACAATGATAAGTAAATCAACTTTTGCTTTGATTGCGCGAAAAGCTCAGGGAGCTTATGCGAGATTTGTATATCATGAACAATTTTCCCCGCTTCGAGCAAACTTGTGTACCATTCCGCTTCCTCTTTTTCAAGCGTATCGTTAATCTCCTGAATTCGACTAATTTCATCAAGGATAATCAGCCCATTACCAGGCATGTAATCTAGCAAACTAGTAGGATTTTCATAAGCAAGACTTAAATATTTAAAGACTTGTTCAGGTCTTTTCCCCGTTTTTAACTGCTCTAGCTCGTACGAAATCGTTTGCAGCATTTGTTCCTTAGCCTTATCATTTTTTATCTTTGTTAAACTTTTGCTTAATTTACCATCAAGTGATTCGATGATTCTTTCATAATGTTCAGACTCCAATAGACCTTCAGTCACCGGGCCAATCTTTACATGGTCAAGTTTATTAAGTGAACGTTGATTTTCAAGAGAGAACGTACGGATTGAATCAATTTCTGTATCAAATAACTCAATCCGAATTGGATTGGGCTCTGTTATCGGATAAATATCAATAATCCCGCCTCTCAAGCTAAATTCGCCAGGAGATGACACCATTTCTGACCTGGAATACCCCATGGAAATGAAAGTGTGTAATAAGCTTGCTAAATCAACATCTGTACCTAATGAAAAATGTAATTGATACTTCTGCCATAATTCTTTTGATGGCAGCATCTTTCGCAAGCCCGGTATCGGGACGATGACAACTCCCTTTTCGGCATGTGACCAATAATTTAAAGCCTCTATACGTTGCGCTCTCAACTCAGGGCTCGCCACACTCAACTCGGCTGCAATTAATTCATTCGCCGGATAAATAAACAACTCCTCTTCTGGAATAAAGTTCACCAAATCCTCCTGAAGCTTCTGAGCCTGCAATAGATTATGTGTAACAACTAGCAAAGGTCTTTCAGTTTCCTCGTATAATGCAGCGATTAACATCGAGCGGGATGAACCTGATAATCCAGAAACTAATTGTTCCTTCAATCCTTCATTTATCCCAGTAATTAACGAATGGACTTCATTATGTTTGGAGAACAAATTTTGTAAACCATTCATATCACCTTCTCCTCCCTTTTCTGACTATTTTATGTGCTTATAGAGGTTATTCAAAAAGTCCGATCCTCACGTATTAACTGCATACGCGAAAGGTAATCGTTCCTCGAACTGCTCAGCTCTTTGTATCCTCTTTTTTGAACATGCACTTATATATATTCCTTTTAAAAAAAATCAAAAATCACCGAAACGGAAAAATGCTTTGGATTTCGATCCAAAGCTTACTTCCGCTTAATGAATTATATAATCATTTTGATGCAAGTCAGGGTTCCTTTGCAATGTTTCGTGACAATCTTCGCAAATTGCTTTCACATGTACATTCCCCACTGAATCATAAGCAATCATATCTTGCCGTTCTTCATCATTAAGTTGGGTAAGACCCAGCTGCTCTGAATGTAGTATCGTTTCACTTATCGTACCAATCTTAGTACCACAATGCCTACATGTGTAATGGAGAGCCATTAACTAACCCCCTAATTTAGAAAGATTATCCTTAGTATAGGCCTAAATAGGGGATAATTATTCAGCCTCCAGAACATTTTTTAGGGGTTGTTCAAAAAGTCTGGTAAAAAGGTTTGCGAATTGCATCAAAGCTCATTTTTGACCTTCTATTGAAATCACGCAGGTCTAGAGACGTGATCACTCGGAGAACTTCTCGGCTCCTTTTTGAACACGCACTTTTAGCATTATGATTGATTATACTCATTCATAACTTGTAAGAATGAAGACTCCAACCATGCCTCGCATGCATGAGCGCTTTTTTCAATTATCGGTTCAATCTTTGTCCACTCTTCTTCCGTAAACCGACCTAATACATAGTCAGTCACTGGGATTCTCCCCTCCGGTCGGCCTATACCGATTCTAATCCGGTTGAACTCTTGCATACCAAGATGAGCGATTGTTGATTTAATTCCATTATGCCCACCGGCGCTCCCTTTTTGACGCAAGCGAATTCTACCAGGAGGCAAATCTAAATCATCGTATAGAATGACTAAATCATCAACTTCAAGCTTAAAGAAGTTCATAACAGCCGAAATGGATTCTCCTGATAAATTCATATATGTAAGTGGCTTTAGCAACATGACTCTTTCACCATTTACCGAACCGCTACCATAGATTCCTTTATGCTTTGCTTGATCTAAAGGAATGGACCACTTTTTCGAGAGTTCATCTATCACTTCAAACCCGATATTATGTCTCGTTTTCTCATATTGTCTGCCGGGATTCCCCAGCCCAACGATTAATTTCATGCTTCACACTCCATTTATCCCGCATTAACGGAAAGCCCGATTGGTTCAACTAACAATCAGTGGGGATGAAGAATCCCCCACTGATTGAAGTTTCATTTTATAAGAAACATCCATGAGCATCTGCTCTAAAACCCATCGACGAAAAAGATACAGGTTCTAAAAACTGTATTACCTTATGAAAGTGGCAGTGCAGAACTGATTTCGGGAAGCTTTGTCCCTTTTTATTCCACAGAAAAAGCCGTCACTGCCCCTCGGTTGCAGTACACTAAATTTCACGTTATATAAAAATTTTACCTTATATCTACGGATCGTTGCAAGCGGTATGAGTCCTACTATCATAAATGTCCTTTTCTCCTTCAAAACAAAAAAGAACGCAACCATTATCGGTTACGTCTATTATATCATGAGCAGAATGTTTGATATGCAAGAATTCTGTCGAACAGTTATCAAAATATACGACAAATCTTACGCTTTAGATTCATGTGAAGCTTTCGTTTCACGACCTTCTTCATTATTAGGAGTACCACCATCTTGCTGCTCACCTGTATTAATTTCCTCTTCTTGTCGTGGAGCAAGGACCGATGCAATAACTTCTTCATCATCATGGTTAAATGTAATCCTATAATTTCCTTTTACATCCCCCACTGTTACAACACTACCTACAGCTAAACTTGTTACATCCACATCAATTGTTTCAGGAATATCATTTGGCTTAGCGGTAATCGTCAATTCATGAACAGATTGTTGCAAAACCCCACCATCCTTAACACCCGAAGACTCACCTACAAGATTAACCCTTACATGTGTCTGCAGTTCAGTAGACATATTTACAATAAGAAAATCCGCGTGATAAACCTCATTTTTAAGTGGATCTTGCTGATAATCTGTAAGCATAACATTTCTCTTTTGGCCTTCAACTTCTAAAGAAATAATTCCATTTCTCCCTACATCTTTAATCGTCTTAAAGAAATCGTTACTGTTAATTGAGATTGCCGCGCTTTCATTTTTGTTACCGTACACAACTGCCGGAATCTCACCACTCAGTCTTAGTTGACGTAATGTGGACCCTTGAGATTTAGCTCGCTCTTTTGCTACTAATACATTACTCATTTATCTCATTCCGCCTTTCTAATCAAAATTCAAAGTATCTCTCTATAAAAATTGCCCTTAAATTGAAACTTCTAAACGTATTTTTGGAAATATAAAAAACAGCAAGGAAATAATCCCTGCTGTTTTTTATATTAATCAAATAATGTACTAACAGATTGCTCTTCATGGACACGGATAATTGCTTCCGCAATCAATGGAGCTACTGATAATTGAACAATTTTATCTATTTTTTTCTCTTCACATAAAGCAATCGAGTTTGTTACGGCTAATTCCTTAATTTTGGAATTTTGGATTCTATCAATAGCCGGTCCTGATAAAACTGGGTGTGTACAGCACGCATACACTTCCTTCGCCCCATTTTCGATAAGAGCATTGGCTGCTAAAGTAATCGTCCCAGCTGTATCGATGATATCATCAATTAGAATAGCCGTTTTCCCTTCAATGTTTCCGACAATATTCATAATCTCTGCCACGTTTGGACGTGGTCGACGTTTGTCGATAATGGCAATCGGTGCTTTTAAGCGTTCTGCCAATTTACGGGCACGTGTAACCCCACCATGGTCAGGAGAGACAACGACGACATCTTTCAAATCTTTTCCCTCAAAATAATCGGCTAAAATAGGTACACCCTGCATGTGGTCAATCAAAATGTCAAAGAATCCTTGGATTTGTGGAGCATGTAGATCTAATGCAATTACGCGGTGTGCGCCAGCTGTTTCTAATAAATTAGCGACAAGCTTAGCTGTAATAGGCTCACGAGCACGCGCTTTACGGTCTTGACGAGCATACCCATAATACGGCATCACAATATTAATTGTTTTGGCAGAGGCACGTTTTAAAGCGTCGATCATAATCAATACTTCCATCAAATGTTCATTAACAGGATCACTTGTTGATTGGATGACATAAACATCACAGCCACGGATACTTTCTTCAATATTAATATGAATTTCCCCATCACTAAAATGAGTAACAGAGCACTTCCCAAGTCCTACTCCAATCACTTCTGCAATTTCTTCCGCTAAACCAAGGTTTGAATTTAAAGAAAAAACTTTTAAATTTGGATCTAAATACTGATTTGACATGATGACCTCCACAGGTTATTTATTAAATTTCAGGTTTTTAACGTAATCTTCCTTATTAACTTGGCGAGCACGAGCAATGGACAAGGCTTTCCCTGGTACATCCGAAGTAATCGTAGATCCAGCAGCAACGTACGCCCCTTTTCCTACAGTCACTGGTGCCACCAAATTAGAATTACAGCCTATAAAGACCTCATCTTCAATTTTGGTTAAATGTTTGTTAAAACCATCGTAATTAACTGTAATGGAACCACAGCCTATATTTACATCTTCTCCAACTTCGGCATCTCCAATGTAACTTAGATGAGATGCTTTACTTCCCTTACCCAAAACCGTTTTCTTAATTTCAACAAAGTTGCCGATTTTCACTTCATCCTTAATATCCGATTGCGGGCGGATATGAGCAAACGGACCAATATGAACATGATGACCAATGCTACTGTCAGAGGCAACCGACTGTCTCAAAACCGAACTGTCACCTATATGGCAGTTATCGACTTCTGTTTGAGGTCCAATTATACAATCGTTCCCAATTACGCTGTTTCCTTTAATGATCGATCCTGGGTATATGATTGTATCCGAGCCAATTGTAATATCCGCTTCTATATACGTATTTTCAGGATCAATAATAGTCACACCGCTTCGCATATGGGTTTCGTTAATACGCTGACGCATCAATTTCTCTGCTTGTGACAAAGCAACGCGATCATTGACACCCATTGTCTCATTAAAATCTTCCGTTTGATAAGCCGTAACCGTCTCACCCTGTTTTTTCAGAATTTCGATGACATCTGGAAGATAGTATTCGCCTTGGGAATTATCATTGGATACATTTTGTAAAGCCGTAAATAAAGCCTTGTTATCAAAACAATATGTACCCGTATTAATTTCCTTCACATTGCGTTCTAACTCATTCGCATCTTTGTGTTCCACAATTTTCTCAACATGGCCCGCTTCATTTCGAATGATACGGCCGTACCCATCCGGGTTTGTCGCTAGAGCTGTTAGAATACTCGCTTTTGCATTCGTTTCTTCATGAATCTTCATCAAAGCTTCCATGGTTTCCGCTTTAATTAACGGCGTATCTCCACAAATAACAATTGTCGTTCCGTTCTTGTCGCCCAGCGCATAATCTGCTTGCATCACAGCATGCGCCGTCCCTAACTGTTCTGCTTGCAAAGCATACACACATGCAGAACCAAGCTGTTCTTGAACCTTCTGTGCCCCATGTCCAGTAACAGTAACAATCTCTTCTATTTGCAATTGACTAACCTGATCCACAACATGCTGGACCATTGGTTTGCCACAAACAGGATGCAAGACTTTGTATAACTTAGATTTCATTCTTGTCCCTTGTCCTGCTGCCAAAATGACTGCATAGCGATTCATCATAACAAGCCCCCATCTTTACCTTTTTATCCATTAAAAAATATATCTTAAATAAGTATAGTTTTCAATAAGAAAAGCCCAAACGCGACGTTCCTATGTCATCGCTGTCCTGACATATCCTAATGTCGTCGTCGAATTCAGCATACCTTGTAAAGCCAAACAAACAAATATTCTTACAAAGGCGAAACAGCATTCACTAGACAAATCAGAAAAATGCACATTCCATTCACGCTTATCATACTGTATCATTTTTAATAGGATATACCCTTCATTCAATCAATACGTCAGAGCATCAAATGCATTTGCTCAATTCGTCACAAGCTAGTCTGTTTTTATTATATACCTTTCCAAAGACTTTTTTAGCACTATTAACAAATTTTATTGGGGAAATTTTTTCTATATGCACAATGAAAGAGTAAACGGGGGAGAATGCTTTCAAAATTCACAGCGAATTTTGAAAGCATAATAAAAAGAGCCTTACTTTTGAAGTAGGCTCCTGATGCTTTTCCATTTAAATTGAAGTTTTATGAAGCTCCTGCTCCTGCTTCTTCTAATTCAACTTCCAATTCTCCTAAACGATGATATTCCGCTAAAACAGCTTCCTGGATTTTACCACGTGTTGAAGAATTAATTGGATGGGCGATATCGCGGAATTCTCCATCCGGTGTTCTTTTACTAGGCATTGCCACAAAAAGACCATTATTTCCATCAATCACACGAATATCATGGACAACAAATTCATTATCCAATGTAATGGATGCGATAGCCCTCATTCGACCATCAGTATTTACGCGGCGTAATCTTACGTCAGTTACTTCCATTCCTGTTCACCACCTCGAATTAATTAAAAACTTAGAATATATATTCAACACAGATAGTGAATTCTCCTTTTTTTAAATGAGATTTTTTAAAAAAAGTATGTAATTTTTTGAATTTTTTTCTTTTATTGTTAGTAACAGTAAATTAGGTGGTGTTTTTCGAATGGAGAAAACAGAGGCCTAAATACATTATGGAAGAAGTTAACAACAAACAAAGAAAACAAATTTTATATAAAGTGGAACTTCCATCATTGGGGAAGGTTACTTGCACTAGACACCAAAGTATATTGAAAAGCCAGATAATTTTCCATAAAAAAAACGCCCGTATTATTTAACGAGCGCAACTACTTCTATTTCAATCAAAGCATCTTTTGGAAGTCGAGCTACCTCTACACAAGAACGTGCCGGCTTATGAGTTGAAAAATATTCACCATATACTTCATTAATACTACCGAACTCTTCCATATTTTTAATAAAAACTGTCGCTTTAATAACGGTTTCCAAGGAAGCACCAGCTTCTCTTAAGACAGCTTTCAAATTTTTAAATACTTGGTGAGTTTGTTCTTTTACATCACCCGTTACCATTTCCCCTTCAGCTGTAAGTGGAATTTGTCCCGAACTAAAAAACAGATCATTGACGATAATTCCTTGTGAATATGGACCAATTGCAGCAGGTGCCTCGTTAGTATGGATGGAATTCATCTTGCCATCTCCTTTATCATTCAATTATTTAAATAATTACCTCTTGATACTGATATTATTTTATCACGTTCATCGACTTCTGTTAATTTTATTAAAGAGACGAATTGATCAACGAGACGTTCTTCAATTTCATCTGACTCAACAAAAACAGTAATTCCAGCAAGAGTCGCTTTGAACTCTTCTAATAAGCTAACCATTCCTTTAACAGTCCCACCAGCTTTCATAAAATCGTCGACAATCAGTACATTAGACCCTTCCGCTAGACTTCTTTTCGAAAGAACCATTGTCTGAATACGTTTAGAAGATCCTGATACATAATTAATACTAACCGTAGGCCCTTCTGTCACTTTGTTATCTCTCCGAACAATCACAACAGGAACATTTAAATAATTCGCAACCGCATATGCAAGCGGAATTCCCTTCGTAGCCATGGTCATAATGACTTCTACCTGCTTGTCTGCGTAAGCCGCTGCGATAATTCGACCAATCATATTAACTGTCTCTGGATGACCCAAGATATCTGTCATATATAAATATCCACCAGGTAGCAAACGTTCAGGACTCGCTATAATACTACAAAGGTGGTCGATAAAAGCAGTAGCTTCATCTGGCTTTATACCTACCAAGTACTTAACACCACCAGCTGCCCCAGGTACTGTTGTTAACGTCCCAATCCCCCTTTGCTCGAAGGTCTCTTTAATAATGGTTAAATCTTCACTAATCGATGACTTTGCCGAACTATATCTTTCTGCAAAAAAGGTGAGCGACACCAAGCGACCAGGATGAGCTAGTAAATAATTCGTCATATCAATAAGCCTCTCGCTACGCTTAAATTTCATTTCAACACTCCTCACCAAAAACGAATATTATATCATAAATATACCACTAATGTACGTCTCTATTCAAGAGCGCTTAAATCACCAAGCATTCGAACGGCATATACTTGATCGCAAAAGCCGCGCAAGCCATTGTAGACTCGCTGCATACGAGAATCGTGCTCGACAAGGCCAAACACAGTAGGGCCACTTCCACTCATCAACACCGCATCTGCACCAAAGGTTTTCATTTGTGACTTAATATTCGCAACTTCGGGATATAATTGTAACGTAACTTGCTCAAGTACATTCCCTACGCCATTGCACACTCTTTCATAGCTATTGTTTTCAATCGCAGAGATCATTTCCTTAATGTTTGGATGACCCATCTCCCCAACTTGGAGCCTTCGATAAATATCAGCTGTTGATACTCCAATGGTAGGCTTAGCTAAGACTACCCAACATTTAGGTGGAACTGGTAGCTGAGTAATTTTCTCACCTCTGCCTTTTGCTAAAGCAGTACCACCATAAACGCAAAATGAAACGTCTGAGCCAATTTCAGCGCCGATTTCAGCAAGCTCGTCCATAGATAAATCCAGATTCCAAAGTTTATTCAATCCCCTTAGGGTAGCTGCAGCATCACTGCTTCCACCAGCCAAACCAGCTGCTACTGGGATATTTTTTTCTATAGCAATTTGAACCCCCGTATTAATTCCATATCGTTGCTTTAATACGTATGCTGCTTGATAAGCTAAATTCCGATGATCATCCGGGACAAAACGATTATGTGATAGAATTTCGATTTGACTTCCACCGATCTCTTTCAATTCAATTCTATCTGCCAAATCGACCGTCGTCATGATCATTTCCACCTCATGGTATCCATCCGGCCGCTTAAAAAGCACATCCAATGCTAAATTAATCTTAGCTGGTGCTTTCTCCATAAGCTTCAATATTTCCACCTACTTTTACGTTCTTCTAAAGTTCTTGTCCTATTTTATCATATTTGTTTTCATTCTAAAGGTTTTTTCATGGTAATTTCAATGCATACTGTTCAAATCCGCAATGAAAATAAGGAAAGTTATGAAGGTGATATGGAGGAGAAGTTTATAAAAAGCCAGACCTATCCATATTGGCCATCCAACATTTTGTTAGACTCCATATGTGGATAAAGGGTCTGGCTTTATTATCTTATGTGCAACAATGATTAATTAAGTGTTCGGTACAAATGCGTTCAGCCATGCTTGATTATCTTTTCTCCATCAATTGGCGCTCCGCCATTTCGATAGCAAGTTTAACCATATTACCTGCATCACGTGCACGTATTCCTCCCCAGCCTTCTTTTTGGACAACATCATAAAATCCTAATTCCTTAGCCAACTCTTCTTTAAGACCTGGTGACATGATGCCTTTTCTTCTGCCCAAACGAATCAGCCCCTTTTATCATGCTACACAAAATTAGTTTCTACAATCGAAAGTAAAACATGAACTCCTTATTTATCCATCGAAAGCATTCACCGTATTAATACGTCCCCTAACTTACATCCTGTGGACTTTTGATATGCGTCCTAACCCCCAAAGTTCAGGCCGCTTGTGTTTTTCAAACAGTGTGAGTCTTACTGCCCGTTAATACGCGGTGAAATTTATTGAGAAGTCTCTGTTAAAAGACATAAAAAAGCAGCAAACAATTGTTTGCCGCCGCTTAAAGTTACATTTCTTGCTGTTTATTCAAAAATGTTAATTCTACGGTTTCTGTTAATACATCTGCATAGCTGTAAGATACTCTTTCGAACGCATTTTCATCCTGATCGAGCTCAATCACAAAGACAGCCGGATAAGTCTCTGCTAACGTACCAAAACGTTCAACAGTTTTTCTTCTTCCGCCGTTTGCTTTTAAGAGCAACCGTTTCCCCAAATTGGAGTCTAGTGAATTTTTAATATCCGCTAAAGTTTTTGGCATTTTCGGTCCACCTCACTACGTTTAGTATATCACAAACCGGCAACAAGGTCAAACAAAATAATAAATTATATCAGCATTTAAATTTGTTTGTCAATATTTTTTTATACAAATCCGTAATAATTTAGATACTTTTTTTATTATCTCTATAATTTTGAAAAATTATGTAAAATATTCTTCTTCCGATCCTGCCCATATGAAGCAATATGGCGCTACATTAAAACGCCACGATATAGTTTGAAGGACGGCTGAACACCAGAAAGCGAACTTCGATACGGTTGTAAAGCTGAGTCACATTTTAGAGATTCCCACTTGAAGCCCAAGTAAATTTTCCATTTAATTTTTAAAACCGTTTAGCTATCCCCTCTTTCCTTCATCCACAAGGCGCCTTAGAATAAGAAGAATAACTATTATAATTCTCCCGTCCCATCGGATTCAGACAAGCATATTTAGCTAAATAAAAACAAGCTGCATACAATGAGATGCAGCTTTATTCATCTTTATTGATATTATAAGGCATACCAGTTCTAAGGACGCCCCTCGTTTCAATACCGCCGAGTCCCTTTTCTCCAGTTAATGTATTTCTAAGCACATCCCACACATGAATATTGTCGGTAAAAGACGTGAAACTAATTTTAGCGACTATATACACCGGATCCAATGCATGTATATTCACTCTGGATGGCGAACTCGCAAAATTAGCTCCTGCTTGAATTAATGATTCAAAGTGTGATTGACAGGCTCCAGCAAAGATAACGAGTTGGTCAAGGTGTGCGACTTTATTTCTTGCTTCCCTCACTGTCTGCACGAATTGCTTGGAGTGGCGATAAGCATTTATGTCATGGGATGGGCCTTTGGACTTCGAATAAGCATCATGCCCCGTTATGACCAGGATGTCCGGACGATATTGATCAATAAGACTACCAATGCGGTTAGGCATTTCTTTCTCATTACAATAAATTCCCTTTACTGGAATTCCAATCTTTTCATATAATGTGAGGCATTTATTTAAATAAGAGGCGTCCCCATCAACATGCAGCACTTTCCCCGGAATTTGAAAATACTCCCCATTATACCGATACCCATCACTTGATTGGTAATTGCTTTTCTCTGTTTGTAACTGTTTATCTTGGCTAAATAAATGATACGATTGCTCTTGGAGAGCTTCACTTGTTTTTTGCCGGGTTTGTCTTTCCTCATCATTAATCTTAATTAAATCGTCAAAAGGAGCGTCTGCAATTAAGCGAATATCCTCGCCATAAAGAATCGCAACCTGCTCGCCACCCACCAAACGTATGTCAATCACTCTGAATAAGATGTCACATCGATAAGATGATCGTCCGACAATATCATTCACTTGTACATTCATGCTCTCACCTCGAGACAAGATAACACCAAGTCTTGCCAGATTTTCATTCCTATTACACTATGCGGGCTTATCTCGATTGGTGAAATATCCATACGATTTGTATTATAAAAAAATGCAAGTGCCGTGGTTCAACCTAAAAGTATTTGATTAGAGGTATTGATGATTTTTGCAAGTAACAAATTTGAGCAGATGTTGATTGTAGTTATGCGAGGCTCCTACGGGAGAAGCGTGTCTCAGGAGACCCACACAGAGCACTGAGGGGGCTCCTGAGACCACCTATGGAAAGCGAGAGTACCTGCCAACGGTATCAACCCAGGATATTCGTGTAAATATCATTTAAAAGCAACAAAGTATGCGAAAACAGCATTGAAAAAAGAGGCTGTCCCAAAAGGTGACCTCACACTCTATACACCGTTTATTGCGTCATGCACACGTAATATAAACGATATATAGAAGATATGGGTCTGACCTTTCATTTTGGGGCAACCTCTTCTTGACACTGGTTTATTTAAAATGAAGAAGGAGTTCATCACTTAATCTGCCGAATTCCGCGATAGATAATGTTTCTCCTCGTCTTGTTGGATCTATTCCGGTCTGTTCTAGCGCTTTAAGAATTTGGTCTTTTTTAGATTTCCCATCAGGAAGCTGGCTCGTTAAATTATTGAGAATGGTCTTCCTACGCTGTGCGAAGCTGGATCGTGTCACTGTAAAGAAAAAGTCTTCATCTTTCACTTCAACAATCGGTTTTGCTCTTTTCACCAATCGAATGACAGCGGAGTCTACATTCGGCTGCGGCATAAACACCGTTTTTGGAACAATCATGACCGTTTCCGCTTCCGTGTAGTATTGAATCGCAATGGATAAAGAGCCATATTCCTTCGTTCCTGGTTTAGCAGCGATACGATCTGCCACTTCCTTCTGCAGCATCACAACCAATCCGCGAATCGGCAAATTTTCCGTCAATAATTTAAGAATGATCGGAGTCGTTACATAATAGGGAAGGTTCGCAACGACCATTACATCATCGATACCCGCAAATTCTTCCTCTATGACTTTCGCCACATTCGCTTTTAGAATATCTTCAAGGATGACTGTTACATTATCATAAGGAGACAATGTATCTTTTAAAATAGGTAGCAGACGCTGATCAATTTCAAAGGCCGTCACTTTCTTACTTCTTTTCGCAAGTTGTTCCGTCAATGCACCAATTCCCGGTCCAATTTCAATAGCGCCGCTCTCTTCAGTCAATTCAGCATGATCAACAATTCTTCGTAATATATTCGTATCAATTAAAAAATTCTGACCCAAACTCTTTTTAAAAGCAAAGCCATACTTCTTTAAAATTTCCTGTGTGCGAATGGGTGTTGCTATATCCTTATGCATGTTCTTCCTCCTGATCCATCTTCTTTAATGCCTGATAAAAATCATTACTAGTGATCTGGAACATCTTTAACCTTTTATATAACTGTTTCCCGTTTGTAAATCCAATTTTCAATAAAAGACCAAGTTGCTCTCTTCGTTCCCGTGCCCCTGCTCCACCAATCAATCCAGCATCAATTAACTCTTCCTTGGAAATCTCTTCGCCTGCATCTTCATCCATTGTTTGAGCTTCCTTCAACGCATTGCGAATCGCTTCAGGTGAAGCGTGCTCAACCCCGATTCCTCTACCTGACTTTGGCAGTGCCTCTTGCTTAGACAAGAATGCATGCTTGCAGCCAGGTACTTGTTCTGTAATTGTATTTCGGATTTTCTGTCCAGGGAAATCCGGATCAGTGAAAATAATAACACCCCTCATTTGCTGAGCAAGTTTTACTTGATCAATCACTGACTCGTTAACAGCCGATCCATTTGTTTCAATTGTATCAGCATTGACAGCCCGCTTAATTGCAACGGTATCATCCTTACCTTCTACAACAATAATTTCTTTAAGTTTTTTCATCTTTTCCTCCAAATAACTGAAACTATTTATAGCGTCACAACGTCTAATACTATAGAATTGTGTATGTTTTAGGATAGTTGAACTTCACTTGTATCATTATAACGTAAAAAAGCAGGAGATATGCAATCCCCTGCCACTGTAAATGATTAATTTAAGACGCGGATTTTCACTTTCTTTACTCCCCATCGGTATGCATCCGATTTTGAGGGGAAGAACACATCAATTTTATGACCTTTAATTGCCCCACCTTTATCCGCTGCAACTGCATAACCATATCCTTCAACATACACCTTTGTGCCAAGTGGAATCACCCTTGGATCAACTGCGATGACCTTGGCGTTTGGATTTTGCTTTAGATTAATCCCCGTTGCTGTTGTTCCGGAACATCCGTTACAGCTTGCTGTATAAGCAGTCGACGATACGTAGAGCTCCTTGCCTGAACCTTGTGAATTGTCTTCTCCACGGGATACTTGAGCAACTAATTGCTTCGTTCCTACTGCTACTACTTTGTCTGCCTTTTCAGTCACAACTTTTTCAGATATAAGCGCACGAGCAACTTCTTCGCCATTTTCCTTTGTTACTTCAAATTGTCTAGATATTAGTCCGTTTTTCCCTTCACGTACAACCTTTTCTTTGCCTTTATGCAATGAATGGTCCTTCTTTGTGATGATTGCAAACTGAACAGGTTCTTCCACTACATCGGTGACTTTTTCAACTCTTATGACGTTTACAGTATTCTGTGGTTGAACGTTTTCCGCCAACTGCGGCTCAACTCGATCTAATTCATTGAGCTTTACATCTTGTTGCCTTAAAAAGTCAGCGACCGTAGTCGAAGTTGACCAAACCTGCTGTTCATTACCGCCTAAAACCAGCTTAATTGGAAAAGCCTTTTCGATGGTAATCTGCATGTTATCTTTAATTGTTGTATCTTCAGATAGGCTAAGCTTATCGTGTTGCGTTACATCCAATTTCTGTTCTAAAAGAAATTCCTCTACCTTTTGGGCTGTTGTCAAAATGACTGTTTCTTTCCCATCAACATTCAGCTTCACTTGCTGGGCTGGTCTCCACTCAACCCCTCCCCCATCCTTTATGATACTGTCTTTCGAGGGATGTATATAATCTTCAGCTTTTGCAGTAATCTCGAACTCTGCCAATATATCATTTACGGTGTCTGCATGTGTTTTCACGATTGTTTTCTGTCCATTAAGCGTTAATGACACCGTGTTCTTTGTCCCTTGATAAAACAGCATTCCAACTGAAGCAGCAACTATTATAGTACTGCCTAGCACAATGGCTATTCGCTTTTTCCCAAAAGACTTGGGAATCAGGTTTTTCATAGATTGTAATATAATGAAAAACTCCTCCTTCCTCTGGGTGATTATATAGACATTCTAACAAAGCTGTCAACTCATACATTTCTTTCTTTGGAAAGTAGTTCCTATTATGAACACTCTCTAGTAAATTGAAAAGGAAGAGTTATCGACACGTCTATCCTATGAACCACTTGAGATTTGTAGAACTTTCAAGAAACAAGTTTCCATTAGACAATCTTAGCAACAAACTGACAAAAATTGCTGTCAGTTTATGCCGAATAATTTCTTTGCATTCCTAGTTGTTGCCTCCGCTACTTCTTCATAAGTAATCTCTTTAATCTCTGCAATTTGCTCTGCTACCAATTTTACATAGGCAGGCTCATTTCGTTTGCCTCGGAATGGATGGGGTGCAAGATACGGACAATCGGTTTCAATTAGCAAACGGTCTAGTGGGATTTCAGCTGCGACTTCTTTCGGTTTTTTAGCATTCTTAAACGTTACAGGTCCTCCAAGCGAAATGTAGAAGTTCATCTCTACGCATTCCTTAGCAATTTCAGCACTGCCGCTAAAGCAATGCATAATGCCGCCTACTTCATGTGCATTCTCTTCTTTTAGTATTTCAATGATATCTGCTGTCGCTTCTCTGTTATGAATAATGATTGGTAGTTTTACCTTTTTTGCTAGCTTGATTTGTTTTCTAAACACATCTTTCTGGATTTCCTTTGGTGATTTATCCCAATGGTAATCAAGTCCCATTTCTCCAATCGCAACGACTTTAGGGTGTGCTGCTAATTCTTCAATCCAGTTTAGGTCTTCGTCTGTCATGTCAATTGCGTCAACAGGATGCCAACCCACTGCAGCATAGATAAAATCATATCCGTCAACCAATTCCATTGCGCGTGTTATCGTCGGACGGTCAAAACCAACAACGACCACATTCGAAACACCAGCTTCTTTCGTCCTTTGAATCACCTCTTCTAGATCTTCCTCAAACTGCTTATCATTCAAATGAACATGTGTATCAAATAACATCTTCTTCGCCCTTTCTAGTAACATTCTATTAGTAATTACAAGTTTTCATGTTTCACATTTATGTAACAAATATATTACATACAAAACAAATATGGCGTTAAAACGTCACCATTTACTATGAAGGATAAATTCTATTACTGGCTACGCTCACCTAATCATAATGGTGGCGGTGCGGAGTCGGAATTTCGGACGCTTTCTTGATTATATAAGTATTCTTGTTAAGCAAATTCGTTATCATAGTAAATCGCGTAGACCCGTCCTCATGTCCTTCATACCAAAACACAAGAAAAATTCCTTGCATTTTACAATTTTTCCATCTTTGCAAACAGACTTATTTTTCATCTGTAGTTTATCAAATACCTTTTTTATTATACTAAGCGAGTCACATTCTTTTTTAATGTTAGCCTTTAGGTAAAATAACTATTGATAAGTTTGCTGAACCACAACTTTTTCATGAAGCCATATTGAAAATAAACCCAAATTTTTAGCATGATATGCTATATTATAATGGAAAAAAATAGCACAGAAATGTTTCACATGGAACATTTCTATGCTATTTAGGAATAGAGTTATTTTACTTTCGACCCATTTGGCAATGTATCAGGAACTGTTGCCACTGAAAGCTTTCCTTCACCGCTTCCAGCTAGAATCATCCCTTGAGATAATTCACCACGCAGTTTCACAGGTTTAAGATTTGTTACACAAATCACCTTTTTTCCTACTAATTGTTCTGGCGTATAATATTGAGCAATACCAGAGACAACTTGTCGTTTTTCATATCCCAGATCAAGTTGTAATTTCAACAACTTATCCGCCTTCTTGACAGGCTCTACTTCCAGCACTTGTGCGACACGTAATTCCACCTTCATGAAATCATCAATCGTTATTTCATCTACTTCTGGAATTTCCTCTACTTTTGGTTCCTCTTTCTTGTCTTCTGGTTGTGGAGCACTTCCTTGCATTTGCTCTTTGATAAATTCTATCTCTTCTTGCATCTCAAGACGCGGGAAAATAGGATCTCCTTTTTCAACCTTTGTTTGCGCTGGAATTAGACCAAATTTCTCTAGGCTATCCCAGGACTTTAATATTTCATCTGTAATCGTTAATTGATTAAAAATCTTCTCAGGTGTTTGTGTTAAAAATGGCTTTAATAAAATAGCTGTTCTTCTTAGCGTCTCAGCTAAATGTACCATTACACTTTCCAACTCTTCAAGTTTG
The DNA here is from genome assembly GCF_044762875.1 of Peribacillus sp. NPDC096379. NCBI lineage: Bacteria > Bacillati > Bacillota > Bacilli > Caryophanales > Bacillaceae > Peribacillus > Peribacillus sp. NPDC096379. The sequence continues at coordinate 43,480 of NZ_JBIWFD010000011.1, forward strand.
GCCTGATCTTTCGCTAATACCCATGGCTGTGTTTCATCAATGTATTTATTTGTTCTGCTTACTAGTTGCCAAATTACGGAGAGTGCCACCGAAAACTCCATTTTATCCATGGCTTCTTCGTAGTTCGTTACTACGTTTTTGTTGACTTCAAGAAGAGATTCATCAAACTCCCCAATAGAACCTTTATACTCTGGGATAATCCCACCAAAGTATTTTTCGATCATCGCAACGGTACGATTTAGTAAATTTCCTAAATCATTCGCTAAGTCAAAATTTATTCTTTCCACAAAACCTTCAGGGGTGAAAACACCGTCAGAACCGAAAGGAACTTCACGAAGTAGATAGTAACGAAGCGCATCTAATCCATAGCGGTCAATTAATGTTACCGGATCCACTACATTCCCTTTGGATTTTGACATTTTGCCATCCTTCATTAACAACCACCCATGAGCAAATACCTTTTTAGGTAGTGGAATATCAAGTGCCATCAGCATGATAGGCCAATAGATCGTATGGAAGCGAACAATTTCCTTCCCAACCAAATGTACATCTGCAGGCCAGTAGTTTAGATATTTCGAATCATCCTCTGTTCCATATCCTAATGCCGTAATATAATTTGAAAGCGCATCAATCCAGACATAAATGACATGTTTAGGGTCTCCTGGTACCTTAACCCCCCAATCAAAGGTTGTACGAGAAACAGCTAAATCTTCTAGACCTGGTTTAATAAAGTTATTAATCATTTCATTCTTACGAGATTCAGGTTGAATGAATTCAGGGTTTTCTTCGTAATATTTCAAAAGTCGATCTGCATATTTTCCCATCTTGAAGAAATAAGATTCTTCCTTCACTAATTCTACTGGATGGCCGCTATCTGGACTTTTCCCTCCGACAACTTTTCCATTTTCTTTAATCGGGTCGACTAATTGAAGCTCAGTATAGAATGTCTCATCTGGTACAGAATACCAACCCTCGTACTGGTCTAAGTAAATATCTCCTTGATCAAGCAATCGTTTAAAGATCTTCTCTACGACATCCTTATGGCGAGTTTCCGTAGTCCGAATAAAGTCATCATAGGATATATCAAGCTTCTTCCATAAATCTTTAATTCCGGAAACAATAGTATCCACGTATTCCTGTGGGCTAACTCCTTGTTCCTCAGCTTTTCTTTGAATTTTTTGTCCATGCTCATCTGTACCTGTTAAATACATGACATCGAATCCGCGCATACGCTTGTAACGAGCCATCGCATCACCAGCTACCGTTGTATAGGCATGCCCAATATGTAAATTCCCACTCGGATAATAGATCGGGGTTGTAATATAAAATGTCTTCAGTTTATCTTCCATTGTTTTTTCCTCCTATCATATGTAGATCCAGAAATGATGTTCACTAACTTACTTTTAACCCTATACCTCTATATTACCTTATCTCACCATAAGAGCGATAAAGAAAATCTATTGAGATTAATTTTTAATAGAGACAAAGCTACAAAATTTAAGCGATCAAAGCCATTTTATGAAAGCAAGTCAATATGGCTTCGATAACTTATGCAAAAGTAAAAGTCTATATCTTTGATCATAACGTACAACGCTTGATTAGAGTTGGTTTTCTAATATTAAATAGATTCTCCTCCACACTGGATAGCAGCGCTTTAAATGCAGATTTTTCTTATTGTCAGCATAACCTCTTATACCCCCAAAATATACCTAAAATCCCCCAACAATCGCAACTTGTTTCCGATCAAAATCCTACTAACCTAAAGGTTCCCCATTTACTATCTTCCTTGATCAATAAACTATACTGATTTGAAAAGTTGTAAAATCCCCAACACAAACTTCCTTTTATTGTTATTTTCTATTGTTTTTTAAATTTGCGAAGAAGTATAATAGAAAAAAGGGAAAATAATCTTATTGAAAAAATTTTGATATATGGGACTTTCGAGATATTTGTCGAACTTTGTCGAATTTAATAAAAAAAGTGACAGGGTTATATTGGATTATGCAGTCATATTTCTCTTTCTCGCCATTCATTCATAAAATTTTTTTCAATAAAGTGAAACTTCCATCAGTGAGAGTTTTCTTCATCCCCCACTGATGATTAGTTGAACCAATCGGGCTTTTACGGGCAGTTTGTCCCCTAAAACCTACCTTCTTTGTTCCACATAAGCTTGAGGTGGGAGTCTTACTGCCCGTTAATATTGGGGTAAATCTTTAAGTTTAACCTGCTTTTTAATTTTTTTTTTCAAAAAAATGTATAAACTTGAATAAAAGGATTGACGTATTTGGGAATGGCTGGTATTATAATATTTATAAAAAATGTCGAAAATTGACGAAATAGAGATAAAAGGTACTAGAATACTATTTTAAATTGAGAGGAGATTTTCATATATGAAATCTACAGGAATTGTACGTAAAGTTGACGAATTAGGACGGGTGGTAATTCCAATTGAATTACGCCGTACACTAGGAATTGCAGAAAAAGACGCTTTGGAAATTTACGTTGATGATGAGCGCATCATTTTGAAAAAATATAAACCTAATATGACTTGCCAGGTTACTGGTGAAGTATCTGATAATAATTTAACACTTGCTAACGGAAAGTTAATCCTTAGCCGTGAAGGTGCAGAACTGCTTATCAAAGAAATTCAACAAAACATGGAATTAGAAACTGTTTAATTACTTTTTCTATTTTTAAGAAGGCTTCCAAGGAAGCCTTCTTTTTTTGTACACTAATTTACAAGTATCTTTGTGGCAGTTATTCTTACCCGTTTGGTTAACTTTCTATTACATGATAAGCGTGATATACATCTCTTTTCTGCAAGCCACGATCCATCGCTGTCTGTTTGATAGCATCTTTTGAGTTAAGTTGTTTTTCATCGATATAATATTGAACATGCTCAGCAAGCTCAATACTTTGCCACCATACTTCTTCTGTTTGTTCTTCCACGAATTCTGCACCTTCAATAATCAAGCAGAATTCGCCTCTGATTTCATTTTCAATAGCCCATATTTGTGCTTCATCTATCGTACCTCTAATAAATTCCTCAAATTTCTTGGTCAGCTCTCGGCATAGAACAATATTTCTATTTCCGAGCACTTCACGCATGTGTTTTAATGTATCTTTTAATCGGTGCGGTGATTCATAGACTATCCAAGTTGCCTCCATCTTCTTTAACTTCTCCAGCTCTTTTTTCTTTTCTTTGGCATTTCTTTGCAAAAAGCCATAAAAGTAAAAAGGCTGTGGCACTAATCCTGAAGCAATTAGTGCCGTAAGTGCAGCATTTGCACCTGGTAATGGAATAACCGGTATACGCTGTTCTAGTGCTTCTTGAACGAGTTCGAACCCAGGGTCTGATATAGTCGGCATTCCGGCATCACTCACTAATGCAATCGTTTGGCCTGAAAGAAGCCGCTCAATCATCTGCTTCCCACTCGCTTGTTTGTTATGTTCATGGTAACTAATGACTTGTGTTTCAATTTCAAAGTAATTACAAAGCTTTCTTGTATTCCGTGTATCTTCTGCAGCAATAATGTCTGCTTCCTTAAGAATCCTTAAAGCTCGGTAGCTTATATCCTCCAGATTCCCAATTGGAGTTGGCACTAAATATAAAACGGATTGCTGTCCTTCCTTTTCAAAGCTTTTCTGTTGCCACATCTACATTCTCCTTACCAACAATTTTTTCTTTTTGTTTTCTAGATAACTGCTTAAAGCGATACTCAGCTCGCATTGCTTCTGTTTTTCTTAGAAACGTTTCAAAATGGACAAGCTTTACCGGTCCGCGTCCTCGTGTGTATTTAGCACCCTTTCCTTCATTATGAAGCTTTATCCTTTTTTCTAAATCGTTTGTATATCCCGCATAATAACTATGGTCCCGACATTCAAGAACATAGAAGATATGCTTATTCTTCTCCATATAAAACCCTTCTAACCTCAGGAGTATACACATTATCCTCATTGTACACGACAAGCGGTGGTAAAACCTTTAAATCAGGACTTCCATCCTTAATTCCCTCTATTAGAATAGTGTTGGCTTCTTTACTTGCTTTCGGATAAACAAATTGCAAACGTTTTGGTTCCAACCGATGCTTCCTCATTAAACTAAGAATATCCATTAGCCTTCCTGGGCGGTGAACAAAAGCCGCCTTCCCACCCTGTCGCAACAATTGGCTTGTATTCTGAACAACATCTTCAAGCGTACACATAATTTCATGTCTTGCTATTGCAAAGTGTTCATTCCGATTGATTTCTTCTTGCGATGGTGTTGGAAAATAAGGAGGATTACATGTCACAACGTCAAATTTATCATTCCCAATCTCCCTTGGGAATGTTTTTATATCACCATGTACCATCTGAATCTGTTCGGAAAGACCGTTATATTTAATACTGCGCTCTGCCATGTTAAATAATCGTTCCTGTATTTCTACCCCGATGATCTTCCCCTTTGTTCTTGTACTTAGTAACAGGGGAATCACACCATTACCTGAACAAAGATCAGCGATTCTTCCTTTTTGAATCGGGATATTTACGAATTTTGATAAAAGAACTGCATCAAGAGAAAATGAAAACACACTTGGACTCTGAATAATTCTTAACTTTTCTGCTAATAAATGATCGAGGCGCTCATCACCAATTAATTCTGCCATCTTCTTCACTCCATTATCTAATTACTATTTATAGAAACATTGTTTACTTCAACGAAAAAGCCTTCCCTAGACAGGAAAGGCCAAGCTTACTTTTTATTCAAAAAGGACAGGCAAAACAAACAATCGCCTTCTTTTCTAAGGCTACCAAAATGCAAATTACAAATATGGAAACCTTCTTGATATAATCGAGCTAGATTATCATAGCCTTCGCCGATATCCATTGTCTTATCATCAAGATTTTCTTTCAGTGCCTTTGCTTTGGTTTTATTTTTTGTAGAAGGGCTAGGATTCTCTCCAAGGTTTAGACGCCTGCGCAAATGTTCATTCTCAAGCTTAATAGATTGGTTATCCTCAAGAATCTCAGCAAGATGTTGCTTTAATTCCCCAAGCTGTGTATATAAATGACCAATTTGGGCTTCCATGCTCGTTACTGATTCAAATATATCTTTCTTATCCATGCTTTCCCACCACCTTGTTAATCTGTGGCTTGAATAGAAACGGCTCCCTCGTTTAGAATCTCATCTAACGTATACTCTAATACTCTATTCTGTTCGACTAATTCAACTTGAAGAACTCGTTCTAGAATATTAAGCCCCACTACCTTGCCTTTTCCATTAGGTGTCCGAATCATTTCACCTAAGTCAGGAAGCAATTCTTTCGCATTTTCGTACTCATCATTTTCGTATTTAAGACAACACATCAAACGTCCACATAATCCTGAGATTTTTGTTGGATTAAGCGATAGATTTTGATCTTTGGCCATCTTAATGGAAACTGGTTCAAAATCGCCAAGAAATGTTGAACAACAGAGCATTCTGCCACATGGCCCTATTCCACCGAGCATCTTTGCTTCATCTCTGACACCTATTTGGCGCAATTCAATTCGTGTTCTAAATATGGCTGCAAGATCTTTTACTAAGTCGCGAAAATCTACGCGTCCATCCGCAGTAAAATAAAAGACAACCTTATTGCGATCAAATGTATATTCCACATCAACCAGTTTCATATCAAGTTGATGTTCCTCAACCTTTTTACCACATGTATTATAAGCTTCAATAGCAGCAGATTTATTTTCCTCAACAATTAGCTTGTCCTTTGCATCAGCAACTCGAAGCACTTTCTTCAATGGCAGTACAACGTCGTTCTCATCTACTTGTTTCCTTTCCGTAACAACTTTGCCGAATTCTACTCCACGCACAGTCTCTACGATAACGAAATCATCCTTTGAAATGATAAGCTCGCCCGGATCAAAGTAGTATATTTTGCCCGCCTTTTTAAAACGGACCCCTACAACATTATACAAATGATGACCCCTCCTGCAAATTCAACACAAGCTGTTCCATCAACAGCTGTGGATTTGTATTGGACATTAGCTTCCGTTTTGCTTCCAAAATAGAACTCATCTGCTCAGCCAAACGTCTTTGAGTAAGATGAAGAGCACGTAACTCCAGCTCCTCCTGTAAATTTTGAAAGACAATTTGGTCACGTCTATCCAACTGAATATATAATAAATCTTTATAAATAAGATATAAAAGATCTAAACCACGGTTCAGTTGATCTCGTTCTTTAAAGTGTGTAAACCACTCCTGCTGAAGATATAGCAATGCCTTCAGTGAATTTGTATTTAACACTTCATATAATTTTACCACTTTTTTTTGGGATTGTGCAAACCATTCCTCTGAACCTAATAGGATCCCCTCTTCAAAATTTTGCGTCACGTGGGAAATAATAGAGGAACTTTGCATGTCCAATCCATGATTCAGCAACCTTTTCTTCACCATTTCTGGTGATAACGGCTTGAAGGATAAGGTTTGGCATCTTGATAAAATGGTAGGTAAGATACGTTGTATTTGTTCAGTCATCAGTATAGCAACCGTGCCTGTAGCAGGTTCCTCTAAAAACTTCAACAAACTATTTGCAGCCTGTACAGACATTTTATCTGCACTTATCACTAAATAGATTTTTCGTTTCGACTCTACACCCTTTTTTGAAAACTCTTCTTGAAGACTTTTAATTTGATCCTTTTTTATGGAAAGCCCATCCGGTTCAATAAGATGGACATCCGGGTGATTTCCACTCATAATCCGCTTACAATGACTGCATCGGTTACATGGCTCATATTCATTTGTCAAATCTTCACAAAGCAGGCTTTTCGCAAAAAGCAGCCCCATTTCTTTCTTACCCGTACCCTTCTCACCATCAAAGAGATACGCATGAGCAACCCTTTCCCGGAGAATGCTATTCTTCAGCATCCCAGAAATTTGCGGCTGCAACTCATATAAATCTTGCCAAGTTTGTGTCACAATAAATCAGCTCTCTTATATCTATAAAATAAAGAAACTATATGCTTTCATGTACTAGAATTGTAAAAACTGTTCAATTGGCAATACAAATACCGTTGCTCCTCCTACTTGAATTTCAACTGGGTAGGGTACATATGAATCTGCATTCCCTCCCATTGGAGATACAGGTGCGACCAGCTGTTCGCGGGACTGACAATTTTCCTTAATGAGTTCCAATGCTTTATCTACACGATAGTCATCTGTACCAATCATAAACGTCGTATTCCCTGATTTTAAAAATCCGCCAGTACTCGCAAGCTTCGTTGCCCTGAAATTATAATCAACGAGCTCTGTAAGTAGCCTTTGGCTATCTTTATCCTGTACAATTGCAATAATCATTTTCATCCCTATCATCCTCCATTGCAGTTGATTGGTCGAGGAGCAGACCATTTTCTTTAATTATAACAATTATTTATATCCTTCACAGTGATCGATAGGCATTTTTTTTAGCTACTTACACTAGACACCAAAATTTATAAAAAAAAGAAGCGACCAGTTCAATTGATTAAACAGACGCTTTCATAAATATAATTATTGGATACGTTCCTTGATGAATTCAATCACTTTCCTCATAGTCTTGTCGACGACAATATCTAAAGGTTGCGCTGCATCGACAACATAAAACCTTTCTCTAAAGCGTTCCATTATGATTTGGTAGCCTTCTCTCACTTTTTCGTGAAATTGTAACTCTTCCATATCAAGACGATTAACTTCCCGTTCCTGATTACTATGGACACGTTGGAGTCCCAAATCCGGGTCAATATCAAAATATATTGTTAAGTCGGGCATAACCCCTGCTATCGCAAATTGGTTCATTTTATACACTTCATCAATACTCAATCCTCTTGCATAACCTTGATAAGCAAGAGAGCTATCAATAAAACGATCACAAAGAACGATCACGCCACGATCCAAAGCAGGCATAACCTTTTCAACTAAATGCTGCCTTCTTGCAGCCGCATATAGTAAAGCCTCAGTTCTTCCATCCATTACTGTATTATCTTTATTCAAGATGACTTCCCTAATTTGTTCAGATATAGGAATACCACCTGGCTCTCTCGTAATGACCATCTGATATCCAACATCAGCCAATACTTCTCCCAGTTTATGAAGAACTGTTGTTTTACCTGCCCCTTCAGGACCTTCAAATGTAATAAATATTCCGCGACTCATAATTATTTTACCTCCAGCCAAACTTGTTTCCCATCTAAGTATACCATTTTCAAACTACAAAGGTCATTCGAAAACCATAAGCTTTCCTATTCTTAATTCTTTTCCTCCATGAAACCTTGATCCAGCTATGATTATCTGCTCTAGGTACAGTATTTGCTCTTCGGTAATACGTTCACCCATCATAATAATTGGAATTCCTGGGGGATAGGGTATGACCATTTCAGCCGCAACCATTCCAATACTCTTGGAAATGGAAACAGACCGCCTTCTTCTTTTTTTCATTTCCGGATAAGTTAAGGCGAGGGTTGTAATCGAGTCTGACTGTTTATAAATCAAGTGATTCTTTGCTTCCCCACTTCCTTCACAAACAACATCTTCAATCACGGATGCAATGTTTTGAAAATATTCACGGCTGTTCTCTTTCATTAACGGTAGGACAAACAAAACATTCCTGTGATCTGCAAGTTCTGTAAACACGCCTTTTTTTTCTAATTGACGTTGAAATTCGAATCCCGTTATTTCCTCATGAGATCGTATCGTTATTTTTAAAGGATCAAGCATATCCTTTTCTAAGATTTCAATATGGGCAATCTCGTCCAGTTCTTTTCGAAATCCAAGAATAGTTTTCATCAATATAGTCTTATCATATTCACCGAAGGAAGCCAAATAGGACCGTGCTAAATCCAACGATGCCATAATTGGATAAGAAGGGCTACTGGACTGAAGCATTTGTAAGTAAAATTCCACTTTCTCTCGATCTACGAATGAACTGTTTATATGTAAATATGAACCCATTGTCATCGCAGGTAACGTTTTATGGGCCGAATGGACAACGATATCAGCTCCAGCCTCAATTGCACTTTCGGGAAAGGGATCTCCAAGACAAAGATGGGCACCATGTGCTTCATCTACCAATACAGGGATCCGCTTTGAATGTGCAAATCTTACAATCTCACTCAAGCCACCGCAATGTCCATAATAGGTAGGATGCGTTACAATGATTGCCTTTGCCTGCGGATATAACAAAAAAGCCTCCTTAACTGACTCAAGCCGCAATCCCTCAGAGATACCCCAATCCTCATCTACCTTTGGTTCTATAAAAATTGGGCTTACACAAGCCAGCATTAATCCATTCAATATAGATTTATGACAGTTCCTCTGAACAAGCACCGTATCGCCTTCTTGAAGGCTCCCAAGAATCATAGCCATATTCCCCACGCTTGACCCATTTACAAGGAAATAACTATACCTAACACCGTAAAGACAGGCTAACAGATTCTGTGCCTCTAATATTGGTCCTTCAGGTGCATGAAGATCATCTAAGCCACTAATCTCTGTAGCATCAATAGAAAGCAATGGATTGAATAATGATCGAGCCCTCTCTGAAAAAAACAGTCCGTTTTTATGCCCTGGTACGTGAAATGACCTTGTCTGTTTTTCTTTATGGCGGATAAGCGCATCAAACAATGGTGTATTTTCTTGATTCATATTATTACCTCTCTACTATTATCTTATCCTCTTATTTTATCAAAGTTCATTATTACAACATAATGATTCATTATTTGTATTTTCATATATACATGTAAGCTATTTATTCTATTCCAAGCAGGTATGGAGGCCACTTAATTTGCCTCAATACCTACTCTACTTAAATAAACAATCAAGTCATTACGAATAAATTTCTGGTGTATTCACTTTTTTTAATCGTTTTAAGTAATATTTATACCTTGGATCATCTGTCTCCGTCTCAACCATAGCTAACTCACATTGTTTACAAATGAAAGAAGTATATAAGTGTATTCCATCATCTTTGACCTGATCACACACAATACAGGTTTCCTCTGTATTCTTCTTTAATGTGCTTATTTCCAAACTCTCCACCTCCCTGTTTGCATTCTCCCCCGAAAAGCACAATTGTATACACTTTTCAAAACAGTGCGAGAGATATTGATTCGTTTGCCTATAATAATGTATGAAAGAGTTTTTCAATGTGTGTATGTCTACCTTTTTTATTTCATTTTTAATGCAAAAAAAGACCAGCTATAAATAGCTGGACTCTCAATTTGCTTGGCAACGTCCTACTCTCACAGGGGGAGACCCCCAACTACCATCGGCGCTAAAGAGCTTAACTTCCGTGTTCGGAATGGGAA
>NZ_JBIWFD010000012.1:0-29603 GCF_044762875.1 Peribacillus sp. NPDC096379
TAAGCTCTTTAGCGCCGATGGTAGTTGGGGGTCTCCCCCTGTGAGAGTAGGACGTTGCCAAGCAATTCGAGAGATCAGCTATTTATAGCTGGTCTCTTTTTCAATTGTTCAAAAAGGTGGATAAAAGCGCCGAGAAGTTCTGCGAGGGATCTCGTCTCAGACCTTTTGCCATATACAGGAACGTTGAGGACCGGACTTGTATAGGGTGTGCTACCTTCTCTGTTGCAGCACAGGACGTGCCTGATTTTAACAGAAGGTCAAAAATGCGCTTTGATATAATTAGCAAGCTTTTTTACCGGACTTTTGAATATCCTTAACAGAGTAAAAATGTTAAAGAGGTTATCATTCGTTTTGGGAGAAAGAAGACATTTGGCGGTGAACTGATTTCGTATTAAAAGTAAACTTGTGTTAAAATTAGTTAAACTTCTGAATTTTCACTGGAGGAATGAATTTACGTTGGAACGTCATAATGAAGCATTTGACCAAGAAATGACATTTCGCTCCTTTACCGAGTGGTTGAAAAAACAAAAGAAATCGGAAAATACAGTTAAGACTTATTCAGGTGTGCTTACCCAATTTTTTGAGTGGGCAGAAAAGGACTTTGGAGGGCACTTGAGTGAAGATGGTATTCAGGCTTATCTAGATCATTTAGAAACTAACCAACGAAGCGCAGGGACGATAGAGAAACATTATATGGCCTTGAAAGTGTATTGTAAATATCTTGGTCAGTCCTCTTTGATGAAGAATATAGACCGGAAAATTAATGAGCAAAAAAACGATATTCCTGAAGTGTTGACGTTGCAGGAACAAAAGACCTTATTAAAAGAGGTAGAAGCAGATGGGAATTTAAGGAACACTGCAATGGTGTATATCATGCTTCATACCGGCGTCCGGGTTTCTGAGTTATGTGATCTAAATGATAGTGATCTTGTGGAGAAGGATGAAAAGAAAGCGATAGTCGTTCGTAATTCAAAGAATGAAGTAGATAGAATTGTACCGTTGTCTCAAGAAGCAATTCAGCATATAGGTTATTTTTTAGGTGAAAATAAAGGTCTTAGAGGACCGCTCTTTTTATCCAGCTATGGGCAGCGAATCACTCCACGATCTGTGCAATATATGTTAAAAAAGTATCATGTTAATCCACATAAGCTCCGACATACTTTCTGTCAGCAACTGATAGATAACGGGGTGGAGTTACAGACAGTATCGAAGTTGGCGGGTCACAAGGATTTAAATATGACAAAACGATATGTGAAGAATAAGGAAGTAGATTTTGGACAGGCGATTGATCAGGCCTTTTCTTAAATGAGTTGTGGGGAAGTATTAAATTGAAATCGCTGGAATTCTAGATCATGCTTATGATTGATTGACCGAATGATGAGGTTGTTATAGATGAAGCTGTCGCTGGATTTTTTGCAACATTGCCAATAAATGAACTTGTTAATGAGATAGATAGAACCAGCTATGCTACAGCGATTCCGAATACGCCTGGAACTACCTTGGGTAATCATATGTTATGTCACGATCTTCACTATATATAGGAAAATTGTCGCTACTCACTAGTTTGTCTATCATTCAGTTTCCCATAATCTTTACAAAATAATCGGTTACTGATTTGGTCTAAAAGACGATTTGTGATACGTTTACGACCTATCATAAGATAGCCAGGATAATATTGAGAAAACTATACAAAGAAACCCCCGAGAGCAGATCATTGAAATGCATATGATTCGGGGTTTCTTTAGGTATAATAATTCTAAAAGTGACTGAATGGCTATTTGAGGATTAACCGAATAGGTCAGAGGGTATGTATATACTAGATAAAATAACAATTAATTATCGATGGGTCTATTAAGTTATTTGTGGTATGGGTAGAAAAATTGTTAGAAATCTATAATTAAATGTTGAGCTATGGAAGAAGAAAATATAGCGACTGGGTATATGTACCTATTTTATCATCACTTTATGTCATTATTCCTCAATACCTTTCAAAATGAGATAGAATAGAGGATAAATACATTTTACTTTTGCACGGGGGAGCGAATATGACCTATCAAGTTCAAATATTAAAGGGCCTGTTTCAACCAAGAACAAACAGATATCAATTAGAACAGGCAGAAGGAATAACCGGATTCGGTACTAAGCTACTGTTGGTGTATCTATGTAGTTTCGTTATCTTTCTTCTGGAAGCCTATTATGGAATAGGGTCTGAATCTATGTCAAAGGAAATAACCAAGCTTGGAGAAAGTGAATATGAAGCAGGGAAACTACTTGTTATAGCTGGGAAACTGCTGGCAGGCCTTCTGTACCCAACCTTTTATGTTGTGTTGGCTGCTGTTGTTTTTTGGGTTATTTTAGATATCCCATTTAAGAAAGTTGCAGTTGTTCAAATGATTGCCTTTGCTTTGCACTTGCTAGAAAAAGTAGTATACATACCCTTTCTTTTGCAGATGGATTTAAACCAAAGTGATAATCCATTTTCATTAGGAGTGATTAGTCAATCTATCCTCTCAAATGAATACTTTATTCACTTTTTTGGGGAAATTAGTTTATTTCAGATAACGATTATCGGAATCGTCTACTACTATTTACGAGGGTTGACTGAGAAAAATAAATACATCCCACTTATTATGATTTGTGTGTTTTACCTGGCATCTTGGTTTGTAGCCGCATTTTTGGCTTATATCGATGTTCGTGTGTTTTTATAAGGGAGGTGGGGCTATATGAATAAATGGAAAGTTGGTACACTAGTCGTACTTGCAACGGGTTTCATTGCTTTGAACCTTTTTTTAATTGAGAAAAAAGATAGTAAGGTGGCTCGGACTTTATTAGCCGGAGAGTGGACCGAAGTTAAGAAAGCAGATATTATAGAAAGATTTGAAACAGATGCGGTAATTAAACCATTGGAAGAGTACAACTATTATTATAATGACCAAGATAAAGAATTTCAAAAATTCCTTGTAAAAGAGGGAGATGAAGTAACAGCAGGCACGCCTTTATTTGAATACATAACACCTAAACTGGATCAGGTAAAGGGCGAGCTTGAAACAGAGAAGAACCGTTATGAGGGCGAAATAGCGGGGATCGAAGAATATATTGATGAGTTATCCAGTTATCAGGATACCATTCCAGAGGCACCATCTGCTAAAGAAAGAGAAGTAGCAGAAGAGGCAGGATTCCCTTTAGATAATCCTGATTCTTCTGCGATGATCATAAGTTCGATTCAACAGGAGATCTATAAACAAGAATTAGAGAAGAAGAAACTTGAAGAGAAAATACGGGCTTATGAAAGCCAGTTAAACTATTTGGATGAACATGGCGATACGGCAATGACGGCAAGTGAAACGGAAGGGATTGTGAAGAAAGTAAATAAACAACTGAAGTCTCCAATTGTAACAATTGCTTCAAATACGTTAGCAATTGAAGGCTCTCTTGATGAACAACAGGCAAAAAAAGCAGAACCTGGCATGAAAATTATTGCAAAACAATCGAGTGAAAAAAAGAAAATTAATGGAACAATATCCGCAATTCAGCCGTTTCCAGAAACAGAGACAACTGTTGGAACTCCGAGTAAATATGCTTTTCAAGCGACTATGCAAGAAGAACCCGAATCTATAATGATTGGTTCTAAAGTGAAATTGTCTGTGGTGACTGCGGAAGCGAAGGGTGTACTTTCTTTGCCAAAAGCAGCGATTCAATTAGAAAAAAAACCATCTGTTTACAAGCTGAATGGAAACGGTACTGTCACAAAGCAAGTGATCACAACGGGCCTCGAATTTGCTGGAATTCAGGAAGTGAAAGATGGACTTGAATTAGGGAATATCATTCTAAAGGATTCGAAAAGCATTCCTTATAAAAAGCCTGCATTTATCACGCCTCTTCAAACTGAAAAAGTGACAATTAACGCATTTAATGAACTATCTAAACGTCAAAAACTTCGTTTCTTTTTAATTGGACTGTTAGAAAAATAATTGAGCTAAAGGAATGCTATTTATCGTTCACGTGGATATGTGATCCCGTGTGAATAATGAATAGTATTCCTTTCTTTGGCAAAAATAGGTTTGTAAAGCGTGTGTGAGACTGTAATGGGGTAATTTTCCTACCCGTAATATGAAAAATATATTTACAGTTTTGGATTTTTAATATAATATTTTAGTATAATGTTATTTCCGCTTAATCTTAATGGAACGGGGGAACCAATTTCGTGGTCCTGTACCGCTTGGGGTGAATTCTTATGAAGGGGCATGTGTTTCCAGGTCCTAACCCGACAGCTAACCTCGTCAGCGTCTTAGAGGGAACAAAATGTAAATTGTTCACGCCCAAAGACACCCGTAGTGTCTTTTTTTATTGCGTGAAACCGTCTATCTTGTTTCCCTTACCGAGACATTTGCTTTTTTAGCAAAGAATTTACAGAAGGTGAGGATGTTAGATGAAAAAAATAAGCTTAGCTAGCCAAATATTAATTGGTCTAGTCCTAGGGATTATCGTAGGGGCGATCTTTTATGGTAGTCCAACGATTGCGTCTTATTTACAGCCAATTGGAGATATATTTCTTCGTTTAATTAAAATGATTGTCGTGCCGATTATTGTAGCCAGTATTATTGTCGCTGTTGCAGGTGTTGGTGATATCAAGCAGCTTGGGAAAATCGGCGGTAAGACGATTTTGTACTTTGAAATTGTGACGACAATTGCAATTATAGTCGGAATCATTGCGGCAAATGTACTGCAGCCAGGCGCTGGAGTGAATATGGGGGAACTTGATCAAACGGATATCGGCAGTTATGTTGATACAGCAGAGTCAAAGGAAAGCGAATCACTAATCGATACGATTGTGAACATTGTACCAACGAATCCGATTGCTGCGGTTGCTGAAGGGGACATGCTAGCCATTATTTTCTTTTCTCTGGCATTTGGTCTTGGGATTAATGCGATCGGAGAAAGAGGGAAGCCGGTTTTGGCATTCTTCCAAGGAACAGCAGATGCAATGTTTTATGTTACGAATCAAATTATGAGGTTTGCTCCTTTTGGAGTGTTTGCCTTGATTGGTGTCACTGTTGCTAAGTTTGGATTGGCTTCTCTTATCCCGCTAGGAAAGTTAGTGATTTCAGTATATGGAACGATGATTTTCTTTGTGATCGTGGTCTTGGGAATTATCGCGAAATTAGTCGGTTATAGTCTTTTCAAATTAATTAAACTAATCAAAGAGGAGCTTATATTAGCCTTTTCAACAGCAAGCTCTGAGGCTGTCCTTCCGAGAATTATGGAAAAAGTGGAAAAGGCGGGATGTCCTAAGCATATTGCTTCTTTTGTCATACCGACTGGTTACTCCTTTAACCTTGACGGTTCCACTCTGTATCAAGCATTAGCTGCTATCTTCATTGCTCAAATGTATGGCATTGATATGAGTATTGCTGATCAAATTTCGTTAATGCTAGTATTGATGGTCACATCTAAAGGTATTGCTGGTGTACCAGGAGTCTCTTTCGTTGTTCTATTAGCTACATTAGGCACAGTTGGAATTCCTATCGAAGGGTTGGCGTTTATAGCTGGGATCGACCGTATTCTTGATATGGGTCGTACAGTGGTAAATGTTATTGGGAACTCTCTTGCAGCTATTGTTATCTCTAAATGGGAAGGTAATTTTAAACCTGAAAAAGTGTCATAACTTTTGATAAAAACATACATGAACGCCTGACTAAAACGAAAACGATGAAAAGGTTCAGGTTCTCAAACTGTATAATCTTTTGAAGGTGGCGGTGCGGAGCTGACTTTGCGAAGCCCCGCCCCTTTTTCATAAAAAAGACAGCTAAAGGGATAAAATCCAATAGCTGTTTTTTTATTATGGATGAATCTATTCTTTCATTCACTCTTTATAAAGAGAAAGATCTCTCTCAAAATAATGAAGAATTATGAGTAACTTGGAGGTTTTGTCACATTATTTCAAATGATTTGGTAAAATGATAATAGTGATGATGGATGATAATTTCACCAGTTTTATCCCGCATTAACGAGCAACATGACTCCCGCTTCAAGGCTTTTAGGGAATCCAAGTAGAGTAAGTGGGAGATCATCTGCTCGTAAATGCCCGATGATTGGTTCAACGAACAATCAGTGAGGATGAGGAACCCTTCACTGATTGAAGTTTCACTTTATCACCAATAACTGTTGTGGAGGGTATTGGTATTATGAAAAATGAGATAAGAGACGTCCTATATATACACTTGCATGCTTCTGAGCGATTTGTGATCTTCTCCGGCATGACGTTTCGGGAATTTGTTTATTCGTATGAAGGACCCTTACCTAATCTTTTATTGTTGAAACATGGATATGATGATGGGGAGTTTAACATGAATACGCTATTGGAATTTGTTCCGAATGGAGATGTTGAAAAACTCCTGAAAGATCATGTATATGGGTATGGTGATTTTTGCTGGATTGATTTTGAAGAGGAAGCAGGGCTTGATGAATTAAATGGTCAAGAAATTGCTGAACTTTTGTATGTTGGCCATTGCAAAACTCATTTACGTCCACCATTTTTCGGAAAGTTGAATAATCAATTTGTTTATCTTGCGCATGATGATGGGTGGTTCAATAAGGTTTATTTTCGAAACCAAGATGCATTAACTCAAATATTTGGTAATGCACTTATGTTGAAACTGGAGACATTACGTGTCGAAAGAAATTGGTTTGGATTAAAGAAAAAAAGGGAGTACCCAGAAATTCCTTTTGATGTGCTTCAAAGGCTCATCCCGTTAACGGCTGAGGGTGTTGTCTTTTCCCTTCAGGATATTCAGCATTCGAGGACCAAAATAGAAATTCCGGGTTGGATCATTGGCGACTATGTGAATATGGATGATATGATGGACGGATTTAATGATCTGAAGGATCAACGGCCAAAAGCGTTAATTGTTTTACATCGAAAGACTAAAGAATGGAGCGTTATTCTTAACTAAATGATCTTATTTTGCTGAAGTAAACATTCCATGTTTGATGATTTTCATCGTGATACATCGAAGAAGGTGAGAATGACTGAGCTTTTAGACAGTTCTATTTTTTATGTGGGTCATTTAAGTAAAACGCGATAATTCATGGTGTAGTCCGTGCTATTGCTACATAAGATGTAAGGTATGTGCGGTAGAATTATTGGTATGTTTAGGTAAGTTATCAAACAGTACTTCTTTTTCATTTTTAACTGAAGATGAAGGTGGTACAATAATAAAGTAAAACTTCAATCAGTGGGGGTTTCTTCATCCCCCACCCAGGCTTCTTCGATTCATCTAAGCCTTGAGGTTGGGATCTTACTGCCCGTTAATGCGGGATAAAGTGAAAAGAGTATTGGAGGTTTAATGAAAATGAAAACAAAACTTGGACTGCTTTATGGCGGAAAGTCTGCTGAGCATGACGTTTCGCTGCAGACGGCTTTAGCGGTCATTAAAGCATTAGATTTAGAGAAGTTTGATATATATCCGATATACATAACGAAAGAAGGGGTTTGGGTAAAAGGACCTCAGTTGACCGGACCGGTTGAGAGCGTGAAAAGTCTTATATTATCAGCTAAAGATGCCATGTCACCTTTAGAAATTCGTTCTACAGGGCAAGTTTCCAAGGAGGATGGAGAAGGGTTCGATTGTCTTTTCCCTCTCCTTCATGGTCCGAATGGAGAAGATGGTACAGTTCAAGGGGTGCTGGAATTAGTAAATGTACCTTATGTAGGAAATGGAGTTCTAGCTTCGTCTGCTGGCATGGACAAAGTAATTATGAAGAATATTTTTGCCCAAGCAGGACTACCACAAGTTAAATATACATGGTTTATTCGTTCAGAGTGGGAAACGGATAAGGACCGCGCCTATGACAAAATTGAAGCTGAATTAGGCTATCCATGCTTTGTTAAGCCAGCGAATCTCGGATCAAGTGTTGGAATTAGTAAATGTGTGAATAGGGAAGAGCTCGCAGCTGCGTTTGTTGAAGCATTCCTATTTGACCGAAAAATTATTGTTGAAGAAGGAATCGTTGCTCGTGAAATTGAAATTGGCGTTCTTGGCAATGACCACCCTAAGTGTTCGGTAGCTGGCGAAATTATTGCAAAAAAAGATTTCTATGATTATAAAGCAAAATATGAAGATGGAGATACCGCGATGGTCATCCCGGCAGAGATTTCCGAAACGGACTATCAGTCTTTAAGTGAAATGGCTATTACATCCTTCAAATCACTTGATTGTTCCGGATTGGTTCGTGCTGACTTCTTCTTAACGAAAGAAGGAAAAGCATATATTAATGAAGTAAATACGATGCCTGGCTTTACTCCATTTAGCATGTTTCCTTTATTATGGAAACATACAGGAGTGGAGTATCCTCAATTAATCGAGACATTAGTGAATTTGGCGCAAGAACGTTATGAAGAAAAGCAGAAGATTAAATATAGCTTTTAATGGGATGCTTTGCAGCCTAGAAGTGAAAACGACAACCGAATGGCTGTCGTTTTCCTTACTGAAATAGCTTGGTGATAAGGGATAAGCCGCAATTTTCTAAAACCCTAGGAGGAACATGATGTTAAAAAAAACGTTAAAGCAAATCCATGAAATGGTCGATGGGTTGAATAACATTACAGATTTTGAATCCATTATAGCGGCAGGAGTTTCGATTGATTCTAGAAATATTGAGTTTAACAACTTGTTCATCCCCCTTAGTGGCGAACATGTTGATGGACATCAATATGTAGAAAAGGCCATATCGCAGGGGGCAGCTGCTTCTTTGTGGCAAAAGGATGCGGGGGAACTGCCAGCCGGACTTCCGGTAATCCTTGTAGAGAATACAGAAAAAGCATTACAGAAACTAGCCAGGGCGTATCGAAAGCAACTAAATTGTAAAGTAATTGGCGTTACAGGGAGTAATGGCAAAACGACCACGAAAGATATGATAGCGTCCTTACTGCAAACAACCTACCGCATTCATAAAACAAGCGGAAACTTTAATAATCATCTTGGACTTCCGTTAACCATTCTAGGAATGGATGAAGACACAGAAGTGGCCGTTCTCGAAATGGGCATGAGCAGCCGTGGTGAAATTGCATTTCTGTCCACACTTGCAGAACCAGACTTGGCAATTATTACGAATATTGGCGAGTCTCATCTATTGGATCTCGGTTCAAGAGAAGAAATTGCAAATGCTAAACTCGAGATTGTTTCAGGCCTTAAAGATGGCGGAACGCTGATTTACCAAGGAGATGAACCATTATTACGTGATCGAATTGAACGCGACTTAACGAACCTTCACGTTGTATCTTTTGGTAGAGAAAATAAAAATGATCTTTACCCCATCTCCATAACTCAAAACGAGAATAGTACTTCTTTTGAAATAAATGGAGACCCATATACGATTCCAGTTCTTGGTTCTCATAATGTACAAAATGCGTTAGCCGCTATGCTTGTAGCCAAACTGTTGCGTGTAAATGATGCTAATATCAGAAAAGGGTTTGAATCGGTCCAATTAACCAATATGAGAATGGAAATGGTTGAAGGAGCAAAAGGGGAAAAAATCATTAATGATGCCTATAATGCAAGTCCAACCTCAATGAAGGCAGCGATTGAACTGATTGAAAGTCTTTCAGGATTCCAAAATAAATACCTCATCCTTGGTGACATGTTAGAACTAGGAAATCAAGAGGAAGATTATCATGTAAATATTGGTGAAAACATTCAGCCAGACAAGATCAATGCAGTCTTTACATATGGTTCGCTTGGTCATTTTATAGCTGAGGGAGCTCGCCGATCTTTTCCAGAAGAACGAGTGTTTTCATATGATGATAAATCCACATTAATTGCTGATTTAAAGCAGCGTACGTCTCTAAATGATTTAATCCTAGTAAAAGCCTCAAGAGGGATGAAATTAGAAGAAATTGTTCAAGCTTTACAAAATTGAATTCTGTAATAAGTCGGTGAATTTCCGTTTATGGAGATTTTATCGGCTTATTTTAATGACTAAGCTATTTCATGTATTTGGTATTTGACGAATAAACTTAGCCACTCGAGTTATGAGTTACGAGGTGCCTAACGTCACAAAGGTATAAATGGTTTGGAGGTTAATGGTAAAAATCCTCTGAAAATACCTCTTTCAATCGGCCTATTTCGTTTGAGTTTTAGATTCCTTTATTGCAATAACGACCTGAAAATGGTAACATGTATTATGAGTTTAAATGTCTTTGGAAGTTGAAGATGGTATATACTATAACTAATCCAAAGATTGTTTATCGTTTCTTTAAGAAACAAACGTTATTTCATTCTTCACTTGGTGAAGATCTTGTACTTTCAGATTAAATAGGCCACGCGTCTTGAATAATATAAAAAGCTGTCTCACTTTGCAGCTTAAATTGCTAATAGGAAGGTCCAGCTGTCTGTAGCTGGCTCCATAAGCTCATGACATGATAGATGGGAGATTCTGATTATCTCCTACCCCTCTTGCCAGAAATGATCCTTGTGGTTCCTTTCCACTCCGCATTCCCCAAACGCATAAGGGCCTGTTTTTTTATGGGAAGCTTGGCTTAAGTCAAGTTTTGTTTTATTCTATAGGATTTGATATGCAATCATTTTGGATAATTACATGATGGCTATTCATAAACTATGGCATAATTGCAGCTTTGTCTTTGGATTTCATCCTTGAAGTCCAAAACAGTTTTTCTTTTATGTAGACTCTTGTCTCATAGGAAAAAAGATGCAGCAGCCCTCACCTGAATAAACATGCGAATTTGTATGCTACTTTGATCTTTCCATTTTTGAATTTCATTCTTGGTACATGTTTTGTAAAAAGATTTCCTGGACCTAGCGCTAGATCAGTATTTGCGCAAGGTTTGACTTTTGTTCGGGACTTTTTATTTATTATAATGGAGTTCGGATTTAAAAAACGCAAGTATTTTAGGTGATCATTGAGAAAACTTTTCTTAAACGATAAATAATAAACAAGAACCAGCTCGAAGTTGGTGAATTGTGGTCAAATGACCCAATTCAGACGTCACAAGCCATTTTGGATGTTGACAAATATATGAATTATAAAGGAGTACGAATATTTTGACATTATTTAGTGAATTAGGTTTAGACAGAACTTCTATGAAATCAATCGAAAAAATGGGGTTTGAAGAAGCAAGTCCGATTCAAGCACAAACCATTCCGTTGGCATTAGAAGGGAAAGATATTATTGGTCAAGCTCAAACTGGAACAGGTAAAACAGCCGCATTTGGTATTCCGTTAATTGAGAATATTGATCTTCAAGATGATAACGTACAAGGAATCGTGATCGCACCAACACGTGAGCTTGCTATTCAGGTTTCTGAAGAATTATTTAAGCTTGGATACGGAAAACGCACTCGCGTAATGGCGGTATACGGCGGACAAGATATTGATCGTCAAATTCGTGCATTAAAGAAAAAACCACATATTATCGTTGGTACACCAGGTCGTTTATTAGATCATATTAAACGTAAAAATATTAAATTGGGCAACGTTCACACTGTGGTATTGGATGAAGCGGATGAAATGTTGAACATGGGCTTCATTGAGGATATCGAATCTATTCTTTCGAATGTACCAGGTGAGAGACAAACTTTGCTGTTTTCTGCTACTATGCCAGATCCTATTCGCAAGATTGCAGAACGCTTCATGAAAGATCCGACTCTTGTACGTGTTAAAGCAAAAGAAATGACTGTATCTCTTATTGATCAATATTATATTGAGCTAAGAGAGAACGAAAAATTTGATACATTAGCTCGTTTATTAGATATACAAACTCCAGAACTTGCTATCGTATTCGGACGTACAAAACGCCGTGTTGATGAGCTTTCTTCTGCATTGAATGTCCGTGGCTATTCTGCTGAAGGAATTCACGGGGACTTAAGCCAAGCAAAACGTTTGTCGGTTCTTAAGAAGTTTAAAGAGGGCAACATAGATGTACTTGTTGCAACAGACGTAGCGGCGCGTGGACTTGATATTTCAGGCGTAACACATGTATATAACTTTGATATTCCTCAAGATCCAGAAAGCTATGTTCACCGTATTGGACGTACTGGTCGTGCAGGGAAACATGGTGAGGCGATTACATTTGTGACACCGAGAGAAAGAGGTCAATTGGCTGCTGTTGAACATACAACGAAAAAACGTATGGAGAAAATGAAAACTCCAACTTTAACGGAAGCGTTGGAAGGACAACAAAAAGCAGTAACAGAAAGAATTGTGAACACTGTAGAAAATGAAGACTTGTCTTTATACCTAGGGCAAGCTGAAGAAATGCTTCAAAAATACAGTGCAGCTGATCTTGTTGCAGCAGCGTTAAAATCACTAACTAAAGAACCGGATGCAACTCCTATTAAATTGACAGATGAAGCACCACTTCCAATGAAACGTGGCGGATATAATAAGTCTGGATCTAATGGCAGACAACGTAATGGTCGCGGACCTTCAACAGGTAGAAAAGATTATAGCGGTGCTAAACGCAGAGACAGTCGTAAACCTAGCGGAAGCAGTAACCGTAGCAATAGCAGCAATAACAGCTATAGCAAAAGAGAAAAACTAAATAAATAATATGTAATAAATGAGGATGTCCCTAACAAAATGGTCTGACCCCACAAAAGCTATATACAGCTCAAATTCGTGTATGTAACACGATTAACTGTGTGAAATCTGTGGTCAGAACCTTGTGGGATATCCTCTTTTTTATATTCTGGAAATATTTTATATAGTATACTGATTATAGGAGTTTAGTGAAGGAAAGGAGCGGTTGTGTGGAGCCAAGAAACCGGATTTCAAGTAAAGCGCTAAAGGTTTGGCGTGTCAGCGGCGCAATAAATGCAGCAATTTGTTGGGTTATAACCATTGCAATACTTGTTGTGACTATTCTTTTTGATTGGCCCTATTGGGCGATAGGAGCAGCTGGACTAATCTCAGCAGCTGTGACGTACATATCGGTCTTTCTTTTTCCGTCAATGAAATGGAAGCGTTGGCGATATGATGTTCGGGAGAAAGAGATAGAAATCCAGAGCGGGTTATTTATTATTAAGCGGACATTGGTGCCTATGATTAGAGTTCAACATGTTGAGACAAACCAAGGACCACTGCTCCGGAAATATCAACTGGCTTCTGTAGAAATTTCTACGGCCGCAACGACCCATGAGATACCAGCTTTGGAACTTACTGAAGCTGATGAGTTGCGCTTTTATATATCAAAAATGGCCAGTGTGGAGGAAGACGATGTTTGAACCTAAACGACTTCATCCTGTTGCCGTTTTGTCTGGTATCTTGCAAACGTTGAAGGAAGCAATTATTCCGTTGGTTGTTCTCTTATTTCTGGGAGGCAGCAGCGGTAAAGGGATACAATTCATTATTTTTGGTGTGATCTGCTTTTTTCTCATCGTCTTTTCTTTTCTTTCCTGGCTTAGGCTTACATATTGGGTAGAAGATGGTGAACTTAGAATTGAATCCGGTGTGTTTGTAAGAAAAAAACGATATATTCGCTTTGAACGGATACATAGTATTGATGTTTCAGAAGGAATCCTACAAAGAATATTTGGTCTAGCTCAGCTTAAGATAGAAACAGCTGGGTCAAATGGGGGGAAGCCGGAAGCAGAATTAACTGCCATTACAAAGCAAGAATCAAACGAAATCATTGCCATTTTTAATGAAGTGAAAAAAACAGGGAAAAGGAAGCTGGACAGTGATCGTGTCAATGAGGCAGACACTGGGAAGGAATTAGCCAAAGAGGATGAGACAGATTCAGCATCTGTTGTATTTAAACAAACTTTTCCTCAGCTGTTTTTAATGGCGGCTACATCAGGTGGGGTTGGGGTCGTTCTTTCCGGTGCGGCAGCATTTCTTTCGCAATTTGATGAATTAATTCCTTTTAAAAAAATATCAGCTGAAGCACAACAATTCATTCAATCGGGTATTCTTTTAATGATCCTTATGGTGCTCTTACTTTTCATAGTAGCCTATCTTGTTGCTACCGCAAGAATTGTCTTAATTTATGCCTATTTTACAGCCAAAAAGGTAGAAGAAGAATTAATTATTTCACGTGGATTATTAGAAAAAAGACAATTAACGATTCCGCTGAAAAAAATTCAAGGGATCAAAATCGCTGAGAATTTAATCAGGCAACCGCTCGGGTATGCAAGTGTGTACCTTGAATATGCAGGCGGTTCAGCATCAGATAAGGATACAGTTAACATTTTGCTTTTTCCGCTTGTGAAAAAAGAACAGCTAAAAGAAAAAATAAATCAGTTCGTACCCGGTTATGAGCTACAGACGGAATTGAAGGGGTTACCGAAACGATCCTATATCCGTTATTTCTTTAGGCAATTATTTATTATCATTCCCATTGTTGCTGCTGCATTATGGATTCTTTGGCCTTGGGGATTAGCATCTTTCGCTCTTATTCCAATGGCTGCTGTCTGGGCTTATTTAAAATTCAGAGAAGTTGGCTGGAATATTAATGGAAACCAATTACAATTACGAACCAGAATTGTATCTAAACAAACGTATATTTTTCAAAAGAATCGACTGCAAGTATTCGACCGACGAGTGAGTTATTTTCAAAGAAGAAAGCAATTGTCCACGATTGCTGCTACCGTGAAATCAGGAGCAGGACCTCGGGAAGGGAAGCTCGTTGACTTAGAACAAAAAGATGCTGAATTCATGAACGATTGGTTTTCTTATAGCGAACATAAAAAACATCCATGAGCATCTGATCTAAAGCCTAACGATGAAAAAGGTTCAGGTTCTAAAAATGCATCACCTAATGGAGGCGCGGTGCGGAGCTGGTTATGCGCAGCCCCGCCACCTTTTCCATGCAAAAAGCGGAGGCTAGGCCTTTGCTTTTTTAAATGGAACAACACTAGCGCTTAAGTCTATTTTGGATAAATAAAGATGCAAGGAGTAAACCAGTAGCAAGCCCTGAGAGATGACCAGTAATGTTTATGTTCGGTTGGATGAATGTCATCAACACGCCTACACCGATTAGCGTATATATCATTTTAACTTCTTGTGTTGGTAAACGATTTTTTTGGAATAAAACGAGATATAAATAAAAGCCAAGCAAACCAAAAATCGCTCCGCTTGCCCCTACATGGATATAGGTAGGCGGCTGCAGGATAAAGGTAATAATATTTGCTGAAATACCTGTGATAAGAAAAAAGACCGTAAATGTAAGACTGCCCAGCAATCGTTCGAGGGGAGGACCAAAGATGGCGAGTGCAAAGCAGTTGAACAATAAATGTGAAAATGAACTGTGTAAAAAAATCGGTGTAACTAAGCGCCACCATTCACCAGAAGAGATATATAGGTTCACACCTTGACCTTTTTCAAACAAAAAACCTTCAGGCAGTATGGGTAATAAGCCTAAGAAAAATAGGAAAATAGTAAAGGCTATTAAGATGGAGACGAGTGGATAATAAGAAAGATATTGTCGGAAACTTTCTGTTCGAGTAAACATGGTTCACCGTCCTTAATTTTTTCGAGTCTTATACGACCATTAAACCAGATAAGTATGGGTTTGTCTTAGAATGAGGGATAGATACTGGCAATAATATATATATTGGCGAAATCGAAGGTAATTCCTGTGTGTCACTTTTAAAATATATGAATTTGGATTCAGGATAGAAGGAGAGTTAGAAGTGATTAAAGGAATCGGAATGGATATTGTGGAATTACAAAGAATTCAAAAACTACTTGAACGGCAGCCAAAATTTATTGAAAGAATTTTAACGGTAGAGGAGCGGAAGACCTTTTTAAGTCTGAATGATCGTAGAAGAGTCGAGTTTTTTGCAGGTCGGTTTGCTGCAAAAGAGGCCTTTTCTAAAGCAGAAGGCACAGGGATTGGGAGAAGTCTGTCATTCTTAGATATTGAAGTAAAACCCAATGAATTGGGTAAGCCAGAAATTATTCGGCCATACGCAGCGGGGATTCATCTTTCCATCACGCATAGTCGAGAATATGCTGCAGCTACGGTTATCATCGAAGAAAGATAGGTAGCTAAGATGGATGTATAAAATGGGTTTTGGTGCCAAGATGCTTTCGCTTTTCTTATCAGACGGGTCATATTCATCGGGGTTGTCTCATATATTCATAGTGCTATAGGGAGACAAGGCCCGGTAAAAGGTACATTGCAGGAAAGGTACTCTCGAATCAGTTTTTCATAAAAGCTGTTTAGCGATAAGCAAACATGTTGAAGCAACCAGAAATCATACATCAACTACCGAGATATGCATAGACCTCAATGACTGGATCCTGCCTTTTCCTCTCCCTTTTACGTTCAAATGACAAAAAGGGGTTGAAAAGATGAAGAAGATCGTAATGCTTTTTGCAGGGATCATGCTTTTGCTTGTTCTTTCTGCCTGCGGACAAAAGTCACAAGGCGATGTGGTCAGTTCGTTAAATGACAAGGTCGAAGGAATGAAGGGATACAAAGCCCAGGCTAAGATGACCTTACAAATGGGGACAGATCCTCAGAGTTATGATGTCGAGATTTGGCACAAGAATCCTGATTTTTACAGAGTGAGCTTGAAGAATTCTGCGAAAGAACAAAGTCAAATGATTCTCCGTAACAATGATGGAGTGTATGTGTTGACGCCTGCGTTGAATAAAAGCTTTAAATTTCAAAGTGAATGGCCGGAAAATAGCAGTCAAGCCTATTTATATGAGTCGTTGGTAAAGGATATTATTGAAGATAAAAGTGCAAAATTCACAGCCACGGACGATCATTACGTGTTTGAAACAAAAACACGTTATCAAAATAATAAAATGCTGCCATATCAAGAAATTACTATCAATAAAAAAGATCTATCGCCTGTTAGTGTGAAAGTGATGGATGCGGATCATAATTCACTTGTAACGGTTGAATTCTCTAAAGTGAAGTTCGATGCTGCATTCGATAAAGATGCGTTCGACATGCAAAAGAACATGACACGTGCAAAACTAGAAGTACCTGTTATGAATGAAGCGAAAGATGAAGCGTTTGCTGTAAAATACCCGAATGAAGCCAAAGGTGCAAGTCTGATTGATGAACAAGAAATTACAACAGAAAATGGGAAGCGAGTTATTCTTACGTATGAAGGTGACAAGAGCTTTACATTGATTCAAGAAAAAGCAGAGGTAGTAGAAACTTCACTTGTGGCAACATCTGTGAATGGAGAACCAGTTGATCTTGGGTTTACAGTAGGGGCTGCCACTTCGAACAGTGTTACTTGGACGTATGATGGGGTAGATTATACGCTTGCCTCGAAAGATATGGAGAAAGAAGAATTATTGGATATTGCGAGAACGGTTGATGGGACTTCAGAAAAATAATGAAGTTGGTTCTCAGCTCGAGGCATCGGATGCCTTCTGAGCTGAGGACCTTTTTGTTTGAGGATATGGGACGAGGCTTCGCGACTTACTAATGTCGTTAATCTACTTAGCAGGTGTACTGATTTTACCTTAGAAAGCATCCAAAATTTCGGCTCCGCACCGCCACCATTGTGATTAGGTGAGTTGAGCGTGTTACAGGATTAATCCTTCATGATAAATGGTGGCGTTTTACGCCATATTCGTTTTGAATGAAAGTTAGCGTATAATTCTGTCACAATAGAGAAGGAAACTTTTCATGGTTTCGTTTTTTGACTATACTATTTACAAGCAAAGAAAAATAAAAAACGTGCTTGAATGTTGTTGCCACTTTGGGTTTGACGTATATAGTTAGTTCTTTGATTGATGGATAATAATTAGGTCATCGATCTGCGGCGTTTTTTTAGAAAGAAGGGTTACAGTTGGAAAAGATGGAATTCTACAGAGATACCTGGGCAGAAGTTAATTTAGATCATATTTATGAAAACATTATAAATTTGAAGAAACATCTATCAGCGCAAACAAAATTATTTGCAGTTGTGAAGGCGAATGCGTATGGCCATGGTGATTTTGAAGTTGCAAAGACGGCTCTTTACGCTGGTGCTGACTATTTAGCTGTTGCTTTTTTGGATGAAGCCTTGGCGCTAAGGAAGAAAGGAATTTCAGCACCCATTCTTGTATTAGGGGCGACGAGACCGGAAAGCGTAAAGATTGCGTCTGTGGAACGAATTACGCTCACTATTTTTCAAGATGATTGGATACAGCGAGCGAAGCCGTATCTTCAAGGTGAAGATGTTTTATATGTTCATGTGAAATGTGATAGTGGAATGGGACGACTTGGAATTAGAAATAGGGTGGAGCTAGAGGCTATTGAAGGAAGTTTACTTGAGGATTCGCGTTTTGTCTTCGAAGGAATTTATACACACTTTTCCACTGCAGATAGCCTTAATGAAAACTACTATCACAAACAGCTGGGAGTTTTTCAAGAAATGCTGTCCTGGCTGAAAACAAAACCTAAGTTGATTCATGCCTCGAATAGTGCAGCTTCATTAAGGTTTCCAGAAGCCACATTCAACTCGGTGAGAATGGGGATTGCTATGTACGGGCTAACTCCCTCAGTAGAAATGAAAGAATTATTGCCTTTTCCTCTTCGTCCGGCTTTGTCTTTAAAAACAAGAATCGTAAATGTGAAAGAGTTGAAGAAGGGCGAGAGTGTTAGTTATGGAGCAACGTATACCGCTACTGGGAATGAGTGGATAGCCACGCTTCCTATTGGATATGCAGATGGCTGGATACGCAAGTTGCAGGGACAAGAGGTACTTGTAAACGGAAAAAAAGCGCCTATAGTTGGCCGGATTTGCATGGATCAATGCATGATCAAACTCCCCGAAAATACGCCCATTAATACAGAAGTAACGTTAATTGGTAAGGATAATGGACAAGAGATTTCGGTTGATGAAATTGCGGCGCAGTTAGAAACCATTAATTACGAAATCACCTGTATGATAGCATCAAGAATACCTCGTGTGTATGTTAAAAGTGGTAAAATAACTCATGTGGTAAATGCACTATTATAATGCTTGTTAAAATTGTTTCAGAAAAATGAATAAGTTTTACGGGTTTTTGTTGATAATAATATATAGTCTAGAATATACTCTTTGCAGATAGTGATTTTAATGGTAATATTGAAAAGGATTAGTAATAGGTGTGTAGTGATTGGTGGAGGTGTATGTTTGTGTCTGAATCCAGCGCAACAAGAGAGATAATAGTTCGATTACCTCAAAATTTCCTAACCGAATTAGATGGTTATGTAAGTGAAGAAAATGTAAATCGCAGTGAATTTATTTATCGTGCGACGAAAATGTATCTTCGTGAACGTAAAAAAAGAGAGTTTCGCGAATCCATGAAACGTGGTTATATCGAAATGGCCACCTTGAATCTAACCCTTGCTTCTGAAGCATTCCTAGCAGAATATCCAGAATATGAGGCTGAACATTCCGTTGAACGATTAGCAAGCGGAGGCTGATCCCTTGATTGTTGTTAAACGCGGTGACGTATACTTCGCAGACCTGTCTCCGGTTGTAGGTTCCGAACAAGGTGGAACTCGTCCGGTACTCATCCTTCAGAATGATATTGGAAATCGCTTTAGTCCAACTGTGATTGTAGCAGCTATTACAGCACAGATACAGAAAGCTAAACTGCCTACACACGTAGAGATTAATGCAAAGAAATATGGATTTGAACGTGATTCGGTCATCCTTTTAGAACAGATACGCACTATCGATAAGCAGCGTTTAACAGACAAGATTACACATCTGGATGAACCAATGATGCATAAGGTGAATGAAGCTTTACAGATTAGTCTAGGACTAGTAGAGTTTTAGTGTGTGAAAAAAGGTTTTTCCTTTTAAAGAGGACGTCTTTATATAATAAATTATGCCTAAGCATAGGTGCAGTAACGATTTTAGCTTTTTGCTGAAATCGTTATTTTTTTTTGATTTTTTAAGTCAAATAGAGGGGAATTAGCATTGTGTATACTTTGTTAAATAAACAATATTTCCTTGATAAGAGGTTTAGTGGGCTTAGAAAGAGGGTTTTATTAAGGGGGAGGATTCTAAAAAATGCTTATTTGTGTTACATAAAAAGAAAATCTGATAAAACGTTTACATGATGAATGAAGCAAAAAGAGCAATAAGATGTAACATTACAAACCTTATGATAAAAAGTAATATATGTAATATTTCACCATTTTAAAGAAGGAAAGGTTAACTTTGTTTTACATTTACATAACATCCCTGCGAAGTGAGCGTAGAGTCTAAAGGGATATGTTAAGATGGGAGGACATTATGAATCAAATAGTTTTTACATTTATTACCCATAGTCGTGACTACATGCTAGAGGAATGGATGAATCTCATGAAGGAAAATGCCGATGAGCGCCTTATTAATGTGGTTTCCGATGAGATGTTTGTGCAAACAAGCGCAGAGTTTATTGATATGATCCTCTCCAATACAAGAAGGGACAATGAAGAATTTACTTCAAAACTTTCTGATTTTGCAGAGAAGGTTGTGCGTTTAGGATGGCCGCTTTCATTCATAATTGAAGGGCTTCATAAATTTACTCTAGTTGTGATCAATGGAATGGTCGTAAAAGAGCAGGTTACAAAAGATAATCAAATGGAGATCATATACGATTTAGATAAATGGACATCGCCGATGAAACAAGAAATTATTTCAATATACACCCAAACGTGGGAAAGGACAGTCTCACTTCAAAAAATGGCGCTCCAAGAACTATCCGCACCGCTAATTCCGGTTATAGAAGGGATTACCATCATGCCATTAATTGGGACCATTGATACTGAACGGGCTAAACAAATCATGGAAAACCTACTGACTGGGGTCGTTAAGCAGCGTTCAGAGGTCGTCTTAATTGATATCACAGGTGTTCCGGTAGTAGACACAATGGTAGCTCATCATATTATACAAGCGGCGGAAGCGGTCCGACTTGTTGGAACGAAATGTATGATTTGTGGCATTCGTCCTGAAATTGCCCAAACGATTGTTAGTTTAGGAATAAATTTGAATGAAATTGTTACAAAGAATTCGTTGAAAAAAGGAATTGACGCTGCCTTAGAATTGTTAAACCGAAAGATTACTAAGGTGGAGGAGTGACGATGAGAATTCCAATATTAAAGCTATATGACTACCTTTTAGTGTCGATCCAATGGGAATTGGATGATGCTACGGCACTCGGGTTTCAAGAGGACTTATTAAATAAAATACACGAAACGAGTGCGAGTGGTGTTGTAATTGATTTAACCTCCATTGATTTTATTGATTCCTTTATCGCAAAAGTGCTGGGTGATGTATTCAGTATGTCAAAGCTGATGGGAGCGAAGGTTGTAATCACTGGAATCCAGCCTGCTGTAGCGATAACCCTAATCGAGCTTGGTATTAGTCTAGAAGGAGTTATGACAGCGCTAGATTTAGAGAAAGGCCTGGAGAAATTACAACAGGAATTGGGGGATTAAGGGTATGGAGTTCCAATCCTGCGTGAAAATAATCAATGAATGGGATATTGTCGCCGCGCGTCAATTGGGGCGAAATGTCGCTAAAGAGCTGGGATTTGGTACTGTCGACCAAGCACGTATTACGACGGCTATCAGCGAACTAGCCAGAAATATATATTTATACGCTGGACGTGGCAGCGTTTGTATAGAAAAAGAGTATGAGAATGGAAAATCCGGTATGAAGATTATAGCAAGTGATGAAGGTCCGGGGATACAAGATATCCGGAAAGTCATGGAAGATGGCTATACAACCTCTGGAGGGCTAGGAGCAGGTCTTCCAGGAGTAAGACGTTTAATGGATGAGTTCGATATTGATTCGTTTCCGAATAAAGGAACCAAAATCACAGCCATTAAATGGCTCCGCTAGGAGGATGCTATGACATACAGAGAGAACATGAAAAACAATTACCGTGAAGCTCTCTCTACCTATTTGCAAGAACAAACGGAGCAAGCGTTATATCAAGGGCAAAAAATTAGTAAAAAATCGATTGAATATAATATTGCACCTGAAGAAATCATTAATATTCATAAAAATATCCTGATGGACGTTTACCCAGACACCCCAGATAAAGTTCTGGATTCACTCGATTTTCTACTTGAAGTCATGATGGGTTACGGTTTCGTGTATCGTGAACATCAAAGCCTCAGACATATCCAACAAGAACTGAAAACGGAAATTGAAATTGCTGCCAACGTTCAATCTACTTTACTTGAAACGACCATCCCAAATGTGAATGGTCTTGAAATTGGAGCAATAAGCGTGCCGGCAAGACAAATGAGTGGCGATTATTACCACTTCGTTCAAGATGAAAAGAAGCATATTGGTGTGGCCATTGCGGATGTAATCGGGAAGGGGATTCCTGCAGCGCTTTGTATGTCCATGATTAAATATGCGATGGATAGTCTACCGGAACACCGGCATAATCCCAGTAGCGTGCTGGAAAGCTTGAATCGTGTCGTCGAACACAATGTTGATCCTAGCATGTTTATTACGATGTTTTATGGATTGTATAACCCCGAGAACCATCGATTTTCCTATTCAGCAGCTGGCCATGAGCCTGGTTTCTATTATGAAGCCGCTACAAAGGGATTTACAGATTTGACTGCGAAAGGTTTACTGCTAGGTGTTGATAAAAAAACGAAGTATGTGCAGTATGAAAAAAAGGTAGAGCCTGGAGATATGATTATTCTGTTATCGGATGGTGTTACTGAATGCCGTACGAGTGAAGGGTTTATTGAGAGAGAAACCTTGATTGAATTTATTCAACAAAACATTCACCTACATGCACAAGATATAGTCAATCGTCTCTTTAAGCAGCTAGAGAAAATGCAGCATTTTCAACTTCGCGATGATTTTACATTACTTATTTTAAAAAGAGATGTTTAATGTGATGATAAGCGGGTAAATAAAACAGAGGATACTAGGATGAAAAAGGTGGGGGCATTGATATGGACATAACAGTTGAAGTAAAAGATATTACCTCTGGGGTAGAAGTACGAGTAAAAGGTGAAATTGATGCGTATACAGCGCCTAAACTTAGTGAAACATTAAATCCTTTATCTAAGCGAGAAGGAATTATCATGATTGTTGACTTGACAGAGGTTTCGTATATGGACAGTACTGGTCTAGGTGTTTTCGTTGGTTTATTTAAAAGCGTACGTGCGCACAATGGTGTTTTTACACTAGTTGGATTGTCAGAACGTTTGCAACGTCTGTTTGATATTACCGGTCTCGCTGATATCATCGATATTAAAAGTCATGCAGAGGGTGGAGTAGAATGAGTCAAGCATATGAATACATCGAAATGAAGATCCCGGCAAAACCTGATTTTATTGGAGTCATCCGATTAACGCTCTCTGGAATTGCTAGTCGAATGGGCTTTACTTACGAGGAAATTGAGGATTTGAAGATTGCCACAAGCGAAGCGTGTACAAATGCTGTGCAACACGCATATAAAGAACAGGATCACGGACAAGTGAAAATTAGCTTTGGCTTATATGAAGACCGATTGGAAGTGATGGTTTCCGACAGTGGAAAAAGTTGCAACTTTGATGAAGTGCGTCAAGGGCTTGGACCATATAAAAATGAGCATGAAGTTGAATTTTTAAGAGAAGGAGGTTTGGGCCTCTATCTCATTGAGACTCTTATGGATGAAGTGAAAATTCACCAACATGAAGGGGTTACGGTTTTCATGACTAAGTTTGTTGATGGAGAGCAGGTGGAGATGGATGCAAAAGCACTCTCAACCTAATCAAGCTGTAAAAGAGCAAGTGCATGAATGGATTCGAGCCTATCAGCTCAATCAGGATGATGAAGCCCAAAATCAACTTGTCCTCCATTATCGAAATTTAGTCGAAGCCATCTCTAGAAAATATTCAAAGGGAAAAGCATCCCAAGAAGATATTGTACAAGTGGGAATGATTGGACTATTAGGAGCTATTCGCAGATACGATGAATCTTTCGGGAAAAGCTTTGAAGCCTTTGCAGTTCCGACTGTAATCGGTGAAATCAAAAGATATTTACGTGATAAAACATGGAGTGTCCATGTTCCAAGACGTATTAAAGAGCTGGGTCCGAAAATCAAGGTAGCTGTGGAAGAATTGACGACTGTCCTCCATCGCTCTCCTAAAGTAGAAGAAATCGCCGACTTTATAGGAGTAGCTGATGAAGAAGTGTTAGAAGCAATGGAAATGGGAAAAAGTTATCAAGCATTATCTGTTGATCATTCAATGGAGGCAGATTCAGATGGTGGAACGGTTACACTGCTTGATATTTTTGGGGATGTTGATGAAGGATTCGAGCGTGTTAATCAGCGCATGGTGCTCGAAAAAGTATTGTATGTGTTAACTGAAAGAGAAAAAAGTATTATCCAATTGACGTATCTAGAAAACCTGAGTCAAAAAGAGGCTGGCGAGAAACTAGGAATTTCGCAAATGCATGTATCCCGACTTCAACGGCGAGCAATAAAGAAGCTTCGGGAAGCCGTACATGCAGAGAATAACACGGAGTTTGTTCGATGAAAAGGGAGTTTTTTTCTAAGAATCAATTCGAGTTATGTGCCTTTCAATCTTCTAAAAACGGAGAGATTTATTGTGGTGATGATTATTATATAGCTCATACAGATGAGTATCTTCTCTGTGTACTTGCAGATGGTCTCGGTAGTGGGGAATTTGCCTATGAATCTTCACATGCTGTCATTGAGGAGATTATGGCAAATCAAAACAAAGGCGTCCAAGCGCTTATGGATATAGGGAATGGAGTTCTGACAAACAAAAGAGGGGCTGCCGTATCTGTAATAAAGATTTATTTCGATACGAGTGAATTTGTATACAGCGCGGTTGGAAACATTCGGTTCTTCTTGTATAATCCCGAAAAGGAGAAGCTCGTTTACCCACTTCCTGTTACGGGATTTCTATCTGGAAGGCAACAAAAGTATCGTACTCAGCGATTTAAATATGAACCTGGGGCGAGCTTCATTCTTCACTCAGATGGTGTTCAACTTCAAAGAGCGAAAGCCCTATTAAAGTCCTGTTCCCCTTTGGAGCAGAAGGCCCAAGAAATAATTGAAGGAATAAAGGTCCAAGCCGATGACTCGACGTTTATTATAGGAAGCTTACTTTCATGAACCTTTGGAAGTAAGCTTTTTATTATGAAAAATTATATAGAAAGTTTAAATGAATAATGTGGAGATTTATTCTCGTCATATTCGCAACGAGTCGAGGTTTTTGCTAAACTATACGTATAAGGAATTTTTTAGCAGTGGAAATATTAACGATTAGCTTGGAGGAAAAACAGTGATTGTAGAGGAAAATCAAACTAAAGAAATTGTAAATAAAGTATCTCGTGAGCTAGCGTTGAAAACACAACAAGTACAAAATGTGATGAACTTGCTCAAAGAAGGTAATACCGTACCTTTCATTGCAAGATACCGAAAAGAAATAACTGGCTCATTAGATGAGGTACAAATTAAGACCATCATGGAGCGTTCGAATTACTTGGAAAATTTAAATCAACGTAAGGTTGAGGTTATTCGAAGTATAGAGGAACAAGGGAAACTTACTCCAGATCTGCAACTACAAATTACTAAGGCGGACAAACTTCAGGAAGTAGAAGATCTATATCGCCCTTATAAACAAAAACGAAGAACGAAAGCGACAGTGGCGAAAGAAAAAGGCTTAGAGCCCCTTGCTATATGGCTGCTTGAACTCCCTATTTCTGAATCGATTGAGGAAAAAGCCGGAGAATTTTTATCCGAAGAGCATGATGTACATACGGTTGAAGAGGCGATCAACGGAGCAAAGGATATTATTGCGGAAATTCTTGCAGATGACGCAGAATATCGCAAAAAAGTACGAGCGGATGTTTTTAAAACGGGTACGTTTGTGTCTACAGTCAAAGACGAAGAAAAAGACGAAAAGAAAATCTTTGAAATGTATTACGAGTACTCTGAGCCTGTTCACAAAATAGTGCCACACCGAGTATTAGCGCTGAATCGAGGAGAAAAGGAGGACGTGCTACGAATTTCCATTGTTCCAAATACAGAAGCGATTATTGCTTATCTTGAAAAGGTTGTGACGAAAGAATCGGTCTCTAGCGCTGTTACGCCAATTAAGGAAGCGATTGAGGATAGCTTTAAACGTCTGATCATGCCTTCTGTTGAACGCGAAATTAGAAAAGAACTGACAGAAAAAGCAGAAGATCAGGCGATTCATATTTTCTCGGAAAATCTGCGCAATCTTCTGCTTCAACCGCCTTTAAAAGGCAAGGTCGTTCTAGCACTCGACCCTGCGTATCGAACAGGCTGTAAGCTTGCTGTGATTGATGAAACAGGAAAAGTACTGGCGATTGATGTCATCTATCCGCACCCTCCGGTAAACAAGAAAGAAGCAGCAGTGAATACGACCATTTCACTTTTAAAAGAATACCAAGTAGAAATCGTTGCGATTGGAAATGGCACAGCTTCTCGTGAATCTGAACAATTTATTGCGGACATCCTGAAAGAAGTTCGGGAACAAATTTCGTACATCATCGTAAACGAGGCGGGAGCAAGTGTCTACTCTGCATCTGACATCGCTCGTGTGGAGTTTCCTGATCTTGCGGTAGAACAAAGGAGTGCCGTTTCTATCGGTCGCCGTTTACAAGATCCGTTGGCGGAGTTGGTTAAAATTGATCCGAAGTCAGTCGGGGTCGGTCAATATCAGCATGATGTCTCGCAAAAGAAATTATCAGAATCGCTTGCCTTTGTTGTCGAGACAGCCGTTAACCAAGTAGGTGTGAACGTCAATACAGCCTCTCCGTCTCTCCTTCAATATGTAGCTGGTCTCTCCAAGTCTGTTGCACAAAACATCGTGAAGAGGCGGGAAGAAGAAGGGAAGTTTACAAGTAGAAAAAGCTTAAAAGGGATTCCGCGCCTCGGAGCCAAAACCTACGAGCAATGCATCGGTTTCTTAAGAGTAGTAGATGGTGAAGAACCATTAGACCAGACATCCATTCATCCAGAGAACTATGGAGCGGTCAATAAACTCTTGAAAAAATTAGGATTTACTTCTCGAGACATTGGCAGTGAAGTTCTTCATGAAGCACTGTCTAATCGTGAGGATATAAAGGAATTGGCGGAGAGCTTAGAGATTGGGGACATTACGTTAAAGGACATTATGGATGATTTAAGAAAACCTGGTCGTGACCCTCGTGACGATTTGGCAAAACCTTTACTTAAACAAGATGTCCTAAAGTTAGAAGACTTACAAAAAGGAATGGAGCTTCAAGGAACTGTTCGTAACGTTGTCGACTTTGGTGCCTTTGTTGATGTCGGTGTCAAACAAGATGGACTTGTACATATATCAAAACTGAGCAATAAATTTGTGAAGCACCCATTGGATATTGTGGCTGTTGGAGATGTAGTAACAGTTTGGGTGGATTCAATCGATATGAATAAGCAAAGGGTGGCATTAACCATGCTTGAACCGAAAGACCAACTCTAAAATGTAAAAAACACTTCCTTATCGGAGGTGTTTTTTAGTTAGGATTTTTCCTTTAATAATGAACACTTTCGTTATTCCAATAGTAAAACCAACATTGATTCAGCATCTTCACTTGAACATGATTTTTTTCGTGAAATGCCCTACGAATTTGATTTTGAAGCCATATAGGCATGGAATAAGCCCCCAGTTAATTCGACGTTTTTAATAGTATATGAATAGAGAGGATGTCTCGTGCCCATGGCAAACCTTAAAAAATGGTGAATCAAATCAAAATAAGCTTTAAGAAAGAATATTCTTCGTTTATGATAAATAAAAAAGATGGACATCGCCCCCAGTTAGAGAGGAGTGGAAGAGTGGAAGATCAGCAACTTCAAAAACTAGTAGAAGAAATTTCACTTAAGGATTTTGCAAGGACTTTTAGACATCTAGCATCTTTCAATTCTCGTCTTAGAACAACAGGTGGCAGATATCTGTTGCGCTCGCATGATATAGAAATCAACAAGAAATACTATGATGAGAGAGGCATAGAGGAGCTTATAGGCATTATTAAACATGAGCTTTGCCATTACCATCTTCATCTTGAGGGGAGAGGATATCAACATAAAGATAAAGATTTTAAAATGCTTCTCAAACAGGTGGGGGCTCCTAGATTTTGCACGCCATTATCAACGGACAAGAGTAAGAGAAAACAAAATCAAAAAATATATCAATATGCTTGTAAGTTATGTGGTCAATTGTATAGTAGGAAAAGAAGGATAAATACATCAAAGTATGTGTGTGGAACGTGTAAAGGGAAGTTGTTTCTTATTGATAGTAATGAGGTTTGAAAAAAGTTGAAAAGATGCTTGACTTTAGTTTGAAACGTCCTTATAATCTAAAGAGTCGACAAAAGATAACTCAAAGTTATCACGACATTATAGTCTTTGAGTTCTACTATAAGACACCAAATTTTTATATTATTCCGCAGTAGCTCAGTGGTAGAGCATTCGGCTGTTAACCGAACGGTCGTAGGTTCGAGTCCTACCTGCGGAGCCAATTTGGGGAAGTACTCAAGAGGCTGAAGAGGCGCCCCTGCTAAGGGTGTAGGTCGGGTAACCGGCGCGAGGGTTCAAATCCCTCCTTCTCCGCCAGCTACTATTATTACGAAGGCCCCTTGGTCAAGCGGTTAAGACACCGCCCTTTCACGGCGGTAACACGGGTTCGAATCCCGTAGGGGTCATCGCTTTATTTATTTTCATACTGGTCCCGTGGTGTAGCGGTTAACATGCCTGCCTGTCACGCAGGAGATCGCGGGTTCGATTCCCGTCGGGACCGCCATTTTTTTAAAAAAGGTATTGCTCAAGCATTAGCAACTGCAATGCAATAATAATTTGTTATTCATAAATTGATGGGCTATAGCCAAGCGGTAAGGCAACGGATTTTGATTCCGTCATGCGAAGGTTCGAATCCTTCTAGCCCAGCCATTTTCATATTTTGACATAAGTAATGTTGAACGATGAGCCATTAGCTCAGTTGGTAGAGCATCTGACTTTTAATCAGAGGGTCGCAGGTTCGAATCCTGCATGGCTCACCATTTATCTTATGCGGGTGTGGCGGAATTGGCAGACGCACCAGACTTAGGATCTGGCGCCGCGAGGCGTGGGGGTTCAAGTCCCTTCACCCGCACTTTTGAAAATCTTGTTGACACAAAATGTTGAATGTGATAAGATAATCAATGTCGCTTTTGCGGTCGTGGCGGAATGGCAGACGCGCTAGGTTGAGGGCCTAGTGGGGGAAACCCTGTGGAGGTTCAAGTCCTCTCGGCCGCACCAAAGAATGTAATTCAGATAGTACTTATGCGCCCGTAGCTCAATTGGATAGAGCGTCTGACTACGGATCAGAAGGTTATGGGTTCGACTCCTTTCGGGCGCGCCATATAAACGGGAAGTAGCTCAGCTTGGTAGAGCACTTGGTTTGGGACCAAGGGGTCGCAGGTTCGAATCCTGTCTTCCCGACCATTCATTTTTGACTTTTAATAATATGCGGGTGTAGTTTAGTGGTAAAACCTCAGCCTTCCAAGCTGATGATGAGAGTTCGATTCTCTTCACCCGCTCCAATATTGCTCTTTGAAAACTGAACAAAACAAAGCGCCAACGTTTTAATTGAAGTGAGTACACACTATAAAAACAATGAGCAAGTCAAACACTTTTTGG
>NZ_JBIWFD010000013.1:0-1155 GCF_044762875.1 Peribacillus sp. NPDC096379
AAAAAATACGAAATTTCTATTGTAAATCAAGATACAGAATATGTTGTGGATATTGATGCATCAACAGGTGATATTTTGAAAGTTGATCCAAACACGAAAGATTGATAGAGCCATGGTACGAACGATTTAAAATCATTTAAAGAAAAGTCCAATAAATAACCGCAGGAGGTTTTATCATGATTCAAGATTTTAAAGTAAAACTATTGTTTGAAGGTCAAGTTCATGAACGTCATCAGTTTTCGTTATCCTTTAAAGGCGATAATTATCAAGGGATTTTCCACGATGAAGAAATTCAATGGTTTCATCCTCAACCTAAGCATAATATTGGTGAAGATGACCTTCAAAACTTGGAATCGAAAGTGTATGACTTACTGACGAACCACGTATATCAAGATTTTAAAGTAAAACCATTGTTCGAAGATCAAGTTCATGAACGTCATCAATTTACGCTAACCTTTGAAGGCGATAATTATCATGGGATTTTCCACGATGAAGAAATTCAATGGTTTCATCCTCAACCCCAAAATAACCTAGAAGAAGATGACCTTCAAGATTTGGAATCGAAAGTGTATGACTTGATGGCTAACCACGTATATCAAGATTTTAAAGTAAAATCATTGTTCGATAATCAAATTCATGAATGTCATCAATAGACTAAATATATAAGAGGTGGGTATCTAAATGATGCCTACCTTTTTTGTTCCCAAAACATCCAGGGTTTTTTCCGAATGTATGATTTTGTATAAAATCATACATTCAATAAAATCCTCAAAAACGCCCTTGTTCCACTAACATGGCAGGAGGAGAAGTTGATCCGGCATTATCAAGGCTGTTTCAGCGTGGTTTTATTGCCGTTGCGGAGTCTATTTCCGGATCTAGTTAAATACCCAAGAATTCACACGAAGTCTAACATATTATTTATTATTGTGTTTTAAAAATAGAGGAGGAATTATGTTGTACACAGAATTACAATACCCATGGAATCAACCTCAACAAATAGAAAATGATGAAAGAATTATATTTGGAGGATTCGGCCCTGGCATGGGATTTGGTAGACCTGGCATGGGATTCGGTCCCGGCATGGGATTCGGTCCTGGCATGGGATTCGGCCCTGGCATGGGATTCGGTCCTGGCATGGGATTCGGCCCTGGCATG
>NZ_JBIWFD010000013.1:1254-19467 GCF_044762875.1 Peribacillus sp. NPDC096379
GGGATTCGGTCCTGGCATGGGATTCGGTCCTGGCATGGGATTCGGTCCTGGCATGGGATTCGGTCCTGGCATGGGATTCGGTCCTGGCATGGGATTCGGTCCTGGCATGGGATTTTGAGGATCTGGTTTCCCTCGCATGGATATCGAGAAAGTCAGTTAACATTAAAATTAACGAATTATATCTAGATGATGCTGTCCAAAAGTTTTCTTTTGGACAGCGTTTTTGCTTTAGTTTTTTTATCTAGCTTAATAAGCTAACGGGTGGCGTTGGTTCAAGAAGAAGACCCCGTCTTGGAAATCTTTTGAATGTACGAAAATACATATTTTCGTACATTTATTTCGTTGATATAACTGGGCCCTCTTGATAAACTATCCATATCATACGTTGATTGTACGATATTGGAGGAAAATCACGAAAGAAAAGAACGTGCAGCTGTTGCGAACGGCCAAAAAAATCGAAGATATGAAATGGGCGCTACGGCGATATGGTTCCGAACGGGACTATTTTTTGTTTGTCTTTGGGATTAATACCGGTCTTCGAGTCAACGATATGGTTCCGTTGACCGTTGGGGATGTACGAGGAACAACGCATGTGGTAATTCGAGAGAAAAAAACGAATAAAACAAAGCGATTTATGTTGCCGGTGAAGCTGAGGGAAGAAATTGAAGATTATACAGCTCATATGAGCGACGGAGAGTACCTGTTTGCAAATCGGAAGGGAATGGACCCAATTACACCCACACAAGCTTATAGAGCGCTTGTGAAGGCCGGAGAAGTGATCGGGAGGGATGACATCGGTACGCATACGATGCGCAAGACCTTCGGATATGCGTATTATCGGAGAACCAAGGACTTGGCCTTCCTGCAAAATATCTTTAACCATTCTGCCCCATCGATCACCAAACGATATATCGGGATTACGCAAGACGAAATCGACGAAACGTTAAAGGATTTCTCTTTATAGACGGTCCCCTCAAATAACGCGAAATTTGAGTTAATAAAACAAACAGCTAATAGAAGAGCGAATTTATTTTTTAAGAGTAGAGGAAAATTGTGTTAAAACAAATTAATAAATTGGGGGATTAAAAAGTTTGAAACAGACAACTTATTTAATTAGTGCATTTATATTGGGATTATCAATAGTAATATCAGCTTTTATTTTTAGTAATACTTGTTCGAATTCAGCGAGTAAAGGCAATAATTCACAATCGATAACGAATTCAATACCTGATTTAATGACTAGAACAGAACTTTCCGAATACCTTCAGATAAGTGAACAATCAATAGAAAACCTTATTCAGAAAGATGACTTGGAGAAGGCAAAATTAAGTAGCTACGACACTTATCATTTTATTCCATATTTAAAAATCGATAATCAGGAAAGATTTTTAAAAGCAGAAATAGATAAATGGTTGCAGTATAAGAGTGAAAACCGATAATTCACTACCGAGGGGCTTTAGTTCAATAAGGATAATAAGATATTTCTAAAAAAAACGCTCAGAAGTCTGAGCGTTTTTGCTTGTCATTTATATTGCTAATTTACTGTTGAAATATATGCTGATTGGCATGATATTCACATTGTCATTTGCATTTTTCTTCTCATCAACCGAACCCGTTAGAAATCAACTCCTGTCTTTTATTAGATTTATTCTCCCTTGTTTTGAGGTGTGAGGTTGGCTAGGGTGAATTGCGGTAGCAAGAGGGGCTAGCCCCTGTATTGTGTAAAAAATAAAGCTAAAGATCCACACGAGGATCGGAAGCACTGGCGGTTTGGCAGGTACAATGGTCAGAGCAAGCCAAATTCCGAAAATCCTCGTTTTGAGTATGTTCGGCTTGGCGACATGCGCTCACCTGCCAAAATGCGGAATGCAAGAGAGAAAGGGCGGAGATTTTTTGGGTGGGTTGCTCAAAAAATACTACCCGAACCTTGCGTGGAGCATAGCCCTTTTATAGATATAGGGGTAGAATCAGATAAATACAGCTTTACAACGCTAAAGAAGTTTAAATCCATTAAAAAAGTCGATTCCCAAAACAGGAAATCGACTTTTTTATTAGCTTACTAAATGAACACACCTATTAGTTCAACAAATCTATTTCTTTTTATTATGCAGTTCAAATGACTCTTCAAATTCGTCCCATTTTACATGTACTTGTATAACTTCATCTTCGTTTACTTTTGCCCCACCTTCCGAACTACTTTTAGAAGTAAATGTTAATTCTCTAGGAGGTTCAGTGAATTCATTTGTTGATCCCCCACTACTACTACTTGTAGTATAAGAGTATTCAAGTTTTCGCATGGAAGATAACTCTTCTAAAGAACCCTTATATTTTAATACAAGTTCATCACTATCTTCGTTAGAGTAAGTCTTTGTTCCGTCATTATCTTCCCATGTTTCTGTTCCTTTATAAGAATATTCAGCGTCCCAATGTTCACTTTCTCCAATAAATTTATAATTATTGTTAGTAACTTCTTTTTTAGTCACCTCATCTTTAGTGACTTCATTTTTAGTAACTTCCGTACAAGCTGTTAAAACCAGTATTGTAAATAGTAGCGTGAGTATTTTTTTCATTTTACCTCCCCCTTTACAATTCGATTTTACCACAATAATCCAGTTTCTTTATTCAATTATTTTACCGTTACTTTAAGTGCATTCTTTCACAATCTCAATAGAGTAGAACCTATTGATACACAATTAATTTATATATAAATTAGGCTTAATTATGTCTCATAAGACTTGTACCAAAATCTAATCGTTGTACATCTGTAGTTTTAAAATAAAGTTTGATTATAAATCACTCTAAATCCTTGATTTTACTGAATGTAAAAAGCAATCGTTTTGAATAAAAATTGATCAAAACGATTGCTTGCTTTTATTTTAGAACTGTTTTTTTATAAAAAAGATTGATTATTTTAAATCTCCTTATTCCACTAACGCACCCCGTTAGCCATCCATGAAGCGCAAAAATCAGCGCTTCACCACAGAAAATGAAAATGGATACCCTTGTCTATACTGTTTCTACGGCTGGCGAAGAAGGTCGATACACTATCGTGCCATAGAGCCCATCCGTTAGTCTGACTCCAACGACCACGGTGCATCACAGACTGGCGCGCCCTATATGGGTAGCACTTATGGGAGATTAATCCTTTTTGGTTGGTTGCACCAGCCTTGCCTTTATTCTAAAAAGAAGGAAGATGCTTTCATTTATCAATCCAAATCTATAATGATTATTCAGAGGCTCAGCCTTTTTTAAAAAGTGTTTTTACTGGATCAATTTTGTTATGCTCATTTTTAGGTTTCGGGATTTTTTTATTTTCATGGGAGAGTGGCTCTAAATAATTGTGACATGTTTATTAAGAAAGAGGCAATGCTTTTAGCACTGCCTCTTTTCTCTCTTTTATTTTTTATTCAAACGATTAAGTTTGTTCGTTAATCCCATTAAACCTGGCAATAAAATTGGTAGGGCTAGTAAGCTGAGCAATAATAGTCCAATTATTACAACAGATGCTACTTGAATCAGTGTTAAGACACCAGATGGGATTAAAGCAGCAAATGTACCTCCTAAAATAAGGGCAGCGGAT
Source organism: Peribacillus sp. NPDC096379 (assembly GCF_044762875.1). NCBI lineage: Bacteria > Bacillati > Bacillota > Bacilli > Caryophanales > Bacillaceae > Peribacillus > Peribacillus sp. NPDC096379. Next base: position 4,835 of record NZ_JBIWFD010000013.1, read on the forward strand.
AATACTACTCCACCGATATGACGGGAGGCTTCTACAATTCGTGTTGCTGGATCGCCTTCTAACTCGTTATATCGCATCATCAAGAAAATACTATAATCCACTCCTAATGCAACAATCATAATAAAACTAAAGAATGGGACATTCCAACTTAGATTATCTATATTTAGAATATGTGAACTAATTACTTCTCCAATACCAAGAGATGCAAAGTACACTAGCACTAATGAACCAACAATAAATATCGAATTAGATATAGACCGTGTGATGACCATCAGAACAAGCGCAATCCCAATTAACATAATCGTTGCTGTACGCAAGAAGTCTGCTTGTGTTACATCCTTTAGGTCTACGTTTCTAGCTGTTGTCCCACCAATTGCTATTTTTGCATCTTTTAAATCTGTACCGTTTAATGAAGCATTCACTTGTTCATTAATGTCTTGAATGATTGGCATCGCCTCTTGTGAATAAGGATTTACATCTAAAATGATTGTCATTTTAGCAATTTCCCTATCAGCGGACATATACGTATTTAACGCTCTTTGGAAGTCCTCTCCTTCTAATACATCTTGTGGAAGATAGAATTTTTCAGAGCTTTTTGATTCACTAAGTCCGGTTAAATACTTTTTAGCATCAGTTAGACCATTGCTAACTTGATCAAGTCCCTCGGTACTATCAGATAAGCCTGATTGCAATTGTCCCATTTTTTTCTGTAAGTCATTAAGCCCCTTTAATAATTGCTCCTGGCCATTATTAATTTGAGTCAATCCTGATGTAAGATCAGTTGTTTTACTCGCAATTTGTTCTGAACCATTCGCACCTTCATTCAATCCATTTTTCAACTCATTTGTCCCTTGTTGTAGCTGTACAATGCCACTCTTCATTTGCTCCATACCTTCATTAACCTGAGCAAGTGATTGATTTGCCTCTTTAAACGAGGCCATGGCAGATTGATGCTGAACTGTTAATTGATTTAATTGACTTGAAAGCTCATTTAATTGTTGCTGCGCCGTTACAGCAATTCCCACTGTTTGTTGAATGTTTGGATCGTTCGCTAATTCCGGTTGAGCCTCAGTCAAATTATTCATTAAGGCTTCCACCTGCTGGTACCCTGCTTTCGCGCCATCAATTGCCTGCGAAATACTTCCGAAATATTGTCCATAAGAGCTTAACCCTTTTTCCAATTGACTGTAACCTGTATATAACTGAGAAGCTGCACTAGACAATTTATTCATATTTTCATTTAATGAAGCTAAACCGTTCTCTATTTTTTGTGCTCCTGTAGCACCACTATTTATCCCTTCTGTTAATTGGTTCATGGCACCACCTAATGCTGAAACACCATTCTCCACTTTAGTCGTTCCATCAATCAGTCTTTGCACATTAGCAAGATCATTTGAGTCACTGTTTTCCATTTGATTTTTTGCAGAAGTCAATCCGTCATTAATTTCGCCGATTCCACTATTAGCATCACCTAAGCCTTCATTAAGTTCACTTGCTTGATCATTTATATATAATTCCTTAATCTTATCTCCGGTTGGGCGGGTTGGGGAGTATACTTCCGAAACACCTTCAACCTGCTCAATTTTCTCAGCTAATTCATCTAAAGCTTGTAATGAACCAACCTGATCCAATTTGTTGTCTGATTGAATCACCAGTGTTGCTGGAGATGAAAAGCCTGGAGGAAAGTGTTCCTCTATGACGTTAATTCCTTGCTTCGATGCATATTTATTGTCCACTTCCCATAAGTCGTTGAAATTCAATGATTGAGAATAATTTAGGATAAAAGGGATCGATAAAGCAAAAACAAGAACAAGAGCTATGATCGGTCTTGCTACAGAGTTTTTTACAAGGAAGCCCCACAAACGACTATCGGCATGCCCTTTAAAATTTTTAATCGGGTAGAACATCCCTTTCCCCAGAAGTACCATAAAAAAAGGATTTAACGTAATTAACACAAGAAGTAGCACCGCAACCCCAATCGCTACACCCGAAGTTGCTTGATACAAGTTGAAATTTGCTAAGCTAAGAGAAGCGAAGCCGATTAATACCGCCACTCCACTGTATAATACTGTTTTCCCTGCTGATTTCATCGTCACTTTTGCAGCTAAATACGCATTTTTCTGTTTACTTAATTCTTCTTTAAATCTTGTATATAATAAGATATTGTAATCTGTTCCAATCCCGAACAATACCACAACTACAAACACTTGAGTAAAGTTAGAAAAAGGGAAATTGAATTTATCTACAATTTGTGCAATTACTCCCATTGATACCAAGTAAGAAACACCAACTGTAAGAAGAGAAATGAACGGAACAATCGGTGAGCGAAAGACAATGATTAGCACAACAAGAATAAAGATAATAGCAATAACTTCTGTTTTCTTTACACCTTCCTGAGTAGAATTAGCAAAGTCATTTCCTACCAGTTCACTTCCTGTTAAATAGGTTTTAATTCCTTTTGTTTCAATAACCTCATTCAGTTCCGCGGCAACTTCTGATATTTCACCTTGGCTTTTGTCAACAGATATTTGTGCCAAAATGGTAGTGTTGTCTTTCGATACTAACTGCTTTTCTATTTCTTCGCTATCTAAATGCGAGGTGATTTCGGTAATGTTAAGTTCGTTTTTCTTGTCTTTTAATTCATTTATAACAGAAGCTATCTGTTCCTTTTGTTCATCGGTGAAAGCTTTTTCGCTTCCACTGTTAAAGACAGCTATTATTCCATAAGTCTCACCACCATCTTTATCCATTCGTGCGATCATTTTATCTGCAATTGCACTTTGTTCCGTTTCTGGAACTGAAATTTGTCCTTTTTCTTTAGCCAGTTGATCTAAACTAGGCATTGTCATTAACATGACAATCGTTACGATTATCCATAAAACAAAGGAGAGACTTCTCCAGCTTTTTAACTTTTTCATATGATATCACCTTTCTTCGACTTTGGAATGAATATTCATTCCGTATTAAATGCTAAAGAATCAAATGATTCTAATAGCATTCCAAGAGCTTTCTTCAAGCTCTTTTAGCAAATCTTCTGTATACGTTAATTCTCCCGTCTCCATCATCTTAACTAACATGACAACAGGACCATAAACAGTAGCAATTAAAGCACAAGATGGTAATGAGCGAATAAACCCTTGCTCTTGTCCATTCTCTATTACACCTATAATAAAGCTTAGAAAATCATTGAACGTTTCTTTACTATGATCATCAAGATAATAACCACCCTCATGAGAATTGATAAAAAGAAATGCTTCAACATTATTTCTTGCAAAATCAAATAATCGATTAAAAATGTGGGTAAATTGTTCACGGATCGTTGAATGAAAAGGCAAATCAGATCGTATCGCTTCAGAAAACTGAAGAACACATTTCGTAAATAAAGAATTAACAAGAGCTTCTTTATTATCGAAATAACGATAAATTGTTCCTGCACCCACTTTTGCTTTATCCGCTATCATCGGTATCGTCGTTCCATCATAACCGCGTTCCGCAAATAATTGCATTGCTGCTTCAAATACATCTTCTTGTTTGTTTTTTGACATTCTTATCACCTCATTCTCAGGAATGAATATTCATTCCGTATTTGATTGTAAAACTTCACCTGTTTCTAGTCAAGTAATAATAATACAAACTAACTTGTCGTTAGCTTTCCCCAAAGTATTCGTCGTTTATTCCTTCTCCCTCTCAAGGAACCTGTTAGCCACCCATGAAGCGCAAAAATCAGCGCTTCATCACAGAGAATGAAAATGGATACCCTTGTCTATACTGTTTCTACGGCTGGCGAAGAAGGTCGATACACTATGGTGCCATAGAACCCATCCGTTAGTCTAACTCCAACGACCACGGTGCATCACAGACTGTCGCGCCCTATATGGGTAGCACTTATGGGAGATTAATCCTTTTTGGTTGCACCAGCCTTGCCTTTATTCTAAAAAGAAGGAAGATGCTTTCATTTATCAATCCAACTCTATAATGATTACTCAGAGGTTCAGCCTTTTTTAAAAAGTGTTTTTACTGGGTTAATTTTGTTATGCTCATTTTTAGTTTTTGGGCTTTTTTAATTTTCATGGGAGTTTAAGTATATGTCTTCACAAACTAAAAAAATAGAAAGTAACAAAGAGTCGTACTTTCATTTTAATTAACATTACTTATTTGATTTCCTCAGCCAACTCCAAAATAATTCCCTCTGGACCACGAACGTAGCATAATTTATAACTTTCTTCATATTGCTGTATCTCACTAAAGATTTCCGTACCCTTCTTTTTCAATTTGGCAACAACAGCTTCAATATCTTCAACAGTAAATGCAATATGTCGGATACCCAGTGTATTTGCAAAGGTTTGCTGAATATCTTGTTCATCTGACGGCGTATAAAATTTGATTAACTCTATCCATGTCTGACCGTCTGGCATTCCCAATCCTACACACGCTACTTTAACGTCATTAAGCCCAACTGCATATCCCATCAACTCTCCTTCCATTTCCCATTCCCCTTTCACCTCAAGTCCAAAATCGAGAAAAAACTCTTTAGCGGCAGAGAGATCATTTACGATTACACCCACATGATCTATTCTTTGGATCTTCAAATTTCATACCTCCTATGTTCCTGTTATTTTGCAATATACTGTTTCAAATTCTAGTATTAACAAAGGGACGATTAATATAATAATAAGATACCAGCATTGCCAGTGAAGAAAAGAATTATTTCACTAATTTTGTATTAAATTATTTTTAAACTCCTTCCTCATTTCCCTAACGGTGTCAATTGGGGATAATTATTCATATACTTTCCACCTATTTTTCCTCAATGTTTCCCTTTGATTATTGAACAATACTGCCCTTTAATTGAACATAATGACTGGCTTTTTTAACACCTTTATTGTCATACTAATTTATTTGCATACATTTCGCATACAAACTTGAAATTTGCATACAAATAGCATACAATAGATTTAGCTTTAATATGAAAATAAATGAAACTAAGGAGGAATCTACTAAACTATGGCTAGATTCGTATCAATTGATATTGGAAATGATGCTGTTAAGGGCTTTTTAGGAGATCTTACTAACCGGATATACATACCCAACGTAATAGCGAATGTGCAAAATCGTGAAATTGTTGAAATGGAAAAAAATTCGTTACATGCCTTACATGTAGAAATTACATCCTCTGCTTTAAAAAGTAAAAATGGTAGTTTTGCAGTCGGAAAACTGGCATCTAAATACCCGAATAATGACGAATTGACTCCCGACCAGGATAAAGCCGACAGTGATCAACCAGTTATTATGTTATTAACAACCCTTGCTTATGACGCCGTAGAGCAATTTCCCGAAGAAGATGGTGTAATAGAAGCAACTTATTATTTATCTACGGGATTGCCCTTAGATGAAACTAAACAAGGCAAAGCAAAAGATTTCAGGAAAAAGCTAAAAAACTCGCAGCATGAAGTGAAATTTTTAAAAACACCTTCTCTAGAAGGAAAAATTGTACGGATAAAGTTTGAACAAGTACTCGTAAATACAGAGGGATTTGCCGCATTTGTAGATTTAACGACAAATAATGACGGTTCCACTAAAAACGAAGAGCTTTTAGGGAAGACGATACTAATCAACGATATAGGCGGTCTTTCAACGGACTCCGCGATTATTACGGATGAAGCTGAAGTAGACAATGAATATAGCAATGGTATAAAAAGAGGTGTATCTACGTATTTAGATACCATAATTCGGAAGGTATATTCTAAATATAAATACTCCATTAAGAGTAGACGGACTCTTGTTGAGATCATCACGAATGAACAACCTGAAGAACAATATCATATCTGGGTTAATGGAACTCGAGTCTCTATTAAAGATATCATTGATGAAGAATTATCTGTTTTAGCAAAAGAAGAATATAAGTTAATCAAAGATATGTGGCGTAATGTACCAGATATTCGACTTGCTTATCAAACCGGCGGTGGCTCCCTAGTATTAAAGCCTTACCTTACTAAATTAAATCAAGCAGATAAAAACTACCCTCTTCGATTCGTATCTGAAGATGATAGTGTATGGATGATTGCTCGTGCTTATTTCAAAATTCTACTTATGTATGCAAACAGCAAAGGGATTACAACACAAAATACCACGTTAACAAAAGCGTGAACTGAAAATGGAACAATTTGAGCCTGGAAAATCTCTTTCGTTTCGATTACCGTCTGACACCCCTTCACATGTACTTAATTACTTAACAGAAAACAAGAAAAAAGCTGGTAGAAAATTCAGTAGCAATATAGCTTCAATTTTTATTGATGCTGTTTCACATAAAGCTTTAAGTACTTCAAATGGTAATCAAATGAACGTCCCCCTTCCTAAAGGGCTAACATCTGAAGAATTGGATTGGTTAAATCATCCGCATACAAAAGCATTAATTAGCCAGCTCCTATATCAAGTAGTTAAAAAACCTTATTCACCCTTTGATTTAAATCAACAACCTGAAAAAAATGAGGAAGAAAATCCCTCTTCCTTTAAAGCGAATGCAGCCATTCAAAATTTCGCTCAAAAAGCATTCTTGGATTTTGATGACGACGACGATTAACCCCCTTCTATTCATAGGGGGTTTTTCATTAAACAAAAATCGTCATATTTTGATGTAGATAATATAAATAACAGCTTAAATACCGTATTAATCAAGGATACATGTAGACCACACACTATACAAACCTTACTTTTTCATTAATAATGTATTCCACATGTAGCTAGTCGTCTACATGTGGAATCGTATAAACACTGATTTTCATTACTGCCGATGACAAGGTTTAAACTACTTATTATACATACACTATTTTTCGCTAAACTAAAACAGTAGTTATAATTTGATTAATGTATTATGAATAGCAGTTCAAATATCGTATAAATTCAAGTGTACATATAGACTACACATCCTTTACATATCCCTTAAAAACGTAGACCATTTGTGGCCAATGGTCTACATGTGGAACCTTATAAACACTCATTTTCATTACTGCCGATGACAAGGTTTACACGTAGTTACATAGAACGTTTCCATGAACACAAATAGTAAGTCATAACTGGATGCAAGATACTAAGGATAGCAAACCAAATCCCTTATTAATCAGGGATACATATAGACCACACGCTACATATGCTTTACATTCCCCAAAAAAATGTAGACCATTTGTGACCGATGGTCTACATGTAGAACCTAATACATGCTCATTTTCATTATTGACTCCTTACAAGATTCTCCACATTTTCATAGGGAGGTTTTCTATAGACAAAAATAGTCATAATTTGATGCAGGTTATTATGACTAGCAAGTCAAATACCTTATTAATCAGGGATACATATAAACCATCTATTCATAACTAATGATGAATAGAAAGCTTTCAATATTTTATTTTATTTTAACTATCTATTATAATGTTTAATGTTACTGTGTGCCACAAGTGGTATATGGTCTACTTATAGACTAACAACTGGTCCATAAAGACCAGTAAAACAAACAACTTCACAACTTTTTGTATGTCATCCAAATAAAAGCTCAGTGCACATAAAATTTAAAAAGGAGGTAAAAAAATTGAATGAACCTAAGTATTGGAAAATCAGCGATTTTGTAGAAGAATTAAGAAAAAATCTAGATATCTCAAACATACATATTAATACAGTTGATGGCTGGTTTAAACGGCTAGAAAAAGATCGTATCCATTATATCAACCGTACTGTAGAAACAAATGAAAAAATTTATGACGAATTAGACTTAAAAATTGCCGTTTTTATAAAGAAAAAAAGAGAAGAAAAGTGGGCCCTCGTGGCCATTTCTAGAGAGCTGACCAACTTTACGAGTTTAAGACCATTTCCTCCCAAAGAGGACAAACCAGCACCATATGTGGACAACATAGAGGCCCTAAAGAACCAAATTACTGCAGAAGTCCAAAAAACATTTGCAGAACTTGCTGCGACGCAAATGGAAGAACTTAAAAATCAATATAATCAATTACTAACCACTTTACCGAAACAACAATCCCCAGAAGAACAAAGAACAAAACGATTTGAAGAGTTAATGTTACAAAAAAAAATAGAACGCAAGCTAGAAGAAGATGCAGAAAAAACCTGGTCGGAACTGCCTGAAACAGAACGTCTGAAAAAGGTAGGATTCTTTAGAAAAGAAGTAGATTTAGACAAAAAAAGCGCGTTTATACGCAACTATAAAAATGACCATTTTGAAAGTTATTTAAAATCCGAAATGGGATTAGAGATATAATATATTTCGACTTATTGATCGTTTATACGCAATTTTTAAGAGTAAACAGAATGGTCACTTAGAAACTCTCCCTTGAAGCATAAAGGTTCTTGGGGGAGTTAGTTGATTCTGTTACTTTTCATATTGTCTAGTTCCTTATATATTCTAGCGAGATTAATTCTAAAATAAACATAACGAATATATTTTTAATCATTATTACCTTCGAATTTACCTCTATGTAATCTACAGCTCCCTACAAAATAGCTTCTCCAAAACACTATCGTATCAGCATTCGTAGGGGGGGGGGAAAGATAAAGACTTATCAACTTATTTCACGTACTACAAAGTGTTAAGTCTCAGGAAGAGAAACAGAGTAAATGATCGATTATGGTACTGTTCTTGCTCAACAAACAGGGCAGTTTCATTGAGGATATATCTAATATTAGTCCTAAAGGAATTCAATGCTTTAATCCCTATATCGGTATTGGGAATGAGATGAATTTATATGAAACAGTTTATTATAAGACATCATAAATGCATGTAAATGATTTGAGAGCCATTGTATTCCAATACTTCTCACATCGAAGTTAAGATAACCGCATCTTCCTGAAGTTCCTCCCTATGTACGTTAAACCCTTTCACTACAATAAAATCAACAGTTCTTTTCTTTTTCTATTCGTTCTAAGACTGTCCCCATCCTGCGGTTTATAGCACTTCCAAAGAATCTTAATACCTTTCATCTATTTTTTCATAATTAGGCTTTTTTCCGCCTATCATGAGCTTTTGGTTAGATATTTAATGGAAATATCCACCATCATATTCTATGTATGATTCAGGATCTCTTCTATGTGATTCCAGTTTTCTATGAGGGCTTTTTTTACTAACCCTAATTTTCTTATTCGTATTTCATGAAGTATGTATTCGCAATCGCTAAAGTTAACAAAGAAAAGAAGGCTACATACTCAACCAACAAAAAAGCATACCTCCATGCCTGATTTTAAACAGGAGTCTTGCCTCGTATTATTTACATACTCCAGAAGTCGTCATAATCCACCTTATATCCGGCTTTTTTCAATGCTTTAATAATCTTTGAGGCGTTCTTCATAGACGGTTTATTTTCATCTGACTGCGTTATTCTGCTTATACTATTCCTGTTTACCCCACTGACTTCGCTAAGCTCTTGCTGTGTAATTCCATTTTTATCGAGAAACTTACCGAACGCAGACCTTTTTTTACCTAACCCAAACATACGGATCAACCTCCTGATTTATTGTATGTCCACCATTCTTGACTAATATTTTGGTCTTTATTCACATTAATGTGATTTTCGCCAACAAAGTGTGAAACATGTACAAGCAGTCTCCATAAGCTTTATCAAGGCAGCTAATTTGGTAGTTAGCAACTTCTAGCCAAAGTAATTACTAAAGTATCTACCTTGCTACCCTTACCAAAGTAATGAACCAATCCGGATTGATATAGAAGGAAAAACGAAAGTGTTTAGAATGAGCCGAAAGGCGAATGGACGGGAGGAGAGCATGAGAGGGGGAAAAGAAAAATTTTGCCCCGCCATAGTTAGCGCTTAAAAAGGGAAATTTCACTCTTCAAATCTGAGGAGTCAACCGGCGTAAAATTGCGCTGGTTAAATCTCCACAAAATTGAGGGGATCTAAGGAGGATACATCATGTTACTTAATCTGCCTTTTATATCGAGTAAGACAGAAACCATTGATTTTAAAGCATTCATGAAAAAAGAACATAACAACGTTGCCACAACTGGCAACAACTCACCTATTCTGTTCTCATTTATTCCGCTGCATCCTGCAGCATTGATTGACCCGGTATTTATCGGAATCGGCGCTGCTGTTCTCCTGATTGCGTTAATAGAAAAAGGGGTAGCTGATACGGGAAACATTTCAATAGCTGCCTTTATCTCTGCTTTCCTTCGTATCACTTTTCCTGTAGCTGGCATGGTGGCGTTATGGTACCTGGTCAATGATTTAAAATTCCTGTTCTGGTAGGTCTGGTACACGATGTACCAGAGTTAAAAACAGAAGTTCATCCTGAACCAGCGTTTTAAACTAAATCATTTGAGGTGAGCATATGAAAATGTGGTTAGCGAAACACAGAGCAAAAGCAGAGCTTGTGAAAGCATTTAGGATTGGGGAAATAGGTAACCGGTATTCTTACGGGTCCAACTCTGGTCTTGTTTATCCAAAGATTCTTTCCGTGAATATCAGTCGGAAGGAAAAGTCGCTGACGTATGTATTTTCGATTCCTACAGGCATGGATCCAAAGGAAATTAAGAAGAAGGAATATTGTTTCATGCAAGTATTTGGGGAAAAGATCGAGATTAAAGGAGACACCAAGGTTTTTACGCTCAAAGTGTACGTAGGAAACGGTTCACGTCTTATCCGTTATGACGCTGATTTGTTCCGAGAACAAGCGAATAAAATGCGTTTACCTATCGTCTGTGGCACTGATATGAACGGAGCTAACGTGCTATATGACATGGTGGATCACCCTCATTTGCTCATAGCAGGCGAAACAGGATCAGGTAAATCCACTCAACTGCGCTCAATTTTGAGCTCGTTAATCCAATTTAAAAATCCAGACCGCCTGCAGTTGTACTTATGTGATCTAAAGCGTTCTGAATTTCATATATTCCGCAGGGTGAAACATGTTCAATCCGTTCTTGTAAGCCCTGTCGATATGGCAGCAATGCTGGCTCACCTCAACGATGAATTAAAGAAACGTGGCGATTTATTAGATGCTCATGAACTTTCACACATCGATGACTTACCAGATTCACCGCCTTATATTATCCTTTGTATCGATGAAGTATCTTTGCTACGTAAAGAGAAAGCAATCATGGCTATCGTGGAGGACATAAGCTCCCTTGGAAGAGCATTAGGCATCTACTTAATACTTTCTATGCAGAGACCCGACGCAAAACTCTTAGAGGGCGCTTTAAAGAACAATTTAACCGTTAGAATGGGGTTTAAGTGTGCCGATCTGATTAACGCGAGAATTATCGGTACACCGGGAAGTGAAAAATTGAAGGAAAACGGAAGAATGTTGCTAAAGTTGCAAGGGCAAGACGGATTAAAGGAGATACAGGCTCCATACTTAGCCTTAGACGAGGCGAAAAGTATTTTAGAGAGTCATAAGTCACCTTTTACTAATAAACCGTTTAAAGATCCTCTTAAGCCTTCTGACGACGATTCGCAAATTACCGATGCCATATTTGAGGTGTTGGACTAATGAGAAAACGAGATTTGAATATTTTATCCGACCTGACGCGCTTTCGTTGCATGACAAGGGACGATATTATCGCTCTGCATTTCGAAGGTCTTCGGAACCCCATAACATGCTGTAATACGGTTCTGAAGAGGTTGCGAAGGGATGGCTATATAGAAGTAAATACGACCCAGCAACCATATATCTATTTCCCTTCACCCGCTCCTATAAAAAAAGAATCAGCAAAAATCCCACATTTTCTTAAAATCGTTGAGTTTTATAAATCACTGATGAAATTTGAACTATCCTCACAATTCATAGTCGAACCTAAATACGGAAAAGGTTACATGGAACCAGATGCTTTTATGATCTGGAAACGTGCGCCATTCTTCGTGGAGATCCAGCGATCAGTCTATTCCGAAAAGGTCATGAATGAGAAATTTATGCGCTATGCCTCTTATTACTTGAGCAACGAATGGCAACAAGAATCATGGCAACCGACAGAAAAAAAGATTTTCCCTAAGATCATACTGATTACAGATACCCGATATAATTTACCGCGTCATTCTGGGGTCCAATTCTTTCAAGTGCAGGATATAAAACAGTTTTTAGGGTTTGCTGCTAAAACAAGAGAGCAAACAGCAGATTCGAAAAATAAAAACGAAATCAAGATAAATATAGGGTAACGGGGCAGGGGGGCGGTCAATATCGCCTCTATCTTTAGTTTAATAAAAAAACAAACCTATAGACTTTTATGTTTATTTAATAGTTCTTTATTCTGACTAATGATGATTTTATTTTTCAATATCATTTCTTTAATTATTAGCCCCAAAAATTTTCGGTTCGGTAGTACTGTTCATCTTCTTTAGAAGAGATATTACGGATATTTCTAAAAGTTCAGAAATTGATATGTTTGTTTTATCTGATAAACTTTGAAGCTCTTCGATTAATTGAGGAGGTAATAAAGATACTAATGGGGTACATTCCCGAAAATGCGAATTTACAACGATAAGCATTTTGATACAAGTCTTATGAGACATTATGAACTCCTAATTTAACAGTGATTTAGTTATGTACCAATAAACTTTACTCTATTGAGACTGTGAAGTGATACACTTAAACTAAAGGGCAGAAGAGTTAAAGAAAGAATAGTAGGAGGGATTTTTATTCAAACAATACTAACTAGAATATTACTTGCGGTGATTGTATTAGTTGTAGTTTTATTTATGGTAGATAAACCTTTTTTAGGAGTTATTCCTTTATTTGGTTTAGTGTTAGTGAATAACTACATTAGTAAATTAGAAAAGAAAGCAGAAGTTGATATTAAATTAAAAGGAATAAGCATGATTTGTTATTTTGTGACTTTAATTATAGGATTAGTGCTAATAATTTGGTTTTCTGATTTTTTTCAAACGGGTGGTTTCTAGATCAACAGGAAACGGCATTTAACGGGAATCGACTTTTTAATGTTGAAATTAGTTTAGCGTTGTAAATCTACATTTCCCTGACTCTACCCCCTAATGCTTGCTTGTCCATATTTACACACTCCTTCTTTCTAGGAACATGGTAATTTCAGTATATAAAAATTAATTTAAAATCCAATAGATTAGTACTAATTATATTAAGATTTGATAGCTATTTCAAAAAAAAACGTATTGGATCAAAAAATCATACGTTTTTTTCTTAGGGAATAAGGATTTCTTATTTTTAAATGAATGTACGATTTTAGTTATTTTCGTACATTGAAAAGACCACCAAATTGGTGGTCGAGATCGATATTTTTTGTCTGGAGTGGGGTCTATAACCATTTCTATTTTCTATGCTATGCATTAATTTAGTGAATGAGCTTATCTTCACTAAAAATATAGTTAAAAGTCCTATATCATCATATAAACATGCTTATATTTGTGTCATTTCATTATTTTAAGCATACAATTAATTAGCCCATGTAGTACCTCCTTTAGAAAAAGGAGATGTTTATATATGTCAGGTTTTGTTGATGGCGGTTGTGGCGGAGGATTCGGCGGCGGCTTTGCCTTGATTATCGTATTGTTTATCCTCTTAATCATTATTGCCTGTAGTTGCGGCGGCGGAGGATTCTTTTAAGAAGTAAGGACGACCGGTATGGTCGTCCTTCTTTAAATTTAAGTTGGTTAATGTAATCTTTACATTTTTGCAGACCACCAAAAGGGGTCTTCTTCTTGAACTGTTGTCACCATTATTCCTATAAGCTAGTTTTAAAAACTCCTCTTATTTTATTAAGAAGAGTTTACATAATCACGCTTATAGGCAATGAAAAAAGGATCTGCTAATAAAAAAGAAAAAAATCCTATATTAAATGACAATACAGGATTTTTGATCAACTTTTTGTATATTATCAATCTTTAATTTTTGATGAATCGTGATGAGCTCGTCTAATTTTTGACTGTAACAAAGGGTGTCATGGCTATTTAAGCCAGTTTCTTCTGCAATCTGGATCAAAACTTTTCTCATCTGATTGATCCTTCCATCTAATTCATCGACCTCTGTATACATCATCCATACGCCCCTGGTCATTCTTTTTTTATTTGTTTAGTTCATTAATTTACATACAAGCAATATTATGCAAAACATTCTACATAATTGGAATACACCTGACAAAAGTTCTTATAAAATGACAGTAGAATTTTTGATCTACACTCATAGATTGTTCACCCTCATTGCACTCAAACTCATATATGTATGATTCCATGTAAAATACGTATGACCTTCAAGTCAGTGAACATAAAGTCGATTTTAGGAAGTGATCATACTAAAAAACCCTTGAGCACCAAGGGGTTTAACGTCTTTTTTTATTGTTTATTCATCAACGTTTTCGGCTTCTGAAGAAACCTCTCAACTGCATAAAAAAGTATGATTTTCGTTAGAATCATACTTTCAAAAGGCTTTCATCTGGCAGCATTTTTATGGCGCTAAAGCACCCCTTTGGCCTAGTGACAGGGTTGCTGTCATGGACCATAAAGTAGTTTGTTACAGAAATACCAAAAAAGCAATTTGCAGATCGATTAACTCATGATGGTTACCAAAAACCATTGTTTTTGTAACTACTTTGTCCATTTAGCAGTTGAATGATGGCCGTTGGATTCTATAATTTCCAAAAGATCTGTCCAAAA
>NZ_JBIWFD010000014.1:0-14202 GCF_044762875.1 Peribacillus sp. NPDC096379
TTCCGAACACGGAAGTTAAGCTCTTTAGCGCCGATGGTAGTTGGGGGTCTCCCCCTGTGAGAGTAGGACGTTGCCAAGCAAATTGAGAGTCCAGCATATCTGCTGGACTCTTTTATTTAATGCAGCGGAGAAAAGTTTTATTGTTGTTATACCCTGAATGAGAGACAGTGGTGAAAGTTGACAAAGTAATCGGTCATTCATTGAATTTCAATAATAGCCCCGGATGTAAGACAGTACTAGCCAATTCGAAAGACCAGCTATAAATATAGCTAATCTTTCGAATTGGCTGTTTTCACATACGTTGTTGCTTTTAAATGATATTTACACGAATATCTTGGTTGATTTTCGTTGCAGGTACTCACTTTGTGCGGGCAGTCTAAAGGAGCCTACCTCAACACGCTTCTCTAAGCAGGAGTCTCGCAAACAACGATCTTTACGAAAAGAGCCTTTTTTTAAACGTATAAGTTTTTAAAAGATGTTTTGTTAACAACTTTACACCTGCTAAGCTCGGACTTCACTTAATGTGATAACGGTAGCAAAGCTCATAGGATGTGGGTGCATCAAGTAATTGATCCTTAAGGTATTAATGCATGTCGGCGGTCAAGCACGAGCACCTTCCCCCCTTTGAAATAGTGTATTAGCGATTTAAATGAATCCAATGGACAACTTTACTCGAATGACCTGTTAGTGTGCAACTAGATATCGCCTAGAACTAAGAGACGGAATAACATAAAGAGCTCAGTCAATATTACGATATTAAGCGCTTATATTTTCAGGTGAAGAAAAAGGGGACAAGGCTTCGTTAACTTAAACAACCTTCCCAATTAAAATGCTATTCTGCCCCCTTATTAGAGCTAGTTTCCCTGTTTTATTTTAACATCATGTTGTATCTTTAAAAAATTACTGAGTGAAAAACCTTTCATTTGTTAACCACTGGTAAATTAAAAATGGAATTTTTTCTTGCGTTATTGATAAAAATTGAAGGATCAGTGGATAGTCTTCGTTAGGCATTGTCTTCAATAGCTCTGACCACCACTCGGTTTCATAACGACATATCATGCTCAAGTTGTATAGCAAAAGATAGTGGAGCATAATTTCAGGTAAGGTGGAGCACTCAGAACTTTTAGTGAGAGAAAGCATAAAATTTTTATCAAATAAATGATATCGGATAGGGGCATGCTTATTGAATAAAAGCTTTTGATCTATTTTCATTTCTAAGTGATCAGATTCTGTAATAGATATATTTAGCTTTGTTTTTGATTCTAAGTATTCTTTAAAACGATTTGTTGTCATTTGATAAGTATCAAGTATTGAAGGTGATAAGTGATAGTGATTATTGTGATGCTGTAGAGTTTGATAACTTTTTTTACCGAATAAATATTGATGGCTTTCATAAAGTTCTGGGATTTCCTTCAACAAGGATTCCATAGTATAACGTTCATTTTCAATTTGTTTTATGCCGAATACTTTATTTAGTGCGTGCATATACAACCCATTTTTTTGGATTTTGATTTCATCTTGCAAAAATTCATATTGTTGTTTCTTACGCTTTCTTGTAGTTACTCCATGTGCAAGGACTCCAGTGTTTTCCGGATAGTTGGGATCGCTAGTGAGAACACATGCCTTGAGAAGTTGAGTAAATCCATAAAAAATAAGGACAGGCTGAATAGAGAGAGGTGCAATTTTTGCTTGAGAATAATAGGTCTGGCCATGTTCAAGATAATAGATGAAGGGGTAGCAGTTTTCGTAACTATTCTTATCAGCTGTTGGGTCATTTATGGAACGATAGCATTTATTTAAATAAATTTGTGTCCGAGATGCAGAGTAAAAGTTGCTAAGTGAGTCCCAAAAAGTAGGATAGTTTATCATAAAATATTCTCCTTCTAATAAATAGAATAATCAGAAATTTAGTGTTCTCCTTGACAGTATTTTGTCCAATTGATAACCTACTAATAATATTTTTTTAACTTGGAGGGAAAATAATGTGGGAAAATAAGTTCGCAAAAGAAGGATTGACCTTTGATGATGTATTATTAGTTCCAGCAAAATCTGAAGTTCTACCGAAAGATGTTAATCTACAAATTACTTTAGCAGAAAACTTAAAATTAAATTTGCCAATTTTAAGTGCTGGTATGGATACAGTTACTGAAGCTGAGATGGCAATTTCTATGGCTCGTCAGGGTGGATTAGGTATTATTCATAAAAATATGACGATTGAAGAGCAAGCGGAAATGGTAGACAAGGTCAAACGATCAGAAAGCGGAGTTATTACTGATCCATTTTTCCTAACTCCAGAGCATCAGGTTTTTGACGCTGAGCATCTAATGGGAAAATATCGTATATCTGGTGTTCCGATTGTAAATAATCTTGAAGAACAAAAACTTGTTGGAATACTTACAAATAGAGATTTACGCTTTATCCAAGATTTTTCTATTAATATTTCTGATGTTATGACTGTTGAAAATTTGGTCACAGCACCAGTTGGAACAGATTTAAAACAAGCTGAAAATATTCTTCAAAAACATAAAATTGAAAAACTTCCGCTTGTTGATGAAAAAGGCGTATTAAAAGGTCTTATCACAATTAAAGATATAGAAAAAGTCATTGAATTTCCAAACTCAGCAAAAGATAAACGTGGCCGACTACTTGCTGGTGCAGCAGTTGGAGTAACAGGAGATACGTTAAAACGTGTTGAAATGCTCGTCAAAGCTCATGTTGATGCAATTGTAATCGATACTGCGCACGGACATTCAAAAGGTGTAATCGAAACAGTCAAAGAAATACGCAAGGCGTATCCTGAGCTAACGATTATCGCTGGTAACGTAGCAACAGCTGAAGCTACGAGAGAACTTATTGAGGCTGGGGCTGATGTGGTCAAGGTTGGAATTGGGCCTGGATCTATCTGTACGACGCGTGTCGTTGCTGGTGTTGGAGTTCCGCAAATTACAGCTGTTTATGATTGCGCAACAGAGGCAAGAAAACATGGGAAAACGATTATTGCTGACGGTGGCATTAAATACTCTGGCGATATCGTCAAAGCTTTGGCAGCTGGTGGGCATGCCGTAATGTTAGGTAGTATGCTTGCAGGCGTATCAGAGAGCCCTGGAGAAACGGAAATATTCCAAGGGCGTCGCTTTAAGGTATATCGTGGAATGGGATCTGTAGCAGCCATGGAAAACGGTTCAAAAGACCGTTACTTCCAGGAAAACAATAAGAAATTTGTACCTGAAGGCATTGAAGGTCGTCTAGCCTATAAAGGGCCATTATCTGACACAATTTATCAGCTGATCGGTGGGATTCGTGCAGGAATGGGCTATTGTGGAGCTGCGCATTTGCAGGATTTACGAGAAAAGACTCAATTTATTAAGATGACGGGTGCAGGATTGCGTGAAAGTCATCCACATGACGTACAAATCACAAAAGAAGCACCGAATTATTCCTTATAATTAGAACTTTATATTCATATTAACAAGTTAAAATAGGTGGGCAGAGTAGGAAAGTACTCTGTCTACTTTTTTTGATTTTTTTATGATAAACTAGACAAGGTGTACATCAAATAACGAGGAGAGATTCTTCGAAATATATAGATCAAGTTAGTTGGAGGTATTGAAAATTGAAAAGATTTAGCAAGATTTCACTAGTTTTTATCACGGTCCTTACTCTAGCATTATCACAACTTGCCTTTCTACCAAATGAAGCAAAGGCCAATACAGTCGATCTAGGTTTAAAGGCAGAAGCTGCAATCATTCTTGATGGAGAAACAGGTCGTATCCTATATGAGAAAAATGCAGATAAAGTACTTGGTATTGCATCAATGTCTAAAATGATGACAGAGTATATTGTTTTGGAAGCAATAAACAATAAGAAAATTACATGGGATCAGAAAGTTAACATTAACGAATATGTTCATAAGCTATCAAGGGCACCTGGTTTGTCCAATATTGGACTAACTCAAGGTGAAGATTACACCGTGAAAGAATTGTACGAAGCCATGGCCGTCTTTTCCGGAAATGCTGCTACTGTAGCATTAGCAGAACTTATAGGCGGAAGCGAAAAGAACTTTGTTGGATTAATGAATAAAAAGGCTGGAGAGTTAGGGTTAAAAGAGTATAAGTTTGTGAACTCTAGCGGTTTAAATAATTCGAGCTTAATGGGGAATATACCAGCTGGTAATGAAAATGAAGAAAATGTTATGACGGCGAAAGATACAGCAACACTTGCTTACCGTTTAATTACCGATTATCCGGAGGCATTAGAATATTCAAAAATTCCAAAGTTGAAGTTCAGGGATGGGAGGGAATATCCAAACTTTAACTGGATGTTGCCTGGATTGATTTTTGAGTATGAGGGTGTCGATGGTTTAAAGACAGGATCTACAGATTTTGCAGGATTTGGCCATACAGCTACTGCAATTAGAGATGGTCAACGTTATCTCACAGTAGTAATGAAGTCAACTTCCAAAAATGAACGTTTTGAGGATAGCATTAAACTTATGAATTACGCCTTTGGTAATTTTGGCAAGGAAGAACTTGTTCCAGCAAATTATCAAGTGAAAGGTCATAAGACGATTCCTGTAGCAGACGGGAAAGAAAATTCAGTGAAGATCCAATCAAAAGAAGCCGTTACTGCAGTCATTAATCATGCTGATAAGGAGAATTATAAACCTGAACTGGTTATTGACGAAAAGAAGCTGAATAAAGACGGTAAGCTTGAAGCTCCTGTTAAAAAAGGCGATGTAATTGGTTACTTAACAGTTAAGCCCAAGGATGGAACGGATTACGGATTTATCGACGAAGCGGGTGCAAAGACAGTTAAAGTAGATGTTGTAGCAGCTGAAACAGTAGAAAAGGCAAATTGGTTCGTATTGTCTGCTCGAGCTGTAGGTGGATTCTTCGCTGATATTTGGAGTAGTGTTTCCGCGACAGTTAAAGGTTGGTTCTGATTTCCACCTCATGATAATGGATAAAAAGGTTGCAACATGGTAAGAATTATAGTACATTATGGAAAACAATTTCATTCATTAAAACGATGACAGGAACCAGTAGTAAGTCTTGCTTTCTAAAGAGAGCCGGTGGCAGGTGTGAATCGGTGTGAGAAGCTTATGAATCCATCCTGGAGTAAAGTATGGAACCCCATTGATATGGGTAGTAATTACTTTCGGCTTATGCCGTTATCTTTCGAGTGGAAGGTACAATTGTGCCTTCAACTAGGGTGGCAACGCGGGTTAACTCTCGTCCCTTTTATAGGGACGGGAGTTTTTTGCGTTCCTGAAACTAATTGTAATCAAAATTAAGGAGGAATGTGAGATGTTAGATTTAAAATATCTACGGAATCATTTAGAAGAAGTAAAACGAGCATTGCAATTCCGAGGTGAAGACTTAACTGATCTTGGAAAATTTGAGGAGTTGGATGGTAGACGCCGAGCACTAATTGCTGAGGGGGAAAAGTTAAAAAGCCATCGAAACGAAGTATCTCAAGAAGTTGCTATGTTAAAGCGTGAGAAAAAAGACGCGGATCATTTAATTACTGAAATGAGAGAAGTTGGCGATCAAATTAAAGGGTTTGATGATGAGCTACGCGAAGTCGAAGCTGATTTACAAAGAATGCTTTTGTCAATTCCGAATATACCTCATGAAAGTGTTCCTGTAGGGGAAACAGAGGATGATAATGTTGAAGTGAGAAAATGGGGAGGGCTTCCTCAATTTTCATTTGAACCTAAGCCACATTGGGATATTGCTGGTGAATTGGGAATTTTGGATTTTGAACGAGCAGCGAAGGTAACGGGAAGCCGTTTTGTATTCTATAAAGGCTTAGGCGCCCGTCTTGAACGTGCATTGATCAGTTTTATGCTTGATTTACATGTAGAAGAGCACGGGTATGAAGAGATGATGCCTCCTTACATGGTGAATCGCACAAGTATGGTAGGTACTGGGCAGCTGCCGAAATTTGAAGAAGACGCGTTCCGAATAGAAAGCGAAGATTATTTCTTAATTCCTACATCTGAGGTACCGGTTACGAATTATCACCGTGATGAAATATTAAATGGAGAAGCACTGCCATTCGGCTATGCGGCATACAGCGCTTGCTTCCGTTCAGAAGCTGGATCTGCTGGTCGCGATACACGTGGATTAATTCGTCAGCATCAGTTTAATAAAGTAGAGCTTGTAAGGTTTGTTAAACCTGAGGATTCATATGCAGAACTCGATAAGCTTACAGGTCATGCTGAAAAAGTGTTACAGTTGCTTGAGCTACCATATCGAGTACTAAGTATGTGTACGGCGGATCTTGGGTTTACAGCAGCTAAGAAGTACGATATTGAAGTTTGGATTCCAAGCTATGGAACATATCGCGAAATTTCTTCTTGCAGTAACTTTGAAGCATTCCAAGCAAGACGGGCAAATATCCGCTTCCGTCGGGATCCAAAAGGTAAGCCAGAACATGTTCATACATTAAATGGATCTGGCCTCGCTATCGGAAGAACGGTAGCGGCTATTCTGGAAAATTATCAACAAGCCGATGGCAGTGTAATCGTCCCAGAAGTATTACGTCCATACATGCGTGGAGCAGAAGTAATAAGACCGTAACGAAAGCGGAGGTTGTCTCATAAAGGGTTAAACCCTATGAGACAACCTCCGTTACATATATTATGAAAAAAAAAACGATCCGTTGACTTTATCATAAACCTATTGTAATATAATACATGTCAATATGGAGGTATACCCAAGTTTGGCTGAAGGGATCGGTCTTGAAAACCGACAGGGGAGTCAAATCCCGCGGGGGTTCGAATCCCTCTACCTCCTCCATTCTTTTTTAAATTAACCACAACGCATAAATTGGAAATCGTAAAACTCGTTACATATGTAACGAGTCTTTTTTTATTGCTTAGGAAATTATTTAAGTGGAAAACTTAATTTTTCTGTTGGAATCCAGTACAAGTAGCTAACTCCTTTAATCATGGGCTGCTCAATCTATTGGTGAGAAGCTCTCTACCCGTTGAAGTTGATAGGTTTATGTTTGACTGATTTGTACAGGACGTGGTAAATCTAAGTCGAAGTTCCACAATAGGCGCTTGTGCTTTCGTTCTTTAGATTAATTTATTATACTCTTCTTAATTTTTTTGTTTGATTTATGAAGGTTGAAATTTGATCGACAATTGGTTCAATCGATTCTTTACTTTGGATCAGGTCATATTCATTAATGTTCAATCGTAAGACTGGACAAGCGTTGAACTGATTAATCCAATTTTCATAGCGTCGGTGCATTTCTGTCCAATACTCGATAGGGGTTTGTTGTTCCATAGGACGCCCGCGGACTTTAATTCGAGCCAAGATGTCATCTAATGAGCCTTCTAAATATATAAGCAAGTCTGGGTGTGGGAAGTATGGGGTCATGACCATCGCGTCAAAAAGACTTGTGTAGGTCTCATAATCGGTAGGGTTCATTGTTCCCTTTTCGTAATGCATTTTTGCAAAAATTCCCGTATCCTCATAAATAGATCGATCTTGAATAAATCCTCCACCATATTCAAATATACGTTTTTGTTCCTTGAAACGCTCAGCAAGAAAATAAATTTGTAAATGGAAGCTCCATCGGTCGAAGTCTTCGTAAAACTTATCTAAGTATGGGTTTGTATCAACTTTTTCAAAGGAAGTGCGAAAGTTTAAGGCATTAGCCAATGCATTTGTCATGGTGGATTTTCCAATACCTACCGTTCCTGCAATTGTAATGACTGAACTTGACGGGATATCATATTTTTTTCGTAGATTCATTTGTATATACTCCTTTTTGAAGCGTGTTCTCAATGCGGGTCAAGATCATAGACCGGTCTTCTTTGTTTTCGATAAAATCAATTTCATCCCCATTGAAGCGCAGAACTGGAATATTTGGGTGCTGTTCTTCGAATGTAGCCATGAAATTATGATAATCAATGGTTAATTGTTCAAGGTAAATGGGACTGATATTCTTTTCAAAATCCCGGCCGCGCTTTCCTATTCGTTTTAATAATGTTTCTAGACCTGCATCTAAGTATACGACCATATTTGGATTGGGCATGTCTTTGGTAAGGATCTTAAAAATATTTAAGTATTTATCATATTGACGATTTTTCAACGTGCGTTCTGCAAATATCAAGTTTTTAAATATATGATAGTCTGCTACAACAGCTTGGTTGTTAGCAAGAAAGTTCATCTCAATATCTTCGAGTTGTTTGTAGCGGTTGCAGAGGAAAAACATTTCTGTTTGAAAGCTCCACTCATCTATATTTTCATAAAATTTACCCAAAAAAGGATTTTCATCGACAATTTCTTTTAATAAGGCAAATTGGAAGTGTTCAGAGATTGCTTTAGCAAGTGATGTTTTCCCCACACCAATTGGTCCCTCAACGGTGATAAATGGTGTGTTTATCATGAATTACGTCCTCCTTTAAAGCGATATCCCAATGGAATAATCGGTCGTTTCTGTCTATGGTTATTAATAGCCACCGATTATTGTATCATAGACTGCTGAACTGGGGTGATAGAATTCTCGTTAATAGAGAATTGTATATATTGAAGGAATTATACGTAGCTATACCTTTTGGGTGATGCCTGAAATCAAGAAAAATTATACTGATTCTACTTGTGCCTTTAGTACATTTTTCATCATGGTAAGGGCGTATTGATTATCATCATTACTGGCAGATGCAAGGCAATTCTCTGGAACCCATAGCGGGTATTCCCTCATATAAGCATCATTTGCAGTGAATAATACACAAATATTACCCGCAATCCCTGTAATAATGAGACGCTTGACACCTAAATGGTGCAATAATATGTGAAGAGCAGTTCCATAAAATGCCGAATGCTTTGGCTTAATTAAAAAGTAATCATCTTCTTCTGGCACAATTTGTTCAATAATCTGTGTGTTTTTCTCGTTTTTACATAATGCGATAATTTTGTCGTAATTAGCCTGCCATAAATTATAATGATCGTTAATATAAATAATAGGATATCCCTTTGCTTTACAGATGCCTTTTAAAGTGATAATTGGTTGAATGATTGGTATAGTATGTTGAAGAAGCATATCGCCATTCTGGAACTTGAAATCATTAATCATATCTATAATAAGTAAAGCTTGTTGTGATTTTTCTTGATTCATCTTAGGTAGTCTCCTTTTTTTGTAGATGTTTGTTCAATGTGTAATTGTCCTTACAAGTACAAAGTGAATATGAGTAGTGTGTCTAAATGACTGGCGCTTTACTCGTTTTGAAATAGTCGGGTCGATGTGTGAAAAGAACGTGAATGAGGGCGAAAGGAAAATGAAGATGGACGATCAATACTATATGATGGAAGCGTTAAAAGAAGCCAAAAAGGCCGGTGAAATAAATGAAGTTCCAATCGGTGCAGTCATCGTACTTCAAGATAAGATTATCGCAAGGGGGCATAATTTACGAGAAACAGAGCAAAATGCAATCTCGCATGCTGAACTTCTCGCAATTGACCGTGCTTGCCGATCGCAAGGGACATGGCGCCTAGAGGAGGCTACACTTTATGTCACACTTGAGCCTTGTCCGATGTGTGCAGGAGCAATCATTCAATCAAGGGTAAAGCGTGTTGTATTTGGTGCAAGTGACCCGAAAGGTGGTTGTGTGGGGACGTTTATGAATTTATTGCAGGATGAGCGCTTTAATCATCAAGCTGAAGTGACAAGTGGTGTCTTGGATACGGAGTGCGGGCAGATTTTGACGGAGTTTTTTAAAGGTGTTCGCTTACGGAAAAAGGCGGAAAAGGAAGTAAGAAAAGCTATGCGGGAAAAGGAATAGTAATAAGTTATTTTTCTTACTCGTTTTTTGAGGTATATAACATTGCTTTTTTCTATATAACTTAGTATAATAAATCATGCCGTGCTAAGCGGGGAGGTAGCGGTGCCCTGTACTCGCAATCCGCTCTAGCGAGGCCGAATCCCTTCTCGAGGTTAGTTTCCTGTAGGGTCTGCCTTAAGTAAGTGGTGTTGACGCCCGGGTCCTGCGCAATGGAACTCCATGAACCATGTCAGGTCCGGAAGGAAGCAGCATTAAGTGGAAGTTTCCATGTGCCGCAGGGTTGCCTGGGCCGAGCTAACTGCTTAAGTAACGCTTATGGGAGCTAATCGACAGAAGGTGCACGGCATATTACATAATAAATCAACTCATCCTTTTGGGTGGGTTTTTTTTATATCATTTTTGAAATGGATAAAAATAGCTAAATCAACATCAAGGAGATGGCGTAAGCAGAACAAATTAACACATTACAGGCTTTTACACAAAAACTTATCTTTTTAACGTTATTTGGTAATGATTTTTATGTATTGTGACGTTCCGTGCCCTTTTCCTTCATACAAATAGTACGCTATAATAGATAAGGAGAAAATAAGGGGGTGACAACGTGGGGTATCAAGCATTATATCGAGTTTGGCGACCGCAGCAATTTATTGATGTAGTCGGTCAGGAGCATGTAACGAAAACATTACAAAATGCGCTTCTGCAACAGAAAGTTTCCCACGCCTATTTATTTTCTGGTCCACGCGGTACTGGGAAAACGAGTGCAGCGAAGATACTTGCTAAAGCTGTTAACTGTGAGAAGTCACCAACAAATGAACCGTGTAATGAATGTGCGTCCTGCCGGGGAATTACAGATGGATCGATCCCGGATGTAATTGAAATTGACGCTGCATCCAATAATGGCGTGGAAGAAATTCGTGATATTCGAGATAAAGTGAAATATGCGCCAAATTCAGGTACATATAAAGTATATATTATTGATGAAGTACACATGCTTTCACAAGGCGCCTTTAATGCTTTATTAAAAACATTGGAAGAGCCACCACAGCACGTCATTTTCATTTTAGCAACTACAGAACCTCATAAAATTCCTTTAACCATCATCTCAAGAACACAGCGCTTTGACTTTAAACGCATACAGCCCCAGGATATAATCGGGCGGATGTCTCAGATTATTTCTGAGAGTGGTATTACTGTAGATGAACAAGCTCTACATATTATAGCTAGAGCAGCTGAAGGAGGTATGCGGGATGCTTTGAGTCTGCTTGATCAAGCAATCTCTTTTAGTTCTGATGAAGTGAGTGTAGAAGATGCATTAACCGTAACAGGTTCTGTTTCCCATGTTTTTTTAGGGAAATTAGCACGGGCCATTTATGATAAAAGCGTAGCGGAAGCTTTGGACGTATTAGATGAGCTATTAGCGATGGGGAAAGACCCAGCTAGGTTTATTGAGGATATGATTTTCTTTTTCCGAGATATGCTCCTTTATCAAGCAGCACCAGGGATGGCAAATTCATTTGAGAGAGTACTAATTGACCCGCAGTTCAAAGAATTGGCAGAGGTTATTTCAAACCGAGATATTTATGGTATTATCGAAAGCTTTAATAAAACGCAGCAAGAGATGAAATGGACAAATCATCCCCGAATTTTTCTAGAAGTTGCATTAGTTAAGCTCTGTAATCAGGAACGTGAGAGTGCTGTGTCAGATGTTCAGGTAAGGCAGCTTACTAGTAAAATAGAAGAGCTTGAAAAGCAACTAAAGGAATTGAAAGAAAGAGGAATTGGCCAAGCGGCTACGGCTCAAGCTGAAAAGCAGCCACAGACCCCTCGTTCAGTGAAAAAATCATATAAAGCACCAGTAGGAAAAATAACTCAGGTCCTCCGTCAGGCCACGAAACAAGATTTAACGCTTGTGAAAAGCAGATGGGGTGAAGTACTTGAGCAGTTAGGTCAGCAAAATTTAAAATCATTGGCAGCATTATTAAATGAAGCAGAACCAGTAGCTGCTTCTTCACAAGCTTTTGTGTTAAAATTCAAGTATGATATTCATTGCCAAATGGCTATGGAAAACCCCCGTTTTATTGAAGTAATGGCTTCAATCATGGAAAACGTGACGAGTCATAGGCTCGAAATGGCGGGAGTGCCTGAGAGCCAGTGGCAAAGTATACGAGAGGGGTTTCTCTCCACTCAGCAACTTGACGGTCAAAATGAACCGGACATGAAAGAAGAAGATCCATTTATAACGGAAGCTCGAAAGTTAGTCGGAGATGAATTACTTGAAATTAAAGAATAATGGGAGGTAATAAAATGGGAATGCGTGGAATGGGAAATATGCAGAATATGATGAAACAAATGCAAAAAATGCAAAAAAAGATGGCTGAGGCTCAAGAAGAGCTAGGTGAAAAGAAAATTGAAGGAACAGCGGGCGGTGGAATGGTGACTGTCGTAGTAACGGGTCATAAGGAAATTGTTGATGTAACCATTAAACCTGAAGTTGTGGATCCTGATGATATTGAAATGTTACAAGATTTAGTATTAGCGGCAACAAATGATGCATTGAAAAAAGCCGATGAATTGACTAATTCAACGATGGGGCAATTCACGAAAGGGTTAAATCTTCCTGGTGGGATGATGTAACTAGCTAAATTGAAGGATGAACGAGCGCCTTATTGAAGGCGCTTGTGCTTTTTTAGTAATAAAAAGATCCGTTTTTTAATAAATTTTGGTGTCTATTGAAAGCAGCTAAGTTCCTTATGATCTAGCCAAGCAAGAATATGCTAGCTTTTAGGTTGAACAAGGCGTTGTGTTTTTCTTAATAGGAGGTATTTTATGCATTATCCAGAACCAATTACGAAGCTAATTGATAGTTTTATGAAATTACCAGGGATTGGACCTAAAACGGCTGCGAGACTTGCATTCTTTGTACTAGGCATGAAAGAAGACACTGTATTGGACTTCGCAAAAGCACTTGTGAATGCCAAGCGAAACCTCTCCTATTGTACGGTTTGTGGTCATATAACAGATCAAGATCCATGTTATATATGTGAAGACCAGCGAAGAAGTCGTGATGTTATTTGCGTTGTACAGGAACCTAAAGATGTTATTGCTATGGAAAAAATGCGTGAATTCACTGGGCTTTACCATGTGTTGCACGGGAGTATCTCACCGATGGATGGGATTGGGCCAGAAGACATTAACATTCCAGACTTATTAAAGCGTCTTCAAGATGAAACGGTTCAAGAAGTCATTTTGGCAACGAACCCTAATATTGAAGGGGAAGCGACTGCCATGTATATTTCTAGGTTATTAAGGCCTTCAGGAATTAAAGTTACAAGAATTGCACACGGATTACCTGTAGGTGGAGATCTAGAATATGCAGATGAAGTGACATTATCTAAGGCGCTCGAAGGAAGAAGGGAAATTTGAGAAGTAGCGGGGAGGGGTTTTTGTGTTCTTTCGTCGAAAAGGTAAACTACGCAACGAAAATAACCAAAAACTAGTGCAACAACTGGAGGAAATTAAAAGAAGTTGGCTTAACCAGAAATCATTACTGGAAAAAAGTCTTGATCCATCAGAAGATGCAATCATACAAACAAAGATTTCCGAAATTAAGTATTTCTATCTATTTAAAGAAGCGAAAAGAAGAAAAGTGACGGCTAGTAAACGTAAGTGAGGAATGCAACCATTTCTTCTTTGTTCTTATTTAGTTTTATCTACATAGAATGTAGTACGAGCTAATGAGGAGGAATGATAGTGGAGCCAATTGTTATTGTAGGTGTAATAGCTGGTTTAATTGTATTACTGCTTTTTGTCGGGGCACCTATAAAACCAATTCGACTAATAGGGCAGGGGGTTGTTAAATTAATTATCGGAGCTGTTTTTTTGTTCTTTCTAAATGTGCTTGGTAATCAAGTAGGGATTCATGTTCCTATCAATTTAGCAACTTCTGCAGTAGCGGGAATTTTAGGCATTCCAGGTGTGGCTACCTTAGCAGCAATTGATTATTGGATTATTTGAAGAATTCGAGGGAAACTTCTCTTGGGTTCTTTTTTTGTATACTCTTCAAGAGTTATATAATAATGAAATAAATAGGAAGGATGTAGCTATTAAGTAGTAGGTTAAAGGTTTGGGTTTAAACGAGTTTTAATATAAACGTTATTTTTGTAAAAAAGGTATTGACGAATCTTTGGAAAGTTGTTAATATATATTTTGTCGCTTGAGTGACATTGCATCTACTAGAGGTTAGTTAGAAAGAAATACTTTTTTAAATAAAAAGTTATTGACACTAATAAAGAGATGTGGTAAATTTATAAAGTCGCTTCTGAGAGAAACGACAAAGATTGCTCTTTGAAAACTGAACAAAACAAAGCGCCAACGTTTAAATTGAAGTGAGTACACACTATAAC
>NZ_JBIWFD010000015.1:0-8469 GCF_044762875.1 Peribacillus sp. NPDC096379
CTCCACCATTACCTATAGTGCCGGTGTAGCTCAACTGGTAGAGCAACTGACTTGTAATCAGTAGGTTGGGGGTTCAAGTCCTCTTGCCGGCACCAGGTTTTTTTTTGTTTTCGAGCCATTAGCTCAGTTGGTAGAGCATCTGACTTTTAATCAGAGGGTCGCAGGTTCGAATCCTGCATGGCTCACCATTTATCGCGGGTGTGGCGGAATTGGCAGACGCACCAGACTTAGGATCTGGCGCCGCGAGGCGTGGGGGTTCAAGTCCCTTCACCCGCATTATTTATTACGCGGAAGTAGTTCAGTGGTAGAATACAACCTTGCCAAGGTTGGGGTCGCGGGTTCGAATCCCGTCTTCCGCTCTACTTTTCGTAAGTGCCGGGGTGGCGGAACTGGCAGACGCACAGGACTTAAAATCCTGCGGTAGGTGACTACCGTACCGGTTCGATTCCGGTCCTCGGCACCATTTTATATTTATACGCGCCCGTAGCTCAATTGGATAGAGCGTCTGACTACGGATCAGAAGGTTATGGGTTCGACTCCTTTCGGGCGCGCCA
This sequence comes from Peribacillus sp. NPDC096379, assembly GCF_044762875.1. Lineage (NCBI taxonomy): Bacteria > Bacillati > Bacillota > Bacilli > Caryophanales > Bacillaceae > Peribacillus > Peribacillus sp. NPDC096379. The sequence goes on from NZ_JBIWFD010000015.1 coordinate 555, forward strand.
TATAGACGGGAAGTAGCTCAGCTTGGTAGAGCACTTGGTTTGGGACCAAGGGGTCGCAGGTTCGAATCCTGTCTTCCCGATTATCACCTTTTTTTATAATGGGGCCTTAGCTCAGCTGGGAGAGCGCCTGCCTTGCACGCAGGAGGTCAGCGGTTCGATCCCGCTAGGCTCCACCATTATTATGATTATTGTATACGCTTATTTATTTGGCGGCGTAGCTCAGCTGGCTAGAGCGTACGGTTCATACCCGTGAGGTCGGGGGTTCGATCCCCTCTGCCGCTACCAAATCATGAAGGATCTTTAGCTCAGCTGGTTAGAGCAGACGGCTCATAACCGTCTGGTCGTAGGTTCGAGTCCTACAAGATCCACCACTATTTATACGGAGGTATACCCAAGCCCGGCTGAAGGGATCGGTCTTGAAAACCGACAGGGGAGTCAAATCCCGCGGGGGTTCGAATCCCTCTACCTCCTCCATTTTTTGAAAAAGATCACACAATTCATATCGTCGCGGGGTGGAGCAGTCCGGTAGCTCGTCGGGCTCATAACCCGAAGGTCGCAGGTTCAAATCCTGTCCCCGCAATCTGGTCCGGTAGTTCAGTTGGTTAGAATGCCTGCCTGTCACGCAGGAGGTCGCGGGTTCGAGTCCCGTCCGGACCGCCATTTTTATTCTAGTAGGGTCACCTACTATTGATATACATTGTGTGGCTCAGTAGCTCAGTCGGTAGAGCAAAGGACTGAAAATCCTTGTGTCGGCGGTTCGATTCCGTCCTGAGCCATCATTAGATTAATACGGAGGGGTAGCGAAGTGGCTAAACGCGGCGGACTGTAAATCCGCTCCTTCGGGTTCGGCAGTTCGAATCTGCCCCCCTCCACCATTCCATCATTGTGTAGTTTAAAGATAGAATAGAGGTCTTCGGAACTTCCGAAGAAGGTTGTGAACCCATTTATTTTATATTATTGGGCTATAGCCAAGCGGTAAGGCAACGGATTTTGATTCCGTCATGCGAAGGTTCGATCCCTTCTAGCCCAGTCATGGCAGCATAGCCAAGTGGTAAGGCAGAGGTCTGCAAAACCTTCACCCCCGGTTCAAATCCGGGTGCTGCCTTAATCATGCCGGTGTGGCGGAATTGGCAGACGCGCACGACTCAAAATCGTGTTCCTTTTGGAGTGCCGGTTCGACCCCGGCCACCGGTATCGAAGCGAGACATATTTTGCGGGTGTAGTTTAGTGGTAAAACCTCAGCCTTCCAAGCTGATGATGAGAGTTCGATTCTCTTCACCCGCTCCAAAAAAATGGGCCTATAGCTCAGCTGGTTAGAGCGCACGCCTGATAAGCGTGAGGTCGATGGTTCGAGTCCATTTAGGCCCACCATAATCCTATATTTTTTGTTCCGCAGTAGCTCAGTGGTAGAGCATTCGGCTGTTAACCGAACGGTCGTAGGTTCGAGTCCTACCTGCGGAGCCATTTTTTTTTATATGGGGAAGTACTCAAGAGGCTGAAGAGGCGCCCCTGCTAAGGGTGTAGGTCGGGTAACCGGCGCGAGGGTTCAAATCCCTCCTTCTCCGCCACACATAGGATGCGCCTTTAGCTCAGCAGGATAGAGCAACGGCCTTCTAAGCCGTCGGTCAGAGGTTCGAATCCTCTAAGGCGCGTAAAAACTAACCAATTAAGGTTAGTTTTTTTTGTTTGTTCATTTCAGTCTGTGAGCAAAACAAGACCGTATTGAACCAATTCATTCGTCTCATGGCACTTTAGGTCACTCTAGTGAACAAATGATACATAAAACAAAAAATAAATTGATTATAATGCGTTTCTCAGCATTATTTATTTAAAAAAATGATTTTTTTCTTGTGTAGGTTCCGAAAGGGTTGCGAATGAGTTCGGAACCTTCCAAATGGGCAGTGATAAACGAAAGCTTGTAGTGGTAGGCTGGCGATGAATTTTTAAAAGTTAATACACAACAGAATGGGTGGCAGTTTTGTAGGCGGTTAATATCCTTTAGCTTTAGTCCCTATATAGAAAAGCTCTTAAATATCTGGACTTTGCTAGTTTTGTAGGTTTATAATTCTATTAAATAAAAAACTTGATACGGACAAATAAAAAAGCCACTTCCATATGTTAAAGGTTGGCGCCTTTAACGGAAATGACTTTGACCCTGTTTCACAACCACCACAGCCGGAACAGGAAAAACAACAATTTCGATACGCCTATTATAACGGGTTTATAGAGAGAATTTCAACCGTTAACTTTTAGTGATTTTAAAAATAGGGCGTCCAAAGGTGTATTTTACCGTTTTTCTAATCCGGCTGGGGTTGGTAAAAGGGTAAAGTATGCCTTTTTCTTTGTCTTCTCGGAAGGAAGAAAAACCATGTTGGTAGCTGGAAGAATTGAAAATTTTAAAGACTTTAGCAAGTTTAAAACCGTAAAAAAATTTAACAACCACATTGAAATGTTCCTGGCTGAACATAAAAAAGATTTTACTAAAGGGGAATTAGTCGCGTTCAAACGCCTAGTTCGATTCTCTGCTAAATATGTTGGAGTGGCTAACGCAAAGATTGGCACTCTATTAAGAGCCATCAATGAAAAAGGGAATGGTTTTGGTATAAGCCGATCAACTTTTGAACGAATGTTGAGAAAAGCGAAGGATTTAGGGATCCTATCGGTCGAAAATACGGCTAAATCCAAAGGTGGAAAAGGGCATAATGTCTATATTTTTAATACAATTGATGTATTAAAAAAGGAAAAATTGACGTATTGTGAGGATCACGAGAAACCTTGCGACAGTAAGGTTGAAGGGCATAATTTTGAAAGAGAAACTAGTAATCTTTTAGAAACTAGCAATACTAAAAAGATAAATAAACGTAAGGTGACGCATTTAGATTCTACTTTTACGGTTTCTTATGTTCCAAAAGAATTTGTCCAGGCTGTTAAGCCTTTCTTTAATCATGCTGCTACGATCGAAGACCTTTGGAAAAGCGTATTTCTTGATACAAAGGGGATAAAAAACATAGTAGAACCTGAAATCATTACATATACAGCCATAGCTGCCTTTAAACAAGCAATCAGAGCCTCTAAAAAAGGGAAAATCAGAACGACCTTAGCTGCCTTCTTCACAGGTACTTTTAAAAACCTAATGGATAAGGCTTACTTTGCTATTCCTTTAGAAGAAATCCATGAAAGAATCAGCCATTGAAACAAGAAATAATATCTTAAAACAAACTAATTTAGATAAAATTATCTTCTTTAAAAATCGTAAAATATACCACAACACAGATAGATCTCAAAGAGAGCTCAATGTCTGTTTCATTTGCGGTTTTAATTTGTAGTACATCCCTGTCTGTTTACGGGTTCGGCCGGGCTCCTTCTTTTTCGTAAACATCAGAAGACCTCGCCTATACTACGTAAACATAGCCGAGGTCTTCTGTACTCTAAAGTTGTCGCCGGCCGAGGGTGGATGAAATAGCAAGTAGGTTTATGTATAAATGGAGAGATTAGTTTGGGGAAAAGATTAAAAAATATGGATATAGTGGTTTAGAGATAAAAGATGTAGAACGAGTAAAAAATACGAATGATGTGAGAATTATAGGCTGCTGTTTGCTGATTTATTTATAGTGTTTTTAAGTTCCGAAGATAGATTCGAAGGGTTCCAAAAAGGGGGCATTCGAAAAAAATAGGGATTTTGTTTATGATTTTTGTAATATGTTTTTTAAAATACGTCGTTCATGCTGTTTATTGGGCCTTCTAGGGCGTTTTATCTTTTTTTGAGTACAAATGTAAATATAAAGATTTCAGATGTTATAAACACCCCTTAAAGGACCTTAAAAGACCTTGCAGATTTATTACTTTCAATTCATTTTTCACAATAATTCTCCAGTTTTACCTTAAACGTCTTTTCAATCTATGTATTAGGGCTACCGAACCTTCTGAATTTTGACAGGTGTGGAATTGTAGCCAAACCGCCTGTTTTCCTTCCGGCTCGGAAACGGGTATTCTGTATCGCTCATATGGGCCATATAATCCCCAATTACTTCCCGAAGCTTGATCGGAACCATAGCGTCGCAACGCTCATTTCGTATCTTCAATTTCTTTAGCTGTTCGTAACGGCTGTACGTTCTTTTCTTTCATGATTTTCCTCCGATATCATACATTCAACGTATGATATTGATGGTTTATCAAAAAGATCCAGTGATATCAAGGATTTGAATGTACGAAAATATCTAAAATCATACATTCAAAAAAACGCCCTGTTCAATTAAAGAAGAAAAGAAGAAAAGAAGAAAAGAAGAAAAGAAGAAAAGAAGAAAAGAAGAAAAGAAGAAAAGAAGAAAAGAAGAAAAGAAGAAATAAACGTTTATTCGTTGGAAGAATGGTTGATTTCTTCTTTTCTTCTTTCCATGCAGCATAGTAGAGTTTGCTACTTGAATAGGCTTCGGTCTGGCCACATGGTAAGTAAATTTGCAAAATGTCTTCTACTTAATCTCCTTCAAATACTTCTCCAAAGCCTCTTCAATCAGAATATAGATGTTTTTTTCATGGACAAGGGCTTGCATTTTTAATTCTTTATGTAGATCTGTACGTAGATCGAAGGATACGCGTTTTCTTTCCACTTTTATTTCATCCTTTCTTGTTTCGTTGATTTCTTTATTCGAATAAACATTGGTATCTTCTTCGCCTACTATTTCGGCTAATGCTTGGGTTGGGGTGATTATTTTTTGCATACGTTTCATTTTTTTTATGTCATTTACTTTGGACACGCTCAATCAACTCCTTGTAGAAACGGTTGTATTGGTCTAATGCCTTTTTTAATTCTGGGTTCCTATTAAATCCATAGAGAGCTAATCTGCCCACTGGTGCTTTTCTTGTAATGGTTGTTTGAAAAACTTCGTTAGGATAGTCCTCCTCAATCATTTCTTTAAACGCTTTTGAATCGCTTCTACGTACATCGTTCATGGTGCGTAAAATCCCAACGACTTGTGTATCTCTATGACCGAAATTTCTAGCGCCTTCAACAGAGTCCATAAAATTAGGAATCGCCGAGTAACACCAGCTTGAACATTCAAACATGACAACTACGTGTTCGCTTGCGCATAGGGCATTTGTGGTTTGTTCACTAAGTGATGGTGGGGTATCAATTACGATAAAATCATATTGATCCCTAACTTGATCAAGAATTTGATCGAGGATTAAGCTAGGGTTCCCCTTAAATGGGAGAGTGTCGCCTTGATAAGTTTTCCCGGTATAAATCCAGCGAGGAAATGTAGCTAAAAAGTTGTTGGCAGGAAGCAGATCTAAATGATCGGTGATAGAAACAATATACTTTTCTACGTCGTTTTGTTGCATCGCTTCTAATATAGATTTTCCCATAAACTCATTTGATGGTTGTTCAGATAAAAATTCAGTCAAGTTTCCTTGAGAATCCATATCCACGGCCAGTACACGGTAGCCATCTTCTTTTAGCAAATAGGATAATATGCCCGTTGTAGTGGATTTGCCGCATCCGCCTTTTTGGATTCCCATTGTAATGGTAATGGCCAATCTTCGCACCTTCCTTCTTTAAAAATTGTTGCCTACTTTCCTTATTCGATAATAGTTGAACAACTCCTTCTTGTTAAGTGGGGGATAAAAACCTTTATATATCAGGCTGTATACGTACTTTTTAAACATTCATACAGGGACATTAAGGTGTTGAAGTTGTATTTATAATTCCTTAACTAGCCGTTCTTTGGAATAATATATATTCTTAAGATAAACTCGATAGAATATATATAGTATTACTTACATACCTTAAACAGAATAAAAAAGGGGGGTTGGTATCATTTGAATACCCAACTCCTTTTATTTCCTCTTAAATTCAAAAAACTAAAAATTAGCTTGCAACTACACTCCTTTTAACCAATCTTCAATCTGTATCTTCGCCTTTTCAATATCCTTTTTTTCTAAAGTAGTATTTTCAGGCTCCATAATATTAAGCGTTTCGTATAAGTCTTGTTTGACCGTTTCAAAAATCTGCACAGCATTGGCTTGCCCCACATCCAGAAACCTCTGTATTTCACTGATTGATTTCTCTTCCACAAACCAATACGGTAAAGGATCTTTTGATTTTCTAAAATCTGAAATTAAATGCATAAGAATGTTTTCAGATGATGCAATACCTTCATTAGGTCCTGAGGAACGTAACACTTTCGTTATGTACCCTATAGGATTTTCGATATCTTTTCTATCTTGTATTTTCTCTAATAGGTCAATAACAGTTGCTTGTCCATATTTCCCCCATGATTCAATCACTTCATCGGACAACTGGATTCCTAATGTTTTTCCTAGCTTTCTGACGCTTTTTGAAAAGCTATTTGATAACTTAAATTCTTCAAGATTACTTTCAAAAATATCAAGTTCTTCTATCTTAGGTTGTTTTGCGGACTTTATTAGAAATTTAACCTTTTCAACTTTACGTCCTTTTTTTACAACTTCTATTTCGAAAGCAATATCCGTTTTCTTCATAAGTTCTTTTTGGGCCGGTAAAAGTACACGTTGTTTAAAGTTTCCATAAGCAGGATAGACATCTTCAGCGCCAAGCATCTTCCGTAAATCTGAAAGAAAAAACGTCCTCTCTTGAAACCTTTCGTATTGTTTTAACAATTCATAGATCCGAATAGCATAAGAACTCTTGAGTTTAACAACATTTTCAAGCTTATAGCTCGTAAATTCTTTTTTTAATTCTAATAGGTATGGACGTAAGAATGGATCAAATCGAACGTCTATGGTACCTTCAGATTCGTTATAAGCAACATAACTTAACCAGGCTACCTGGATGACCTTCTTATCAATGCGAACCTCAAACACCTTTTGCATGAGTTCCTTAGTAATTTGCCTTAATTCCGTATATTTAGGCGTACCATTTAAGCCTAATAATCGATTAAACTCCTTAATCGGTAATGTATATGATTTAAAATCAGAGTCCTCGGGATGAATATTACTGGCCAAACAGAGAATAATTTTTTGCTCAACCACACCGAGTTTATAATTTGCTTCGATTAAAATATTAGATTTAGTTACAAGTTGACTGGTTCGATTTTCCATAATCGATGTAGACATTTAAAAAATCCCCCTTTGGGTTCATCTGATTATGCCAAATTTTTAACTATAACAAAAGTTTTTTTTTGTTATAGTTGGCACCATTTTTGTTATAGTTGGCACCATTTTTGTTATAGTTAAGGCACCATTTTTGTTATAGTTGGCACCATTTTTGTTATAGTTGGCACCATTTTTGTTATAGTTGGCACCATTTTTGTTATAGTTAGGTCCGTCAAACCCAGTCGTACCAAGGGTTTCAGAGGGGCTGAAAACAAGTATAAAACAAGGATAAAACAAGATAAAACAAAAAACAGTAAAACAACAACAGAAAAAATGTGATTGCTATCCGAATACCAAAATCACATAAAATACAAATAAAGGGTTTATATGTAAAATGAACACACCGCAGGAATATTCCTCCATTTTTAAAAATGGAAGATGAGCTTATTCATTTTGAAAATTTCAAAACACTAATATCCACTTTTTCTATTGACTCTTTAAAAAAAAGATATTAATATATTAATTCTTGTCACCTTAAGGAATTTTAACAAAAAAAGTTTTGTTTTAATTTCTTCGTAGAAGTTGACAAAAACGAATGTGTTTGATAATATGAATCTTGTCGCTGATACGAAATAAATTATTTCGGAAAATCATTTGACAACTTGAGAACAAAATGATACACTATTATTCTGTCTCAAATTAATAGTTCTTTGAAAACTAAACAAAGCAGAAACGTCAACGTTTTAATTAAGTGAGTACACACTATAAAAACAATGAGCAAGTCAAACACTTTTTGGAGAGTTTGATCCTGGCTCAGGACGAACGCTGGCGGCGTGCCTAATAC
>NZ_JBIWFD010000016.1:0-5850 GCF_044762875.1 Peribacillus sp. NPDC096379
TTTAAAGCATTTATAGAATTTAAAAAACTTGAAAAAGAAAATCAAAAGAGGTTGAGTACCTAAAGGGCACTCAACCTCTTTAATTTCCTATAATTGACTTTATGTCAACTGGAATTGTATACAGTATTCATGTAATACTTAGAGACTATGTTCAAAGGTAAGGGTAAATCTTATCAAGACCTAAAATATAAAAAATAAAGGGTGATATCATACACATTAACATGTATGATATCACCCTTTTACTTCTTGTTTAACAAACGCGCCCTATTCTTGAATAAACAATATTATCTTTTGTTCCCGTACACTTTTATCTCGATACTCCATACCAAAATACAGTCCAAGCTTCTTCAAAGCGAATTAGAAAATCATCATAAATAAAGCTCTCCGTAAATAATCCATCCAACAAGAAATAAAAAGCTGACCGGAACGTTTGTTTAGGGATATCTCTTAATTGTCCTTCTTCTATTCCTTCGATATAAAATTTGTTTACAATATCTTCTATTTGACTGTCTCCTCGACTTACAATTGTTTTAACTTCTTCTTTTAATTCTACAGGCGGAAAGAATAAAAAGCGTACATACATCATGCCTTCTTGTTTATTTTGGATAAAATCACAGCTGTTTTTAAATAATAAATAAAGCCTTGTTTCCAAATTCTCATTTCTATGTCGCTCATATGTACCCTTCATTCTCACGAGTAAAGCATCTATAACCATTTCTGCTACGTATAGATACAAATCATTTTTACTTTTAAAGTGATTATATATCGATGGTTTTTGTATACCTACTTCTTTTGCGATTTGCGATAAAGTTGTTCCTTCATAACCATGTAGAGCAAAGGAACACTTAGCTGCTTCAATAATTTGGTCTTTGGTATTCAATACCTTCATCCTTTCAAAAAAGTAGTTGAAAATAACTAAAATCGGCGTTATACTAACTACCGTTAGTTAACTATAGTACAAAGAAGGTGTGTGAACAAATATGTGGTTTTTAGTCATCATTGCAGGCATTTTTGAAGTTGGTTGGGCAACAGGATTAAAACATGCCAACTCGCCTTTAGAATGGATTCTTACTGTAATAGGAGTTGTTGTTAGTTTTGTACTGCTTGTCCGAGCTGCTACAACTTTACCTACAAGTACAGTATACGCAGTATTTGTAGCGTTGGGTACTGTTGGAACAGTGTTTGTTGATTTCTTTATCTTTAAATCCTCTTTTAATTTAGGTATGCTCTTCTTTCTTCTCTTACTTCTTGTGGGAGTACTTGGGTTAAAACTTGTCACAGGGAAGCAGGATGCAGAAAGGAGTCAAGAAAGATGAGCTGGGTATTTTTAATTATCGCAGGTATTTTTGAAATCGTTGGTGTTACTGGTATGCAGATTATGGTGAAAGGACAGAAACTAAAAGGATTCCTTATTATATTAATTGGTTTTATTATTAGTTTTACTCTTCTTAGTCTTGCGATGAAGACCATTCCTTTAGGTGTCGCTTATGCAGTTTGGACAGGTATTGGAACTGTAGGTAGTGCAATCATAGGAATGTTGTATTATGGTGAATCCAAAGATAAATTGCGTATTTTCTTTATTGCATTGGTAGTAGTGGCAGTAATCGGTCTAAGATTAGCATCTTAATTTTATTATAAACAAAGTGGAGGACATAAAATATGACTTTATGGTTTACAGAAAAACAAACAAAATCCTTTGGCATAATGGCTAAATTGACGAAGGGACTACATTCTGAACAAACGAATTTTCAAAAGTTGGATATGGTTCAAACTGAGGAATTTGGTAATATGCTTGTGTTAGACGGTATGGTAATGACAACTGAAAAGGATGAGTTTGTTTACCATGAAATGATTGTACATGTACCTTTATTTACTCATCCGAATCCCAAAAAGGTATTAGTTGTAGGTGGGGGTGACGGTGGTACGATTCGAGAAGTATTAAAGCATCCAAGTGTAGAAAAAGTAGTTCAAGTGGAAATTGACGATAAAGTGGTTGAGTATTCTAAACAGTATCTCCCTCAAATTTCTTGTGAATATGGTAATCCACGAGCAGAGCTTATTATTGGTGATGGCTTTATGCATATCTTAAATAGTGAAGATGAATACGATGTTATTTTGGTTGATTCTACAGAGCCAGTGGGTCCAGCAGCCCACCTATTTACAAAAGGTTTTTATGCCGGAATTTCCAAAGCATTAAAAGAGGATGGGATTTTTGTTGCTCAGACAGATAACCCATGGTTCAAGGGTGACCTGATTCGAAATGCTGTTCGTGATACAAGAGAAATTTTCCCTATTGCACGCTTATATACATGCAACGTCCCAACATATCCAAGTGGAATGTGGACCTTTACTATTGGTTCGAAAAAGTATGAACCTTTACAAGTAGAAACTTCAAGATTTTTCGAACTTGATACAAAGTATTACACACCTGAATTGCATAGAGCGTCATTTTGTCTACCGAAATTTGTTAAAGACTTATGTAAATAAACTTAGTAATGGAGAGCATTGGTCCAGCAGGATTGATGCCTTTTTGTTATTATTCTTTATTTACGATCACTCAAAAAGAATTAAGTTGAGATATCATTGAAAAAGGATCTTCCAGTGAAGATCCTTTTTTTATTACCGATAAGGGTGATTATGTCCACTTACTTGAAGGTCATACGTATTTCACATGGAATCATACACATATGAGTTTGAGTGAAATGAGGGTGAACAATCCATGAGTGTAGATCAAAAAGCATCCATACGAAGCATTTTAGAAGTATTAGCACAAGAAGGAGTAAAGACAGGCGATGTGGCTAAACAAATACCTGGCATAAGTGAAAAACCATTTAGACAGGCATTAAAAGAGGCAGGATATAAATTTAGAAACTCTGGTCAAAAGGGTTGGTTTTTTATTGGAGAAGGTGAAGAACCCCTTGATAAAAGTATTTTTGATTATGTGAAATCGAATTCACCTAAAGTTCATACACCTTTCACACGAAGTAATCAGAAGTTCACTGCTCATTCACCTATTGTTCATGAGCCGTTCACCCAAGATGAAATCCATATGATTAAGGACATGCTTAAATCATGGCAAGAGGTTACCCCAACTACACAAACCAATGAGCCAAGTCTTTATGACCGCGTCAAACAGTTGCCACAAAGTGACAAAACAAGAAAGACGATTGTTATTGATCGTGTCATTGGTAAACGTTTAGATGAGTTTTGTGAAGCTGAGAGGATCAATAAGTCTGATGTGTTGCATGTAGCATTAGCCGACTTTCTAGAAAAATATGAAAAGTGACCAAAGAAACAAAAAGGATTGGATATCTAAGAGGTACCCAATCCTTTTTTTGCCGGTAATTGACTTTATGTTAACTAGATTTGTATAACGTATTCATCTGATTTAACTAACAGAGCAGGATTTATTATGAATGTTGAAGAATAAAATCCCTTAAAGGAAAAAATACGGGGTGGTTTTGTGAACCAAGATGACCAAGACAAAAAACAAATAGAAGAACATAAAAAAAATCCAATGGGTAATTTCTCAGACTCTATTAACCGTTCAATGATTGGTGATTTAGGAGCATTAACAAAAGGCGGTTGTCTTACAAGAGTTATTACTTTGGTTATAATTATTGGAGGATTACTTATCCTTTCACAATGTTCTTATTAAGCTAACAGCTATAGTAAAATAAGCATGAAAAAAGATCTTCGATTGAATGATCTTTTTTTTATGCCGATAAGAGTGATTATGTTAACTTACTTGAAGGTCATACGTATTTCACATGGAATCATACATATATGAGTTTGAGTGAAATGAGGGTGAACAATCAGTGAGTGTAGATCAAAAAGCATCCATACGAAGCATTTTAGACGTATTGGCACAAGAAGGAGTCAAGACAGGCGATGTGGCTAAACAAATACCTGGCATAAGTGAAAAACCATTTAGACAGGCATTAAAAGAGGCTGGATATGAATTTAGAAACTCTGGTCAAAAGGGTTGGTTTTTTATTGGAGAAGGTGAAGAACCCCTTGATAAAAGTATTTTTGATTATGTGAAATCGCGTTCACCTAAAGTTCATACACCTTTCACACGAAGTAATCAGAAGTTCGCAGAGAGTAATAAGGAATTCACGAATCATTCACCTATTGTTCATGAGCCGTTCACCCAAGATGAAATCCATATGATTAAGGAACTGCTTAAATCATGGCAAGAGGTTACCCCAACTACACAAACCAATGAGCCAAGTCTTTATGACCGCGTCAAACAGTTTCCACAAAGTGACAAAACAAGAAAGACGATTGTTATTGATCGTGTCATTGGTAAACGTTTAGATGAGTTTTGTGAAGTCGAGAGGATCAATAAGTCTGATGTGTTGCATTTAGCCTTAGCCGACTTTCTAGAAAAATATGAAAAGTGACCAAAGAAACAAAAAGGATTGGATATCTAAGAGGAACCCAATCCTTTTTTTGCCGATAATTAGTCTTATGTTAACTAGTTTTGTATAGAGTATACATGTGATTTTAAAGGATCTTGTTCATTTGTTGCAGAATAATTTAGTAAGTAATTGGTATTTTTTGTAGTAAAGTTAGAATATTAGATATTGAATTTAAGGAGGATAAGAAGTGAAGAAAATAACAAAATTTTTCTTCTTTTCGTTATTGATATTACTTTCCTTAAACGGATGTAATTCAAGTAATGTAGATGAGGATATATTTCAATTTAAAGATTCATATGTAGGCGATAATAGTGCAGTAAGGAGCATTGTAAGGCAATTACCATTGGGTGAATATTTTAATGGGTTTGAACTTAAAACCAAAGAAGAGCCTTATGGAATGATTTTGAATTATACAAATATGGATGCAGAAGAAATAGAAAAAAACTACAAAGAAACGGCAATATACAATGCTACATTTATATTTACATTAGTCAAAAATGCAAAATGGATTACATTTAATTTTGATGACCAAGAATATAAAATAACAAAAGAAGACTTAGAAAGTTGGTACGGAAAAAAATTAAGTGAATATACGAGTGAAGAAGACCTAACAAAACTCACAAAAAAATATTTAGAAGATGAAAGTAAAGTGAATCAGTTTTAAAAAAAATAGAGTACTTCTTCCTCAAGTAAATGGTGTTTAGTTCAATAAGCAGCTAAAAGGATCTTCCAGCCGAAGATCCTTTTTCAGTACCGATAAGGATGATTATGTTAAGTGCCTTAAGGTACTCTTTTCAATGTACGAAAGTATGCAAAATCATACATTCAGAAAAACTCCTTCTTCTATTAGGGGAGGGTCAGTTGAGAGAACAGTAAATCGTTGACTGTTGTTAATTGTCTTGTGAAAGCTAGTATAACGAGAGGTTATGACTATACCTCAAATATAAAAACAACCAAGCATACATCCTTTACAAATGGGCAAATATCTACCCCTTATTGAATATGGACACATACATAGGTAATCACCTATTTTGAGTGAAGATAAGCTCATTCACTAAATTAGGGCATAACATGGAAATGAGTATACATCCTTGAAACACAAGAAATATTGCCTCTTATAAAAGACAACCAAGACCTCCTATTTGGAGGCCTTGATTGTCTTTTATAGTTATCATTGTGCATGATGCTGTGCTCCAGGAAACCAGACCGGCACTTATAAGAATTAGTTGAACAAGCCCTTAAGCTTCAGGAAACTCGCGGTCTTCTCCGAATCCAACTATATCATCTAATCGAAGAAAATATTTTAGAAATTGTTCAAGCGTGGAACCATCACTATTACTTTCAACCTCTACGTTTTCAGGAGTTGTCGTATTTCGTGTAGGCACTAAAACAATGAAATCTTTATGAACTTCACTCACTGTGCCTT
>NZ_JBIWFD010000017.1:0-4974 GCF_044762875.1 Peribacillus sp. NPDC096379
AATTGGAAGTGTTTTACTTTACAATTCCATTTATATAAAAAGTAACAGTTATTTCTTATAATCCACAACGGAAATACTTGGGTTATAAGGTAAATTACTCCTAATAATTAAAATTGCATATCCTATTTATTTCTAGTTAACATAAAATTTCTTATCGGCAATAAAAAAAAGGATCTTCGATTGAAGATCCTACTGCTTGTTGAATTAAGACTCTACATAGGGTTAAGGTTCCTTAAGGAAATCCTTATTTTAGTAGCATGCCGTGGCTTTTCAAATAGTAATCGAGATTACCAAGTGTTTGGACTTTTTCATATATTTCCTCGATAGGGATGGGGCGATTGTTTGTAATCCACCAGTTGAGAACTCCAAGTATTGAACCAATCAACGCCTCAATCATAATTTCTTGCTCAATTTGGATTTCCTTACCTGCTTTCTCAAATCGATCAATAATGGCTGCATACATCTCCATTCGTAATATACTGCGTAGTGAATCACGCTCTTCTAAAAATAGCTGTGCAAATAAGTCTTTATTTTTATCAGCTACTTCAAATAAACACATATGAACTTCTTTGAAATTGAGCTGTTCTTCTACATCTTTACCAATTTGCTTAATGGCGTAAGAGAGTAGAGCATATTTGTCTTCGAAATGTGCATAAAAGGTAGTACGGTGAACATTAGATACATCGCATAGTTGTTTTACTGTAATCCTATTAAAATCATGTTTTTTCATTAAATCAAACAGTGCTTCATTCAGCAATTTTCGTGTGATTTGAGCACGAATATCTTCCTTTTTCTCTTTTTTCATCTACACATTCTCCAATCTGTTGTTTTCATCTACAAGTATTGATAATTGACGGTTGTTTGCCTTCATCATAATACATACAATGAATTCATACGAATGATTTTTTTATCTACAGGTGTAGACAGAAGGGAGTTTAAGAATAGATGAATAAACAATTACGAGTTGTAATTATCGGTGGAGGAATTGGTGGAGCAGCATCTGCAATTGCTCTACAAAATGAAGGAATTCCAGCTGAAATTTATGAACAAGCAAAAGCTATAAAAGAGGTTGGTGCTGCAATTGTTTTACGTCCAGCAACAATGCGTTTGTTCAAGAAGTGGGGAATATATGACGAAATAGTACATAAGAGTGTTCATTCTGAATTTATGGAAATACGTACTGAGAAAGGAGACATTGTTCAAAAGGAGCGTTGGCCCCTAATTACCGAAAACCCTGATGAAAACTGGGCAGAATTGATTCATAGAGCTGACTTACTTGATACTTTATTAGCTCAAATACCATCTGATTCGATTCATTTGAATCACAAGTGTGAGTCAATTATCGAGCATGAAAATGATGTAGAGGTTCGTTTTCTTAATGGTACTTCAGTTTATGCTGATTTAGTCATTGCAGCTGATGGTATCCATTCAGTTGCCCGTAAGATGTTTAGTGATGATGAGCCCGTTTTCGCTAGAGAACATACTTACCGGGCTATTGTAAATCGAGAAGAGGTACTTGATTTAATTTCTGACGATACAGCGATAACTCTTTACCAAGGTGATAAAACCCATGTGCTCTTATTACCTGTACGACCTGGGGCTGCTCAATTCTCTGTTGATGTCATCGTACCATCAGAAGATTCATCATGGCGACTAAAAGTAGAAAAAGAGGAAATCCTAGAGTATTTAAAAGATTTTAGCCCCAAAATCCAGGAGTTAATCAATAATATAGAAAGCACTATTGACGCTCGAGCAATACATGATAGAAAACCAATAGAATGCTGGACTTCAAATTATATAACACTGCTTGGCGATGCTGCCCATGCAACGCAACCTAATCAAGGTCTAGGTGGAAATATGGCAATAGAAGATGCGGATGCATTGGTTGAAGCTTTACGTGAAGCTACTACAATTCCGGAAGCGTTAAAAAAATATGAAGCACACAGAAAACCAATAACATCCAAAATTCAAAATTTATCCCGTCAGGACCAAGTCTTAGATTTCTCCTTAAAATCGTAAAAATAAAGTATCATCAAATTCAGGTCAAATAAAATAGTTTTAATTAGCCTTGTGAAGTATTACTAACGGAGATTTGTTTTTCGGAAAATCCCTTAATCCACCTTTTCCGAAGGGATGGGCAAAAACACCCTCTTTAAGAAGGCTATATTTCTACAATAATCAAATGTATATAATATACAAAATTAGTTAACATAAGGCCAACTCTTGGAAGTTCCGAACTATAAAACCCCTTGGTACTCAAGGGGTTTTATAGTTCGGTTTTATCGTTTATACATAGCAAATTCTTCTTTCACTAAACACACCCGTTAGTTGAATAAGCACATACTTTATTCAGAAAAGGTGACGATACAATTTATTAGATAAAGTCGTAAAGAGGTGTATTGAAGAAAATGAAAAAGATGTTAATCGTTTTTATAACTAAGCTAAATGGGCTTTAATTGATTTAATGTTCATTTAACTTAGTAATATCATTCATTTTTATACAAAGAATAGAAAACGTTTTATCTTATTAAAAGATACTAAAAACGTCCAATTGCGACAAATAGAGCTAAGGCAATAACGATAATATTTGTACCAATCGCTTTGTATTCTCCACGTTTACCATGGAAAACAGTTGCAAACACCATAATTAATAAAAGACCAATAGCTGCAAGTGGTGTTAAAACTGGCGCTATGCCTAAAACAAGTGGAAGAATTAATCCCATTCCCCCAAGAACTTCTGCAATCCCAATAAATGCAACAAAGCCCTTCGAGTATTTACTTACCCATGGGAGCGATTTTTTTGCTTTTTCATATTGTAACTTAGTTGCTCCTGCACCAATAAACATTAGTGCCAACAGCCCTTGAATAATCCATAGTGCAATATTCATTCTGTTTCCTCCTTGTTTCAATTTAACTCCTAAGGTTATAATAATCTCTAGTGGTAATATTTTGAAGTAGGTACTTTAATGTGTCCTAGTATACAAAAAGATACCTTAAAGGAGGTAATTTAATGACTAACCAATGTAATGGTGGAATTGAAACTGCTCTTGATATTCTTGTTGGAAAATGGAAGCCAGTAATTCTTTATCATCTTATAGAAAATGGAACACTACGTTTTAGTGAACTACAACGCTCAATTCCTGGTATAACGAAAAAAATGCTTACAACCCAATTAAGGGAATTAGAATATCACAATATTATAAATCGTAAAATCTATGCACAAATACCCCCAAAGGTTGAATACTCAATTACCGAATATGGAAAAGGATTAATGCCAGTTTTACTGCCAATGCAGGAATGGGGATTAAAACATTTACAACACTTGGATGAGCTTTACGGGGAAAAGCAAGAATCTCAAGGAAAGTAAAAAAGAGCTGTATTCAGCTTTTTTATTTATCCTTTTTTCAACTAACCTTCCCCATTAATTGAAGAAAGGTTTTTCTGAATGTATGAATTTGCATACTTTCGTACATTGAAAGAGTACCTTAAAGCACTTAACATAATCATCTTTATAGGTACTACTAAAAGGATCTTCCGGTCGTAGATCCTTTTAGCTGATTGTTTAATTAAATCTACCCGTTTGTTCAAGTACACTATTTCACATTATATTTTGAATAACGAGATAAAATACTCAGTATTATAAAGAATGAATATGGATATTATTAGCCCAATAAGAGTAGTTACATACTGTTTTGAATTCTTCAGGTATTTCCACTCCAAAATAGACTGAAAACCCAATAATACAATCAAATATAATATCCAATACCATTTTATAAAAGTGGTATCTTCCATCGCATAAAATGCATAAAACGGGATAGTGCATAAAAAGAGAATTAAGATAATACCTCTTCCCCATCGATCGACCTTCTTACCAGAAGTTTCCGAAACCTTTTTCTTTTCTACACCAAGTAATTTATTTATTCCTTTTTCTAACAAAAAACCTAAAATAAAAAGAACAAAAATAAATGGCAAAGCCCATAAAAGTATCAAAAAGATACATACCACCCCCGTTTTTATATTTATAATGCCATAAACTGTTAAAATAAAGCACCAATTAGTAAAAATAAGGATTTATCTCAAAGGATAGCGTACATACTCTATACAAATCTAGTTTACATAAAGTCAACTCTCGGAAGTTCCGAAACATAAAACCCCTTGGCGTTCAAGGGGTTACGAATGGTCCATTTTTATCGTTTATACATGATTTTATAAATTGTTGATGAATCAACATTTTCGGATTCTGAAGAAGCCTAGTAGCTGCATAAAAATTTAATGGCAGCCATTCGAGAATTTCAAGATACAAAAAAACAGATTGCTGCTACAGCCGAAAAAAAGTGGTGGCGATTTTGGAAATAACCGAATGATAAAATAAAGATGTGAAAGAAGGAATAACAGTGGCGGATTTTAGTGTGAACAAAGCAGTGGCTAAAATTTATCAAGACATTAATAAGCATGGAATTCTTAAAGTACCAGTGTTACTGGATGAAGAAACAAAGGGTGTTATACACCAAGTTCTTTCTGTAGGATTTTTAGGAGAACAAAGAGATCCTATTGTGACCATTAAAAAATCAAATGGCGAATCTGTAGCGTATCGTTTACCAGATGATTTGTGTGGTTGGGCGGAGAATTGCATGGTTTTGAAATTACAAGGAGTAGATATGCTTCCTGCGGAAGTTGAATTTGGGATTTTGAATAATAAAGCATATGCGAAATTCTATAAGGTTTAGATTAAAGTATTCTGCTGGTTTAGTTGAAGAAGGGATCTTTTTGAATGTATGATTTTAGATATTTTCGTACATTCATTACAGTATGAACTCCAATATGCTTTGCATAATGAATGCAAAACTGAAACCCCCACTCAATTAATTGAATGGGGGGGTTATTAGTTTCACCTACTAGATCAAAATCAAAAAACGCAAACTTGATATTCTTTTACTTTTCTAAGGGAATTTTAAGGTTCCTCTTCTTTTTCTT
>NZ_JBIWFD010000018.1:0-1575 GCF_044762875.1 Peribacillus sp. NPDC096379
TCCTTAGAAAGGAGGTGATCCAGCCGCACCTTCCGATACGGCTACCTTGTTACGACTTCACCCCAATCATCTGTCCCACCTTAGGCGGCTGGCTCCTTGCGGTTACCTCACCGACTTCGGGTGTTACAAACTCTCGTGGTGTGACGGGCGGTGTGTACAAGGCCCGGGAACGTATTCACCGTGGCATGCTGATCCACGATTACTAGCGATTCCGGCTTCATGTAGGCGAGTTGCAGCCTACAATCCGAACTGAGAATGGCTTTATGAGATTCGCTTACCCTCGCGGGTTTGCAGCTCTTTGTACCATCCATTGTAGCACGTGTGTAGCCCAGGTCATAAGGGGCATGATGATTTGACGTCATCCCCACCTTCCTCCGGTTTGTCACCGGCAGTCACCTTAGAGTGCCCAACTAAATGCTGGCAACTAAGATCAAGGGTTGCGCTCGTTGCGGGACTTAACCCAACATCTCACGACACGAGCTGACGACAACCATGCACCACCTGTCACTTTTGTCCCCGAAGGGAAGTCCCTATCTCTAGGGAGGGCAAAAGGATGTCAAGACCTGGTAAGGTTCTTCGCGTTGCTTCGAATTAAACCACATGCTCCACCGCTTGTGCGGGCCCCCGTCAATTCCTTTGAGTTTCAGCCTTGCGGCCGTACTCCCCAGGCGGAGTGCTTAATGCGTTAGCTGCAGCACTAAAGGGCGGAAACCCTCTAACACTTAGCACTCATCGTTTACGGCGTGGACTACCAGGGTATCTAATCCTGTTCGCTCCCCACGCTTTCGCGCCTCAGTGTCAGTTACAGACCAGAAAGTCGCCTTCGCCACTGGTGTTCCTCCAAATCTCTACGCATTTCACCGCTACACTTGGAATTCCACTTTCCTCTTCTGCACTCAAGTTCCCCAGTTTCCAATGACCCTCCACGGTTGAGCCGTGGGCTTTCACATCAGACTTAAGGAACCACCTGCGCGCGCTTTACGCCCAATAATTCCGGACAACGCTTGCCACCTACGTATTACCGCGGCTGCTGGCACGTAGTTAGCCGTGGCTTTCTGGTTAGGTACCGTCAAGGTACCAGCAGTTACTCTGGTACTTGTTCTTCCCTAACAACAGAACTTTACGACCCGAAGGCCTTCTTCGTTCACGCGGCGTTGCTCCGTCAGACTTTCGTCCATTGCGGAAGATTCCCTACTGCTGCCTCCCGTAGGAGTCTGGGCCGTGTCTCAGTCCCAGTGTGGCCGATCACCCTCTCAGGTCGGCTACGCATCGTGGCCTTGGTGAGCCATTACCTCACCAACTAGCTAATGCGCCGCGGGCCCATCTGTAAGTGACAGCCGAAACCGTCTTTCCATCTCTTCTCATGCGAGAAAAGAAATTATCCGGTATTAGCTCCGGTTTCCCGAAGTTATCCCAGTCTTACAGGTAGGTTGCCCACGTGTTACTCACCCGTCCGCCGCTAAATCAAGGGAGCAAGCTCCCTATCATTCGCTCGACTTGCATGTATTAGGCACGCCGCCAGCGTTCGTCCTGAGCCAGGATCAAACTCTCCAAAAAGTGTTTGACTTGCTCATT
>NZ_JBIWFD010000019.1:0-1052 GCF_044762875.1 Peribacillus sp. NPDC096379
GCAATATTGCTGACCCCTTTCATCTATTTTTTGAAAATTATATCAACGGGACATTTGTATTGCTACTCAACTAATGTAGGTACCATGTGAGGTTTCACTCAATATAGATAAGTACCCGTGTCACAATTTAAGAAAAGTGACTCTGACTATACTATATACTCCGTTTTATCTATATTCGTGAATTATATATTCATTTTTAGTTAACATAATCATCTTTATAGGTACAGCTAAAAGGATCTTCTGGTCGAAGATCCTTTCAGCTGCTTGTTTAATTAAAGAAATTCTCCTTATTCTGCATCGAACCCTTATTTACCATGACAAGCGATATAATAGCAAAAATAATTAAAATGAAAGCGAGAATTCCA
Source organism: Peribacillus sp. NPDC096379 (assembly GCF_044762875.1). NCBI lineage: Bacteria > Bacillati > Bacillota > Bacilli > Caryophanales > Bacillaceae > Peribacillus > Peribacillus sp. NPDC096379. Next base: position 366 of record NZ_JBIWFD010000019.1, read on the forward strand.
TAACTTGCCCCTTCGAACCCTCTAATCTTTATAAAACCAATATAAAACAAAATAATAGCAGCTATAACTGTTAAGATTCCTGGTACAATCCTCAAGGATAGGGAAAGGTTTATTTTATTGAACCACCACGTAAGTAACAATATGATTATTCCTGGCACAATAGCCATCAGAAAAGGCCCTAAAATCATCATTTGACTCATCTCCTTTTTGTTATTTTATTATCAATTTTTAAATATGACCGCCTCGTTAGTTTAAGTACAAACTTTCACAGTCTCCATACTATATTTTAACATAAATATCCAAATGGCTTGAAAATTGGTTTTCTACAATCTGACCCTTTAGTTTAACAAGGTCTCAAAGGATCACATGAATACTCTATACAAATCTAGTTTACATAAAGTGAATTTTCGGAACTTCCGAAATATAACCCCCTTGGTGCTCAAGGGGGTTATATTTATCGTTTATACATGGTTGATGAATCCACATTTTTGGCTTCTGAAGAAGCCTGATAGCTTCATAAAAAAGGGGTGTTTTATGCACCTTCCTCTTTCACTAAAGCTACCCATTAGTTCAACAAGGATTTTTTTGTAATTAAAAGTTATAAAAGAGAAAATAAAAAGAACGTTGCTTTCGCAACGTTCTCTAGGGAAGTGTCAACTTGGGAGATGAGAGGTTCCCTAATGTAAA